>JAKLKO010000010.1 GCA_023150615.1 Phycisphaerae bacterium
AAGATCTGGACGAATCTAAGGGAGGTATATGGAATTATTAAGCCGGGAAGAAAGCCCCGTGCATAGACTCCGTCGATTACCCTTGCGAGCCCAGTATTTCCTGACCCGCTCGTGCGAGAATCCCGTATCGAAAAGCGTCAAAGGCATCGGAGTGCGTGAGTGCATCTGAGCGGTTCGGCCGCGCTACAGCGCCGTATTAAATCTCTGAAATGTTGTCAATGATGTTTAGCAGGAACTGCACATGAGCACTTCGCGGACCAAAGAAATCATCGACATAGAACACAAAAGTCGAGTCGCCGACCACCTTTGACGCTCGGAGCTTTTTTGTCGGCGGTTTGGTAAACTCCACCAGCCAGCCGTTGCGTTCCTCGACGAAGCCGCATGGCGATGGGGGCGGTTGCCTAACATCGCTAATCACAATCAGTCTCAGTTGATACCTTTTCGTCATGAAGCTCAGCGAGTATTGGCGCTCATCATCGAGCCGTTTCCAGCAGCTCCCCCTCTCGACGAAATCGTTCATGTCAAACGGCAGGGACCTCACCTCGACGCGAGCATGCTCCTCGTCCAGTTTTTGGTAACCGAGCCTTTCGAGCCCAGAATCTTTTGAGCCACCGAATAGCCATTCCCAGAATGACATCTGCTGTCTCCTGCTGCCGGGAAGCCGAGGGTAGCGGGGAACAACGTGGGGCTGTCATGTGCGACTGGCCAGACGAAGCACCCCGGCGTTCGCGCCAGCTTACCGAATGCAAAAATACCAGGCTGCGAAGGCGGCGACTATGGCCGTGATTATCAGGGAAAGTACCTGCGCCGCTCGATCTTCCTGATTCGCGGAGAAGAAACTCTGCATTCCCCTGGTCGAAAGACGGTCTGCAAGCACTATAGTCACTATGGCAAAGAGTAGAATCTGCGGACGCGCAAGGTCGAGTCGCAATAAGAGCAGACTGCCTCCGCCGACGACGAGGAGTATCGCGGCTCGCGTCGCCCATATCGAACGGTTTCGAGTCATAGGCACCATGGCGCATTGTCCCCACCCAATTCCCGGTGTCAAGGGTCGCGCCGAGCGGGGCATCGCCTGTCACGCTCCTTGCCGTTGAAATCCAAGGAGAATCCCCCGGCTCGGAGCCTTGCCGGCAGATGGGTGTCCCGGCGCGCCGGGATGGCCAGGCGCCTCGCCTGCCGGCCGGTCGCGTCGGGTTCCATCTTTCGGTTGAGAACCCGACGGCGACGGCCTTATACGGCAGACCAAACCACGTACCGGACTGTTCCAGACCGGAACGAAAGACCTTGAAATCCCCCTGCAAATACCCCATACCAGAGACCGGAAACCACCAGACACAGAAAGCACGTACACAATTACCAGCAACGCAAATTTGCTGTCAGACATCTCCTCTAAGCAGTGCTTAGACCAACTTTCACCGTGAAATCGCCTTTACGGCGCGTCGTAAAGACGCTCTTGCGGAAAGCCGTATCGTCGTAAACACGATTACACGATTCTGCGCCTAAACGACCGTCCCTTGACGACGGACTCGGCCTGCGATGCGACGTACGATTCCGATTGACTTGGCCGTCGAATCGTCGTATCGACGAATGGCAGTCGTAAAATCGTATTCACGACGGGGGAGCGTGCCGAAGGTCATCGCAATACTCAATCAGAAAGGCGGCGTCGGCAAGACGACGCTGGCCGTACACCTGGCCGCGTGGCTCCACGAGCAGGGCCACAAGGTGACGCTGGCCGACTGCGACACTCAGCAATCGTCTTCCGAATGGATACGAGAGGCGATACCCGATATCAAAGCGGTCCGCCTCGACAACCCGGACATCATATTGAATGAACTGCCGATTCTGGCCCAGGACGCCGACTACGTCGTAGCCGACGGGCCGGGCAGCCAGACCGAAACAAGCCGCGCGTTGTTACTGCGCGGCGATCTTGCCATTGTTCCCTGCAAAGCCAGCATGTTAGAGGTTCGCGCGCTGGCAGCATTGGGTCAGTCTCCTTTCAGTGGCACGTGAGGGCCCCAGGCACCTCCATTCGGCCGGCTCACGCGCCGCACAGGGGCTATTGACGCCACCCGTGAGGCGCGTACGACACCGGGCAGCCGATAGTCCGTGACAGGTTTTCCGCGAGTACGCGGCCGGTCTCGTTGAGCTTACTGCCTGAGTTCCGCAATTCGCGTTCAGCCCAAGTCTCATACGAACCACCCACCAACCAGCACTGGTACACACTGTCGTACTCGACGTCCCAGGTCCACAGTGCAACGCTCATGTCAACATCGAGTGATGGTCTGAACCGCGCGACGAAACGGCCGTCTGCCGTTCGCAGCGGCGAGATGCCGAGGATGCAATCACAAACGAGCTGCAGTTCCGCCCAAGGCGGGTCGGGTGCGTAGTACACTTCCCCGGTGCCCGGGGCGTGGTCGTAACGAACGCAGTCCACAGCCCCAAAGCCGTTTCGCAGCTGAAGGACGTAGTCCGCGGCGTGCGGACTTGATGCCGCGGCGGACAGGCAATCGCGCGCTGCTCCGACGCCTGTTACAGCGAGGATCGTGCCGCGCTCACTTTCCCGCACGTTCCACGCCTTGCGCGCGACGTATCCTCCAGCGACCAGTACCCCCGCATAGGACAGAACCAGTTGTCGGGCTGAATCGGTAACTGGGCCTGGAAATCGAAACTCGTGTTCGATGTGCTGGAGCATTATTTGTCAAACCTACTGTCGGTTAGGAGTTTCTTCACCGTCTTTGCCCACCGCTTCCCCCGCTTGGCCGCCTCGACGATTTCGTCCCACGTCTTCTGCAGAATCTCCTTCCAACCCGGGCCGTCTGGCGGCAGCGGAGCACGAAGAATACTCCCCTTCTTGCATGTGGCGATAATTGCCCCGACGGTCTTGCCAGCGAAGTCCCTTTCGGACGCGAAAATCGCCGCCGCCGTGGCCTCACCCGCGGCCATCAGGACCTCGCCGAGGGCGTGCGACCCAGAGATCATCGCCTCAATGCCATCCAGGAACAAATCGAACCCGGCCCCCGTCAGGCCCCCGCCAACCCCCCACTGGCCCGACACGATGACCGATCCGAGCACACCAGCGACCAGCGCGGTCCCGAGGCGGATGCGAACCGCGTCCAGTTCGCGAAGCTCGCCTTGAATGGCTGCCACCCCGAGCGAATCGAGGTAACTGAACAGCCCCAGCGGGTCGTTGTTCCCGATCGGGTTCGAGCCGAAGGCGGCGTAGAGGTTCACGCCATCGCCGTAGAGCGATTGAACGTCGAAGCCCCCCACCAGGATCGACAGCGTCTGGCCGTTGAACGCCAGCGCCGTCAGCAGCGGCTGGCCCGTCTCGTTCGGATCACGCTGGATGAACCGACCCAGCCGCGGGTGGTAGTGACGGTTGCGGGCGTGGAACAGGCCCTCCGATGCCGGCGTCAGCACCCGGCCATCGGACCCGGCCGAAGGTTGCGCGGCGGACGTGCTGCAACGGGGGGCGGCGCCTTGGGGGGATGCGAGGCGAACGCGGGCTGGCGCCGGAAGGCCCGGAACGCGTCTGCGAGACCCGCCGAGCGGACGCCGGCGTCAGACGAAGCGCACGGGCGTGAATCGCGCGTGCTTGACGCGCATCGCACGGAAGATCTCAAAGACCTTCCGGTTCACGAGGATCAGCGGGGGCGCGAACCGGCTGTACCGGAAGTTCTCGGCGTGGATCCCGGACCTGCCGAAACACTCCCACGTGTGCACCACGTCGGGCAACTCGCCGACCGTCAGCGACGCCGAATCGTAGACGATCTGGAGACGTTCTTCGGGCGTGTGATAATGGCCGTCCCGCTGGCAGCGCGGGCACGGCGGAAGGGTCGAACTCCTGATGATCCCCTTCGTCGATGGGGCCATCTTCGGCATCTCGAACGAGCTGACGATCTGGAACCACGGCAGGGGCGTGCGATCGGTGCTCGAAAGCACCTGTCGAAGCTCGATGCCGCTCACGTCCTCCGCCCGCAACGCGTCGGCCAGCGGCGTCGCGACGAACGTCTCCGAGCTCGAGGCGCACAGCAGGCCGGTCTTCGGAAGCGACCGGGGCGGCGCCAGGAACGGCGAGGTCTGCGTCGCACCCGTCCCGCACTGCGGGCAGCCGGTCGACAGGTCGTAGGTCGTTCCGCGGGTCGGCCCGTACGGATCGATCTCCTTGCGGTCGACGCTCAGGTCCAGCAGCGGAAACGAGCGGAGTTCGGAATCCGTGAACCGCTGCTCAACTCGCGTCACGAAAATCAGGCCCTCTGCATGGGCCAGCTTGAGCACGGCATCGACACGCGGATCGGGCAACTCGAAGCAGAACTCAAAGCGCTCCAACCCCATTGGGAGCAGCCGCGGGCGCCAGCCTTCCTCGCAACCAATCTCCGCGAGGGCAGAGCGAATGCGCCGCTCCCGGCCACGCGGAATATTAAAGCTAATGTAGTGCAGGCGCTTCAATTGAAATAGTGCTCGATATGGGGCAACCAATCTGCGAAGCCTAGCTCTGTGTAGACCTCTTGATACACGGCCCAGACCTTGGCACGCCCATGCCTCGTTCCGTACGGCTACTTGGCTTGTAACGCCTGCGTAATGGTGTTGTGAAGCTCGCGCGGCAGTATGACGGCAGGCACTGTCCCGATCAAGTGCTCCTGTCCCCATTTCTTCAGGTGGCGCGATTCCAATATGTGATGCGCCTCGATGCGGTACCAGGCGAACGGAGGGCTGGCGCCGCGGGGCCCGCAACGCGACTGCGAGCGCCGAGCGGATGCCGGCGTCAGACGAAGCGGACGGGGCGGAAGTCCGCCTCCTTCACGTTCAACTCGCGAAAGAGTTCGAAAACACGGGGTTTGACGAGTATCTTCGGCTGGGCGAAACCGCGGATCAGCCCGCGCTTCGGATCATCGTGCAGCAACGAACGCCCGAAGCACTCCCACGTCTGCACGATGTCCGGCAGCGTCTCCGGGGCCACCGCGCTGCGGTCGTACGCGATGTCCAGCGGCCGGCGGTGCAGCGCTACGTGCATGTCCCGCTCGCAGACCGGGCACCCCCAGCCGGGGGCGGTGTCGCGTCCGAGATTCGTCGAGTGACGGCTCATCCGAGGCATGGTGAACTCGGGGAGGATCTGTCGCCACGGAAGCAGAGCCTTCCGGCCGACCGAGCGGACCTGTCGCAACTCGGCGCCGCCGATTCCCGCAGCGATTATGGCCTCGGCCAGATCGTCGCGGATCAGGCGGTGCCCGCGATGGGTACTACACAACCGACGATGCTTCGGCAGCTTTCCCGCCCACACAAGCAGGGGCGAGGTCTGGATCGCGCCCGTTCCGCAGCGCGGGCAACCGGCCGAGAGATCATACTCCACACCGCGTTGCGGCCCGCCCTCGTCGATCGACGCCCGGGCGCAACCGAGGCCGAGCATTGGATACGTCCGTAGCTCGGCGTCGGTGTATTCCTCATCGAACCGCTCAAACGGGGACAGGCCTTCAGCGTGGGCGAGCTTCAGGACGGCGTGTACGCGCGGATCAGGCAGTTTGAATCGAAACTGGAACGAGTACAACCCAGACGGGATAAACGGGATCGGAGGCGGATACAGCCCCTGCTCACAACCAATCAAAGCGAGCGCGGACCCTATTCGCGCTTCCTTTCCTTTCGGAATCGAGAAACTGATAAACTGCCACGTAATCATGGGAAATAGTGCCTGATCTGCTCCATCCAATCCCCGAAGCCCAATTTACCATAAACCCGCTCGTACGCCGCTCGCACTTGTTCACGAGTGTACTTTTTGGCCGGTATCGTCGCAGGCGTTCGGCGGGCATTCGTCCGCGCGGAGTGCCGTGCCGCAAAGGCCGGCGAAACCGATAGTGACAACCAGCTTGATACAATTCAACTTCGTGCGGGAAATGTGAGCGCGCATGATCTTCCTCCACGGTCCAAGCCGTGCAATTCTGCATTGGAGGAACGCGCGTCAACTCCGCGCCCCGCGGATCAGATCCGAGCACGCCCGGCGGACGAGCGCGCCCGCAATCAGTCCGCAACGATCAACATACTGGAATCTCAATGTGCGCTGCTGATGCGGCCCTCCCTGAACCCCCGGACCGACAATGCGGAAAATAGCGATTTCGGAGGTTCGGTTCAATGAAAAAACTGCGACAAAGCCACACTGATTGGAAGTCGCCGGAGATGAGCGCGCAAATCCGAGGCGCGGGCGAACGAGTACGATCCGCGCCTCAGCCGTCTTTGCGTTGCCAGGAGTAGGGGATGTCGTTTTCGTGCGGCGGGGCGCGGAACTCGTCCGGGTTCGCGTAGTTGTAACACTCGGTCGTCACGTTGATGACGCAGCATTCCACGTCGGAGACGCACATCCAGCCGTGATAGACGCCCGGCGGGATGCGGACGAGCGCGGGCAGGTGCTCGCTGATGTAGATCTCGTTCACCTCGCCGCGCGTCGGCGAGCGATCGCGGGCATCGTACAGGCCGATCTTGATCGTGCCGCGGATGCAGTAGAAGTGATCGGTCTGGAGCTTGTGAAAGTGCCACGCCTTCACAACGCCGGGGTAGGTCGTCGTGAAATAGGCCTGGCCGAACTTCTCGAACCACGGATCATCGGCGCGGAGGATTTCGCCCAGCCGGCCGCGCTCGTCGGGCAGCACGCGGGCATGCCGTGCGCGGACGCCGTCGATGACGGCGGACCGGCCGCGGATGATCAGGGCGCCGTCGGACCAGACGACCTTGAGCGGCGGGAGCGCGGACTTGTCGATCGCCATGCGAACGGGACTCCGTCGGGCGGGTCGCGAGTCTACGATGCGTGCAGGGGAGCGTCAATGCGCCGGCGGCGCGCGGATGGGATTCGCGAGCGAGCCGCGCGGCGCGTGCTTCGGAGGGAGCATCGCGCGGCGGCGCGTGGCCGGCCGTTGACACTCGCGCGGACGGCCCGGACGATAAGACGAAGGAGATTCACCTCGCCCCTGGCATGAACACCGACGTCGTCGAGCCCGCGCCCCGGCTGTGTCGCGCCGAAGTCGTCGCGGAGTTGGCCCTCGCGCTGCGGGCGTCGGGGGTGGTCGACGTCTCGCTGGGCGCGTCTCGGATCGCGGAGGGGCTGCGGGGCGCGGCCGTATCGACGCGCGCGACGCAGTTTGTGCGGCCGTTGGATGGCACGTCGGCGGAGGTTCGGCTGCGCGGACTAAAGGGGGAGGCGCCCGGGGGACTGCGGTCGGGCTGGGGCGGATCGTACCTGACGGCGTGCGTGGACGTGCTTCAGCGGCTGCTGCCGGCCGAGCTGCCATCGGCGCTGTGGGGGCTGCGCGAGGGGGCGAGTGAGTGGCTTCTGGTCGCGGTTCGGACGCGGCCCTCGGCGGAGTACAACCGCTGGCACGGGACGGTGGTTCCGCGTCGGACGTGGCGGGCGCTGGTCGCGGCGCTGGGGTTCGAGTTGGTGGATGATCCGCGTTGCGCGGTGCTGGCGACGGAGGCCGAGCCTGCGGGGGATTGGGCGATCGAGCACTGGGCGCGGCTGGATCCGTTTCGCGACATGGGCGAGCCGGCGCTGTTCGTGATGCTCGCGCGTCGGCGCGAGGGCGCGGTTTCGCGCGAGGCGTTCGAGCGGACGGCGCGGCGGCTGCTCGGGGTGCGCGATCTGTCGCCGTTGCCGGCGCTGATTCACCAGGAGGCGGAGTCCATCTTCCTGCTGGGGCACATGCCCGACCTGTCGCTGCTCGCGCCTCTGTGGGCCGGCCTGTCGCGCGAGCGGTTTCGGGTGCTGTTCCGATCGGGGGCGGACCGGGTCATCTCGCCGGAGCGCCACGGGACGCTCGATGCGTGGCTCCGCGCGCGGCGGATCGTGTTCCAGTCCGTCTCGCGCGTCACGGACGCGGAGTGGAGTCACGGGCCATCGCCGCGGGCGTTCATCACGGCGTCGGAGTCGAGCGTCTCGCTGAGTCATCAGCTCAACGGTGCATTCGTGCTCGAGGCGCGCGCGCACGGCTATCACACGTTCCTGTTGCAGCACGGCATCTGGTGCGAGGACACGCCGCTGCCGGTCGTGTTTCACTCGGAGCACGTGCTGGCCTGGTCGCCGGAGCATCGCGAGAGCTTTGCGGCCGTTGCGCCGCGGCGTCCGACGGGCGAGATTCGCCCGCGGGGTCTGGTCGAGGGCAACCGGTTCCACATCACGGGGTGCGCGAAGTTCGATCGTTACGCGGATCCGACGCCGGCGCCGGGTCCGGCGGATCTGTTCGGCGACTGGGCAGCGCGCTATGAGCGATCGGTGCTGCTGGCGACGAACCTGCACTGGCCGGCACACGTTGAGGCGGGTCCGCGGACTCGTGCGGCGCTGATCGACACAGCGCGTCGGATGCAGGAGACGCTGTTCATCATCAAGCTGCATCCGGTGGAGAACGCGGACGCGGAGATTCTGGCGGCGATGCCGCTGAACGTCGTGCTGCTCGATGAGCCGGCGATCCTGCACGCGGGGCTGGAGACGACGCGGCTCGTGCGCGCAGTGGACGCGGTGGCGTGCACGCTGTCGACGGTGGCGCTGGAGGCGGTGCTGGCGGAGAAGCCGGTGTACGTGGTCGACACGAACAATCCGATGCGCTACGAGCACGTCGAGCCGGTGCCTCCGCCGGGGCTGGCGTCGCGGCTGTCGCGCGCGGCGATGACACCGGAGATGCGGGCGTTCCGGTCGTACTACTACGACACGGCGACGCTGGGTCTCGGGCGGAAGAACACGTGGGACGCGATCGCGGCGACGCTGGCCGGCGGTCCGCCGGCGGCGATGGACGTGGGGTTCGCGACGGCGCGGAGCTACGGCGTGCGGATGACGATGCTGCAGGCGGACATCGACGAGGCGCGGGCGTACCAGCTTCGACTGGAGCGAGAGATTGAGGCCGCGCGGCGGTATCAGGCGAATCTCGAGGCGCAGGCTCTCCGCATCGAGGAGTTGCAGCGGACGATCTCGACGTTGCAGGCACAGGCCGGGCCGGCGCCGCTACCGACGTCGAAACTGAACGAGGCGCGCGAACACGAACGAGCGCTCGACGCGAAGCTCCTCGGTTCGCGCGAGCGATTGTCGTACCTCGAACAGGAGCTGGAGAACCTGCGTCGGTGTTCGACCGGCATGCGCGAACAGTGGACGCGGATTCCGGAGCTGGAGGCGGAACTGTCGCATGCGCGGCAACACACCGAGGCGGTGGGGCGGCATCTGGCCGCGGCGCGCGAGCAACTAACGGTCATCGAATCGGAGGCCGCGCGCGCGCAGGCGGCGGAGGCCGAGAGCCGCTTGCCGCGAGTCGACATCCTGGTCGTCGCGTACAACTCGCAGCGGTGGCTCGATGGGTTCTTCGACGGCCTGCGGGGGTTGAGCTATGCGGGTTCGCGACTGCGGCTGATCTTCGTCGACAACGGATCGAGCGACGAGACGGTCGCCCGTGCGCGTCGCGCGTTGCGACAGATGCCGTTCGAGACGGAGCTGATCGAGACCGGCGTCAACCGCGGATTCACGGGCGGGTACGGGGAGGCGTTCGCGCACGCCCGCGGTGATTACTACTTCGTCGTGAACCTGGACACGGTGATCTCTCCGGACGCGCTGTCGCGGCTGGTGGAGATCATGGAGGCCGATCCATCGATCGGGATCGCCGAGGCGCGTCAGTCGCCGATGGAGCATCCGAAGTACTACGACGCGGTCACGCGGGAGACGAGCTGGTGCAGCGGGGCGTGCATGCTGGTGCGGTCGGCGGCGGTGCGGCAGGTTGGCGGCTTCGACGATCTGTTCTTCATGTACGCCGAGGACGTGGACCTGTCGTGGCGGATGTGGCTTCACGGCTGGCGCTGCGTGTACGTGCCGGAGGCGGTGGTTCAGCACTTCACGGAGGCGCTCGATCCGCACCGGACGCCGGCGCTCCAGACGTACTTCAGCATGCGCAACGGGGCGCTGATGCGCGTCATGTACGGCACGCCCGGCGAGATCGTACGGCATTACGCGGCGATGCTGCGGATCGTACTGCTCTCGCGCAATCCGCGCTGGCATCGCTGGCTGACGTTCAAGGCGATCCTGACGTCGCTGCGGAGATTTCGGCGCGCCTGGCACGGCCGGCGCGAGCGACGCGGACGCGGCCCGCATCCGTGGGTGTTCTTCAACGGCTGGCTCTATGGGCGTCACGCGCGGGACATTGCGGCGGCCTCAAACGGGGGCGAAGTCGTCGTAGACCTCATCGAGCGCTTTCGGGCGGCTCGTAAGCACGTGGCCGGCGGTGTTCCGATCGAAGGGCACCTGCTTGCGCATCCCGGGGCGAACGTGGCCGGCGTCGCGAAGCAGGCGCTGCTGACGTACGCCGGCGGCGAGATCACGTACCACGTGGAGATTCCGGCAAATGCGTCCCTGAGCGGATCGATCGCCCCGCCGCAAGAGACATTCTCGGGCGGCGGCACGGGCGAGTTCGAAATCCGGATCAACGGCGAGCGCTTGTGGAGCGACGCGATCGATGTGGAGCGGCCGGAGCACCGCTGCTGGCGGATGTTCGAGCACCCGGTGGAGCGCCGCTGGTGCGGACGCAAGGTCGACCTGACGTTGCGCTTCCAGAGCGTGCGCGGGCTGGCCTGGGGTCTGTGGGGCGAGCCGACGATTCGAACACGGAAGCAGCACCGCATCCCGACGACCGCCGAAGACGCTGCGTCTTGTTCCACGCAACCGGCCGTATCGATCGTGATCCCGACGCATAATCGCGCCGCCGGCCTGCCGCGGATCATCGCGCGGCTGAAGGCGCAGGACATCGATGCCGAACGGTTCGAGGTCGTGCTGGTCGACAGCCGGTCATCGGATCCGACGCCGGCCGTGGCGTCGCGACTGGCGGATGGCCATTCGAATCTGCGGCCGCTGCGGTGCGAGGCGCCGGGCGCGGCGGCGGCGCGAAACATGGGGATCGAGGCCGCGCGGGCGCCGCTCATCGTTCTGCTGGATGACGACATCCTCGTCGCGCCGGACTTCGTGCAGCAGATCCTCGCGGCGCACGAGGAGCATCCGGACCGGGTCCTGCTCGGCCGGATCCTCGCCCCATGGGAGGACGCGGTCGATCCGTTTCATCGCTTCCTGCTTCAGTCGCAGGACGTCAACGTGTACGACTTCCCCGATCCGACCGACGTCCCGGCGAACTACTTCTACACCGCGTGCGTTGCGATCCCGCGATCGGTTCTGGGGACCACGCGATTTGATGAGGGTTTCCGCGTCTACGGCGTCGAGGACATCGAGTTCGGTTTCCGGTTGCTGGTCGGTTCGACGCGGATGGTCTTTCTGCCGCACGTGCGCGTGTGGCACGAGTACTATCCGCGCTACGCGGACTATCGGCGCAAGAAGCGGAAGGCCGGGTACTCGCTCGGGTACTTCCTCCACACGCATCCGCAACTCGCGGATCGGTTCGTGTTCGAGCGGCGGATACGACACTTCTATCACGGCGTGCACATCGCCCTGCTGCTGACGCGACCGATCGCGGCGCTGCTGTACTTCTGGGAGCAAATCCGCTACGCGACCGGCCCGCTTCCGAGGCTGCTCTACCAGTGGATCTCTCACGACGTGCGGTTGTCGATGTACGGCGGGCTGCGGTCGTTCCGGCGCGGCGAGCCAGCCCCCTGAGCCTCGTCCGGCGAGGCGGCCGCGGCACGCGGGGCGCGAACGAACATGCACCAGCCGGCCGCGATGAGCAGGGCCGCGGCCGCGGTGATCCATCCCGTCCAGAACGGTATGCGCGGGCGATAATGCATGCGGACTTCGTACTCGCCTGACGGCAGTCGGAATCGTCGTAGCCCCGATGGTGCATCGGCCGTCTTGATGTTCCGGCCCGCCGCTTCGATCGACCACCATCCATCATCGGCGTCGTTCCAGACGAGATCGCGCGGCGCCTCGGCCGGAACGACGATTCGGACCTCCGTCGGGGCGTAGCGAACGAGGCGATAGGCGACGGGCCGTGCGGTCTGAGCATCGCGGAGCTTGCCGGGGCCGCAGATCCAATCGAGCCGGCGGGCGAAGAAGTCATCCTCGTACGCCTTCACGGCCGCCGAGACGAATCCCCATGGCAGGAAGCGGTCGGGCATTGCAGGCGTGTTGCTGATCAGTCGCATCGTTGTTTCGTTACACAGCCGGCCGGCGTCGAGTGCGGCCTGTTCGTCGGCCGTGAAGATCACCTTGAAGTCTGGCGCGGGCGGCGGGTTCCACGGCGGCCATGCTCGTACGGCGACGAGTTCGCGCGAGACGCACGTGGCGACGACGATGACGTCTGCGGCGAGGGCAATCGAGACGACAAGCTGCGCAGCCGGACGACCCCTGAGCCAGCGCTCGTGCGCCGCGTGCACGAGTCGTCCGAGGCCAAGCGCGGCCGCGGCGGGAATCAGCCAGGCGTGATCGGCGGGCGGATATTGATTCAATCGCGACCACGCGAAGTTTCCGGCGAGCCACGGCCGGATAATGCCGTATCGGCCGAGCGTGAAGTCGATGCCGAGGAGCAGGAGCGCGAGCAGGAACCAGTCGGTGGCGCGCCATCGCGGGACGAACACGATCGCGACGGCGAGCAGCCCGATTGCGGCAAACGTCAGGTGAAAGCGATCGAGCGTCGGGTCGGTCGCGTGCGGCCCGCAGGATTGTTCGACGGTGATCAGTGGGCGAAAGAAGCTGAGCAGCGTCTGCGGGTGCGTCGAGACGCGCATGGCCTGTTCGGGAGTGAGCGGTCGGGCGCGCGGCGTCACATCGAACCAGGTCTTCGCGGCGACGAGCGTGGGTGCGCCGGCGGCGATTCCGAGGGCCGATGCAAGCACGAACGAGCGAAGCGCCCGCCACGAGAGTCGGCGGGCGATGAGCAGCCCGATCGCGATCAACCCGGCGATTTGCCCGCCGAAGAGGAGCGTTGTGGGATAGCCGCCGTTGATGCCGAAGACCCATGCGGCGGCGGTGCAGAGAGGGGCCCAGCGCCGGTCCTCCGCGAGGCCGAGCAGACCGAGCACAATATAGAGCGAAGCGGTGGCAGCGATCAGGATCGGCAGGTGCGAGCCGTTGCCGAGCCAGAAGCCGGAGCCGGCAACCCACAGTCCGATCCACAGTGCGGCGAATGCGGAGAGTCGCAGGCGCCGCGCGATGGCGAACATGCCGAGGAACGTCGCGGCGTAGATCGCGAGCACGAAGATCGACGTCATGCGCGTCGTGCCGACGAACAGGAGCGCGAGAATCGGATGCAGCGGCCCCATGTAGCCGAACTGAAGCTCGCGCGCCGCGGGGAATCCGCCGGCGAGGTAGGGAATCCACGCGGGGCTTTCGCCGGCTCGGATGGCGGAGGCGAACCACTGCATCACGGGGAGCATGAAGTCGGACGCGTCCCAAGGCACGACGTAGCGCGACGACAGAAGCCGGTGATGAATTGCGACCACGAGGCCGACGCCCAGGACGGCGCCGCCGAGGACCGTCCGTCGTGAATCGGCCGGGGTCATTGCGAGGTGGCGGGATCGCGCCGGATCTCGGCCGTCGCGCGGGCCGCCTGCGGCGCGGACGGCGGGCCGGCGCGGTAGGCCATCGGCCGCGCATCACCGAGGCGGAAGCGAACCATCGCGCCGAGGTAGCGGAAGAAGTCGGTGGATCGGATCTTCTTTCCTTCTTCCCTGCCGCGCGGGCGGTACCGGATCGGATGCTCGTGGATGCGCACGCCCATCCGCGCCAGCTTGGTCGTGATCTCCGGTTCCATGGCGAAGCCGCGACTCACGAGGTTGACGTTTCGCGCAACGTCGGCGCGCATCATCTTGTAGCACGTGTTCATGTCGGTGAGATGGATGCCGTTGATCAGGTTGCAGGTCAGGTTGAGCGCGCGATTGGCCCAGTAGGTCGGCAGCCGATGAAACTCGCGGCGGTCGCGCATGAACCGTGAGCCGTAGCAGACGTCGGCGCGGCCGGTACGAACGACGGCGAGCAGCGGAAGCAGGTCGGTCGGATCCAGCTCGAGATCGGCATCCTGAACGACGACGTACTCGCCACGGGCGTGGCGCAACGCGGTCTGGATGGCCGCGCCCTTGCCGGCGTTCATTTCGTGATAGAAGACACGAACGTCATCCCCCGCGGGCAGGTCGCGCAGAATGTCGCGGCTGCCGTCGCTCGAGCCATCATCCACGACGATGATCTCGACGGTGACGGGGAATGGAACCGCGCGGACCTTCTCGATAACCTGGCGGATCGTGCTGCGCTCGTTGTAGACCGGGATGAGGATCGAGAGGACGGGCGCGGTCGCCGTGCCGTCGTTCGGCGCGTTCAAGGAATCCTCCCGTCTGAGAACCGGACCCGCGACCGCTGTCACGCTCACCCGAGACATTGTAACGGATGGAGGCGGCCCGCCAATGCGGGAACGCGCGAACTGCGCGGCTCAGTCCGTGCGCGCGGCCACCGGCGCGACTGCCGCGGCGGAATCGCGATAGGCGCGGATCACGTCGCCGGGCGCGCCATCGGCCGCGATCTCCCCGGCGCGCATCCAGATCGCGCGGTTGCAGTATTGCTCGATAAGGTCCATCTGGTGCGAGACCAGAACGAGGATGCGGGCGCGGTCCATGAGGCGCCGCATGCGGTCCCTGGCCTTTTCCATCCAGTGGATGTCGCCGACGCTGAAGACCTCGTCGAGCAGGAGGATCTCGGGGTCGATTTCGGTCGCGACGCTGAAGGCGAGCCGCTGCTGCATACCGGAGGAGTAGTACTTGATGGGCGTGTCCGCGAACTCGCGCAACTCGGCGAAGTCGAGGATGGGGTCGACGCGGCGGCGCATCTCGCGCCGCGAAAAGCCCATGATCGCGCCGGTGAGGTAGATGTTCTCGAGGCCGCTCAGCTCGCCGTTGAAGCCGATGCCGATCTCGAGCAGGGGCACGAGGAACCCGCTGCGCGTCACACGGCCGCTCGTCGGCGGGTAGATGCGCGAGATCACCTTGAGCATCGAGGATTTTCCCGCGCCGTTGTCGCCGACGATGCCGAGCCGCTGGCCGTCGTCGATCGCGAGGGTGATTCCGCGCAGCGCCGTGATGTCTCGCGTGGGCGCGCCGTATTGCCGCCGCAGAATGAAGTTTACGACGGTCTCCTTGATGGAGCGGTGCTGCGTGGAGTAGAGCCGGAAGCGCAGCCAGACGTCGTCGAGTCGGATGAAGGATGGGGCCATGGGATTCGAACCCGCGCTGCGCGGCGGGCGCTAGAGCGCGAAGATGAGTCGATCCTCCGATCGCCAGAAGACGAGCAATCCGCCGACGAGGAACACGATGGAGACGGCGCCGGCCGTCAGCAACTCGGCGTTCGTCGGCAGGACGCCGTGATAGATGGGACGATGAAACAGTTCGATGACGGCGAACATGGGATTGAGCTTGAAGTACCAGCGGTACTCGTGCGGGATCATGCCCTGCCCGTCGGGCGTCTCGAGCGGATAGATGATCGGCGTCAGATAGAACCAGGCGCTGAGCAGCACGGAGATGAGATGGCGCATGTCGCGGAAGTGGGCGGTGACGAGCGCGGCAAGCGCGCCGAGTCCGAGCGTGACGGCGACGATGCAGGCGAACGAGACGGGCAGGAAGAGCAGTGCGGGCGTGAGCCGGAGGTTCGCGATCGGGCCGAGTATCGTGAGCAAGACGATGAGCGACATGGCGAACGTGACGAGGTTCTGCAGCACGAAGCTGATCGGGAAGACCGCCTTGGGAAAGTACTGCCGCCGGAGCATCGCCTCGCTGGAAACCAGGCTCATGCTGCATCCGTCGATCGACGAGGCGAAGAAGCTCCACGGCACGACGCCGCTGAGCACGTAGAGCGAGAAATTCTGCATGCGGAAGATGAGCGAGAAGACCAGGCTGATGACGACGAGCTGAAGCAGCGGATTAAGCAGGGACCAGAAGAACCCGAGGATCGACCGGCGGTACTTGACCTTGAGTTCCTGCGCGACGAGGTTCTTGATGACTTCTCGGAACTGCCACAGTTCCCGGATTCGCTGAATCGGATGCATGAAGGGTCGTCGAGGCCGCGCGGCGGACCGTGGAATCGTTCGCGCCGGCGAGTATCGTCCGCGCACGCGGGACTGTCAATCCGATCGCAACGCGCTCATTTCCGACGATCATCGGCCGGACCGACCAGCCGTCCGTACTTGTCAAGCTGATAAACCGTCGCCTTGAAGTCTCGGGGCGGCGGGGCGCTGAAGCGAAGGACCTCGCCCCGCGACGGGTGCGGAAGCTCCGCCGCCGCCAGGTGCAGGCTCAGGCGGCCAATGAGCGGCCGCTCGGGACGCCGCCGGCTGGGCCGGTAGCCGACCTTGAACGAGGAGAGGAAAAGCTCGCGGCCGCCGCCGTAGACCGGATCGACGGCGATCGGCATTCCGACTGAGGCGAGATGCACGCGAACCTGGTGCTCGACGTGTGTGCACGCCGTGCACTCCAGCAACGCGAACCCGGCGTAGGCGTCGCGCAAGCGCCATTGCGTCTGCGCCGGCCGACCGTGGCGCTCGTCGATGCGCATGTTCAGGCTCTGCGAGCCGACCGGCGCGATGGCCCGGTCGATCGATCCGCTTTCGTTCGGGAGCGTGGCGCGAACGATCGCTTCGTACGTCAGCACGATGCGACCCGCGTGCCGCGCCTCGCGAAGGGCGGCGCGGGACTGCGGCGACGCCGAGTAGGCGATCACGCCGCTGGCGTCGTCGTCGATGCGATAGACGGGCTCCAGTCCGACCGCGTCGTTGATCTCGTCGAGAACGCTGTGCTCGACGTGGTGATGCGGTGCGGCGGCCAGCCCCGGCGGCTTGTTGACCACGACGATTGACTCATCGGCGAACAGCACCGCCGGGCGCGCGCGGTGACGCGCGGCCGCGCGCGGCGCCGCGCCGAGTTCTTCCTCGTCCTCAGACTCGACCTCGTCCCAGTCATCCGGTTTTCCCACGGTCACTCCTCCAGCGTTTGCCGCCATCATGGCGGCGCGCCGCCGAACCAGCCTTCCTGCGGTTGACCCGTCGCGACGATGAAGATGTCCGACAGCGAGTCGGGCCGGACCGCCGGTTCCACCTGCACCGTCGCGACCAGCCGCTTGCGCGGGTCCTCGACCCACGCAACGACGCGGCCGATGACCATCGGCGCCGGCAGTCCAAACTGTCCCGCGGCGCTGGCGACCACGTCGTCGACGCGGATGCGGCGGGCGCGCCGTGCGCCGCGGACCGGCTCAGGTCCGGTCGCGAGAAGACTGAGCGGCACGTCCTCGATCTCCATCCGACCGTGACCGCGGCCGTGCAGCGTGCAGGCGTAGTCGACGGCCTCGAAGCGCCCCTCCTCCATGCGACCGATCTGCGCCGTCACGCGGCTGTCGACGTCGGTCAGCAGCCGCACGCGGGCCATGTAGGGACTGACCGACTCGATGCGGCCGACGAGGAACTCGCGCGCGAGGA
Source organism: Phycisphaerae bacterium (assembly GCA_023150615.1). GTDB lineage: Bacteria > Planctomycetota > Phycisphaerae > UBA1845 > UTPLA1 > JAKLKO01. The sequence continues at coordinate 17,403 of JAKLKO010000010.1, forward strand.
CCGAGCAGCCTTGCTCGACGCCGTCGGCGGCGCCCTGATCGAGAAAGACGCGCGACGTGACCCAGTCCTGCCAGCGCGCGCCGCGGAACCCGCCGCGGCCGACGAGGACCGAATCGCGCGCTGCGACGATGTCCCGCGCGACGACCCGGGCCGGCACAAGTCGGACCTCGCCGGAAAAGCCCAGCGCGCGCAATCCGCGTAGCTGCTGATTCTCGCGACGCAGTTCATCGATCAGGCCGGACTGGAAGACAAGCTGATTCTCAATCGCCCTCTTCGCATCGGCGGCGGAGGCTGCGGTCGCGTCGGCGCCGTCCGGCCGGACGGCGGGCAGCGCGTTCGAGACACGGACGGCGGAGCGGAAGACGAGGTCCTGCGCGGGCACGAGCAGTTGTGTGACGTGCTTGAGGGCATCGCTCCACGCGCGCGGCAGCAGCAGCGAGATGATCGAGAAGATCATCAACGCGACGAAGACGACGGGCTTGTTGAGTCGATCGCGCAGCCAGCCCACGGATGCCCTTCCGATCGTCTCTCGATGGCGGCGGTCAGCCGCTCCGGATCAGGTCGTTGAATTCCGCGATCTGCCGGTCCCAGTCCTCCGCCCCGGCGAAGGTCTCGCTCCAGAAGTCCGGGTCCCAGAGCCGGCGGAGGTCATTGACGTCGCGCTGTTGCTGCTCGACCCAGGTGAAGTACTTGAAGTTGTGCAGCGCCTTGCGGGCGGCGTAGGTCAGCTCGCGCAGGTGATCGACGCCGATGCCGTCGAGGTGGCGCGCGATGTGCCGCTCCGCGTCGGCGGTCGAGTACGCGCCGCGCTCGGCGCGCAGCTCGGCGATCCGCGAGCGATAGAGGTCCATCGAATCGGTCAGCGGCGTGAAGAGCACGTCTCGCGGGCCCAGCTCGAAATGCCGCGCGACCTTGATCGCGGCGACGACGTTGCAGATGCCCGAGATGCCGAGGTCCGTCAGTCGCTCGACGACACTCCGCGGCACGCCGCGGCGCTGCAGCGCCTCGCGTCCGGCGTCCTCGTTGAAGACTCGCATGAGCGCCAGGCACTGCTCATCGTCGATCGCGGCGACGACGTCTGTGTTGCGGACGTTGTGAATCCACGGGATGTGCTTGTCGCCGATGCCCTCGATGCGATGATCGCCGAAGCCGCATTGCAGCAGCGTCGGGCATTGCAGGGCCTCCGTCGCGACGACGCGGAGATGCGGGAAGCGCGTGCGAAGATAGTCGCCGGCCGCGATCGTCCCGGCGCTGCCGGTGGCGGAGATGTACGCAGCCAGGCGCAGCGAATGCGAACCGGCGGAATCGAGGCGGCGAAACACCTCTTCGATGAACGTGCCCGTGACGTGATAGTGCCACAGCGCGTTGCCGAACTCCTCGAACTGATTGAAGATCACGCAGTCTGGCCGCGTCCGGCGGATCTCCCAGCACTTGTCGTAAATCTCCTTGACGTTGCTCTCGCAGCCTGGCGTGGCGATCACCTCCGCGCCGATGCTCGCCAGCCACTCGAACCGCTCGCGGCTCATGCCCTCGGGCAGGATCGCGACCGCCCGGCAGCCCAACAGCGCCGAGTCGAAAGCACCGCCGCGACAGTAGTTGCCCGTCGATGGCCAGACGGCCTTCTGCGTCGTGGGATCGAACTGCCCGGCGACCAGCCTCGGCACGAGACAGCCGAAGGCCGCGCCGACCTTGTGCGCGCCGGTCGGAAACCACCGGCCAACCAGCCCGACGATCCGCGCATCGACGCCCGTCAGCGACGACGGAAATTCCAGCCAGTTGCCATCACCGAACCTCCCGCCGTGATCGACCGGTTCGTTCTTCCAAGTGATGCGGAACAGGTTCAGCGGATCAACGTCCGACAGCCCCACCGAGCGCAAGCGCTGCTGAACGTCGGCCGGAACGGTCCGCGGATCACGCTGCTGCGCCAGCGTCGGGATGATGACGCCGCGCTCGCGGCATCGGGCGGCCGCCCGCTTGCGGACGGCCTCGTTGACGGCGGGATTCACGTTGCGGTCTCCGAGGGCGCCGGCCGATGGTCCGGCGCGGAATTGGACGAGTATAACCGCGCGCGGCCGGCCGCGGCAGGCGCGTCGCCCGCGGGCAATGGAATGTCGCGGCAAGCGCGATGTGGGCAACGTCTGCGCCGCAAGCAGTTGCAGGCGCGGCGGCGCGCGAGCTGCATCGCGGTCTACGGCGAACCCGATGCTCAACGCTGGATCGCCGCTTCGACAGCGGACATCGATGGATCGACGTCGATCGGCGCGCCGGCCGCGGTGAGTGCCGCGCGGATGTCCTTCAAGCCGCTCCCGGTCGAGACGGCGAGGACGCTCGCGCTCCTCGCGATGATCGACATCGACACGGCCTCGCCAAGCCCCGCGACGGCGGCGGCGGCCGCGGGTTCTGAGAAGACACCGGCAAGCCGGCCGGAGGACCGCATCGCGTCCAGGATCGCGGCATCGCTCACGCGAACGAAGGCGCCGCCGCTCTGCTTCACGGCCGCGACGGCCTTTCTCCAGTTGCGCGGCACCGCCACGCCGATCGACTCCGCGAACGTCGTGCCATCGACGCGATCCGGCAGTGTGCCGCGCTCGAAGGCGTCCGCGACCGGCGCGACGCCCGCGGCCTGCACGCCCAAAAGCCGCGGCAGGCGATCGATACAGCCGATCTCGTGCATCTGCCGCAGGCCTTTCCACACACCGGCGATCGTACAGCCATCGCCGACGCTGACGACCACCCAGTCGGGCATGTCCGCGTCGCACTGCTCGGCGATCTCCAACCCGCAGGTCTTCTTGCCCTCCACGAGATAGGCGTTGATCGCGCAGTTGCGGTTGTACCAGCCGAATCGCTCACACGCGGCCGAGCACAGGTCGTACGCCTGCGCATACGTGCCCCGGATGCGCAGCACGCGCGCGCCGTAGATCAGCAGCTGCGTGACCTTCGGTTCGGGCGCGGTCTGCGGAACGAAGATCGTCGCCGTCAGGCCGGCCATGGCCGCGAAGCCGGCCAGGCTGCTGGCGGCGTTGCCGGTCGATGCGCAGGCGATGTTCGTCGCGCCGCACTGCCGCGCGCGAAGCACGCCGATCGACGAGGCGCGGTCCTTGAACGAGGCGGTCGGATTGCGGCCGTCGTCCTTGATCCGCAGCCGTGCGACGCCGGCCCAAGCTGCCAGTCGCGGCGCGTCGATGACCGGCGTCATGCCGACGGGCCACGACCACGCATCCGCATCGGGTTCGACGGGCAGCAGTTCCGCGTAGCGCCAGTGATTCGGCGGCCGCGTTGCGAGCGCGGTCGGCGTCAGCGTGCGGCGGGCCGCGTCGAGATCGTACTGCACGTCGAGGATGGCGAACGGGTCGTTGCACGCCGGACAGGTCATCGCGCCGGGCGGTGGATCGACCCGCTGTCCGCAGACGACGCACGCCAGTCCGGTCACAAGCGACATGACTCCGCACTATAGCGACGCCCCGGCGCAGCTTAAAGCGGTGGATCGCGGGCCGCGGCGCGGCTACGGTGTTCGATGATGCACGAGCCGCACGGTAAATCGCAGACGGTCACGCCGATCGTCTCGGTCGCGCGCGGAATCGCCCCGCCGCGGCCGGTCCCGCCGATTGAGCTGGAGCACACGGACTGTCCGCTCTGCGATGCCGATGACGTAGAGCCGCTCTTTGACGGGAGCGATTACAACTTCGGCTTCGCGGGACAGTTCCCGGTCGTGCGCTGCCGGCGGTGTGACCTGGTCTACAACAACCCGCGCGTGCCGCCGACGCAGATCGAGCACTTCTTCGACAGCGACTACGCGGCACACCGGCACGATCGCGGGCGTTCGCGGCCCGCGCGATCGCGCCGCGCCTCCGATGCGTCGGAACGTGTCGCGCCGTTCGGCCGGGCGCGGCTGCTGGATGTCGGCTGCGGGGGCGGTAACTACCTGGAGCGGATGCGCGCCGCGGGCTGGGACGTCTTCGGCGTCGATCCGGTCGCGCGGGCGATCGACGTCTGCCATTCGCGAGGCCTGCCGGCGCAGCGGGGCACGATCCCGGGCGTGGACCTCGCCGACCGCCGCTTCGAGCTGATCACGCTGCTCGGCGTCGTCGGGACGCTGCCGCGTCCGTGCGACACGCTGGAGACTCTGCGCCGCCATGCCGCGCCGGACGCGCGCCTGATCGCGACGGCGTTCAACGCCAACGGCCTGATGGCGCGCTGGGCCGGCCCGTACTGGGTCGGGTACGACCTGCCGCGCGAGTGCTGTCACTACACGCCGCGGACGCTGACGCGCCTGCTCGAGCAGACGGGCTGGCGCGTGGAGCGGTTGACGTTTCGTCGCCGGCCGACGATCGCGCGACGGTCGGCGCGGGTCCGGGCGCTGGCGACCGCGTCGATCTGCTGGCGACTTGCCGCGTCGCAGCGCTGGCTGACGAGCCTGATCTCGACGGCCGGCGTCCGGCTGCGCTCTGCGGATGAGATCTGCGTCGTGGCACGGCCGGCCTGATTCCAGCGCAGGACACTGGATCCGAACATGAACCGCGGGCAGCATCGAACGCGTTATCGGGCACGGCACGCCGACTCGTCGGCCCCCGATCGGCCGATTAGAATACCGGGTTCGGGACGATTCGTCGGAACGCCGTTGCGTACTCACGCCGCGGGGCATACCCGGGCCGATTCGGGACAGAGGAATCCGTGGAACCGCTGACGAGCCATCCTTTCCTGAGCGCGCTGGAACAGCGCGTCCTGGTCATCGACGGGGCGATGGGCACCAACGTCTATGCGCACGGCCTGCCGCTGTCGGACTTCCACGGCCACGAGAACTGCCCCGAAGCGCTGCTGATCTCGCGCGGGGACGTCATCGAGGAAGTCCACGCATCGTTTCTCCGCGTTGGCTGCGACGCGGTCGAGACGAACACCTTCGGCGCGAACAAGATCGTGCTCGCCGAGTTCGGTATGGCCGAGCGGACGTACGAGTTCAACCGCACGGCGGCCGAGATCGCGCGGCGGGCGTGCAACGGGTTCGCCACGCTGGACCACCCGCGGTTCGTGCTCGGCTCGATCGGTCCGGGGACGAAGCTGCCCTCGCTGGGGCACACGACCTTCGGCGTGCTGGAGGACAGCTACGCCGAGCAGGTCCGCGGATTGCTGGACGGCGGTTGCGATGTGCTGATCATCGAGACATGTCAGGACATCCTCCAGACGAAGGCGGCGATCTGCGGCGCGACGCTGGCGATGACCGAGAAGCGCCGTTCGGTCCCGCTCATCGTCCAGGTGACGATCGAGACGACTGGCACGATGCTGCTGGGCACGGACATCGCCGCGGCGCTCGTCGCGATCGAGGCGTACCCGCAGGTGAACGTCATCGGCCTGAACTGCGCGACGGGTCCGGCCGAGATGAGCGAGCACGTGCGCTACCTGAGCCAGACATGCACGCGGCGGATCAGCGTCGTGCCCAACGCCGGGCTGCCGCAGCTCGTCGAGGGTCGGCCGCATTACGCACTGACGCCGGCCGAGCTGGCGCGCTGGCTGCGGGACTTCGTTGAGACGGACGGCGTGAATCTCGTCGGCGGCTGTTGCGGCACGACGCCGGAGCACATGGCGGCGGTGGTGGAGGCGATCGGCCGCCGGTCGCCGAAGCCGCGCTCGCCGCGGAGCGTTCCGCAGGTGTCAAGCCTGTATCGCGCCGAGGAGCTGCGGCAGGACAACAGCTTCCTGATTGTCGGCGAGCGGTGCAACACGAACGGCAGCCGGAGATTCAAACGGCTGCTGCTGGAGGGAAACCTCGACGAGATGGTGCACGTCGCCATCGAGCAGGTGAACGAAGGCTCGCACGTGCTCGATGTGTGCGTCGATTACGTCGGTCGCGACGGCGTGCCGGACATGCAGACCGTGATCCGGCGCTACGCGACCGAGGTGCAGGCGCCGCTTATGCTCGACAGCACGCAGCCCGACGTGCTCGAGGCCGGTCTGGCGCTGGCGGGCGGGAAGTGCATCATCAACAGCGTCAACCTCGAGGACGGCGAGGAGAAGCTGGCGCGGGTGTGCGGGCTGGCGCGGAAATACGGCGCCGCGGTCGTGGCGCTGACGATCGACGAGGACCCGGTCGAGGCGATGGGCAAGACTGCGGCGCGGAAACTGTCGATTGCGAAACGGATCAACGACCTGGCCGTGAACAAGTACGGACTGAAGTCGAGCGACATCCTGTTCGACTGCCTGACGTTTCCGATCACGACGGGCAACGAGGCGGACCGGCGGCTGGCGCTGGAGACGCTGGACGGTATCGAGGCGGTATGCCGCGAGCTGCCGGAGTGCCAGACGATCCTCGGCGTCTCCAACGTCAGCTTCGGCCTGCAGCCCGATGGCCGGCGCGTGCTCAACAGCGTCTTCCTGCATCACGCGCGGCAGCGCGGCCTGACGGCGGCGATCGTTCACGCCGCGGGCATCGAGCCGCTGAACCGGATCGACGAGGAAGCGCGGCTTGTCGCCGAGGACCTCATCTACGATCGGCGCGGCCGGTCGGGCACGAGTCGCGCGGCGATCGAGCAGGGCGACGCTTATGACCCGCTGCTGGCGCTGAGCAGCATGTTCAGCGAGCAGGCGGCGAAGTCGGAGCCCGTCGCGGAAAACCTGCCGGTCGAGGAGCGGCTCAAGAAGCGGATCATCGACGGGAACCGCGTCGGGCTGGAAATGGACATCGAGGAGGCACGCGTCGAGCGCGGCCTGCGCCCGCTGGAGATCATCAACGACGTCCTGCTCGACGGAATGAAGGTGGTCGGGGACCTCTTCGCCTCGGGCCGGATGCAGTTGCCGTTCGTGCTCAAGAGCGCCGAGACGATGAAGGCGGCCGTCGCGCACCTTGAGCCGTTCATGGAAAAGGTGCAGGGCGCGAGCAAGGGGCGGATCGTCCTCGCGACGGTCAAGGGCGACGTGCACGACATCGGCAAGAACCTGGTTGACATCATCCTGACGAACAACGGCTACACGGTGTTCAATCTCGGCATCAAGCAGCCGATCAACTCGATCATCGAGGCGTACGAGGCAAACGGCGCCGATGCGATCGGCATGTCCGGCCTGCTCGTCAAGAGTACGCTCGTGATGCGCGAGAATCTCGAGGTATTGAACGAGCGCGGGCTGAAGCCGCCGATCATCCTCGGCGGCGCAGCGCTGACGCGGACCTATGTCGAGCACGATCTGCGCGGCATTTACCAAGGCCCGGTCGCGTACGCGAAGGACGCGTTTGAGGGTCTGTCGCTCATGGATCGCCTCATGGCCGGCGAGGACATCGGCTCCGAGACGCGGCAGCGCGTCGCGAGCGCGGCGGCGCTGCGCACGCCGGCAGCGAGCCGCGCTGCCGGCGGCGTGGCGACGTTGCCGCGGCGCTCGGCAATCCGCACGGACGTGGCGATTCCGCGCCCGCCGTTCTGGGGCTCGCGCGTGATCGAGCACATCCCGTTGCAATCGATCCTCGCCTACGTCAACGAGGTCATGCTGTTCCAGGTGCAATGGCAGTACAAGAAGGCCGGGCGCTCGCAGGAGGAGTACGACCACTACGTCGATGCGCAGGTACGCCCGGTCTTCCATGCGCTCGCGGCCCGCTGCGCGAAGGAGAGGATCCTCGCGCCGCAGGCGGTCTATGGCTACTGGCCGTGCAATGCCGATGGTGATGACCTGATCGTGTTCGATCCGCAGTCGCCATCGCGGGAGATTCAGCGCTTCACGTTCCCGCGGCAGATGAAGGAGCCGTACTGGTGCCTGTCGGACTTCTTCCGGCCGATCGAGAGCGGCGAGCGCGACGTGGTCTCGTTCACGATCGTGACCGTCGGGCGGAAGGCGAGCGAGATCGCGCGGGAGTGGTTCGAGCAGAACCGCTACCAGGATTACCTGCACCTGCACGGCTTGGGGGTCGAATCGGCCGAGGCGCTGGCGGAGTATCTGCACAAGCAGGTCCGCATGGAGCTGGGGATCAGCGGGCAGGATGCGCGCGAGGTGCGGAAGCTGTTCCAGCAGGGCTACCAGGGCAGCCGGTACAGCTTCGGCTATCCGGCGTGCCCAAACCTCGAGGATCAGGCCAAGCTCTGGCCGCTGCTCGAACCGGAGCGGATCCAGGTTTCGTTGAGCGAGGAGTTCCAGTTGGAGCCGGAACAGAGCACCAGCGCGATGATCTGCCACCATCCCGAGGCCCGGTATTTCAACGTGCGGTAGGTGCGGGGGCGATCAACCGACGCCCCGCACGATGAGCGTGTCGTTCTGGCCGCCGAAGCCGAACGAGTTGCTGAGGCAGGTTCGGACCTTTCCGGGCCGGGCCTTGTTGGGGATGTAATCCAGGTCGCAGTTGGGGTCGCTGTTGGCGTAGTTGATGGTCGGCGGCAGGACACCGTCGCGGATGGCGAGCACACAGGTGATCAGCTCGACCGCGCCGGCGGCGGCGATCAGGTGTCCCATCATGCTCTTGATGCTGCTGATCGGGACCTTGCGGGCGAACTCGCCGAAGACGGCGCGGATGGCGAGCGTTTCGATCTTGTCGTTTTCTTCCGTTCCCGTGCCGTGAGCCGAGATGTAGTCGATCTCGTTCGGCGAGACGCGGGCGTCCCGCAGCGCGCCGCGCATGGCGGCGATCGCGCCGCGACCTTCTTCGTGAATATCCGTGATGCGAAACGCATCCGCCGTCGAGCCGTAACCGAGGATCTCGACGAACATGTGCGCCCCGCGCTTTTTCGCGTGCTCGTACTCCTCGAGGATGAGCATGCCGGCGCCTTCGCCGAGCACAAAGCCATCGCGCGTGCGATCGAACGGACGAGACGCGGTGACGCACGTGTCGTTGCGCGTGGACAGCGCCGTGAGACGATTGAAGCCCGTCACGCCGAGCGGATGGATCATGCTGTGGCAGCCGCCCGAGATCATGACGTCGGCGTCGCCGCGGCGAATGATCTGCGTCGCCTCGCCGATGGCCTGCGTGCTGGCGGCGCAGGCCGTCAGCGTGTTGAACGTCGGCCCCTCGACGCCGAAAAGCTGCGCGATGTGCGCGGCGGCCATGTTCGGGTCCTGCTCAAGCTCCCGCACGCGGTCGAGGCGCTCATAGGCGACCTCGGCCCAGCGCTGCGCATCGAGCGTGTCCTGCTCATAGACCCAGCCATTGACGGCAGCGGCCGCGAAATTCTCGAAGTCGAGCGGACCTTCGCCGCCGCCGAGGTAGATGCCGACGCGCGTTCGATCGAGGCCGTTGGTCTTGCCCAGCGCCGCGCTGTCCCACGCGAGTCGTGCGGCGGCGAGCGCGAAGCCGCTCTGGCGGCTGGCGGTGCGATGGGCGTCGTGGTCCGGGCCGAGGAACTTCCGCAGGTCGAATCCCTTGACCTCGGCGGAGAATTTCGTGGGGAACTCGTCGGCCTGGAAGATGCTCGTCATCGCCACGCCGCTTTCGCCGGCCAGCAGCCGCTTCCAGACGGAGTCGATCTCGAACCCCAGGGGCGTAATCCAGCCCATTCCGGTGATGACGACGCGACGATCCATGGTTCATCCTCAGGCCGAGATCGCGTAGTTTAGGCCGAAGCTGCGGCGCCGACAAGCGTATCCGCCCGAGGTGCGTGCTTGACGCGTCAAGGCTCGAATCCCGAGAATCGACGGCGTGCCGCACGATGACCGCTCGCTGCGAACGATCGAGGAAGCGTGGCGCCTGATCGCGGCCGAGGTCCGCCCGCTTGCCACGGAATCCGTGCCGCTGCTCCGCGCACACGGCGACGTACTGGCCGAGTCGATCGTCGCCGCGATGGATCTGCCGCCGTTCGATCGCGCGATGATGGATGGCTACGCGGTCCATGCGGCGGACGTGGCGGCGGCGCCGTGCGAGCTGCACATCGCCGGAGATGCGCCGGCCGGGGCGGTCGTCGAACAGGCCGTGCAGCCCGGGGCCTGCCTGCGGATCAACACCGGGGCGCCGATGCCGCCGGGGACGGATGCCGTCGTGCCGGTGGAATGGACCGCGCCGGGATCCGCGGCCGATCACGTGCGGGTAGAACGCAGCATTACGGTCGGCAGGCATGTTGCGCGGCGCGGCGAAAACCGGCGCTGCGGACAGGTCGTTCTGGCCGCGGGGACACGGCTGCACGCAGCCCAGATCGCGGCCGCCGCGACCACCAACGTTGAGACCGTCACCGTCCATCGCCGCCCGCGCGTCGCCATCGTCTCGACGGGCGACGAGGTGGTGGAACTCGGCTCGGCGCTGCGACCCGGTCAGATCATCGACAGCAACGGACCCATGCTCGTCGCCCTGACGCGCGAAGCGGGCGGGCGCATTTTCACGGACGATGATTCGCAGCCGCGCGGCTGGACGCACGTCCGCGATGAGGCGGAGTTGCTCCGCGAAGCGCTCATCCGTGCGTTGCGCGCCGACGTTGTCATCGCCGTCGGCGGCATGTCGAAGGGAACGCTCGATCTGGTGCCCGACGCGTTCGAACGGCTGGGCGCGCGATGGGTCTTTCACGGTGTTGCGATGCGGCCGGGAAAGCCGGTGGCGTACGGCGTCGGTCCCGACGGGCAGCATATCTTCGGCCTGCCGGGCAATCCGGTCAGCAGCCTCGTGTGCTTCGTGCTGTTCGTGCAAATGGTCATCGACGGGCTGCAGGGCCTGCCGGCCACGCCGCCGGAGCGAATCTTGGCCACGGCCGCCGAACCGTTCCTGCCGGTGCGCGATCCGCGGCCCGCGTACGTTCCCGCGCGGCTGGATTTCAGGTCGCCCGGACGGCAGACGATCCGGCCCGTTCCGTGGCGCGGATCGGGCGATCCGATCGGTGCGGGCCGTGCGAACGCGCTGGCGCATCAACCGAAAGGCGACGTCGAGATTCCGGTCGGCACGCTCCTCGAGGCAATCCCGCTCGCCGGCGCGTTCGATCCGGTGGGCGACGATCGCACTCCGACCGGATAAACTCCCTCGCATCGCCGTTCGCGCCGCGGCGAGTGGAAGGATCCGAATGCCAGCGTCGAGTCGGCCGCCCCCAGCCCGGAGTGCTCCTGCCCCGTCGATGCCGGAGGCCGCGCCGCCTCCGGCCGGCCTGCGCTATCGCGCGCCGGCCCGGCTCATCGGCGGGCAGTTCCAGATCGAGTCGAACGCGCCGGTGGCGATCCTGGCGTCGGTTTCGCTCGTTCTGTGCATCCTGATCTTCCCGCCGGTGAACTGGTGGCTGCTCGCCTACGTGTGCCTGACGCCGTGGCTGGTATTCGTCTGCACCAGCGACCGGCCGAAGCGGGTGTACGTTGCGAGCTACGCGCTGGGCGTGGGCTTTTTCCTCATCAACGTGCACTGGATGGCGCCGGTCACGCTCCCGGGCTATGTCGCCCTGGCCGTGTTCTTCGGCCTGAGTTTCCCGATTGCGGCGTGGCCGCTGCGCCATATGTTCCGGCGTCACGGGGCGTCGATGGCGATCGCGCTGCCGATCGTGTGGACGGCGGTCGAGTTCATTCGCTCACAGACCCTGATCGGCTTCCCGTGGTTCCTGCTGGCGCACAGCCAGTATCGCGTCATTCCGATCATCCAGATCTCCGACCTGATCGGCGCCTACGGCGTCAGCTTCGTCATCGCGATGGTCAACGGCTGGATCACGGACCTGCTCATTCAGCCGATCCTGATCTGGCGGCGCGAACAGCCGGAGCGTACGACGCGGCTGCCGATTGGCTCGTTCGCGGTCGTGGCGGTCGTGACGGGCACGCTTGTGTACGGCGGCATGACGCGGCTGCCGACGACGGACGAGTCGGCAACGACGGGACCGGCGTCGGGCGAAGTCGGCGGTACGAACGGTCCGCGGATCGTGGTGCTCCAGCACGATTTCCCGATGTTCGTCGATCTGGCGCGGCTCAATCAGACGCCGCCGACGGACATCTATCACGCGTACATGGAACTGGTGAAGCAGGTCGTGCCGCTGCGCCCCGACCTGATCGTGCTGCCCGAGACCGCCTGGCCGGGCTACATGAACAAGGAGTTTCTCGAAGCGGACGCGAGTTATCTCGAGGCGCTGCGGGCGAAGGAGTTTCCGCGGTCGACGATCGCCGACGTCACCGGCTATCGCGACTGGTGCCGGCAGACGCTGGAGACGCTCCGCGCGGCAGGTCGCGAGGCGGGTGCGACGATCGTCACCGGCGCGGCCAGCATCGAGTGGAAGCCGACGGAGATCCCGCCGCGGGTGGAGCGCTACAACTCGGCCTTCCGCATCCCGCCCGATCCGGCCGATCCGATCCTGCGCTACGACAAGGTCCACGTCGTGCTGTTCGGCGAGTTCGTGCCGTTCCGCTACGGGCGTTTTCACGCGCTGTACGAGTGGCTGAACTCGATCACGCCGTGGGGCGCGGGCGGACTCGAATACTCGCTGACGGCCGGCGACGAGTTCGTCCCGTTCGAGTTCGCCGCCCAGTCGCTGGGCGGGAAGCGCTTCCGCGCCGGCGCGCCGATCTGCTACGAGGATACCGTGCCGTACGTCGCCCGGAGCTTCGCCGAACCGCACGGCCGGTCGGCCGATCGCGGAGAGGAAAAGAAGCGGGTCGACGTGCTGCTGAACATCAGCAACGACGGCTGGTTCATGCACTCCTCGCAACTGGAGCAGCACCTGGCATCGTCGGTCTTTCGCGCGGTCGAGCACCGCGTCAGCGTCGCCCGCGCGGTGAACACCGGCGCGAGCGCGATCATCGATCCGGACGGCACGATCCGGCGGCGCGTGACGCTCCGCCCGCAGCAGCGGGAAGCGCTGAAACAGGTCGAAGAGTCGGTGCGTCGACTGCTCGCGATCGCGGAGGCGCCGCGCAAACACACGACGCGCCAGTTGCTGCACGACGAGCTGATGATGCTGCGGAAGGCGGTGGAAAGCGCTGGTCCGGAATTTTCCGTACTCACCCGGCGCATCTCGCGCCAGATCGATCGACTCGACATGGCGCGGCCCGCAGTCGTGGGCGCTGCCGACCCGGCGGAGGATCTCCCGGAATCGCTCCGTGCCGAGATGGAAACCGTGCAGCGCTGGCGCGAGCGGCCGGATACCGCGCCGGGATTCGCGATCGATTCGGTCCATATCGATCCGCGCAGCACGATCTACACGCGCTGGGGCGACTGGTTTGCGACCGGGTGCGCGCTCGTCATGGTCGCGATGTGGCTCGATTGGTTCATGCATCGACTCCGCGACCGGGCGCGGCGTCCGGCCGGCCGGGCAACAGTCGCGGCGGCGATGCTCGGGCCGCCGTTGCTGCTGCTTTCGGGCGGCTGCTCGCAGTGGACCTATCGCGAGCCGACGCTGGCCGAAACACAGCAGCTCGAACGGCGGGCCTTCTTCGCCCTCGTGAGTGCCGCGGGCGACGAGCAGCCCCTGCACCGGATGCACGCGATCGAAGCGCTGCAACACGTTGCGCCCAGCGAAGGAATATTGCAGATCCGCGCCGGCCTGCGCGACCCGCAGCCGGCCGTGCGGTTCGCGGCGCTGATGGCGCTCGGCACGCTTCGCGACATGGAGTCGGTCGAACCGATCCGGATGCTGGCTGAAGACCCCGATGCCAACGTGCGCGTGGCGGCCATCTACGCGATGCACCGTCTCGGTGATTTCAGCCGGACGTCGGAGCTCGCATCGCTGCTGCTGAACAATCCGCAGGCGGGCGTACGCGCGAACGCGGCACTCGCGATCGGCATGCTGAGCGAGAAGAAGTCGATGAAGTTGCTGACCCGCGCCAAGCGCGACAAGGACGAATCGGTTCGGTTGCAGGTGCTCGAGGCGATGGTGATGCTGGGGGACGAAAAGTCCACCCGCGACCTGCTCTTCTACGGCCACAGCGGCGTCGGGCAGAAGATGGTCGAGGCGCTCATGACGCTCGGGACCGTCCGCGCCGCCATGGCGCGTGAGCTGTTCGGCTACCGATTCAACGAAGGTCCGTACGAGGAGGTCCGCCTCGCCGCGGCGCGCGGACTTGGGCGACTCGGCGACCCGCGCGGTTTCGAGTTCGCCGTCGAGCAACTGGCGTTTCGGTCCAGCCATCGTGACGACGACATCGACCCGCCCGAACAGCACGAGGCCCGCGTGCGCACGCTCGCGGCCGCCGCGCTGGAAGCAATCGGCGACCGACGCGCGCTGCGGCCGCTCCAGCACCTCCTGGACGACGCGCGCCAGCCGCTGGCCGTGCGCCTCGCGGCGGCCCGCGCGATCTGCGCCATCGCGCGCGGGGACCGGGAGTCGCCCGACTTTGAACCGGCCGCCGCGGCGCGGAGTTGATCGCCGCGACTCAGCGCGAACTGCCCGCATGAACTGGATCGCGTTCTGCATCACGGCCGCCGTCACGATCGTTCTCCAGACGACGCTCATGGGGTTTCTGGAGCTGCGCTACATCCGGCCGGACCTGGTCGCGCTGGTGGCCGTGTTCTATGTACTGCACGCGCGGCGAGGCGATGCGCTGCTGGTGGGGTGGATGCTCGGATTCCTGGTCGATCTGTGCGGGCTGAGTTTCTCGGTCCGCGCGAACGTGGGCGTCGGGGCGCTGACCTACGGCGTCGCGACGCTGATCACGCTCGGCCTGCGCGAGCTGACGTTCCGGGATCACCTGCTGAGCTTCATCGTCTTCTCGCTGCTCTGGACGTTTCTGACGCACGTTCTCATCGGCGGCGCAGTCGCGTGGTTCGCCGAGAACGGACCGCGGCTGCGCGAGGTCGTCGCCGTGGCGCTCTATACCGCGGCGTACACGGCGGCGGTCGGACCGTACGCGCTGTGGGTCCTGCGGCGCGTGCGCAACGCGCTGGGCCTCGGGCTGGTGCGGACGTATCGCGTTCGAGGCTAGGACGCCGGCGCAATCTGCTTGCTACGATGAATGGCACCGCGCCCCGTGATCGGGCTTTGACGCGATCGCGCGGCGATAGTCCAATGAGATTCGCATGTTTGAACGGCGGCTGCGCCTACTTCTGTCTTTTTCCGTCGTCGTCGCGGCCGTGCTCGGAGCGCGCCTGTTTCAGCTCCAGGTGCTGTACGGCGCGTACTACGACCGGCTTTCCGAGGCGGCGCTCGAGCGCCCGCCCGAAACGCTGCGGCCCGTCCGTGGCCGTATCCTCGACCGCGCCGGCCGCGTCCTGGCGGGAGACGATCCGGCGCATGACGTCAGCGTTCACTACGGCGTCCTGAGCATGGACCGCGCGTATCTCGCCCGACTCGAACAGCACGCACGGCGCGAGCCGGCGCTGCGCGGGCTGTCGCGCGATGAGGCGATTCGCGTGTCGCGCGAGATCGTGCGCGACCGGATCGCGGACCTGTGGCGGCGTCTGTCGATCGCCTCCGGGTTGACGATGGGCGAGCTTCGCGAGCGCCGCGACTCGATCTGCCGCCGGATCGAGATGCTGCGCCGCTATCTCTACAACGCGCGCGGCGACCGGGGCGCCGAGGAGTCGCCCGACGCGCTCCGTCTTGCGGAAGACGAGATGTTCCATCCCGTGCTGCGCGACGTCTCGCCCGACGTGCGGACGCGGATCGAAGTCGAGCTGGGCAGTATGCCGTTCGTCCGCGTCGAGTCCGCGGTTCGTCGCGTCGTGCAGGCCCCGCCCGAGCTGAGCCACTTCATCGGCCGCATCGGTGAATTGTACGGCGACAAGATCGAAAACGATCCGTTCCGCGATGATCCGCGGCGGCGCTACCTGCCGGGGGAGAAGGTCGGCATCAGCGGCGTCGAGCGGCTGGGCGAGGCCAGCCTGCGCGGCGCACGCGGCACGCGTCAGCGCGATCGCGACGGCCGCGTCCTGCTGTTCGAGGCGCCGGAGGATGGCCGGGACGTTCGCCTGACGATCGACTGCGAGCTGCAGGCCCGCATCGCGCGCGTGCTGGAAGAAGCCGTCGCCGCGAATCCGCCGTCGACCGGCGCGGCGTGTGCGATCATCGACGTGCCGACGCGCGAGGTCCTCGCGCTGGTTAGCGTGCCCTCCTACGATTGTGCCGCGACGGTCGAGCAGTTCCGGCAGTGGCGCGACGATACCCGGAATGCCCCGCTGCTCTTCCGCGCCGCGGGCGTGCCCTATCCGCCCGGATCGATCATGAAACCCGCGGCGATGCTCGCCGCGCTGTCGGGGGGCGTCGCGACCGCATCGACCGTCATCGACTGCCAGGGCCAGCTCCTGCCCGGCGTCGATGCATGGCACTGCTGGACGCACTGGCGCCAACTCCCGCCGCACGGCCCGCTGGATGCGGAGCAGGCGCTACAGCACAGTTGCAACATCTACCTTTACACGATCGGGCAGAAGCTTGGCGCCGCGCGGCTCACCGACTTCTACCGGCGCATCCTCTATGGCCCGGCGACCGCGCGACACGGCGCTGGCCTGCCGGAGGAGTCCTCGGGGCGCATTCCGACCGATCGCTGGATGGCGAGTCGTCGCGGATTCGGCTTTCAGGTCGGCGACGGCCGCAACTACGCGCTCGGGCAGGGCGAGATCCTCGTGACGCCGCTGCTGGCGGCCAACCTGTTCGCCACGATCGCCGACGGCGCGTACCGCGACCCGACGCTGCTTGTGAACGACCCGCGACCGCGCCCGGCGACGGCGATCGCGGGCGTTCGTTCCGCGGACTGGGCGACGGTCCGAAACGGGCTCTATCGTTGCGCGAACGAGCCCGGCGGAACGGCATTCGCCGGCGCGCACATGGACGAACTGGTGATCTGCGGCAAGACGGGCAGCGCGCAGAGCGTCGCGCGGATCGCCGCGGCGCGCTATCGCTTCCGGCTCGACGAGGGGGGCGAGAAGTCCGTCGTCGCGCCGACGGTCGAGGCAGCGCGCGAACGACTCGGACTTCCCGAGCGCGCCGTGCCGATCGAGCGCGCGATTGTGTCGCGTTGGCCGCCGCCCCTTGAAGGCAAGACCGAGCCACAGACGCACGCCTGGTTCGCCTGCTTTGCGCCGCGCGAAGACCCGCGAATCGCGCTCGCCCTGGTGATCGAATACGGCGGCAGCGGCGGAAAGGTCGCCGCCCCCGTCGGCCGGCAGGTGCTCGAAACCCTGCTGGAGCACGCGGGAGGGATCCTGACGCGCGACGCGGCCTATGCGCCCGGACCGCAAACACCACCGCGACCGCGACTTGAGGACACCGAGTGAACCCCGCCATGCGCAGTCCGTTGCTGCCGTGGACCGGATGGGCCCTGCTGTTTCCGGCGCTGCTGCTGAGCCTCCTCGGCATTCTCGGCATCTACGCCGGCGAGACTGGATCGGAGACCGGTCCGGTGACGACGTTACGCCAGATCGCCTATCTCGCGGCCGCGTTGCTTGCGTTCCTGTTCGTTTACCTCGCGGACTATCAGCGGCTCGGTCGCTCGGCCTACGTGATCTACGGGATCGTGATCGCGCTGCTCGTGCTGCTGCTCGCGGCCAAGCGTATTCCGATGTCGCCGATCATCCAGCCGCGGCGAAACGCCTACCGCTGGATTGACTTCGGCCCCGTCAGCCTGCAAGTCTCCGAGCTTGCGAAAGTCGCCTTCGTCCTCGCGCTGGCCGCCTATCTGCGGTTTCGCGAGCTGCAATCGTCGATCGTCCGGCTGGTCGGTCCGCTCGTGCTGACGGCGATCCCGACGGTGCTCGTGCTGGCCGAACCCGATCTTGGCACAGCGCTGCTCTTTCTGCCGACGGCGTTCGTGATGCTGTTCGCGGCCGGGGCGCGATGGCTGCATCTCGCGGTCATGGCGATCGCGCTGTGCGTCGCCGCGCCGGCCTTCTACTTCTCGCCGTTCATGTCCGAGTATCAGCGGTCGCGCGTACGGGTCGTCCTGCGGCAGAACCAGGACGATCCGCGCTGGCACATGTCCGCGGGATTCCAGCTTCGCCAGTCGAAGATCGCCCTCGGAAGCGGCCGTCTGCTGGGCCGCGGCCTGGACGAGTCGGACTTCTTCCGCCACAAGATGCTGCCCGAAGATCACAACGACTTCATCTTCGCCGTGCTCGCCCATCAATGGGGCTTCGCCGGCAGCCTCGCCGTCATCGCCGCGTACATCATGATGTTCGCGGCCGGGCTGACGGCCGCCAGCGTCTCGCAGGATCCGCTCGGCCGACTCGCCGCGGTCGGAGCGGTGGCGATAATCATCGTGCAGGCGGTCGTGAACATGGGCATGACGATGGGCCTCCTGCCGATCACGGGGCTGACCCTTCCGTTCGCGAGCTTCGGCGGCAGCGCGCTGATCGGGAATTACGCGTGCATCGCCTTGGCCGCGAGTGTCGCCCGGCGCCGGCCGATCTCCGTCGCGCCACGCGCGTTCGACTCGGCGGATGAATGAGGCCTCTCCGCGGGCGGGACGTGTCGCAGAATCGGGACAGTGGACGCACCAACGTGGGGCCGAAACCAGAGTCGCAGGCCGCCGGACGATGGACCGCACCCCGGTGGAGGTCTTATCATGATCTCAGGAGCCGCGCGGCACGATCGGTGCCGTGTCGACGCCGCCCGTCCTCGCTCGACACATCCAGCGATTCGGAGGTTCGTATGTTGCACGAGACGTTGCGTCAGTCGTTTCGAGTCGCCTGCGCGGCGGCGGCCTTTTGCACGCTGATCGGGACCGGCTGCGCCCTGTTCGACATCGACGCGGACGGTGTGCCGACGTCGATCGACAACTGCCCGTTGATGGCGAACGCGAGCCAGGAGGACTCGGACGGCGACGGCGTCGGAAACGTCTGCGACAACTGTCCGGATGATCCGAACGAGGACCAGGCCGACCCGGACGCGGATTTCATCGGCAGCGCGTGCGACAACTGTCCGGACGACTTCAATCCATCGCAGGAAGACGGCGATCTCGACGGGTTTGGGGCCGCGTGTGACGCAAACGATTCGAATCCGATCGTGCATTGATCGGCGCGCGGCACGACACCCGTTGCGATGCGCCGGGTCACTCTGGATCGCGCGGCGGCGGATCGTCGAACGGCGGATGATGCTGCACATCGTCGATCGCGCCGCCGTCGATCGGCGGCTCGGCATCGGTCGCGCCGATTGATCCGGTCGAGTCCGCGTCGGGCGCGGGTCCCGGCGGTGCGGGCTTCACGCCGGACCGTCGGCGTGGTCGCGGCGGCCGGCGTCCGGCGGCGACGTCTTCATCGAACAGCTTCCGGCGGCGCAGGATGTGGTGGTAGTGCTGCGCAAAGCGGTGCGCTTCGTCACGGACGTGCTGTAGCAGCCGCAGCGCCGGATCGTTGCGCGGCAGGCGGATCGGCCGCTCACGCGCCTGCGTGTACAACTCCTCCTCGCGCTTGGCGAGCGAGACGACCATCGGCGGACGGATAAACATCTCGCCGAACGCCGCCATGGCCGCGTGCAACTGTCCCAATCCGCCATCGACGAGGACCACGTCGGGGTACAACTCCTCGCCTTCGCCGGCGTGTCGATAACGCCGCGTCACGACCTCGCGGATCATCGCGTAGTCGTCCTGGCCCTCGACGCCGCGGATGCGGAAGCGGCGATAGCCTCTCTTGAGCGGAACACCGTCGATGAAGCAGACGAGCGACCCGACCGACTCTCCGCCCTGCAAGTTGGCGATATCGATGCCCTCGATGATCCGCGGCGCCTGCTCGACCTCCAGCACGCGGGCCAGACGCTCCAGGCCGGTCCGCGGATCGATGAAGAACACCTCCGGCTGCACGTGCTCGTCGACGTCGCCCGAAAGGCTCAGGCTGTCGATCGCCTTGATCCGGTCGCGCAGCGCCGCGGCCTCCTCGAAGCGCAGTTCGGCGGCGGCCTGTTCCATCTCTTTCTGCATCTGACGCAGCACGATGCTGCGCTTGCTGCCGAGGAAGCGCTTCAGCCGGTCGATGTCCCGCAGGTAGTCGGCCCGCGAGACCTTGTCCGCGCACGGCGCGGTGCACTGGTTGATCGAATACAGCAGGCACGGCCGAAAGAATCGCCGCTTCGGATCGTCCTCGCGGATGTCCAGCTCGCACGTGCGGAAGCGGAAGACCTTCTGCAGCGCGTTCACCGCGTCGCGCAGCCCGCCGGCCGACGTGAACGGACCGTAGAGCCGGCTGCCGGACGGTCGCGGCTTGCGCGTGACGAAGACGCCCGGGAAGTCGTCGCCGGTCGTGATTTCGAGATACGGAAACGACTTGTCATCGCGCAACCGCTCGTTGTACTGCGGCTGGATGTCCTTGATGAGCCGGTTTTCCTGGAGCAGCGCATCGACCTCGGTCTCGCATTCGAGGAAGTCGATGTCGACGACTTTCGCCGCCATGTGCGCGATCTCGGGTCCGCGCGTTGAGAGCAGATCGGCCGAGTCCTGAAAGTAGCTGGCGACGCGCGTACGCAGGTCCTTCGCCTTGCCGACGTAGAGCACGACGCCGGCCGCGTCCTTCATCAGGTAGACGCCGGGGCTTTTCGGGAAGCGCGTGATTCTGTCGCGCAGCGCGGCCACGCGCGGCTCGATCGGCACCGCGTTTTCGCTCCCGGGTTCCTTCACGCCCGTATTCTACGCCGCGTGAAGCGCTCGGGCCGGTGTCGGGCGGCGCGGAGGCTTATTCGAGGTAGCCCAGATCGGTCAGGCGGCTGGCGAGCACCGCCTCGTCTTCGGCCGTCAGCATCGGCTTTTCGGCCGCTGCGACATCGCGCGACTGCGGCGGCTCGTACTCGACAGCGATGGGACGATCGAAGATTTCGCGGAGCACGCGCCCTTCCATGTCGGCGGGCACGGGCAGTCCGAGTCCGGCGAGCAGAGTCGGCGTAACGTCGGCGATCCCGGCGCGGATCGTCTCTCCGCGGACGATGCCCGTGCCGTTTGCGGCGAAGACGCCGTCGACGCGATGCGTGCCTTCCATCCGCCGCAGCGGCATCCAGCGCACGGCGGAGAACCCGCGGATCTTCTTGACGACCGCCAGCCCAGGCGCGGGCACGAGCAGCAGATCGGGCAGCCACGGTTGCTCGTCGCGCCGGCAGCCGTAGAGCTCCTCGGTGCGGTGGACTTCGGGAAAGATCGGGACTTGCTCGCCGGTCGGCGTGCGGCATCGCGACGCCAGCAGCGCCTCGCGCAGCTCGTCGCGGACGCGCTCGTAGTCGGCCGGATCGACGATGCCGCGCGGCTGTCGCCCGCGGAGGTTGACGTACAGGAACCCATAGATGCCGGCGTGCATGACGCATGCCTGGGTCCGCGACCAGTCAACGGCCAGTTCGTGTTCGAGGTGGTGATTACCGGCGGCGGGCGAGCCGTTCTTCTTCTTGAACAGGCGATTCACGATGAGCGAAGTCCTCGTTCGCGCCTGCTCGAGGCGGTCGCGGAGCTTGAGATAGCCCCAGTCTCGCAGCAGCAGGTTCGGCTGCGCCTTGCCTTCGAGGCTGCCGTGGCCGTGGTCCGACATCACGAACACGACCGCACCATGCGCGCGCGCCAACTGGACGAGCTTTCCAATGTTCTCATCGAGGCGCGCGAAGCACCCGATCGTCCACTCGCTGCGGCGCGGATTCAGGTGCGCGGTCCGCGGATCGAGATAGCGCCACGTCTTGTGCTGGAGGTTGTCGACCAGTTTGAACAGGACCATCAGCACGTCCCAGCCGTAGCGATCGCCGCAGAACCGCGCCAACTCGTAGCCGCGATCGAAACTCTGGCAGATGTACTCGAGGTTCTGGCGGAAGAGCTTGTCTCCACCGAGCGGATGCCGCTGCCACTTCTTCTCGTGCGTGTAGTCCGGATAGCGCCGGAGGATCTCGTCCTTCAGTTCGCGCGGATAGGTGAAGTCCAGTTCGACGCTCGGCGTGTCGAAGCCGCTGATCATGAAACCGTTCACGCGCCGCGGCGGATAGGTCATCGGCACGTTCAGCGAGCCGACCCGGACCCCCTTCTCGCTGAGGATCTCCCAGATCGTCTTCTCGCGAATCTCGATGTGGTTATTAAACTGGAGCCGATCGGCGTCCGGATCGTAGCGCAGAAAGTCGATGATCCCGTGCCGGCCCGGGCCCTTGCCGGTCATGAACGTCGTCCACGCCGCCGGCGTGATCGGTGGCTTGGTGGATTCGAGCGCTCCGCTGACGCCGCCGGTCACCAACTCCTTGAGGTGCGGCATCAGACCGCGGTCCATGAGCGGACCGAGCACATCGAACGTCGCCCCGTCCAGCCCGATGACGAGCACCCGCCGGAATGGGGAGTTCCCACCCGACCGGGTCGCGCTGGCTTCGCGCGACAGGGTCGATGCGCCAAACGACGCTTTTGGCATTCGGCTCCAGCTCTCGACGGGTCTTGCGGCGGTCGGGACGCCCGCGCGGTGCGTCACCCAGTTTTGCCAACTACGACCGGCGCCACCAGCTAGAACCTAGGCATGATACGACGGCCGTGTCCGCCATGCAACGTCAGCGCTGCGCACGCGTTTCGAACACAACACAAGCAAAATAAAGTACTTACAAACCAATGGACGTGGTGGCCACAGGCCGCGAGGATCACTTCCGCCGCCGGTAGGCTGACGAAATCTGCTGACGGATCGCCTCTACGGTCAGCCGCCCGGCCAAAACCTCGCTGTCCCAGTTGCCGGGCGGGCTGGAGGGCAGCGCTGGCAGATCGGCGTCGGCGACGGCGTTGAAGACGCGATCCCCGTCGTCGGTCAGCGGCTGACCCGCGGCCGTCAGGACGCCGTCATAGACCCTGGCCGGCCGTGGGGCGATGACGTTCGAACCCGCCTCGCGGACCACGCCCGGCTGTCGGGATTCATCGAGGACGACGGCGTCAACGCGGAGGAAGAGGTTCTCCGTGATCCGGGCCTCCACCGGCTCCTTGGCGAGGACGTTCAGCCGGATCGCCTGCCCGGTTCCGCCGAAACCGTCGAACACGTTTCGGGCGATGTACAGGTCGCGGATCGGATCGGCCATCGTCCCGGGCGTACCGGGGCGTCGCGCCGACTGCGTGGCCATCAGCGCATAGGCCGGTCCGAGCAGCACGTTCTCCTCGAACCGCGCCCGCCCGGGCAGCGCGGCGACGAGGTAGTGCGTGCGCGCGTTGCGCACGACCTGGCTGCGGAGATTCGGGTTCGCGACGAAGACGTTGCCGGTCATTGTGCGCGAGCCTTCGAGCACGACGTAGGTCGCGCCGCGCATCACGTTGTCGCGGATCTCCGCGTCGGCGTCGCGACACTTGAGGCAGTACCGGCCATCGTCCTGCTCGGTCGTGTTGTGGATGTAGTTCCCGACGATGCGCGAGGGCGGCTGCGATTCCGACTCGATCGACAGCGCCGTGTTCGGCCCGATCATCAGGTTGTCGCGAACGTCAACCGATGTGCCGGTGACCTCGACGAGCTGCTGCATCCGATTCGCGACAATCTCGCATCGCCCGCCGGTCAGCGACGACACCTGCACGTCGTGGCGTTCGATCCCGTCGCGGAACTGGCCGTAGCGGACCACCGCGACGGCCTGGCCGCCAAGCCTGATCGCGAGCCGGGCGCAGCCGCGAAACTCGCAGCGGTCGAGTCGAACGTGGTCCCCGGCGCGGTCCGCCAGCAGATAGACGCTTGGCGCAAACAGCGGCGTGCCGCCCGGCCGCGCCGCGCCGCGAGGTTCCGGCATCGGTACGGCGGCCGCTTCATCGGTCACCCGATGGCCGAGGCCGTCGAAACGAACATGGGTCCACTCCAGCGGTTTTTCTCCGGCGACGCGCACGACGACGTGGCCGGCGCGCGAATTCGCGCGCGTGCGGATCGTGATCGGCTCGGTCGACGTGCCGGGCAGAAGCAGGCGCCCGCCGTCTCCGTCGGTCCCGACGAGCAGCGCCGGCGCGGGATCGCGCGGTCCGGCCGCGAACTCGATCGTTGTGCTCGGATCGACCGTGACCGTCGCGCCGCGAATCTGCGTCCGTTCGGTGATGAGCACGTGTCCGTGCCACGTCACGTCCTTGTCGATGACGCCGCCAACACGCATCGGCCCGCCGGCGGGTCGCGGGGCCGCGGCATCCTGGGCCGCGGCTGCGAGGGCGACCCAGAGCACGAAAGCGCTGGCTGCTGCGGAAGCGCGTGTGAATCGGCACGACATGGCTACGATCTCAACTCCAGCCCGAGCCTCTGGAGGAACGCCGTGAACTGAGTACGAAACTCCTGCGATTCCTGTTCGGCCAGCGTGTGATCGTCCGCGCCGATCTCGGCGCGGATCGTGAAGCTACGCTTGCCCGCCGGGACCGCCCCGCCCTCGAAGCTGCCGACGTAGGTCATGCGGCGCAGCAGCGGATGCGAGAACGCGGCGATGTCTGATTCAATCTGCGCATAGCGCCGACGCGCATCGGCGAGGAAGCTGAAATCGAGTCGCACGCACGGATGTTCCGACACACGCGGCAATCGATCGGAGCGACCCAGCAGCCCGCTCAGCGGCGTCAGCGACAACTCCGCGATCGCGATCGCCCATGATCGAAGCCGCTCGTCGATCCGCTGCCGGCACGCCAGCGCGACCGGCGACAATCTCCCCACCGCGCTTCCGGCCACGTGGATCGCCGAGGTCCGCACCTCGTCCTCCCACGGATATTGCGGCCCAGCCTCGCCGTAGCGAACCGCGGTGTCGAAGAGTTGCAGTGCCCAACCTTCGATCGCCTGCTTGGCCGAGCGCAGCACGTCGTCGCTCGACTTCGCCCCGCTCTGGGCCACGACCAGCCCGAGGTGCCGCTCCTGTGACGTCTCGACCTCCGGCCGGCCGGCGTAAAAGACGCTGCCAAGCTCGACCAGTTGGAACGCGGCGAAGTGATGTCGATTCCGCTCGACGATCCGCAGCAGGCCGGGCACCAGCGTCCGCCGCATGCGACTGCACGCCGCGGCGGCCGGATTGTGGAGCGTGAGGCACTCGCCCGGCTCCCAGCCGAGCGTCGCGAGCCACTCGTCGTCGTACCAGATGTAGCCGTGGCACTCGACGAACGGCCCGCCGATGCAGAGGAAGTCGAGCGTCCGCCGCTCGAGCCGCAGGTCGGCGGCCTGCCCGAAATAGCGCGTCGTCACGGTCGGCAGCGCCGGCTCGATATTCTGGTAGCCGACGACGCGCGAAATCTCCTCGATGACGTCGGCCTCGATGGCGATGTCCTTCGTTGCGCGAAAGCTCGGCGGCGTCACGAGCAGCTTGCGGCCGCGCGGCTCGACGCGGAACTCGAGCGATTCGAGGATGCCGCTCATGCGCTGCGGCGGCACGTCCGCTCCGATGAAGCGCGCCGCGAAGTCGGTATCCACTTCGATCGGGCGAATCTCTAGCGGGCGCGGATAGCAATCGCTCAACCGGCTCGCGAAGCGCAGCCCCGGCAGCTCCCGCCGCGCGAGATGCACGAACCTCGCGACGCCGATGACCGTATTCGCGGGATCGAGCGACTTCTCGAAGCGGGCGCTCGCCTCGGTCCGCAGCGATAGCGCGGCGGCGGTGCGGCGGATTCCCGCCGCCTCGAAATTGGCCGATTCCAACAGGACGGCCGTCGTACCCGGCGAGACTTCGGTCTCGGCGCCGCCCATGATGCCCGCGATGGCGACGGACTTTCGTCCGCTCTGGATCATCAGTGCCCCCGCCGGCATCACGCGCTCCACGGCGTCGAGCGTGCGGAAGCGCTCGCCGGGCGCGGCGACGGCCACCTCGATCCCCGAGACATGGCCACCGTCGAATGCGTGCATCGGCTGGCCCAACTCGAGCATGACGTAGTTCGTCAGGTCGACCAGCAGGTCGATCGGTCGCATGCCGCACCGCGCCAGACGGACCTGCATCCACGGCGGCGATGGCTGCGCCTTCAGGCCGGTCATCAGCACGGCCGTATAGCGCGGGCAGCGCTGCGGGTCGTCAATGACGATCGGGATCGCCGGCGAGGCCGGGTCGCCGAGCTGATCGGCCGGCGTGATCGGATACGGCCGCAGGGGCGTACCGAGCATGGCGGCGATCTCGCGGGCGATGCCGTAGTGGCCCCACAGGTCCGGGCGGTGGGTGATGGACTTGTTGTCGATTTCGATGATCCAGTCGTCGCGTTCGGCCGGGTCGAGCGGCGCGCCGGGGGGAAATCGCACACCGTCGGGCAGGCGCGTGACGTGCTCAATGCCCTCGATCTCAGCGGTGGTGATGGTGAAGCGCTCGGCCAGTTCGCGGGGGTCCAGCCCGGCCGGCAGGTCGACGAATTCCCTCAGCCAGTTGCGCGAGATGAGCATGGCGCAAGGAATAATCGCCGGCGGTCGGATGAGCAAGCGGGCCGACAAGCGGCCGTTCGGGCGCGCTTATCGCACCTTGTGTCGTAGGCGTTACGTCGCCGCGATGAACGACGATTGCGGCCCACGCCCTCGCACGCGATCGACGTTCCTACCTCCGCGATCCGCGACCGGTGTGCTTCGCGCGCGGCTGTGCGCAGAACAACTTCGGATACGCCGCGTAAAACGCTGCGCAGTCGATCAAGTGCCGGATCGGGACCGAGTCGTTCACCGTGTGCGCCGTCTCCTCCGCCGCCGGACCGAACCCGACGCACGGAATGCCGAACATGCCCGCGATCGACACCGCGTTCGTGCTGAACGTCCAGCGGCCGACCTGCGGTCGGCGACGCAGTACGTCGCGATGCGTTTCGACCGCGGCCCGCACCTGCGGCGCCGTCTCCGGATAGACCCACGTGGGGAAGTACTTCTCCGTCGGATAGACCAGCCCGGTGTAGGCCTTCTCGGCGTAGCGCAGCAGCTCGACCTCCGCTTTGATGCCCGCCTTCCGGCACGCCGCCTTCACCTGCGCAATCGCGCCCGCCTTCGTCTCGCCCGTCGTCAGGCGCCGATCGAGATGGATGTACGCCGCGTCGGGGATCGCGCACAGCGACGGCGTCTTGCAGTCGATGTACGTGACGGCAATCGTGCCGTTCCCGAGGAAACGGTCCTTCTTCAGGCGCTTGTTCAGCCCCTCGATTTCGCGGACGACGCGCGTCATCTTGTAGATCGCGTTGTCACCCTTCTCCGGCATCGAGCCGTGACAGCTCCGGCCCGACACGCGCACGCCGATCTCCATCCGGCCGCGCTGGCCGCGCAGGATGCGGCAGTTCGTCGAGTCGGTGACGACGACCGCCTCGGGTCGCCGTTTGCCGACACCGGGGATCGTGCCCTTGTCGAGGCCCTCGCGGACGATGTACTGCCAGCACAAGCCGTCGCAGTCTTCCTCCATCACGGTGAAGGTCATCATGCAGGTGAATTCGGAATCGACGAGGCCGTGATCGCGCATCAGCTTTGCGGCATAGACCATCGGCGGAATCGCGCCCTCCTGATCGCCCGCGCCGCGACCCCAGACCTTTTTGTCATCCACCTTTCCCTGGAACGGATCGAACGACCAGCTCCGTGGATCGCCCACGCCCACCGTATCGACGTGCGCATCGATCGCGATCAGGCGCGGGCCGTTGCCGATGACGGCAATCAGGTTCCCGAGTCCGTCGACGTGCACATGGTCGAACACGCCGAGCCGCTGAATCTCGGCCCGGATGCGGTCGATGACGCCCTTCTCCTGGCCGCTCGTGCTGGGGATGCGGACGAGGTCGCGGAGAAACTCGATCATCGCGTCGCGGTGCTTCGCGGCGGCATTCGAGAGGTGTTCCATCGATGTCTTCACGGCGCAGACTCCTGCCTTCCCGGCGTTGTCGAGCCGCGCAACCTAACGGCCGCGCGCAGCGCGGTCAACGCGATCGACGCGCAAGGATCGCGTCGGTTGAGAATCGCGGAAACTTCACGGGGAATGATCAGGCGCGTCGCGCGCGGCGGCGAACCACCCATCCGCCGGCCAGCAGCGCCAGCAGGCCCGTCGCGGGCTCCGGGATCGCGCGCACGCGATCAATGGCGAAATCGCCGGCAAGCGCGTCCGGTGGCCAGACGTACGGCGCGAGGTCGTGTCGGATCAGCAGTCGGTTCGACGCCGCGATCGCGTCGGCGAACGTGCCGGCGCCCTGAATCTGGACCCAGTCCGAGAGATCAGTCAGGTCGACCTCAAAGTACCCCCAGTCGTTGTTCGGTGGCGAGAACGACTGGACCGACTGCCAGAAATTGGCGGCTGCGGAGCCGACGCCGATGTGAATCTCCAGCGGGTCATCGGCGCCGATGTCGTTCATCCAGAACGAGAACCCGGTGATGCCGTCGGCCGGCAGGTCGCCGAGGAAATTGGAGTCGAACGAGGCCACGCCGAGAAAGCCCGCAAACTCGCGCGTGATGCTGAGGTAACCATCGGCCGCGCCGCCCACGCCGCCGTTCGGCACCCAGTTGATGTCCGCCTGCGAACCCCAATTGAACAAGCTGCCGCTACTCGTGAAGTCTTCCACGTAATCCGGCGTGGCGGCGAGAACGGTCGCCGAGAAAGATAATGCCGTAGCGAGAGCGACCGCGATGCGAAGGCGGGCCATTCTTACCTCCTCCTGACTGGTGCCGATTCTATCACAGCGCGGGGGGCCGGGACAAGTCATCGGACCCCGCTGTCCACAAGGAATCTGCCCCGGTTATTGGCCATCGGCTGCCGGCCGACTGGATGACCCCGCGTCAGGATCGACGGCCTTGGTCGTCGCCCCACCAAGAAGTGGATCGCGATACGGGCGACCCGCGCGATACAGCGCGAGCCGCGCCTCGACCGCGTCGATGAGTTCCTTCTTTCCGAGCTTCTTCGCCGCCTCGCAGACGCGCTCGCCGACCTCGACGGCCTGCGTGAAATCGCCGGTCTCGGCCGCAGCGGCCGCCAACACGTCGAGCGCGGCCGGGTTGTCGGGGCCGGACAGCTCGATCAACCGCTTCGCCGCGGTCATGGCCGCAGCGCCGTTTCGGAGTTGGGCATCGGGGCTTGTCGCCCAGAGCCACGCGAGCATGCGGATCGCCTCAGCATCATCGCGGCGGAGCCGGACGCGATCTCGAAACTCGTCGATCGCCTCCGCGTGGCGCCCGAGCGCGACGAGGCAATCGGCCAGCACACGGTGGATCTCGTGGTCATCGGGGCGCAGTTTCGCCGCCGCGCGGTAGGCATCAATCGCCTCGTCGCGCCGACCGGCCTGCCAAAGGGCCGAGCCCAGCTGCTGGTGCAGCTCGTACACCTGCGAACGGGCGCGGATCGCCGGTGCGAGAACGTCGATCGCCTCGGCCGCACGGTTGTATCGCAGCAGGAGCGTCGCGAGGTTGTTACGGGCCTCGACAAAGGCGTCGTCGAGCGCGATGGCCTCGCGGTACGCGGCAATCGCGGCCTCGTCTTCATTCACCCAGGCGAGCATGAAGCCGAGGTAGAAGCGAAGCCGCGCATCCTTCGGGTAGGCGGCGACGCCGTCGCGCAGGATCCCGATCGCGTCGTCCGTCCGCCCCAGTCGCACGTACGCCGTCGACAGCGTCTGGCGGATCGACGCGTCTTGCGGCCGGCGGCGCACGGCCGTCTCAAGGTATTCGATCGCTTCGGCGGCCCGGTCCCGCTGCAGCAGTTCGTAGCCCAGGTGCGAGTTCGGCAGCCAGCCGTCCGGATTGAGCCGCACCGTGTGCGTCCAGAGCGAGAGGCGATCGTGATAGACCTGCGATTGCCGCGACGTCATCGCGCCGCAAACGCAGAGAACGGCGGCGGCGGCGATAGCGGCGGCCCGGCGTCCGACGATTCCCCGTCGCGAGGCGATGTGATGCGACGCCGCGACAAGTGCGGCGATCAGGCCCATGCTGGGGAGGTACTGGAAGTGGTCCGCCGCAGGCGCGTAGCGCATGTAGTAGATGTTGAAGAACCCGAGCACGGGAAAGAGCGTGCCGACGAAATAGAGCGCCGCAACCAGCGGTCCGCGTCCCCAGCGCCGTCGCCCGAACCACAGCGCCGCGATCACCGCAACCACCGAGATCGGATACGCCCAGGCGAACCAGTCGTCGGCGCGGACCGGCCACTCGCGATAGACGAAGCTGAGGTTCCTCGGCCAGACGAGCGTCGCGGCATAGAACCAGACGATCCGCCCCGCGAGCAGCGCGCGTTCCAGCGGCGGCCGTGACCACTCCTCGCCCTCGGCCCCGACGTGCGAACGCTCCATCACGATCGTGCCCAGCCCGGCCAGCACGCCGACGACGAAGAACGGAATCAGCAGGGCAATGGTGCGGACCCAGTCGCGCCGGGACATCGAGTCCGCGCGCTTCCAGTAGACGAGCAGCACCAGCGCGCCCGGCAGCGTGCACGACGCCGTCTTGCTGAGCAGCGCCGCGACGTACGCGGCCAGCGATGCCACATACCCACGCGCGCGCCGGCCGGGCTCCGCTGCGCCATCGAGCCCGACGAAGCGCACGAACGCAAGCGCCGACAGCAGGTAGAACGCGCCCGCGAGGAGGTTCTTGCGCTCCGTAATCCACGCGACGGACTCGACGTGAACCGGGTGCAGCGCGAACAGCGCCGCCGCGATCCACGCGCCGGGCATTCCGATCCGCCGCAGCACCCGCCAGAACAATAGCGCGTTGACGCCGTGGAGCAGGATGTTGACGACGTGGTACCCGGCCGGATTCAGCCCCCAGAGCTGGTACTCGATCCAGAACGACGTGTAGGTCAGCGGGTAGTACTGCGCGACCGCGCCCGGTTCGAACCAGATGCGCCGCAACCCCTCGAGCGTCCGCAGTGCCGCGTTGTTCTCGACGTAGTCGTCATCGTCCCAGACAAATCCCGCCCGAAGCGCCGGCGAATACGCCGCGAACGTCGCGAGCAGCAGGATCAATCCGCCGGCCAGGCGCGCCTTCACGCGTCGTCAACCGCCTTTCGAAGACCGAGCGGGATGATACAGAGAATCGCGGAAGCGCACCCGCCGATACGCGTCACTGGCCGCGGGCGCGGCTCTGCACGTGCCGGGCCCAGAACGGCGCGAGACGCTCGCACGCGGCTTCGTCGAAATACGCGCGGCTGAGCCGACGCGAACTCGATCCGTCATCGTTCGCCAGCGCGCGGACCAGTTCCTGCAATCGCTGGCGACCCTGCGGATCGGCCAGCAGCAGATCCACGAGCGTGTACGCCTCGGCGTAGAACGCCTCGCGGCGGCGGATCTTCCGACCCTGGAACGAGACATCCATCGGCGCGGCGTCGTAAAACGTCTCGTAGTCAGCCCCCACCACCTCGCTGAGCGGGATTGCCTTCCGCGCCCGCAACAACTTGGCGGCGACTCCCCAGAACGGCTCGTTGACGCGATCGAACACCAGCCCGCCGTGTGTCACCCGCGCCGTGCCGTAGTAGGTCGCAAGACCCTCGTTCAGCCAGATCGGCGGCGATGGAACGTAGCGACTCAGGAACTGGTGAAACGCCTCATGGAACAGGACGCTATAGGTCTCGTCGCGATCCTCTTGATCGAGAATCAGCAGCATCTGCAATCGTGGATGAAAGACGCCGGACGTGTGCTCCGTACCGCCCTCGATGAACTCCCGGCCGAACTCGTGATACTCCGCGGGTTTCGCAAAGATTACGACGCGGAAACGCTCGTTGTCGCGCGTGCGCCGCGCCGCGCCGCCCTCCGCACCGCGTGGCTCGCGACCTCCTGCCCCGCGCAGCAAGACCTCGAACCCCCGCGCGTACTCGGCATGCACGTACTCGAGCACCCGGCCGTATTCCTCCAGCAGTCCGTGGGCGACCGTACCGGCCAACTCGTAGTGCGCCGTGCGGATTCGGACGTTCAGTTGGTTGAGCCGTGCCGTGCGATCGTCTGCCGACGAGCGGATTGATGATCCGGTGAACAGCAGCGCGATCAGCGCGACGGACGACACGAGGATCGTCCGGACCCGAGTCGAATTCGCACCTGTGCGCGTGGCCATCACGTCCCTGATACCATCGGCCTTGCGCGCGTCCCGAATTGACCCGCCGAGCCGAGCGGGCTTGGGAGTCCGAGGATCGCCTAGCGGGGGACCGCGGCCGCGGCATTCGCGACGGTCGCACCATCCCTGCGCCGAGCGGCCGGCGGCCCCTGCCCGAGCACGTCCTCCACGAGCGCTCGAAGAGGCTCGGCGACCGACCAAGCCTGCCACGGGCACCCGCCCGGCACATGCGGCGGATCGCCGTCCGCGACTTCTGAGACGCTCTCCAAACCCGCCTCGAAGAACTGCTGTTCCAGTCCCGCGAGCAACTCCCGCGCCTCTCGCCGCGCATCGTCCGAGTCCCCGTGCGCGCGGACGTACGCCGTCACGAACGGCCCGAGCAGCCACGGCCAGACGGTCCCCTGGTGATAGGCCGCGTCGCGCCGACGACGATCGCCGCGATAACAGGACTTGTAATCGGGGTGCGCGGGGTCGAGCGTGCGCAGGCCGACGGGCGTCCAGAGCTTGTCCTGCACGATCCGCACGACGGCCGGCCAGCGCGATCGCTCGAGAATCGGATGCGTCAGACTGATGGAGAAAAGCTGATTGGGCCGGATGGCCGCGTCGATGCGACCGGCGACGTGGTCTTCGTCGATGACATCGTGGCAGCAGCCGAGGGCCTCGTTCCAGAAGCGGCGGTTGAACGTCTCGCGGGCGCGCGACGCCAGGCCGCGCCAGTGCGCAGCGCGATCGCGCTGCTCCAGCCGATCGGCGAAGTCGGCCGCGATCAGCAATGCGTTGTACCACAGCGCGCTGATCTCGACGGGTTTTCCGATCCGCGGCGTGACGACCCAGTCGTCGACCTTTGCATCCATCCACGTCAGTTGCACGCCCGGCTCGCCCGCGGCCAGCAGGCCGTCGCGGTCCACGCCGATGTGGTAACGCGTGCCGCGCTCGTGCGCATCGAGGATGCCCGCGATCACGCCGAACAGGTCCTGCCCCACGAACGACCAGTCGCCGCTGTAGGCGAGATAGCGGTCGATGGCGTGGATGAACCAAAGCGAGGCATCAACCGTGTTGTACTCCGGGTCCTCGCCGACGTCCGGAAAGCGATTCGGAATCAGCCCGTCCCGGGTGTAATGCGCAAACGTCCAGATCACCTGCCGCGCGACGCCCCATCGACCCGTCACAAGGCACAGCCCCGGCAGCGAGATGAACGTGTCGCGGCCCCAGTCCGTGAACCACGGGTAGCCGGCAATCACCGATTGCTGCTCGTGGCCGCGACGCACGATGAACTCGCCGCTGGCTCGCGCGAGCGCCCGTGCGAGCGGGTCCTCCACCTCCTCCGGCAGCGGCACCGTGCTGCGACGCTCGACTGCCGCGGCGCGATGCCGCGACCACTCGGACCAGCTCACCGGCCCGGCCGACGCCGCCACGATCAACCCGACGCCGTCGCCGCGCCGCAACGTCGCGCGGATCGGCCCGGGCATGTACAGGTCCTGCCGGTCATCCAGGCCGCGCGCCGTCTCGGCCGACAGTACGAAGCGGTAGTACCAGTCGGGCAGGACCTCGAACGCGCCGTTCGTGCTGAGCGACATGCCCGGGCGACCGCCGCTCCAGCTCAAGCGGAATCCGCCGGCGTACGCGTCGATCCGCGGTTCGCCGAGGTCATAACGTTCCGCCAGCACATGCATGTCGCGGCTGGTGCATAGCGGTCGCACCTCGAAAAGCAGGTCGCTTGGTCCCGACAAAAGCCGCCATTGCACGAACGTCGTGTCCGCGTCGGGCGCCATGAAGATCGACTGCTCGATCCGAGCGCCGTCGGGCAAGCGATATCGCCACGTCGGAATCGGCGACGGGACGAAGGACTCGACGAAACGGTAGCCCGTCGGATGCACGGCCGACGGGTAGTCGTTGGTCGACAGCTCGAATGCGTCGGTGCCGGTGATGACGCGGGCTTCGAGCTTCGCGAGCAGCAGCCAGCGCTCGCTGGGCGGTCGCGGGGCCGAGATGAGCAGGCCGTGATAGCGCCGCGTCAGAACTTGCGCGACGCTCGCCATCGCGAAGCCGCCGCGCGCGTTGGTGACCATCCACTCGGTGCGACGCACCTCGTCAAGGTCGGCGAGCGATCGTTCGTCCCGCGCGACGGTGAGTTCCGGCATTCCGTTGGACTCGCGGATTGGACCCCGACCGACCCCGACGTCGATCGCACCGGCACGATTCTGACGCAGCCGGCGGCGCATGTAAAGTCCGCCGTCGCGAGCCGTGGCCTCTTGGCGCCACCGCGCGCGTTGGCGAGAATGCACCGCTCGACCCGAAGCGCCGTGACGCATCGAGTTCGGGGACTCCGTTGGACGAATCGTCGGACCGTTGACCTCCATGATCAGCGATCGCATCCGAGTCTTGTTGGCCAAGGTAGGGCTTGACGGCCACGACCGCGGCGTGAAGGTCCTCGCGCGCGCGTTCCGCGACGCCGGCATGGAAGTCATCTACACCGGCCTCTGGCAGACTCCCGCGGCGGCGGTCAAGGCAGCCATCGAGGAAGACGTCGATCTGTTCGGCGTCAGTTTCCATAGCGCCGCGCACCGCACGCTCGTCCCGATCATCCGCACCGAGCTGGAAAAATCAAAGCGGACCGATCTGCCCGTCGTCCTCGGCGGAATCATCCCGGCCGACGATGTCGACGAGATGAAGGCCGCGGGCGTCGCGGCGGTCTTCGGCCCCGAGTCGTCGCTCGCCGAGATCGTCGAAACCTGCGGACAACTGGGGCAGAACACGAAGGCGGCCCGCCGCGCGGAACTGTCCAACGGCGCCGTCGATGGCTGGCTTCGCGCGTGCGGCGCGGGCGATCGCGCCGCGCTTGGCCGGCTGCTCACCTGGATTGAGTCTGAAAGCGACGCGGCCGACGCGGTCCGCCGCGTGGGCGAACGGCCCGCGCCCGCCGCGCGTTGCATCGGCATCACCGGCGCGCCCGGCGTCGGAAAGAGCACGCTCATCGGTCAGCTGCTGAAGGAGCTGCGCAAGCGCATCGACACCGTCGGCGTCATCGCCGTCGATCCCGCCAGCCCCATCACCAGCGGCGCGCTGCTCGGCGATCGCGCGCGGATGACCGCCTCGGCCGAAGACGCGGGCGTCTTCATCCGCTCCGCCGCCAGCCGAGGCCAGCTCGGCGGACTCGCACCGAGCACTGGGCCAATGGCCGCCGCCATGACCCGCGCGGGCATCGGCACGCTGATCGTCGAAACCGTCGGTGCGGGCCAGAACGACGTCGCCGTGCGGACCTACGCGAAGCCGACGGTGCTCGTGATGATGCCCGGCGCGGGCGACGAGTTGCAGCTCGACAAGGCCGGCATCACCGAGATCGCGGATATCTTCGTCATCAACAAGGCCGACCTCGCGGGCGCCGATCGCCTGGCGGCCGCCATACGCGACACGTTCGGGCCGGAGAAGCGCGTGGTGAAGACGGTCGCGTCGCACGGACAGGGCATTGGAGAACTGGCGGACGTCTTGTTGAGCTTTCCGCGCGGCTGACCGCGCACAGGAACGCTGAGATGGGCATGAAAATCCTCGCGCTGGCGAAGCACGTACCGGAATCGACGGCGGCCATCAAGATCAAGGCCGATCGTTCCGGGATCGAGACGGCCGGCATCAAGTTCGTGATGAACCCGTTTTGCGAGTTCGCGGTCGAGGAAGCGCTGCGGATCAGAGAGCGGCACACCGCCGCGGCGGCCGAGATCTCCGTGCTGACGCTCGGCGGGGCCGCGGCCGCAGACGTGATCCGAACGGCCTACGCCATGGGCGTCGACAACGGCATTCACCTGTGCGACGACGCCTTCAGCGGCGTCGACGAGCTGATGACCGCCCGGATCATCGCCGCGGCCGTACGATCGCGCAACTTTGACCTGATCCTCGCCGGTAAGCACGCGATCGACTACGACAGCGGACAGCTCGGACCGGCGCTCGCCGAATGCCTCGGCTGGCCGCACGTCGGCGCGGTCACCTCCATCGAGTGGGCCGGCGACTTCAAGTCGCTGACCGCGCGGCGGCGGATCGAGGGCGCCGAGGAGGTGGTCGAGGTCCGGCTCCCGTGCCTGCTCACGTGCGAGAAGGGGCTGAACGAGGCCCGTTATCCCTCGCTGCCGGGCCTGATGAAGGCCAAGAAGAAGCCGATCGAGACGCTCGACGCCTTGGCGCTCGGACTGAACAAGTCCGAAATCTCCGCCGACGCCTGCGCGACGCGAACCGGCGAGTTCTCGCCTCCGCCGCCGCGACCGCCCGGGCGCATGCTGACCGGCGAACCGGCCGACGTCGCCCGCGAACTGGTCCGCATCCTGCGTGAAGAGGAACGCCTGATCTGACGGCGCGATTCGACGTGCCCCGATCCGACACAGCGCCGACACAAGCGGCCGGGCGGCTCGGGGACCCATCGATACGCCGCGCGGCGATCGGCGTCGCGTGTCTCACCTTCATCTGCCATGCGCCGTCGCTCTGGGGCGAGTTCCTCAGCTATGACGATGCACAACTCATCGTCGACAACGCCGCCTATCGCGGACCGATGCTCGAGTTCCTGCGCTGGGCGTTCACCACGGTCCACTGGGGGCCGTACCAGCCGCTGAGTTGGATCACCTACGCGATCGACTTCGCGTTCTGGGGCCTGCGGCCGTTCGGCTTCCATCTGACGAACGTCGTGCTGCATTCGATCGCGGCCGGACTGTGCTACCTCGTCGCGGTCGACTTGCTCGCGGCGGCCGGAGGCTCGGCGGCGACGGACCGGCGCGTTCGCATCGCGGCCGGCTTCGCGGCGTTGCTGTTCGCGCTGCACCCGCTGCGCGTGGAATCCGTCGCGTGGATCACGGAGCGGCGCGACGTGCTCTCGGGCGTCTGGTTTTTTGCGACAGTCTGGTTCTACGTCGGCGCGGCGCAATCGCAATCGACGCCGCAACGACGACGCCGGTTCGCCGCATCACTCGTCTGCTACACGCTCTGTGTACTCGCAAAGGCGACGGCGATGACCCTTCCGATTGCGCTGCTCGTGCTCGACGTCTACCCGCTGCGGCGGTTTTCACGCGACAACAAGCCGGGGCCGACGCGGCTCGATGTGCTGATCGAAAAACTCCCCTTCCTCGCCGTCGCGGCCCCCATCGCATTCATGGCCCTCGCCGGGCAACGCGCCGCCGGCGCAATCGGTTCGCTCGCCGCCGTCACGCTCCCGCAGCGCATCGCCATCGCGGCCTACGCGACCTGCTTCTACGTCGAAAAAACGTTGCTGCCCATCGGCCTCGCGCCGCTCTACGAACTGCCGGACCCACTCGTGCCAGGCGAGCCGCGCTTCATCATCGCCGCCGCGCTCGCGACGGTGGCCACCCTCGCCGCCCTCGTCGGATTCCGCCGACGACCGGGACTGGCCGCGGCGTGGCTGTGCTATCTCATCCTGCTCGCCCCGGTCTCCGGGCTTGCCCAGGCCGGACGACAGATCGCCGCCGATCGCTACAGCTACCTGCCGTGCATCGGTTTCGCGATCATCCTCGGCGCAGCGCTCGTCCGACTCGGCGATCGGCTCGCGACGCGACCGATCGGCCGCATCGCACCGGGCGCGATCGCAATCGCAATCCTCGCGGCGCTGTCGGTCCGACAGATCGGTTTCTGGCGTGGATCGCTGTCGGTCTGGCAACGCGCCGTGGACATCGACCCGCGCTGTGCGCAGGGCCACTACAACCTCGCCATCCTGCACGACAAGGCCCGCCGCTCCGACCTCGCGGCGCCGCACGCCGTCGAGGCGGCGCGACTCTGGCCCAACTCGTCGGACGCGCTGTGGAGCGCGGGCGTAATCCTCGGCAAGCTCGGCCGCACGGAGGAGGGGCTCGACTACCTCCGACGCGCATCGGAACTGCAGTCGCCTCGCGTCGACGCCCTTGTTGAGTATGCGGCCGCGCTCATCCGCGCCGGGCGACCGGACGATGCGCGGACAATCCTCCGCCGCGCCCTCGACATTCAACCCGACCACGAGCGCGCGCGCGGATTGCTCGCGTACCTGACCGGAGCGGGCCATGGCGCGAAATAGGCTCCGCTCCCGCACGACGTCGATGGTGAGCGCCCCGGCCGCCCGGGCCGATGGATCGCCGCCCGCGTGGTTACGCATTCTGCCGCCGCTCGTGGCCATCGCGACGTTTCTGGCCTTTCTCCGCGCGGTGAACAACGAGTTCGTCAACTGGGACGACAAGGTCCTGCTGTTGCGGAACGACGCCTACCGCGGCCTGGGCCTCGACCACCTGAAGTGGATGTTCACGACGTTTCACACCGGTCCGTATCAGCCGCTGACATGGATCACCTACGCCGTGGATTACCTGACCTGGGGCACGAGCCCGTTCGGCTTTCATCTGACGAGCATCGTGCTGCACGCGCTCGCCGCGGCGGCATTCTGTTTCGTGGCGCGACGGCTGCTCGCGTGGGCCGTGCCGGACGCGAACCCGATCGGGCTGTGCCTCGGCTCGGCCGTCGCGGCGGTTTTCTTCGCCATTCATCCCCTTCGCACCGAATCGGTCG
Organism: Phycisphaerae bacterium; assembly: GCA_023150615.1. Classification (GTDB taxonomy): domain Bacteria; phylum Planctomycetota; class Phycisphaerae; order UBA1845; family UTPLA1; genus JAKLKO01. The sequence continues at coordinate 55,561 of JAKLKO010000010.1, forward strand.
CGTGGGTGACCGAGCGACGCGACATCGTCTCGGGGCTGTTCCTGCTGCTGACGCTGAGTGCCTACTTCGCCTTCGTCGACGCGACCACCGTTCGCGCTCGCCGGCGATGGTATGCGGCAGCGCTCGCGCTCTACCTGCTCTCGCTGCTCGGCAAGGCGACGGGCATCACCTTGCCAATCATCCTCCTGATCCTCGACGGCTATCCACTGCGCCGCCTCGCGCAAAACGGCGGCGCGATCTCGCGACTCGTTCTCGAAAAAGTTCCGTTCGCGCTTCTCGCGGCCGCCTTCGCCGCGCTCGCCATCCACGGCCAGGCGACCGAATCCGACCTAAGCACGCTGAGCGACGTCGGCCTGCTCGAACGCGTTCTCATCGCCGGGCACGCCGCCGCGTTCTACGTCTGGAAGACCCTGCTCCCGATCGGTCTGCACGCCCGTTACGAGAGCGCGTCGCCGATCAACGCCTACGAGCCCCGATTCATTGTCGGCACGGCGCTCGCGTTCGTCGCGACGCTCGTCGCGGTCACGCTCCGGCACCGCTGGCCGGCGCTGCTCGCCGCGTGGATGTGCTATCTCGTCGCCCTCGCGCCGGTCTCCGGGCTCGCGCAAGCCGGCTCACAGATCGCCGCCGACCGATACACGTACGTCCCGTGCATGCCGTTCGCCGTGCTGACGGGCAGCGCGTGGGTGCTTCTCGGCCGAAGGCGGACAATCGGTGCTGACAAGCCGCCTGCGGCGCTCTCTGCCGTCACGATCGCCATCCTGTTCATCTTCGCCGGACTGACGTTTCGCCAGATCGCGTTCTGGAAGGACTCGTTTCAGCTTTGGTTCCGCTGCATCGCCATCGACCCGAACTGCTCCTACGCCCACTGCAACCTCGCGACCATGTACGCCGCGCAGGGCGACATCCCGCGGGCCCTCCATCACGGCGAGATCGGCACGCGCCTCCGACCCAACGACGCCGAAGCGCACAGCAACTACGCCGTCTTCCTCGAACAGGCCGGCCGGACCGACGAGGCCCTCGCAATCCACCGGCGCGCCGCGAACATGTCCAACACGACGCCCCTCGCGGTCACGGAGCTCGGATCAGCGCTCTTCCGCGCCGGCCGACTCGCGGACGCCGAGCCGGTGCTGGAACGCGCCCTCGCGCTCAAGCCCAACGATGCGAAGGCGCTGATCGCGCTCGGGCTGATCAGGATTCACCAGTCCCGCCCGGACGATGCGCGCGTGCTGCTCCGCGACGCGCTTCGCGACCCGGCCGTTCCATCCGAGGCCTACCTCAACGTCGCGACCGCGTGGTTCGAGGCGGGACGCGCCGCCGATGCGATCGCATCGCTCCGCGCGGGCCTCGCACGCTTCCCGGACGACGCCGGCCTGCTCAATCGACTGTCATGGATCCTGGCGACGATCCCCGATGATTCGCTGCGCCGTCCGGCCGAGGCCGCCGACCTGGCGCGACGCGCGGTCGCCATCACGAATCAGCGCGACCCGTACGCATGGCTCTCGCTCGCCGCCGCACTGGCCGAGTCCGGTTATCGCCAGGATTCGGAAGCCGCGCTCGCCGCGGCGCGATCGCTGGTCGAGCAGCTTCGCCGCGCTGACATCCTCGCCGCCATCGACCGAATCGCCGACGACGTCCGCGCCGGCCGGCCGATTCGCCACACGCCGTGACGGGTCACGGCTCCCGGGCGAGGGAGTCGACAATGAACCCGATCATCTGCCGCCAGTGTGCATCGTAGGAAAAGTGCTCGATGGCCGCTGCGCGCATCCGCGCCGAGATCTCGCGCCGCCGCCCATCGTCGCACAGGAACGCGCTGGCCAGACGCGCCAGCGACGCCGGGCCGGAGAACGCGACTGACGACAAGTCGGGGAAGATCTCCTCCGCATTGGGCGCAAGAGGGAAGGAGCGGATCCAGAACTCGATCGCCTCGTCGCTGCACGCCAGCTCGCGGCGGACGAATTCCGCCGCGGCACGGATGGTCCGGTCTTCGTCCTCCGCCAGATCGCGAAACGCAGCGTCCGGGCGCGCGATGAGGCGATCTTGCAAACGACGGAGCGTCGGCCGCAGCGCGTCGTATCGCGTGGCGCGGGTCAGGAAGAACCCGCCCGCCGCAAGCCCGTCCAGCGCCCGCGAGTGCACGAAGCCGCCTTCGATCAGTTGAAGGTTGATCCTCGCGCCACGCGTCGCCGCAATGAACTCGTCCCCGAACTCGGTCCGGCCCGCGGAAAACCCGCGAAACCGCGGATGCCGATCCCAGCCGTTGCCGTACAGTCGAAACGTCCGGCCGGTCCGTCGCGCGTGGCTTGCCACCCAATCCAGCGCGCAGTGACGGAACGCCCGGTCGCTCAGCGCGATGCACTGCATGCACATCTCGCGCACGATCTCCGGCGCGAGTGCGACCCCTGCGTCGCGCGCCGCCGTGATGATCCGCTCGTGCAGCTCGCTCGGAACCCAACGATGACCCTCGGCGGAACGGGCGACGACCTCCGCGCCGATGGTCCGAAACATCGACGCCAACGATGCGTTCGCCGTCCAGCCCGCCGCAAGCCGATCGCGCATCGCCACCGGAGTCTCGGAGCAGTGGCTGATGTACGCGATGTCGCATCGGAATCTCGCATCGATCTCGCGGTCATCGCCGGGTGCAGCGCTCGCGTAACGATGCGCCGCCGCGGCCGGAGCGGTGGCCAGTGCCTGCGTCGCTGGCCAGCCGAGCTGCGCCAACCCGAAGTGCGCGCCGTAGCCGACGACGAACGTCAGCCGATCGAGGCTGGCGCCTGCCTCGGGCCGCCGCATGCACGGAAGCGAGTCCTGGTCCCACGTGACGAAGGGGATGTGGCGCGGCAGTTCCGGCCACTCGTAGCGCATCCGCGACAGCAGGACAAGCAGATCGGGCCGGAACGCCGCGATCCGTGCCAGCGCGTCACAGTCGTTGGCGTGGTCCGTCGGCTCGATCACCAGGTCGGACCGGCAGCCGGCACGTCCGGCGGCGTCCAGCAGTTCCCGCATGGAATACTGAAGGACCGTTGTGAATCGCGATGTGATCCCGAGCACGCGCAGCGGCTCGGCCCGGCCCTGAAGCGCGTCGCGGAAGCGCCGCGCCCAAGCGCGATGATCGCCGTGCCCCGTGGAGACCTCGATGGATTCGCGCAGCCGCTCCCGTCGATTCAGGCGGCGCTGCCAGATGCCGCCGAGCAGTCCCGGCGCATCGATCGGCGGACGCGGAATCAGCGGGATGCGGTGCACGATGCGCGGCGCGGGCTCGCACGGATCGCGCTCGAGATCGGCAAACCATCGCCGCGAAGCATCCGGCCCGACGTACACGTGGAACCGCGGCTGCGCCAGCCACTCCGTCCAGTCCGCCAGGTGCAGCCAGATCGCGGCCGCCAGTGGATTCGGCTCGATGACCGTGACCGCGGCGCTGTACGAAAGGAAAACTCGATGAGAGCGCCGCAGAAACTCCGTCAGCACCGCGCCGGAACCGGTACCGTCGAACGCGATCGGCGCGCCCGGATTGAGCGCAGACGCCCCGCCGAACGCCGACTCGGCCTCATGCTGCGGATCGACCAGGCCGCCGAGCCAGCGGTGCGCCGGCGCGTCGAACACGTGAAGCGATCCGCGCGACGTTCGGAACAGGACGAAGTGCTCAGGGATGGTGGAAGGCAGACAAGCCGCGCCAGCCGGATCGCGCTCGTGCAATGCCGCGCGGTTCAGCTCATACTGTCGCCGCAGCGAACCCCACGTCCGCTCGCCCGACGGAGCGGATCGGATCGCATCCATCAAGCGCCCAACGTACGCGGTTCGCTCCGGGTCGCGCTGCGATGCACGGGCGGTTTCGGAGAGTATCCGGCGTGCTGCACCGCCCAGACCAAGCGCCACCAGTGCGCGAACGTATTGCGTCGCCGCCGCGACGTCCGCCGGATCACGCGACCACGCCGCGCCCGCCGCGGCGGATTGTTCGTACGCCCGCTCGCGCACGTCACGTTCGGGCACGCGGCTCGGCGGGATTTTCGACGGTGTTTCGAGGATCGAGCGCATACGCCGTAGGACTCATCGGCGTGGCCCGAAAGCGGAAATCAGGGGAACCGGCAGGCGATGCGGCAGTTTCAGCGCGGCCGCTCCACGAGCGTGTAGAGCGCGAACAGGTCGTTCTCCAGGTCCATCGGACGCTCCCCCGTGTCCCAGCCCAATGCGTGGGCCTGCTTGCGAACCGCCGCGTCGTCGTTCCGGTTGAATTCGACGACCTTGAAGCCCGCCGCCTCCCATTGCTCCTTCGAGAACGGTGATCGGCCGTCGGCCCAGGGGATGTGCGGCTTTCCGGGTGGCGCGGGCGCGGGGCAGATGTTGTAGATCAGCACGCGACCGCCCGGCTTCAGCGCTGAAAACAGCGCCCGCACGAACTCGTCCTCCGCGCAGCCCAGTTGCAACCGCATCCGCTCCTCCACCGGTTCCGCCGGGTGCAGGTGCCCGTTCTTCAGCGTGTTCTTCGAGAGGATCACGTCGTAGTCGCGCCCGACGCCCAGCCGCATCGCCGCTTCCGCCGGCCAGCGGCCGGAAAGCACCGTCAGCCGGCCGTGCCGTCCGTTCGTGCCGAGCACGATCCCCATGTCCTCCGGTTCTGCGTACAGTTTCTTCAGCAGCGGATCGGTATCCACGCCGACGACGTCCGCGCCCAGCGTCGCGAGCAGTCGAAGCTGCCCGATCGACCCGTACCCGAAGTCGAGGATCCGGCGTCCGCGCACATCGTCGACGCCGTACCGCGCGAGGACGTCGAGCGCACGCGCATACGCCAGCGGCGACCCGTACTTCGTGTAGTAGTAGAACTGCTCATCGGCGGTGGCGTCATCGAGGCGCTGGCGCTGATCGGGCGGGAGCGTCTCGGCTTCGGTTGACGTGTACCAATCGCGCGTCTTCGGATCACGATAAAGCGTTCGCGTCTCGACCTTCGGCAGATGCGCCGCGCCCCGAACGAACTCCTTGACCCACGGCGACTCCACCAGCGGCTCGACCGCCGCGGCCTCCAGCGCCAGCGCTTGCGTGCCGCGCGGTCGGTCCGGCTTCGCGGACGAGCCGCCGCCGATCGCGGGCCGCGTCGATTGCGCAAGCCCCGTAGCGCATGCGAATCCGATGAGTCCGAGTACGAGCGTCACGGCGCGTCGTTGCATGCATTGCTCTCCATCGGCGCGGCCATCGGGGCAAGATTATTCCGGCGACGGCCACGCTAACAGCGGCTCGCATCCGCGTCGAATCGGGGCGTCGATCATGATCCAGCATACCAGCGGCTCCGCTGAGGAGGGGGCGCGCCGCCCGACTGAGAGCGGACCGCGCGAATCTGCCCAGATGGGGAGCAATCACAAATGGTTAGGCGCTGGGCCGGCCGCGCAATCCCCGGGTGTTGGCCGCCCGGGCGACCCCGAATCGCGGTGCCACCGGGTCCGGTAACCAGCCCGAACTACACCGTGGGCGCTACAGAAACCGCACACGCCAGCGTCCGTTAAACTTCGGTGACTCAAGCCTCTAGAGAGATTTGAAGCTTGACTGGTTCGTCGCGGTTGGGGTATAAACGATACCGAGCTGAGGGTAACGGGCCGCGAGGGGAGTACGGTACCATTGCGGCGCCGAGGCGTTGTCTGTCGGAAACCCGTAATCTGGGGAGGTTGAAGCATGTTTCGAAATAAAGCGTTGGTGTTTACTCTCGCGACCGTCTCGCTCGTCGCGCTGGCCGGAGCCATCCTCACGGCCTGCAACGGACTCGGCGCCCTGCCGGGTTTGAATCTCCCGGGTCTTGGCCAGAATCCCGGCAATCAGCAGCCGCAGGTTTCGCCGGGGCGACTCAACGCGGCCCGCGCGATCGCGGCCGGCTCGACGCTGTGGTTTGATCTGCTTCAGCGGGATACCACCAACGCGTTCCAGCACCCGTGCGATCCGATCGGCGTCGATCCGAACGGTCTGGGAAATATCCCCTGGACGACCAAGTTCGGGCCGATCATTCTGACGCCGACGTTCCTGACGAGCGAGTACGACTGGCTCGCCAGCCTCGGCGAGACCGACTACTGCGTCGCGCTCCGTGTTCCGGTCGAACCGAATTACCCGCTGTTCTTCACGCAACTGGAGATCAGCCTCCGCGCGGTGAACCCGTTCGTCACGGGCCACCTGCCCGGACAGCACTTCGATGCGTTCGAGGCGATTTATCCGTCGAACGACGACGTGCTGGCCAATCGCTCGCTGTTTGACGTCGGTCCGTTTGCCGGCGACGTCGCGCTCGTGGTCCGCGGTGTCAACTTCGCCGGTCCGGCGCTGCTCCAGAGCACGGCCTACATGAACGGGCTCGGCCCGACGGCCTGGCTGGTCTTCCTGCGGGACAACGCGTTCCAGAGCGGCCGCTTCTACAACATCGTCGGCGCGCTGAAGGGCGCTCCGCGGGCGCTCAGCGACACGCCGACCCCGCTGGATGACGGCTTCTTCATGTCGGTTCAGGTCAACGGCGACAACTTCGACCTGAACAGCGAACCGTTCGGCAATTACGACTTCGACGACTACCAGGTCTGCATCGGCGGACCGACCCGACCGTACGCGTTCCTCGATTTCTCGAACGTCGATGACTTCGGAGCCCCGAGCCCCGGGGAGGGCGGCTTCATCTTCGTGATGCGGGCCGGCGCCTTCCGGCCGGGTGGCGCGCTCGCCGGCGTCGTGGTCGATCCCAACGCGCCGTTCCCCATGCCGGTCAACGCGGGCAACCAGATCATCGCCCCGGTCTCCGGCTACAACGAGCCGCTCGTCCCGCCCATCGCCGGTCCGGACGAGGACAACTTCGCGACGCCGCCCGCGGCCGGTCAGCCGCAGGGCGTCCACGAGTTCGGCATCTCGGTCTTCTTCGTGCACCAGAGCTAGCCGAGGCTCGCATTCAATTGTGGTTCATCCCGGCGGGTGCGTCCCCTGTGACGCACCCGCTTCTTTTTTGCCGCGCCGAACCCTGCCGGCGAATCGCGCGGGCCTTCCGCCTCGCGGATACGATACGCGCGCATGACCGGCCACGACCGGCCCGTGATGATCTACGACGGCGATTGCGACTTCTGCCGGAGCTGGATCGCGCGATGGCAGGCGCTGTCCGGTGATCGGATCGACTACGCGGCGTTCCAGCACGTCGCCGAACGATTTCCGCAGATCTCCGCCGATGAATTCCGCCGCGAGGTCAAGCTCGTCGAGCCGGATGGAACGGTCTACGGCGGCGCGGCCGCAGTCTACCGCGCCTTGCGCGATGTCCCCGGCCGCGGCTGGCTCGAACGCGCGTACCAGCGCGTCCCCGGCTTCGCACTCCTCAGCGATCTCGCCTATCGTTGGATCGCCGATCACCGCCCGCTCCTTTCTCGCGTCACGCTGCGGTTGTGGGGCGGCGCGCCGAACGACTCGACCTATCACCTCGCCCGCAGCTACTTCCTCCGCGGACTCGGCGTAGTCTACCTGTTCGCGTTTGTGTCGCTGCTCGTCCAGATGCCCGGACTGATCGGCCGACAGGGTATCCTCCCCGCGGCGGAGTTCATCGAAGCGGTCCGCGATCACCTCGGGCCGTCCGGTTTCTGGCGGCTGCCGACGCTCTGCTGGTGGGCATCGGGCGATGGGTTCCTTTCGGCCCTCGCATGGATCGGCGTGGTCGCGGCCGCACTCCTGATCGCCGGCGTGCTGCCGCGGATGGTGCTCGCCGTCCTCTGGATCGCGTACCTGTCGCTCGTCAACGTCTCGCAGGACTTTCTCGGTTTTCAATGGGATGCACTGCTCCTGGAGGCGGGATTCCTCGCGATCCTCGTCGCGCCGCGCAGCGGGTTCATGCGCGCCGGCCTCGACCCCGCGCCGTCACGCATCACGTTCTGGCTGCTGCACTGGCTGCTCTTCCGATTGATGTTCCTGTCCGGCATCACGAAACTGACCTACAACGATCCGACCTGGCTCAACCTCTCCGCCCTGGAGTACCACTATCAGACCCAGCCGCTGCCAACCTGGATCGGCTGGTACGCCCATCAGCTTCCGGGCTGGTTTCAGCGCCTCTCCGTCGCCGTCATGTTCATCATCGAGCTGCTGCTCCCGTTCCACGTCTTCGGCCCGCGCCGCATGAAGCAGATCGCGTTCACCGGCTTCGTGCTGCTCCAGGCCCTCATCGCCGCCACAGGAAACTACGCCTTCTTCAACCTGCTCACCGTCGTCCTGTGCATCCCGCTTCTCGACGACCGCGCGCTTGGCCGACTGACCGCCACATCAACGCAACAGCGGCTTGCCACCGCGCCCCCGATGGTGAGTTTCGCCGCGCGGTGGCGACGCATCACGCTTGGCCCCGTCTTTGCCGTCATCTTCATCGCAAGCACACTCGAGGGGATCGAGGAGATCTTCGGCCGCGGAAGCCTGCCCCGCGTCGCCGAGGCTGCGCTCGCGCCGTTGCGGCCGTTCCGCTCGATCAACGGCTACGGCCTGTTCCGTGTGATGACGACCGGTCGTCCGGAGATCGTCCTTCAGGGCAGTCGTGATGGGCTGCACTGGCAGGCGTACGAGTTCCGCTGGAAGCCGGGCGACGTCCGCCGCCGGCCGGGGTTCGTCGAGCCGCATCAGCCGCGGTTGGATTGGCAGATGTGGTTCGCGGCGCTGCGCGCCCCGAATCACCCGCCGTGGTTCGTCCGGTTCGTACGGCGCGTGCTCGACGGCTCGCCCGACGTCCTTCACCTGCTCGGCACGAATCCGTTCCCCGATTCGCCCCCGCAATACCTCCGCGCACAACTCTACCAGTATCGGTTCACAACGATCGAGGAGCGACGGAAGACCGGCGAGTGGTGGCATCGCGAGCGGATCGGCGATTACCTGCCGGTGGTTTCGCTCCGCGGACGCTGAGACCGGCGATCCGCCGATCGCGCAAGCGCCGGGACGTTGACGGCGTGAACGCGCCGCGGATCGAGCAGCGATTGCAGCAGGATGCGCATGGTGTGAAAGGCCGTCATGTCGATGATGTGGCCGGTCACATCCTCCGGACCGAACGCGAACCAGCGCTCGATGGCGAAGTCCGGCTCTCGCAGGAACAGGCACACGGCGCCATCCTCGAAGCGATAGCCGCCCCACGCCTCGCGCACGAGGAGGAACTCGCGCCCCTTGATCCGGCCGACGATCGAGGCGCCGCGCGTCGCGTCGCCGGCGTCAACTTGGAACCCGTCGCGCCGCGACCCGCGCCAGCCCGCCTGCGAGCCGTAGAATGCCGGCTTGCGGATGAACGGGCCGCCGTACTCCGGACAAAACGTGTCGCAGTTGCCGCACTCGTTGCAGAAATCGGCGAAGTTGGCGATCTGCATGGTCCGCTCGACGCGGATCTCGCGCGCCGCCGACCGAACGAGCTCCCGGTCGCGCACGACGTAGTCGCAGAACTCCAGCGTGTGCGCATCCGTCGGATAGGTGAAGTTCGCATCGTTCGGACAGACCGGAATGCACTTGTCGCAGGTGATGCAGTCGAACACGTCGAGCTGCGAGTCGATTCGCTTCGGCTCCGCTCGGTTCTGATTCGCGTGGTATCGCGGATCGGCCGCGGCCTCGCGCGCGATCGAAGCGAGATTCGCCGCGGCCGCGCGTTGCGCGTCGTCGCCGGCCGTGCCGCGGGCCTTGCGGATGAACTCGTCGATCGTGCTCGCCCCGACGCGGCGCATCTGTGCCGCCAGTTCCGCCAGATACCCCGGCAGGCGCGCATACCCGCCCGGGCGCAGCAGATCGGTGCACGTCGTGATCGGACAGAATCCGCACGCCACCATGTTCGCGCAATTCTGTCGGTCGACGCCGGCGCTGAACGTCAGCGGCAGCTCCGGCCCGACCGCGCGGCGGAACTCGTCCGCCAGCGCAAGAGTGATGACGTGCAGCGGCTGGCCGGACAGGTACATGATCTTCTGGTCGGACGGAAAGAACCGGCGGTGATTCAGCACTTCGAGCGTGTTCGAGAACTTCGCCCCGAAGCCGCGCCCGCGCGACACCGCCAGCGCCGCGAGCCGTCGACAGAGCAATACGCCCTCGTCGAACGACAGACCGCTCGTGTACGCCGCGGGATTGACGATCAGTTCCTGATAGCCGAGCACGTCGTGCAGCAGATGCTCCAGGCGCTCCCGCCCGAGCATCGGCGGGTTCATCTTCACGACGACGTCGCAGTCCAACTGTGTGATCAGGAACTCGCAGATGCGCTCGATCTCGTCGGCCGGGCAGCCGTGAAACGTCGAGAGCGTGATGCCGGTCGACAGCCGCGTCGGATAGTCGAGGTCCCGCAGCGCGTGTTCGTGGCGAGGAATCTGTCCGCGCAACGCCTCCACCAGCGCCCGCGCATCGCGCATCCGCTCGATGAACGATCGCACGGGCGACGATCGAATACCCGCCAGGTCGTACCCCACGCTCATGTCGAAAATCGTCTCGCCCGCGCGCGAAAACGTGCCCGATGCGACAAGGTCGCCTGTGCGGAGCATGTGGATCAGCATCGCCCCGGCCACGTATTCGCGCAGCGACTCGTCGATCCGCAACTCCTGCGACCATTCGATGTTGTAGCCCACGTTCGTCGCGTCGATGCACGGCCGCGCGATCCGCAGCCGATCGTTGATCTGCACGGTCTTCAATTCGAGAATCCGCGACCCAGCCAGCCACGACAGCACAAGGTTTTGCGCCATTTGGGTCTGCGGACCGGCCGCCGGTCCGACCGGCGTTCCGGCCGGCTGGCCGTGGAACTTCACCGAGAAATCGGGCCCGTCCGTGGGCGGAATCCACCATTTCCGCCGCGGCAAGTCGAATATCGCGTCCTGCGCCGCGAGCTCGAGCCGCATCCGCGAAACAAGTTCTTCGAACCGGGCTGGCACAAGTTCCGCCATGGCCGCATTGTACCGGCCGCCCGCGCTCGGCGTCGGCGGAGTAGCCCGTGAGGCGTTTTCGGCGACACGCGATCCTCTGTTCCGCAACGGCGGCCGCCGCCGTATCGGCGCTCTGCGCGTTGCCGCGCGGGATCGGCCTTCATGATTCGGGCGATCTTCAGATGGCCGCCGCGCGCTTCGGCATCGCCCATCCGCCCGGATACGCACTGCTCACGCTCGCAGGCCACGCCGCGACGCGCATCATGCCGGTTGCCCCACCCGATGCGGTCACGCTGCTCAACTGGCTCGCCGGCACGGCGACCATCGCGTTGACGATCGCGTGGCTTCGATTGCTCCGCGTCCATTCGATAGTCGCGCTGCCCGCGGGCCTTGCGCTCGCAGCGATGCCGCGGTTCTGGGAGTTCTGGACGGTCGCCGAGGTCTACATCCCCGGCCTGCTTCTCTTGATTGTGGGCATCGTCGCCTTCGAGCGATACGAGCAGTCCGCCCGCGCCGGTCGAATGGCAGCGGCCGCAGCGGCCCTCAGCGCGGCCGTCACGACGCGCATCTCGCTCGTACCCCTCCTGCCGATCTTCGTCGCCTGCGTGATGATCGCCGCCCGCCGCTCCTCCCGATCGGCCCGCATGCGCGCGCCGGCGCGTCACGGACCGCACGCCATCGCCGCGATCGCCGGCCTCCTCCTCCCAATCGCGCTTCACCTCGCGTATCTCTGGTGGCGCGACACGCCCGCAACCGAGTACAACTACATCTCGCAATACCTCGCGAGCGATCCCGTCATCGCGCCCGATCAATTCGATCCCGCGACGAAACTCCGGAGAATCGCGTGGCTCGCCTCCGGTCGTCAGTATTGGCACTTCGTCGATGTCTCGCCCCGCGCGATCTTGGGACGCGGCGCGGCCATGGTTCGCGTCGCCTCGCCGTGGGCCGTCGGTGCGACCATCCTCGCGATCCCGCTCGCCGTCACCGGCGCGATGGGCCTTGCGCGACGCCGACCCGCGACAACGACGCTGCTTGTCGGCGCCGCGATCGTCGAAGCGGCGTTCCTCGCCACCTTCGCCGTAACGGACATCGCCTCGATGACGATCCCTCTCTCGTGGATCGCGATCACGATCGCCGCCATCGGGCTCGACCGCGTTCGCCGCGAGGCGCGGCAGCACCCGAATCCGGCGCGCGCGCGGCCACTCCGCCCCGTCGGTACGGCAGCGGCGGCGTTCGCATCCGTGGTGTTCCTCGCAATCTGCGCCGCGCGCGGATGGGCAGGGACTCCGCCCGCGGATGCGCTCATCCCGCGCGTGGAATGGCATTCGCTTCCGCCGAACGCGCTGGTCCTCACGGTGTGGGAGTACTACGCACCGTTGGTGTACGAACGGACCTATGTCGCCCACCGCGACGATGTGCTCATCCTCGCCGCACAGGACGAACACCTCCCCGTGGCAGCGCGGAACCGCGCCCAGGTCTTCAGCGCCGACGGCCGCGCTGCGCCGGGCTGGAGCCTCGAACCCGCGTGCGGAATCTGGCGAGTGCGCACCGCGGCCGAAGTGAGACCTACCGACTCGCGGCGCCGAGCCGAATCCCGGCCCACAGCGCCAACGCCGCCGCGCCGATGAGCATCAGCACGAACGTCGCGAGCCAGAACTCTGGCCGCGCGAGGAAGGCGGCGATGATGCGATTGCGAAGCGTCGGCGCGACGGCGCTGGCCTGTGCCGCGCGGATTTTCCGCCCGACGACGTTGATCGCATCCAGCGCCGCGACGAGCTGCGACAACCCGCCGCGGGCGTTCCGTGGCGCGCGCAGCGCCTGGCGAATCAGCGTCAGGTCCCAGATCACCTCGTCGGCCGCCTGGTAGCGATGCTCCGGCAGCTTCGCCATCGCCCGCGACACGAACGCCTCCAGCGCCGTGCTGATCTGTGTATTGATGGACCGGATCGGCACCGGGTCCATGCGCCGATGCTGATCGATGACCACGAATGGGTTGTCCCCCTGGAACGGTGGCCGGCCCGTCGCCATGTTGTACACGACGCAGCCGAGCGAGTAGATGTCCGCTCGTGCATCGACGTCGTCGGCGCCGAGCGCCTGCTCGGGACTGAGGAACGCCGGCGTGCCGAACACGCGCCCCACGGTCGTCTGGAACGACAGCGATGACGCCACGTACTTCGCCATGCCGAAGTCGGCGAGCTTCACGTCCCCGCCGCGCGTCACGAGGATGTTCCCCGGCTTGATGTCGCGGTGCAGCACGCCCTGACCGTGCGCGTGCTGCAGTGCCCGCGCCACCGCCAGCGCGATCTCGACGACTTGCGCTTCGGCCAGCCGCTCCTCCTGGCGGATGAGCCGGTCGAGCGACGGACCATCCACCAGCTCGAACGCAATGTAGTTCAGCTTCTCGAGGACGCCGTGGTCATAGACCGTCACGATGTTCGGGTGCTTCAGCTTTGATGCCGCCTGGGCCTCGCGCCGGAACCGCGACAGGTACGTGTCATCGATGGCGAGCGACCGCGGCAGTATCTTCAGCGCCACATCGCGCTGCGCGACCGTGTCGCGGGCGCGATAGACGATGCCCATCCCGCCGCGGCCGATCGGCTCGATGATCTCGTAGGGTCCGAGCCGGGCCCGTCCCGGCCGGGCCGGTCGCGATTCGGTCGATTCATCCGGCATGAGTCACCCGGGCGCTGCTTCCCCGTAACCTATTCTCCCCAGCGCGCATCACGCCGACAAGCCGAAAACGCGGCGACGTGGCTGCATCCCCGCGCCGGCCGTAAGATGGAATAATGGCCCTGCCCGTTATCGCGATCGTCGGCCGGCCGAACGTCGGCAAAAGCTCGCTGCTGAACGCCTTCGCCGGGCGGCGCATCAGCATCGTCGACCCAACGCCGGGCGTTACGCGCGACCGCGTCTCGGCCATCATCGACGTCAACGATGTGTACTTCGAGCTCGTCGACACCGGCGGCTACGGCATCGAAGATCGCGACCGGCTCACCGAGCACGTCGAACAGCAGATCCGGTACGCCGTGGAGTCCGCCTCGCTGGTCCTGTTCGTGGTCGACCTCCAGGCCGAACTGACGCGGCTCGATCAGCAGGTCGCCGAGTTCCTCCGGCCGCGCACCGACCACGTCCTGCTTGTCGCCAACAAGGCCGACACGCTTCAACACGAGCGCGAGGCCGGCCGGCTGATCCGGCTCGGATTCGGAGATCCGCGGTGCGTCTCCGCGCTGCACGGTCGCGAGACCCGCTCGCTGCTTGAGGAAATCGCCGCGCGCGTCGGCGTCCGCGGTGCGGCGCCGAATGATCCGGTCCTCAAGCTTGCGATCGTCGGCCGGCAGAACGTCGGCAAGAGCACGTTCATCAACGGACTGGCCCGCGCGCCGCGCGTGATCGTCAGCGAGACCCCGGGCACCACGCGCGACGCCATCGACGTGCGGATCGAACACCAGGGTCGCACGCTGCTCCTGATTGACACGGCCGGCATCCGCAAGCGCGCCGCGCGCGACAAGACCGGTATCGATTTTTACAGCGTCGTCCGCGCCGAGCAGTCCATCCGCCGTGCCGACGTCGTCCTGTTCATGATCGACGCCACGGCGAAGATCACCGACGTCGACAAGAAGCTCGCCGGCTCGCTCGTCGAGCAGTTCAAGCCCGTCGCGATCGTCGTCAACAAGTGGGACCTCGCCAAGGGCCGCGCATCGGCCGACGACTACGGCGACTACCTTGCGAAGACGCTGCCCGGCCTGTCGCACGCCCCGATCGCCTTCACGTCCGCGACCCAGGAGCGAAACCTCGCCTCCACGCTCGACCTGGCCCACACGCTCCACAAGCAGGCCGACACGCGCGTCACGACCGGCCAGCTCAACCGCGCCATCCAGCTCGCCGTCGAGCAGCGTCAGCCGACCTCCGACCGAAAGGGCCGTCAGCCGCGCATCTACTACGCCACGCAGGTCGCGACGTGCCCGCCGACGATCGTCGTCTTCGTCAATAACCCGACGTTCATGCGCGAAGACTATCGACGCTTTCTGGTGAAGCGCTTCCGCGACGCGTTGCCATTCCCGGAAGTCCCGATACGATTACTCTGGAGGGCGCGACGCTCCGCCGCCGCGGCCGGTTCGCGGCCGACACGCCATCGCTAGGATCATTCGATGCCGATCGAATTCCACTGTACGCACTGCGAGCAGCTCGTACGGGCGCCCAACGAAGCCGCCGGCCGAAAAGGGAAATGCCCCCATTGCCAGAACATCGTCTACATCCCGTTGCCTCCCGAAGACTCGGGAGAGATTCCGCTCGCGCCCGTCGATGATGATGCCGAGCGCCGCGCGAAGCGACTTGAGACCGAAGCGCGCGAGCTGGAGCGGAAGCTCCGCGGAGAGCGCAGCCTCCCGGGCGAACCCGCCGGATCGGCGCGGCGCAGCGCCGGTCGCGCTGGAGGCGCCCCCGACGATCCTCGCGCGCTCGTCAGAGACTTCGTCGCCGCGATGTCCGAAGGGCGGCTCCAGGATGCCGAGCGCTGCGCCTACGCGCTGACGCAGGCCAAGCCGCAGGCAATCAGCGTCATTGATTCGCTCAGCACGCAGGACAAGCCGCCCGCCGACTTTCCTCCGCTGCCGCGACCGGTTCTGCTCGGCTTCCTCAAGCAACTGCGCGCCCGGCTCTGATGGCCGAACGCCGCGCTGCGCGGCGGATAAAATGCCCCGTAACGTCTCGCAACCCGGCGGAATCTCCAATGGAAGGCGCTCCCGATTGGGCATATAGTTAAAGAATCGGGGGAGCCGTCCGACGCGGACCACGAATGAACTCCCGGCCGCAGCAGTCCGAAAACGTGGAAGCGATGAGCCAGGTGGAGATCGCCTGTCCCCAGTGCCGCGCGGCGTATCGCGTCGCCGCACACCTCTCCGGCCGGCGCTTCCAGTGTCAGCGCTGCAAGCACGTCTGGCGCTGGGGAACCAAGTCCGACTCGACCGCGTCGGGTCGATCCGATTCCGGCGTCTCGCGCCAGCAGGACAGCACCGGACTTCCGGTCGCCGGCGCGACGAGTTCGCTGGTCATCGACACGCGCTGGGCCGGGCAGCGCCTCGGACGCTATCAGCTCACCGCGCCTCTCGGCCGCGGCGGCATGGGCGTCGTGTGGCGCGCGCATGACCCAACGCTCAAGCGCGACGTCGCGATCAAGATCCTGACCCTGCCCACCAACGGCGCATCGAAGTCGTCGCTCTCCAGTGAGCTTTTCCTGCAGGAGGCCCGCGCCGCGGCAAAACTCAATCACCCCGGCGCGATCACGGTCTTCGAGATCGCCGAGGACCGCGGCCATCAGTTCATCGCCATGGAACTGATGCACGAAGGCACCCTAAAGGACCGCGTCGACAAGTTCGGACCGCTGGAACCGAAGGAACTCTTCCGGCTGATGATCCCGCCCGCGCGGGCCCTCGCCCTGGCGCACGAGCGCGGCATCGTTCACCGCGACGTCAAGCCCGGAAACCTGATGTTCGACGACCAGGGCCTGCTCAAGCTCGGCGACTTCGGCCTGTCCGATGTCGCCGGCGACCCGACCAGCGCGCGGCTCCGCGGCCGCTCCGTCGGATCGCTCGGATGGATCGCTCCCGAAACGGCCCGCGGCGAACCGACGACCGCCGCCAGCGACATCTACGCCTTCGGGCTAGTCCTTTACTACGCACTCACCGCCCGACAGTGGCTCTACGCCGAACGCCGCAGCGACCTGCTCTCGCTGCACCAGAATCCCCCCGAGCCGGAGCTCCACGACATTCCCGGCCTGTCCAGCGACGGCATGGCCCTGCTACGCCGCGCGCTCGCCAAGGACCCGGCCGACCGCTTCCAGTCCGCCGACGAACTGGCCACGTTCCTCGAACACTGCGCCTCCGAACCCGACGAAGCGCACATCCCGCGCGTCGTTGCCGAACGCAGCCAGCGCCGAATCGTCTTCGGCAGCATGGTCGGCGCGATTGCCGTAATCGCCGGCGTCCTCGGGATCATCTGGGTCTACCTCGGGCGCGATCTTCAGGAGCTGCGCAGCGCGACCGATCGGCTGCTGTCCACACCCGCGCGGACCATCCGCCCGCATGGAACGAAGCCTGCCGCCGCCGAGCCATCGCCCGCCTCCGTCCGACCCTGGCCCGAGATCATCGACGCGCGATCGCTGCACTTCATCGCCAGCTCCGACGGCACGACCTACCACACGCCGGCGTGCGACGATGCGCGGCGAATCCCGCTCGTGAAACTCGTGAATTACGCATCGCGCGCCGATGCCGAGGCCGCCGGAAAGACACCCTGCGCAACTTGCCGCCCGGACAGCCTCCCGGCCGAACACGCCGAGAAGCCCTCGCCGCCCGACCCCGCGCGCCGCGACTGAGCCCCTCCCGGCAGGTGCAAACCCTGCCGCCCCCACCCGGAAACCAGGCCATGGGGACCAAGAGTGTCATATCTTGTCACTATTCAGCCAAAAAAAAAAAAGTGCTTGTTTTCCTTCATCTGACAGTTGTATTCTGACGCTTAGAGAGCTATAGGGAGGCACACCCATGTGGCGTCAAGCACTGCCGTTTCGGTTCGTCGGGCATCATGACTGTATCACCGTCGGTGCAGTTCGCATCTGTGGAGCGATCCTCGTCGTCGTTTGGACTCTCTCTAGGGTCAATGCATCGACGCCGGATGACGACATTGCTTCCATCATCAGGAACGCGGAGGCAGCGATCCGCGCCGCTCCCGAACGATCACAGGAGCGTGTCGATCAGTACCGCACCTGGCGCGATCGGCTTCTCGCGGCCGTGGATGCCAGCCCGGACGATCCGGCCAGGGTCCGCGGCCTTGTTCGCGCAGCCGACTACGCGGAACTGGCCGGCGACATTCGCATTTCGATTCCCCTCTACCAGCGCGTGCTCGCCGATCCCGCAACAAACGACCACCAGCGGCTGTTCGCCGCAGGCCAGTTGACCGAGTTGGCGTACATGACGTTCGACCCGGACGTCGGCCTGCCCGCATGGGAGCAATACCTCGGCGCGGTTGAACGGCTCCGCGCCTCCGAGCAGCTTCTCCCTTCCTACAACAGCCCCGCCAGCGGCGTCCGGTTCTATGTCGCGGCCGCCGGCAAGCGCATGGGCGACATGCTCTACATGCGCATGAAGGCCAACCGCATGAAATACGGCACGGGTCCGGCCGGCCGGGCGCACTGGGCGCCGCTCGCCGAGCAGGCCATCGCGAAATACGGCGAGTTCCTCGCCGCCCCGCGCAACGCGGAAACGACTGAAAGGATACGCGCGGCCTACGGCGCGAGCCCGGCCCGCGTCTGCGGGCGGATCGCGATGTGCTATGCCGCGCTGGGCGACGAGGCGCGCGCCGTCGAGTTCATCGCGAAGATGGCCGAAGATGCCGGCCGCGACCCGTCGATCGGCGATGACCGGATCGGGCAGATGCTGCGGCAGGTGGGCTACACGCTCTTCGACAGGGCAACCGATGGTCGCGGGGCGTCGCCGGATCAGGAACGGCTCGTCCGGTTCCTGCGCAGGCACATCGCGATCGTCCCGGCAGATGACTGGGACTACCTCGGAATCCTGCTGACGCTCGCGCGGCATGACATCGGCCGTAACAACGTCGACCGCTGGATTCCGCGCCTGCGGTCAATCCTCTCGGACGAGCCGCCCCGATACGCGCTGCGGATGCAGCAAGTGCCGAGCCTGCGAGCCGAGGCAATGCTGTGCCTTGCGGATGCGGCCGAACGCGTAGGACTCCTCGGCGAAGCGCGACAGACGTACCAGCTCGTACAGTCTGAATTCCCCGGGACTCCATTCGCAGAAAGTGCGCGGGTCGGGCTTGAATGGGTGAACAAGCTTGAGAACGCAACGCCCTCGAACCCATAGATTCGGGTCGCGTTGACGCGAGGCGCTGACCGGCACGCACGCAAAGGAGATACGGCGTGATAATTCAGATCATGTTCGCGTTGATGTCGGCTGGGCCGCTAGCGACTCCCTGTGGATGCGATCATCGGGACCAAGCGTCACCGTGAGCACCGAATTCTCGCTGGGACTTACGAATTCCTCGACGATCGAGACGAGTATTCAGGCAACTTGTGGTACGACTGCGCTCCCCAAGTACACCGTCACGCTGAAACAGAATGTGGCAATGATCCCTGGAACAGCAACCGTACAATTCGGCGGAAGGTGGTTCTGGCGCGCGACCCAGCCGGAACCGCCACCATGACCGCTCAGCGCAAGGTCGAAGCTGTGTGCGAGGCGACCTCATCTGCGTGCGGCAGGCCGCCATGTCTCGGCCAGATCAATGGTG
This sequence comes from Phycisphaerae bacterium, assembly GCA_023150615.1. Classification (GTDB taxonomy): domain Bacteria; phylum Planctomycetota; class Phycisphaerae; order UBA1845; family UTPLA1; genus JAKLKO01. Next base: position 74,700 of record JAKLKO010000010.1, read on the forward strand.
GCGAAGATCCCAGTATCGGCCCCCTAACTCGCTCTCGGATTCGGGAAGTCGCGGACCGCCTCGGACAGGGCGTTGCGGATCTGCAACGCAAGGCCCCCTACGCCGCCGCGAAGTTTGCCAAGACCTTCGCCCCGTTCTCCTGCGACCGATGCGGCAGAAACTGCGTCCCGTACAGGTTGCCCCGCCAGATCACCGCCGAAAAATCAAACCCGTACCCGCTCCGGCCGATCGTCACGCGCTCGTCCAGCGGCTGCGCGTGCGTCGAGTGATCGAAGTAGAACGAATCGCCGGACTTCAAACCGCTCAATAATGGACAGTCGTCATTCCAGTGCACGGGCGTCCATCCAACGTGCGGCACCTTGAACTGCCGCCGCACCGGATGGTTCGTGTCCACGTCAAAGGGAATGACCTTGCCCGGGATGACCCCCAGCCCGGTGTGCTGCCCGCCCTCGTAAATCACATCGAACAGCAGTTGCATGCCCAGGCCGACGCCGAGGTAGGGAACACCCTCGGCCATCGCCCGCAGAAGCGTCGAAACCAGGCTCCGATCCCGTATCTGCCGCGCGGCGGCCGAGTACGCACCGCTGCACGAGAGTACGACCTTCGCCGCCCGCTTCAGCCGATCGGGCGACTGCACGACTTCGCCCTTCGCGCCGACGTCCGCCAGCGCGCGCTCCAGCGGCGGCACGTCCTCCTGTCCGAAGTCGACGATCGCGATCATGAAGGTCCGGGGCTCCGGCCGCGCCGGGAGGCCCGCATCCCTACGGAGCTCCCGTCGACGACATCTCGTCGCCGCCCGACGGCAGCGACGTGTCGTGCTTGATCACGGCGTAGAACTCGACGCGTCGGTTCTGGCGCCGGCTGTCGGCCGACGTGTTCGGCGTCCGCGGACGATAATAGCTGCAACTGGCCTGCACAATCTTCGACGGCGGGATGCCCGCCCCGATCAGATACCGCGCCGCCGTCAGCGAGCGCTCCGCACCGAGCTGCCAGTTGTCCTTCCAGCCGCTCTTGCGGATCGGTTCATCGTCCGTGTGGCCGACAACGTAGATGTCCCGGTCGGCGTACCGCGCGCGGATGTCCGACGCGATGCGGTCAAGCGTGGTCCGACCGGCCGGCTTCAGCGTCGCCTTGCCCGAGTCGAAAAGCACCTCGCCGGGAATGCTGATCATGTCGAAGCCGGGCATGCCGATCCATTTGCCGTCTTCCGGACCCTGCCCAGCCTTCGCCACCTTCGCCCGCAGGTCGCCGAGTTCCTTGTTGAGGTTCCGGATCGCGGCCTGCGAGTCTTCCTCTCGCTGCGTCAGATCGTTGATCTGCTGATCCCGGTTGTTGAGGTCCGCGCGGGCCTGATCGAGCTGCTGGGTGAGTTCGTTGATTCGCTTGTCCTTCGCATCCGGCCCGCAGCCCGGCGCACCAAGCGCCACTGCCGCCAGGCCGAGCGCGAGCATCGCCATCCGCTTGCCTGCCATTGTGAAATCCTCCATCGCTTGAGACTGACCGCGCCCCGCGTGATCGGGCTGACGCGCTGGAAATGGTGTAACAAATCAAATCCGACAAGTCAACGAACGCCGAGCATAAACTTCGAATCTGAATGATGATTTCGCTGTCGGGCGAGCGAGCCGCCGCGCCACGACCGTGCTTCGCGCACGGAAAGGGTCGCGTGATGGAGGAAAATACTGCTGCGCCCGAGTGTTCGATCGTTTCAAGAGTTGCGTTCGTGCGCGACCGAGATATGCACCACATGCGAACATTTTCGTTGTGATGCGCGACCCGAAACGGTAGAATGAACGGTGCGAAGGCACGGTTAGGCTCTAGCGTCTAAGCTTTTGTTTTTCATAAAATTAGGCAACAGACCGGCGGCGCGGTCCCGTGACTGCACTTCGCCCGCGCACTGCCTGCGGCTCGACCAGATGCAGTCCCCGACCGACCACCCCTGCGATGTCTGGAAGCAGATGGAGCACTACCTCGCCACGCGCCACGCCGGCGTCACCCGCGCGTGGTTCGCCGACCTCCGCGCCTCCGGCCTCGACCGCGGAGAAATGGTCATCCAGGCCGCGGAAGCCGGCCAGCTCCGATACCTCTGGGAGCACTGCATCCCCCCATTCATTGAAGCGGCCCAGACCGTCACCGGCCGTCTCGTTACAGTCCGCTTCGTCGGCCCCGACGGCGAGTCCGATGCCCGGATCCGCGGAACCGCATCGCACCCGACGGAACCGCTGGGCCTGAACGCGGCGCATACCTTTGAGAACTTCGTCACCGGGCCGTGCAACCGCCTCGCCCACGCCGCGGCCATCGCCGTCAGCGATACCCCCGGACGCACGTACAACCCGCTCTTCATCCACGGAAGCGCCGGCCTCGGCAAGACGCACCTGCTCCACGCCGTCTGCCACCGCGTGCTCGACCGCGCGCCGATGCTCCGCACGCTTTACTTGACCTGCGAGATGTTCACCAATCACTTCATCGCCGCCGTCGAGCACGGCACATTGCCCGACTTCCGCAATCACTACCGACGCACCGACCTGCTCGTCATCGACGACATCCAGTTCCTCTCCATGGCCGAACGCGGCCAGGAGGAGTTCTTCCACACGTTCAACACGCTCTATCAGGATCAGAAGCAGATCATCCTCTCGGCCGACTGCCAGCCGTCGGAAATCCCCACCCTCGAGGCCCGGCTCACGAGCCGATTCAACTGGGGACTCGTCGCCGGCATCGATCCACCCTGCATCGAAACGCGCATCGCGATCACGCGCAAGAAGGCCAAGCTCCTGAACCTCGACCTGTCTGACGAGGTGGTCAAGCTGATCGCCGGCCAGTTCCGCACGAACCTGCGCGAGCTGGAAGGGGCCCTCGTCCGCCTGCACGGCCTGGCCAAGCTCGAAGGGGCCGTCATCGACATCGATACGGCCCGACGCGTGCTCGGCGAACTGGTGCCGTCCGCTCCGACGCGCGTCCGCGTCGATGAGATCATCGCGGCCGTCACCCGACGCTTCGGCGTCAAAACATCCGATCTCCAGGGCCGCCGTCGCAGCCGCTCGATCGCCCTGCCACGGCAGATCTGCATGCACCTGGCCCGGCGCATGACCGCCCACAGCCTTGAGGAGATCGGCGGGTTCTTCGGCGGCCGCGATCACACCACCGTCCTGCATGCCGACCGCCTCATCGCCGAGCGCAGCACCACCGACGGCGAATTGCGACGGACCCTGGAACTGCTTGAATCCGAGCTGCGCCGCGCATGACCGTGCCCGGCCTCGCACAGCCGCGTGGGGAAAACCTGTGCGATCCGCACCAGCTCTCACAGGCGACCACGACCGCGACCGCGCGCCGGCAGGCATCGGCCCACCGCGTTCCGGAAAACGCACACCCCGGCTGCGCGGCTTGCCGACACGAACGTTTTGCCCGAGAATGGATTGGCTCCGGCGATCGTCGCAAGACACGGATAACACAGGCCATACGATGACGAATATCTTCAAGAGTATACCTTAATGGGTTTTCCGACGACCGTCCGACAGTGAGAACTGCCATGAAAGCAATCTGCGACCGCGTCATGCTGAACGATGCGCTCAACGCCGCGCTGACCGTTACGCCGACGCGCACGCCCAAACCGATCCTCCAGTGCGTCCGCGTCACGGCCGAGAAGGCCGGGCTGATCCTGACGGCCTACGACCAGGAGCTCGGCCTGCGATACCGCGTCAAGGAAGTCGAGGTCTCCAAGCCGGGCGAGGTTCTCGTGATGGCCGATCGCCTGGCCGCCATCGTCCGCGACTCGCCGGACGAGACGCTGGCGCTTGAGACGGACGGGAGCACCTGTCATGTCCGCGGCGCCGACAGCCATTTCCAGATTTACGGCCAGGACGTGCGCGAATTCCCGCCCGTGCCGGACCTCGAGGGCGAGCCGGACCTGAAGATCCAGGCCGGCGCGCTGCGGTCCGGCATCGAGAGGACGATCTTCGCCGCGGCGCGAGAGAGCACGCGCTACGCCATCAATGGCGTCCTGTGGGAGAAGCGCGGCAAGCGCCTTCAGTTCATCGCGACCGATGGCCGGCGCCTCGCCAAGGCGGCCGCCTCGGCCGACAAGGCCGTCGGCAGCGACGCCGAGGCGATCGTTCCGAGCAAGGCGATGTCGACCTTTCTGCGCCTGCATGTCGCGCCGGACGAGCTGATCGACGTCAAGATGACGGCGAACCAGATCATCCTCCGCAGCGACCGCGCGACAATCAGTTCGGTGCTTCTGGAAGGGCACTTTCCGGACTACGAGAAGGTCGTGCCGACGGATTGCGACAAGAAGATCGAGCCGGACGCGGCCGAGTTCCTCAGCGCCGTGAAGCGGGCCGCGCTGCTGACGAACGAGGAGTCGAAGGGCGTCCGCATTGCGCTGTCGAGCGACGGAATCGTCTTCAGCAGTCGTGCCCCGCAGCAGGGCGAGGCAACCATCCGACTGGCGGCGAAGTACTCCGGCCCGGCGATGGAGATCGGGTTCAATCCCACTTTCCTGATGGATGCGCTGAAGGTCTGCGGCGAGAACATCGTCTTCGAGTTGAAAGAGCCGAACAAGCCGGGCATCCTGCGTTGCGGGACCGAGTTCCTTTACGTGGTCATGCCGGTGAATCTGTCGTGAATCGCGAAGGCCTCCAGGCCGAGTTCTTCCGGCGACGCCAACGCGAGCCGCGGCGCATCGAGCTGCTCCGCGCCGCCGGACTGCTTTCGGCCGAGCCGGAGGCGCAGCGCGACTTCTGGGCGCGGCACAACCGCCGTTATCGGAGTCGGACCGAGCCGATCGGCCGGGTCGCGCAGGCGTGGCTTTCCGGCGGATCGCTCCGCTCGGCGCTCAAGCTCGGCCCGATCCGGGCAGAGTGGGAGCGGATTGTGCCGGAGCACGTCCGGCCGCACTGCGACGTCGCCGGCCTGCGCGGCGGACGTCTGATCGTCCTTGTGGACGATCCTTCCATCCGCTTCTTTTTGCAGCGCGAGCTGGGCGCTGCGCTGCTGGAAGCGCTGCGCCGTTCCCGCGCTGGCCGCGAAGTACGCCAGATCGTCTTTCAAATCGGCGCGATGCCGGAGACTCGCGAACACCCACGGAGCGCCGGCGGGCGAGACGACTCGTGTCAACCATGAGCGCTGAACCGATTCAACCTCGACCGAACCCCGACGCCGAGCGAAACGGCGCGGAGCTTGGCGAAGGTCGCTACGACGCCGAGAGTATCCGCGTCCTCGAAGGGCTGGAGGCCGTCCGCAAGCGGCCGGCGATGTACATCGGCGACACCGCCCTTTCCGGCCTGCATCACCTCGTCTACGAAGTCGTCGATAACGCCATCGACGAGGCGATGGCCGGCTACTGCCGCAACATCCAGGTCAAGCTCGGCGCGGACGGCTCCTGCACGGTCGCGGACGACGGCCGCGGCATCCCGGTCGGCCCGATGGATGAGCCGAACAATCCGGCCGTGCACGGCAAGAGCGCGCTCGAGGTGGTGCTGACGACGCTGCATGCCGGCGGCAAGTTCGATCGCGAGAGTTACAAGGTCAGCGGCGGCCTGCACGGCGTCGGTGTGAGCGTCGTGTGCGCGCTGTCGGAGCACATGGCGGTCGAGGTGCAGCGCGACGGGCGCATCTACTCGATCCGCCTGGAGCGCGGCAAGGTCGTCAAGCCGGCCGAAGAGGTCGGCGAGTCGCGCAAGACCGGCACGCGCGTGGAGTTCCGGCCCGACCCCGAGATTTTCACGGACTGCAATTTCCGCTACGAGACGCTCGCCAACCGCATGCGCGAGCTGGCGTATCTCAACGAGGGAGTCTCGATCCGGCTCGTCGATGAGCGGACCGGCAAGAGCGAGGAATTCCGCTTCCAGGACGGACTGCGCGAGTTCGTCGCGCACCTGGCCGAGGGCAAGGACCTCGTGCACAAGATTCAGGTCCTGCGTGCCAGCAGCGAAGCGCAGAAGCTCGTCTGCGAGGTCGCGTTCGTCTACACCGACGGCTACACCGAAACGCTGCTGGCCTTCGCCAACAACATCCACAACATCGACGGCGGCACGCACCTCACCGGTTTCAAGAGCGCGTTGACGCGCACCATGAACCAGTACGCCAAGAAGGCCAATCTGCTCAAGGGCGACCTCGTCCCGACCGGCGAAGACCTGCGCGAGGGGCTTGTCGCCGTCGTCTCGGTCAAGGTCCCCGAGCCGCAGTTCGAGGCCCAGACGAAAGTCCGCCTCATGAATCCCGAGGTGGAGTCCTTCGTCGAGCAGACGGTCAACGAGCAGCTCGGCCACTGGCTCGAGGAAAACCCGGCCGACTCGAAGCGCGTGATCCAGAAGGCGTTGCAGGCCGCCACGGCCCGCGAGGCTGCGCGTCGCGCCCGCGAGGCGGCCCGCAAGACGGCGCTGTCGAGCGGCAACCTGCCCGGAAAGCTGTGGGACTGCCGCAGCCGCGACCGCGACGCGACGGAGCTGTTCCTCGTCGAGGGCGATTCGGCCGGCGGCAGCGCCAAGCAGGGCCGGGATTCCGCGACGCAGGCGATCCTGCCGCTCAAGGGAAAGATCCTGAATGTCGAGAAGGCGCGGCTCGATCGCGTCCTGTCGCACGAGGAAATCCGCACGATCATCTCGGCCGTCGGATGCGGCACCGGCCTCGATGACTTCGATCTCGAGAAGCGGCGCTACGGCAAGCTCATCATCATGACCGACGCCGACATCGACGGCAGCCACATCCGCACGCTGATCCTCACGTTCCTGTTCCGTCACATGCGGCCCCTCATCGACGGCGGCCACGTCTACGTGGCCCAGCCGCCGCTCTACCTGCTTAGGAAGGGCAAGAAGAGCGAGTATGTGCTGAACGACGCGGTGCTGAACCGCAAGCTGCTGGAATGGGGACTCGACGGCACGCGGCTCGAAATCCGCGAGGGCGGCAAGGCTCGAACCATCGCCGACGGCGCCCTCCGCGAGCTGGCCGAGTTGATCGACGCGATCGAATCGAAGGGCTACGTCCTGCGGCGCCGCAACATCGAACTGGCCGAGCTTCTCACGCGGCACCGCGATTCGCAGACCGGCGCATTGCCTTGCCTGCGGGTCCTGATGGATGACGAGGAGCGCTACTTCTACAACGAGCAGGAATTCGCCGAGTTCCGCCGCGCCGTGCAGCAGCGCTGCGGCGAGGTCGACGTCGTCGATGGCTCGATGCTCGGCGGCGGAAACGGTTCGCGCGACGGCGATGGATCGGCCGTGCGCATCGTTCGATACGAACTCTCGGAATGCCGGTCGCTCGAAGAGTTGATCCGCCGCTACGAGGCCGCCGGCTTGACGCTGGCCGACTTTTTCATGCGCCGCGAGGAACTGGTCACCGGCGAGTTGCCGCCGGCCAAGTTCGTGCTCCTTCCGGGCGAAGGGCATGCACTCGAGCTGAACAACGCCTCCGAAATCGCCCACAGCGTGCGCGAGCTGGGTCGCCGCGGCATCGAAATCAAGCGCTTCAAGGGCCTCGGCGAGATGAACTCCGACGAGCTGTGGGAGACGACGCTCGACCCGTCCCGGCGAAGCCTTCTCCGCGTCGTCATCTCCGAGGACCCCGGCGATCCCGAGCAACTCGAGACCGACGCGCGCGAGGCCGATCGAATCTTCTCCATTCTCATGGGAGATAACGTCGGCTCGCGTCGCGAGTTCATTGAGGCAAACGCCATTCACGTGAAAGACCTGGACGTCTGATCATGGCGTCCGACGCGCCGCCCCATCCGGCCGCCGGCCGGCGACGATTCCTCCGCTATCTCGATCCCTCGCAGCACCCGCGGATTGCGCTCGCGGTGATCCTCCTCGGCGTGTATGGCGCATCACTGCGACAGCCGTTCATGGTGGATGACTACCGCAACTTGCGGATGTTCCGCGCGTACGACGCGGGCCGATCCGCGCAGCTCGATCTGTACGAATTCGCCTACGATCGGTCGACGATCGCCGCCGAGCGACGCGCCGGATTCCTGCCGTGGTGGGTCCGCGACGAATTGCGATTCCGCTTCTTCCGACCGCTGGCGGAATGGAGCCTGTGGCTCGACTGGAAGCTGTTCGGAGACCACCCGCTCGGCTTTCGATTCGTCAACCTGGCGTTGTACTATATCGCCGTCTGCCTTCTGCCCGGGTTCTACGGACGATTCGCCGAGCCTCCGGTCGCCCGCTGGGCCGCGTTCCTGTTCGGCGTCGCCGGCAGCCACGCCGCGACCGTCATCTTCCCCGCGGCGCGCTGCGACCTGCTCGCACTCATCGCCGGAATCCTCGCCGCGCACGCCATGGCGGCATTCCTCGCGCGCGGCCGGCCCCTGTGGCTGATCGGCGCGCTGGCATGTCTCGCGGCCGGCGTCTGCTCCAAGGAATCGGCCGTCCCACTCGCGCTCATGCCGATCCCGATCTTTGTCGCGCTGCGGACTGCGGCCGCTGCGACCGTGCCGCGCGCGGGGCGTCGCGCGATCGTTGCGAGCGTTTGCTGCATCGCGTTGATCCTCGGGTTTGTCGGCTGGTACGTCACGAACGGTTACGGCAGCAATAGCTCGATGATGCTCGATCCGGCCGGTGCGACCGCCGATTACCTGCTCCGCGCGCCGTTCCGCGCGCTGCTTCTGCTTTCGAGCTGGCTGCTCCTCATGAACCCGATCATCCTCTACTTCCGCGAGACGTTTCAGCCGCTTCTGATTGTCTACGGAGTCATCGGCGCGGCGGCGCTGCTGCTTGTCGTGCGGAAGTTCCGGCGGCAACACCGCGGCGATCGTTCGGTCGCCGGCATGGCGCTGTGGGTACTCATGTTCCTTCCGCTCTTCGGCTGCAATCCGGCCGACAGCCGCATCCTCATGCTGCCATCCGTTGGTCTGTCGTTCCTCGCGGCGCGGTGGATTGCCGGCAACTTCATCGCCGGGCGCAACGTCGCGCTGCCTGTGCTGCTCTTTCTCGTCGGGAGCTTCGCCGGAACGGGCGTGACGATCGGATCGATCGAGATGCTCGAGCGCGTCACGCGCTCGCAGTACGACGCGGCCGTCGCGGCATTTGGTCGGCCGGTCGAGCGCGGCGATTACGTCTTCGTCGTCAACATCCCGGTCGCGATGTGGGCCCTCTGGGCGCAGGACCGGCTCAACGAGCATCGCGGCAATGGCGACCTTCGCATCGCGGCGCTGACCGACGTCGCCGGCCCGCACATTCGCCGCGTCGGGCCGAGCATGCTCCGCATCTCTGCGGGCGACGAGGCCATTCTGAGCAGCTTCGTCGGGCGCATGGGCTCGGTCCGCGGCGCGGTGCCCGACGAGAACTGGGTCGCCGATTCGGACGAGTACACTGTCCGGCCGGTTCGCGTCGAGAATGGTCGCATCCGTGAGATCGAGGTCCGCTTCCGCCGCCCGATCGACAGCGAACACTATCGCTTCATCGAGCTGAGCTTCAGCGGCGAGGCGCGGGTCGTGCCCGTGTCGGAGTTTCGTGTGGAGCCGGCGAGCACTACGTCAACTCATCAAGCGAGCAAATGACCGACTCCGGCCGGCCGTCGAGCGGCGCGGGCGCATCGACGTAGAGCGCCCCGGGACGCCGAATCTGGATGGAACGCCAGCCGAGCCGGTTCGGCGCAACGAAGTCCTTGGCGGGGTTGTCGGCCACGTACGTGCAATCGCGCGGCGCTGCCCCGAGCACGTGCGACATTCGGACGAATGCCGCCGTATCGGGCTTCCAGTGCGCCGCGCCAAGTTCGTCGGTGAGCACGATCGCGTGTACGCGCGATTCCAGTCCCAGCGCGCGGACCTTGGCTCGCTGCGCCGCGGCGCGTCCATCAGACAGAACGCCCAGCCGCGCGGTAGCCGCCAGGCGTCGCAGCGCCCGGTCCGCGTCTTCGCAGAGCGAGATCGTCGGCCCGTGTTCGCGATAGCACGTGATCATCCGCGCGAGCAATGTTGCATCGCCCGACCGGCCGAGTTGCTCCAACAACGCGTTGAAAGTCGTCAGACGATTGCCGCGGTCGAACTCGGCGACGAGCCGCTCGCGGATCAGGTCCGCCGGCCCCAGGTCGTCAGCCAGCGCGGCGGCCACCGCGCGAAACCCGCTGAAGACATAATCGCGTTCGAGGTAGAGCGTGTCGTCGAGATCAAAGACGATGGCGCGGGCCGTACCGCTCATCGCCGTCTCCGCTTCGCGCGCGAACGCGTCGCGCGGCGCGCGCCGCCCGCGGTCCGCGACAACGGCACCGTCGGCAGGCGCCTGACGAAGACCGAACGGTCATAGCGCAGCATGTACATGCCGTTGCGGACCGCGCTCTCGCCGATCGGCGCGCTGCGGCCGGACAGCTCCCGCAGGATCCAGTACGGAAAATCGGCGCCCGCCTCAATTGCCAGCGGGATGCCGCCACCGACTCGCGGGTTGATCTCGATAACGCGAATACGGCCATCCTTCGATCGAATGCACTGAATCGTGATGACGCCGACGCACTCGCGAAGCGACTCGACGACGCGCCGCCCGACGGCGCGGATCGCGCGGTCCATCACGACGACGCCTTTGCTCACCTCGCCCGAACGGACCTCGAGCCGCAAACGCGGGACGACGCATCGCGGACGCCCGTCGAAGCCCGCGTACGCATCGAGTGTGAACTCCTCGCCGCGCACCACTTCCTGCACGATCGGATCCGTAATCGTCCGCGCCATGACCCGGACGGCCTCGGCATCGCGACAGATGAAGTGCCCGCGCGCCGCGCTGCCCGCGCGCGGCTTCATGTACAGCGGGTACTTCAGCCGCCGGCCCCGGAGTACGTCTGGGGCGCCCCACGTCGCCGGGGAATCGATGGCCGACAGCAGTAAATGATGGTATGCCAACAACTTATCGCGACAGATCGCGACGACGCGCGGACTGGAAATTAGTGCGGTGCACCCCGCTTCGGCGAAGCGCTGCCGGGCCATTGCCAATTGCAGCAGCTCCGAATCGATCAGCGGCACGAGCACATGAATCCCGTACCGTCGCGTCAGTCCCACCAGCGTGTCGATGTAGCCAGGATCGTTGATGTCCGGAGTCAGGCGGGCGCGATCCACCAGGTGCATTCCCGGCGCGATCCAGCTCCGGTCCGTTCCCCATGCCTCGACGGTCCGGCCGAGCCGCTGGCCCGCGCGGCGGAACGCCTCGATCAGTTCCACGCGTCGCCCCACGCAGCTAAACAGGACTCGGATCGGTCCGCGCGGCGGGAGTTTCACGGGGAATGGAGCGGTCTCAGGACGCATCGACGGCTTCGCTCGTGAGGTCGCGTGAGATTGTCCCAAACGAATCGACGCGTCAAGGCGGCCTAACGCGTGCCCGCCGGCTGGTACATCGGGTCGCGCGGATCATCGTGCGTCATCAGCAGCGTTTCGAATTCGCTCGCGGACGGTGCCGCTTTCGACTCGCGGGCCGGTACTCCGACCACCGTACTCATCGGGTGCACGTCGCGGATCACGACCGCTCCCGCGCCCACCACCGCGTCGAAGCCGATTCGGACGCCCTGGATGACCGTCGCGCCGATGCCGACGAACGCCCCCGATTCGACCGTCACGTGACCGGCGAGCCTCACGCCGGGACAGATGTGCACCGCCGTGCCGATCATCGACTCGTGGTCGATGATGCAGCCCGTGTTCAGAATGACCGAGTCGCCGATCTGCACGTGCGCGCAGACGACCGCGCCCGCCGCGACGACCGCGTTGCGGCCCAGCCGCGCCGTGCGAGCGATCTGTGCCGATGGATGCACGGCCGATGCCAGCTCCAGACCGGCCGTCTCGACGATCGTCGAATACGCGCGTCGCACGCCGTTGTCGCCGATGGCGACGACGGCTCCGCTCACACCCTTGGTCTTCAGCTCGTTCAGCAGATGGTGGTCGCCGAGGACCGCGACGCCGTCGACCCGCCGGCCGTGCAGCGTGGCGTTCGCATCCAGGAACCCGACGACGTGGTGCTCGCCGGCAGCATGGAGGATGTCGAGGACGACGCGTCCGTGTCCGCCGGCTCCGATAATGACGATGTTCATGGGCGGGATCCTGTTGCGGCGCCGCTGGCGCGCGGCCGAGAGGAAGTATCGGTTCACTTGGAATGGCCGCTGAACTCTCCCGGACGCGAATCCCGGTACGACGATGCAACGTGCACGACTTTGCGCGATCCGCGTCGCGCCGCCGTGCGTACCAGCATTGGCAGCGGCGGCGCGAAATTGCGACGCGCGAGTCCTGCGCGATCCGCGCCCGGACGACGCGCAAATCACGCCGATCCATGCCGCAGGGAGCGAACGTGGCGCGCGGCGCAACACCCCGCTGCGACGACCACTTAGCGATCCCGTTTTCTTGCAAGACCTCGAACGCGCTGCCGATATTACCGGCACGATTCGCCGGGCCTGCCGCCAGACGGCTGGGCCGCGCGAACCGGTGAGGGTTGGACTCCGGTGGCTCATCGCAGTTCGAACGATCGACGAGACCGCGCCTCCCGCGTCGCTGCCTGTCTTGCGCTGGCCGCGCTCGGAACGCTGCCGGCCGGATGTGAACGCGCCTGGCGCAACGGACTGATTGACCCGACGCAGGTCGGCCGGTTTGATCCCAAGCCCGTTCGGAACGAGATTCGAAGGACTCTCGGCCCACTCGACGAGCCCTCTGGAATCCCGGGTGCGGTCGAGCCGACGCGCGAGGACCTCATCGCCACATATGAAGAGCCGCCGCTCCAGCGCGGCGACGTCATCGATCTGTCGGTTTTCGAGCTGCTCCAGCCCGGCCTGGCGACCGACATCCGCCGGCAAGTCAACGAGGTCGGCTATATCACCCTTCCCGTGCTCGGCGCGATCAAGGTCACCGGCCTGACGCCGCGGCAGCTCGAACTGGAGCTGATCAACCAGTTGCAATCGCAGGATATCCTGCGCAACCCCGAGGTCTCCGTCACGGTCGTTGTCTCGCAGGCCAAACGCTTCTCTGTCGTTGGAAACGTCAATCGCCCCGGCGAGTATCCGATCCCGCGAGCGGACTACCGCCTGCTCGAAGTGATCGGCGCGATCGGCCCGCTCTCCGCGCTGCAAGAAAACGTCTACGTCATGCGCGGCGGACTTCCCGCGGGGCAGACCCCGCCCGGCGTCGAAGAGACGTTCCGACGACCGGCGGCTGCGCCAACGGGCGAATCAGCGCCGCCGGAGTCGCAGCCGCCGCCCGCCGCGCCGGATGATCCGTTCGCGCCCGAGGACGCACCCATCGCGCCATCGCTCGGAGACATCACGTCGCGCGGACCGGCTCCCAGTTCGGACGGCATGGCGCTGCTCCAAGCGGATGATCGCGCCCCCCCCGCGTCGGGCGGAGCCCCTGCGCCGTCAAGTGACACACAGCCCTCACCCCCCGTGACCACCGGCGCGTCGATGCTCGATCCGGTGGAGGACCTGAATGCCGCATCCGGCGCGCCGCCCTCGGAGTCGCGCCCCGGTGCCCCTCCGACGAATCTGCCGTCGCACACCGACTTCCTCGAGGTCCTCGAGCAGCCGCCGACCAAGATCCCGGAGCTCGAATCTCTCACGAGCCGAAAGGCCCCCGCCAGCAAGTTCATCTTTCTGAACGGCGACTGGGTCGAAGTCACCGAGACCGCGCCAGCCGCCACCGCCGAAGGCGCGCCAGCTCCGGCTGGACCGGGCGATACGACGACCGCCAGCAAGCCGCAATCCATCGACTGGGAGGCCCTCGGCGAAGCGGAAACGCCGCTGCGGGTCATCGAAATCCCGGTCGAGAAGCTCATGAACGGCGAGATGCGATACAATATCGTCGTCCGCTCCAACGACATCATCAACGTGCCGGCGGGCGTGACCGGCGAGTACTACATCACCGGCCATGTGTCGCGCCCCGGCGCCTATGCCTTGGGCGGGCGTGAGGTTACAGTGAAGGAGGCGATCGCCTCCGCGGGCGGCTTCAGCCTTCTGGCCTGGCCGTCGCGATGCGAGATCGTCCGCCGGATTGCCGGCGATCAGGAGGAGATTCGCTCGATCAATCTGGATAAAATCTTCTCCGGCGAAGAACCTGACTTCTTCGTTCGGGCAAACGACATCATTAATGTCGGAACGACCGCCGTGGCGCCGTTCTTGGCGACCGTTCGAAACGCCTTTCGCATGAGCTACGGCTTCGGATTCGTTTACGACCGGAACTATGCGGACGAGGACACGTTCTTTGCGGAAGAAGCCCTGCGATCACGTCGGCGCGCAGAACGAATCCAGCGGGGCTTCCCGCCTTGATGGCCGCGTCCGCCGCTGCGGGCGGCTGGCCCGGGTGCGACAGGATTTGATCGCATGACGCCGCCCCACGCCCAACCCGCTCAAGCTCTTTCCACCGAACCGCAACCGCCGCGCGGCAGTGATGCGCCCGCGGGCGTGCCGCGCTCGCGACGCGCGGCGCCGGTGACTGTTTCGGAGCTCTTCGGCCGGTTCGGGCTGACCAAGGCCGCTGCCCTCATTGCGGCCATGCTCTGGTTCTACTGGGACCACTGTCTGCGCCTGGTCCGCTTCTGGAGCGAAGACCCGGACTGGTCGCACGGCTTCCTCATCCCCGTCTTCAGCGCCTACTTCGTCTGGTCCAAGCGCGACGCACTTGCGCGGGAACCGATGCGCACGAACTGGCTCGGCCTGCCGCTGCTCATCTTCGCGATTGCAGCGTACTTCTGGTCCGTTCGCGCAAAGTTTGGCTACCCGCAGGCCCTGACCATCGTCATCGCCGTCGCCGGCATCGTGCTGCTGATGTGCGGCTGGCGCGTTCTGAAGATCACCGGCTTCGCGATCGCCTTCCTCGTGCTGGCGCTGCCGCCGCCGGTGCGGATGTACCGCGACTTCACCCAGCCGCTGCAGCAGTTCGCCGCCGCCGTCGCCGAACTCGTGCTCAATTTCCTGCCCGGCGTCATCGTCGAGCGCAGCGGGATCAACCTCGCGTACGAACGCGTGACGGGCGAGTTCGGCTCGTTCACGGTCGCCGGCGCATGCAGCGGCATGCGCTCGCTCATGGCCTTCGTCGCGCTCGGGCTGGCGATGGCCTACTTCGCGCCGCGGCCGGTCTGGCATCGCGTCATCATCGCCCTCGTCGTCGTCCCGGTGGCCGTCTTCTGCAACATCATTCGCGTCGTCGTAACAGGGACATTCCAGATATACGAATACGGGAACCTCGCCGCCGGAACGCCGCACACCGTCCTCGGCCTCGCGACCTTCGCCCTGGGCTTTGCGATCTACTTTGGAATCCTGTACGTTTTAGACCATCTCTACGAGGATGCCGGGGACGAGACGCTTCCGGCAGGTGCGAACCCATGACGCCCAACCCATCCGAGTTGCGGCCGGCGACGGGCCGTCCATTGCTCGAACCAGCCTTCATCGCCGCCCTGCTGGTCATCCTGGCCGCCGGGGCGGGCCTTCGGTACGCGAAAGCGACCGGGTCATTACAGATTCTGAAGCGTCCAGCCCCCCTCTTGAAGCAGTTATCGGACCTTTCACCGGACGTCCTTGCCCCCTACATCCTGCGCGATTCCGCCCGCCTCCCGGAGGAAACCGAACAGGAACTCGGCACCAAGGCGTATATCCAATGGACGCTGGAGAACCCGCAGGCACCTGAAGAGTCGTGGGAGCGCCGGCTCAACGTCTTCGCGACGTACTACACCGGCAACCCGGACCAGGTTCCCCACGTCCCGGAGGAGTGCTATCAACAAGGCGCGTTCGGAATCCTCACCGACGACTACATGGAGTTCAAGCTCGGCGCGATCCGCGGTGACGTGCCGATCCGCCGGCTGGCATTCCGGCCGCCGTCCACGCGCGCTGCGGGCGTCTGCGTCTACTACACATTCGCCGTCAATGGCGACTTCTACGCGCACCGAAACGCCGTCCGGCTCCGCATGGCCGATCCGCGCGAACGCTACTTGTACTACTGCAAGATTGAATTGGCATTCTTCCGCCAGAAGGGCGCCGGGACCACGCCCGAGATGGACCGCGCCGCGGAACGCATCATGGGACAGCTTCTGCCGGAGCTGATCCGGAACCATTTGCCTGACACGGCCGCGCTGGAGAAGGCGGCCGCCAACGCATCCTGACATGGACCTTCAACCCGTCGCTCGACGCTGAGGTGCCGGCATGGCAAAGAAACTGAACAAGACGCTGGTCGGAATCCTGACGATGGCCGCGATGCTCCTGATGGGAGTCGTCGCCGTCGCGCTGATCTACAAGCTCCCCGGCGCGGACCCGCAACACTTCGCCGACGAGGCCGTCAAGCAGGAGGCCAAGGGCGAGTGGCGACTTGCCATGCAGAATTACATGCGTGCCTTCCGGTTCGACAAGCGCGGCGGACAGAATCCGGAATGGCTCGCCAAGGCCGCCAAGTGCATGTATGAGCTCGGCGAGGTCGGCGCGGTGCGGGAACTTGTCCGACAGGCCCGCGTGCTTGATCCGAAGCTCAAGCCCGCTCAGGAACTGGCCACTCGCGCCGAATTCGAGCTGGCACGCGCCGTTCCCCACTCGCCGCAGTGGAAGCGGACGCTCGACGAGGCCGAGCGGCTTCTCGGCATCGATGCCACGATGGTGCTCGCGCAGGAAGCCGCAGGCTCGGCCTGGCTCGCCCTGTCGGGGGAGGATTCAACATACGAGACGAAAGGCGAAAACGCCCTGCGCGAGGTCCTGAAGCTCGATCCGGTCAACGCCAACGCGGCGATGACGCTGGCCGAGTTCTACTACAACAAGAACCGCAACAACGCCGCCACCGAACTCATCAACGAGACGATCGCGAAGGCCGATTCGGCCGGCGCGAAGGAGGCCCTTGCCGAACTCTACAACTTCGTTGGGCGGCGCTGCTTGTTCGAGGGCAAGCTCGACGACGCCGTCGCGGCATTCGAAAAGGCCCAGAAGGCCAACCCCTCTTTCGCCGAGTCTCACCTCGCCCTGGCCGCCTACTGGCAGTCCAAGGGCAAGGACAGCTACGACAAGGCCGAGGCCGAGCTTCAGAAGGCACTCAAGGTCGACCCCAAGCTGCCGGACACATACTTCCGGCTGGCCGCGCTCTACCAGGCGCAGCAGAAACTCAACGAGGCCGTCGCGATCCTCGAGCAGGGCCTGACGTCCGTGACGCGAGGCGTCGGGTTCCGCTTCGTACGCGGGAACTTCGCCCGCAATCAGATGCTCAAGCAGATCTGCATGGCCCACCTCGCCAGGCCGGCGAAGACCGAGGAGGAGCGGAAGAAGGCGATCGCGGATGCCGAGGCGGTCTATCAGCGCGCCCGCGATGAGGTGGGTCCGGACGAGATCGTCGTCCGCATCATGAAGGCGCACCTGCTGCGCGAGAAGGGCGACTTGGTCGAGGCGACGCGCGAGGTCGAGCAGGTCGACAAGGCGCTGGCCCGCGCGCGGGACTTCGAGATCAAGGCGATGCTCGCCGATCTGTACGCCAAGCAGGAGCAGTTTGGCGCGGCGACGGAAGCGCTGCGCGAGGCGATCGCGATCGAGCCGCGAGCCATCGGGGCGCACATCCTGCTGGCCAAGCTGCTGCTGCGCCAGCGCGAGTACGACGCGGCGCTGGCGGCGCTGGAGTCGCCGCCCCACCCGGGAATCTACGAGGCGCTCCGTCGCAACCCGGAGGCCGCGAAGGTCCGCGCCGAGTGCTACCGCCGCCTGAACCGCATGGACAAGGTCGAGGCGGAACGCGAGCTGATCCGCGAGGTCGGCGGCAGCACGCCGATCCAGGAAGCGAGATTCCTGGCGCTCACGAACCGGCTCGACGAGGCCGAGCAGCTCCTGCGGAACGAGGTGAAATCCGACCCGAAGAACGCCGACGCGGTCGTCCTGCTGGCCCGCGTGCTGGTGCAGAAGAAAGACGAGGAAGGCGCCCGAGACGTCGTGGAGGATGCCCGCAAGCAACTGCCCGACAATCGCGTGCTGGAGGCGTTCGCGATCAGCCTCGATCCGGTGCAGGACCCGAAGGTCCGCAAGCAGAAGATGCTCGAGTTCCTCGATCGCGAGCCCGATCCCATGACCCGCGCCATCCAGAAGTTCACCTTCCACATCAATCGGGACGAACTGGATGAAGCCCGCACGGCGCTCGATGAAGCCGAGAAGGTGGATCCGAATTCCCCCGTCGTCATCGAGCAGCAGTTCAACTTTGCCATGCGTCGCAAGGACTGGGCCACCGCCGAAAAATACTGCGACCGGGAGGCCAAGCTCAACACCGACGGGACCGGCGGCAAACTCATGCGCGGACGCCTCGCCGTCGCCAAGGGCGAATTCTCCCCCGCCATCGACCTCTACAAGCAGGCGCTCGACGCCTACCCGACGAACTCGATCGGCTGGACGCTCCTGGCGGAGGCCTATCTCTCGGCCGGCCGGCGCGGCGAAGCGCGCGACACGCTGGAGCGCGCCATCAAGTTGAACCCGGCCAACGGCTTCGCCAACCGCATGCTCGGCGGCCTGGCGCTCGAGGACGGCGACAAGGCGCGGGCCAAGGCGCTTTTCGAGGATGCGCTGGCGCAGATGCCGAATGATCCGTTCTGCCAGGCGCAGCTCCAGTTGATCCGCGAGGAGGAAGACCCCAAGTCGGGCATCACCGCGCGCGAGGAGGCCGCGAAGAAGAACCCGGAGGACTACCGGAACCTGATGGCGCTCGCGAAGCTGTATGCCAAGACGGGCGAACCCGCCAAGGCCGAGGACTGCCTGAAACGCGTCCTTTCGGCCAACCGCGACGACCTGCGTTTCGCGTTCCGTTCCGCCGAGATATTCGCGAAAGACCTCGACCGCCCGGCCGAGGGCGAGGCGATCCTGCTGGAGCTGCTGCGATCCACCGACGACAAGGAGAAGAAGTCCCGCATCGCGACGCTCACTGCGAAGTTCTATCAGGACCTCGAGATCATGCAGAACGCGGAGCGGTACTTCCTGCTCGCCGCCAGCCTCAGTCCCGGCGCGATGACCACACAAAACGTCGGGGAGTTCTACGTTCAGACGAACCGACCGCGCGATGCCCTCGACTGGTACGAAAAGGCCCGCGACCTCGCCCGCGACCTGCCGTCCGAGCTCATCGGCATCGAGCGCCGCATCATCCAGAGCCTGATCCTGCTGCGCGACAAGAAGCGCTGCGAGGGGGAGCTCGAGAAGTACATCGCCAAGTACCCGAACGACGAGCAGGGCCTTCAACTCAAGGGCCTGTTCTATCTCCAGATGGGCGACATGCAGCAAGCCGAAAAGGCGTTCATGCAGCAACTCGAAAAGCAGCCCGATTCGGCCCTCGCCCTCTGGCAGCTCGGGGCGCTGCACATGATGCGCAACCGATGGGAGCTGGCCATCGAGGAATTGTCCAAGTCAAAGGCCTTCCGGCCCAACGACTTCAATTACGACCATCGCATCGCGCTGGCGCGGGCCCTGATCGGGACCGGCCGCGTGGACGAGGGGTTGAACGAGCTGCAGACCATCCTCCGCGACAAGCCCGACGCGCAGAACGTCGCCGCCGTGCTCGTGGATGAATACCTGCAACTCAAGCCGCCGCGCTACTCCGACGCCGAGAGCCTCATCGTCACCTACATGCGGCGCTATCCCGACGACTACAAATGGCCCATGCTGCTCGGCAAGGTTGGCGTCAGCAGCGGCGATCTGAACAAGGCGGCGACCGCATACCGGCGCGCCACAGAGATCAGCAAGTTCGCCGCCGTGCCTACCATGAGCTACCTCTCGGCCCTGGAAGGCGGCAAGCAGCACGACCAGATCATCGAGTTCGTGACCAAGGCGCTCCCTGCCGCGCGGCGGCGACGCCTGCCGATGGCCGTCGCCGCGCTCGGAAAGGCCTATGCCGCGAAGGGCGACGAGCAGGCCGCGATCGAGCAGTTCGGCGCCGCGATGGAGCTCGCGCGCGACGACTTCGAGGCCTATCGTTTTATCGCGCTGACCATGTCGACGTCACTCGGAGCCGACAAGGCGCTCGCCTACGCGCAGAAGCAGTCCGACGCCGACAAGAACAATGTCGAGCGCCTCAAGATCCTCATGCACCTGCTGTTCAGCAACAACAAGAACGAAGAGGCGCTCGCGATCGGAGACCGCATCGTCCAGCTCTCCGACCGCGACGACGACCTGCTGTTCGGCATGATCGGGCAGGCCATCATCCTCGGCCGCCTCGAACGCAATGACGAGGCCCGCAAGAAATACGAGGGCGTGCTTGAACTCGATCCGAGCAACACCATCGCCCTCAACAACCTGGCCTATATCCTGGCCGACGTCCTCAAGCGGCCCCAGGAGGCCCTCCCCTACGCCGAGAAGGCGGAAAATCTTGCGCCTCGTGACGCAAACACGCTGGATACCTACGGTTGGGTGCTTGCCGAGAACAACCGGCTGGCCGACGCCGAGGGCACGCTCCTGCGCGCCCTGGACGTCAATGCCCAGAGCGTGGCCGCTAACTATCATCTGGGGATCGTATACAAGCGCATGAACAACGTGACCGACGCCCGCCAGCGGCTCGAGGCGGCCCGCAAGCATGCCGAAGCCCAGGGAGAGGAAAACTTCGTCAAGCTGGCCGACCAGGCTCTGAAGGAACTCGGAACCGGCCAATAAAGTGCCGATGATAGGACTGACCAAGGCCGCGCGCGGGTTCTCGGCACCCCCGGGGGTGTCTATCCCGCTGCGCGGGAGGCCCGGCTCATGACCACGCTGACGGCGGCAACCGCGAGTGCGCCAGGACTGACGCGCCCGGCGGCCGCGCGCCCGCAGCCCGGCGGCGCCCTCGGATTCACCGCCGGCGACCTGCTGCGGATCGTCCGCCAGCGCCTCGTCATGGTGCTCTTTCTCTGGCTCTTCCTCGTCGGCGCGACGATCGGCGGAACGGCCTACTGGGCCGCTTATTACCCCGAGTTCCGTACCGAGGGCTACATCAAGGTCGAGTCGACGCGCCCCGAAGACCCGATGGAGCAAAAGCCGGACCGCGTCGACGTCCAGGCGATGGAGATGCTCGTCAAGGACCAGGCGATCTTCGTCACCAGCCCGGACGTGTTGAGCAAGGCGCTCGAGGATCCCGAAGTCAAGCGCACGTCGTGGTACACCAACCTGATCGCTCGAAACGATCCGACGATCTCGATGATCGACGAGCTTGCCGACATCATCGATGCCGCGCCCTATCCGGCGACCAGCTTCCTCGTCGTCTCCGTCCGCGGCCGCGTCCCGAACGAGCTGCCGACGATCGTCAACACCGTCATGAACAAGTACGAACTCCACGTGAACGAGCTGTCCAGGACCCGATATCGCGAGGAGTTCGATCGGCTCCAAAAGGAGGCCGAGCGCGCCAAGAAGTTGCTCGAGGACAAGAACGCCGCGATCGACGAATTCCGCCAGACCGCGCCCGCCTCGGTCTTCACCACCGGCGGCGCCAACGTCATCGGTGATGAGCTGATGACACTGACCTCGCTCAAGACCGAGCTGGAAATGGTCAAGCTCGGCCGGCAGCAGATCTGGGAATCCCTCCGCGCTGTCCGGCCCGAGGACGCCCCGGTAACCGCCGAAATGCTCGCGGCGCTCAACAACGACCCGGGCATCTTCAACATGCGGACGGAGCTCGAACGCATGGAGGCGGAATTGGCGATCTCCGAGGCCAACTACGGGCCGAAGCACCGCGCGGTCGACGCCCTGCGCGTCCGCGTCGAGGGAACGCGCAAGCGCCTGATGGCGGCCGAGATCGAGAAGCTCAACCAGTACAAGGCGCAGCAGCTCCAGCTCGCCGAGCAGGACTACCTCCAGGCGCAGGAGCAGGAACTGGCGATCGCCGAGCGGCTCGAAGGCGTCATCGCCAAGCAGCGCGACCTCGACCAGAAATTCGCACAATACCTGCGGCACCTCGAGGAGCGCGACGTCCTCAAGGCCGGCTACGACAGCCTGCTCGCGCAGCGCGAAGCGCTCAACCTGATGCTCCGCCGCGACAAGACAGTCCGCATCACGGTCGCCTCGTATGCCATCCCCCCCAAGCGACGCGCCAGTCCGAGCTGGCTCATCAACGTGCCCGTCGGCATCGTCGTCGGTCTCATGCTCTCCATCGGCCTGGCCGTCCTGCTGGAGCTGGCCGATTCCTCCGTGCGGACGCCGCGCGACGTCCTGCGCCACGCCGCCATGCCCGTCATCGGCACGATCCCGGCCCTCGACGACGAGGAAGTCGAGATCGAACGCATCGAGCTGGCGTGCATCGAAGCGCCGCGCTCCGTCATCGCCGAAGCCTTCCGGCAGCTACGCACCAACCTCTTCTTCGCCGCGCCCGTCGAGCACCAGGCCGTGCTGCTCGTCACCAGCCCCGGCGCTGAGGATGGAAAGACCACCGTCGCCGTCAATCTCGCAACCTCGGTCGCCATCAGCGGTCGGCGCGTGTTGCTCATCGACGCCAATTTCCGCCGCCCCGCTCTGCGGAACATCTTCGCCGAGATGCGCGCCGAAGGCCTCAGTAACGTCCTGATTGGGCAATCCAAACTTGCCGACCTCGTCACGCCGTCCGGCGTTCCGGGCCTCGACCTGCTCAGCACCGGTCCGACACCGCCCAACCCGGCCGAGCTGCTCGGCGGAACCTACCTTCGCGAGATGCTCGCCGAGGCCCGCTCGCGCTACGACCAGATCATCTTCGACGGGCCGCCGGTCCTGCTGATGTCCGACCCGATGGTCCTCGCCGGCATCATCGACGGCGTGCTGCTCGTCTGCCGCTTCCGCAGCACGTCGCGCGGCGCTCTGCTCCGTGCCCGGACGCAGCTCGAGGCGATCAACGCCCGCCTGCTCGGCGCGGTCCTCAATGCCGTGCAGTCCACCCGCGGCGGATACTTCCGAAAGCAGTATCGCGCGTTCTATGACTACCAGGCCGAGGAAGAAGAGACCCGCAAGCCATCCAAGCGTCTCTCCGGCAAGAAGCGCGAAATCGAGGACAAGGTCCCGTCCGAGGACGCCGCCGCCATCGGCGAGCAGCTCGCCGCCATCGACTCCAGCGACGCCGAGATCGAAACGCCGCCCGAAGGCGAACGACCGGACCCGTCGCGGCCGCCCGAAGAATCCTGAACCCGGCGCAAACCGATCCTGTTCGGTATAATCCGCCTCCGTTCCGCGGAGCCGGGCATCGTGTCTGATCTTCTGCGAATAGGCCGCGACGTCGTCTCCGACGAGGCCGCCGCGCTCGGCGCGCTGGCCGCCGCACTCGATTCATCCTTCGAACAGGCCGTGCGCCGCATGCTGGCCGCGCGCGGACCGCTCGTCGTCACCGGCCTCGGCAAGAGCGGCCTCATCGCGCGCAAGATCGCCGCGACGCTGTCGAGCACCGGATCGCCGGCCATGTACTTGCACCCCGTCGAGGGACTGCACGGCGACCTCGGCATCGTCTCCGCCGGCGACGTCCTGCTCGCCCTCTCCAAGAGCGGCGCGACCGACGAAATAATCCGCTTCTGCGGCCACTTCAAGCGGCTTGGCGGATCGCTCATCACCGTCTGCGAATCCGCCGAATCGCCGCTGGCCGAACTCGCCGAGATTACGATCCGGATCCCCGTCCGCACTGAGGCCGGGCCGCTCGCGCTCGCGCCGACGACCAGCACGACCATGATGCTTGCCCTCGGCGACGCCCTGGCCATGGCGCTGCTCGACGCCCGCGGATTCGCCGCCGACGACTTCGCGAGGTTTCATCCCGAAGGCGCGCTCGGGAAGCGATTGCTCCTGCGCGTCCGCGATCTGATGCACACGGGAGACGACCTGCCGCGCGTCCGCGTCGACGCGCCCTTTCGCGACGTGCTCCTCGAAATGACCGGCAAGCACATCGGCATGACCTGCATTATCCACCCCGACGGCCGCCTTTTCGGCGTCTTCACCGACGGAGACCTCCGCCGATTGCTCGAACGCGCCGAGCGACCGACGACCCTCGCCGCGCAGGAGGCCTGGCGGCTCAGTCGTCGCGATCCGAGCGAACCGCCCGTGCCCGTATCGACCGTCTCGCCCAACCTGCTCGTCGTCGACTGCCTCGAGATCATGCGCAAGAGCCAGATCACGTCTCTCGTCGCGGCCGAGGCGGACCAGCGTCCCATCGGGATCATTCGGCTTCACGACATCGTGAAAGCGGGCCTGGCATAGCCCGAGACGTTCGCCAGGTTCTCCATAATCTCCCCGACCGCAGGGCCAGAACATCGACCAGCGCGGGTGCAGATTCGGACTTTCTCGGAACCGGAATCGGCCAGGATTGGGCGAAATTGAGCAATAAAACCCAATCCTGTTGCAGCAAACGGCTCGCCGTATTGCCTTTACGAACAACTATTTACGGATTTTCAACAAGAACGCTTGCTTTCATCGGGCGGCGTGATACGATATGGGTGTGTAACCTGTGAATTCCTATAAGTTCGCCCGAATCAATATGGGTAGCTTTGGGAATCTGGGTGGAGTAATCACGCCTCGGATCGAGCTTTGGTCGGTCCGGTGACGCTCGGCATCTTGGGGGCGTCCTTTTGGTGTGATCCGCGGGGCTTCGCCGCCTCGTGTCGCGAAACAAACGTCGATCAAGCGCTGCACATCGCCGCAAGGCGCTGATGCGGTGCCCGGAAAATCGAGAGTCTTCCACTCGCTGCGGCACCCTTTGACCGCGCCAACTACAACGGGGTGCCGCACGCCTTTTTTACGCATCTTCATCGCCCCGTGAGCGGCACTCCCGCGCCGCGTATTTCGCACATCGATCGTTCCCGATACATTCCGCCGCGCGCGAGGTTGCCGATGACGAACCGATTTCGACCGCCCGGCCGCTGTTTCGTTCCGACGGGCGTCGATTGCGGCGCATGGTCCGGCATCGAGCCGCTCTTTCATGAACTCGAACATCGCCCAAGCAAGAGCGTCGATGCGCTCGAACGCTGGCTGATCGACCTCTCCGAGCTTTCAGCGTGCATCGAGGAGGTCCGTGCTGCGCGCGAAGTCGCCGCCGCCGCGCAGACCGATGACCCCGAATGCGAACGACGCTACCTCGACTTCATCGAAAACGTTGTGCCGCACGTCCGCCGCGCGCAGGACCGCCTCGATCGACGACTGCTCGCCGACCCGTTCCTCCCCGACCTCGATCCGAATCGCTACGGCATCCTTCTGCGCCGCGTCCGCAACCATGTCGAGCTCTTCCGCGATGAGAACGTCCCGCTGCAGACGCGCGATGAGACGCTGCGCCAGGAATACCAGAAGATCGCCGGTGCGATGACCGTCACGCTCGACGGCCGCGAATTGACGCTTGAAGAGGCCGGCCGATACCTCGAACGTCCGGAACGCGGCGTGCGTCAGCAGGCGTGGGAGGCGATCTGGCAGCGCCGCCTTCGTGACGCGGCGGCGCTCGACGCGCTGTTCGATGAGATGGTCCAGCTCCGCGACCGGATCGCGCGCAACGCCGGCTGCCGCGATTACCGCGAATACGCGTTCCGTGAACTAGAGCGATTCGACTACGCCCCCGACGATTGCCTGCGATTCCATGCGACCATCGAGCGGCTGGGCGTGTCGCAGGTCCGATCCCTGCACGAACGCCGCAGGCACCGCCTCGGCGTCTCGACGCTTCGCCCGTGGGACCTCTCGGTCGATCCGGCCGGGCGCGATCCGCTGCAACCGTTCCGCACCACCGGCGAGCTGGTCGAGGGCTGCCGGAAGATCTTTGCGCGCATCGACTTCGACCTCGCGGAGCAATTCTCTGAACTGCACCGGCTCGGGCTGCTCGACCTCGTCAGCCGCAAGGGCAAGGCGCCTGGCGGATTCATGACGGTGTTCGAGGAGCGGCGCCTGCCCTTTATCTTCATGAACGCCGTCGGCGTTCACCGCGACGTCGAGACGCTCCTTCACGAGTCGGGCCACGCGTTTCATGCGCTCGCGACGCGCGATGAGCCGCTCCTCGCGTACCGCTCCGCGCCGATCGAGTTCGCCGAGGTCGCGTCAATGGGCATGGAGTTGCTCGCCGCCGGCGGGCTCGACGAGTTCTACGCGCCGCCCGAGGCGCGCCGCGCCGTCCGAGATCAGCTCGAGGACATCGTCGAGTTCTTCCCCTGGATGGCGTCGGTCGACGCGTATCAGCACTGGGTCTACACGAACCCGCAGCGCAGCGCGGCCGAGCGTCGCGCGGCCTGGTGCGCGATTCGACGCCGTTTCGGCGGGCTGGAGAGCTACGAGGGTTACGAGGACGCCCTTGCGTGGGGCTGGCAGCGGCAACTCCACCTCTACACGGTACCGTTCTACTACGTCGAATACGGTATTGCGCAGCTCGGCGCACTTCAGATATGGCAGCGCGCGCAGCACGATTTTCCAGTCGCCGTCCGTGACTACCGGCGCGCCCTCGCCCTCGGCGGGACGCAGCCGCTCGACGCGCTCTTCGCTGCCGCCGGCGCGAAGTTCGATTTCTCTGAAGCGATTTTCCGTGGAGTGGCGGACTCGGTCACCGCCGCCCTCGGCGAACTGTCCGATGCGTGAATCGCGCTGATTGGCGTCAACCGCCCGCCGGAGCGCTTGCGGGCCACCCCTCGCGCCAGGGCCTCCCGGCCCGGTAGGCGTCGATCCGCTTCCCGATCTCGGCGGCCAGCGCATCCTCGCCGTCTGCCGCCGCCGATTGCCGCGCCCGATCCGCCTGCCGGATCGCCTCGGTCCACTCGCCGCGTTCGGCCAATGCGGCCGCCAGGGTATCGACGAAGACGGGATTATCCGGATCCGCCGCGACCGCGTCCCGCGCCAACTCGACGGCCCGCGCCCCGTTTCGAACGCCGTCTTTCGGACACGTTGCGAGCACCCACGCCAGGCTGTTCTGGATGAGCGGGCCGCCCGCGCCCGCTGCGAGCGCCTCCTCGAGATTCTGAACCGCCTCCGCGTATCGCGCCTGCTGCACGAGCAATCGATGTCGATAGAGCCGCGGCGCAATACCCTGCGGATCGATGATCGAAAGCCGTTCGAGCACGCGCAGCGCCTCGTCCGTCTCGCCCCGCGCCATCTGCAACCGCGCCAGCGGACCGAGCGCGTGCACGTTGTCCGGCGAAAGTCGAACCGCCTCCCGCAGCGGGGCCACGGCTTCGTCAAGCCGTCCCAGACGGATCAGGCTCTCGCCCAGATGGACGCGAAAACCCCAGAAGTCCGGATTCGCCTCAACCGCGCGCTGATAATACGCCAGCGCGTCGGTCTCGCGATCCGCGCGCGTCAGCGCCCAGCCCGCCATGTTGTAGAAGAACGGCCGCTCCGCCGCTGGCTGGTCGAATCGCAGAACGCGGTTGAGCGGTCCGCTCAGCAGTGCCAGCGCGAGAGCGCCGGCCGCGATGAATCGTCGCGGCTGGTATGCCGCAGTCGAAAGCGCCTGGACAAGCGAGATCGCGCACAGGCCCGTCGCGATCGGGACGATCGGCATGCGATAGCGCGGCGAATAGTGAAACCCGACATTCGCGATGAACACGGCGACGAAGATGGCAAGCTCCGGCAGGTTCCGGACCGGCCGGCGGCACATCGCCGCGAATCCGAGCATGGCCGGGATGAGGACCCACGGCGTCGGGACCGGCGCAAGTCGAAGGGACCGCGCAAAACCCGACTCGATTTCGAAATGGAACGGCAGCACTTCGTCGCGGATTCGTCCCGTGAAGAACCAGTACGTCTTCAGCAACCAGAGCCGTGCCGCAGCAAACGGGTCGCGCGACAGGTTTCGCCAGCCCTCGGATCGAAAGTATGCATCGACTTCGCTCCAGGTCGGCGTTCGGCCGGTCCGCGCGGCGTACAACCGCCATGCATCGGCGTACATTGTTGGCCGGCTGCCGAAGAACCCGGGCGGGGCCTGGTAACTTCCATCGCCGCCGATTTGATTCCCGTTGAGAAACGTCAGCCCCGACACGATGGTCGGAATGAACTCGCGGACCGCCCTCGCATTGTGAACCGTGATCAGACCGAACAGCGCGAACACGGGCGCCGCGTACGCGATCATACCGCGCCATCGCGCAGCCGTCCGGCCGTGGACGATCGTCCACGGAACGATCGCCAGCGCCGGGAGCAGCATTGCCGGAGTCGCGAGGCAGTTCAGCCCCAACGCGGCGCCCAGGGCGGCGAATCCGGCCGTCGTCGCGCGAGTTCGCAGCCGCTCGATCATGTACCACGCGGCCGAGACAAGCATGAGCTGAAGACCGCTGTTCATGATCCGGAACTGGTAGGCCGCCGGCTCCGCGAGCAGGACGAAGACGGCCGCCGCGAGTACGGCCGAGCCCTCGCCGGCGCGTCGCCGAACGGCCGCCGCAAGCAGCCACGTCGCAAGCAACGTGAGCAAGCCGTTGACGATGTATGCCGCGGTGAAGCCGCCGCCGAGGAACCGGATCCCCGCGAGCAGATACGGATAGAGCGGCGCGGAGAAGAACGGGACACGGTCGATGAACTGCCCGGCCGCGATCCGCCCCGCCCAGTCCCAATAGACCTCCGCATCGTTGAGCGGCTGAGGATAGAAGAGGTTGTTGGTGCGCTGATCGAACAGCATGGCGCTGCGCGTCACGATGAAGTACGCGAACACCGCCGCCAACGCGAACGCGTACCGGCGCGACGCCCCGGCGGGATCGCTGCGTTCGGGAGGCGTCGGCGTGCGAGGATTCGATCGCATGGAGTGTCCGAGTTGCTCCGGCCTTCGCCGCGTGTCGCTACGACGCGTTGGACGCGGGCGCGGAAGTCGTTGTGGCGGGCGACGTCGTCGCCGTACGGCCGAAGCGGAGCGGCTGACCCGATTCGTACAACTTCAGCCGGTTCGTCATCAGCGTCGTCAACGGTTCATCCTTCGCAGCGCGGGCCGCGTCCAGCGCCTGTTGTGCGAGCCGCGCTGCTTCGTCGAATTGCCCGAGTTCGGCGTAGGCGGCCGCGAGCGAATCGAGCGCCCACGGCTCGGGAGTCTGTCCGTCCGGCGACAACCCGCGCGCGAGCTCGAGCGCCCGGCGGCCATCGCGAACGGAATTGTCCGGGCACGCGGCCAGCAGCAGCACGAACGCCCCGCGCAGTTGCGGACCGGCGATCTGGCGTTGCAGCGCTTCGTCGAGGTTGTCCCGCGCCTCGGCATATCGCTGCGTCGCCATCAGCACCTGGTGCAGCCATGCCCGCGACCCCTCGTCGTTCGGCCAAAGCTCCACCGTCCGCCGAAGCAGCGGCAACGCCTTCTCCAGCTCCCGCGTCAGCACCAGGTGCCGCGCGTACGACCGCAATGCCTGCGGCTCATTCGGCGCAAGTTCCGCCGCGGCCGCCAGTTCGCGGCGGGCATCGGCCAGTCGACCCGCGCGCTCGTACGACTCCCCCAGAGTCGAATGAAACAGCCACACGGTCGGATTGGCGGCGACGGCGCGCTCGAGGTACTGGATCGTCTCCGCCTCGCGGCCGTTCTTGCCGTACGTGACCGCGACCGTGTAGTACCAGAACGCCTCCGAGGTCTTGCTGGCGTCGAACCCCATTCCGGAGTTGACGATGCCGATACAGACGCCCGCCAGCAGCGCGATCCGGACGGCCCACAGGGCGAGCGGAGCGAGCGTCCGCTGCGCCGCGCCGACCAGCATGCATGCCGCGACGCCCGCGAACACCGGCATGGCCGGCAGGCGATAGCGCGGCGTGTAGTAGCTCACCATGACGGTCGCGAGCGGCACGAGCACGAGCATCCACTCCGGGAAATAGTGCCGCGGCCGCCGCACCATCCCGACGAATCCGACCAGCGCGGGCACGATCACCCACGGCGCGGGCAGCGGCGCGAATTGCAGCGAACGCGCGAACTCCGACTTCGATTCGTGGTATGACGGCGACGTGTCGTCGTAGTACTGGCCCGTCAGGAACCAGTGCAGCTTCCGCAGGTAGAGCTTGCACGCCGTACCGACGTTGCTCCGAAGGTGGGCGATCGTCTTGTCGTAAAAATGGCGGTCCATCTCGCGCCAGCGGATGCGAGTCCGGCCGGTCTCCTGCTGATAGACCCGCGCCGCCTGCTCGTACATCGTGGACCGGCTGCTTCCGAGGCCCAGCCCCAGGAGCGAGGAATACGTGCCGTTCGCCCCCGGCCCGTTGCCGATCGCGAACGCCACGCCCGACACCCGGATCGGGATGAACTCGCCGCAGACCCGCCAGTTGTGCCAGGTTGCCGGGCTGATTACGGCAATCGAAGCCACAATCGCCGCGACCGCCGAAGCGACACCCCGCCGGCGCGGCCGGCAGGACAGGAGCATCCACGGTCCGATCAGCGCCATCACAAGCAGGAACGCCGGGCCGGCGAGGCAGTTCAATCCCAGTAATGCCCCGGCTGCGACCGCGAGCCCGGTCGTCCGGCGCTCCTGCCAATCGACCAGCAATCGCCAGAGGCCGCATGCGAGGAAGATCTGGAGCGTCGCCGCCAGCACGCGGAACTCGTACGCCGCGGCTTCGGTGAGGAGCAGGAAGATCGCCGCGGCGACGATCGCGGCCGTCGCCCCGAAGCGGCGACGCACGATCGTGGAGATCAGGTACGCCGAGGCGAGGTCGAGCAGGACCTGGATTGCATAGACGACCGTATGCCCGGCCCCGAGGCGCCGCAGCACACCGAGGAAGTACGGATAGAGCGGGGCCGACAGAAACGGTGTCCGGTCGAACCACTCCCCCGAGGCGATCTGCCCGGCCCATTCCCAGTAGACCGCGCCATCGAGGATCGGCGAGTAGTAGAACGGGTTATGTGCCCGCTGATCGAGCAGCATCACAAGCCGCGTCGCGGCGGCGATGCCCAGGATGACGAGGATCGCGAGCGACGTCCGCGCCGCGGTCGGTGGCGCGGACGGGGGCTCCGCGATCGGTGACGATGTCGGCGCTGCGGGATCACCCATCGAAATCGGAGTCTATCGCCGCCGGCGCGTGCGACAAGGCGGGGGGGGCCGCAGCGGCTCGGCCGCTGACCCGGCAGCACGCGCCATTGGGGAAGCGTAAAAAGAAAGCGACCCTCGTCGCTCGGACGAAGGTCGCTTGGATTACGAAACCGATCTAGTCGGCGAACCGACTAGCGGCGGCGGCGAAGCAGGGCCACCGCACCGCCGGCGAGCAGGGCCATCGAGGCCGGCTCCGGCGTGTTGATGAAGGTCCAGGTGACATATGAGTCGTTCGTGCCACCCAGGCTGTAGTTATCGAGGAACGTCTGCTTGTTCCCGTCGAAGCTGATGGCGAAGTTGCCATCCGAGAAACCCGGATTCGGCGCGCCGCTGGCGAACCGCGAGAACACAACCGACGTGTTCGCGTTGCCGCCGATCGTCTGGATCGACGCCCACATGATGTCCGGCTTCACGAAGCCGGGATCATCGAACACGATCTCGATCAACTGGATGTAGCTCGGGTTCGGAGGCAGCGGGGCCGTCGTGAACGTGAAGATCGGGGCATTCGCGCCGCCCGGCAGATAGATACCGCCGCCCGAATCATAGAAGTCGATCTTCAACTGCGTCGGAGCGCTGGCAGTATACCAGTACGCGAAGAAGCGCTGGATATTCTGCTTGTCGGCGCCCGGCAGCTTCTCGAAGCCGATGTCATCGGCAAATGCCCGCTGCGGCAGCGTGGCCGTTCCACCCGACAGGATGTAGAACGGGCCGTTGTTGCCCGGCAGGTAGATGTTGTCATACGAATAGTGCTTCTGTGTTCGGGTCGTATGACCGATCACCTGGCCCGTCTCGGCGCTGTACGACGTGTACGTCGGCGAGAGCGGCAGGTCGAGCAGCTGGAGCGAGCCTGCGTCGGCTGCCCAAGCGGAGGCGCCAAACACAAGCGCCACCAGCCCGGCAATCATCGAAACCTTTCGCATCATTCTTCCTCCCGGTCGAGGCGTCCCCCGACCAAAAAACCCGTGACTCTTGTCTTTCGTGCTCCGGGCAGGGAGCAGAATACATTCCCCGCCGTACCGGCCCGGATGCTTCCATCTACACAAGAAGGGTTGAGCTTGAGTTGCTCCCTCCTGGCCCTTCTACTCCCCAGCAGATTAACGCAACGAAGTGCCTGTTGTCAAGGGTATTTTGAACCGCGGCCGCACCGGCGTTTCGTTCGCAAGAAACCGGCGGCCCTCCAGGCGGCTTTGTACCTGCTTTTGCCATAACAACAGATAAATAAACACTTTACGACAGTTTTTTCGGAGCGTGAGCCTGGGCCGACGAGAATCGCAGCCGTTGGACGCCCAGAATCTGCCTCGCCTCGCGGGGAATTGTGATTTTCTTGCGAACGAACTTCCCTGACGCATCGTCCCGCCATCGCAACGACCTCCGTCCGATAGCGGGGTCGGTCCGTGGAGGGCTGCGCCAGGCACGGGATCACGGCTGCCGAAGGCACTCCGCCACCGCCTCGGCAACCACCCGGCAGCCCTCCGGGCCCACATGCGCAATATCCAGATAGAGGGACTCGCCTCCGCGTTCCGGGAACTCGCGGAGCAGGTCGACGACGCACACCCCCGGCGCGCCCGCCTGATCCCGAAGCACCTTCTGGTGCAGAAACTGGTTCCGCCCCTGTAGCTGGTACCGTGCCGGCCAGACGACCAGCACGACCCGCGCCCCCCGTTCCCGGCACCAGCCGATCGTCTTCGAGAGCTCGTCCGCGAACTCGTCGGCCGTCAGCCGCGGCCGGATGGATTCGCCGGGGAGCGGTGCCCTCGGCGTAGAATCCGGCGTCATCGCCCACCGCGCGAACTGCACCAGCCGCGACCGGTCCCACGGCCGCTGGGGCGATGCGCTCATCCGCTGCGCGTGCTCGAGGTCGCTGATGTTGTCCCAGCCCGACGCATCATTGAGCGCGAACTCGACGACGACGGCATCCGGCTTCCAATCATCGCCGTGGGCCTCGAGCCAGCGCCGCCCCTGGAACAGCGAGTACGCGGGCACGCCGGCGTTGATGCATCGTGCATCCGGCAGCGCCTGCTGCAACTGCGCCGGAAACGTCTGTGCATCGTCGACGCCGACTCCGAACGTGCACGAGTCGCCGAGGCAGACGATCGTTCGCCTCCATTCCGTCGTCGGCGGCGTAAAACGCAGACCCTTCGCCGTCGTCGAGACGGTGAATCTCAGCATGTGCTCGCGTCCGATCCGACCCTCGAGTCGCGTCGGCGGCATCGACCGCCGCAGCGACCAGAACAGTCGCTCGTCCGGCACGAGCACCTGATTAAGCGCGGGGAACCCGAGTTGCACGACGAGATTCGTGTGGAACCGCAGGCGGGCGTTGGGCTGCGTCAGGACGACGAGATGCAGCGCGGCCTCGACCAGGACGAAGAACGCGACCACCGTAATCGCTGAGAAGATCGCCTTTTTCCGTCCTGACAGCCGCGACATCGCCGCGAGTATAGCACCCGCCGAATCGTCCGCCGGTGCCGGCGAAAGAACAGCCCCCGCCGGACGACTCGGCTCGCGGCGGGGGCTTCGGTTCGCGCGAACACCTCCGGCGGCGCGACGCATCGCGCGCCGCCGGCGCTGCTTCTGACTACGCCGACGCCGGCACCATTCGCTGCGCGAGCAATCGCAGCGCATCGTCGTCCGGCGCGACCTCTCGATCCTCCTTCTCCCGTAGCGGGACCGCATCCAGCGTCAGCCGCTGCATCAGGCACCAGAACGCGATCCACAACCGGCGCGATGCATCCAGGTCCTCCGTCGCGTCGAATGCCAGTCGCAGACCGGCCAGCACCAGGTGCGCCGGGACGTCGGCGATCGGATCGGCCCAGCGGACCGCCTCGTCGCCGGCGCAGCGCTCGTCGCTCGCCAGCAACAGGTCCTTGACGCGCTGCGCCTGCTCCGTCTCGCTCGACAGCAGCGGCGGGACGACGTCGATCACCCGTGCGCCGTTCAGCTTCTGCCACGGCGTGTACGCGATCAGCCCGGCGACCGCCCGCGCCTCACCGATGAGCTGCAACCACACCGGTCCGAAGACCTGCGCCAGCTGCGTCGGGTCGCCGCACACGGAGTGAATCCGTCCGAACAGCGTCCGAGCCTCGTCGGGCAAGCCGAGCAACTGCACCGTCTGAAGCATGACGTGCCACCGCAGGTAGGCCGGCGGCACCGGGCCGTCCGGCCAGCCGGCGACCGCGAGCCGCGGATCGGCGCCCATCAGCTCGATCATGCCGCTGACGTACGCGGAGCCCATCCGCAGCGTGCCGAAAACGTCGCCGAACAGCGTCTCGTGCCAGCGGGACCAGATGGCGGCCGTCGCGGGCGAGATGTTCGCCTGGATCGACTCGCGCAGGAGCTTGTGCGACAGCTCGAAGCCGAGCGCGAGATCGTCGTACAGCTCCAGTCCCACCTCGTGCGCGATCGGGATGAGGTTCCACGGATCGGAGATCTCCTGCCGCGGAACGCCCAGCAGCGAGATTGGCAGGAACCGTCCGGACGCCGCGGCCAGCCGCCGATGCGCCCGCCACGCGTGCAGTTCCTCAGGCGATTCCACGAGGAACGCGATCGGCGTGCGGATCAGGGCCGGCTTCGGCAGGATGCCGCGCTCCACCGCCGCTTTGGCCGACGGCAGGTAGAGGTCGCGGATCAACGTGTCGAGCGCGACGATCTTCTGGAAGTAGTCGTGACCGCAGCGCTGCTGGAGGCAGCGATTGAAGACCGAGACCGGCGCGGCATTCGGCAGCAGCAACCGCTGCTCGATGTCGTTCAGGATGGCCAGGCACTCCGCCGCCCGACCCTGGTCGATCAATCGTCGCGCGTCATCAAAGCGGTCGTTGACGTTGTCCATGACGAAATCGAGCCAGCGTCGGAACGTATCGACGTGCACGGCCACCGGCCGCAGTCGTTCGCGCATCACCTCCGTGCTGCGGTCGAGCTGCGCGCGCTCGACCGGTGTCATTCGCGTCAGGAGCCCCTCGCGCAGCTCGGGGGACGCCTGATCCGCATACAACGCCCAGCGACGAAGCGCGGTCTGAAGCGCCCGCGCCCGCGTCTTGAGCGTGATGAGTCGTTGTCGCATCAGGTTCATGACGGACGTCCTTTCATTCCACCGGACCCGTCCGTGTTCGATTGCGCCCTTCGTCACCCGCCAGGCCGCTCCGGCCGACGGATCCTTTCGAGCGGAGCGGCCGCCCCCAAAGCGGGAACTTCGAAAACACCGCCCGGGCCTAGTTGCAGAAGAACTTGGCCGCGAACGGATCAAACGCCGCCGTCGGCGTCGGGATCGCCTCCCGCAGCCACGGGTTCATGAACGGCAGCCCCGCAAACGGCGTCACCGGGACGTTCGCCGCGAACGGCGTCGGGAAGACGCCCGGGGCGGCGAAGTGCGGGAACTGGGCGCCGAAGAAGGGCGGGGCGAATCGGAACTCGGGCTGGAAGACGCGGAACTCGGGTCGGACGAACGGAAAGGGCTGGATCGGAACCTGCCCGTAGGGCAGCAGTTCATACGGCGCTCGGAACGTCTGCGGCGTCAGCACCGGCGGAATCCAGCTCGGCTGGAACGCCTTCAGGGGATCGAACGCCTTGAACGGATCATACCCCGTCACATACGCCCGATACGGATCGATCCACTTGTACGGATCGAACACCGGCAGCATCGCCCGCAGCGGGTCAATGAACTTGAACGGATCCGCCAGCGGCGGGATCGGATAGTTCAGCCCGAACTGCGGGCCGTACAGGTGCGGCGGAAACAGCGGTGTCTGCAACGGGTGCAGCGCCGGGTTCAGCATCGCCGGGAACGGGAATTCGAATCCCGGCAACCGCGCCTGCGGCGGAATCATCGAGTGGATTGCCGGCGGCGTCAGCATCGGCCACTGCGCCGGGAACGGAGTCCACGGAATCGAGAGGCTCCGCAGCAGCGCATCACCGTAGAAGCCCGTCGGGATCCACGGCTGCGTCAGGAACGGCTGCGCGAACGGTGTGCGGATGTCCGCCACCGTCGGGAGCGTGGCCGTCGTCAAGGGCTGAATCTGCGGCGGAACGAAGCCCGTCGGCGGGATGGCCGTCGCGGGCGTCGAGATCCCCGCCGGATACTGCGGCATGCCGATCGGCGGGATGAAGCTCCCCAGCACCGGATCAAACGGCCGGAGGTTCATCAGCGGGTTCTGCACCGGCGAGAAGAACGGCGTCAGAAGCGGGTTGATGAACGGGGTTGCCGCCTGCGCAAAGTTCACCGGAAACTGCGGCTGAGCGAACGGGATGTTCGGAATCAGCGGCTGCACAGGCAGAAACGCCTGCGGGATGTTCGGGATGGGAAATGTGCCCGGCACATACCCCATCGGGATCATCCCCGCCTGAATCCCGGCGAAGAGTTCCGCGAGTCGGTTCTGTCCGTCGAGCGCAGGGTTGATCACGCCCGGCTGGGCCGTCGGTGTGGGTGTCATGGGGGGTGTCGTGGATACGGGATTGGTGGGGATTCCTGTGGGAATCATAGTCGACCCTCCGGTCGAGATGGGACCAGTCCCGGCCCGCGTCTGCCTGCGAATCCGATCGCACACCTGGGCCGCGGGCCGTCGCGGTGTTGGATGGCCGAGCCGCCTCCTTTCCTGAGATTGACCGCTCTGGACGCGCCGATTCGTGGATATGTTCTTCGCGTCGCGCGTACGCATCGCGCGGCGCGCGTGAGATTCAACAAGCAATCATCGTGCCGGTCCGAAAACCGCGATGCCGATGCTGGCAGTCGGGCCGGCCGCGCGCCGCGGGTGTGAAATTCCACGCGCGGCGTGGGAAAATCCACGTGCGGCGAGCCGTCGTGCGCATGGCTGCGGGCGACGCGGTCGACACGGTGGCGAATGGGGTCGAGCGGGAGGGCCGGTCCATCCGACCGGGTTCTCCCGGCACGACACTTGCGGGGCCGTCACAATGAGATTGGCGCGGGGGCGGACACTCGGCCTACGAAAAATCTCCGTGCGATGTCCCGCTGGCCTAACGCGATGAGGACCCGCGCCGGACATTCCGTCGGAAAACGTCGCGCAGACTCAACTCGGCCGTCCGCACGTACCGAGTTTCGGAGGACCTCATCGGCCGGGGTTGTCTCGCCCCGCGTGCGTTCGGTCGCGAACCCCCCGGCGGCACCGGCGTGCCGACGATCGCCGCGCGGGCTCGGCCGTTCCGCGCGCAGGCGCTCGCCCGATACAATCCGCGCCCGGCCGTCGAAGAGCCCGACATCCGATTCGAGGATCGATCATGCGTCGCTGGAGACTTCCGTTCCCTGTCGTTGTGCTGCTGCTGTCCGCGATGAGCGCCCTCGCCGCCGGCCCGACCAGCCGCCCGCATCGCATCGAAGACCCGCCGCCCGTGCCGCTGCTCGACTACTACCCGGAGATCGAACCGTTCAAGACCGGCTACCTCCGCGTGTCCGATCTGCACGAGATCTACTACGAACTGTGCGGGAACCCGAGCGGCCGGCCGGTCATGCTTCTGCACGGCGGGCCGGGCGGCGGCAGCTACCCGGACCTGCGGCGTTTTCACGATCCGACAAAGTACCTGCTCGTTCTGCATGACCAGCGCGGCGCGGGCAAGAGCCGGCCGCACGCCGAACTGCGCGAGAACACGACGCCGAACCTCGTTTCGGACATCGAGCGCCTGCGGACGCATCTGAAGCTCGGCAAGGTCCAGGTTTTCGGCGGATCGTGGGGCTCGACGCTCGCGCTGGCCTACGCCGAAGCGTATCCGCAGCACATCGACTCGCTCGTCCTCCGCGGCATCTTCACCGCGACGAAGGACGAGATCGACCACTTCTATCACGGGCCGGTCGCCACGTATTTTCCGGAGGCCCACGAGCGGCTGCGCCAGGTCATTCCCAACCCGAGCGCGACCGACTATCCGCGGCAGCTCTACGAACAGATCCGCCACCGAGGCACGCCGCGCGCAAAGCATGTCGCCGACGAGTGGGCCCGCTACGAGACCCGCGTCTCGCGCGTCGGCATGACCGACGCGATGGCCGAGAAGTTCCTCGCTGACTGGGACTCGTACGACTTCTCGCTCATTGAGAACTACTACATGGCGAACCGCTGCTTTCTGGAGGAGGAGCAGTTGCTGCGCGATGCCCCGCGCCTGACGGGCATCTCCACGATCATCGTCAACGGCCGTTACGACGTGATCTGTCCGCCGATCAACGCCTTTCGCGTGCACCGCGCCATTCCAGGCTCGAAGCTCGTGATCGTCGAGGACGCCGGCCACGGCGGCGGCGCGCCGCCGATGCGCTCGGCGCTGATTCAGGCCGTGAGGGACATCGAGTCGATGCGCCGCGCCGGCGGGAAGTGAGCGGGCGCGTCGCCGGGGTCAGTGCTCGACGCGCTTTCCCAGCAGCGGCGTCAGTTCCTCGACCTTTTCTTCCAGCAGCTTCTTCGATCGCGCCTCGAGGTTCAGCCGCAGCAGCGGCTCGGTGTTGCTCTTGCGGACGTTGAACCACCACGAGGGATACTGCACCGTCACGCCGTCGAGCTGGTCCGTCTCACCGTCGGCATAGCGCTTCAGCAGCGCCTGCATCGCCGCGTCCGCGTCGGAGTTCTCGAAGTTGATCTCGCCCGAGCCGGCCAGCCGCTTGAACGGCCGAACCAGCTCACTCAGCTTCCGCCGCGTCTCGACCATGAGGTTGACCATGTGCGCGAACGCCAGCATGCCCGAGTCGCAGAACCAGTTGTCGCGGAAATAGAAATGCCCGGAGAGTTCACCGCCGAAGACGGCGTTGTGGTCCGCCATCGCCTTCTTCATGAACGCGTGGCCGACGCGCTCGCGCACCGGGATGCCGCCGGCGCGTTCAATCTCCTCGCGCACCACGCGGCTGGATCGCAGGTCGAAGACGATCGCCGATCCCGGGTGCTTCTCGAGGAACATCCGCGCCAGCAGCGCCGTGACGTGGTCCGAGCGGATCGTGCTCGCCTTCTCATCGACGAACACGCAGCGGTCCGCGTCGCCGTCGAAGCACGCGCCGAAGTCTGCCGAGTTCAGCCGGATCGCGTCGCGAAGTTGCGAGAGGTTCGACTCAACGATCGGGTTCGGTTCGTGCACGAACGAGCCATCGTGCTCGAAGTTCAGCCGGATCACCGTCAGCCCCGCCACGTCGCCGAACAGGATGTCGAACCACCGGCCCGCCATGCCGTTCGATGCATCGACGACAACCCGCAGCGGCCGCGCAAGCGCGGGCGTGTCGCGCAGGAACCCGCGGACGAACCGCTTGTACGGGTCGGAGAGGTCCTCCTCCGTCAGTCGCGCGGTGAGGCCCGTCTGGTGCTTCGGGACTCGCTGCGCGATGTCCCGGATGCTCTCCAGTCCCGTGCCCGCGCCGATCGGCTTGCCGCCGGCGCCGCAGATCTTGAAGCCGTTGTACGGGGCGGGATTGTGGCTGGCCGTCGTCTGCACGCCGCCGCACGTCGCGAGGTGATTCACCGCGAAGTAGAGCTGCGACGTGTCGATCATGCCGATGTCGATCACGTCCATGCCGGTCGAACGCACGCCGTCGATGAACGCCCCCGCCAGCAGCGGACTGTGCGTCCGCATGTCCCGGCCGACGATCAGCGACTTCGCGTTCGGCAAGAGGTGCTCGACGCCGGTGAGCTTGGTCTTCAGGAACGATGCCGTCGCGTGGCCGATCCGCCAGGCGACTTCTTCCGAGAGCGGGTTCGGGAACACGCCGCGGATGTCGTACGCCTTGAAGATGCTGCCCATCCCGTCCGCGCCGCCGGCCGCCGCCGCCCCCTCGGCCGTGCCGGCGCCCGCGCCGGCCATGGCGCCGCGCTCCTCATCGTTGAACTGGCATCCCTTGCACTTGGGGAAATTCACCCGGCGACGCCCCTTGCAGATGGCGTTGGAGATCTTGATGTGCTCTTCGCCCGGGCAGTACCGGTAGTAGTCGCGAGTCTCTTCGATCGGCGGCGTCATGCGGACGGGATGCTATCGCGCTGGTCGCGGCGCGACCACTCGCACCCGCGAACGACCGCGATGTCGTGTCGGGTGGGAATCGCCGCGGCGGGAGCGCACAGCGCCCTTGGGCAATAGTGCTCGCGGATTCCCACACGAACCCGGCCGCGGCGGCCGAAACAGCGGCCCGACCGCTGGCACGGCGGTTGCCATAGTAGCCGACGGGAGCGCTTCCCGAAGTTCGTCCTCGCCTGTAGGACAGGAAATCTATCGATCATGAAACCCAGTCTGTTTCGAAGGACGAGTCTTCTCGTCCGGTTTGCCATGCTGTCGCTGCTCGCCACCGTGCTGCTGGTGAAGCCCAGCCTTCTGCTCGCTGGCACCGGCGATGGAACCGGAGAAGGTGACAACGTCTGTTGTGTCGAGCGGATCCTCGATTGGTTCAACCCTGGCGATGGAGGTGATCCCCCGGCCGAGCCGTAACGGAAACTCGGCGAGCGTGGGAGTGCCGCGCGGTCGTGCCCGCGATCCCGCGGCGCTCCCTTTTTTCATGCGCGTCGCCCGCCGATCGCCGACCGGGCCGGCCGCGTTCCGCCCCGATACCCACCCGAGCGCGCATTCATTAGAATCCGCGTCCCCGCCGCGGGGACGTGCTCGCCGGTTCGCTTGAAACGCTCGCGAGTCGCATGGATTCGCGCCGTCCGCACGCCCCGCTACGCCGGGTGGATGGAGCTGGATTGGGATGCAACTGGCCGAGAAGCTCTCGAACTGGACCGCGAAACTCAAGTACGCAGATCTCACGCCCGAAGCGGTGCACGAGGTCAAGCGACGCCTGATCGACTCCACCGCGACCGCGCTCGGCGCCTATTCCAGCAAGGCCGCGCAGATCGTCCGCGATCTCGCCCGCGCGATGCCCGCCGTCCGCGACGGCGCGGCGATCATCGGCACGAACCACCGCACCCGGCCCGACACCGCCGCCTTCTGCAATGGCGCGCACGTCCGCTACCTCGACTATAACGACACGTACCTCAGCCTTGAGCCGGCCCACCCCTCCGACAACATCCCCGCGACGCTCGCCGTCGCGCAGGCCACTGGCGCGTCCGGCCGCGACTTCATCCTCGCCACCGTCATCGCCTACGAGATCCAGTGCCGGCTGTGCGACGCCGCCTCGCTGCGGAAGAACGGCTGGGACCATGTCTTCTACGTTGCGCTCGGTTCGGCCCTCGGCGCGGCCAGGCTCTGGCGCTGCAAGCCCGCGCAGATGGTCCACGCCCTCGGACTGGCCGGCGTCTGCAACATCGCCACGCGCCAGACCCGCACTGGCCAGATCAGCATGTGGAAGGCCTGCGCCGCGTCGAACGCCGCGCGGAACGCGATTCACGCCGTCGAGCTGGCGCGGCGCGGCTTCACCGGTCCGCACGAGATCTTCGAAGGCCCCAAGGGCGTCTTCAAGATGTTGACCGGCGGTCCCTTCGACGTCGTCCTCGGCGACCGCCGCACGGGCTACATGATCAACCAGACCTACATCAAGTTCTGGCCGGCCGAGTATCACGCGCAGTCGGCCATCGACGCAGCCTTGCAGCTTCGCAAGGAGATTCACGCTGCCGGAAAGACCGCCGACGACATCGACTCGATCCTGATTGAGAGCTTCGAGGCGGCCGTGAGCATCATCGGCAGCGAGCCGGAAAAGTGGCGACCGACGAGCCGGGAGACGGCGGATCACTCGATGGGCTACATGGTCTGCGCGGCGCTCTACGACGGCGACGTGACCCGCAGGACGTTCGAGCCGAAGCGCTTCACCGATCCGAAGGTGCTGGCGCTGCTGGACCGCACGAAGATCCGCGAGTCGGCGGAGCTGAACGCGGGCTACCCGAAGGGCATACCCAACCGGCTGATCATCACGATGAAGGATGGCCGGCGGCTGGAGATGCGCGTCGATTTCCCGCGCGGCCACGCAGGGAACCCGATGAGCGACGAGGAAGTGGAGCGGAAGCTCCGCACTCTGGCTCGCGGCGTGATCAGCGAGAAGACGCAGACCGCGATCCTCAAACAGTGCTGGGGCTTGGACAAAGCGCGGACGGTGGGGGAGATCTGGGCGTTCAAGACGGCGTGATGCCCGCGAAGTTATCGCGCGCTGGCTACGATTCTCGTCGGCTGCGCCGGGCCGCGCGGTTGCGTCAGTCCGCGGCCGGTGGAGCTTGATTTGGTCGCGAACCGTCGGACGGCAGGGTTGTTTCGCTCCGCGTGTCCGGCGAGGCGGTCCCATGGGCCAACCTCTACGTCCTGGATCGCGCTGATGATCCGGATCGCTGGGCCGATCGGATCGGACTGGAGCTTCGTCCGGCCGCCACCACGTCCCCCTCTGCGCCCGGGTCGCGACGTCGGTAGTTTCGGACGGTTTCTCAGGCCGCGACGCACGAGTGTTCCCAAACACAAGTTCGAGACATTCGCACAGCCCTGATTCAACCACAATCTCCCCGCATCGCCCATACAATCCGTCAAGATGACCCTGCTCG
The DNA here is from genome assembly GCA_023150615.1 of Phycisphaerae bacterium. Lineage (GTDB taxonomy): Bacteria > Planctomycetota > Phycisphaerae > UBA1845 > UTPLA1 > JAKLKO01. The sequence goes on from JAKLKO010000010.1 coordinate 116,896, forward strand.
TCGCTTCCGTCGTCGCCAGCAATCCGCACGACGCCGCCGCCGACATCGCGGCCGCCGTCGCCGCCGGCGCCGACGCCGTTGAACTCCGCGTCGACCACCTCGCCGACGCCGAAGACGTCGTCATCCGCAGCATCGCCGCCGAGCGACCGCCCGGCGTCCCGCTCATCCTCACGATCCGCCCCGCCGATGAGGGCGGCGCCTGGGACGCCGACGAGATGCAGCGGATTGCGCGGCTCATCGCGCTCGGGCCGGCCGCCGACTGGATCGACGTCGAGTTCGCCGCCTGGCAACGCTCCGCCAACATCCGCCAGAAGATCGGTCTCGCGCGGCGCGACGGCGGCCGCGAGCAACCCGCGCGGATGATCCTCTCGGCCCACGACTTCCGCGGCCGGCCGGTCCGACTGCTTTCGCAGCTCGCGGCGATGTGCGACGAGAACGAGGCCGATTCCGTCAAGATCGCCTGGATGGCCCGCACCGTCCGTGACAACTTCGAGGCGTTCGATCTGATGCGCTCCGCGCCGAAGCCGCTGACGGCCATCTGCATGGGCCCGGCGGGTCAACTCTCGCGCATCCTCGGCAGGAAGTTCGGCGCGCATCTGGCCTTTGCCGCGGCGAACGGCGATCGCCCGGCCGCGCCGGGACAGCTTTCCGTCGAAGAGCTGCTCCGCGATTACCGCTGGTGCGAGATCAGCGCCGACACCGAGCTGTACGGCGTGATCGGCGATCCGCTCGAGCACTCGCTCAGTCCCGCGGTGCACAACGCCGCGTTCGCCGCGCTCGGACTCAACGCCGTGTACGTGCCCATCCCTGTGCCGGCCGGCTACGAATCGCTCAAGGCGCTGCTGGTCGAGATCCGCGGATCGCCCTGGCTCGGATTCCGCGGGTTCAGCGTCACGATCCCGCACAAGGAAGATGCGCTGCGATGTCTGCACGACGCGGGCGGGGAGGCCGAGCCGCTCTGCGGCGAGATCGGCGCAGTCAACACGCTTTGCGTGCGCGACGACGGCCGCCTCTTCGGCGCGAACACGGACGCCCCTGCCGCGATGGACGTGATCGACGAGCTGCTCGGCCGGCCGGGCGGACCGCTCTCGGGATTGCGGTGTCTGGTCCTCGGCGCGGGCGGCGTCGCGCGGGCCATCGTCGCCGGACTTCGCGCCCGCGCGGCGGAGGTCTGCATCGCGAATCGAACCGGGGCGCGGGCCGGCGAGCTTGCGTCGGAGTTCGCGGCCCGTGCCGTGGCCTGGGACGATCGCCTCGCCGAGTCATACGACCTGCTCGTCAACTGCACGAGCGTCGGCCTCTGGCCGCAGTCCGATCAGTCGCCAATGCCGGCCGAGGCGCTCCGCGCCGGGGCGGCCGTCTTCGACACGATCTACCGCCCGGCCGAGACGCGGCTGGTCGCCGATGCCCGCGGGCGGGGGCTGCGGGCCGAGGGTGGCCTGTCGATGTTCCTGCGGCAGGCCGCGCGGCAGTTCGAGCTGTGGACGGGGCGGGCGGCGCCGCTTGACCGGATGTCGTCCACGGCCGCGGCCAGGCTGGGCGGCGATGCGTCCTGATGGGACGCGCCGCCCGTGTCGCTCGGGTGTTCTGCGGGTTGTCGTGTGGATCGGGTCATGGTACGACACGGTTCCATCAGATAGCATGGCGGATCGGCGCGGTCATGATTGAGGATACCGCCGCACAGGGCTCGTGGCGGCGAGCGGGCGCAGACGCGTCGGGCCACGCGATTTTGGGAATGGGCCGAGGACCGGGCGGCAGATGATTCTGTTGTTCAGTTCCGATTTTCACGGCAGCGCGCGACATTACGACGCGCTCAGCGAGTCCATCCAGTCCATCCGGCCAGCCCTCGTCATCCTCGGCGGCGATCTGTTCCCGGATGACCCGTCCGAGAAGCCCGACGAGATGGGCAAGCACCAGCCCCTCTTCGTCCTCGAGCACTTTCGCACCTGGCTCACCGGCGTCCTGAAGGCGTCGCCCGCGATTCAGGTTCTTGCGATCTTCGGCAACCACGACTGGATGAGCACCGCCGCGGCCATGGAGGAACTCGCTCGTCAGCAGCCGCGACTGATCCTCCTCCAGCACCAGCACGCCGTCGGGTTCGGGGGCGTTGCCTTCGTCGGTTACTCGCGGACGCCGCCGACACCTTGGTACGTCAAGGATTTTGAACGGCTCGACATGCCGCACGATCCGCCGCCTTTCATGGGCGGCGCGCGTTGGGACGCGCGCTATAACCGCGCGTCACAGGCCCCGGCGAAGAAGCTCTACGCCGCCTATCCGAGCATCGCCGAGGAACTGGAGAAGATGATCCAGCCGCAGCCGCCCTGGGTCTTCGTCGCGCACGCGCCGCCGCACGACACGGCGCTCGACCGCAGCTATCGCCGCGAGTCCCTCGGCAGCCGGGGCGTCCGCGCCGCCATCGAAAAGCGACAACCGATGCTTTCCCTCCACGGGCACATCCATGAATCGCCCGAGGTCACCGGCCAGTACCGCCAGACGCTCGGGCAGACCGTGGCCGTCAACGTCGGACAACAGACGCGCGTCGTGTGCCAGGCCGTCATCGAGATTGACCCGGCGGCGGGGCGCGTCGTACGGGTGGAACGCAGGCAGTCCCAGTGAATCTCGTGCTCGTCGGTCCGCGCGGAAGCGGGAAGACGACGATCGGCCGACTCCTCGCCGATCGACTCGGCCGGGCGTTTTTCGACACCGACGACCTTGTCGCCGCGACCGCCGGCGCGACGCTTCGCGAGATCTTCGCGCGTTTCGGCGAGGCGCGGTTTCGTGATCTGGAATCGGAGGTGATCCGGTCGCTGGCGGAGCGTGATTGCTGCGTGATCGCGCTCGGCGGCGGTGCGCTGCTGCGGCCGGCGAACAGCGAAGTGCTTCGTCCGCGGGCGACGTTTGTATGGCTTCGCGCACCGATTGGGACGCTCGTGCGACGCGTGATGGAGGATCCCCAGAGCGCCGCACAGCGGCCGCCGCTGACGTCGCATGGGCCGCACGAGGAGATGGCGCGGATCGTCGCGGACCGGGAGCCGCTGTATCTGGCCGTGGCCGATCGGATCGTCGAGACGGGCGATCGATCCCCCGCGGAGATCGCCGGCGAGATCGAGGGTTGGTGGCTTCAATCGGAGGCCGGCGGGCGTGGGTGATGAGGTGTCGCTGTCGCCGGGCCTGCTGGTGCTTCCGGTCGCGCTGCTCGGGGCGATCGTCGGGAGCTTCCTGAACGTCGTCATCCATCGACTGCCGCGCGGTCTGTCGATCCGCGCGCCGCGCTGGTCGTACTGTCCGTACTGCAAACACGGCGTGCGCCCGATCGACAACGTCCCGGTCGCGAGCTGGCTGCGGCTCGGCGGGCGCTGCCGCGATTGCGGCGCGCCGATCTCGATCATCTATCCCGTTGTTGAGCTTCTCTCGGCGCTCGCGTTCGTACTGGTCTGGGACGCGCTGTTCATCGGCCGCGTGCTGGCCGGGATCGGCGATGTGGCGACCGACTGGCCGATCGCCCTCGCGTATCTCGCGCTCTTCGCGGGTTTGCTCGCGTGTTCCGCGATGGACATCGAGGAGTACCTGATCGACGTCCGGGTCACAAACGCGGTATTCCTCGCCGGCGTCGTGCTGCACGCGCTGGCCGGGTCGCTCGATGCCGGCGTGGCGGTCGGGGGCCTCGGACCGATCGCAACGATGGCGGGGATCCTCCTGCTGGTCGGTTGGTGGGTGTCGCCGTGGCGGGATCGTGGCGGAGACTCGGAAGCAGTCGACGAGTCGGCCGGCGCCGAGGCTGCATTATCGACACCGCATGGGCTGTCGGCCGCGCAGGCCATGCCAACCACCGTCGCGCCAGGATCGCCCGTCTGGATCGTGTTGCTGACGCTGCTCGTCATCGGCATCGGCGGGTTCGCGGCGTCGGGGTCATGGGCCGATCGCTGGACGCTTTCGGCCTCGCAGCAGCGGGCGCTGGCGGGTCTGTTCGTCTTTCTCGTCGTGCTGATCCTGTCGGGCATGCACCATCGCGCGAGCGACGTCGTCATGGAGGCGACGATCCAGCGCGAGCAGCCGCGGGCGCGACGCGTCGCGTTGCGCGAGGCGGTCCAGATGCTGCCGGCCATTGCGCTCGCCGCGGCGGCGCTGGGCTGGGTCGCCTACACGAATCGCAGCGCGTGGGCCTGGTCGGATGTGCCGGACGTGCTCGGGCCGCGCGCCGACGGCGCGCTGATCGGCGGCGCAACGGCGTTGGCCTGCGGCGCGCTGGCGGCGGCGATCGGCTGGTTCGTGCGGATTTTCTTTACGCTGCTGTTCGGCAAGGAGGCATACGGCGTCGGCGACATTCACATCATGGCGGCGATCGGCGCGGTAGCGGGAATCGGACTCGTACTGATCTCGTTCTTCCTCGGCGCGGTGCTGGCGCTGGTTGGCGTGGTTGCGTGCGCGGTGCGAAAATCGAACCGGACGCTGCCGTTCGGCCCGTGGCTGGCGCTCGGCGCGCTCGCCGGGTTGTGGATCCACGATCCGGTCGTGCGGCACGTCGAGCGCAGCATCGAGGGATTGCGATTGCTCTGGTCGGGCGGATAGTCCATCCGCGGAGGTTCGTGACATGCTGGGTACCGTGCGCCGCTACTGGGTTCACACCAAGCTCACGCTCGTCGCCGCGCTCGCGCTGGCGATCCTGATCGTGATCATTGCCAACCGCGGCCACCGGACCGACGTCTGGCTCTTCCACCGCTTCGAGCAGGTCCCCGTCCTCTGGCTCATGGCCGTCACCGCCGCTGCGTCGATCGCCATGTTCTGGGCGCTGACGCGCCTCCGGGGGTTGCTGGCCGAGGCGCGGCGCATCCGCACCGCCGACGAGGAGGCCCGCCGCGCGGCGGAGCATCGCGCCATGTCCGAGGAGCTGAAGGAGCGCGAGAAGCGGATCGACGAGAAGCTCCGGCAGGCGCTCCACGCCCCGGAGCCTTCGGACGGGAAGAACCCCTAGCGAATCGTCCTATCCGAAGAGCATCCGCTCCGCTGTGCCGGTTCGGTTCATATCGACTTCACCGAATCTGTCGACGGCGCGGTCGTTTCTCAAGCGGGTCGCGAATCCACTCCTGGCACATCTCCGGAAGTCTCTCGGACGCGGCCTTGATTTGCGGCGCGCAGCATTCCTAGAGTCCCAGAGAAAGGGGATTGTCCGTCTGTCCGGCGCGACATTCTGGGTCGAGTTTCGGGGATCGACGCGCCGATTCATGGGGATGGAAATGATGTTGATTCGCCGTGTCGTGTTTACGATCGGGTTCTGCGTCTGCGCGGCAGCCGCGGAGGCCGCCCAGATCAATTACTCGAGTTTTCTGGATTACGCGCCCACCAACTCGAGTCGCGTCGCATCACTGCCGAAGTTCGATCCAGCGCTCGGCGACCTGGAATCAATCAGCCTCTACATGAACGGCAGCGTGCTGGGCACGGCCCGCTACGAGAGCTTCAACGCGACGCCGCGGACCGTGACGCTGAACCTCGGCGCGGAAATCGAGCTGCAACAGCCCGACATGGACACGCTCGCCGTGTCACTGCCCCTCATTTCATTCAGCGACAACGCGTCGGCGTATGATGGCGTGTTCGACTACGACGGGGCCTCGGGCGGGACGTTCGCGAACCTGTCGGCCTCGGCAAGCGTGCCGCTGATGGAAATTCCTCTGACGCCGGAGAATCTCGCCTACTTCGTGGGGATGGGAACGGTGGATTTTCCGGTCATCGCGCGCGGCGCTTCGTCCGGCAGCGGCGGCGGGAACATCATCTTCCGTTTCGAAACACTGGCGGCGGCCGAGGTCGGCGTGCAGTACAAGTTCCGGGAGATTCCGGAGCCGGCGACCGCCGCGCTCGTCGGTATCGCGGTCGCGCTGGCAAGGCGGCGCCGCCGCTGAACCGGAAGACCGGATTTCAAGACCACGCACTCCTGACATCAAACGATGCACCGCGGATTCGAGGACCCGCGCACGGAGCGTGCTCGACCTTGGCGATTTTGCCGGACGTTGGTGTTGTCCGGCCCCCGCGGTGCGGTCATCCGTTGATTCCGCGGCGACAAATTCCATAACATGACGCAGGCGAGCGATCGTCGGCAAATCGAGCGTTCGTCGGCGCGCGTTGCCTGTTGCGGCTTTTCGGTTGCATCGGGGGTGGGCCGCCGAGGGGAAAGCGTATGCGTACGATCTGTGCAGCAACGGTACTGACCGTATTGATACTGTTCGGAGCCGCGCCCACTGTGCAGGCTGCGACACTCAGCTACTCCGATTCCATTCCGGTCGGTCTCACCGACTGGTCGGACACGGTGACGATTCCGCAGTTCGACCCGGCGCTCGGCACGCTCGACAGCATCGAGTTCAAGCTGACGGGCGTGGTCGAGGGACTGGCGTTCTACGAGAGTCTGGAGCCGGAGCCGAAGGCGGTCGAGATGACGCTGTCGGCGCATCTCTCGCTGATGCGGCCGGACCTGTCGCTGATTGTCGATGTGTCGCCGTCGAATACGGTCATGGAACTCGCGGCCGGTTATGACGGAACGGAAGACTTCGACGGCCCTTCGGGAAGCACGTTCGTCATGTTCTCTGCGCCGACGATGGCGACCACCGTCAGTCCTCCGCCGGCGAGCGATCTGACGCTGTTCACCGGCGTCGGCACCGTCGATCTGCCGGTCACGGCGTTCGCGTCGTCGTTCGGGTCGGGACCGGGCAACTGGGTCTTCGGCTTCATCACGTCGGCCGGGGCGGACGTGATGGTCACGTACACCTACACGCCGATTCCGGAGCCGGCGACGCTGCTGGTCGTCGCGGCGGGCCTGATCGGACTCCGGACGCGCCGCGGACCGCGGCGGTAAACCGACCGGGAACCTTCGCGGGCAAGGGAAAGCGCCGCGCGGGCATGCTGCACGGCAGCGGTTGCGGTTTGCGCGGCACTCTCCCCCGCAGCAGCGCGCCTAGACGCTGCCGTCGTCTTCCGCGTCGTGGTCCATTTCGTCGTGATCCGACCCGTGGCCGCTGAAGTGGAAGCCGCCCGCGAAATTAAATTCATCCGCATGCTGCGCGAGCCAGTCGGCGGCGAACTGGAGCAACTGCTGATCGACCGTGAACGAGCATCCGGCGGGCTGGAACGCCGCACCGAACAACCCGACCGACGCTGCGAGGACGAGGACCTTTCGCTTCAACCCCTTCATTGCATACCCCTTTAAGAAACCGCGAGGACTTCCGTGCGAGGCGACGGGAGGTCTCGCTCACACCTCCGCCTGCAAACGTACGATTCGCTTTCGAGACGGGCAAACCGGTTTCGGGGCGCGAGAGGTTGCGTCGCCGTCGCGGGCGGGGCTGGAATAGAGGACGTGAGCGCGGACGCGTGTGAGGACAAACCGGAGCCTTGCGCTGCCGATCTGTTAGCGCGCGGGGTGTCGCGTCTATCGTGACCCGGCGTGCGGTGGGGCAATTGAGTGAGGGACACGCGCGTTTGCGCCGGGCCGAAGTGCGTCTATCTCGCGCCAACGACTGCGCGGACGGCGGCAAGGGCGCGGTCGATGCCTTCGGCCGGGATGTCGAGGTGGGTCACGGCCCGGACGATGGTCGGGCCCCAGCCGCCGCTCATCCGCACGCCGTGCGATTCGAGGCGCTTGAGGAAGTCGGGCTTGCTCAGACCCGTGTCGGCGATGTCGAACATGACGATGTTCGTCTCGACGCGTGCGGCATCGCAACGGATCTTCGGAATCTCGGCCAGGCCGCCGGCGAGCCGTTTCGCGTTGGCGTGATCGACGGCGAGGCGCTCGACGTGATGCTGCAACGCATAGACGCCTGCGGCCGCGATGATCCCCGCCTGGCGCATCGCGCCGCCGAACAGGTGTTTGAAGCGGCGGGCCTCCTCGATGAACGCCCGCGGTCCGGCCAGCACCGCGCCGACCGGGCAGCCGAGACCCTTCGTCAGGTCGATCCAAACCGAGTCGAAGTGCGCGCAAATCTCCTTCGCCGGAACGCCGCATGCGACAACGGCGTTCATCAGCCGCGCGCCATCGAGGTGCAGCTTCAGGCCGTGCTTTCGCGCGATGGTCGCGACTTCATGCAGCGCCGACATCGGCCAGACCGTCCCGCCGCCCATGTTGTGCGTGTTCTCGATGCAGACGAGTCGCGAGCGCGGGAAGTGCGGATCGGGCGGGCGGATGGCCGCCTCGACCTGCGCCGCGTTGAAGATGCCGCGCTCGGTCGGCAATCCGCGGATGGCGACGCGGCTGTGCACGGCCGGGCCGCCGCCTTCGAAGTGCACGGGGTGCGAGTTCTGCTCGATGATGATCTCGTCGCCAGGCCGGCAATGGACGGCGTGGGCGATGAGGTTGCACATGGTTCCGGTGGGCAGGAAGATCGCGGCCTCGTGGCCGGTCAGCTCGGCGGTCATGTCCTGGAGCCGGTTGACGGTGGGGTCTTCGCGTTTCTGTTCATCGCCGACTTCGGCGCGGGCGATGGCCTCGCGCATGGCGGGTGTGGGCTTGGTGAGGGTGTCGCTGTACAGGTCGATGGCGAACTGCGGCATGGCGATTCCCGGCGTCGAGTGCGGACACTATAGCGACGGGCGACGCGATTGCCCACGTGCGGCGCGGCGGCTCACGATCTGGCACGGCGCCGGCCGATGAGATAGAGTGCCTGCGTCTTCCGAAGTCCTCGCAGGCGTACGGTGGAGGCGTCGGATGCGTCTGATCTCGGCCCGCAAATGGATGATGCTGGCGGCGATGCTGTCCGGCACGGCGTTCCAGCTTTCGAATTGTCGCACCGAGGCGGGGTTCTTCGCTGTTCGCACGGCGTTTTCTACGATCTTCCTGCCGATCAACGAGCTGATCGTGACGCTCTTCAGCCTGATCGTCAGCTCGATTCCCAACTTGGGCATGCCGATCATCTGACGCCGTCGCGCGGGTCGGGATCGCGCGCCGTCGATCCCGCGCGGATCTGCACCGCTTCGCGCTGTCGCCGCTCCCAGATCTCCTCGGCTTCCGGCCGGCGCAGGTAGAGCGGAACGAGCTCGCGCGCCGGCGTGAAGCGGCCGGCCAGCGCGAGCTTCCAACCGAGGCGATGGACCGATTCAGCCCGCGGCAGCGCGTGGTCGTCGTCGAGGATCGGCAGGCCCGTCGCGGCGATGGCCTCGCGGTGGAAGGTCACGCCCTCGCCCATGACGATGAGCGGCCGCGGCAGGCTCGCGAGCCACTGGCCGGGGTCTTCGACCACCGGCGGGCCGACGGGTTCGTAGTCTTGGCCGCGACGCTCGAACAGGCCGGCGTAGACCTGCTTCCGCTTGGCGTCGAGGACGACGGCGACGCGTGGCGGTGGATCGGGGAGGCGGAGGGCGTTGTCGGCGATGACGGCCAGAGACGGCACGGAGACGATCCGCACATCGAGCGCGAGGGCGAGGTGTCGCGCGGCGGTCACCGCGACGCGCAATCCGGTGAAGCTGCCGGGTCCGACGGAGACGTACACCTGCCGCAGCGATGCGCGGTCCCAGGCATGCGCCGCGAAGAGCCGGTCGATGGTGGGAAGCAGTTCGACGGCGTGGCGCGTGTCGGCGGAGAATTCGGCGGCGGCGACGAGCGTCGGCCCGTCGCCGAGCGCGACGCTCCCGCGGCGGCTCGAAGTCTCGATGGCGAGGAGGCGGACATCGTTCATGATTCGGGGGCCGGATCGACGGGAACTTCGTCGCGGTCGAGACGTTCAACGCGGTATGGTATCATGCCGAACAAGCGACGAGTAGCTTGATCGCGCGGCATGCACGGCGCGGAGGCGTCGCGGGGACGGCGATCGGCGGAATCGAATCGAGCCGGCCCGACGAGGGATGCTGATGTCGAAAGTCGAAGTGAAGCGCGCGGTGTTGTGGCGGTCCGAGACGTTCAATTCGCCCGGGACGCTGGCGATGACGCTGGAACCGCTGGCAAACGTGAAGCAGGACCTTCAGATCGTGATCGGCTACGCATATCCGGATCGCAAGTCGGCCGCGATCGAGGTCTATCCGGTCGATGGCGCGCGGGCGAAGTCGGCGGCGGAGAAGGGCGGACTGCATCGCTCGAATTTTCCGTGCCTGATCGTGTCAGGCGCGAACCGGCCGGGGCTGAGTCACACGATCGTCTCCAGCCTGGCGGAGGTGGGGATCAACCTGAGCTTTTTCATCGGGCAGGTTATCGGCAGGCGTTATACGGCGTTGTTCGGGTTCGAGGCGGACTCGGAGGCGGACCTGGCCGTGAAGTTGATCCGCAAGGCGACGAACGGCGCAGCGATGATCCGGCGCGGCGGGGTCGCAAGTGCTCGTCGGCGGGGGCGAACGGTGAGGCGTCGGGGTTTGAATCGGACGGCAGCGCGGAGCAAGTCTCGGCGATGAGATCGGGGATGCGCGGGGATCGTGCGGCGCGGGTGTGGCTTGCGATCGCCATGTCGGCGGCGCTGGCGTCGTGGATCGTCGTCGCGGCACGGGCGCAGGTGGCGGCGACGCAGCCGGCGGCGAGCGCGCCGGCGGCGAGCGCGCCGGCGGCCGGCCCGGTGTTTCTGTGCGAGCAGCCGAAGTTTGACTTCGGCTCGGTCTGGGCCGGTCAGCGTGTCGAGCATGCGTTCCTGGTGAAGAACGCGGGGACCGAGTTGCTGAAGATCCTGGAGTTCAAGCCCACGTGCAGTTGCACGCTGACGCCGGATTACCAGCGGCTGATCCAGCCGGGCGAGGTGGGCAAGCTGCCGACCATCCTTTCGACGGACCATCTGCGCGGCCGCATTCTCAAGGACCTCGTGGTGGTGACGAACGAACGAAACCGTTCGTCGCACACGCTGCACATCACGGGCGAGGTCCGAACGGTGGCGAAGATCCAGCCGGTCGGCGCGAACCACTTCCAGCGGATCCGGCCTGACTTCCGCGAGACGCGGGAGATCACGATCATCAACACGTCGGGCCGGAAACTCCAATTGGAGGCGACGCCGCTTCCGTCGCGCTCGCCGTTCTCGGCCGTCCTGAAGGAGACGAAGCCGGGCGAGGAATTCAAGCTGTATCTGACGGCCGCGCCGCCGTACCGCGAAGGCTCAAACTCGGCGAAGCTGCGTTTCAAGACGAACATCCCGGAGTCGCCATACTACGACCTCGACGTGACGGCGTATCTTCCGGGACGGATCGAGATCGGTCCGCCCAAGATGCTCGTCGATGGCAATCAGCGCGAGCCGCAGAAGCGTCCGCTGCGGATCGTGAACAACGGCAGCGAGCCGTTCGAGATCCTCGAGGTGACTGCGAGCGATCCGCGGCTTGTTCCAAAGCGACGGACGGAGCGCGAACAGCCGAATACGTTTTACTACGAACTGACGATTCCGGCGTTCTATCGCCCGCCGCCGCGCGGCGAAACGATCGTCTTCAAGACCAACGACAAGGAAAAAAAGGAGCTTCGCGTGCCGATTCTGCCGTACGGCGTGCCGCCGCCGCCGGAGATCTCCGGCAAACCGGCCGCACCGCGACCGGCGCAGGTTCCGGGCAATCCGCCCAAGCCCTATCGCGGAAATCACTGAGCGCATGCGTCGAGTTCGACCGGCCCGCCGAGTTGCCGAACGGATCGAGGTACGTGGCCGCGCGCGCGAGCGGTTCGCCATCGGGTTGATGAGCGGAACGAGCGCGGACGGCATCGACGCGGCGGCGTGTCGGATCGTCGGGCGCGGCGCGGCGATGCGGGCGACGTTCCTGTCGCACGTCCACGTGTCCTATCCCGCGGGGCGGCGGCGCGAGCTGCTTCGATGTATGGCGCCGGCGGCGTGTCATACCGAGGCGCTCTGCCGTCTCGACGTGGAGATCGGGCGGCAGTTCGCTCGAGCGGCGCTGCGGATGATGCGGAAGATGGGCTGGACCGCGCGCGATGTCTCCGTGATCGGCTCGCACGGACAGACGATCTGTCACGAGCCATCGGCGGGCCGGACGTGGCAGATCGGCCGCGCGGCGGAGATCGCGGCGCGGACGGGCTGTGCGGTGGTGAGCGATTTCCGCTCGGCGGACGTGGCGCTCGGCGGACAGGGCGCGCCGCTGGTGCCGTGGACGGATTGGCTGCTGCTGCGCGATGCGAACAACGCGCGCGCGGTGCAGAACATCGGCGGGATTGCGAACGTGACGCTGCTGCCCGCGGGCGGCGATGCGGCGCGGGTCGTGGCATTTGATACCGGGCCGGGCAACATGGTGATGGACGAACTGGTCCGGCTCGCGACGCGCGGCGGCGCGCAGTACGACCGCCACGGGCGGCGCGCCGCGTCGGGAGTCATCCGCGACGAGCTGCTTCGATACTGGCTGCGCCACCCGTTCTTCCGGCGTCGTCCGCCGAAGAGCTGCGGGCGCGAGGAGTTCGGCCGCGCGTTCGTGACCGAGGCGCGGCGTCGGTTCGGCGCACGTCGTTGGCCGCTGTCGGACTGGCTCGCGACCGCGGCAGCGCTCACGTGCGAGTCGATCGCGCGGGCGTACGGCCAGATCGGACGTGACCGGGGGATTCGGCCGCAGGAGATCGTGCTCTGCGGCGGCGGCGCACGGAACGCGACGTTGCGTCGAATGCTGGCGGACCGACTGAGGCCCGCGCGCGTCGTGGTCATCGACGAGTTGGGGATTCCCGCGATTGCCAAAGAGGCATTAAGCTTCGCGCTGCTCGCCTGTGCGTGCCTCGATGGCGCACCGGCGAACCTGCCGAACGTGACCGGCGCGCGGCGGCCGGCCGTGCTCGGGCAGATCACCCGCATGTGACGAGCGATGCCGACGCGAGCGCGAATGACGCGATGGAGTCTGCCGACGCGGCGCGGGCACCTGTTGACCGAGCAACGAAATCCGCGCACGCGTCGGATCGATCGGGTTTCGCTGTCGGCGGCGTTCGATCTTATGAACGAGGAGGACCGGCGGATCGCGGAGGCCGTCCGGCGCGCGAAGCCAGCGATCCTGCGGGCGGTGCGGTACGTCGAACGTGCGTGGCGCGGCGGCGGACGGCTGATCTACGTCGGCGCGGGCACGAGCGGCCGGCTGGGCGTGCTTGACGCGGCGGAGTGTCCGCCGACCTTTCGCAGTGACCCGCGGATGGTGCAGGGCGTGATCGCGGGCGGTTTCAAGGCGCTGCACCGCGCGGTCGAGGGCGCGGAGGATGACGGGGTTGCCGGGCGGCGGGTGATCGCGCGGCTGCGGACGGGTCCTGCGGACGTCGTGTTCGGCATCGCGACGGGCGGGACGACGCCGTATGTGCACGCAGCGCTGTGCGAAGCGCGGCGGCGCGGGTCGACGACGATCTTCCTCGCGTGCGTGCCGCGGGCGCAGGTCCGCGCCGCGGTGGATGTCGACATCCGCGTGCTGACGGGGCCCGAGGCGCTGACCGGCTCGACGCGGATGAAGGCCGGCTTGGCGACGAAGATGGTGCTCAACGCGGTGTCGACCCTGGCCATGATCCGGCTCGGCAAGGTCTATGAGAACCTGATGATCGACCTGAACTCGTACGCATGCCGGAAGCTGACCGACCGCGCTGCGCGGATGATCCAGACGTTGACCGGACGGACCTACGGCCAGGCGTCCGCGCTGCTGCGGGCGGCGCGCGGCCGGGTGAAGACGGCGCTGGTCATGGATCGCTCCGGTCTCTCGCGCGAGCAGGCGGAGCGTCGGCTGGCGCGATTCGGCGGCCACGTGGCGGCCGCGCTGAGTGATGGCGCGGTGACTTTGCGCCGCGCCGGGAGGTCGCGATGAATCGCGCCGCGCCGCGCGAGTGCACGATCGAGATCCGGGTCCGCTACGCGGAGTCGGACCCGATGGGATATCTGCACCACGCGACCTTCTTCGAGTACTTCGAGATGGGCCGGACCGAACTGCTGCGGCAGGCCGGCTTTCGTTATCGTGATCTGGAGGAGCGCGGCGTGCTGTTCGCCGTGGCGAAGATCGAGTGTCGATTCAGGGCGCCCGGTCGGTATGACGATGTGCTGCACTTGACGACACGGATCGAGCGGATGACCCGCGCTCGGATCGATCACTCGTACGTGCTGCGGCGCGACGCGACCGTGTTGGCCGAGGCCACGTCGACGCTGGCGTGCATCGACCGGGACGGCCGGCCGCAGCCGATTCCGGACGAGCTGTTTGTCAAGCCGGCGGATTGAGGTTTGCGCGAGGCGTATGGGGGAAGGCAGTTCTCACGTCGCGTCGCCGGTGATCTGCTTCTGCACCTGCGGCGGGACGGGGCGGTAGTCGAACGGCTCCATGGTCCAGGTCGCGCGGCCCTGTGAGAGGCTGCGGAGCGTCGTGGCGTAGCCGAACATCTCGGAGAGCGGCGCCTCGGCATGGATGACGCGGACCTTCGGGCGCTGCTCGGTGTCGGTGATCAATCCGCGCCGCGCGTTGAGGTCACCGATGACCACGCCGAGGTACTCCTCGGGCGCGACGATCTGGAGTTTCATCACGGGTTCGAGCAGCACGGGTCCGGCGTGCCTGCACGCCTCCTCAAAGGCGAGCCGCGCGGCGTTCTCGAAGGCCGGTTCGGAGCTGTCGACGTCGTGCTGCTTTCCATCGAGCAGGATGGCGCGGACGTTCATCATCTCGTAGCCCGCGAGCACGCCCTGCAGCGCCGCGTCCATCACGCCCGCCTCGATGGCGGGAAGGTACTTCGGATCGATCGCGTCGCCGCGCATCTGGCTCTCGAAGGCAATCAACTCGTCGCGCGGCGCGGGCTCGTACGGTTCGATCCGCAGCTTGACGACGGCGTAGTGTCCGCGCCCGCCCGTCTGGCGGATGAACTGGCCCGTCGCTTCGGCGGGGCGGCGGATCGTTTCGCGGTAGGCGACGCGCGGCTTGCCGACGTTGACGCCGACGTTGAAGTCCTTCTCCAGCTTGCGCACGAGCACTTCGAGGTGCAATTCGCCCATTCCTGAGATCAGCGTCTGGCCGGTGTTCACGTCGACGCGATGCTTGAACGTCGGGTCCTGCCGCGTCAGTTTCGCGAGGCACTCGACCAACGCATCCCGGTCGGCGCTGCTCTTTGGTTCGATCGCGACGCTGATGACGGTCTGCGGGAACTCGATGTGCTCGAGGACGATCGGCTGCCGCGGGTCGCAGAGCGTGTCGCCGGTCAGGGCGTCCTTCAGCCCGACGACCGCGACGATATCGCCGGTCTGCGCGGTGTCGATCTGCTCGCGCCGCTTGGCGAACATGCGGAACATGCGGCTGACGTTCTCCTTCGCGTCGCGGTTGCTGTTCAGCACGCGGGTGCCGCTGCGCAGCGTGCCGCTGTAGATCCGCAGGTAGAACAGGTCCATCGGCTTTTCCGCGACGATCTTGAAGACCAGCGCGGCGAACGGCTCGTCCGGCGTCGGATGGCGGACCGCTTCGGTACGGTCCTTCAGGCTCTTCACGCCGCGGACCGGCGGGCGATCCAGCGGCGACGGGAGATAGTCCACCACGCCGTCCAGCAGGCGCTGCACGCCGACGTACTTGAGAGACGAGCCGCAGAAGATCGGATGCAGGCGCGATGAAATCGTCGCGCTCCGCAGCGCGCGGCGAAGGTCGTCGGCTCCGATCGGCCGGCCCTCAACGTACTGCTCCATCAGACGGTCGTCGGTCTCGGCGACGCGCTCCTCGAGCAGGTGGCGCCAGTGCCGCGCCTCGTCGATCCATTCCGGCGGGATATCCTCCTCGCGGACCGTCGCGCCGAGCTTCTGCGCCTCGAAGTACAGGGCGCGCATCGTCATCAGGTCGATGATTCCGGAGAAAGTCGCGTCCGCGCCGATCGGGATCTGCACCGGCGCCGGATGGCCGCCGAGCTTGTCGCGAATCTGCTGCACGGTCATGAAGAAGTCCGCGCCGATCTTGTCCATCTTGTTGACGTAGCAGATCCGCGGGACGTGGTACTTCTCCGCCTGGCGCCAGACGGTCTCGGACTGCGCCTCGACGCCCTCCTTCGCGTCGAAGACGGCGACCGCGCCGTCGAGCACGCGCAGGCTGCGCTCGACCTCGGCCGTGAAATCCACGTGGCCGGGCGTGTCGATCAGGTGGATCGTGTGATCGCGCCACGGACAGGTGACCGCGGCGGAGAAGATGGTGATGCCGCGCTGCTGCTCCTGCTCGTCGAAGTCGGTGACGGTCGTACCATCGTCGACCTCGCCCATTTTGTGCGTGCGGCCGGTGTAGTAGAGGATGCGCTCCGTCGTCGTGGTCTTGCCGGCGTCGATGTGTGCGGCGATGCCGATGTTGCGCACGCGCTGTAGCGGACCGGGGTCTGTCTCGTCGTCCTCCGCCGTGGAACCGGACGGTGTCGCGCGGCCGTGCATCAGTGCTCTGCCTCCGTGCGGCGATTATATAGGGACACGTCGCGCGGCCTCAAATGCGGGGCGACGCTGTGGCGCGCCGTGCGGCGCATCGCGCATGGCGGCGGTTTGCGATCAGGTCGCGTCCCGGTGCACCGTGTCAGGAGAAAAGGCCGGGATGCAGACGGCGACGTACTCGGCGCCGTCGGCGTCGGGCGTTGAATATTGCACCCACTCGCCGCGCCGCGCGATGACCGCCTGTCCGGCGCGGACATCGAGCGCGGCGCCGCGCGATTGCACGTGCAGCCGGCCGCGCAGCACGAGCGTGTATTCATCGAAGTCGGGCGTCTGGCCGGGCTCGATCCATCCGCCCGGGCTGCGCATGTGGGCGATGCTGACGGCGGCCTCGTTCGAGTTGACGCGGCCGATGTACTCGTCAATGAGCTTGGGTTTGTTTCCGGCCGAGGCGATGCGCATCGGCGCGGCGATGAGCTGGGGCATGGCAGACTCCTCTGATCCGTTCGGCGGCCGCATGGTATCGGCCAGTCGCCGGGGTTTGCACGCGATCGCGTCGGCGGCTGGAGAGGCGATTGCGCTCCCGGGTTGACGCGCGATGCCGCGATCGTTCGCGGCGCGCGGGCCTTTCCTGTTGCAGTGGCGCCTCCTCCCGGCGGCGCCTGTTCGCGTGTCGATGATTGACGATCGGTAGTCGCCAATCGTCAATCTCCAAACGACGTCTGCTTCTCCGCTCCAAAGGGAGGCGGGTCGGGGCGCGTTTGCCGCGCCGGCTTGACAGATGGCCGGTGATTGCGGAGCATGAGGCGTCTCGGCCGGCCGCATCGTTCCGGTCCGGGGCGGTTAGCTCAGTTGGCTAGAGCGCGTGGTCGACATCCACGAGGTCACTGGTTCGAGTCCAGTACCGCCCAGTCCTGCCCTGCGCCGGCGCGGCCATCGGTACACGATCGAGCATCAGACGGCGGACATCCGGCGCCGCGCCGGCGGACACCGGATGCGCTCGATTCTGCGGTCGCGCGGCCTGGGGCGCTGCGACCTCGCGGACGAGGGGCCGTGGCGGACGGGCTACGGGTTCAGCTACGATCATGAGGGGCGGCTTTGGATGGCGGTGAAGGACCGATTCCAGTTGACGGCCGAGGGGACGATCGTGCCGGGGAGTTTCGGCCGCATGGCGGCGAGCGAATACCTGTACGACGGGATCGGGATCGCGCGGCACGCGGTGCGGCGCTACGACCCGGCGGGCGGCAGCCCGACCATCCAGACGCCGATCGACCACAACGTCCTGCCTTCCAGCCAGCAGTGGACCAACCTCGACCGCCGCGGCAATTGGCGGGAGTTCGCCGAACTCTTCGGCTCATCGCCCACGGGCGTGACTCAGACGCGCAGCGTCAACGCCGTCAACCAGTACACGGCCATCAGCCTCAACGGCCAGCCGGTGACGCCGGCGCTCCAGCATGACGCCGCCGGGAACCTGACGCTGGACCCCTTGGCCTGGAACTTCTGGGCCGGGCCGAGCGGATTGAAGTACGAGTACGACGAAGAGAATCGGCTGACGCGCGTGCGCATCGCGGTCAATGACGCGCCGCTCCTGGAGATCGGATATGACGCCGTCGGCCGACGGGTCGAGACGGTCGAGTATTGGGATGCGCAAAACGGCCCGCTCGATCCGCCGCGGCATACGCGGCACGTCTATGACGGCTTGCAGACCGTCGAGGAATACGAATGTGGCACAGGCGTCCCCGCCTGTGGATCAGGCTGGTCCCTGGCCCGCGAGTTCCTTTGGGGCGGGCGATTCCCCGAGCCCATCGCGATGGTGGATCACACGGCGGCGGGCCTGCTGCCGGCCAATCAGCCCGAGGTGCTGCACTACCTGCACGACGTGCTGGGCAGCGTGATCGGCCTGACCAACTCGGCCGGCACACTGGTCGAGCGCTATTCGTATGACCCCTACGGCAAGACGCTGGTCGAGCGCCGCGACCCGCTGACCGGCAGCTTCGAGTTGAACGGCGCCGACGGCAACTTCCCGACCTGGTCGGCCTTCGGCAACCCGTTCATGTGGACGGCCCAGCGCTACGACGCGACCGTCGGGCTGTATCACTTCATGTACCGCAGCTATTCGCCGGGGTTGGGGCGGTGGCTGCAATCTGACCCATTGGAATACAATGCTGGATCGATGAATTTGTACGAATATGTTCAGTCTTCGCCGATTGTGCAAATCGATCCGCTCGGCTTGGAGCCGTCCAGTCAGCCGACCACCCAGCCAACGACCCGCCCTACGCCGCCGCCGACGGATGATGGAATTCAAGCAGGAATAAAGGTAATAAAGGCAATTAGCCCAACAACCGACACATCTGGAACAATAGAGTGGGGAGACACCGGCTACAAAGATGGCGTAACGAAACGAGGCTGGGGGGCAAAGATCACCATCAACGATAAATACAACCCCAAAAAGAAATACCCGGCCTTCGATGGAAAAGACCTTGGAGAGTATCTGGAGAGGAATCCACAGCTTATCGTTTTGACAGCCATCTTGGTTCACGAGCTCTATCACTTGAATGATGAGAGCTTCTGGACCTATTCGCATACAGCAGAGTCATGGCGTCGCGAGCTGGAATGGCTTCGCAAGTTGCTTCGACAAATTGACTGCAAGGCGTATAGAACTGTGTGTCGGATGATTCGGGAGCGAATAAAGGAAAGCAAGGAGGGCCTAGAAAGAGACAAGAAGAAAGGCGATAATGACAAGCGCGATGATGATCCAATTGACCACGAACCAAAGGAGGATTGCCAGGAAAAAAGTGAACCGTAGTTAAATCCCACGCTTCACTGTCGACTTGGCCGCGAATTGGGCTCGGAATAGGCACAATGACAGCACGACAAAATGACAATGTTCAAACGCTCGATTATGCACGTCGGGGCCCATCGACGAGGCGCTCAAGGGCAGCCCGCCTGTTGATCGTCCTAACTATATGCAATGTAGTATTATCAGGTCCGCTGCTCATCCTGTATTTTTGTGATTACTATACCGAGCTCCTTGATGGACTTGCGTGGCTTCGTCCTGTGTCCATCGTGATGGCGCTTCTGGGGATGTATGTTACCTTTGTTTCTCCCGGCAAGCGTCTCGAATCCTCGGCACTGGTCTCGCTTAATATCATTCTGGGAGTTTTGCAGCAGGCGGGAATGCCTAGGTATTGAAAGGACCGATTGCGCCATGCCATGCGGGAGATATGCTGCAATATTGCGAGAGAGGCACGGTTTTCTGCGGGTCCGTCGGAGTCGCACGTCGGCACCGCCTGGGCCCACGACCTGGCAAACCGGCGCACCAGCGCGGGGCTGGCCAATGGCATCACCACGACCTTCGAGCACGACCTGAACGACCGGCTGACGATGATCAAGCACGCGAAGGACACGACGACGCTCTTCGACACCGACTACTGCTACGACGAGGTGGGAAACCGCCTCTGGACCCGCTACGACGCGACCGTCGGGCTGTATCACTTCAAATATCGCACCTACAACCCCATCTGGGGGCGATGGCACCAGCAGGATCCGCTGGGGTATGTGGACGGTGTCAATCTCTACGAGTATGTAGCATCCAGTCCGCTGATCTTCGTTGACATCTTCGGGCTCGAAACTTTTCGCGAGGTTTGGAACAGCGACGAGGTCCAGAAGGTCGTCAAGGACGTTTGGGACTGGGCCGTCAAGAACAACCGGGAAGTCGCCATCGAAATTCGCGTCTACAAGAATGGCACACGAACCATCGCCGTCATCCCCGGCCGTCGCGACCATGTTGACCCAGATCATCACTGGCCTAACGACCCCAAGGGCAAGCCCGGCGACAAAAAGAAGCCGGGGTATTCGAGAGGCAGCGGACACACGCATCAACGCGACGAGCACGAAAAAGGTCCGAGCCAACAGGATCGCGAATGGCATCGCAAGTATAGACAACCGGGAGTCGTCGTCTGGAAAGACAAGAACGGCAAGCTCCGGCAGACTTTTGTTGACCAGGATGGGAATGACGACAACGACGATAAGGACAAGAAGGGGGTGGACGAGGACCTCAAGTTGCCACCGAAGAAGGGGGAGTGGAAAGTGTTTGACGGCCGAAAAGAGCCTGACAAGAAGAACACCAAGTGCTAGGCAAGCGCTGCGGTGACCGTGCGATGTTCGTGACTGCTGAACGAATGCGATCTGGACTGCTCTTGCTCATCTTTGGCGGGATCGTCATCCTCGCTGGCCACGGTTGCACGAAGCCATCTGTGCGAACGCAATCATTTTCGAAACCGGATCACTTGTCTCTGGAAGAGCTGAGAGTAGCCGCACTGAAAGGCGCTGCGCAGCGTGGCCTTTTGAGGCCTGAGCGTCGCTACGTTGTATATTTTCGAGCACTGGATGAGAATTCTGAGGTAGCCGAAGCACAGTTCATTGCATCCGAGGTGCCGACCTTCGACTTCCCGCGGCTGAAAATCAACGCCCGAACCGGCGAGGCGCTGGAACCTTCCTTGCAGGCAACGCACACCTCTGCTGACGCACCACCGGCTGCAAAACCCGTCATATTGACGAACTCGCCAGCGGGACGCGGGGTAGATGAAACGTCTATCAGAGACCTAGCCGTGGACATCATGGCGCGCGAGGAACTGCCAAGAAACATCCCTTACAACATGGAATATCGGTGGAGCGCGGATGGCCAACAGCTTGAAGTGTGGTTCCGGCCCGTGTGGCGCGAGTCAGAGGTCAGCGGGGTAGTTCGCATGACTTTTTCGGCTGAGTTGAATCCCGAGGAAGAGTGATCTTGTTCGGTTGGACTGCAAGCCCAGCGGGCTGAAGTACGAGTACGACGAGGAGAACCGCTTGTCGCGCGTGCGAATCGCTGCCAACGACGCGCCGCTTCTGGAGATCGAATACGACGCCGTCGGCCGGCGCGTCGAGACGGTGGACTACTGGGATGCGCAAAACGGCTCGCTCGATCCGCCGAGGCACACGCGGCACGTGTATGACGGCTTGCAGACCGTGGAAGATTACATGTGCGAAGCGGCGACCTGCGGTTGGTCGCTGGCCCGCGAGTTCTTTTGGGGCGGGCGATTCCCCGAGCCGATCACGATGGTGGATCACACCGCCGCCGGCCTTTTGCCGGCCAATCAGCCCGAGATCCTGCACTACCTGCACGACGTGCTGGGCAGCGTGATCGGCCTGACGAATTCGGCCGGCACGCTGGTCGAGCGCTACACGTATGACCCCTACGGCAAGACGCTGGTCGAGCGCCGCGACCCGCTGACCGGCAGCTTCGAGTTGAACGGCGCCGACGGCAACTTCCCGACCTGGTCGGCCTTCGGCAACCCGTTGATGTGGACGGCCCAGCGCTACGACGCGACGGTCGGGCTGTATCACTTCAAGTACCGCACGTACAATCCGGTTTGGGGGCGATGGCATCAGCAGGATCCGCTGGGGTACGTGGATGGGTTGAATCTGTACGAGTATGTTTCCGCCAACCCGCTGTACTGGATTGATCCGCTCGGCGACACAAAGGGGTTCTGGAATACGATTTGGGAGCCCATCGGAGGCGCGGGGGTCATCGGACCATATGACGCCTACAGCGCTGCCTACGGGAAAGACGCTACATTCGCTCGATCTTTTGGCCGGGAAATGGCGGACAAGTACGGAACCAGCGCAAAGCATCGCGAGCGAGTGGAGAATGCGGCAAGACACGCCGCTTGGCAGGCGCGTCTTACCCACCGGCATGGCGAAAAGAAGGCAAAGAAGATCGCCGACCTTCATGAGGCCGGCGAGGAGGGGACTGCCGATAGCGAGACCGACCAGCATAACAATCAAGTCGGTCGCGATATCGGGAAGAACACCAAGGACGATGATGAAATCAAGAAAGAGGTGGAAAAGGCCCTCAAGGAAGGGAAACTCGTCACGGACAATGACGATCCCCGCATCAAGGATAGGCTGAACAAGAAAGGCGACGGAGATAAGGATTCAAGTGGCTCAGACGCGTCGGATTCCGGTAGCTCGTCGAGCACAGACAGCTCATCATCCGGCCATAAGTCCGATTCGGATTGCAAGCACTAGCAGGGTCCAGGAGGCTACCCGATGTTGAGTCTCCAGCGATCCTGGAAGGGGTTCATTCTCCTATTCGTCGCCGTTGTCGGCGTTTGCGGTGGAGTCTATTGGGCGTACTGGCAAATCGAT
Organism: Phycisphaerae bacterium; assembly: GCA_023150615.1. Taxonomy (GTDB): domain Bacteria; phylum Planctomycetota; class Phycisphaerae; order UBA1845; family UTPLA1; genus JAKLKO01. The sequence goes on from JAKLKO010000010.1 coordinate 139,344, forward strand.
AACCATCGTGTACGGGAGTCTTACCGCCGCGCGGGTCAGATCATACAGGCGCTGGAGCAGCATCGCGTAGTCGAAGGCAAGTATCCGAAACGCTTGGCTGATCTGTGTCCGAAATATGCGAGGCGGATAGAGGAGCCGACCGCTGGGAACGGAAAGTGGGTTTATTATGCTTCCGACGACGGATCGTATTTTTCACTCGGGTTCAAAGGGTCAGACACATACCCATCCCGCTTCTATGACTCGAAATCGAAAGAGTGGTGGGTAGACACCAAATGATTCATACTTGTCAGCGCCGCGGACCTGATGAAGCTCTTTCCGCTTGCTGGAGAACTTCAGCAGCGGGCGCGAGGGGGCACGACGCCGTCGGCCGGCGGGTCGAGACGGTAGAATACTGGGATGCGCAAGAAGGCCCGCTCGATCCGCCGCGGCATACGCGGCACGTCTATGACGGCTTGCAGGCCGTGGAAGAGTACATGTGCGAAGCGGCGACCTGCGGTTGGTCGCTGGCCCGCGAGTTCTTTTGGGGCGGGCGATTCCCCGAGCCGATCGCAATGATCGACCATACCGCGGCGGGCCTGCTGCCGGCCAATCAGCCCGAGGTGCTGCACTACCTGCACGACGTGCTGGGCAGCGTGATCGGCCTGACGAATTCGGCCGGGACGCTCGTCGAGCGCTATTCGTATGACCCCTACGGCAAGACGCTGGTCGAGCGCCGCGATCCGCTGACGGGCAGTTATGAATTGAACGGCGCGGATGGCAACTTCCCAACCTGGTCGGCCTTCGGCAACCCGTTCATGTGGACCGCCCAGCGCTACGACGCGACCATAGGGCTGTATCACTTCAAGTACCGCACGTACAATCCGGTTTGGGGGCGATGGCACCAGCAGGATCCGCTGGGGTATGTGGATGGTGTGAACCTATACGAGTGTGTGGCGAGTAATCCGCTTTTCTGGATTGACCCATTCGGCTTGGCCAAAATCATAATCTCTGTCGACTCCGGTGGTCGGGCTCCGAGCGGATCCGGTTCCAGCAAAGGCGGCTACGGCCACACCTGGATCGATGTCATCGACGATGACGGTACTCGGACTGGTGCTGGCTTTTATCCAGGAGGTGATGGCGCTGGAAAGGAAGCAGTAACGGGTAAGACATATCCAGGTGACTATAACGACGATACATCCGAGAAACATCACTATGACGACAAATTTGAGTATGACGTCTCACAAGAGGAGGCCAACAAGACCAAGGAAAAAATCAAAGACCATAAGGACGAAAACCCAGACTGGTCACTGAAACATAACTGCACATCATTTGCTTGCGATGTGGCAAGAGAGGCCGGAATCGACATTGATAGGGACAAGATAAGAACGCTCGGGTGGGATGACCCGGCAAAACTGCTTAAGTATCTGCGAGAACAGCGGGAAAAGCGAGACAAGGAAAAGAACCAGAAGGACAAGACGGAACCAGCCGATGGCAAGAAGGGTAACGGTTCTGGTCAAACGAATCATGACGGAGCTAGTTCTTCTAAGGAATGTCAAGGAAACGACTCGAAATAGCACAAGTAGAACTGGCAATCATGGCGCGAAACTTCTCGCGACACACTGAATTGTCAAAAAGCTGCGGGTATCGTCTCATGCTGCGATGGAAATTGATGCTAACCTGGTGTGCGGCGGTAATTATGTTGACGGCTTGCATTGCAGCGATAGGTCTGCAGCGAGATCCTCGAAGGACGTCAGACAGACCGTTTTCCGGAGCTAGCTCTATGCCAGCGAAGACCGAGATTGAAATCCATTGTCGCTTACTGAAGGCACGGGACCTGTTTTCTGCGCTCGGACTCCCGATGTCGCAGGCGGCTCCCGACCGGATCTACATTGTTGGCGAAGTTCGCAATCCGGGAGGCAGGACTGCGTACGCTCGAATTCGGTTCACTGTTCGGGGAAACAACTTCAGTGGAAAGTCAGAAGTAAATGTTGGAATGATTCCGCCAAATGGTAAACACAGCGAGCCTTTTCTTTGCAAGGTGGGAAACTTCGTGCATGAGGGCGATGATGTTCAAACGTTTTCTCTGGAGACACAAGTCCTCGAAGTCAAATACAAATAGGAAAGTCTCGCGTTATCCATGCAGTATCCGAATGCCGCATGATTGCCGATGGTGGAGCCAGCGGGTTGAAGTATGAGTACGACGAGGAGAATCGGCTGACGCGCGTGCGCATTGCGGCCAACGACACGGTGCTGATGGAGATCGGGTACGACGCCGTCGGCCGACGCGTCGAGACGGTGGACTACTGGGATGCGCAGGCCGGCCCGCTCGATCCGCCGCGGCACACGCGGCACGTGTATGAGGGCTTGCAGGCCGTTGAAGAATATGAGTGCGGCACGGGCGTCCCCGCCTGTGGATCGGGATGGTCGCTGGCCCGCGAGTTCTTTTGGGGCGGGCGATTCCCCGAGCCGATCACGATGGTGGATCACACCGCCGCCGGCCTTTTGCCGGCCAATCAGCCCGAGGTCCTGCACTACCTGCACGACGTGCTGGGCAGCGTGATCGGCCTGACGAATTCGGCCGGGACGCTCGTCGAGCGCTATTCGTATGACCCCTACGGCAAGACGCTGGTCGAGCGTCGCGACCCGCTGACCGGCACGTTTGAATTGAACGGTGCGGACGGCAACTTCCCGACCTGGTCGGCTTTCGGCAATCCATTCATGTGGACGGCCCAGCGCTACGACGCGACCGTCGGGCTGTATCACTTCAAATATCGCACCTACAACCCCATCTGGGGAAGATGGAATCAGCAGGATCCGCTGGGGTACGTGGATGGTGTAAACCTGTATGAATACGTACGCAGCAATCCAATCTCAATCCTCGATGTACTCGGATTGAGTTGGATATTGGGATTGCATAGTGACCCAGGGTACTCGGGCGGGCAGGATCCCAAGGATGGCCACGCCTGGATCACGCTGACTGACACTACATCCGGAACGACGACAACATACGGCCTCTGGCCAGACTTCCATCCCGAAATCCAAAGACAGGGTTTGTCCAACGGGCTCGGCTCAGATGTACGCACGAATTTTTCCGGCGACACTAATCGGCCACCAGGGACTCATGTAGAGTGGGAGATCACCGATGAGCAAGCCAAAGCGTTGAAGGACTATGTAAAGAATATCCAGTGGTGGACGGGGGGTAATAATTGCAGCCGCTTCGCCGCCAAGTGCGTAGAGACCGTCATAGGAATCCGCGTGCAGGCGTACGATGGGCGCATCCTCTACTTCCGCACCCCGGCAGCGCTCGCTCGTTGGATTAAGAAGGAACAGGAACGCAGAGAGAAGGAGGGTCAGAAGAAGAAGGCGGACGAGGAAAAAAAGAAGAACGACGACAAGGACAAGGAAAAGGAAAAGGATGACAAGCAACAGCCACCTTCCGACAACAAGGGCTGCTCTGAAAAATCCGGGAATTCGAGTTCGAAAAACTCGCTGCAAGGCGCATAGCCTTAACGCCAAAGGATCGCGCTATGAGAAACACGTTTTTGCAGACTTCGCCGGTGCCGACAGCAAATGGAGGAGGCATGACCAGCAAGCGAAAAACCTTCGCTATGGTGGGCCTTTTACTTACTCTGATTGAAGGCTGTATGTCGCCTATCTCGCCTGACAGTATTAGCGTCAAAGCTGTTTCGGTGGATGATTCGACGCTGTTGATTAAGATCGACGACTTTCGGCTCGCCTCATACATGTATACCGCTCGGGCGGACGTCACCAGAAAAAGCGATGTTATTCGTGTAACCTTTTTCCAGCAGACCCTGCATAGCGATGCGGACCAGAACATAGATATCCCAGGGGTTGCCTTGAAGATTGGACCTAATGACCGCGAGGTCAGGTTGACGGACGGAAAAACGGAACGTGTCGTGTGGCGCCGGCCCCAGTAGTACCACCTGCGCCTTTGCAAGCACTAGCAGGGTCCAGGAGGCTACCCGATGTTGAGTCTTATGCGATGCTGGAAGGGACTGCTTCTCTTATTCGCCGTCGTCGGCGTTTGCGGTGGAGTCTTTTGGGCGTACTGGCAGATCGATAACCATCGTGTACGGGAGTCTTACCGCCGCGCGGGTCAGATCATACAGGCGCTGGAGCAGCATCGCGTAGTCGAAGGCAAGTATCCGAAACGCTTGGCTGATCTGTGTCCGAAATATGCGAAGCGGATAGAGGAGCCGACCGCAGGGAACGGAAAATGGGTCTATTCCGTGTCTGACGACGGCTCGTATTTCGACCTCGGGTTCAAAGGCTCAGACACATACCCATCCCGCTTCTACGACTCGAAATCGAAAGAGTGGTGGATAGACACCAAATGATTCATACTTGTCAGCGCCGCGGACCTGATGAAGCTCATTCGGCTTGCTGGAGAACTTCAGCAGCGGGCGCGAGGGGGTACGACGCCGTCGGCCGACGGGTCGAGACGGTCGAATATTGGGATGCGCAAAACGGCCCGCTCGACCCGCCGCGGCACACGCGGCACGTCTATGACGGTTTGCAGACCGTCGAGGAATACGAATGTGGCACGGGCGTCCCCGCCTGTGGATCGGGCTGGTCCCTGGCCCGCGAGTTCGTCTGGGGCGGGAGGTTCCCCGAGCCGATCGCGATGATCGATCACACCGCCGCCGGCCTGCTGCCGGCCAATCAGCCCGAGGTGCTGCACTACCTGCACGACGTGCTGGGCAGCGTGATCGGGCTGACGAATTCGGCCGGCACGCTCGTCGAGCGCTATTCGTATGACCCCTACGGCAAGACGCTGGTCGAGCGCCGCGATCCGCTGACCGGCACGTACGAGTTGAACGGCGCGGACGGCAACTTCCCGACCTGGTCGGCCTTCGGCAACCCGTTCATGTGGACGGGGCAGCGCTACGACGCGACCGTCGGGCTGTATCACTTCAAGTACCGCACGTACAACCCCATCTGGGGACGATGGCATCAGCAGGACCCGCTCGGATACATTGATACTCTCAATTTGTATCAATACGTCCGATCAAGCCCGCTACGATGGCGCGATCCCTTTGGATTAATCCCTGACATTATAATCGGTCGACAGGACCCACATGACGGCGATTTGGGCCATACATGGGTCGAATATCCCGGTGGATCAATGGGATGGTGGCCTGATGGTACAGGAAACCTAATCGAAACCTATTTCACGGGTGTTCCAGGCAAGGTCCACAATCCCGATCCAAAGGAAGGACAGCGAACCGACCACACATGGAAAGCAGAACCGAGTGGTGAACCGATTAAGTATGGTTCCGGCAAAGGCAAAACAGCCGAGGAGGCAACAGATGAAGAGATCATAGAAGCCCTGGAAGAAGCCGCGAAGAAGTGGGTTGAGGATGCAGACGGCGAATGGTCGGTGTGCTTCGACAACTGCCGGGACGGGATTGTCCCGAGCGTAGTTGAAAAAGAGCGGTTCTCCGCGGGAGCTTCCGACGTCGGTAAGCTCCCGCTGGTGTTGTTCTTGCAGGAGAACCGCAATGGCTCGAACGTATCGCAGACGAGGCCGGGCGTCCAGGGGTCGGCGGACGCGGATCATGGACAAGAGCGAGGCCCTGACAGGCCGGGTGGCGATCGAGTTGCCGGTGGCCGCGGCCGACGTGATCCGCGGCGTGAGCGACGAGATCGAACGCCTGGTCGGTGAGGCCGGCCTGCGGATCATGCAGGCGGTGATGCAGGCCGAGGTGGAGTCGCTGGCGGGCCCCAAGGGCCGGCACGAGCCCGACCGGCCGATCACGCGATGGGGCCGGCAGGGCGGCTATGTCGTGCTGGCGGGCCGAAAGGTCCGCGTGAAGCGTCCGCGTCTGCGGGATGAAGACGGCGGCGAGGTGGCCCTGAAAAGCTACGGCCGCTTTCAGGCGCCGCCGCGTCGGCAGCAGAGCATCTACCGGCCGCTGATTCGCGGGATCAGCACGCGGAAGTACGCCCCGGCCATCGAGGCGTTCACCGAGGGCTACGGCATCAGCAAGAGCGCGGTGAGCCGGGAGTTCATCGAGGCCACCAGCGGCGAGCTGGAGACCCTGTGCGAGCGTCGGATCGACACGCTGGATCGGCTGGCGGTGCTGATGATCGACGGCCAGCACTTCGCGGGCGAGTGCCTGGTGGTAGCCCTGGGCGTGGATGCGACGGGCCGCAAGCATGTGCTGGGGCTGGTGCAGGGCGCGACGGAGAATGCCGTGGTGGTGCAGCAGCTTCTGGATGACCTGGTGCAGCGCGGGCTGGATGCGAAGCGGCCGATGCTGATCGTGATCGACGGCAGCAAGGCCCTTCGCAAGGCGGTGCAGCAGACGTTCGGGGAGCGTTGCCCGGTGCAGCGCTGCCAGTTGCACAAGCGTCGCAACGTGATGGCCCTGTTGGCCGAGGAGCATCAGGGATCGGCCGAGCAGCGGTTGCGGGCGGCGTATTCGACCGCGGGCTACGCGGAGGCCCGCCGCCCATTGCTGGCGACGGTGGCGTGGCTGGAGAAGATCAACCCGTCGGCG
>JAKLKO010000011.1 GCA_023150615.1 Phycisphaerae bacterium
GCATGTACGAACGGGTCGCAAGCTGGCACAATCGGCGTTCGGGCGGGGCTGTTCCAAGTGCGATAACGGACGCGGATTGCGCGTCCATGTCGCATCATGTCTCAAAGCGGGCGAACGGACTCGAACCGTCAACGTCTAGCTTGGAAGGCTAGTGCTCTACCATTGAGCTACGCCCGCAGTTGGCCGCAACAATATCCGGCGGCGCGGGCGGGTTGGCAAGGCCGCGGGCGATTTCGCTGGTCGGCCCGGGGCCGGTGCGGCATAATCGCGGTCGATGAACGGAGTCATCGCTCAGGCCCTGCCGCACGCACACTTCACGGCGCTCGACTGGACGGTGATCGCGGTCTATCTCGCGGGGACGACCTGGCTCGGCGCGCGGCTGGCCGGCCGGCCCTCAACGATCCGCGACTTCTTCCTCGGCGGTCGGCGCTTGCCGTGGTGGGCGGTGAGCGGGTCGATCCTGGCGACGGAGATATCGGCGGTGACGTTCGTGAGCGTTCCGGCGCGGGCGTACGCGCCGGGCGGGGATTTCACGTATCTGCAACTGGCACTCGGGTCGATCGCGGCGCGGATCATCATCGGCTACTGGTTCGTGCCGGCATACTACGAGCGTGAGGTTTACAGTCCGTACGAGTACATGGGCCGACGTCTGGGGCCGGGAGTGAACACGGCGGCGACGGGGTTGTTCATGCTGGGGGCGGTTCTGTCGCAGGGGGTGCGGTTGTTCCTGACGGCGCTGGTGCTGCAAGTGGCGTCGGGGATCGAGCTGTGGCGTTCGATCTGGCTGATCGGGGCGTTCTCGGTGGCGTGGACGCTGCTGGGCGGGATCACGACGGTGATCTGGACGGACGTGATCCAGTTCATCGTGCTGGTGGGCGGGGCGGTGATGGCGCTGGTGTGGGTGGTGACGTCCGTGCCGGGCGGGATGCCGGAGGTGCTTCGGCTGGCGGAGGAGGAGCAGAAGCTCCGCGTGTTCGACGTGTCGTTCGATCCGGGGCTGGAGTACACGTTGTGGACAGGGCTGTTCGGGATGGTGTTTCTGAACCTGGCGGCGCTGGGGACGGACCAGGTGATGGCGCAGCGGATCTTCTGCTGCCGTGGTTCGCGCGAGGCGCGGCGGGCGGTGATCTGGAGCGCGGTGGGGATCGCGGTGCCGGTGCTGATGCTGTTCGTCGGGATCGGGCTGTACGCGTACTTCGTTCATTTTCCGATGAGCGCCGACGAGCACGCGTTCGTCACGGAGCGGCGCGACCGCGTGTTCCCGCTGTTTCTGGTGCGGGTGCTGCCGGCGGGGATCACGGGGCTGGTGATCGCGGGCATCTTCGCGGCGGCGATCTCGACGCTCGATTCGACGCTGGCGGCGTTGGCGCAGACATCGGTGTCGACGATCGTCGGCGGGTGGCGCGAGCGGACGGGCCGTGGGCCGCTGAGCGACGCGGCGTCGCTGCGCTGGTCGCGCGCGCTGGTGGTGTTCTGGGGCGTGGTATTGTCGGCGGCGGCGACGGGGCTGACGGGCGTTCGCGGTCACGCGAACGTGATCGACATGGCGCTGGCGGTGCCGTCGTTTACGTACGGGGCGCTGCTGGGGATGCTGCTGCTGGCGCTGGGGCGCGGACGGCGCTCGGACGCGGGGCTGGTGGTGGGCGTGCCGGCGTCGGTGGGCGTCGTGATCGCGCTGCACTGGTTGACGTCGGCCTCCGGGGCCGCGCCGCCGATGCTGCGGCTGGCGTATCCGTGGTTCTATCCGATCGGGACGGCGGTCACGTACCTGGCGGGTCGGCTGCTTTCGCCAGTCTCGGGAGGCGATGGCGGACCGAGTCGCGCCAGGCGTTGACGGCGTCGCGCGTGGTATGCGTGAAGCGGAAGCCGGCGTCGCGGCAGAATCGTTCGCCGTCGGCCAGCCAGGGATAGCGGATGTAGTTGAGCGCGCCGGGGGGCATTTCGTTGATCCAGCGGAGCCGCGCGTGGTAGGTGATGGCGGCGACCGCGCCGAGGATGGTCGCGGGGAGCAGGAGCGGCTTGCGCTTGAAGTCGTGGACGAGCTCGAGGTAGCGGATCGTGCCGGGCGGCGCGATGTTGTACGGCCCTTCGATGCGTGCATCGACGGCGGCGAGGACGGCGGCGGCGATGTCGTCTTCGTGGAGGAACTGCATCGGCGGATCGGCGTCGCGGAAGCCGACGACTTTTGGCTTGAAGAGGACGCGGGAGACGTAGTTGTCGACGTGCGGGCCGAGCACGATGGGGGCGCGGCCGTGGACGAGGGCGATGGCGGGATTGCGTCGGCGGAAGTCGGCGCAGAGTTCGTCGCAGCGGCGTTTTTCGTAGGCGTACTGGAAGGCGGGTTGGGCGCGGAGGGGGTCCGACTCGGTGAGAGGGACGGGGTTGTCAGGCTGCGCGCCGTAGGCGGTGGTGCTTCCGAGGACGAGGGCTCGATCGACGCGCGCGGCGAGGCAGGCGTCGAGGAAGTGGCGCGTGCCGTCGACGTTGACGGCGGTGGCGAGGGCGCGGTCGTGGATGGGCGCGAAGGTGTAGGCGAGGTGAATGGCGGCGGTGATTCCGCGGTGCGTGAAGATGTCGGCGAAGGGGTGACGGACATCGCAGTACTGGAATTCGAAGGGCGGCTCGGGCGGCCGGGCGGGCGTGCGGATGTCGAGTCCGAGGATGGTCTCGACCTCGCGGCGGTCGCGAAGCTGCTCGACGAGACGCTGGCCGATGTAGCCGGATGAACCGGTGATGGCGATGCGCATTCTTCAGCCGCGTCGAGGGGATGATCGGCGCGGCGCGGTCACTGGACGACGACGACGCTGTTGAGATCTCCGAAGGGGTTCGGCTCGACCTCGGCGTTGAACGGGTCATTGAGCCATCGGCCGTCAATCACGTAGCGGTAGCGATATCGGCCGGGCGCGAGGGGGAGCCGGACCTGGAACGTGCCATCGTCGGCGATGCTTCGGAGCGGCGTGATGTCGGGGTTCCAGCCGTTGAAGTCGCCTGCGAGGCGGACGTTCTGCGCGCCGGGGAAGCGCGTGGCAAACACGACGCCGTCGTCGGCGCACTGCACGCCGTAGATGCGGTCGATCTTCCGCTGCGTGGCGGCGTGGTCGAAGGGGCGTGGTTCGCGCGGCGCGGGCGATCGGTCGATGTCGTCGTCGGTGCGCCGAACGGGCGCGGCGCGATCGGCGCGCGAGGGCGCATCGCGGCGGGTCGATTCCGCTTCAGCGAGGGCGCCGGAGGCTGCAGCGACGGGTTCGGCCGACTCGTCGCCCGGGATGCGCGTGCGGTGCGGGCCAAGGAGCGTTTCGGACGTGGCGAGCAGGCGTTCGGCCTCGGCGGCGATGGCGTCGGCCTGCTGGAGGAGCGAGGGCGCGACGGACGGTTCCGCCCCGAGGGAGATCAGCTCGCGGGCGAGTCGGACGAAATCGCGGCAGCCGATGCTGGTCGGGTCGTACTCGGTGATGGGCTGTCCAAAGCTGGTGCTTTCCTTGAGCTTGGTGTTGAAGTTGATGAAGGTGGAGAGCATGTTCGAGTCGTGGCGCTTGCGAAGCTCGGCGAGGATTTCGCGCGCGAGCTTGGTGCGGACATCGTAGAGATTGCCGACGATCCGCAGGGTGAGCGGGCGGCTGAGCTTCGCGGCGACGTCGCGGATCGATTCGAGCTGCTTCGAGAGTCCATGCAGGGCGAAGTAGCCGGTGTCGACCGGGACGATGACCTCGTCGGCGGCGTGGAGGGTGCTCTGGGTGAGGAAGCCGACGGTCGGAGGGCTGTCGATGAGGACGAAGTCGTAACGGTCGGCGACGCGTTCGAGGATCTCGCGGAGTCGCAGGTCGCGGCCCTCGACGCCGGCGAGCTTCGTCTCGAGGTGCGCGAGGTCGGTCTTGGCGGGGGCGAGGTCGAAGTTGTTGGAGATCTGCCAGGTGATGCGGGTGAGGTCGACGCCGTTTTTTCCGGAAGGTTCGAGCAGCACGTCGGCGATGGAAAACTCGACCTGCTCTTCGGGCACGGCGAGTCCGAGACCGCAGTGGCCTTGCGGGTCGAGGTCGACGAGCAGGGTTCGCTGTCCTTCGCGGGCGAGACAGGCGGCGAGGTTGATCGCTACGGTGGTCTTTCCGCAGCCGCCCTTCTGGTTGGCGATCGCGATAATCCTCATGGAAGCGTCCTTGCGAGAGGCGCCGAGGCGCACGGAATAGGCCGCCGATCCACCGGCCGCACGGCAGGTGGCCCGGTAATGTCAGCAGTCAAGTATGGATCGACGCGCCAGTGCTGATAACTTGAAGCGTTTATCGGACGAATCTTCGGCTGAAGCAAGGACTTAGGAGCGGCGTGGAGAATTCACATGCGGCGGTTCGGCGTGATGTGACGGCGGGTGGGCGACGGCGGGTTGCGAGGACGGAGGAGCGCGGATGGAAGTTTCGATGCGGACGTAGGTTCCGTGCGAGCACGATGACTGCAAACAGGATTTCACAGGTTCCATCCGTCCGCTGAAAGGCGTCTTGATGCAATCGCGCGCGGTCCCTACGATCGGGGTTCGAAAGGGCGGGTCGGCGACATGTCCAACTGGGAACGGCTGCTGCAATTGATGGAAGGTCCGGGCGGGGGCCGGATCGCGGTCGTCGGCGATTTCATGCTCGACGCGTACCTTTACGGCGACGCGGAGCGGATCAGCCCGGAGGCGCCCGTGCCGGTGCTGCGGGTGGTGCAAGAGGAGATCGCGCTCGGCGGGGCGGGATCGGTCGCGGCGGACGTCGCGGCGCTGGGCGATCGGGCGTGCTGCTTCGGGATCGTCGGGGATGACGACGCGGGGCGGACGATCCGCGAGCAACTGACGGCGCGCGGAGCGGAGGTCGCGGGACTGCTGACGGTCGCGGGCCGTCCGACGACGAAGAAGACGCGGCTCGTCGGATTGGCGCAGCACCGGCATCGCCAGCAGCTCATCCGCGTGGATGCGGAGCAGAGGGAGGCGATCGACGCGGGGGTCGCGGCGCGGATCATCGCGGCACTGCGCGGGGGGCTGACGGACTGCCGCGCGATCTGCGTCGAGGACTACGGCAAGGGGCTGGTGACCGATGCGTTGATGAAGCAGGTGCTCGAGTTGGCGCGGAGCGCGCGGTTGCCGGTGCTGGTCGATCCAGCGCGGACGAAGGACTACGGCCGGTACGCGGGGGCGACGGTCGTGACGCCAAACCGCAGCGAGACGGAACACGTGACGGGGCTGCGGCTGGCGACGTTCGAGGCCGTGCGGTCGGCGGCGCGGACGATCTTGGAGGCGTGCGGGACGCAGCAGGTGTGCGTGACACTGGACGCGGAGGGGATGGCGCTGATCGGGCCGGATTCGCAGGTGTCGCACATCCCGACGCGGGCGCGCGAGGTGTATGACGTCACGGGCGCGGGGGACGAGGTGCTGGCGGCGCTGACGGTGGGGTTGGCGCGGGGCGCGACGCTGATCGAGGCGTGCGCGCTGGCGAACGTGGCGGGGGGTCTGGCGGTGGAGCGGTTCGGCTGCGTGCCGATCTCGCGGGACGAGGTGATCGCGGAGCTGATGCAACTGAGCCACGAGCAGATGGGCAAGCGGCGGGACCTGCCGCGGCTGCTGCCGGAGCTGGCGCGGCGGCGTCAGCGCGGACAGCGGATCGTGTTTACGAACGGCTGCTTCGACCTGCTGCACCCCGGGCACGTGGAGTATCTGAGCGCGGCGCGGCGCGAGGGAGACGTGCTGGTGGTCGGGCTGAATTCGGATGCGTCGGTTCGGGGGCAGTCGAAGGGGTCTGACCGGCCGATCCTGGGTCAGAACGATCGGGCGCGGATGCTGTCGGCGCTGGCGGACGTGGACTTCGTGGTGATCTTCGACGAGCCGACGCCGGCGCGTCTGATCGAGGCGATCCGGCCGGACGTGCTGGTGAAGGGGGAGGACTGGTCGGACAAGGGCGTGGTGGGTCGGGAGCTGGTGGAGTCGTACGGGGGTCGGGTGGTCCTGGCGAAGCTGGTGGAGGGTTTCAGCACGTCGGCGTTGATCGAGCGGATCCGACGGGGGTCGGGAAGCGAGATTTGACGGGCACGATGACTCGGACGATGTGCCGGCGGGCGACGCGATTGCGGAGTGGGTGGTTCATTCCGGGCGAAGCGTCCGGGCGTTCGCCGTCGCCACCGCAGATTCTCGCCCATCGTCGAGGTCCGAGCACCGAGGCATGTGGACACGCAGCGGGCCGGGCCGGTGGGACGGCCGAAGGCGCAGCGGCGGCGGAAGAGGCCGAACGGGTAGGACCAGGCCGTTCAAGCGTGCGGCAAGAGAAGACGGGCCGGAGATTGATAGATGGCTGTCCCGGATGGCCGCGGGACCGCCGCCGGCGCCAAGCAAGAACCGCAGTTCCATGGTCCAACGTCCGCCGACTCCGCGAGCGACCGGGATCCAACGCGGATCGCCGGCGAGTGCTCTGCCGGTCCCGCTGCGATGGCGTTGAGGCCGAATTGGGGGAGCCGTGCGGGCGTTGCCCACGAATTTCACGTAGCCGCGATCGTGTTCGCGATTTGGTCGGCAGTGCCCGCGCTACGGATTGGCGCCGGGAGATCGACGCCGAGCAGGCGCTTCCCTGCCTGGAGAGCCTGGTTCATTCAAGCGGGCGATGCCGAGCTTCGCCAACTCGTCACGGATTTCCTTCTCCTGTTCTTCACCGCTCCAGCCGTGCCAGACGCGGACCACGATTCCTTTCTTGTCGATCAGCACGGTGTGGGGGATACCTCGCACGAAGAAGGCCTTCTCCGCTTTGCTGTTTGCGTCGTGCAGCACGAGGAAGGGCAGCGGACGATGCTTCAGAAACTTCGTCAGCTTATCCCGCCTGTCGCCGAGGCTGACGCCCACGACGGCCAGGCCCTTGTCGCCGAATTCTTCATGGAGCCGGCACAGCACCGGCATCTCGCGCAGGCAGGGGGCGCAGGCCGTGCTCCAGAACGACAGCAGTATGGCCCGCTCGCCGGTGTACTTGGCGAGACGCACGACCCGGCCGTCGATGTCGGGCAGCTCAAGGTCTGGTGCCGGCTGTCCAACCGGAGTATTGGCGCGGAAGCGTGGATCGTCAGGCGCGATAAACGAACTGCCCTCGGGCGGATTGAAGGTGAAGGTATCCGCAGACAGTGCAACATTGACGTGGAGGTTCCGGTAGATCGTCTTGCGCTCCTGAGTCCCGGCGCTCAGCAGCCGCAGAACCCTTGCCTCCAGCACTTCACGCCTCTCCAGCAGCAGGTGGGAATCTGCGTCAAAGAAGAAAGCGTATTCGATATTGGCAGAAAGCGGTGGATCCGAGTGTCGCGCCCTTAAACGAAGTACCTTGCATCGACGGCCGTCTACAACTTCGTCGCTCACCCTTACGTGGCGAGCCTTCTGGATCACCTGGCGCAGGGAGCTGCACAGCGCGGAGTCCTTGCCCACCCATGACTCAGCGTGCGCCAAGGCAAACGGCTGCATGACGAGCAACCCCATCCTGGGCCTGGCGCGCGGAGACTCGGCGGCTCCGTACCGCGTCCAGGCGTTGTCCGCGCGTGACCACTCCGTCACTTGTTGTCCGTCGGAGAGCAGCAGACCTTCCAATGCCCCTTCGGGGTCCAGCAGTTCCACCCGGAAACGACCATTTCCGGCCATGATTATCCGACCTTCCTGTGGCTTGTCTCCCATCGGGAGGACTACCCCACCCGTGCCGTCGATATGATACTCGGCAGAGAATGACAACGAGCTTAGCGGCTCCAGAGTCCGAGCAACATCTGCCACGAGCCGCGCCGCATCCGGCGCCTGTTCAGCAAGCGCCGCGCCACACCCTGTGACCAGACAAAGCAGGCGCAGGGACGCTGTAATGCGACAAACTACTCTCCGGCGCCTGCGCTTCGATGCTGCGGCTGAAGGCCACCTCGGTTGACACATCGTCTTTTCTCCCGGTCCGCCTGACGTAGCAGAGCGCCCGCGGTCAGGCACTCCTAAAGGAGGGACCGGAGCGCCCAACGGTACAGACCCCGGTCCCGCGCCTTGCTACCCATTTTGCTCCGTGCCTTCAATCGTCACACGGCCTCGAGGACACCGATGATTCGGAATATCCAGCAAACCGCCCACGGTTCGCCGAGCAAACCGCACCAGCAGGTGCAGAGTATGCAGTTTGTCCCCGTTCGGACGGTCCCACCGGGGCAGACGGCCTCGCAGCAAAAGCCGGTCTCAGACTCATTTCCCGTTCCGATGGCTTCAAACTGCAACCCGTTTGGCGACAGGCCGAAGGTGAGGCTCGTCCCACTATCCGAGTTGTGCACGCGGATTCGAACGGCTGAGTTCTGCAACACCGTCACCGTCAGGCGGCCTGCGATCTCCACTACCGATGCCGTGTCGCTGTCCTCCGGATTGCCGGAAAGCTTGATAACAGAAACGTCCTTGCTCGAACCGCTCACGCTGGAAAGCTTCGCGCCATCCACGTCAAGGTATTTGTCTTTTCCGTCGATCACGACCGACAGTGACGCACCGGCGTTTGAGGGGGCGAAACCGAAGGTGTCGTCGGCGACGAAGACAGCCGGCCGGGTCGGGTCTTGATCCGGCTGAAGCGTTCCCGTGTGGATGACGATTCGTCCGTCATCCAAGACGAACGCCCGGCCATAGCGTCCGTCCAGACGCGTCCTTATCTCGTCAGCCGCTTCGTGCCCGTTGAGGATGCCAAGACAGATTGGGCCGCCTAAAGGCAGCAGGCCGACACAAAAGGAAGAGCACTGTATGAACGCGACATTGCGTATTCCTCCTTTCGAGAGCGTCAATCCTCCAAGCTTCATCCATTTCCGATTCTGACGGGGATCCTGCATGCCACGCGCAGGGTATGTGACGCCTGTGCGTTGGAGGAGCGCGCTCATACGGAATCAGTACTCGTTTCCGAGCCGTGCGACGCGGACGCCCCCCCCAGGGGAACGTGTGTATTGCTGAGAAGACCTCGCGGGGTACTCATAAGCTACCCTCGGAGTGACAGGATTCTGCCACGCCGTTTCGCGAGTGTCAAGCCTAAACTGGCCACTGGCTGTACGGCGCTGGCTTGTCCGAGTATGCACTTTAGCCAAGCGCGGTTGCGGAAACGAGTTAGCGTCACCGATTTGCCGCGAGTTTCAGGCCCCGGCCTTTCGCCACGGTGTGATACCCCTGCGGGGTTGGCATCCCCCAGCGGTTCGAGAAGGCCCCGAATCCGATTTCGTGGCCGGTGACGTTCACTGTCTCTGTTTGAATCGTGACGCCCCCGCCCGTATCCTCGGTACGGGGCTGCGCAGTCCCTTGTCCGTCGCGCATCGACTTCATCGCCTCGGCCCGCGCCAGTTGTAACAGGCCCATCAGATCATTCGGCTTCGGCAAATCCGACAAGTGCGTATCGAAGAACAACCTCGCCGCGCTGGCGACGTACAGGTAGCGCGGGTCGGTGCGACTCCGATGGGCGGTACCTTTGCAGCCCTGCCAAGCCTGCGCCGCCATGTCCATGACGTGGGCCGCCAACCGGCGCGCCGTGGAATGCGATACTTCGCCCATTCGAACGGGCCGGGTCGGAGTGGGCCAGGCCCGCCAAGGAGTTAACGCCGGCCATGACGAAGGCGGCCGAACCCGCTCCCGATGGCCGCATCACGCACGACACGACGCCGCTGGCCTTGGCGGGGTTTGTCTCTAACGACGCCTGGACATGATCCCCACCATCCAGATCACCCAAGACTGTTAGACGCTCTAGAACCAGTTTCAAAGGTGTCTGCGTGCGATGAGCAAGCAGGCGACGTGAACGGACGCTTTGTCCACCTTGAGGTTGCGGTCGTGTGGGACGAGCACGCGACGGAAGTGCGTCAGCCACGCGATCGTCCGCTCGACGATCCAGCGACGCCGATAGCGCCGCAGAGCCCGGCCGTCCTGCTTTGAACGGAGTGCATTCAACAACCGGAGGAGGCCCCCCGACTTCAGAAAGCGACGCGGGGAGTCAGACTATTTCATATCCGATATGAATACTGCTCCGCGCCGGGAATGTGATTGGTGCGGAACCCAAGATGTCGGGTGGGCACCGAGGCATACATGAACCCGAAGCACGAGCGAATGCGAAGCTATGCTTGAGTCCCCGTGACGATTGCGAATTGCTCGTCGCGGCCCATGGCGAGGAGGAAGGGGTCGGACTTCTGCCGCGCGGAGAAGGCGGGGCGGTCGTTCATGCCGGACCACTGGTCGGCGACGAGGATCTGCCCGATCGCTCCCCCGAGCTGATCGCCGGGTCCGAGCAGGATGATGCAGTCCGGCCCGAACTCGCGGAGACCGACGCGGACCGAGTGCGTGAAGTCGTAGGTGTGCGTGACCTGGAGGACGAAGGTGTAGCCGTACAGCTCGGCCGGATCGGCGAGGTAGGGTTTGAAGATGTGGCCGCGGCCGTCGATGAGGGGGATGGCGGGGGGTTGCAGCACGAGGTCGGCGAACTGCTCGACGGCGCGGTGCGAGGTGACGGCGAGCAGGGGCGTGTGATAGGCGGCGTGGCCGGGGAGGTCGAGGGGATAGGTCCGCGCGCCGCGCTGCACGTGGGGCAGGGCGCGCTTGAGGTGCGCGAGACCTTCGTCGGTGCCGGCGAGGACGGCGAAGCCGCCGAGTCGGATGGACCAGAAGGCGATCGTCTGTCCGCGGGAGTTGGTCTCTTTCAGGGCGCGTTCGACGGCGTCGTGCAGGGCGGGGTCGGGCTTCCACTGCTCATCGGTGAGGGGATAGATGCATTGACCGCCGGCGCTGTACTGATCCTGGAGTCGGCTCATGGTCTGGATGAGTCGGAAGGCGGAGTGGAAGTCGAGGCTGCCGGAGACGTAGAGCGCGGTGTACCAGCCCATGCTGTTGCCGGCGATGGCGACGATTTCGTAGTCGTCGCCGATGAGTTCTGCGTCGACCGCGGAGCAGGTGAAGATGAGCGGGGAGGCGTGTGGCGTGGCGAGGTGCAGGGCGGGGTCGAAGCGGGCGGCGGCATCGAGTTCGCGGATTGCGGGGAGGCCTTCGGCGCGGCGGAGTTCGTCCGCGACGGCGACGAGGTCGTCGGCGGCGGCGCGTGCGCCGCGGCGGAGGTATCCCAGCTCGGCGGGGTTGTAGCTGCCGCGTCCCGGGCAGATGAGCAGGGCGCGCTTCATGTCGTCATCATGGCGATCGGGCCGGTCGAAGGCAAATGGCGCGGGCGGTGGGCCGGGGTGATTCGCAGGGGCGGCGATCGGCTGGCGTGTCGCGCGTCGTCGCGTAGGATGCGGGCGGATGTCGAAGGTTCGCGACGCGTTCGGCTCGCTGTCGGTGGTCGTGCCGGCGTACAACGCGGCGGGGGTCCTGGCGCGGACGATCGGCGAGATTGAGGCGTACCTCGCTGCGGAAGGGGTTCCGAACGAGATCATCGTCGTCAATGACGGCAGCAGGGACGGGACGGTGGGGGTGATCGATGCGCTGGGGATGCGAGTGCAGTCGATCTCGTTCGGGGTGAATCGCGGGAAGGGCGCGGCGGTCCGCGCGGGGATGGCGGCGTCGGGCTGCGACTGGGTGCTGTTCACGGACGCGGATCATTCGACGCGGATCGAGCACCTGGAGCGATTCGCGGCGCGGGCGGACTCGGCGGACGTGCTGATCGCGTCGCGGCGTTTGCCGGAGTCGCGGATCGTGCGTGCGCAGCCGCGGTTCCGGCAGCGGCTGGGTCGGACGTTTCCGGCGTTTGTGCGGTGGCTTGCGCTGCCGGACATCGAGGACTCGCAGTGCGGGTTCAAGTTGTTCCGGCGGGAGGCGGCGCGGGAGCTGGCGGCGCGGCAGACGATCGAGCGGTTCTGCTTCGACGTGGAGCTGCTGGTGATCGCGCGGGCGCGGGGGCTGCGGATCGCCGAGGTGCCGATCGACTGGGACAATCCGCGGGACTCGACGCTGCGGATCGGCCGCGATGCGCCGCGGATGCTGTGGGACCTTCTGCGGATCAGCTACCGGGCGATGCGCGGGGGGTATTCGGGGTGAGCTAGGGCGTTTCGGGGTCTGGGTTGGGGACCTCGCGCCAACTGACGATGCGCGGCGGCGCGCTGGCCGGACTGCGGGTGAGCATGAAGCACTCGTTGCCGTTCGGTCCGGCGAGATCGGATGCGAGGACTTGGTAGCTCTGCAAGGATGAGCCGGTCCAGCGGAGCGTACCGAACGCGCCGTCGTTCTTTCGTTCGATGCCGACGAGGATTTCCGAGCCGCCGGTGGCGGGCGAGAGCTGGATGACGCTCGGCGGCTGGGAGATGTCCGGGCCGGTCTGTTCAGCGCTCCAGTTCGCGCCATCATAGGTGCGGTAGTAGACGTTGGACTGCGCCGACCGGCCGTAGAGGGCGAGGGCGCGCGTGCCGTTCGGCTCGAAGGCGACGTCGAAACCGCGGCGGTTGGTGTCGGGGTTGCTGGTCTGGACTTCGAGCGTCGAGCCCCAGGCGCTGCCGCTCCAGACGATGAGGTTGATGTCGGCGACTCCGTCGAGCGTCATGGCGATGAGCTTGTCGCTCGCCGGATCGGCGGCGAGCCGCATCCATCGGGTGTTTCCGCCGACGTCGGGGAGCGAGCCCTCGGCGAGCCATGCGGTTCCGTTCCAGATTCGGTACTTTGGTACGGTCGTACCGTTTCTTGCCCAGGCGACGATGCAGCGGCCGGACTGGCCCTCGTAGGCCGCGTCCATGCACTCGCAGCCGGTGAATGCGGCGTCGCTGTCGAGGAGGACGGCGTTGTCGAAGCTGCTGCCGTTCCAGACGAGCGCGGAGAGATCCCGGTTGTTGTCGAGCACGAGGAGCATGATCTCGTTCGAGGCGGGTTTCGGGACGAGCTTGCAGAACTTGGCGTCTCCGTTGCCGGGGGGAACGGTCGAGTTCTGCGCGGACCAGCTCGCGCCGTTCCACGTGCGGTAGTACGCGGTCGAGTCGCTGCCGACGCGGTAAACGAGAAGTGCGTCGCCCGATTGCTGCTCGTACTCGATGTACATCGGCCGCTCGGACGCGGTGAAGAGCGTCGTGCTGGCCTCGATCAGGTTGGACCAGGCCGTGCCGTTGTACACGAACGCGTTGCAGTCTTCCTGGTTGTCGATGCACGCCACGATGAGTTCGTTTCGGGTCGGGCAGTTCTTCGCGACGATCCAGCGCGGAGCGCCGCCGACGTCGAGCGAGAGCGATTCGGAGTTCCACGCGGTGCCGCTCCACGTTCGCGAGCGCGGTGTGTTGTCGCTGGGAATGCCGTAGATGACGGTGCCGACCGTGCCGGGATCGGCGCGCCCGGATGCGGCGACCATCGCGAGTGCGGTGGTTGCCACGGCGAGGCGGGCGCGAGTCGAAATTCCGGCCGTGCTGCGGTTGCTCACGTCGAACTCTCGGCGAACGGGGCGCGCGTCGGTTGAGGCGTCGTCCTGTTCGTACATCGGACGCCCGACGCGCGCGACGCGAATTCCGGCGGATCGAGGCGGCGAACTGCCGGCAAATCGCGGGCGGCGATAGAATCCCGGACGCATGACCGGCGAAGTGTTTCCGCTCGTGTTCCAGCCGATTTATCGACCCAAGGTCTGGGGCGGTCGCAACCTGGAGCGGTTGTTCGGCAAGCGTCTTCCGGCGGGGGCGGCGATCGGCGAGTCGATCGAGTGCGCCGACCTGCCCGGGCTGCAAACGGTCGATCAGACGGGCGCGACGCTGGCTTCGCGCGTCGCGGAATGGGGCGCTGATCTGCTCGGTCGTGCGGGACTGGACGAGGGGCGATTTCCGCTGCTGGTGAAGTTTCTCGATGCGGTCGAGCCGCTGAGCGTGCAGGTGCACCCGGATCGTGACGCGGCGGCGCGGTATCCCGGCGCGCGGGCGAAGATCGAGGCGTGGTACGTGATCGAGGCGCGGCCCGGGGCGTTTGTCTATCTGGGACTTCGGCCGGGGCTTTCATGCGAGGCGCTTGCGGCGGCGGTTCGAACGGGGTGCGTGGAGGCCGTGCTGATGCGCGTGCCGGTGCGCGCGGGGCAGTCGTACCTCGTGACGCCGGGGATGGTGCACGCGATCGGCGCGGGGGTCGTCGTGGCGGAGGTCGAGACACCGTCGGACACGACGTATCGGCTTTACGACTGGGGCCGGCAGCGGTCGGTCGAGGATGGCGGGTTGGAGATCGAGCGGGGGCTGGCGTGCGTGCGCGAATCTGCGCCGACGGAGGCGGCCGGGCCGCGGTCGCACGTGGCGGGTCTGTTTACGACGGTGACGCGGCTGGCGGCGTGCGGGTCGTTCGTGGTGGAGAAGGTACGATTCGTCGAGGGACTGGAGTTGGAGATTCCGTACGCCGAGCTGGTGGTGTGGGTGATCCTGGAAGGGCGCGGGGCCGTGTCATGTTCGGGCGGGCGGGAGCAGAGGTTCGCGGCGGGCGACGTGATCGTGCTTCCGGCGGCGTTGAAGGAGGGGCGGGTGCGGACGGAATCGGACTGCGTCTGGCTCGAGGTGACGATCCCGATTCGGAGCGATCTCGCGGCGTATCCGCGGCCGGACGCGGAGGCATTGCGCGGGCCGGGGGAGCGCGCGGGGGGGACGATTCCGCTGAACGTGTCGCACCGCGGGCGGGGGTTGTAGGACGCGGGACGTGGGTCGCAGGCGCTACCGGAATCGGCCACGGAACTGGTCGGCGGGGTACTTCGCCTCGTTCTTTCGGATCTTTTCGAGGACGGCGGTCGACAGGTCGATGTCGAGCGCGTTGGCGAGCGAAAGGGCGTAGCAGAGGATGTCGGCCAGCTCCTCGCGGACCTGCTGGAATTCGTTGGGGGATTCGCGAATGCAGAGCGACTCGGCGGAGTCGATCCACTGGAAGTGCTCCATCAGCTCGGCGGATTCGATGGCGATGGACATGGCGAGGTTCTTGGGGGAGTGAAACTGGCGCCAGTCGCGGGCATCGACGAACCGGCGAACGGCGTCGCGCAGTGCGCCGACGGTGATTTGGACATCGTTCACGGCGAGACTCCTTCGCGTTGAAACCGACGGCGGATGATAACGCGCGTCGCGGCCGCGTGCCGGGCGGCGCATCGATCATCCCGCGCGGACGTTGGTCAGATCGGAATGCGGCGCGGCCGAGTCGCTCCGGCCGGGCGGGGCGCCGTGCAGTCGTCGCACGAGGGCGAGAATGGGACCGCTGGCGGCGTAGGACATGGCGAGGACGGCGATGGTGAGTTGCGGCTTGATGATGGCGCCGACGAGAAGCGCGAAAAGCATGGCGACGACCTGCGCGAAGCTGCGCCGTCCGCGGAGGAGCAGGTTGATGAGGTGGGTGTAGCGGATGCGGCTGACCATGAGGAGACCGACGGCGAGCGTCACGAAGGGTAACGTCGCGGCGAGCAGTTCCGACGCCCAGTCGACGCGCGTTACGCGGATGATGTCCTCGTGGACGAGGACGAGGCTGATGACCGCGGCGGCCGCTCCGGGCGAGGGCAAGCCCTTGAATTTCATGTGGGCGGCCTCGTCGGCGACGTTTTCGACGTTAAAGCGGGCCAGTCGCAGCGCGGCGCAGCAGACGTAGCCGGCGACCATGACCCACTGGGCGCGCCACCACAGCCGGCCCAGTTCGGTGAGGTCGGCGACGGGAAGGAGCGGCTTGATGACGCAGATGGCGAGCATGGCGGGGGCGACGCCGAAGCTGACGATGTCGGCGAGGGAGTCGAGCTGGGCGCCGAACTCGCTGGTCTTGCGCGTCAGCCGCGCGAGCCGGCCGTCGATGCCGTCGAAGAGGGCGGCGAGCATGACGAGATAGCAGCCGATGGCGGTGTAGGTCGGGAACCAGCGCTCCATGCGGGCGCTGTCGAGCGTCACGACCGGCAGGTCGGAGCCGGCGGCGTAGTAGGAGAGCATGCAGAGATAGAGGGCGCCGAAGCCGGACGCGAGGTTGCCGAGTGTCGCCAGCGTGGGCAGGACGGCGATCGCGCGGAGGCGTCGTTCAGAGCGTTCCGGACGCGACGATCCGTGCTCGTGGGGGCTGACGATCTTCATGGGAAGGCTCCTGCGCGCCGGCGACGTGCTGAAAACGGAAGAGAATGGACGAACCGCCGGCGACGCGATCACGAAGCCGTACGGCCGGGACGTAGCCGCGATCGGCCGGTACCAGCAATTCGGTCCGCGAGCCGAACTTGATGAGTCCGAAGAGCTGGCCGGCGGTGACGGACTGGCCGGGATTCAGGCGGCAGACGATGCGTCGCGCGATGAGACCGGCGATCTGCCGCACGATGATCGGACCGGCGAGCGGCGCGGCGGGTTCAAGCTCGATGACCGTGTGTTCGTTGCGAAGCGTGGCAGCGGGGTCGCGTGCGTCGAGGAACTCGCCGGGGTTGTGTGTGACGCGGCGAACCGTGGCGGCGCACGGGGCGCGGTTGACGTGCACGTCGAAGACGCTGAGGAAGATGCCGATGCGAAGCGCCGGTCCGCCGAGGAGCGGGTCGTGCTCGACGCGCGTGATGTCGTCGATCCGGCCATCGGCCGGGGCGACGAGTGCGGCCGAGTCGGACGGAATCTCCCGCCGTGGGACGCGGAAGAAGGCCAATACGGCGAGCCAGAGGATGATCGGGATCGGGGCGAGTGGCGGGAAGCGAATTGCAAGCGCAACCGATGATCCGACAAGGAGTAATGTCAGGATCAGTATTTCACGCAGGCCGTCTCGGGCGAGAGTCATCGTTGGCCATCCGGGCAGGGGACGGGGTTACGCTGGGCGGATTGTAAGCCGAGTCGCGACCGAAGGGAACGGGTCGTGGGCGGGATTGCAGAGATGTGGGAGGACGGTGCACCCCGATTCGGGTAGGCGGCCGATTGACCGGAACTGTTGGAACGCCAAAGACTTGAGCTTGATCGCAGGATCGAGGGGCCATAAGATCATTCACTGAGGAGGTGAGAGAGACCGGATTCGGTACCATCTCCTCAGACATTTGGGCTCTACGTCATCCCGAAGGCGGGCCAGGTACGCTGTGCGCCCAGAGACCGCGCGGGAGGCGGAGAGGGTGCCGGATGATGGTGGCAAGATGAGGTACGCACGAGTCTTGATCCTTGCCTGCGCCACGTGGTTGGCGATCGGAGTTCCGCGCGCCAGCGCGGGACCGATTCCGTTCCGGCTGCTGGTCACGAGCTTTCTGACGAACCACGTTAAGGGCTACGACGGTGCGACCGGCGCGTTCACTGGGAACTACACGAGCGGAGGCGCGCTCAACGGTCCCAACGCGATGGTCGTCGGACCGGACGGAAACCTGTACGTCGGCAACACGACGGGCAACTCTGTCATGAAGTTCAATACGGCGACCGGGAACTTCCTTGGCATTTTCGTCACGACGGGCAGCGGCGGGATCAACCAGCCGTTCGGCATGGTGTTTGGTCCGGACGGCAACCTCTACGTCGCGAACTCCGCAACGCACTCAATCCTGCGTTTCAACGGCGTGACGGGCCTGCCGATGGGCACGTTCGTCACGGCGGGCAGCGGCGGGCTGGTTCGGCCGTGGGACGTGCTGTTCGGTCCGGACGGGAATCTGTACGTCAGCAGCCGGGATACGAATGCGATCCTGCGTTACAACGGTGCGTCGGGCGCGTTCATCGATTCGTTCGTTTCATCGGGGAGCGGCGGACTGGATCGGCCGTCGGGGATCACGTTCGGTCCGGACGGGAATCTGTACGTTGCGGGCTTCAACAACGACGCGGTGCTGCGCTACGACGGTACGACGGGCGCGTTCATGAACACGTTCGCGAGCGGCGGCGGGCTCGACGGGGCGTACGGTCTGACGTTCGGATTCGACGGGAATCTGTACGTCGGCAGCACGCTGAACGACGCGGTCATTCGTTACAACGGCGTGACCGGGGCGCTGATCGGCACGTTTGT
The DNA here is from genome assembly GCA_023150615.1 of Phycisphaerae bacterium. GTDB lineage: Bacteria > Planctomycetota > Phycisphaerae > UBA1845 > UTPLA1 > JAKLKO01. The sequence continues at coordinate 17,843 of JAKLKO010000011.1, forward strand.
AACGGGCGGCAGCGGCGGGCTGGACGTGCCGCGCGACCTCGTGTTCGTTCCGGAGCCGACGAGCGTTGCGCTGCTGGGCGGGGGGATCGTCATCCTCGGCTGGACGGCGCGTCGGCGAAGACGGCGCGCGGCGAGCTGATTCATCGTCATCAACCCAATTGCGGTTTGCGAGTTCCTGCGGAACGATGGGACCAGGGGAGACTTTGTCCTCCCGGTCGGGCGTTTCGCGCGGGACGGGGCGTTCTGGATGCCTGCCGCGGATCGGCGTTGGGGGCGAGCCTTCGCAGGCATGATGATGCGGCTTGTCCGCGCGCTTCGTCGTGCGACGGGGCGGCCGGTCGCTGGGGGCGCTGCCGGTTCGGATGCGCCGACGGGCTACGGTGCCTCTGGGAGCTGGGAGGGCTGGCAGACGTCGCCGCTGCCGACGAGCCAGAAGCGGTTCTTGCCAGCGCGCTTGGCCTCGTAGAGCGCCTCGTCCGCGCGGATGAGCAGTTCGCGTGCCGTGCGCGCCTGCCACGGGAAGCGCGCCAGTCCGCCGCTGCAGGTCAGCGGCCCGTCCGAGTTCGGCCCGAGATACGCAAAGCGGTGCCGGGCGAGCATCTCGCGGAAGCGCGTGAGGATCCCGATCACATCGAGCGGATGCTGTGAGCCGGCGGTGCGCGGTCCGGCAGGATCCCAGAAGACGACGACGAACTCGTCGCCGCCGTAACGGCAGACGATGTCGTGCTTGCGGCAGCAGCTTGCGAAGAGCTGTGCGGTTTCGCGGATGATCTCGTCGCCGGCGTCGTGGCCGTGGCGGTCGTTGAACTGCTTGAAGTCGTCGATGTCGAACAGGAGCAGCGTGACGGGCATCTGATCGCGTTCGGCCCGCGGCAGGAGTTCGTCGAGAATTTCCATCAGGCGGCGGCGGTTGGCAAGACCGGTGAGGTCGTCGGTGAGGGCGTACTCCTGCCAGCGGGCGGTGCGTTCGGCGACGTCGAGGAGCGTGGCCGCGAGCGCGGCGTATTGCCGCAGGCGACGCGCGTCGCCGCGGTCGTAGACGCCGGTGAGGCTCGGTCCGAGTCGGATCTGGCCGGAGGCGCGTCCATGGCGCGGGATGTCCTGGGTGAGCGTGGCGCGGTCGATCAGCTCGGACGTCAGTTGTCCGACGGATCCGACGCGGCCATCGACGACGATCATGGCCGACGCGGCGTGCATGGCGGCGGCGATCAGTCCGGCGAGATCGTTAAGCGTGTTGGGACCGCCGGCGGTGATGCGCGGGAGCAGTTCGGCGAGGCGTTGCAGTTCGTCGGGCGCGGGTCCGGCGAGGGCGTCGTCGGCGCCGAGCCAGCGGTCGATCGTCGGACGGGACGGCAATTGCAGAGCGCGTTCGAGGTCGAGCGGCGTCGGGGGAAAGAGGACGTAGTCATCCAGGCCGTCGGAGCGGAGACGTCGGGCGAGGGGTTCGTAGATCGGCTCGCAGCAGAGGATCAGTCGCCGCGTGCCGGCGGCGTCGCGCAGCGCGGCGATCGCGCGTTCGAAGCGCCGGCAGCTCGGATCGATGCCGAGCACGGCGGCGCGCGTCGAGGGCACACCGAGCTCGGCGATCCCGGCGAGGTAGTCGTCGGCGGCCGCGACAGCGATCGGAGCGAAGGCGCGTTGGACGTGCGGGACGATGCGCTCGCAGTCGGCGACGACGAGGAGTCGTTCGGCGGTGATCGTCGATGGCTCGATCACAGACCGCGGTCCTCCGTCGAATCGCGGGGCGGTTGCAGCAGGGCGTCCAGCTCGGCGGGCGTCAGGGTGGAATCGACGTCGGCGGGCGTCGCGGGCGCGGCGCGCGGCGGGGTGCGTCGGACCGGCGAACGGCCGGCGTCGGAGGTCATACGCTTCCGGACGGCATCGTGCATGGTGACGTGTTCGGCGCGTGCGGCATCCGGGATCTCGACGGGCGGCGCGGGCGAGGTTTCGGGCGGCGTCGCGGTCGGCGGCGTCGCGGTCGGCGGCGGTTCGATCCGCCGGGACGGCGGCACGCCGATCCGGGCGGAGCCGGATTCGAGCAATCGGCGCAGAGCGGTCTCCTCATCGAGCGCATCGGGCAACCACGCGCAGCGATTGGCGAGGCGTGCGTTGTCGGCGGGGATCCAGCGCGCGGGTGCGATCCACGGGAAGTAGCGTTGAACGAGGACGCAGAAGCGGTCGGCGAGGCCGTCGGCGGCTGCGACGTCGATCAGCACGGCGTGGATGGCGCGCTCGGCGTCGCGCTGCAATCGTCGCATGGCGGCGTAAGCGTCGCCGACGAATTCCGCGCGCGCGTCGAGGGCCGTGGCCGCGTCGTCGAGCGGCGCGAAGTCGCTCCGCGGCCGGTCGGAGACGATCAGCACGACGGGTCGGGCGTTTTCGGGCGCGGATGTGTCGGTCATGCAGGATCCCCGCGCGGGACGATGAACGGTCGCTCGACGCGCGTCGCGGTGCTACGATTCCGGACTCCGCGCGCCGGGCGACATGCGATCGCAAGCATCAGCCCCGGCGGCGGACGTTTTTTATTGGAACCCGGACGTGCAACTCGGCCGAATATCGTCGCATCGGAGTGTATCCATGCGGTGCGGGAGTGTCAAAAGCGCAATGAGTCGATTGCGTTCCGGTAACGAGGATCGGATGGACGGGCGTGCGGCGATGGTCACGCGCTGCGCGGCGCTGCTGGCGCTCGTCGTCTCGACGCTGGCGTCGACGAGTGTTGCGTGCGCGGAACCGACCAGTGCGGATTTGCGCGCGGCGGCGGCGCGCCTGCGAGAGCAACTGGCGCGCTGCCTGAATGCGCACGGTCAGAAGAACGCGGTGCTCTCGGCGCGGGTCGTCAACCTGTCGACCGGCGATGTCGTGTTCGAGCAGGAGGCGGAGCGGGCGGTCATTCCGGCCAGCGTGATGAAGATGATCGTGATCGCCGCGGCGCTGGAGCGCCTGGGGACGGACCATCGGTTCGTGACGCGGGTGGGCGTCAGCCGCAGCGACCTGATCCTCATCGGCGCGGGAGATCCGACGCTCGGCGACGAGAAGCTGTGTGAGCGGCGTAACGAAAAGGCGACGGCGGTGCTCGAGCGCTGGGCGTACGTGCTGCGGCAGCGTGGGATTTCGCGGATTCCGGGCCGGTTGCTGATCGATGACTCGGTGTTCGATCGGCAGTTCACGAACCCGGACTGGCCGTCGGACCAGTACCAGGAGTGGTATTCGGCGCCGGTGGGGGGGCTGAACTTCGCGGACAACTGCGTTGAGCTGGACGTGTTCGCGCGGGGGGACCGCGTGGAGATCTCGCTGTTTCCGCCGAATGCGTTCGTTCGGCTGGTGAACCAGGCGCGGACCGGGGCGAAGTCGACGGTCACGGCGCGCCGCGCGCGCGGCGCGAGCGAGATTACGGTTCGCGGGACGGTGGCACGGTCCGGCCGGCTGGGGCCGGTTGCAGTGACCGATCCGGGCCTGTTCGCGGCGGGGTGCGTGCGTGCGGTCTTCGCATCGCGCGGGATCCGGATCGAAGGGCCGACGCAGCGAGCACGGATCCGGCGTGCCGACGGCTCACTGCCGTCCGACGTGCGGATCGTCGCGGAGACGGAGCGATGCATCACGGAGGCGACGCAGCGTGCCGGGCAGGACAGTCTCGGGATGATGGCGGAGGCACTGTTCAAGGCGCTGGGGGCGGCGCGCGACGGCGTGGGATCGTTCGCAACGGGCGCGGCGGCGGTGTCGGATTTCCTGCGCGAGCTGGGTGCGCGGGACTCGGCGTTCGTGACTGACGACGGCAGCGGTCTGTCGCGGCAGAATCGGCTATCGGCGCGGATCGTGACGGACGTGCTGGCGTACATGTCGGCGCGGCCGGCGCGCGAGGCGTTCCTGTCGTCGCTGGCGGAGGCGGGCGTGAGCGGGACGCTGAAGAAGCGGCTGACGGGCGTGGAGACGCGCGGGCGGGTGTTCGCGAAGACGGGCTACATCAACGGCGTCCGGACACTCGCGGGGTACGTCCGTGCGAAGAACGGCGATCTGTTCGCGTTTGCATTCCTTTACAACGGGGCGCAGGCCACTCTGCCGCTGTCGCGGGCGCAAGATGAGGCGTGTCGGCGGATCGCGCGATGGCCGGACGTGCCGCCGTCGGCGGCGCCGTTGCGATCGACGGCGCAGAAGCCGGAATCGCAGCGATCGCGGCGGCGGTAGTTCTGAGTTTTGCAGACCATTCAACGGGGGTCTCGCCGCAGTCGGCGTCGGGGAGGGTGCGGGCGCTACGGTCGTGGCGGCTGGCCGTCGGGCGGAGTCGGCGTCTGACCCTGACGGGCTTCGGACAGGGCGGTGATGAATTCGACGTAGGCCATTCGCAGGTTGTAGAGGGTGGTGTCGATGATCCGCTTTTCGGGGTCGGTCAGGTTGTTCTTCGTCTTCTGGTCGAGGATGTCGAGGAGGTCGATGTAGTGTTTCGCGATTTCGGGGTTCGGAGGGATGGATTGACCGCCGGGGCCGGACAATCCCCCGAGGCCGACCATGGCCTGCATCGCAAGGAGGTTGACCAGCTCGGCAAAGTTGACCTCGCGCGGCTCGGCGGGGTCGCGGGCTTCGACCTCGGACGCGAGCCGTTCCTTCTCGCGGCGGGCCTCGGCCTTCCAGTCATCATCTACGTGAATTCGCGCTTCGTCGGACATCTTCCGGACGCTCCGCCCGCGGTGGACAATAAGGGCCAGGGTCCGGGCGCGGCTGGGGGGGACCGCGGGGAACCGGAGCGCCTGGCCGAGGTTCGATAGGCTACCGCGTTCGAGGCTCGTTTCAAGCGAAAAACGCGGCCGGGACGGAACGTCGGATCGATTCGACTACTCGACGTAACTACCGTTCTCGACACATCTTCGGCCCGCGACCCAGACATCGCGCACGGGACACGATTCGTCGAGGATTGCCGCCCACGGCGTCGCCGACCGGTGCGTGGGGAGTTCGATGGCCACGAGATCGGCGGCGAGGCCGGGGTGTAGCGCGCCGCAGGTGCGCTCCAGTCCGAGCGCGCGCGCCGCGCGTCGGGTCGCCATTCCGACGATGGTCTGCGGTGGGAGGTCCGGCGCGCCCCGCGCGAGTTCGGTGAGTTCGGCGCGGATGGAGAGCGAGGGATTGCTGGCGAGGCTGTCGGTTCCGACGCAGACGTTGACGCCGGCCGCGATCATGTCGCGCCAGCGGTGCGGTGGGTGTCGGAAGAACTCGTGCGTGCGCGGGCAGTACGCGACGGACGCGGCTGATCCTGTCAGCGCCCGCCACGCCGTGTCGTCGACGTAGTTGGCGTGCGCAAGGACGGGGCGGAGCCGCGTCAGTCCGGCGCGCGACAGCAGGTCCATCCAGTTGCCGCGGATTGCAGCGCGGGCGTTCGGCAGGCCGTAGCGCTGCAGGAACTCGGCCGTTCGTCCGGTGCCGTCCCGCAGCCACTCCAGCTCGTCGGGGGATTCGGCGACGTGGAGTGTGACGGGCAGGTCGCGTTCGGCGGCGATGGCCGCGACGCGGCGGAGGTCGTTCCAGGCGACGCTGTAGAGGGCGTGCGGACTGATGCCGACCGTCGTCCGATCGTCTGCGGACTTGAGGGCGTCATCGAGCAGGGCGAGGAGTTGTTCCGGATCGCCGGGCGGCGTCGCGGCGCCGCTGATCAGCTCGATGAACGCGATCTTCCGGATGGGCACGGCGCGCAGTGCCGCGAGGTTGGTTCCGCTGCGCGAGATGTCCGCGACGCCGGTGACGCCCGCGAGCAGGGATTGGCGTGCGCCATCGACGATTGCCTGTTGCTCCATCGGCGCTGCGCCTGGGGCGCGTCGCAGTGCGATCAGCGCATCGAGCCAGGACCAGAAGTCGGTCGGCGCGATGCGTCCGGCGTAGCACGAGAGTTCGAGGTGCGTGTGGGCGTTGATGAGGCCGGGCATGAGGACGATGTCGCCGAGGTCGACGGCGTCGTCGTGGGAGCGGAGTTCGTCCGCGCGGCCGATGGCGGTGATCGTGCCGGCATCGAACGCGACCGCGCCGCGCTCGATCGGCGGCGAGAGGATCGGCACGACCCATCGCGCGCGGAGGATCATGCGTTGCCGAGGGGATCGAGGTCGATCTCGCGGATCTGGGCCTCGAGCGTGTCGAGCCAGGCGGCGAGTCCGGCCATGCGCCGCCGCGCGATGCGGCGCGATGCGTCGAAGCGGAGCCGGTCGCGGATCCGCGCCTCCCAGTAGCCGTACTCGCGGTGGCCGCGCCAGGTTTCGATCAGCTCGGCGGGGCCGCGGCCGGTGGTGAGGCTGCGTCGGAATTCCTCCCAGAGCCATATCGGACCGCACGAGTCGAGTTCGATCGCTTCGGCGAGCACGATGGCCTCGGGGACGGCGGTCTGGCGGTCGGCGGCCTGTCGGATGGCGGAGACGGCGCGGGCGAGCATGGGCGGTGTAAGCACGGCGGCGGCGTGCTGTTGCAGCAGATCGGCGGAGCGCTCGCGTTGTCGCGTGTCGAGCGGAGCGGTCAGCACGGCCGTGCGCGGGATGCGTCCGCGGGCGACGTCGTCGGCCCAGGCGCCGTCGTGGAAGATGGCGGCGGCCGCCAGGGCGCGGCGGTCGCAGCGTTGATCGGCGAGTTCCGGCAGGGCGGCGAGCCGTCGCGCGAGGCGCTCGATGCGGCAGGCGCGCTGCCAGAGCGCGAGATCTTCCGCGCCGTCGTCGGTTCGGAGGACGAGCACCGGGCGCGCGGCGGCCAGCAGCGCTGGATGGACGGCGCGCTCGGCCGCGGCGAGGTCGTCGGCGCGACCGGCCGGGCATCGTGTCGCCATCCCGGCGGCCGCTGTCGGCGACTGCGTGCGACTTCTGGTCATCGCGGACCCTCGGTTAGTCGATCGGCTCGTAGTAGTAGTTCCGCTTGCGCGGGTGCCAGCCGGCATCGCTGATGAGGCGTCGGATGGCGGGCTCGTCGAGGCGGTACGTCGCGCCGGCGGCGGAGACGACGTTCTCTTCCATCATGACGCTGCCCATGTCGTCGGCGCCGAAGAAAAGGGCCAGTTGGCCGATCTTCGGACCCATCGTGACCCAGCTTGACTGGATGTGCGAGATGTTGTCGAGATAGACGCGCGAGAGCGCGAGCATCCGCAGGTACTCCGTCGCATCGGCGAGCAGCAGGTGCGCGCCGTCGGGGATCGGGCGGTGATCCGGCGTTTTCGGGCCGTCGAGCGGCATCGGTCGCGTCCGGCCGAGGGGCGTGTTCTCGGGTTGAAACGGCCAGCAGATGTAGGCGCCGAACCCGCCGCCGTTGTTGCGGGCCAACGATTGGTCCTGGAGTTCGCGGAGGAGACGGAGGTGTTCGATCCGCTCCTCGATGGTCTCGATGTGTCCGAACATCATCGTGCAGCTCGTGGACAGGCCGATCGCGTGCGCTTCGCGCATGACGGCGAGCCACTCGGCGGTGAGCGTCTTGCCCTGGCCGATCTTGCGCCGCACGCGGTCGGAAAGGATTTCGCCGCCGCCGCCGGGGACGGTGTCGAGTCCGGCCTCCTGAAGTCGGAGCAGGACGTCGCGGATCGGCATGTTGAAGACCTGGTGAAAGGCGAAGATCTCGGGCGGGCTGAACGCGTGGATATGGATCGTGGGGAATCGGCGGCGGATGAAGCGCATCAGGTCGAGGTACCATTCGAAGGGCAAGCCCTGCGGACCGTCGGCCGGGACGAGTCCGCCCTGCAAAAGCAACTGCGTGCCGCCGATGGCGACCAACTCGTCGATCTTCCGGGCGATCTCATCGAAGGAGAGCGTGTAGCCGGCGGGCAGGTCCTTGCGGCCGGAGTCCATGTCGGGCGGGTCGGCCTTGAAGTTGCAGAAGATGCAGCGGGCGGTGCACCAGTTGGCGTAGTTGATGTTGCGGTCGACGACGTACGTCCGCCAGGGCTGCGGGTGAAGGCGGCCGGTCACGCTGATGGCCATCTGGCCGAGGTCGTGGAGGGTGGCGGTGCGGTAGAGTTCCAGCGCATCGGTATCGGAAATCCTCGGAATTCGGGCGGCGGGTGCGGGGGAGGGTCGCGGACGGTGTGGAGTGGGAAAAGTCGGGGAATTCCGGACCGCGGCGGGGCGTTCATGAGGTAGAGGCCCGGCGGCTGGACGTGGGAGCGAGGAGGTTTCCATCGTCGTATCGGGCGGGATTGTATCGGTCCGAGGCTGTCGCAACCAGCAAACGGGCGGAGGGTCTGGTCGGGCATTTGTGACCGGGCGGAGTGGCCCGGTATAATCAAGCGGATTCGGGGCGAGCCATCCTGTTTTCGGGTTCAACGCCGGGGCTGTGTCCATTCGCATCCCGGTGCCGCGACAGAGGTTGTGTCGTCCTTCGCAGTGGGCGATGCGACGTTCAGTTTGCTGTCGCGCCGGTCGATTCTTAGGGAACAGATAGCACCGAACACCGAGGAGTTCAGAGAACATGGGCAGCATGCGCCGACTGGCGGCTTTATGGGTTTGTACGGTGTCCCTCATCGGGGGGCTTGTCTGGTGGATGGGGACGCCGGTTGCTGAGCCCGCATCAGGTGTCGCGGCGGTACGGCCGCCGGCGCGGCCGGCGCTGGTCAGCCCGAACATCGTTTTCCCTGGCAAGCCGGTCTTGTCGCCGCTCGGCCCGGTGGCGGTCTGTTTCGAGGAAGGGACTCCGCCGGACGTCATGGCGCGGTACTACGACGCGATGCAGCATGGTCCCGAGGACCAGCGGTTCTTCATCGGGGGGTCGTGGGCGTCTCAGGGGACGCCGCGGACGCTGACGTGGAGCTTTGTTCCGGACGGGCTGTCGATCCCGCCGGCGATTCAGGGTGAGCCGACGGAAGCGAGTTCGCTGTTTTCGCGGATGGACTCGCTGTTCGCGGGACTGGGCGGTCGGGCGGCGTGGATCGCGCAGTTTGAGGCGTGCTTTGCGCGGTGGGCGGCATTGAGCGGGATGGCGTACACGCGGATCACATTCGGCGGCAACGACTGGGACGACGGGGCGGCGTGGGGCGCGAACGGCAGTTCGAGCCGCGGCGACGTGCGCATCTGCATGAAGCTGATCAACGGAGCGGGGGGCGTGCTGGCGTACAATTTCTTTCCGACGAACAGCGACATGGTGCTCGATCGGGCGGAGTCGTGGTCTTCGACGAACAACTCGTTCCGGTTCTTGCGGAACATCGTGATGCACGAGCACGGGCACGGCCTGGGCTTCGCGCACGTTTGTCCGGCGAACGGCACGAAGCTGATGGAGCCGTTTTTGAGCACGTCGTTCGACGGGCCGCAGCACGACGACATCCGCGCGGTGCAGTACAACTACGGCGACGCGTTCGAGAGCGACAATTCTCCCGGCGCGGCGCCGAACGTCGGCACGCTGAACGTCGGAGCGCCGTTGACGGTCGGGCCGATTCCGGCGCCGGCGGTTGCTTTCAGCTCGCTGCTGAGCATCGACAACAACGGCAAGCAGGACTACCTGGCGTTCACGGTGACGGGGCCGCGGGCGCTGGCGGTGACGCTGACGCCGCTCGGGCTGAACTACGACAGCAGCAGCCAGAACGGCGACGGCTCCTGCAACAGCGGGAACTTCATCAACAGTCTGACGATCGCGAACCTCGCGATGCAGGTGATTGCGACGAACGGCTCGACCGTGCTGGCGACGGCCGATGCGCAGCCGGCGGGCGTGTCGGAGACGCTGTCGAACGTGCACCTGCTGACGGCGGGGACGTACTACCTGCGGGTGTTCGAGTCGAACACGCCGAACCAGCCGCAGCTTTACCAGGTGACGCTGTCGGTGACGGACCTGGACTGCAACGGCAACACGATTCCGGATCCGCTGGACATTTCGGGGGGGACGAGCCAGGACTGCAACGCGAACCAGTTGCCGGACGAGTGCGAGATCACGCAGTTCGACTGCAACGCGAACTCGGTGCCGGACGACTGCGACATTGCGCTGGGCACGAGCCAGGATTGCAGCGGCGACGGGATTCCGAACGAGTGCGAGCCGAACTGCAACGCCAATGGGGTGCCCGATCCGTGCGACATCGCCGGTGGCACGAGCCTCGATTGCAACACGAACGTCGTTCCGGACGAGTGCGAGCTGGTCAACAACGACTGCAACGCGAACCTGCGCCCGGACGATTGCGACATCGCGGTCGGGACGAGCATCGACTGCGATGACAACCTCGTGCCCGACGAATGCCAGGACGACTGCAACAACAACCTGATCGCCGATCCGTGCGAGTTCAATCCGATCTTCACGTCGGCGTCGGGTCCGCTTTCGCCGATCAACAGCGCGTCGCCGCAGACCTATACGATTTCGGCCGCGCCGCAGGCGTTCGGCAACGTCTCGCTGGCGTTCTCCGCGAGCGGCGACTTCTCGGCGACGAACGAGTACGTTTCGGTCGACATCAACGGCGTGCCGGTGGGCATTGTTTTCCAGGTCTCGGGCACCGATTGCGCCAACCCGGACAACGTGGATGAGCTGGTGATCTCGGCCGCGGCGTACAACGCGGCGGTGAACGGCGGCGACGCGGTGATCCACATGGTGCCGACGAGCGCGGTCGATCCGCCGCCGATCAGTTGCGCGGTGTCGCACATCCAGGTGACGGTGACGCATCCGCTGGAGCCGGGGGACTGCGACGGCAACGAGGTGCTCGATTCGTGCGAGCTGGCGGCGAACGACTGCAACAACAACGGCAAGATCGACGCCTGCGACATCTCGAGCGGCGTCGAGCTGGACTGCAACGAGAACGGCGTGCCGGACAGTTGCGACATCGCCGGGGCGACGAGCGAGGACTGCGACTCGAGCAACGTTCCGGACGAGTGCGAAGCGGACTGCAACAATAACGGGCTGGCCGACTCGTGCGACATCGCGTCGGGCACGGCGGACGACTGCAACCTCAACGCGATCCCCGACAGTTGCGACATCCTCGGCGGCACGGCGGTCGACGCGGACATGAACAACGTCATCGACGAGTGCGAGACGCCCGAGTTCGTGGTCTATCTGGTGAGTCCGCAGGCCGAACCGGGCACGGGCCAGACGGTCGCCGAGGCGCAGGCGTGGGGCCAGGCGCCGGTGCTGCCGAACCCCGGCTGCGGCCAGCCGCTGAACGCGACGGTCGAGGTCTGGCTGAAGGTGAACAACGTCGGGCCGCGCTTCCAGCAGGACGGATACACGACGCTGTTCTCCGGCGGGTTCGACGTGGCGGGCGAGAACGACAGCGTCAAGGCGTCGGACATCACGATCTACAGCGCGTTCGACCCGCCGCCGACGCGCTGGGACGCGGAATCGCTGAACGGCGGCGTCGGCGGCGCGGACTACCTGTGGCAGGGCACGATCTTCTATGCCGTGACCGGCACGGGCATCAGTTCGCAGGCCGGGGCGATGCCTCCGCAGAGCGCGGACGTTCCGCCGAACAACTGGAAGATCGCGACGATGACGCTGTCGATCGCCGACGCGGGGTCGATCAACGGCATGACCGACAGCTTCTTCGATGTCTTCTTCGAGCTGCGTGGCGTGACGTGGTTTGCGTCGCCGGACTTCTTCACCTCGGTGGCGTACCTGGCGTGGGGTCTCGATGACCAGGACGAGAGCTTTCTGGCGGACCTGTCGCTCCGCGAGGGGCGGCGGAGCACCCATCCGGAGCTTCGGATTCGCACGTGCAACATCGTGGTGCCGCAGTGCGGTACGTGTCGCGGCGACGTCGACGGCGATAACGCGGTGGACGGCGACGACATCGACAACTTTGTCGCGTGCTACTTCGGCGGCGATCCGCTGGCCGGCGGGTGCGGCTGCGCGGACGTGAGCGCGGACGGGGCGTATTCAGCGCTCGACGTGCAGCAGTTTGTCAGCAAGCTGCTGGGGATCGGCGATCCGAACACGGCGTGTCCGTAGCAGCGCGGGTTGCGGCGGATTCTGATGGACGATTGGCGGTAGAGTCGGCGCGGGGCTTCGCGCTCGCGACGCCGTTTCGGCAGGGGTGTCGGCGTCCCGAGTTCGGCTCGGCAGGGGCGTCGCGCGCCCAAGCGGGAGCCTCGCGCTCCCAAGACTCCCTTTGTCAAGTGGAGGAGAGGCGAGCGAACGGTAATGCGAGATTTCGGATTGCGAACGAATGTTTCCTGTGGGGTGAGCCCACGGGACTACGGCGCGTTCCGGAGGCGCTCGATGGCGCGCCAGATTTCCTCGCTTGCGGCGCGGTAGTGCTCGCGGGACGGGCTTTCGGCGTCGAGGAAGCGCGACAGATCGACCGGCGGCCCGTAGCGGACGATGGCCCGATGTCGTCTCAGGAACGGCCGGATGACGCTGTCGGTGTACGCGAGTCCCCAGATGCAGGCGGGAATGACGACGGCGCGGCTGCGGAGCGCAAGCAGTCCGACGCCGTCGCGCAGTTCAGGCGGCTGGAGCGGCGGCTGGATGCGGCCCTGCGGGAAGATGCCGAGGACGCGGCCCTGGCCGAGGTGCCGCAGGGCGGCCTTGACCGAGGCGGTGTCGATGCCGCTGCGGTTGACGGGGACGCACTCGATCAATTCGACGAGGCGTCGGAACAGCGGGAAGCCGGCGAACTCGCGTGCGATCATGAAGCTGACATAGCGGTTCGGCGAGGTGGCGGTCAACAGGAACGGATCGAGGCTTGAGCCGTGATTGGCGGCGACGATGACCGGTCCGGAGGCGGGGATGGTGCAGATTCCGTCGCGCCGCACGCGGTGCACGAGCCGGCAGTAGAACTCGTTGAGGTTCCGCCAGAAGGTGATGACGCGTCCGAAGCGTCCGCGGCGCAGTCTTAGCGATGTGGCCGTCGCGCCGACGGCGATCAGCAGGAGGGACGTGAGACCCATGATCCAGCCGATGTGGCGGTCGATGTTCGGCCAGCGTGGGATTCCGAGCAGCCCGGTCGCGAGCAGGAGGCCGGCGATGCTGCAGAGGTCGCTGACTCCGAAGACGCGTCCGCGGACATAGTCGGGCACCATGCGCTGAAGCAGGGCGTTGACGCTCACCTGGATCCCCGCGCCGAAGCAACCGATGAGCGTGATGGCGGCCGCGCAGGCCGGCCGGCCCCACCGGAGCGTCGTCGCGGCGGTGAGCAGCGCGCCGGCGAGACCGGCGAGGGTGAGCGACCAGCTCATCGCGAGCTCCGGGCGGAGCGCCGGGCCGATCAGCGTGAGGAGTGCCGCGCCGATGAGCAATCCCAGCCCGAGCAGACCCTGGTAAAGCCCGATGTCCTGGTAACTTCCGGCGAAGACGTCGCGGACGACGGCGGGGATGATGCTGCGAACGACGGCGGCGGCGGTCCAGAGCACGGCCGCGATGAGGATGACCTCGGCGATGCGACGATGGCGTGCGACGTAGCGGAAGCCGTCGAGCAGCGCGCCGCCGGTGTTCGCTTCGGCGCGCGCGGTGTGCGTGACGGCGGGCGGGCGCAGGAAGGCGAGCAGGATCGCGCTGGCGAGGAACGTGAGGGCGTCGAGGCGGAAGTTCCAGCGGACGCCGACGGTTACGACGAGGTATCCGCCGAGGACGGACGAGGCGATGGTCGCGATCATGCCGAGTCCAGCGGTGAGGGCGTTGGCGCGGACGAGCTGGTCGGGGCGGATGAGCGTGGGCAGCAGGGCGCTGCGCGCCGGGGAGAAGACTGCGGCGAAGATGCCGACGAACGCGAGCGGGAGCACGGCGATGGAGAGCGGGACCGGCGCGTCGGGTGCGTGTCCGGGCTGAAATCGATCGTGCAGCCAGAGGAGGACGGGGAGGATCTCGAACATAAGGATGGCGCGGATGAGGTCGGCCGCGATCATGATCGCGCGGCGCGGCAGGCGGTCGGCGAGCCATCCGCAGAGCGGACCGAGGACGAAGAACGGCAGCATGAAGACGAGGGTCATGACGGCCTGGCGGCGCGTCGTGTCGGTGGTGTGGGCGGCGAGGGCGTCCTGCAGCTTGAGCAGGCCCATCTCGGAGAGGTGATCGCCGAGGGCCGAGACGCCGTAAGCAGCCCAGAGCAGGACGAAGTTGGAGTTGGCCAGGAGGGTGTCGCCGCGGATGCGGCGGTCGTCGGCGATGGTCGATGTCGCGGTCGGCATCGGTGGCGATCCGGGGTCGAGCGTTGCGCGCGGCGGCGTCAGTGCCCGTGCTGATGTTCGGCGCAGTGCTCACAGAGATATCGGCCGGCGGCGGGGGCGCGTCGGGCACGGCCGGTCCGCGCCGGGTAGCGATAGAGGCAGCAGCGGCATTCGCGGCTTCGGGCGATGGCGAGCTGCTTCCTGGCCCAGCGGGAGATTTCGCCGGGCAGGACGCCGCGTCCGCGGCAGACGGGGCAGGCCTCGTAGTAGCTTCGCAGGATGACCTCGCGAATAAAGGCGGACTTGTCCGGAATCTCCTTGAGCAGATCGGCGAGGTGACCATCGACGCGGAACGAGACGATGACGGGTTTGCTTGCGGCCACGGGGTTCTCCTGCCGGCCGGCGAGTCCGACGTTGCGGTCCGGCCGGCGTTTCGAGTTTGGGCCGGTGCGGCTCAGGCCGTCCGTCGGCAGCCTACCGCGGCGGCTTGGGGCGGCAACGGGTCGGAGCGTGTCGGGGGCGGAGGCGGAGTACCTGGAACGGGGGTCTGACGATCTCCGACAACTGTAGCAGGATACCTCCGACAGGTGTCGTTGGGGTGGGCGTCAATTGGCGGGCGGTGGGGCGAGCAATTCGTTCACGAGCGCGTCGGCGTCGTAGATCTTCCGCAGGGCTTCGATGATTCCGCGGGAATCGACCGCGACGGCGCGGCCCTGTCGATCATCGTATGCGATGTCCCACACCAGCGAGTCGATGTTCCCATCAAAGATCAGGCCGACGACCTCGCCGGCGCGGTTAACGACCGGGCTGCCGGAGTTTCCGCCGATGATGTCGGCGGTACAGATGAAGTTGAACGGCGTGTCGAGGTCGAGCTTCGACCTGCGCTCGGTCCAGCGAGGCGGGAGGTTGAACGGATAGGTTCCGCCGCGCTGCTGCATGCGCGCGTACATCCCGGCGAAGGTCGTGACCGGCTCGATCGGGCGGCCGTCCGGGTCGGTGCATCCGCGGACCGGTCCGAACGACAGGCGGAGCGTGAAGGTCGCGTCCGGGTAGAGGTCTTCGCCGAACTGGGCGAAGCGGGCCGCGGCGATCTTCGCGTAGCAGTCGCGCTCGACGCTTTCGATCTCGTCCTCGTAGCGCGTGCGCAGGCGGCGGGCCTCCGGGTCGAGCACGTCGGCGACGAAGCGAATCAGCGGGTCCTTTGATGCGGCGATCGCGGCGGTGCCGCCGGCGGCGAGCTCTCGGCGCACGGCAACGTCGCGCAGGCGGGAGGCATGACCGACGAGCTGCATGGCGCGCTGGCGCGGCGACATGCCGGCGAGGGCCTTGCGGACGAATTCATCGTCGTAGCCAAACGCCTCGGCGAGGAACGAAAGCCCGGCCTGGAGCCGGAGGACTTCGAGGGCGGGGTAGATCGGCGCGGTGGAGTAGAGTTCAAGCTCGCGCGAGGGAAGCTCGGAGTCGGTGTATTCGCGGAGGCGGTCGGCGTTCGGCTTGCTCTTTTCCGCCGCCATGCGGACGACGGTCTGTGCGATGCTAAGCAGGTCTCCGCGGAGGACGCGGCGCCGGCCCTCCAGCGCGGCGTAGCGCTCGTAAAACGTGCGGTAGTTTTCGTGCGCCTTGGACAGCCGCTCCCAGGCATCGCCCCACTGGCGGCGATGCTCGGGATCGGCATCGACGGCGGCGCGGACTCTCGCTTCGTCGTCGGCCTTCTTTTTCATGAGGACGTGGTCGTGCAGGCCGGCGAGGATTCCGGAGAAGGCCTTGCGGCTGTTCTCGACCGATCGCCGATCGCCGTTGGCCATGCGGGCGTTCTCATCGCTCCGTGCGGCGAAGGTCTGGAGGATGACCTCGTAGCGCCAGAGCTTGCGGAGGATCGACGGGACTTCGACATCGCGGAGGAACCGGAGGTGATCGAGGGTGAAGAGCCGTTGGGTGCGTCCGGGGTGGCCGAGCACGAAGGTCAGCTCGCCGTCGGCGGCGCCGCTGCGGCTCCAGGGCAGGAAGTGTTCGCAGGTCAGCGGCCGGTTGTTTTCGTAGATGCGGAAGAAAGACACGTCGAGGTTGAATCGCGGGAACTCGAAGTTGTCGGTGTCGCCGCCGAAGAAGGCGATCTGTTCCTCGGGGGCCATGACGAGGCGGACGTCGGTGTAGCGCTTGTAGGTGTAAAGGTGGTAGCGGGCGCCGTGGTAGAGCGTGACGATCTCGGCCTTGAGGCCGGTCTTCTTTTCCTGCTCGGCCTCGATGAGGGTCATTTGCTTTCGGCGCGCGGTGTTCGCGTCCGCGGTCGGCATGTCGGGCTTGACGGCCGCATTGACGCGGTCGGTCACGTCGTCGATCGACCAGAGGATCTGCACTTCGGTGTCGGGGCAGCGAAGCTCGGCGGCGCGGGTGCGGGCGTGGAAGCCGGTGGCGAGGAGGTTGCGGTCCTTCGTGCTGAGTTTCTCGATCGCGTCGTGGCCGACGTGGTGATTGGTCATCACGAGTCCGTCGGCGGAGACGATCGACGCGGAACCGCCGCCGCCGAAGCGGACGCAGGATCGCTGGAGGTGTTCGAGCCAGGCGGAGGTCGGTTCGAAGCCGTATTTGTTCTTAAGTTGCTTCGATGGCGGCTTGTTGAACAGCCACATGCCCTCGTCGGCGGTCGTCGCGCCGGCGGGAAGCAAGGCGGCGACGATCAGGGCCGCGGTCGTTGAAGCAGAACGAAACAATCGCATGGAAGCACCTCCGCGAGTCTTGGAGATCGGATCAGCGTCTGGCGACGGCGGCGGGCGCCGGGGTCCTGCGGCTGCCGATCAGGGTGAGCACGGCGGCCAGTCCGGCAAAGGTCAGCACCGCGACGATCTTCGGCCAGTTGGATTCGTGGTAGGACGGACCGAAGTGGCGTCCGACGTCCAGGGCCTTGTTGAAGCCGTCGGGCAGGAAGGTGAAGAAGGCGATGATCAGGCCGCAGAGCGTGCCGCCGGCAATGTAGCCGCTGGCGAGCAGGACGCCGGGGCTGGTCTCGGTCTCGCTTTCGGAGGCGGACTTGCCGGCGAGGCGGTCGCAGGCCATGCGCAGGACGCCGCCGATGAAGATCGGCGTGGTGGAGCCGAGCGGGATGTACATTCCGACGGCGAATGGCAGGGCGGGGACGCCCGCGAGTTCGAGCGCGATGGCGATGAGCACGCCGATGATGACAAGGCCCCATTCGAGCGTACCGCCGAGGATGCCTTCGATGATGGAAGAGAATAGTTGCGGCTGCGGGGCGGAGAAGGACTTGGGCGCGAGTTCGCCGTTGTCCATGGTCTTCGATTCGCGCTGGATCGGCAGGTCGGTGCGGTATTTCGCGACTCCTTCGGCGTCGACGAGGTAGCGGCCGGGCTTTGCGCCCGGGACATCGCCTTTTCGGAGATGAACGACGCGGTATTCGGCGGAGTCGGAGGCGTACGGCCGGCCGACGTGCTCAATGGGGGCGGCGGCGGGAATGTCGAGCTTCGTCGTCGGAAGGTCTCTTGTCGTGTAGTGCACGCCGGCGGCGTTGAGCGCGAGCATGGTGACGCCGATGACGACGGCGGATGTGAGCGCGCCGACGAGGATGGCGATTTGCTGGGCGCGGGGCGTTGCGCCGACGAGAAAGCCGGTCTTGAGGTCCTGCGACGTGGTGCCGCCGTTGGACGAGGCGATGCAGACGACGGCGGCGACGGTGAGCGCGGTGAGCATGGCGGTCGCGCCGGTCCGGCCGAGCACCCAGAAGATCAGGCAGGTCATCAGGAGCGTGGCGATGGTCATGCCGGAGATGGGATTGGAGGAGGAGCCGACTTCGCCGGTGAGGCGGGATGAGACGGTGACGAACAGGAAGCCGAAGAGGAGGATCATGCAGGCGCCGAGCAGGCCCTGCGGCGTGAAGCCGAGGCCGAGCGCGGGGACCAGCGTCATGATCGCGACGAGCGCGACGCTGCCGAAGAGAACGGTGCGCATCGACAGGTCGTGCTCGATCCGGTTTCTTGCGCCGCCGCCGTTTCCGCCGCGCAGGTCGCGCAGACCGGAGACGATCGAGGCGAAGATCAGCGGCAGGGCGCGGCACATGCTGATGATGCCGCCGGCGGCGACGGCCCCCGCGCCGATGTAGCGGAGGTAGTTGGCCTTGATCGCGGCGGGGTCCATCGTGCCGATCAACTGGGTCGCGGGGGAGACGGTTTGTGTGAGCTTGTCGCCAAAGGTGGCGATCGTCGGACCGAGGACGAAGTAGGAGAGCACCGCGCCGGCCATCATCAGGCCGGCGATCCGGGGGCCGATGAGGAAGCCGACGCCGAGGAGTTCGGGCGACAGCTCGCCGGAGAGCGCCGCGCCCTTGAGGCCGGTCTTCGTTCCGTCGGGCGCGACGGCGTAGAGCTTCTGCTCCGGCTCGCCGTCCCAGAGCTTCATGGCGGCGGTGAAGAACTTGTGAACGAGGGCGATGCCGAATCCGAGGAAGACCATCCGCGCGGTGGTGCCGCCTTTTTCGCCGGCGATGAGCACCTCGGCGCAGGCGGTGCCTTCCGGGTACTTGAGCTTGCCGTGCTGCTTGACGATGAACGCGCGGCGGAGCGGGATCATCATCAGGATGCCGAGCAGTCCGCCGAGGACGGAGACGGTCATCACGCGGGTGACGTCCATCTCGAAGCCGAGCAGCAGCAGCGCGGGCATGGTGACGCCCACTCCGAAGGCGATGGACTCGCCGGCGGATCCGGTGGTCTGCACGATGTTGTTTTCGAGGATGGTGGCGGGGTGGCCGAGGGACTTACCGAAGACGCGGAAGAGGGTGATCGAGAGCACGGCGATCGGGACCGACGCCGAGACGGTCATGCCGACCTTCAGTAGGAGGTAGAGGCTGGACGCGCCGAAGATGATCCCGAGCGCTGCGCCGAGTATGACGGCCTTCCACGTCAGCTCCGGGATCGACTTTTCGGGGGGGATGAAGGGTTGATGCTCGGGCGGACGGACGGTAGACGCGCCGGGAAGTTCGTCTTTCATGCAAGGCTCCGGCCGGGTCGGATGCTCGACGTTCCGGATTGTCGCGATTGGGGATGGAAAACGCAACGGGAGGCGTGGTCCATGCGGTCCGGCGTCAGAGGATGCGCTTGCCGAGGAGGGAGAGGACGAGTTCGAGCCCGAGTTCGGCCGTACGGTTTCGGTCGTCGAGGACGGGATTGACCTCGACGAGGTCGATGGCGCGGATTGCGCCGCTGTCGCAGAGCAGCTCCATGGCGAGGTGCGCCTCTCGATAGCTCAGTCCGCCGCGGACGCGGGTGCCGGTGCCGGGCGCGTCCTCCGGATCGATCACGTCCATGTCGAGCTGGAGGTGAATACCGGCGGTGTTGCGGGTCGCGATCTCGACGGCGCGCTGGATGCAGGTGCGGATCCCCAGTTCGTCGACCTCTCGCATGGTGAAGACGGTCAGGCCGGTCCGCCGGACGTGCTCGCGTTCGCCGGGATCGAGATCGCGGACGCCGACCATGGCGACGTGTTCGGCGCGCAGCACGGGCGCGAATCCAGCGATGGCGGTGAACCGCGGATCGCCGAGCCCGAGCAGGATGGCGAGGCTCATGCCGTGGATGTTGCCGGTCGGCGTGGTCTGGGGCGTGTTGAGATCGCCGTGGGCGTCGAGCCAGACGACACCGAGGGCCTTCTGGCTTTCGCGGTAGAAGCCGGCGGTGCCGGCGACGCTGCCGATCGAGATGCTGTGATCTCCGCCGAGCACGAGGGGAAGGCGTCCGTCGGCGAGCGAATCGCGGACGATGTCGCGCAGGGCGGTGCTCGCTTCGAGGATGGCGTCGGCGTAGCGGAGGTTGGTTGAGCCGATCTGCTGCGTTTCGGGGATGCGGACTTCGAGATCGCCGAAGTCCTCGACGTCGCAGCCGAGCTGCTCCAGCGCCCGCTGCAAGCCGGCGACGCGCAGCGCCGACGGGCCCATGTCGACCCCGCGCCGTCCGCATCCGAGATCGAGCGGAACGCCGATGATCCGTGCTGACGGTCGATTTGCAGACACCGCGGACTCCGCAGGAGATCGCCGTCCGGGCCGGGCGGCGAGCGGGGATTCTACCGTCGGTTCGCCGGCCCCGCACGTACGCGCGTGGCGATGTTCGGCGCGGACGATCGGATTGACCGATAATCTCCGACACGGCGTGACGAAGCGGGCCGCGCGGCGTACGATTCATCGTCGAGTCGCCGGCGGGGGCCGGTCGTTCAGCCTGGCGCGGGATGGCGAGACCCGGTTGGACAATTCTGCGAGGGCTGCCTGCACTGGTTGTGCTGATCGGCACGGCCGGATGCGCGGCGGTTCGCGCGCCGCGATTCTCGGTGTCGACCGAAGCGGCGTCGCATCGTGTCGAGTTGGATCGGGGATTCTCCGGAGGAGCGGCGATCGCGCTGGAATCATCGCGGGGGGCGCTGATCGGGGGTCGTGGCGAGAGGGTCGCGTGCCAGCTTGTGATCCGCGCGGGGGATGCGCTCGTGACGGGCGTCGAACTGGTCGCCGAGGAGGCGGCCGGCCCGTCGGGCGCGGTGCTGCGTGACGCGGCGCGGCTGTACGTTCAGTACCCGGTGCGGGTCGCGGAGTTTCCGGCGTGGTATCTGCGGTTAAACGGCGGGGGCCGGCCGCGCGAGTTCCTCGACATCCTCGTGCCGATCGATGCGCCGCGTCGCGGACAGCCGTTCGCGCTTCAGCCCGGGGAATCGCTGGCGGTCTGGGCAGAGTGGTGTATCCCGGCGGGGGCATTTCCGGGTCGGTACCACGCGCGGGTGATCGTGCGTTCGGGGGACGGGGCGTTCGTCGAGACACCGATTGCGATCGACGTGCTCGATTGCGAGATGTCGCGACCGCCGCGGCCGGGCGTGCTCGCACGGGTGGACGTGCGGCAGTTGCTCTCGGCGCAGTTCGGCGTGGATCAGGCCGATCCGCTGTTGTTGAAGCTCCCGGGACCGGCCGGCGATCGCGCGCGGGCCGTGCTTCGCGCTGCGTTCGAGATGCTGCATGCGCATGATGTCAGCCCGTACATCGACGAGGTGCTTCCGTCGATGACGCTCGATGCCAACGGGCATGTGACCGTGTCGTGGACGGACTATGACGGCGTCGTCGGTCCGTACCTCGACGGGACGGCGTTCGCCGATCGCATCCCGGTTCAGGGCTGGCCGATCCCGGTCGGTTCAAGCGCGCCGGACCCGGCGCTGTATGGCGGCGCGCAATCGGCGCTCTACGCGCGGGTGCTGCGGGAGACGCTCGAGGCGGCCGCGCGGCATTTCCAGGAGAAGGGCTGGATTCGAAACGCGTTCGTGTGGTTTGAGGGGCCGCACAGGCTGCCGCCGACGCGCGAACGGTTGGCGCATCGCGAGCGCCTGGCGCGGATCACGCACTTCGCCGATCCGGGGCTGCGGTTCGTGTCGTCGTCGATTCCGCAATCGATGAAGCCGTTCGGCTGGACCGACCACGTCTTCGAGGAGCTCGGCGACGCGGTCGACATCATCGCGCCGCCGGCGGCTGCGGCGGTTGCGTCATCTCGGCCGCGAGACTTGGCTGCTGCCGGATCGTCCGCCGTTTTCCGGGTCGCTCGATATTTGCGCCCCGACGGCCGATCCTCGCAGCCTGCCGTGGCAGGCGTTTCTGATGGAGCACGGTTTTGTGTGGCTGCCGGATGTCGACGTCGTGCCGATGGACCGCATCGAGAGTCGTGCGGGGGCGACACGGCGCGGCGGCGCGCCGCTGATGTACTCGGGGCGGTTCTGCGGGATGGACGAACCGCTGCCGTCGCTGCGGCTCAAGCAGCTTGCGCTCGGCGTGCAGGAGGCGGGGCGGCTGGCGCGGCTGGCGGCGCTGGATCAATCGGAGACCGCGCGACTGATCGCCTCGTCGCTCATCAAGGCCACGGGCACGGACGTGTACGTTGATCATTTCGAGGACGCCGAGCTGTCGCGGCGGGTGGTCGATCCCGCCGTGTGGGATATGGGCGGTGAGATTGCCGCGCGGGAGTTGGCGGCGGTGGCCCGCGCGGCTGCGGATCGGACGCGGAATCCGGCGTTTACCGATCCGCCGAGCGGTGCGAGGGCCAGCGGCGCGACGCACGCGGCGTGGGATGCGTTCCTGCGCGCGACGCGCGCGGTGGAGACCTGGGTCGAGAGCGCACGGCTCGAGATGGGGGGAGGCTCCGGCGGACCCGCGTATGACGTCGAGCTGACCGTGGCGGCGCGGAACGACCTGCCGACGGCGGCCATCGGTCGATTCCGGTTCGGACGGCTTCCGGCGGACTGGACGGCCGAACCGGGCGGGTCGTCGCTCGAGACGCTTCCGCCCGGCGGCGTGCTCCGGCAAAAACTGCGGGCGCGGACGACGCGCATTCCGCTCGATCTGTCCGGCCATTGCCGTCTGGCGGTGAAATTCGAGGCCTTCCGGCCGGATGGTGCGCGTGCGGGAGAGGCCGATCTATCGGCGACGCTATCTGCGTCGGCGTTGCCGCGTGCGTCGCAGTCGATCCAGATCGACGGCGATCTGCGGGACTGGCCGCTGGGCGAACAGAACGTGCTGGGCGACTTTGCCCCTGTGATGGACACGCAGATTGTGCGCGTCAGCGATCGGCCGCGGGGGGCTGCGGGCGGACCGGCGGATGGGTTATCGCGGGGGACGCGGACGCTGGCGTACGTCTGCGCGGACGAGGAATCGCTGTACATCGCGGTGCGTTCGGCGACGACGGGAGTCGATGGCGCGGGCGCGGCGGCCGACGATGCGCGGGAATCGCCGATCGGGCGGGCGATCCGGCACAATACGATCCGATATGAAGAACTGATGCCGTTGGGTGAGGAAATGGTCGAGATCCTGATCGACCCGACGCACGGCGGGACCGACAGCGGCGACCTGTTCCACGTCGCGGTCAAGGCGTCCGGATCGCTGGTCGCAGAGCGGGGCGTCGGCACGAGTCCGGCGATCGGTCGCCGGGAGGCGTGGCCGGCGGACATTCGCTACGCGTGCACCGTTTCGTCGGATGTCTGGACGACGGAGGTTGCGATTCCTCTGCGCGCGTTCGGGTCGGTCCGCGGGATCGGGCCCGTCTGGGGCTTCAACGTGACGCGGTACGACACGCGACGCGGCGAGTACACGAATTGGGCATGGGCGGCCCGGTATTGCTACAACCCGAGGTCCATGGGCAACCTGGTATGGAACCGGCTTCCGGAGGCGTTCCTGGGGTCGGAAACGGGGGGGACTCCGTGAATCCGGCTCGAACGGGTTCGAGCGGCGGGGCTTGGCGGGCAAATCGAGTCGGTCTGGCCCGACGGTGGGCAACAACTCGCGGTTGACCCTGGACCCCCGGGCGGAGTATGATCTGATGAACAGGGGTAGCGGTCGCAACGATGGTCTCCGGCCGGTCTGCCCCGCGTACCTGCCTCCGGTACGAATCGCCGGTCTATCCGCCGGCGATGTGGGAACCATCGTGTTACCGCAATGCGGTCCGGCGTGTCTCCGCCCGTTTGACCGTTTTCTGGGAGTGGCTCGAGGAGAGTGTGCCCCGATGTGGATGAACCAGGCGAATTCGGAGGCGGTCGCGACGGTGCGCGCTGCGTTCGGCCAGATGCGGCGGGGCGTGGCGGTGCGAGTCGCGTTAGTACTGACGCTGTGGGGGATCGGGGGTTGGTCGTGGGCGTCGGCAGACGAGGTCCGCGTCGTCACGCAGGACGTCGATTCGGCCGTCATCAACTTCAGCGAACTTCAGGAGCCGGCGACCCCGCGTGCGACATCGGATCGCGTGCTTTTGCGTCGCGGGCGCGTGAATTCGCCGCCGGTCTGGCGCAGCGCGGATGAGGTCGTGGCCGAGTCACTGGGCGCCGCGGCGGCGGGGAGCAAGTCGACCGGCGGTCCGACGGTCGAGTCACCGTTCGAAGACGTGTTGGGGCAGACGGGAACGCCGCTGCCGCGGGTGGGGGAGGCCTTCCAGCGATTCAACGGACCTGCGCAGATCGGCGGAATCAGGCCACCGGACCCGATCATCGCGGTCGGCAACACGCACATGCTGGTCGCGGTGAATACGGAACTTGCGGTCTACCTCAAGAACGGGAGTCGGGTCAGGCAACATTCGTGGGATACGTTCTTTCAATCGGTCGTCGAGGGCGCCAATATCGATCAGTTCTTCGATCCCAAGGTGCTCTACGACCCGATCAGCAATCGGTTTTTCGTTATCATCATCGGCGCGCAATTCGGTGCGACCGGCGTTCAGTCGAGCAGCTATTTTCTGGCGGTCACCAACACCGACAATCCGACCGGCGAATGGACGCTGTTCCGGAGCGATTCGACCGTGTCCAGCAGTTGGTCGGACTATCCGGGATTCGGCGTGGATGCGAACGCGATCTACGTCACGGCGAATTACTTCTCCACGCAGACGCAGGCCTTTACGTTCGCCGCCGTCCGGGTCTACGGCAAAGCTCAGTTCCTGAACGCACGACCCGGTCAGCAACTGACGTTCGTCGAGTCCATCAACGTTCGGCAGGGGAACGATCAGACCGGTCGATTGGCGTTTACGATCCAGCCCGCCGTCTCGTTCAGCAACACGAGCCTGGAGTGGATGGTCAGCGCGGAGTTGCTCCCGGACAACGCCAGTCAGCTCTTCCTGTACAGCGTCAACGGCGGGACGTCTCCCCGCTCGATCCGCAAGTTTGCGATCAATCTCCCGGCCGGGGCGGCCTATACCGAGCCGCCGTTCGCGAGTCAGCCGGGCAACGTGTTGATCGATGCGCTGGACGGGCGCGTCACCAACGTGTGGCGCGTGGGCGACCGGGTGTGGGCCGCGCACGGCGTCCAGGCCCCGCAGCCGAGTTTCGGCGCGATTCGCTGGTACGAGTTTGACGTCTCGAACGCGAACATCCCGACGCTCCGGCAGACGGGACTCATCAACGTCAGCAACACGTCGTGCATCATTCCCGCGATCTGCGCGGACGCGCTCGGGGACGCGATCGTGACGTACACGCGAACGTCCGCAGCCGCGAATGAGTACCCGTCGATGTACTACTCGACGCGCACGGAGACGGATCCGGCAGGCGCGATGCCGACGACGGTAAAGGTGGACGCGGGGTTGTTCTCGTATGAGGACTTCCGCTGGGGCGACTACGCCGGCGCGGTGATCGATCCGAGCGACGGGACGACCGCCTGGTTGATTAATGAAGTGCCCTCCCATTCGCGTCTGTGGCGTACGTCGATCGCCCGCGTTCCGCTTTCGGCGGGCGGCGGCGGCCCGCCGCCGACGCTGTGTCCCGGCGGTGGCGCGGGTTCGCTGACGCTGCTCGGTCCGCTGGGCGGTGAGACGTGGGTCCGCGGACAATCGCAGCAGATCACGTGGACAGGCGCGGAGTCGGATCCGGACGGCACGCTCGTGAATCTCCTGCTGGCGCGCTTCAATCGCTGCACGCAGCAGTCCGAGGTGATCGGGTTCCTCCAGAACGGCGGCGCGATCGACTTCGAGGGCAATACGGGCAGCGCCTTCTGGACGGTCGGCGAGGACGTGATCGATCCGGTCGATCTGATGTCCTTCGTCAGCGTCCCGCGGTCGTGCGCGGCCAGTCCGACGCCGGGCTGTCCGCAGGAAGCCACGGACTGCAACTTCGCGGACTACCAGATCGTCGTGCAGTCGACGTTTTGTCCGGACGATCCGGACATGATCAGCGCCAGTCCCAACTTCTTCCGCATCATCGAGCCGCTGCAAGTATCGGTTACGCCGGCGACGCAGTTGATCGTCCGGGGCGAGTCCGCGACGCTGACCGCCATCGTGAGCGGCGGCATGCCGCCGTATTACTTCCGCTGGCGGCCGACGGAATCGCTCGACAATCCGAACATCTTCCGTCCGATCGCGACGCCGCTGTCAGGTCGGCGGACGGGCTGCGATCCGGACCTCGAGTGCGTGGACTACACGGTTGAGGTGACCGACGCGTCGGGTCTCACCGCCCCGGTCCAGGCCGTGGCGACGGTGAAGATCGGCGATCCGCTCCGCGTCGACGCCGGTCCGACGAAGACGTTTGCGCCCGGCGGTACGGTTCTTCTCGAGGGCTTCGCCACGGGCGGCGGCCGGCCATACACGTATAGCTGGAACCCGATCCCCGATCCGACGCAGCCGCCGGGCAGCGACGGCGCGAACGTGCTACAGCCGCTGGCGCGACCGACGGCCGACACGACGTACACGCTGACCGTCACGGATCGGTTCGGGATGATGCAGAGCGATTCCGTCACGGTCCAGCAGGGCTTCACCGTGACGATCCTGAATCAGCCGACGAACGGCGGCACGGTGACGCGCGACGTGGTGCGGGCGCTGTACCTGCCCGGTGAGCAGATCGTGTTCTCCGCGGCAGCGGCCTCGGGCTTCTCGTTCCTGCGATGGGAGATTGGTCCGACCGGACAGACGCCGGCGACGTTCAGCGACAATCCGCTGCCGTTCGCGATGCCGTCGGCCAACGTCACGGTGACGGCCGTTTACTCGACTTCGGCCGCCGGCGGTGGTACGAGCCGGCCGCAGACCGGAACGCCGGGCCTCGACTTCGGCGGCATGCTGCCGACGAACTGCGCGACGGGCGCGGTGCAATCGCTCTTCGTGCTCGGCGTGATGTTCCTCGTCACGACGTGCGCCCGAGTGCGGCGTCGCGTCCGCTAATCGCGCGGAACTGATCGCGGAGAATCCCGGGGCGAGCGTGACTTTTGCGCTGCACGGCGAGAATCGCGCGCCGCCCGTTGCCGCGCCCCATCCCTCACGGTACGATCGAGCAGGTCACCCTGACGCGACCGTGCGGACGATGGACTCGCTGGACACCGCCAACCTGCGCCTCTCTGAAGCGTCGGATCGACTCGAACTCGACGCGGTGCTTCGGATCTGCGCCAATCTCACGTCCGCCAAGCCGCTCGCGAGCATGCTGGCCGACCTCGTCGATGAGGCCCGCGCGATCATTCCCTGCGACGCCGCGCGCTTCTTTCTGGTCGAGGAGGCCGGCGATCGCCGCGGACGCGCCGCGTCCGACGATCGCCCGCGGATCGCCTTCGATCGGGCGTCGTCGATGGCGCTGCGCGGCGGGGCGGTCGCGCTGCCCGACGATAACGCCGAGCGGCTGGCCGAACACGTCGCGACGACGGGTGAACCGATCAATATCCTCGATGCGTATCGCCTGCCCGACGATGCGCCGTACCGCTTCGATCCTGCGCTCGACCTGGTGCACGGCTATCGAACGGTCTCGATGCTGCTTTCGCCGATGCGCGATCAGCACGGGCGGATCGTCGGCGTGATTCAGCTCGTCAACCGGCGGGACACGAACGGCGATGTCGTCGGTTTTACGTCGCGCGACCAGCAGACGCTCCACGCGCTGGCATCGGCCGCGGCGGTGGCGGTGCGGAACGTGCGGCTGCGGGAGGACCTCGACCGGGCCAACCTCGACACGGTGCTGCGGCTGGCGACGGCGGCGGAGGTCCGCGACGGCGAGACCGGCCAGCACATCCGCCGGATGAGCTGCTACTGCGAGGCGGTCGCCCGTGCGTCCGGGCAGCCGCTGGAGTGGTCTCGCGAGCTGCTCTTCGCCAGTCCGATGCATGACGTCGGCAAGCTGGCGGTGCCGGACGCGATTCTGCACAAGCCCGGTCCGTTGACGCCGGAGGAGCGGCGCGTGATGCAGCGTCATACGAGCGCGGGGGCGGAGATCCTCGCGGGAAGTTCGAACGAGGTGATCCGCATGGCGGAGCGGATCGCGCTGACGCATCACGAGTGCTGGGACGGCTCGGGTTACCCGAACGGGCTGGCGGGTGACCGGATTCCGTTGGAGGGCCGGATCGCGGCGGTGGCCGACGTGTTTGACGCGCTGACGAACCGTCGCGTGTATAAGCAGGCGCTGTCGCTCGAGACGGCGTACGAGATGTTGGTCGCACAGCGTGGTCGGCAGTTCGACCCGCGGATCATCGACGCCTTCGTCGCGGCGCGGGACGAGATCGTGTCGATCCACGACGCGTACCGGGACGACTGACGCGCCGGCGCGAGATGCTCGAGTTGCAGTGGGGCGCTGGCCGCATGCGGATCGTCGCTCACGGGTTTGATCTGGTCGATTGCCGTCGCATTCAGGACGTGCTCGAACGGCACGGCGACCGGTTCCTGGCGCGGATCCTCACCGACATGGAGCGCCGCTACGTCGAGTCGAAGCGCGACCCGCTGCCGCACATCGCCGGCCGATTTGCCGCGAAGGAGGCCGTGCTCAAGGTCCTCGGGACGGGCTGGCGCGGCGCGATCGCGTGGACGGACGTGGAGGTGGTCAACGACCGCGCCGGTCAGCCGGTCGTGCGTTTGAGTGGCGAGTGCGAGCGGATTGCGCAAGGGCTGGGCGTGACGCGCGTACTGGTCTCGATCTCGCACACCGAAAAGCACGCCGCCGCGTCCGCCATCGGTCTGGCCGATGACGGAGCGGCGGCTTGAGTTCACGTGCTGTTGGGAACCGTTCTAGCGGCGTCGTCGCCGGAGGACCATCAGCAGGCTGCCGGCGGCCAGGCTGATCGAGGTCGGTTCCGGTATCAGTTCGCCGCTGAACGCCACGCCGAGGCCAAGCTCATAGACGTAGCCGAGCGGCGCGCCGAAGGTGTTGCTTGGGATGGGATTGCCGGCTCCATCGTCCACGAGCGTTCCGGTGCCCGGGTTGATGATGCCTTCCCACTTCCACGAGACGACCGGGCCGGACGTCGCGAGGAAGTTGTAGTCCATCAGGTTGCCGTCCTTGTAGAACTCGCCCGGCACCTGGATATCGAGGAACCCGTTGCCGAATTCGTTGTATACGTTTGAGTTCGGCAGGTAGTAGAAGCGTCCGCCGCCGTCCCGCATGAACGAGACGAAGAACGAGTGCGGCGGATCCATCGGCCGCTGATCGACGTTCGGCGTCGCGGTCAAGGTGTTGACGAACGCGATGTTGCCGACCTCGACCGCGATGCGATCCGTCGCCGGCGCGTTCGGGTCGAACAGCGAGTCCGGACCCGGCGAGTTGATGCCCGCGCCGACGTCCAGCGGCGTGTCGATGTACCAGTGCGTCGTCCGGTTGCTCTCGACGCCGTTGACGGCGCCGTCGCTGACCAGCTTCAGGATGATCGGGTAGCCGCCCGACGTCGAGCCGATCTGGACGAAGCCTTCCGGATCTCCGTCCGTCAGCTTGAAATCGGTCGGAAACGGGACCGCCGGATTGTCGACGATCACGTTGCCGCCGTGCGTAATGCGGATCGAGAACGTGTTCCCCGGACCGGCCGGCATGATTTCGCCGACGTCGGCCATGGCCGTCGCAGCGGTGCCGAGCAGCGCCGTCAGCAACAGCGCCGATCCCCGAACGCCTCCCGTTTCTCTGTTGTTCGCTCTCATTATTGACTCTCCCCAATCTGTGCGCGATGCGCCGTCACGGATTCCGCGCGGCCCTGCCCCGAAAGCCGCTGCATTGGGCGCACCGGGTGCACCATGTCCCCCGGGCAGTTCCCTATCGAGGCTTTCACAAGCCCTCCGATTCGTGGCCAGTACAAAGGCAACCGTCGAACCACGGCGCTGCGAGGCGTGCCGATTGATCCTAGGCGCCGATAAGGTGCGTCGTCCAGCGGCGGGGCGGGCGAAAGAGTGGCCGTTTTTCGGTTTGTGCGGGATGCGTCGATTCAAACGCGATGTCGCGAGCGCACGACGGCATGGCGTCGCGCGTTTGGCTAACTGATTGGTTCGAGGGAGCTTGCGAGGCGCGGGTCGGACGTTGCTTCGCGGCAACAGTTCCAAGGCGCCGTTTGCAACATCGCGGGCGGCGCCGATTAGCGGACGGCCGCGCCGCTCGATTCATGACCGCCGACCCTAGGGCGGGGACGCATTGGGGGCGATCGATGGTTCACAGCTTGCGTCCTCCGGTCGGACGCCGATCGGCAGGGCCTCAGCCGGATTCGCCGCCAGCAATTGCCAGAGTCGTTCGCAAAGCTCGGTCAGTCCGGCGCCGCTGACGCCGGAGATGGCGATCGCGTCGGGGTTGCGCGACTCGCGGCGGAACTCATCGAGCGCGGCCTCGTGCTGCTGGAGGTCGATCTTGTTGGCGACGACCAGCTCGGGTTTGCCCGCGAGCGCGGCGCTGTATTTTTCGAGTTCGCGCCGCACGGTCCGGTAGGCTTCCCACGGGCGCGGCGCGCCTTCAAACGGAAAGAGGTCGACGAGGTGCAGCACGACGCGCGTGCGTTCGATGTGCCGCAGGAACTGATCGCCCAGCCCGGCGCCTTCGTGCGCGCCTTCGATCAATCCCGGGATGTCGGCGATGACGAAGCGGCGGAATCCGGACAGTTCGACGATCCCGAGGCTCGGAACGAGCGTCGTGAACGGGTAGGCCGCGATCTTCGGTCGCGCGCGAGAGACGCGTGAGACGAGCGTGCTCTTGCCGGCGTTGGGCATGCCGATGACGCCGACGTCCGCGAGCAGCTTCAGCTCGAGCCGCAGGCGACGGACCTCACCCGGTTCGCCGAGTTCGCGCTCGCGCGGTGACTGGTGCGTCGGACCGGCGAACGCCGCGTTTCCGCGGCCCCCGCGACCGCCCCGGCCGACCCGCGCCCGCTGGCCGGCGACGCGCAGGTCGCGCAGCAGTGCGCCGCTTTCTCGATCGTAGATCAACGTTCCGACCGGCACGCGGATGATCACGTCGCGGGCCGACTTGCCCGAGCGATTTGCGCCCTGACCCGGCCGGCCGCTCGGCGCGACCCAGATCGAATGTCCGACAAGGTCGACGAGCGTGTTGACGTCCGGGCAGGCCTCGATGATGACGCTGCCGCCGTGGCCGCCGTCGCCGCCGTCGGGGCCACCCTTGGGGACGTATTTTTCGCGTCGGAAGGAGACGCAGCCATCGCCGCCGCGACCGCCGCGGACCTCGATTTCGGCCTCATCGACGAAGATCATGCGTCGGATGCATCCGGTGCGCGGAGCATGGCATCGGCGCGGGCCGCGCGACGCGCGTCGGCCCGGAGTCGTGCGAATGAGACGAGGTGCGCGTCAGTTCGACGAAGCCGCGTTCGGCGCGCCGATCGGTTCGATGCAGATTCGGCGGCCGCGAAACACGACCTTGCCGTCGATCTTCGCGAAGAGCGTATCGTCCCGGCCGCGGCCGACGTTGGGGCCGGGCAGGATCGGCGTGCCGCACTGCCGCACGAGGATGGTGCCGGTCGTGACCTCCTGCCCCGCCCAGCGCTTGACACCGCGGAACTGCGGGCCGCTGTCGCGACCATTGCGTGTCGAACCCTGACCTTTCTTATGAGCCATGACAAATCCTCAGCTTGGCGGCGCCGCTGCGGCGGGTCGCCTGATTCTATCTCATCACCCAGTACATTCGTCCGAGGCCCGGAACGGCCTGGCGTCGCGTGTTCGGATCGCCGGGCAGCGTGTAGGGCATGGCGAGCGTCTTCTGGAGCACGAATTCCTTGTCGCTTGGGGTGCCGCTCGTCGCGCCGGACTTCGACCGGTAGAGCGGATTCTCGACGACCTGCCGCTCGCCTGACAGGCCGCCGACATAGATGGTGAAGCGGCTGACGCGCGGGTCGAGTTCCGGAAAGACGATCACGCTGTCGCGGGCGTTGTCGAGACCCTGGCGGATGCGACCGATGACCTCGACCGGCGGGACGAGGAACGGATGCGACTTGCGATGCAGGGCCTGGATCTGCCGGAAGACGCGCGCGTCCAGCCCGACGATCGCCGGGTCGACGCTGAGCCGCGAGGCGATGGAGGGCTGCGAGATACCTTCCCGCGCGGTCGCCTCGGTGTCGATCTCGGACACGCGTTCGACGAGCGGGAGGAAGTCGATGTCGTCGCCTGTTCGGTTCACGACGCGGTAGGGCAGGTACCAGAAGGTCCGCGCGGGCTGATCCCCTTCGGCCGGGACGGTGATCCGGCGGAGCTGGCCGGGCTGGAAGAGAAGTTCCCATGCGACGGGAGTCGGCGACGGCTGGAGGGCCGCGGGGGCGCGGAGCGACTCGTCGGCCCAGAGCAGCGGCGCGAGCACGAGCAGCGGCAACTTTTGAATCGCCACGTTCTGCACTTCCCAGGACCCGGTCCGGCGACGGTTTCCGATCGAACCGGTCGCAAAACCCCAGCGCGATTCGGACGGGCCGGTTCGTCCCGAACCACACAGTTTACCACCGCCATACGATTGGTCAATCAGCCGCGGGCGGGGCGGTTCGATCGCCTGAATCCGGCCGCGACGGGTCGAAAGTTCGAGGAGGTTGCGGTAGACTGGGTGTAATGCGCTCAATGCGTTCCCGAATCTGCGTCGGTTGGTTCGTTCCTGTCCTTCTTGCGATCGCCGGCGGTGCGAGCGCCTGGGATGGCACCGGCCACCAGATCGTCACGCAACTGGCGATCGAGGCGATGCCGTCGAGCGTACCCGGTTGGCTGCGGGAGCCGGACGTCCGCGAGCGGCTGGCGTATCTTTCGATCGAGCCGGACCGCTGGCGCGGCCAGGACGCCGACGTGCTCGACCACGTCAACTCGCCCGATCACTATTTCGACATCGAGGAGCTCGCCGAGTTTCAGATGAAGTTCGCCGAGCTGCCGCCGTTCCGAAACGCATTCATCGAGCGCCTGACCGAGTACCGCGTGGCGCAGAAGGTCGCGCGGCCATCCGGACGGGACCGCTCGCATACGCGAACGGTTCCCGGGATGCTGCCGTACGCCATCGCCGAGCTGCGCTGGAAGACCGCCGCGAGCATCACGACGTGGCGGAGCTACAGCGAGTATCGGGACGTCGCCACGCCGACCGAACTCCGCACGTCGCGCGACAACGTCATCCACCACATGGGCCTGCTAAGCCATTTTGTCGGCGACGCCGCGCAGCCGCTGCACACGACCATGCATCACAACGGCTGGGTCGGACCGAATCCGAAAGGATACACGACGAGCCGGCGGTTCCATTACGTCATCGACGGCGACGTCTTCGACATGAACGCGATCACGTTTGAGACGCTGCGATCGCGCGCCCGGCCGCCGAGGCGATTTGACGCGGATCGCGAATGGGCGCAGACCCTCGCCTTCATCGAGGCCGCGCATGCGAAGGTGGAACGCCTGTATGAACTCGACAAGACCGGTGGGCTGAACGGTCCGGCGGGCAAGCAGTTCATCGAGGACTGCGTTCTGGACGCCGGCGCGAACCTGGCCGGTCTGTGGGTCGCGGCGTTTGAGTCGAGCAAGATCGACGACTACCGGGCCCGCGAGCTGGCGGCCCGGCGCCGGTCGGCCCCCGATCAGGCCTCGACGTCGCAGCCGGCCGCCGCGGCGGAGTTGCCGTCAAGCCCCTGATCTGCTGTCGCATTCGAGCCCGTGGGAGCCGTCCGGTACGCGGCCGGTGTATAATGCCCGTGCAGACCCGTCGGGAGGACTCGCGATGGCGAACATTCCCCTGCGGCGCGGCATGTTCATCCGCCACCAGAACCACATCTACGTCGTGCAGGATTTCAACGAGCGGCATACGGCCAAGCAGCGTCCGACCGTGCACGTGGCGTTGCGGGACGTCCGCGATGGCCGGCCGGTCGACCGCACGCTCGACGACCTGATGCCGATCGACGAGGTCTCGCACGGCTATCGCTCGTTTCAGTATCTCTACGCCAAATCGCCGGCGCACGTGTTCATGGACAGCGAGACGTTCGAGGAGCACGAGTTCACGGCGGCGCAACTTCAGGGCGCCGAGCCGTTTCTCGTGCCGGGCGAGACCTATCGCGTCATGTGCGTGGAGAGTCGGCCGGCGATGCTGGAGTTGCCGGAGATTGTGTCGATCAAGGTTGAGTTTACCGCGCCGCCGAGCCATTCGGTGGGGGCCGCGGCGAACATCACGAAGGAAGCGCGGCTGGAGAACGGACTGGAGATCCGCGTTCCGCTCTTCATCAAGACGGGCGATGTCATTCGCGTCGACACGCGCAGCCGTTCGTACGCCGGCAAGGACCACGGCGGGAACTAGCGCAGCGCCGTCGGTTACAGCCCCAGCAGCAGTCCGATGAACAGCATCACGTCCACGTCGTCGACGTCGGTGTCGCCGTCGATGTCAGCCGCGGCGCACGGGCCGGAGCTGCTTCCGGCGTACAGGCACGCGATGAACGCGGCGATGTCGTCGCCGTCGATGTCGGTATCGCCGTCCATGTCGCCGAAGAGGCTCTCGCACGAGTCAGGGACGTTGTCGCCGTTCACGTCGGGCGTGCCGCCGGCGATGTCGCATGCATCGGGAACGCTGTTGCCGTTGCAGTCGTCGATGGCCGTGCGGAACGTCAGCGCCCAACTGTTGATCGTCCCCGCGTCGCCCGGTGAGTTGTCGATGACCGACAGCGTCCAGTTTCCGTAGGCCAGCTTTCCGCTCAGCGAGGCAAGCGTGCCGGGCGCGGGCTGGAACCGGCCGGTGAGCGGGGCCTGCGCGGCGATGAAGGAAAAGCCGGCGTCGTCGTCGAACGTGGTGTCGACGAAGCCGGGGCCGAAACCGCTTCGGAAGTTCGCGAGCACGACGCCGGTGCCGTCGGGATGGTTGAGGCGCAGCGCCAGGCTTTGCGGGTAGGGGTGCGTGATGTTGACGGTGACGTCGAGGTCCTCGATCCGGCCGGCGTTATTGACGAACATCGCCGGCGTGGTCGTCGTGCCCGGGCCGCCGGGGATCGCAAGGCTGGGCGCAGCGCTGAAGACCTGGGCCGCGTTTCCCGTGCGGATCGTGCGGTTGAGCAGGCTGTAGAGGCCGCCCGCGGAGTTGACCAGCAGGTCGGTGCGCGCATCGCGATCGGCGTCGACCGCGAGGATCCCGCCGGGGTAGCGGCGGATGATGTCCAGCGTCCGCCGCGTGGCGAATGATCCGTCGCCGTTGCCCGGGAGGATCGAGAGGTAGTCTTCCAGTGTGCTGAGGTAGTTCATCACCGCGATATCGACGTTTCCATCGCCGTCGAAGTCCGCGACGGCCGGCCGGTATGCGCCGACGCGACCGGCGTCGTAGGAGACGGCGGCGGCGAAGGTGGCGTTGCCGTTGTTGAGCCGGACTTCGATGCGGTCGGTCGACGTGTTGGGCGTGATGAGGTCCGGGTCGCCGTCGCGGTCGAGGTCGGCGAGGGCGTACGTTCCCGAGCTGCTGAAGCTGCTGAACGGGATGCTTGCGCCAGCGGCGAAGGTGGCGCTGCCGTTGTTCAGGAAGACGAGCAGGGCGTTGGTGAGGAAGCTGTGCAGGACGACGTCGAGATCGCCGTCTTCGTCGAGGTCGGCGGCGAGCAGCGAGATGGGGTTGTCTCCGGCGGCGACGCTGGTGGGTGCGGAGAAGGAGATCGATCCGCCGACGGTGGTGTTGCGAATGACCGAGAGCCGATCGAACGAGCCTTCGACGAAGACGACGTCTGCGTCGCCGTCGCCGTCGAAGTCGGCGGCCACGAGGTCGTTCGGCACGATCGCGGCGGTGGTGACTGACGACGGCGCCGCGAACGACAGCACGCCGGAGGACATCGTGTTTCTCGAGACGAGGACGCGCCCGAACCAGGAGTCGGCGAGGACGAGATCGAGGAGACCGTCGCGATCGACATCGGCGACGGCGACCGAGGCGTAGCCCTGCGACTGAAGGCCGGGCGGCGCCATCGCCGTATTGAATGCGCCGCTTCCGTCGTTTCGGGAGACGAGCATCGGGTTGTTGAACGCGCCGCCCACGGTGACGACGTCCGCGTCGCCGTCGAGGTCGAAGTCGGCGGCGACGACGCGTCCGGCGCCGCGATTCATCATGCCGAACGTCGTGCGCTCGAAATCCAATACCGCGCCCAGATCGAGCGCGTCGGGCCAGTTGTTGAGGTTGCAATCGGTCTCGCATTCATCGGGCAGGTTGTTGGCGTTGAGATCGAGGCTGGCCGACGACGAGCGGTTGGTGACGATGCGCGTTCCGTCGACCGCGAGCAGCGCCAGCTCGGGATCGCGATCGGCGTCGAGCCGCGCGGCGTCGAGGGCCCAGACGATCGAGCCGGTGTCAACGGTGCCGACGGACGTGAACAGGGTCGAAAAGACGGTGGAGATGTTGCGTAGCACGTAGACGCCGCGGCCGACGCCCGCACCACTGCCGCGGCAGGCTGCGACGATGTCGTCGCGCCCGTCGCCGTCGAGATCGAGGACGCGGAGGCTGGCCGGCGCGACGCCGACCGAGATGCTGGTCAGCGGCGTCAGGAGCCCCCATTCGTTGAGGTGGATCGCGACGCTGTCGGACGTGGCCGATCCGGGCGGCGCGTTGCCGACGATGACGTCGGGATCGTTGGCCGAGTTCTGATCGTTGATCCAGTCGAGGTCGGCGAGCGCGATGCTGACGGGCCGGCTGATGGTGGCGTAGCTGATGACGGCGTTGAAGCCGGCGCCGTTGTTCATGAAGTATCCGATCGAGTCGGTCAGGTTGCTGGCGACGAGCAGGTCGAGCCGGCCGTCGAGGTTCATGTCGCCCGCGACGATTCCGCGGGGCGAGCTGACGGCGTAGGTGGCCTGGGCGACGATGGAGGATCCGAAGGCGTTGAGCGAGAGGACGCGGACGACGGAGTCGGTCGTTTGCGTGACCGCGACGTCGAGGTCACCGTCGTTGTCGAAGTCGCCGATGGCGAGGTCGTCGGGCGGCGCGCCGGTGAAGGACAGCGAGACGGTGAGGAAGGCGGTGCCGAGTCCGTTGTTGTGGAAGACCTGCACGCTGCGACCGTTGGCGTTGAGGACCACGACGTCTTCATCGCTGTCGTGGTTCATGTCGATGATCCGAACGCGGATCGGCTCATCGCCGGTGGCGAAGGTCGATTCCGCGTCGAACGTGCCGTCGCCGTTGCCGAATCGGACGTGGAACGAGTCGCCGTTGCGGTTCGTGCGGACCAGATCGGCGATCCGGTCGCCGTTGAGGTCGCCGAGCGCGATGTCGCCGAAGCCACCGGTCGCGTAGGACGCGCCGGCGCTGAACGAGAGCGGAGAGGCGACGACGTCGCACTCGTCGGGGACGGTGTTGGCGTTGCAGTCGTTGCTGGTGCCGTCGGCGATATCGCAGGCGTCCTCGATACCGTTGTCGTTGCAGTCGTCTTCGCACTCGTCGGGCACGTTCGTGTTGTCGCAATCGTTGCTGGTGCCGCCGGCGAGGTCGCATTCGTCGGGCCGTGCATTGGTGTTGCAGTCGTAGCTGGTGCCGTCCGTGATGTCGCAATCGTCCGGGACGTTATTG
The DNA here is from genome assembly GCA_023150615.1 of Phycisphaerae bacterium. Taxonomy (GTDB): domain Bacteria; phylum Planctomycetota; class Phycisphaerae; order UBA1845; family UTPLA1; genus JAKLKO01. The sequence continues at coordinate 55,033 of JAKLKO010000011.1, forward strand.
CCGTTGCAGTCGGTCTCGCACTCGTCGGGGGTGGTGTTGGCGTTGCAGTCCAGGCTTGTTCCATCGGCGATGTCGCAAACATCGGGGACGTTGTTGTTGTTGCAGTCGGGCTCGCACTCGTCCGGGACGCCGTTGGAGTTGCAGTCGAGACTCGTGCCCGTGGCGATGTCGACCGCGTCCCAGACGTCGTTGTCGTTGCAGTCCGGCCGCTCGATGTAGTCGAGCGCGTCGAGGTCGTCGTCAAACGGCATCGGTCCGAAGAGCGCGACGGCCGTGCCGTTCCGAATCGTGGCCAGTCCAAGGTGCTCGGCCGGTATGAAGATCGCCGGAAACGGCGACAAGCCGCCGGCGAAGGCCGGCAGCGGCGTCGTCAGGATGTCGCCGGCGGCGATCGGCGCGCCGTAGCGGCTGTCGGGGAATCCAATGACGGCGGAACCACGGCGCACCGAAAACAGCAGCATATCGCTGACTCCGAATACCCAGTCATACGGTATGACCGACGCCTGGTAGCCGGGGATGCCGTTCTCGGCGAGGATCAGCGCGTCGAGATCGTCCGTGTCCGGACCGGCGACCAGGTCGAGACCGAGCACGGCGGCCGGGGCGTAGACGAACGGGCCGGCTGGATCGCCGGGAAACGCGATTTCGAGCACGTCGCCGCCGACGAAGCCGTTGGCAACGGCCGAGCCGAAATTCGGCGGCGCGGGCGGGGGCTCGAGCGGGTCGGCGAACGCGCAGTCGAGCGAGAAAAAGATCGCGTCCGCCAAGTCGCCGGGCAGCGTATCCATGTCGACCGCGTCGAGGTTGTCGCCCGGATCGAGGGAGAACGCGCCCACGACGAACGGGCTATCCGGCTCGATGAGTCCGACGCCCGCGTAGACGGTGCCGAGGACGTTCGGCAGTCCGTCGCCATCCGTGACCGCGACGTTTCCGGCCGGAGGCGACCCGGGCGCGGGCGGAGGAGGCGGGGGATTGACGGGAATGGTGAAGGCGTTCGTGAACGTGTCGGCCGCAGCCTCGAAGTTGGGTCCGAACGCGCCTTCCGTCAGTACGGAGGGGGCGCCGCCGGCGGCAGGGTCGCCGGTCGCGAACTCATCGACGGAGAAGTAGAACGAGTCGATGAGCCAGTCGGTCTCGGGGACCAGGTCGTCGGTGCCGTAGGAGAGGGCGTCCACCTCCTGGAAGAAGGCCGGGGCCAGCATCAAACCCGCCGGGAAGGCGCCGACGATCGTTACGCCGGGAGGCGGGGTCGCAAACGAGGGCGTTCCGAGGGGCGGTCCGGGCAGCGGCGGACTGAGAATATCGCCTTCGAAGAAGGGGCCGACGGGCCACGAGGCGACGCCGACCACCATGGAGGGGCCCTGGGCATCCATCGAGAAGGTCGGCTGAGCCGTTGCGCGATCGGCTGTGATCAGAAGCCCGAGCAACGTGAATGCGATTGCGACGCTGAGATTGGAGTGGGAGATATTCCGGAGGTATTTCGTCTTTAAGCCCGGTAAACCTGGCATGGTGGTCCTCCTGAGAACGACGGCGCTGAGGCATGCCGCGCCGCGTTCCAATGATGAAGACGCACGGCGACCCGAAGCGGACAAAAATCTACTGGTATTCTCTTATGCCCGAACGGCCGACGGAAAGTCACCGATTGAAGATCAGCACGTCATGAAGCGGCTTTCGGGGGAGATCCGGGACCGTGCAGTCGTCGGCTGGATAGCCGACAGGGATGAGCAGGTACGGCCGCTCGTTTTCCGGCCGGTTGAGGATGGATCGGAGGAACTGCATCGGGCTGGGTGTGTGCGTGAGCGTTGCGAGTCCGGCCAGGTGGGCCGCCGTCAGCAGCATGCCGGCGGCGATGCCGCACGACTCGGCCGGGTAGTACGTCTTGAGGCGGCGGCCGTCGGCGGCGATTTCGAAGTCGATCCGGAACAGGACGATGAGCCACGGGGCGATCTCGAGGAAGGGCTTGTTCGCATCGGTCCCGATCGGCTCCAGTGCTTCGAGCCACTCGGGCGGCATGCGGTGCGCGTAGCTCTCGCGTTCTTCCGCTTCGGCGGCGATTCGAATCTCGCGCTTGATGGCGGGATCATCGACGGCGACGAAGCGCCACGGCTGGCGATTGGCGCCGCTCGGCGCGGCGTGCGCGGCCCGCACCATCTCCACGATCAGCTCGCGAGGCACGGGGCGGTCGCTGAAATAGCGGCAGCTCCGCCGCTCGCGCATCCGCCGGGCGAAGGCGGCCGCCTCGGACCGGGCGACGGCCGGATCGATCGGCGGCAGTCGGTACGGGATCATGGGTGCGGGCATGAGTCTTTCCTCCGTCGGCGGCGATGATCTTCCTGGGCCGGCTATGGGGCGTTGAGCCGCGCGAGGAACGGGCGCTCGCGCGCTGAATCGGAAACATGATCGAAATAGAAGAGCTTTAGCTGGGCGTAGGCGACCTTGATCTCGTCGAGCGGCTCGTCGGGCAATCCGCGGAGGTAGTCGTCGAGGTCGGCGAGAAAGTTCTTGAACTTCGCGCCGCGCCGCCGGAGCGACTCCATCACCGCGGGGTCCCAATGCAGAATCAGTCCCTGCACGTTGTCGAGTTCGATGACGCGGAGCGGGAGCCGTGGCTCGATCCGGAGCACGTCTTTCGCGCGACGGTTGAACGCGAAATGCGCGCCGCGGGTCGAGACGAGGTAGTCGAGCGACGCCGGTTTTTCGTGCCCGACGCGGCCCGGGCGCTCGAGCGGCTGACGCGCGATCTGCCGGTCGGTCAGGCCGGCGTGGCTCTCGATCGCCACGGGCACGCGGCCGACGTACATGTCCCTCGCTTCGCCTCCGAGGAACGCGACGACGACCGGCAGATCGGCGAAATAGCGTTGGTAGACCTCGCCGCGACGATCCTGCTCGGCCGCGAACTGCGGCGAGTAGCACATCCATTCGTTGGCGACGCCATCGCGCCAGCGGACATCCGTCACCGGCGGCGGTGTCCAGCGCAGTCCGGCCAGCAGGGCGAGGGATACGGCGGCCGCGACGGTTGGGCGCATCCGCCATCGCAGCACGCCGGCCTCGAGCACGATCAGGAAGAACGGCGCGGTGGGGATCAGCATCCGCGCGTGCATGAAGTCGCCGCCGATCCGCGCGACGTACGCGGCGTAGGCCAGTCCGAACGCGCCGGCCACGGCGGCGATCCGGCCGAGGCGGCGGTCTGGAAGTTCATCGTCGTTGCGACGGGCCGGTCGGGCCAGCAGCAGGACCGGTCCGACGAGGAGCGGCCAGTACTGCTGTGCGAAGAGCCGGAGGTAGCTCAGTCCCTGCGGCCAGCGAGCGAGCCAGGCGGATTTGGCGTAGTAGGTGTTCGGGACCCACTCGCCGTAATAGGCGAACCGCCACGCCTGCGCCGGTAGGAGGATTGCGGCGAGCGTGACGGCGTATCGCACGGTGTCGCGGACGCGGCGCTGCGATTGCGCTGCGAAGACGGCGCCGGCGACGGCCGCGAAGATGACGCCGTCGGGTCGGGTGAGCGATGCGAGCGCGAGCACGATTCCGGCGGCGATCGGGCGTGCGCGTTCGCCGATCGCGGCTGGCACGACGAGCAGATATCCGCCGAGGGCGAGTGCGGTGAACAGCGAGGTCTCGAGGCCGCTGGTGGCGTAGTAGTTCCAGTCGCGAAGGCACGCCGCGCCGAGCGCTGCGAGCGGCAGGAGGGCGGGCGTCTCTCCGGTCCGCGCCATACGACGCGAGTGGAACGCGAGCAGGACGATCGTGACGGCGTACGCGGTGATGCTCCAAACGTGCGACCAGCGCTCGGCGGCGACGCCGAGCATGAGTCCGGCCGCGCAGAGGAGCGTCCACAGCAGGTTGGTGTAGCCCTCGACGCGCTCGCCGACGTTGAAGACGAGTCCGTGTCCTTCAACGAGGTTGCGGGCATAGCGGAACGAGATGAACGCATCGTCGCAGAGCCACGCGGCGGTGATCGCTGATCCGACGCCGATGCCCAGCGCGACGGGCATGCCGACCAGGATTGCAACTCGAGCCGAGTATCCGCCGGATGGTCCGCTCAATCGCTTGCCCCGACGGCGAAACTTCGGCGCGACGACGGGCCGCGCGATGTTCGCGCCGCATTGGAAAGGCGACTACTCCTCGCTCTCGCCCGGTTCCTCCTCCGAGCCGCCGGCGGCGTCAGAGAGGATTCTTGCCTTGACCTCGCCGCCCAGTCCGAGCCGCAGCTCCAGGTGTGCACCGGTGCGGGAGCACGTCATGTGAATGGTCGTCTCGGGCATGTCGAGCACGTGGCTCGTGTTGCATGATGGACAGAGAAACCGTACCTGCATGAAGGCTCCTTGCCGGCTTCGGCGCTCGGTCCGAAGCCCATCGGCCGCGACGGCGGGGCGATTATATCGTCGCGGACCCCGCATGCCGCATTGACGCTGCCAGTTCGACAGACGGCAGCCGCGGCCGGGCACGACTCGCACGATTCGTGCGTCCCAGGCCTTCCCGCGAATGGTACGGCCGTTGCAGTTCAATCGGACGGTCTGGTGCGCCTGCACCGGACCGGGAGACCGATGAGCCGATGGCGATCCGTCCGGAGCAGATGACCGTTCGTGCGACCGAGGCCGTCGCCGCCGCGCAGGAGGCGGCGCAGTCGTCCGGTCATCCGGAGTTGACGCCGCTGCACCTGTTGTCGGCGCTGCTCGAGGAGGACGAGGGGGGGATCGTCGCGCCGCTGCTCGAGAAGATCGGTGCCCCGATCGACCGCATCCGGTCGATGACGCGCAGCGAGCTGGGACGATTGCCGACGAGCCGCGGCGGTTCGGTGGCGGTGGGCCGCGAGTTTCTCGATCTGATGCGCGCTGCTCAGAAGGAGGTCGATCAGCTTAAGGACCGCTACGTTTCGACGGAGCACCTTCTCGTGGCGCTGGCCGAGACGAAGTCGACGGCGAAGGAGGTCCTCAGTGTTTGCGGCGTATCGCGCAAGGCGCTGCTGGCCGCGCTGAGGGAGGTTCGCGGGAACCAGACGGTCGATTCGCCGAATCCGGAGGAATCGTATCAGGCGTTGAAGCGCTACGGGCGCGACCTCGTGGAGATGGCGCGGCTGGGCAAGCTCGATCCGGTGATCGGGCGCGACGAGGAGATCCGCCGCTGCATGCAGGTGCTGGCGCGGCGCACGAAGAACAACCCGGTGCTGATCGGCGAGCCGGGCGTCGGCAAGACGGCGATCGTGGAGGGACTCGCGCAGCGCATCCTCGCCGGGGACGTGCCGGAGGTCTTGAAGAACAAGCGCGTCGTTGCGCTCGACATGGGGGCGCTGATCGCCGGGGCGAAGTACCGCGGCGAGTTCGAGGAGCGACTCAAGGCCGTCGTCCGCGAGGTCGTCGAGTCGAGCGGGCAGATCATCCTCTTTATCGACGAGCTGCACACGGTCGTGGGCGCCGGGCGGGCCGAAGGGGCGGTCGACGCCGGTAATCTGCTGAAGCCGGCGCTGGCCCGCGGGGAGCTGCGCTGCATCGGGGCGACGACGCTGGACGAGTATCGCAAGCACGTGGAGAAGGACGCGGCGCTGGAACGGCGCTTCCAGCCGATCTACGTCGGCGAGCCGACGGTCGAGGACACGATCGCGATCCTTCGCGGGCTCAAGCCGCGCTACGATGCGCACCACGGCGTGCGGATCCAGGATGCGGCGCTCGTGGCGGCGGCGACGCTGGCGCATCGGTACGTCACCGACCGATTCCTGCCTGACAAGGCGATCGACCTGATCGACGAGGCGGCCAGCCGGCTGCGGATCGAGAACGACTCGATGCCGAGTGAGCTGGACGAGATTCGGCGGCGGATCATGCAACTGGAGATCGAGCGCGAGGCGCTTCGGAAGGAGAAGGATGATGCGAGCAGGGCGCAGCTCGAGCGGGTGGAGCGGACGCTGGCCGAGTTGCAGGAGCAGAATTCGGCGCTGACGGCGCGGTGGGAGAGCGAGGTGGGGGCGCTGCGGGAGATCAAGGCGATCAAGGAGCAGATCAGCGCGCGACAGACGGAGCTGGAGGAGGCGCAGCGCCGCGGCGACTGGGAGCGCGCGGCGCGGATCCGCTACGCGGAGATCGCCGAACTCGAAAAGCGGCAGCGCGAGCGCGAGCAGCAGCTCGCCCGCATGCACGCCGACGGGCACGGCCTGGTCCGCGAGGAGGTGACGGCCGAAGAAGTGGCGGAGGTCGTGAGCAAGTGGACGGGCGTGCCGGTGTCGCGGATGCTCGAGGGCGAGCGCGAGAAGCTCATGCGCATGGAGGAGCGGCTGCACGAGCGCGTCGTGGGGCAGGACGCGGCCATCGCCGCCGTCAGCGACGCGGTTCGACGTTCGCGTGCCGGGCTGGGTGATCCGAACCGGCCGGTCGGTTCGTTCCTCTTCCTCGGCCCGACCGGGGTGGGGAAGACGGAGCTGTGCAAGGCGCTTGCCGCGTTCCTGTTCGACGACGAGGCTGCGTTCGTGCGGATCGACATGAGCGAGTTCATGGAGCAGCACAGCGTCGCGCGGCTGATCGGCGCGCCGCCGGGGTACGTCGGCTACGAGGAGGGCGGGCGGCTGACCGAGGCCGTGCATCGCCGGCCGTACTGCGTGATCCTGCTCGACGAGATCGAGAAGGCGCATCGCGACGTATTCAACGTGCTGCTACAGGTTCTCGACGACGGCCGGTTGACCGACGGCCACGGGCGGACAGTCGATTTCCGCAACACGATCGTGGTGATGACGAGCAACATCGGCAGCGAGCACATCCAGCGGCTCAGCGAGTCCGGCGCGAGCGAGGTCGAGCTTGACGCGGCGGTCCGCGAGGACCTGAAGCGCCACTTCCGCCCGGAGTTCCTGAACCGCATTGACGAGGTCGTGGTCTTCCATCGCCTCAACCGCGAGCACCTCGCGAAGATCGTGGACTTGCAGCTCGCGCAACTGCAGGCGCGGCTGGCGGCGCGGGAGATCCGGCTTAACGTGATGCCCGAGGCCCGCGAGCGGCTGGCCCACGACGGCTACGACCCCGTCTTCGGCGCGCGGCCGCTCAAGCGGTTGATCCAGCAGGAGGTCGAGAACCCGCTGGCGCGGCGGCTGCTTTCCGGCGAATTCGGGCCGGGCGACTCGATCGACGTGGAGGTGTCGGGCGACGGTTATCGCTTCGTTCGCAGCGGCGCAGTGACGGCGGTGTAGCGCGATTGCGGATTCGCCGTTGCCTCGCCACGGGCTTCCGCGTATGAAATCGGCCGACGGACCGCACCCGGCGGTCGCCATGGAAGGAACCGGACGCGGAAGGAGCCGTTGCCCAATGCCTTCAGCGCATGCGAAGAACTGTCGCGACGCGCGTGGACTGCGCGGCGGGCGGCTTTCTGCGCAGGCGCGACGATTCGGGCGGCTCGCGGCGTTCGCGGCGTTCGCCGGGCTTTCGGGCTGTTCACTCTTTCAGCAGACCTACGTCGCCCGCTACCACGGCGACGACCGCATTCTGGTCATCGAAGTCCTCGAAGACGATCTGGTCCGGTTTGAACTGCTGCATGTCTCCGACGCTGCCGGCGTTGCCGGTCGGATTCCCGTGACGCCGATGGTCGAGCGGCGCTCTTTTCGTGGTCCGGCGAGATTGCGCGACAATCGTCGCGGGATGATCGAGACTGCGGACCTGCGGATCGAGGTGGACGAGCCATCGCTGGCGGTCACGATCTCGGCGCGGTCCGATCGCCGGGACGCCGAGCGCGTCACGATGTTTCCGCTTGAATCGGGCAACGGCCGGCTTCGCCTCGGCCTGCGCGCCGACTGGGTCCGGCACGCGTACGGTCTGGGTCAGCAATTCCTGGAACCCGGGCGGACCGACGGAGACTGGCTCGGCCAGGTTCGCCGTCCGGCGTCGAGCTTCGGCAACGGGCTGGTGAAGTTCAACGGCGGATCGGTCGGGAACACGCAGTTCCCGATCCTGATTGCCGAAGGTCCGCGCGGGGCGTTCGGCGTGTTCGTGGATGACGTTCACGCGCAGATGTGGGACTTCACAAAATCGCCGTGGGACGTGCAGATCGCCTGCGACGTCACGGCGTGGTACTTCCTCGGCGGCGACGATCTGCGCGACATCCGGCGCGACCAGATGGAGCTCGTCGGGCGGCCACCCGTCCCGCCGCGGAAGATGTTCGGCCTGTGGGTCTCGGAATACGGCTACGACGATTGGGCCGAACTCACTGCGGCGCTCGCATCGCTGCGCTCGAACGGCTTTCCGGTCGACGGTTTCGTGCTCGATTTGCAGTGGTTCGGCGGCATCGCGAAGGAATCGGAGTTGAGCCGCATGGGCCGGTTGGCGTGGGACGAGTCGCGTTTCGTCGATCCGGCGGGTCGGGTGGCGGCGCTGGAGCAGGAACACGGCGTCGGTCTGATGCTGATCGAGGAGTCGTACGTCAGCCGCGGACTGTCGGAATACGAGGTGCTGCGGAAGCACGGCTGCCTCGTGCAGCGTTGCGATACGGATGAGCCCGTCGATTTCGTCGACTGGTGGGGCGCGGGCGGCATGCTGGACTGGATCAACGATGCCGGGGCCGACTTCTGGCATGACTGGAAGCGACTGCCGCACATCGAGATGGGCGTGCTCGGGCACTGGACCGATCTCGGGGAGCCGGAGCGGTTCGATCCGCGCGGCTGCTACTTCGGCGGCGAGGATCGGCCGAAACGCCCGCACGCGGCGGTGCACAATCTCTACAACTTCAAGTGGGCCGAGAGCATCGCCCGCGGGTATCGACGGCACGGCCTGACGCGGCGGCCGTTCATCCTGACGCGTTCGGGCACGAGCGGGGTTCAGCGCTTCGGCGCGGCGATGTGGTCCGGCGACATCGCGTCGAATCTCTCGAGCCTAGCGGCGCACCTTCAGGCGCAGATGAACATGTGTATGTCGGGCGTCGACTACTACGGCTCGGACATCGGCGGGTACTACCGTCCGGCGCTCGATGGCGACGCGAACGAGTGCTACACGCGCTGGTTCGCGCACGGAGCGCTGTTCGACGTCCCGGTGCGCCCGCACACGGCGAATCTCGAGGACCGGTACGAGACCGCGCCGGACCGCATCGGCGACGTGCGATCCAATCTCGCCAGTCTCCGGCGGCGCTACGAGCTGATCCCATACCTCTATTCGCTGGCGCACCGCGCGTGGCGCGACGGCGAGCCGGTGTTTCCGCCGGCGTTTCACGAGTTTGGACGCGACAGCCTGCTGGCCGGAGTCGGCAGTCTCAAGATGATCGGCCGCGACGTGCTGGTGGCCTGCGTGCCGGAGTACCACCTGGACACGCACGATGTCTACCTGCCCGCCGGGCGCTGGTACGACTACGACTCGCACGACGTCTTTGACAGCGATGGGGGCGTCGTGCCGGACGTACCGCTGCGGCGCGACGGGCTGTTCCGACTTCCGATGTTCGTCCGCGCCGGGGCGATCCTGCCGCTGATGTACGTGGATGAGAAGACGATGAACGCCTTCGGCCGGCGGACCGACGGGACGGTGCGCGACGAGCTTCGGGTCCGCGTGTACGGCGATGCACGGAGTAGCTCGTTCACGCTGTTCGAGGACGATGGTCGAACGATCGGCTATCAATCCGGCGCGGTCCGCGCGACGGAGATCACGCAGGTCCGGCGCGAACAGCGGGTCCGCGTGACGATCGGGCGGGCCGAGGGCACGTACGAAGGAGCGCCGGTCGATCGCGACAACGTGGTGATTCTCGTGACGGACGCGGCGGCGCGGGTCTCGGCTGTGCAACTCGACGGCCGCGAGCTGCCGCGGTGGGCAACCGACGCCGAGTTCGACGGCGCGCCGCGTGGCTGGCATCAGCCGGACGCCGGACCGGCGAAGGCCAAGTCCGGCCGCATGCCGGTGCGCGATCGCAAGGTCTTCGACTTCGAGTTGGGGGGCTGACGATCGGTTGCGCCGCACTGGCGAAACCGGCCGCGGCGGCGGTATTTCCTGCGCATGATGCGGTGCGCTCCGGGGAGGCGGTGAGAGCGCCCGCCGGCATGAGTTCTGCGTTCCGGTTAAATCGTAAAGCATTTTAAATTAAGTACTTACGATCGGATGGCTGGGTTTGCGCACGCGGCTGGACGGTCCCGGCTGACTCGTGGCATGGGGGTTGCCAAGTGGCCCGCGTCGCCGCGGTGCAATGCGCCGGCAGGAGGCATGGCGACGGTGCGGTTGGAGACGCGATTGAACTTCGTTCGAGCCGACGCGATTGACGCGCACAGTCCGGCGCCGCTCCCGACACTCGCCTGGGACCGGCTCGGGGCTCGCATTCGTGCGTGCGCGTTTCTGGCGACGACGTGGCGACTCGCCGACGCCACGAAGCTCTCGAACGCCGCGGTGTCGGAGGCGCCGCGGAACGATGCGGTGGAACTCGCATGATCTACGGCATCTGGCATTCGGCGGCCGGCATGCAGGTACAGGAGTACCGCCAGGCCGTCATTGCGAATAACCTCGCGAACGTCGACACGCCGGCGTACAAGCCGGACGTCGTCGCGATTGTCGAGCGCCCGGTGGCATCCGCCACGGGCGCGATCCCCGGCGCGCGCCATCCGATCCTCGACCGCCTCACGGGCGGGTTGTTCGAGACGCCGACCCGCACGGACTTTTCGGCGGGAGCGATTGAACCCACGCACAACGCGCTCGATCTCGCGATCATTGAGGACGGTTTCTTCCGCGTCGAAACCGTCGACGGGCCGCGACTGACGCGCGATGGCCGGCTCACGGTGCGCGATGATGGAACGCTCGTGACCGTCGCCGCCGGGCTGCCGATCCTCGATCGCGCCGGCCAGTCGATCCGGGTCAATGCGCGCGACGCGTCGGCCGTGCGGATCGACGACGCCGGGACGGTCCGGCAGGGGGCCGCCGTGCTCGGTCGGCTCGATCTGGTCGGCGTCGCCGATCCGCAGCAGCTCACGAAGGTCGGGCGCAATCTTTTCGACTCAGGGACGCAACGGCTCGATCCGGCGGGCGGTGTGATTCGCTCGAATGCGGTGGAGCAGTCAGCGGCCAGTCCGGTCACGAGTCTGGTGCAGATGATCGCTGCGTCGCGCGCGTACGAGTTGAACGCAACGATGATCTCGATGCAGGACGCGACGCTTCAGCGCGTGGTGAACGACCTGGGCCGGCTGGGGTGATCGCCGGTCGCGGTGAAAGGGCAGGACTCGCATGGGCATTCAGGCGCTGTACACGGCCGCGACGGGCATGCAGGCGCTCGACTTCAAGCTCAACGTGGTGGCCAACAACCTCGCCAATATCGAGACGGTCGCGTTCAAGAAGTCGCGCGTCAACTTCGAGGACATCTTCTACCAGGCCCTCGAAGAGCCTGGGAAGCGCAACGCCCTCGACGCTCCGACGCCGACGGGCAAGCTCGTCGGACTCGGCGTGCAGGTCTCCGGCACGCAACTCGACTTCCGGCAAGGCTCGTTCGACATCACGAGCCAGGCGCTCGATCTCGCGATTCAGGGCGACGGGCTGTTCCAGGTCCAGGCGATCCTCGACGGCCAGGAGCAGATCGCCTACACGCGCGCCGGCAACTTCACGCTCAATGCCCTCGGGGAGATCGTGCTCGCCAACAGCGTCGGCTCGCGTCTCGAGCCGGTCATCACGATCCCGCAGGACGCCGTCGAGATCGTGGTCAACCAGCAGGGGCTCGTGCAGGTGCGGACGCAAGGCTCGGCGCAGTTCTCCGACGTTGGACAGATTCAGCTCGCGCGGTTCATCAACTCCGCGGGGCTCAAGCAGGTCGGGCGGAACCTCTTCCAGGAGACCGAGGCCTCCGGCCCCCCGATCCTCGGCAACCCGACGCAGGACGGCCTGGGCGAGATCCAGCAGGGTCAGCTCGAGCTGTCGAACGTCGATCCGGTCCGCGAGTTGGTGGAGCTGATCCGCACGCAGCGATCGTTTGAGTTGAACTCGCAGTCGATCCAAAGCTCGGACCAGGTGCTCCAGACGATCAACAACCTCCGGCGGTTCTAACGCGGAGTCGAAGTCAGGATGACGAACCGACGCATGAACAGCACGCTGCGAACCGCGGTCCGATGGCTCATCGCCGCCGCCGGACTGTTCGGCGCATCGTACGCGATCGGCCAGGAGGTCCGGATCTGGCCGACGGCCGTCGTTTCCGCGCCCGAGGTTCGCCTTCGCGACGTGGCGTCGATCCGCGGCGGAAACGCGTGGACCGCGGCGCGACTCGCCGAGGTCGTCGTGAATCCGCAGCCGCCCGAGTACGGCATGATCGTCGTCGATCTGGCCGCGGTTCGGTCGGCGATCGCGGGATCGAAGCTCAATGCGGCGCACGTCCGGCTGATCGGCGCAAGCGCGTGCGCGGTGCGCTGCATTCGACGGGAGCCGGGCGATCCGCCCGCTGCGCCGAGCGCGGATGCGGTGCCGACCGTGGAATCGCCGCCGATCGCATCGGCCGAGGCGCCGCGCGAACCGGCCGCCGCGCCGGTCACGTTTGACGGGCCGCCGGCCGCGGCGAACTCGCTCGAGGCGGCCGTTCGCGAGTTCGTGGCGCGGCGTTTGCCGATCGACGGGGGGCGCGTGTCGATCCGCTTCAGCGCGGCGTCGGCCTCGAATCTCCGGCAGGCCGAAGTCGGCGCGCGGTTCAACGTGCGATCGCGCGAGCGCTTGCCGCTCGGGCTTGTCGGGTTCGACGTGACGGTCGAGCGCGCGGCGCAGCGGGACCAAGCGCTGAGCGTGTTTGCGGAAGTGTCGCTGACGCGGCCGGTCGTGGTCGCGCGGCGCGCGATCAACCGCGGGCGCGTGATTTCATCGGACGACGTCGCGCTGGAGGAGCGGACGTTTGCCCGCGCCGACGACCTGGGCATTACGGACGCGCGGGTCGCACTGGGGCAGGAGGCGAAGAACTTCATCCGCCCGGGCGGTCTGGTCCTGGTCCGGGACCTGCGGCACGCGCCGCTCGTCCGCCGCGGCGATCTTGTTCACGTCATCAGCCGCCGCGGCGCGCTGACCATCAAGTCGGTTGCCCGTGCCGTAGGCGAAGGGGGCCTGGGCGACGCCGTCACGGTGCGTAACGACGCGACGCGCGAATCGTTCGAGGCCACGGTCGCGGGGGAGCGCCTGGTCTGCATCGGATCGCCGTCGGAGGTTGCGTCGCAATGAAACGCATCCACTGGAAGTCCGAACTTGCGGCCGGCGCCGTCGTCATCGCGGCGCTGTGGTTCCTGATCACGGTGGCCGCGCACGGCCAGACTTCGTCGCTGTACCTGCGGGCGCAGGCCGACGCAATGGTCCGGGCCGCGGCGACGACGCAACCCGTCGCGCCGGACGGCGGCATCCCGGTCGACGCCGGCGCGCTGCAACCCGTCGATCCGAACTCCAACGTGGTGCTTCAGTCGCAGTCGTACATCTCCGTGCTGCCGCCCGAGCCGCGGCGGTTCAAGGTGCATGACCTGGTCAACATCGTCGTGCGGCACCAGCTCCGCTATCGCGCCGACGGCCGGCTGGAGCAGAACCGCACGTGGAAGTTCGAGGCCGAGCTTGCCGAGTGGTTCCGGATCCACGACCGGAAGTGGCAGCAGCAGGAGTTTCCGACGGGCAATCCGCAGGTGGATTTCGAGTTGACGGACAATCGGCGCAGCACGGGCCGCAATCAGCGCCAGGACGAACTCACGACGCGGATCGCGGCGGAGGTCGTCGACGTCAAGCCGAACGGCACGCTCGTGTTGCAGGCTACGGCGAGGTACCGGCACGAGGAGGAGGACCAGACGATTACGCTGACCGGGATCTGCCGCAGCGAGGACATCAGCGCCGACAACTCGATCCTGAGCGACAAGATCGCGAACCTCGACGTGTCGACGGTCAACGAAGGTTCGGTGCGCGATACGACGAAGCGCGGCATCATCCCGCGCGTCTTTGACCTGGTGAAGCCGTTCTGATGCGAGGACGCATGGACACCCTCCGACTCCGAACTGCGGCGCTGATCGCTGTTGCGATCGCCGTGCCCGCCGAGGCGACGCGCATCGGCGACGTGACGCACCTCAAGGGGCGGCGCGACAACAAGCTTCAGGGCCTGGGGCTGGTGATCGGCCTGCCGGGCACCGGCGACGGCGGCAAGTACGCGCCGTCGATTCAGGCGTTGGCGTCGATGCTGCAGAAGTTCGCGAATCCGGTCGCGCCGGAGCTGCTCAAGGACACCAAGAACGTCGCCATCGTCGCGGTCGAGGTGGTCCTGCCCGAGAACGGCGTCCGCGAGGGCGACCGCGTCGATGCGCAGGTCTCCGCCATCGGCGCGGCGAAGAGCCTTTCGGGCGGGCGGCTGCTGCTGGCACCGCTTCAGGGGCCGGACCTCGGCGCGGTATTCGCCTTCGCCAGCGGGCCGGTCGTCGTCGGCGATCCGAAGGCCGGCACGACGGGCGTCGTGCGGCAGGGCGCAACGATGGAGGCGGACGTCACGCATTTCTACATCGACGACGACCGCGTCACGCTCGTGCTCGAGGATGCGCACGCGAGCTGGGCGCTGGCCGCGACGATCGCGCAGCTCGTCAACGAGGAACTTTCGCCGCCGGGACAGGTCCAGCCGATCGCCCGCGCGATCGACCCGAAGAATGTCGAGGTCATCATTCCGCCGGCGGAGCGTTCGTCGCCGGCGGCGTTCATCGCGGCAGTCGAGACGATCGAGCTTCTCGTTCCGCCGAGCGAGGCGCGCGTGACGATCAATCGCCGCAAGGGCACGGTGGTCATTACGGGCGAGGTGGAGATCGGTCCGGCGCTGATCTCGTACAACGGTATGACGATCAGCACGGTGCAACCCGCGCCGGTCGGCACGCCCGATGCGCCAGTCGTGACGGAGAAGACGGTCGCCGTGCTTGATCCCGGTCGCCGGGGCGGCGCGCGGTTGCGCGATCTGGTCGATGCGCTCAACGCGCTGCACCTGCCCGCGCGGGACCTGATTGCCATCATCGAAGACCTGAAGCGCAGCGGAAAGCTGCACGCGAAGCTGATTGTCGAGGAGTAGCGCACACGCGATGGACGCCCGTTTTCACAGCCCGTCGATGCTGAACGTGACAACGCCGTACGCGCTGCGGACGGGGATGCACGGTGCGCTGCGGCCGCCCGCGTCGAGAAGCGCCGGGGATGACGCAGCGCCGCCGTCGGGCGTGCCGGGCGACAAGTCGGGCATCGCCGCGGCGCAGGCGGCGCTGCTGCGCCGCCGGATCGGCGAGCTGTCGGGCACGGTGTTCTACACGACGCTCATCAAGGAAATGGAGAAGAGCACTTTCCGCACGAAGCTCATGCACGGCGGACGCGGCGAAGAGGCGTTTCGGGGACAGCTCGCGCTGGAACTCGGCAAGTCGATCGGCGGCGCGGCGAACGACCCGGTCGCCCAACGGCTCTATTCGGCCGCGAAGCGCCAGTTGACGCGCGCGGCGCCGGCCGGGGAGAAGCGTGCATGACCACGGTTGCCGCGACATGGGACTCGGTCGCGCTCGCCGAGCTGCTGCGCGGACTGACGTCGCTCCAGGAGGAGCTGACGACCGTGCTGGAGAGCAAGCTGGACGCCATGCGCCGCGCCGATACGCCCGCAATGCAGTCCGCGACCGCGCACGAGCGCCGGTTGCTGGACCGGCTGACGCAGCTTGACATCGAGCGGCACGCGATCGTCGCCCGCGCGGCCGAAGCGCTCGGGCTTCCCGATCGGGCGGGGCTGACCGTTCGTCGTGTCGCCGAGTCCTGCGGTGAGCCGGACCGAAGTCGTCTACTCGTTCTGGCCGAGGGGTTGCGGCAGAAGATGCTCCGCGTGGCCGAGCTGAATCGCGTCATCGCCCTCGTGACGGGCGAGATGCTCGCGCATTACCGAACCGTCTTCACCGCCATGGCCCGCGGCGGGGAGGACTCCGGCGGGTATTCGCACCGCGGCCGGCCGCAGTCGGCTGCGGCGGTGCGTGTGCTCGATGCAGTGGGTTGAACCATGGGACTGACGACCTCGGCATTGCAGATCGGACGCTCGGCGCTGCTGAGCTATCAGTCCGCGCTCCAGATCGCCGGCAACAACATCGCGAACGTCGGCAACCCGGACTACACGCGGCAGTCGGCGGCCCTCGTCGCGCTGCCCGGTCAACCCGGTACGACGTACTCCCTCGGGAACGGTGTGACGCTCGGCGCGATCCGGCGCAACATCAGCGAGGCGGTGGAGGCGCGGCTGCGGCTGGCGGTCTCCGACCGCGCCTCGGCCGACGCGGAGCGCAGCGGGCTGCTGCGGCTGGAGTCGGCGATCAATCTGCTCGGCGACACGAACCTCGGCACGCAGATCGAGTCGTTCTTCAACGCGTTCGCCGCGCTTCAGAACTCGCCCGACGACCTTGCCGCGCGGCAGCTTGTCATCACGCAGGGTCAGCGCATCAGCGAGGCCGTCCGCCGACAGCGGAGCGACTTCCTCGCCATTCGCGACGACGCGATCACCGAGATCGAA
Organism: Phycisphaerae bacterium; assembly: GCA_023150615.1. Lineage (GTDB taxonomy): Bacteria > Planctomycetota > Phycisphaerae > UBA1845 > UTPLA1 > JAKLKO01. The sequence continues at coordinate 71,452 of JAKLKO010000011.1, forward strand.
AACGTCGTTGTGCGCGCGGACGCGATCGCGTCCGAGATCGCCGCGCTCAACGTGCAGATCGTCGCCGCGGAGGCCGGCGCGGGCAGTCCGTCGGGGCCGCTCCGCGACCAGCGCGATGCCCTGCTGCGGGAGCTGGCCGATGTCCTGCCGGTCACCGTCCGCGAGCAGCCGAGCGGCGCGATCAACGTGTACATCGGCAGCGAGCCGCTCGTGCAGGCCGGTACGTCCGCCGGGCTGGAGACGGAGCGTACGACGGATGCGAACGGCTTCGCGACCATTGAGGTGCGATTCAAGAGCAATCGCCACCTCGTCTCGCTGTCGAGCGGCCGGCTGGAGGGCCTCGCCGTGACGCTCGATCAGCACTCGACGACTCAGCTCCTGCGGCTCGACCAGGTGGCGCAGGCGATCATCCGCGAGGTCAACCGCGTGCACGCGTCGGGGCAGGGCCTGCGCGGGTTCGCGTCGCTGGCCGGCGCCGGCCGCGTGGCCGACGCGAGCGTCGCGTTGAATTCCGCGGCGGCGGGGCTGGCGTTTCCGCCGAGGTCCGGCACGTTTTTCATCGACGTGAAGGACCCGACGTCCGGCGCGGTGACGCGGACGCAGATTCACGTCGACCTCGACGGCATCGGCGCGCCGGACACGACGCTCGGTTCGCTGGCCGCCGACATCTCGGCGAATGTGCCGGGCGTGACCGCGACGGTCCAGCCGGACGGGACGCTGCGGCTGACCGCCTCCGGCGGCGCGACGTTCACCTTCGCCGACGATACGTCGGACGTGCTCGCGGCGCTGGGCCTGAACACGTTCTTCACGGGCGCGGATAGCACGGACGTGGCCGTCAACCCGTTGATTGCGTCGAATCCCGACTTTGTGGCCAGCGCGCTGACGGGCCTGCCCGGCGACGGCGACAACGCCGGCCGGCTCGCCGGAATCGTCAGCAAGGCGCTCGACGCGCTCGGCGGCGCATCGATCGCGGAATTCCAGAACGCCAGCGCGACGATCCAGGCCGTCGGTTCGTCGGCGGCCGGGAACGCGCTGACCGCGTCGGAGGCGATTCTGTCATCGCTACAGGCGCAGCGGGAGGGCGTGGCGGGCGTGAACCTCGACGAAGAGACCGTTCGGCTGATTACGTATCAACGCGGTTTTCAGGGCGCGGCGCGCTATCTGACGGTCGTGGACGAGATGTTGCAGACGCTGTTGGGACTCGTGCGGTAGGCGCGACGGACGCCGCCACCGCGGGAAATCGAACATGGCGATCAACCCGGTTACTGCGAGCCGCGTGACGCACCGCCTTCAGACGGGCGCTCTGCTCGAGCAGCTCCGCGCCAACAGCCTGCGCCTGTTCAATCTGCAGCAGCAGCTCTCGACCGGCCGGCGACTCCTCACGGCCGGCGACGATCCGGTCGGCGCGAGCCGCGTCGTCCGCTACGACCAGTTGCTGACGCGGCAGGACCAGATCCTCGCGAACCTCACGGCCGCGGACAAGTTCCTCTCCGCCACCGACGCGGCGATCACGGACGTGAGCGGCCTGCTGATCGAGGCGGCCGGGATCGCGAGCGAGCAGGTGGGTTCGTTCCAGAGCGCCGATCAGCGGGCGGCGGCGGCGACGCTGGTCGATGGCATCATCACGCAGCTCGAGGCGATCGGAAACCGCGAGTTCCAGGGCCGCTACCTCTTCGCCGGTCGACAGGCGCAGCAGCGCCCGCTCGACTCGATTCTCGGCCGCGTCACGCTTCGCGGCGACCGGGGCGACCTGCGGACGCGCGCCGCGATCGATACGACGGCCACAGCCGGCAGCGATCCGTTGCTGGCGTACAACCTGACCGTGGATCGGCTCTTCGATCTGGCGTCCGCGCCGATCGCGGCCTCGGCCGATCTCGATCCGATTTTGACGTCGGACACGCGGATTGCCGATCTCGGCGGCGCGCTCGGACAGGGCGTCCGGCCCGGCACCATTCGATTCACCGAGCAGGCCGGACCCGATGTCACCTTCGACGTCGATTTGACGGGCGTCGATACCGTCGGCGACCTGATCGCACGATTCAACCAGGCAGCGCTCGACTCCGGCTCGACGCTGACGCTCTCGATTTCCGGCAATCACCTGCGCCTCGACTCGGGCGGCGGCTTCAACGTCGTCGTCGCCGACGTCGGCGACGGCTTCGCCGCCGACGATCTCGGGCTGACGACGAACGGCTCAGCATCGCCGTTCGACGGCGCTGACACGCAGCCGGCTCTGCGGTTGACGACGGGGCTGGCCGACCTCTACGGCGGCGCGGGACTGGCGCTGGCCTCCGGCGTTCGCATCACCAACGGCGGCCTGTCGGGCACCGTCACATTCGCCGGTGCGACGACGGTGCAGGACGTGATCAACCGGCTGAACTCCGCGAACCTCGGCATTCAGGCGCGGATCAACGACGCTGGAACGGGCATCGACGTGCTCAATCTCGTCTCGGGCGCCGACCTGCGGATCGGCGAGAACGGCGGCAACGACGCCGCGCGGCTCGGCATCCGCACGCTGAACGGTAGTACGCGCCTGGCGGACCTCAATGGCGGCCGCGGCGTCACGACGGTCGCGGGGGACGACCTGCTCATCACCGACGGCACGGGCCTGAGCTTCGGCGTCGATCTGAGCAGCGCCGTCACGGTCGACGACGTGATCGCGGCCATCAACGCCGCGGCCGCGGGGGCGGGATCGACACTTACGGCCGGCCACGCGCTGATCGGCAACGGGTTGCGCCTCGGCGACGCGTCGGGGACGACGGCGATTCGGGTCGAGCGGGCGAACCTGTCCGCCGCGGCCGACGACCTCGGCCTGCTCGCTTCGCCGGGCACGGCGACGGAACTCATCGGCGCGGACGTGCATCCGCGTCGCGCCAGCGGCGTCTTCTCAGCGCTGTACGAACTTCGCGATTCGCTGCTGACCAACGACACGAAGGGCATCACGTCGTCGGGCGAGAAGCTCGCGTCGCTGCAGCGGTACGTCGCATCGGTGCAGGGCGGTGTGGGCAGCCGCGCGGCGAGCGTCCGCGAACGGATTTCGCTCACGGAGGACGCGGTCGCCGCGACGCGCATCCTGCTGTCGGAGGTGAAGGACGTCGATTTCACGGAGGCGGTGACACGATTTCAACAGGCCCAGGTCGCGTTGCAGGCGAATCTGCAGACCGGCTCGGCCGTGCTCAATCTCTCGCTGTTGGACTTTCTGCAATGAATGGACTCATTGCAAACCGCGGGAGACGCCATGGACCACGAGTTCGCCGCAGCGGCGAACGGGAGCGTGTGGCATGATCATCAAGACGTCCCGGTTCGGCGGAATCGAAGTCGATTCCCAGCTCTTTCTGAACTTCCCGAAGGGCCTGCTCGGCTTTCCGGACGACCACGAGTTCGCGCTGATCCAGACCGGCGAGAACAGCGGGTTCTACTGGATGCAGAGCGTCGGACGGCCCGACCTGGCCTTCGTCGTTTGCGATCCGCGCTTGTTCGTGCCGGACTACAAGCTCAGCATCAAGCCGGACGATCTCGCGGCGATCGGCCTGACGGACGCGGAGGGCTGCCAGGTTTTCGTCATCGTAAACAAGGTGAACGACGTCCTGACGGGCAACCTTCAAGGCCCGCTGGTCGTCAACGTCTCCACGCGCGTCGGGCGGCAGCTCGTCCTGGCAGACAAGCGCTATACGACCCGGCATTCGCTGATGCGGATTCCGTCGCGTCCGGAGCAGGTGTCCAAGACCGCGTAAGTGTGGTCGTGATTGGACGGTATTGCCCGGTCCGAGTCGCGTATAATAGAAGAATCACAGACTCGCCTGGCGGCGATCCGTTCCGCGTCACGGGGCCGTTTTCACAGGCTCGCCGGTCGAACCGACGGCCGCGTAGTGCCCATTCAGCGTTCGGGCACGCTGCTCCCGTGAAATGGTAGTAACGCATCGGCATGGCCCAGGAAGGAGCCGCGGATGTTGGTGCTTTCCAGACAACGTGACGAGACGATCATGATCGGCGACGACGTCGAGATCACGGTCGTCGACATCCGGGGTGACAAGGTGCGACTCGGCATCACCGCGCCGCCCCATATCCCCGTGCATCGCAAGGAAGTGTACGACGCGATTCAACGCGAGAATCGCGCCGCCACAAACGTTCGACCCGAAGACCTCCCGCAGTTGCCGCCCGACGGGACTGCGGGTCGCGGTCCGGATCCGTCGCGACCGCGCTAGGACCACGGACCCCGCGGCCGGGCGACGTCCCCGCCCGGCCTGACACGCGGCGCACTCGCCGGCGCCGGACTTGGCTGCAATCAGGGAGGATTGCGACATGGCGCGTATTAACTCGAACATCTCGGCCCTGACCGCGCAGAGGCAGCTCTCGCGCTCCTACGACCGGCTCGGCACGACGCTCGAGCGGCTCTCGACCGGTCTGCGCATCAATCACGGCTCCGATGATCCGGCCGGATTGATCGTTTCGGAGACGCTGCGCGCCGAAATCGCCGGCGTGCGGCAGGCCATCACCAACTCCCAGCGCGCCAGCAACATCGTCGCCACGACCGAGGCGGCCCTCAGCGAGGTCGCGGCGCTGCTCAACGATGTTCAGGATCTCGTTGTCGAGGCGGCCAACTCGGGGGCGATTTCCGAGGACGAGATCCGCGCCAACCAGGTGCAGATCGACTCGGCCATTGAGTCCATCACGCGGATCGCCAACACGACCACGTTCGCCGGGCGAAAGCTGCTCGATGGATCGCTCGACTATGTGACGAGCGGCGTCGATCCTGCGACGATCGAGGTGCTCGAGGTCCGCGCCGCGGCCTTCGGCAACCAGTCCTTCATCCCCGTGACGGTCAACGTGACACAGTCCGCGCAGCACGGCGAGCTGCTGTTCGCCACGAGCCAGATCAACCAGTCGGTCACGATCGAGGTCGCCGGAAACAACGGCGTCGTCGCGCTGTCGTTCATCTCCGGCACGACCGCGAGCGCCATCGCCGCGGCCGTCAACGTCGTCTCCGATGCGACGGGCGTTGCGGCACGGCTCATCAACGCCGGAAACGCGCAGTCCGGCATCGTGCTCGAGAGCCTCGGCTTCGGCTCGGACACGTTTGTCCAGGTCGACGTCCTGCCCTCCAGCGCCGGGACGTTCGTCACGACCGGCGCGGGCGGCGCGCCGACCAAGCGCGACCAGGGCCGCGATGCGTCGGCCACGATCAACGGCGCGGTGTCGATCGGCCGCGGCCGCGAGCTGATCCTCAATACGACCGGGCTGAACGTCGCACTGACCATCACTGAGGCCGCGAACACCATCGGCTCGACGACCTTCGCCATCACCGGCGGGGGCGCGCTCTTCCAACTCGGGCCGGGGATCAGCACCAACCAGCAGGTCAACTTCGGCGTGCGGTCCATCGCCGCCTCGCGACTCGGAAACGGGACCGTCGGTTTCCTCTCGCAGATCGGGACCGGTCACGAATTCTCGCTCGTCAACGGCCAGTCGGCCCGCGCCGGGCAGATCATCGGCGAGGCGATCCGGCAAGTCTCGCTGCTGCGCGGCCGGCTCGGCGCGTTCGAGAAGAACACGATCGATACGAACGTGAATCAGCTCCAGATCACGCTGGAGAACCTGACCTCGAGCGAATCGGCGATCCGCGATGTCGACTTCGCCGCCGAGACGAGCGAGCTGACGCGCAACCAGATCCTCGTGCAGGCCGGCACGAGCGTGCTCGCGCTGGCCAACCAGACGCCGCAATCCGTCCTCGCGCTGCTCCGCTAAGCCGGCGCGTCCGGACGATCGGATGACGTTTCACGGCGTGCGGATCGCGCAGCCCCGCGTCGCGGAGCGCGCCCGCGCCTGACTCCGCTTCGATCCCGTCGGTCGCGAATAACGGTGTCCGATCTCGCCGGGGTCGGTCCCCGCGGATGAGGCGTCGGCGCGCTGAACATCCCCCGCTGCGGCCGGCCGGACTGCTGTTGCGTCACCGCGCACGGCGGCTACACTGTTGGGCTCGCGCCCAGCGCCGCACCGGCGTCGGCCGATTCGAGGACCGCCCGTCATGATGAAGTTCCTTCGCAAGTACAATCGCCGCATCCTGGCGATCGTCGTCATTCTCGTGCTCGTGAGCTGGCTGATCGGCGCGCCGCTCCGCGAACTGCTCAGTCCGGACCCCTCGAAGCAGCCCGTCGGCACCGCCTTCGGCGCGACGATCCTCTCGCGCGACCTGCATCCGGCGTCGAACGATACGATCCTGCTTGATGAACTCGGCATTCCGTGGCGAACGCCGTCGCTGTTCCCGGTTCCGGATGCCCGGCCGCTTCAGATCCTGCACTGGCACCTGCTCGTCGAGGAGGCGCGCCGCGCCGGCATCGTGGTCCCGGACGCCGACATCGATGAGTTCTTCCAGCTCCGCGGCATTCAACCCGTGCAGATCGACGCGATTCGCCGGGAGCGCTCCGTCTCGCCCCGGCAGATCCGCGCCGCGATCGCCGACTATCTCGCGGTCCTGCGCTGCGGTGCGATGGCCACGGCCGTTACCGCGCCGACAGATCGGCAGATCCGTCACTTCATCCGTGACACGAAGGACAAGATCGACGTCCGCGCGATCCTCTTCCGCGCCCGCAACTTCGTGAACAACGACGATCCGCTGGCGCCCGAGGCGTTGCAAGCCCACTTCGACGCGCACAAGGACCGGCTGCCCGCCGAGGACGAGATGGGCTTCGGCTACAAGTGGCCGCGACGCGTCCGCGTCGAGTACATCGCCGCGCGCGTCGCCGAGGTCACGCCGCTGATCCAGGTGACCGACGACGAGATCCGCCAGTACTATCGCAAGAACAAGGACAAGCCGGAGTTTTCGCGGCGCGAGCGGAAGATGCCGACCACGACGCAGGCGGCCACGACGGCGCCGACTGCGCCCGAGTGGGTGACGCGCCAGATGACCTACAGCGAGGCCCGTGATCAGATCGAACGGACCCTCAAGGAGAACGCCGCGATCGCGCGGATCAACGCCGCCATGGAGGCCCTCGCCGCCGAGCTTGCGCGGCCGTGGTCCGCCGTTCCGCGCGGCCAGGACGGCTACAAGCAGGCGCCGCCCGAGGTCATGGCCCCGGACTACCTGCCGGCGCTGAAGGAGCGCTTCGAGAAGCAGTTCGGCCTGCCGCTGACGTTCCGCCAGACCGACCTGCTGACCGAGGAGACCGCGCGGCGCGAGGAGTTGATCGGCACGGCGTCGACGACCGGCGAGGGGCAGGACCGTCTCACGTTCGCCGAGTACGCGTTTCGCGTGCCCGGCTTCTTCGAAGCGACGACGGCCGGCGAGACCGCGCTTCGGCTCGCTCGCTACCAGACGCCGGACACGCCGCTGATCAACACGAGCCGCGGACGGTCGTGGGATCGCTTCATCTTCCGCGTGGTGGACATCCGCCCGCCCGAGGTGCCGCAGTCGATTGATGAGGTCCGCGCCAAGGTTGAGCAGGACCTGCGCGAGCGGCGGGCCTACGACGTCGCGGCCGCCCGCGCGAAGGAGTTCTATCACTCGGCCCGCAACGTGGGCGTCGATGCCGCGTTCGAGGCGGCGGCCGACCTCCGCGATCCGAGGATCAAGAACGCCGTTCAGCCGGTGACGCTGCCGAACCTGGTCCGCCGCGAGTCGATGATGGTCTCGAACACGAACGAGTTCACTGCGGCGGCGGTCGCCGGCAAGTCGACGCTGCAACCGCCGTTCATCTCGCCGCTGCTGGAGCGCAGCGCGCTGTTCGCCGACAAGTGCTTCGAGATGGTCTCGCCACTCTTTTCGCCGCCGGACGTCGAGCTGCCGCCCACGACGCGGCCGGTCGCCTCGGCGCCGCCGGCTGAGGCGTCGAAGCGGACCGTGACGGTCTTCGCGATCCCGAAGCATCGTGCCTGGGCCGTCGCCGAGCTGACCAGCGCGCGGCCCGTCCGCGAGGATGAGTTTCAGTCGACGGCATTCGACGAAGCGCGGCAGATGCTGACGATGGAACGGATGGTGGCGTTGCGGGCGATGTGGTTCTCGCCGGAGGCAATCCAGAAGCGCTGCCAGTTCGTACCGGCCAAGACGGCGGAGGGCGAAGAGGTCGAGGCCGTGCCGCACAAGCCGCAGGTCGAGCATCCGGGCGGGTACTTCTGACGCCGGCGGCTGCGCGACTCGATCGAGCGTGAGTGCTGAGATGCTGTGAGCGTGCGGACCGCGCTTCGCGATGCGCGATGCGCGGCGCCGCGGACTATCCCGCCGTGCCGCGCTGCGACCAGGCCCACCCCAGCACGGCCAGTCCGAGGATGACGCGATAGACGGCGAAGACGCGGAATCCGTGCCGCTTCACGAAGCGCATGAACCCGTCGATGACCAGCAGGGCGACGATGAACGCCACCGCGAATCCCGCGGCCAGCATCGCCGCGTCGCTGCCGCGCAGGTGCTCGCGATGCTTGACGACCTTGAGCATTCCCGCGCCGAGCAGCGTCGGGATCGCCAGGTAGAACGAGAACTCGGTCGCGGTCGCCCGCGGCAATCCGACCAGCAGTCCGCCAAAGATCGTGGCCATGGCCCGAGACGTACCCGGCACGATGCTGACGACCTGCGCGACGCCGATCAGGATCGACTGCCGCAGCGTCACGTCGCGGACGCCGGACAGCGCCCGCGAGTGCCGGCGCCGCTCGATCCACTCCATTGCGCCCGCGCCGACGATCAGCGCGCAGGCGACGAACACCGGCGTCTCCAGATGTCGCTCGACCCAGTCGTTCAGCGGCAATCCGACCGCCGCCGCGGGAACCGTGGCCGCCGCCAGCTTCACCAGCAGATGATCGCTCCAGCCGCCGGCCGGGCGGTGGAAGATCTCGCGGATCAGCGTGCGGCCGAAGTATACGACGACCGCCAGGATCGCGCCGATCTGGATGAAGTAGAGGAACGCCTTCCACTCGGGGCGCTCGGCGTCGATCCGCAGCCAGGGCATGGCGAGGATCATGTGGCCGGTGCTGGAGACGGGCAGGAATTCGGTGAGCCCTTCGACGACACCCAGGATGGCGGCCTTGACGACGTCGGTCATGAATCGCTCGGCAGGGGGAATCCTACGCCGCGGCGGACGCCCGCAGCATCGACCGCGCGCCGGAGAGGTAGGCGAAGATTGACGCGGTCGTGATGAGCACCGTCGCCCAGATCAGCACCGTCCGGCCGATGATCCACGGCTCCCAGCTTCGGCCGTGCGTGAGGCTGACGAGGATCCATCCGATCGTCACCGACTGCACCGCCATCTTGGCCTTGCCGACGATGTTGGCGGCGTAGACCTGTCCGCTGGCCTCCGAGAACCCGCGCAGTCCGGAAACGAGCAGCTCGCGGGCGAGGATCACCACGACCATCCACGCCGACAGGCCTGTGACGTTCCGGCCGGTGGCTGGCTCGACGAAGTTGGGCCCGAGCAAGAGCACGAACGCGCCGCAGACGAGCACCTTGTCGACGAACGGGTCGAGGATTCGTCCGAGCAGCGTGACCTGGTTTCTGCGCCGCGCGAGGTAGCCGTCGATGATGTCGCTGACGCCGGCGACGATGAAGAGCGCGAGGCCGACGTCGAGGAGCCAGCCGCCGCGCTCGCGTTCGCGGACGTCGAACTCGCTGAGCAGGGCGCAGAAGACAATGGTCAGCAGCAGGCGCACGAGCGTGATCTGGTTGGGGAGGTTCATCCGGTCAACCGTGCGCCGGCCGCGCGACGTGCCGTGCGGGCGGTCCCGGCCGAAGTCCGCGACCGCGGGCCGAACCGCTCGAACGATCGGCGTGCCAGTTTACCGCGCGTCGGGAAGAAAACGAGGGGCGGGCAATTGTCGACGTTTGGTCGTTCGATCGAGTTGACGGCAAGCAGGAGGACGTCGCCGGATGCCGTCGACACCGGCCGATTGGCGAGCGTCGACGTCGCCGACCGTGGCCAACGCATGGACGAGCCCGCGGTCGGCCTTGTCTTGCGGTTCGTCGAGGTGTCGGATCGTTGCCGGCGTCAGGCGCAGCTCCGACGGGTTGGCGTCCGGGACGGCGGCATCGACCTCGACGCGAACGACGCAGGGGGCCGCGTAAATCCAGCGCTCGATGCGCACCTTCCGGCCCGCAAGCTCCGTCGATTCACGGGTCGACGAAATGCGCAACGGATGTCATCGGCCAGCGCGGCCGACCGAGCGCCCTACAGCTTCACCGTCACCGTCTTCACCTCGGTGTAGTTCGCCAGGCCGTACTCGCCCAGCTCGCGGCCGATGCCCGACATCTTGTACCCGCCGAACGGCGCCGCCGCGTCGAACACGTCGTAGCAGTTCACCCAGACCGTGCCGGCCCGCACACCGTTGGCGATCGCATGCGCCTTCGAGATGTCCCGCGTCCAGACGGCGGCGGCCAGGCCGTAAATCGTCCGGTTCGCGCGCTCGATCACGTCGTTGAGGTCCTTGAACTTGATGATGCTCATCACCGGGCCGAAGATCTCCTCCTGCGCGATCTTCATGTCGTCCTTCACGTCGGCGAACACGGTCGGTTCGATGAAGTAGCCGCGATTACCAACGCGGTTGCCGCCGACGGCAAGCTTCGCCCCTTCCTTCTTGCCCGCCTCGATGTAGCTCATCACCTTGTTGAACTGCTCCTGGTCGACCTGCGGTCCCTGCTCGACGCCGCTGGAGAACGGATCGCCGACTTTGCGCTTCTTGGCGCGCTCGACGCTCCTGGCGACGAATTCGTCGTAGCAGCGCTCTTCGACGAAGAGCCGCGAGCCGGCGCAGCAGCACTGCCCCTGGTTGAAGAAGAGCGCGAAGTGCGCGCCTTCGATCGCCGCGTCGAGGTCCGCGTCCGCGAAAACGATGTTCGGACTCTTGCCGCCCAGCTCGAGCGTCACGCGCTTGAGGTTGCTCTTTGCCGCCGCCTCCATCACCAGCTTGCCCACCTCGGTCGAGCCGGTGAACGCCACCTTGTCGATCTCGAGGTGATTGGCGATCGCCGCGCCGGCCGTCGGGCCGTAGCCCGGCAGGATGTTCACCACGCCCGGCGGGAAGCCCGCCTCGACGATCAACTCGCCGACCCGCAGGGCCGTCAGCGGCGTCTGTTCGGCCGGCTTGAGGATGACCGTGCAGCCGCAGGCCAGGGCAGGACCGAGCTTCCACGCCTGCATCAGCATCGGGAAGTTCCACGGGATGATTTGGCCGCAGACGCCGACCGGCTCGTGGCGCGTGTAGCAGAAGTACGGGCCGTTCACCGGGATCGTCTTGCCGTGAATCTTGTCCGCCCAGCCGGCGTAGTAGCGATAGCACGCCACGGTCAGCGGCACGTCGGCCTTGAGCGAGTCGTTGAACGGCTTGCCGTTGTCGAGCGTTTCGAGCCGGGCAAGTCCCTCGGCGTTCTGCTCGATCAGGTCGGCCAGCTTGTGCAGCAGCGCCCCGCGGCGCGTCCCCGACATCTTCCGCCACTTGCTCGTCGGCTCGAAGGCGGCCCGCGCGGCCTTCACCGCCTTGTCAACGTCCGCCCGGTCGGCCTCGGCGAGGGACGTGATGACCTCGCCCGTCGCGGGGTTGATCGTGTCGAACGTCTTGCCCGACGCGGCGCTGACCCATTCGTTGTTGATCAGCAGCTTCGTCGGTCCGATCGTCACCTTCATGTCGCTCGCGGTCATCGTCGCCGTCGTCATGGTCAGGCTCCTCCGGGTTGACCCAGTTGAATCTCTCCGATCGCCCGTATTCTAACGGCCGTGGCCGGTCCCGGCACGCGCGATCCGACCCGGTTCGGGGCCGAAAATCCGGAGCGCCAGTGGCCGATTCGTTGTAAAATACGTCTTCTTCGGAGGAGGATTGGGAATGCGACGACGCGCGAAATCCGTTTACGGCCTGGCATGCCTTTTGCTGACATTCGGGGCGGCTGCGGCTCAGACGACGTACGTCGTCGATACGCCCCTTGACGAGGTTGACATCGTTCCCGGCGACGGCCTCTGCCTGACGCCGAACGGCAACTGCTCGCTCCGTGCCGCGTTCATGGAGGCCAACGCCAACAGCGGCATCGTCAACATCGTCTGCAACGTGGCGCAGCCGATCGTCCTGACCATCGGCGGATCGGACGATACTTGCCTCGCGGGCGATCTGGACGTCAATCCGACCGCGCCGCTGTCCGATCTGCGCCTGTTCGGCGCCGGCGTGCAGGCCACCGTCATCGAGACCTCGTTTCCCGCAGGCTCGACGGAACGCATCCTCGACATCACCGGCGGAGCGACCAACGTCGCCGTCACCGTACAGGGCCTGACGATGCGACTCGGTCAGGATTCGTCCGGCGCGGGCGGCGGCGCGATCCTGCACAACGGTGGTTCGCTCAGCCTGATCGACGTCGACCTCAGCGACAACTCGACGACCAACCACGGCGGCGCGGTCCGCGCCAACCGGCCCGTCAGCATCGACAACTGCGGCTTTGTCTCCAATTCCGCCTCGGGCGACGGAGGCGGGCTTTACGTCGCCAGCGGACTGATCGTGCCCATCAGCAGCTTTACGCGATTCGAGAGCAACCTGGCGAACCGCGGTGGCGGCCTCATGGTCGCCTCGGGCGCGGCCGTCTCGATGGTCGGCGGCGATTTCGCCTTCAACGATGCGACGCAGGGCGGCGGACTGCGCAGCCTCGGCACGATCGACGTCTTCGACGTCCTCTTCTACCGCAACCGCGCCCTCGGCGGCGGGAACGGCGGCGCGATCGCCGTTCAATCCCCCGGCACCGTCAACGTCTGGCGCTGCATCCTCGAATCCAACACGGCCGAGAACGGCGGCGGGGCGATCAACAACCAGTTTTCCGGCGTCCTTCGGGTGACCGATTCGGCGTTTCTGCTGAACGCGGCCACGAACCTCGGCGGCGCGATCAGCAACGCCGGCGACGCGACCGTCGATCGCTGCGAGTTCACCAGCAACCGCTCCGACGGAACGGTCGCCAACGCGGCGGGCGGCGGTGCTGTCTACAACCAGAACGCGGCCGGCATCTTCCTCGCCGTCAATTCCACATTCTCGGGCAACACCGCGGTCTTCGGGTACGGCGGCGGGATCTGCAACGACTTTGCCGCGACGGTCGAGCTGAGCGCCTGCACGCTCCTGCACCACGGCGCGCAAACCGGCAACAGCCTCTTCAACGGAAACACCCTCGGCACGACCAGCATCATGCGGATCATCGGCTCGGTCATCGACGACACGGCCGCGCCGCCCGGTGCGTTCGACAACATCGTCGCCGCGTCGCCCATCACCTCGTTCGGATACAACATCAACGGCGACGGCACCGGAATGCTCCCAGTCGCCGGCGATCAGTTCGGCACACCGGCGATGCCGCTCGATCCGATGCTTGGACCGCTCCAACTCAACGGCGGACCGACGCGAACGCATGAACCGCTGGCGGGCAGCCCGGCCATCGACCGCGGCATCTGCTCCGACGCAGCGGGCAACGTCATCACCGTCGATCAGCGCGGGTTCGTGCGGCCCGAGGACGGCGACGGCAACGGCTCGTTCGACTGTGACGTCGGCGCGGTCGAAGCACCGACCATCACGATCCCCCTCTGCGGCACCTGCCCCGGCGACATGGATGGCGACAACGACGTCGACGGCGGCGATGCGCAGGGCTTCATCGCCTGCTGGTTCGGCGGGACGCCCGCCGCGCCCGGCTGCGCGTGCAGCGACATGAACGGAAACGGCGTCTTCGATCCGGGCAACGTCGATCTCACGCTGTTCGCCGACAAGGTGCTCGGGATCAGCGACCCGATCCCGGCCTGCCCCTGACGGCCGCCGAGATTCGGCGCGATCGCGGCGGGCGGCGGGTCTTCGGACACCTGGTAACCGGCAATAATGCGCCCGGTTCAACGTTTTCCGCCGGGGGAGGAGGAGCGCGCCGTGTCCGCCCGATTCACTGCTCTCCGCGTCGCGGCGGTCGCCGTCGCCGCTGTCCTATTCCTGATGGTCCAATCCGTACCCGCCGCGGACTGCACGCAGACCTCTGTCGGCCTCACGCCGCTGCCAGAGCTGGGAGCGGGCCTCTATCTCGGACTCTACGAAGGCGGCCTCTATCCCGGCGGCTCGAACGACGTCCCGCCCGCGCACGCGGCCGAAGGTCTGATCCGCGCTGCCGCGTTGCAGCCTCTCAGCACGACGGGTCAGCCGGATGCAAACGGCAAGATCGTCCTGCTCTCGATCGGCATGTCGAACACGACGCAGGAATTCTGCGCGCCCAACTCCGACATTCAGCCCTGCACGCCGTGGAGCTTCATGGGGCAGGCGGCCGTCGATCCGCGCGTCAACCACTCCACGCTGGTGATCGTCAACGGCGCCCGCGGCGGACAGGTCGCCACGTCGTGGGACTCGCCGACCGATCCCAACTACGACCAGGTCCGCGACACGCGGCTCGCGCCGTCCGGCGTCACCGAGGCGCAGGTGCAGGCCGCATGGGTGAAGGTCGCGCAGGCCCAGCCGAGCGTCTCGCTGCCGGCCGCGAACGCCGATGCCAACACGCTGTTGGTTGCGATGGGCGGGATCGCCCGCGCGCTCAAGGGCCGCTATCCGAACATCCAGGTCGCGTTCTACTCGAGCCGCATCTACGCGGGCTACGCGAACAACACGTCGACGCTCAACCCCGAGCCGTACGCCTACGAGTCCGGGTTCTCGGTCAAGTGGCTCGTCGAGGCGCAGATCGAGCAACTGGCCGGCGGGCCGGTCGATCCGCAGGCCGGGGATCTCGCGCTGTCGGTCGCGCCGTGGGTCGCGTGGGGGCCGTACATCTGGGCCGACGGGATCAACCGCAACGACGACGGTCTGTACTACGTCTGTGCCGATCTGACGAATGACGGCACGCACCCGTCGCCGTCGGGCCAGGGTAAGGTGGGCACGAAGCTGCTGGACTTCTTCCTGCACTCGCCGTTCGCCGTGCCTTGGTTCCGCGTGCCGGGTTCGTGCATCGTCGCGGACGTGAACGACGACGGGCGCATCAACGGCGGAGACGTCCGGCCGTTCGTGGCGACGCTGCTCGATCCGCCGGGCGCGACGGACGTGGAGCGCTGCGCCGCGGACGTGAGCGATGACGACCAGGTCACGCTGGCCGACGTGGGACCGTTCATCGATCGGCTGCTGGGGTTGTAATCGGGCGTGGCGCATCGCACGTCGCATGCTTCAGCGGAGGATTGCACGCTCACTCCGAGCGCGAGAGCATGCGACTCGCCGGGGGATGGTCATCGAGGAAATCCCAGTAGGTGGTGTATCTAATCAGGGACAGCCACCTAGTTCTCGACGCGCGGCCGCTACAGGGTTCGGCCTGCCTCGGCGTTGTCTGGGCCCGGCCGGGTCATCCGCCCCATCCGACGCAGCCTCCTCGACCGACGGGACGTCCGCGGTAAGATATCCACATTCGCCGGAGAAGACGGATGGCCAAGGCCGCGAAGAAGTCATCGAAGGTCTGGGCGACACGCCGTACACGTTCCCGTCCGGGACCGCCGTCGAACGGATCGCCGACGGCGATCCCTGCGGACATTCGCGCATACAACGCGGCGCAGTCCGGAGGCAACAAGCGCATCTGCGACGCCCTCGCCGGTGCGATCGTTCGACATCTGCGGGATGCGGAGGGCAAGATCTGGCACGGGCATCCCGTGTGGTTCCTCGACGGCAACCCGATCGTCGGCTACAGCAAACTCAAGGACTGCATCCGCCTTCTATTTTGGAGCGGTCAGTCGTTCGACGAGCCCGGCCTTGCATCCGAGGGCAGCTTCCGGGCGGCCGAGGCGCGGTTCACGGCCGCCGATCAGATTCCCGCGAACGACCTTCAGCGGTGGCTGAGGAAGTCGATCGCGATCCAGTGGGATTACAAGAACATTGTGAAGCGCAAGGGCCGGCTCGAACGACTGAAGTAGGACTGGCAGGTGCGGGCTGCTTTCCGGGGGCGTGAAGCCCGTGGCAAGTGCGGTGCGCCCTTCGGGGAAGAACCTGCGCGGGTGCGTCGCCACTTGGTCTGGGGCAACTTTCCGTCCGTCTCCGTGCTCCTCGCGGACGAAAAGACTCCGCACCAGCGCGTCCCCTCCCGGCCTGTCGCATCGTCCTGACCGCAGGGCGGACGGTGGTTGCCAGTGACTTCAGTTACTGGTACACGCTCGTGCGCCCGACCGGGCGAGGAAGTACCTGTTCCGACTGGGGAAGGAATAGAGCGATCGTACCTCGCTGCGCCGTCCGGGTGCGGATCGAGGCGGGACGTTTTAGTGCCTGGAGTTCCTACACGCGGATCGGCAGGATCACGAGCGGCACGCCGCGGTGATAGAAGCGCTGCTGCAGCGAGAAGATCGTGTAGTTGTGCAGCAGCCGCGAGAGGAACGTCTCTTCCGGAAAAACGAGCTGGCCGCCGAAGAGGACCGACTTCGGGAACCGCTTCAGCGTCTCCTCGACGAGCGGCAGGACTTCTTCCGCCACGTCCGTGCCGAACGCGCACACGCCCTCGGCGTAGCAGCCCTGTCGGTTCATGAACGCGACGTACCGGTCGAGGTCGCTGCGGACCTTTTCCTCCAGCCGCTTGATCTCGTCGGAGCCTTTGAACACACCCGCGTCGACCACTCCGACCTGCACGAAGACGAAGTTCGCAAACGTGTTGCCGAAGAGCCGGAAGATGTTCAGCAGCGTGTGCAGGCCCAGTCCGTTGAACCCATTCACGAGCAGTACGGCCGTCTTGGCCTGCGGATCGCACGGGGGGACGGAGACGTCTGGGGCGGAGGGCGCCTTTCCGCCGGGTCGTTCGGCCGTCTTGACGAGGTCGTCGAGCCGGCCGAGGAGGCGGAACGTCCGCTCGTAGTGACGGCGGATGAACAGGGCGAGGACGATGAGGCCGCCGGTGACGAGGATCGTGATCCAGCCGCCCTCGTTGAACTTGATGATGATGACGGCGACGAGGATGAAGGCGGTGAGCATCAGGGCGGCGCCGTTGATGGCGAGCTTCTTTTGCCAGCCGCGCGCGCGGTTGTACGGGCGGAGCCAGTGCCGCACCATGCCGAGCTGTGAGAGCACGAACGTGACGAAGACGTTTATGCTGTAGAGCACGACGAGGAAACGCACCGATCCGCCGGTGAACAGCATCATCCCCGCGGCCGCAGCGCCCATGAGCAGGATGCCGTTCTGCGTCACGAGTCGGTCGCTGAGCATGGCAAAGCGCGTCGGAAACCAGCGGTCGGTCGCCATGTTCGCGAGCACGCGCGGGCCGGGGATGAACCCCGATTGCGCCGCGACGAACAGGATCGCCGCCTCGGAGACCAGCGTGATCAGCACGAAGCCGTATGAGAGCTTCGGCGGCCAGGAGTGGGTTACGCTCTGAAACAGCACGGCGTTGAGCGTCTTGCCCGGCGTGTGTTCGACGCGGAAGAGCAGGTAGCCGATCATCAGGCCGACGACCGTGAACGCAAGCGAGGCGGCCATGTAGCGCATGGTCCGCTTGCCGGTCTGCACCTTCGGATCGCGCAAGACGGGCAGGCCGTTGCTGACGGCCTCGATGCCCGTGAAGGTGCCGGCGCCCATGCTGTACGCGCGGAGGATGAGGGCGAGGACGCCGAATAAGCCGACCTCGGCGTGCAGGCTGCGGAGCTCGAGCATTGTTTCGTCGACCACGCGCGGCATCTCGGGGGCGTGGTGGATCACGGCGTAGAAGATGATGATGGCGTGCGTGATGAGGAAGGTCAGGAAGATCGGCACGAGAGGGATGACCGATTCCTTCACGCCGCGGAGGTTGAGCGTCGTCAGGACCGCGACACCCGCCATGGCGAACGTGAAGCGGTAGGGCAGCCACTCGGCGGGCAGGCTGCTGAAGAGCGCATCCGCGCCGCTGGCGATCGAGATCGTGATCGTCAAGACGTAGTCGATCAGCAGCGCGCAGCCGGAGATCAGCCCTGCCTTCGGCGTCAGGAGCTTGCTGGCGACGAGGTAGCCTCCGCCGCCGGTCGGAAACAGCTCGATGATCTGCGAATAGCTCGCGCTGAGGATGATGATCGTCAGGCCGGCGGCCAGCGCGACGAAGATGCCCAGCGCCTTGTGCGGACCGAGGGCGAGGAACGCCTCTTCCGGTCCGTAGCAGGAAGACGAAAGGCCGTCGGCGCCCAGTCCGATCCAGGCGAAGAAGGCGATCAGCGAGACGTGGTGAAAGACGGCGCGGTCCAGCGGGTCACGGGGCTGTCCGATGATGAGCGTTCGGATTCGCTGGCGAATTCCAGGAGCTTGCTGGGAGTCCAACGCGATCGGCCCTCGTGCCGGGGTCGATTATGCGCGCGGCTCGGCGGCGTGTCTCTAGGCTCGACCGTCGGTGGATGCCGACGTCGAAGTCGGGTTGTGGTCTGTCGTCTTAACTCCGGCTGAATGCGAAGGTTCGGAGTGGTATTCGCGGCGCGAAAGAAAACGACGAGGCGCGCCCCATTCCATGCGCCTCGTCGCCCCCACCGACCGAAATGTCCTTCAGCCGGCGGCTGAAAGGACGGCTGCATTCTGGATTCGACTCGCCCGTCCTGGCAGTAGGTTGAGTCATGTCCCCCGTGTAGCCGATCCCCCCAGTTTCCCGGACCAGTTCAGGTGGATGTCATTCCCCGCCCGGCTGCTCCTCGAGCATCTTGCGGAGGTAGTTGTTCTCGCGCCGTGTCGCCTCGAGATCGAAAATCAGGTACTTGATCGCCAGCCGCAGGTAATCGATGTGCTCTTGCAGGCTGCTCATCGTCTGCTTGAGCTTCTGATGTCGTTGCTTGGTCTCTTCGGCCAGCAATTCCAGTTTCGCGCGCTCGTCTTCCGGCAAGGTCCCGATCTCCGCGACGAGTTCGGCGAGCTTCTTCTGAAAGGTCTGCTCGTCCACGTGCGTCCCTCCCCCAGCGTGCCGCCGCATGGGTCGAATCCGTCTCCAACCGCCGCGTTCCGGCACCCCCTCAACGCGACTCCTCCGGTCGCCCCCGGGGAGGAGCAAGCCCCGTGCCAGCGGGCGGCGCGATTCGGTCGCGCGCGCTGCGTGGCTCGCGCGGGCGCTAAAAAGCGCGGTTGTGAGCGCGCGACACGGGTTCAGCTCGCGAATCGCAATCGCGGTGAACGCTTCCGCCTGTAGCGGCGCGTTGCCGCCGGTCAACACCGCGCGCTGCGATGCATCGACACGCATCGGATAAGCCGTGTTCCGGAGGCCGGTTGCGCGATCGGGCCGTTGCGCGGCGATCACGTCGGCGGCGCTGCGTTCCGGCAACGGTACGGGAGCTTGAGGCCGCGAGCGGCGTCCGGCAGAATGCGATCGTCTGATAACCGCTGACGTGCGGAGGCGATGATTCGAGGCGGCGGGTTGAGGGCCGCGCTGCTGCCCGAGTCGGGCCGACGGTCGTTCGAGTCGCCGCCCGGATGAACGGCCGCGGTTAAGGGAGCCATCACGGATGAATGGGCAGTACGACTTTGCGGCCATCGAGCCGAAGTGGCAGCGTTACTGGGACGAGCACCAGACGTTTCGCGCTGTCGGACCGGGCGACGCGGGCTTCGATGCCGCGCGGCCGAAGTACTACGTGCTCGACTTCTTCCCCTATCCGAGCGGCGCAGGCCTGCACGTCGGTCATCCGGAGGGCTACACGGCGACGGATATCCTGGCGCGCTATCGGCGGATGTGCGGCTACAACGTGCTGCATCCTATGGGCTGGGACGCGTTTGGCCTGCCGGCCGAGCAGTACGCGGTGGAGACGAACACGCATCCGCGGCTCACGACCGAGGCGAACATCGCGCGGTTCCGCACGCAGCTCAAGCGACTTGGATTCTCGTACGACTGGTCGCGCGAGCTGGCGACGACCGATCCGGACTACTACCGCTGGACACAGTGGATCTTCCTGAAGCTGTACGAGAGCTACTACGACCGCGCGGAGGACCGCGCGCGGCCGCTGTCGGACCTCGTGCAGCAGCTTGAAGCCGAGCGGCGCGTCGTGCGCTTCGACGGTGAGATTGTCTCGGCGGGCGATCCGGGCATGCAGCAGTTGGGCGGGATCCCGGCCGGCACGCGCTTCTGGCATCAGCTCAGCGCCGAGGAGCAGCGCGACGTACTGGATCGTCAGCGCCTTGCGTACCTGGCCGAGGTCCGCGTGAACTGGTGCCCGGCGCTGGGCACGGTTCTTTCCAATGAGGAGGTCACGAGCGAAGGCCGGAGCGAGCGCGGCAATCATCTCGTGTTCCGTCGCCCGCTTCGGCAGTGGATGCTGCGGATCACGGCGTACGCGGACCGGCTGGAGCGTGATCTGGAGCCGCTGGACTGGCCGGAATCGGTCAAGTTGATGCAGCGGAACTGGATCGGTCGCAGCGAGGGGGCGGAGGTGGAGTTCGCGGTCGAGGATCGCGAGGATTCGATCACGGTCTTCACAACGCGGCCGGACACGTTGTACGGCGCGACGTACATGGTCCTTGCGCCGGAACATCCGCTGGTCGAGCTTGTCACGACACCGTCTCAGCGCGACGCGGTCCGCGCCTACGTCGCCGCGGCGGTCAACAAGAGCGAATTGGCGCGGACGGCCGAGACGAAGACCAAGAGCGGCGTGTTCACGGGCGGGTACGCGATCAATCCCGTCTGGCCGGCGGGCGATCCGCGGGCGCGGATCCCGATCTGGATCGCGGACTACGTGCTGCTGGGCTACGGCACGGGCGCGATCATGGCCGTTCCGGCGCACGACACGCGCGACCTGGAGTTTGCGGAACAGTTCGCGCTGCCGGTGCTTCAGGTGGTGCAGCCGCCGGACGGTTTCGACTGGCGCGGCTACGTGGAGGAAGGCACGGCGATCAACTCGCCGCCGCCGGGCACCGCGGCGGGCGGTTGCGATTTCAACGGGCTTGCGACGCCCGAGGCGAAGCGACGGATCATCGCCTGGCTGGAGGCTCGCGATTGCGGTCGCGGGCGCGTTCAGTATCGCCTGCGCGACTGGCTGTTTTCGCGGCAGCGCTACTGGGGAGAGCCGTTTCCGATCGTGCATTGCGGCGCGTGCGGGACGGTGGCGCTCGGCGAAGACGCGCTGCCGGTCCGACTGCCGGACATCGACAACTTCATGCCCACGCCGCTGCCGGAGGATTCCACCGCCGATCCGGAGCCGCCGCTGGCCCGCGCGAGCGACTGGGTTCGAACGACCTGTCCGCGCTGCGGCGGCGTGGCGCGGCGGGAATTGAACACGATGCCGAACTGGGCCGGCTCGTGCTGGTACTACCTGCGCTTCATGGATCCGCACAACGAGCGTGAGTTCTGCTCGAAGCAGGCGGAGCGCTATTGGATGCACTCGCTGCGAGAGGACGGCCGGCCGCACGTCGGCGGGGTCGATCTTTACCTCGGCGGGGCGGAACACGCCGTGCTGCATCTTCTGTACGCGCGCTTCTGGCACAAGGTGCTCTACGACCTCGGGTACGTGAGCACGCCCGAGCCGTTCGGTCGGTTGTTCAACCAGGGCATGATCCGCGCGTTCGCGTATCGCGACTCGCGCGGCGTGCCGGTGGGCTACGACGAGATCGACTTCCGCGACGACGACGCGTACCTGAAGGCGACGGGGGAGCGGCTGGAAGGCGCGGTCGAGAAGATGAGCAAGAGTCTCAAGAACGTGATCAACCCGGACGAGGTCGTGGCGGAGTACGGCGCGGACTCGCTTCGGTTGTACGAGATGTTCATGGGGCCGCTCGAAGCGAGCAAGCCGTGGAACCCGCGCGACGTGCCGGGTGTGCTGCGGTTCCTGCAACGCGCCTGGCGGCTCGTCGTCGATCCGCAGACGGGCGGTCTGTCGGGTCGCATCCGGCCCGGGCCGGCGTTGGCGGAGCCCGAGGCGGAGCCGATCGAGCGCGCGCTGCACCGCATGATCAGAAAGGTGACGGAGGACCTCGGTCGCATGGCGTTCAACACGGCCATCGCGGCGATGATGGAGTTCGTCAACGAGGCCACGTCGGCGCCCGTGCTGACGCGCGATCAGCTCGAGCGGTTCGTGCTCATCCTGTCGCCGTTCGCGCCGCACATCGCCGAGGAACTGTGGCAGCGGCTCCGCAGGACGGAGTGGAAGTGCAGCCTCGCGTGCGAGCGCTGGCCAACGTACGACGCGTCGCGGGTGGTCGAGTCGCAGATCGAGATCGCCGTGCAGTTGAACGGCAAGCTGGTGGCGACGGTGGTGGTGCCGGCGGATGCGGATGAGGATGCGATGAGATCAGCGGCGCGTGGCGAAGCGAGAGTGTCGGCGCGGCTGGCGGGCCGGACGATCCGCAAGGAGATCGTGGTCAAGGGACGGCTCGTGAATATCGTCGTTGGATGAGGGCGGCTCTCGGCGACGTTGCGGAGAAACGGTTGGGACGCGGGTCGATGGAAATCGAGGCGAAGTTCGCCGTGCCGACGTTCGACGCGGTCCGCGCCGCGCTCCACGCCGCCGGGGCGACGCACGTCGGCCGCGTGCTTGAGACCAATCGCTTTTTCGATCGGCCAGACGGGTCGTTGCGTCAATCAGGCTGCGGGCTGCGCGTCCGCGCGCTTCAGACGCTCGACGGTCCGGCGCGCGGATCGTCGATCACGTTTAAGGGACCCCTCGCGCCCGGACCGCTCAAGATGCGTCCGGAGTACGAGGTGCAGGTGGACGACGCGGGGAGCGCTGCGGCACTGCTCGCGCAGCTCGGGTTCGTCGAGTTCTTCGCGTTCGAAAAGCGGCGCGAGAGCTGGCGGCTCGGCGCGTGCGAGATCGAGCTGGATGAACTGCCGCATCTCGGCTGCTACGTCGAGGTCGAAGGTCCGTCGACCGAGCGGATCGAGGAGGCGCGGCGACTTCTCAGCCTCGAAACGGTCGACAACATCCGCGCCAGCTACCTCGGCCTGCTTGTGCGCCACTGTCAAACGGCCGGTATCACGTCGCGCCACATCACGTTTTCATCTTAGGAGAATCGACGACCGAACGCGTCGGAAACGTCCGTCCTTGACGGGCACGCGCGACGCACGTACAGTCAGGCGTTTTCACCGATTCGGGAGTCGGCATGAATCTTGTTACGGGCTCGACCGGTCTTCTGGGCAGTCACATCGTCGAGCAGCTTCGGCGGCGCGGACGGCCGGTGCGCGTGCTCGTCCGGCCGGGCGCGGACATGCGCTGGCTGGCCACGCAGGGCGTGGAGATCGCGACCGGGGACCTGACGGACCGCGCCTCGGTCGATGCGGCGTGCGCGGGCGTGACGGCCGTGTTTCACGCGGCGGCGCGTGTCGGTGACTGGGGTCCGTGGGAGGAGTTTCAGCGGATCACGATCGACGGCAGCCGCAACCTGTTCGACGCCATCGAGCGCGCGAAGGTCGCGCGGCTGGTGCACATCAGCTCGATCAGCGTCTACGGGCACGTGAACGGCGAGGGCAAGGTGTTCGACGAGTCCGCGCCGCTCGGGCAGAACGTGCACCGCTGGTCGTACTACACACGGGCCAAGGTGGCTGTCGAGGAGATGCTCTGGGCGCGGCGCGAGCGGTTGGCGTTCACGGTCATCCGGCCGAGCTGGCTGTACGGCCCGCGGGACCGCGCGACGATCGCGCGGATGGTGAACCTCGTCCGCAGCGGCCGGGCCAAGCTGCTGGGGGACGGTGAGAACCGGCTGAACATGGTCTACGCGGGCAACGTGGCCGAGGCGTGCATCCTTGCGGCGGATTTGCCGACGGCCGTGCACGAGGCGTACAACGTCAGCAACGACGGCGTCATGACGCCGAAGCGCTACTACGAGCTGATGGCCCGGGCGCTGGATTGCCCGCCGGTCACGCGGCACGTGCCGTACGGTGTGGCGTATGGGGTGGCGTTCGCGCTGGAAGTGATCGGACACGCGCTGCGTCTCAAGCGCCCGCCGATGATCACGCGCTACGCGGTGTGGCTGATGGGTCGCCGCGCGTTTTTCTCGGCCGAGAAGGCGCGGCGCGAGCTGGGCTGGAAGTCGACCGTCTCGTACGAGGAAGGCATTCCGATGACCGTTGGCTGGTATCTCGATCACTTCGAGTCGGCGCGGCAGCCTTCCGGATCGCTGGTCCGAGCCTGACACCGAATCATCCGCGCGGTGCCGAGGGTCGGATCGGACGCGGCGCGCAGGAGCTTGCACATGGCGAAACAGGCGCTGATTCGCACCAACCTCGGCGACATGCGCGTGAAGTTTTTCCCGGACAAGGCGCCGAACCACGTCGAGAATTTCCTGGAGCTGGCCGAGAGCGGCTTTTACCGCGGACTGCGGTTCCATCGCATCATCCGGGGCTTCGTCATCCAGGGCGGATGTCCGCGCGGCGACGGAACGGGCAACGGTCCGCGCCGACTTCGCGCGGAATTCAACGACGTGAAGCACGTCCGCGGCGTGCTGTCGATGGCCCGCGCCAACGATCCCAACTCGGCCAGTTGCCAGTTCTTCATCTGCCTCGATGAGTGTCCGAACCTCGACGGGCTGTACACGGCGTTCGGCACGCTGATCGACGCGGAGTCCTTCGAGACGCTCTCGCGTATCGAGTCCGTCCCGGTCCGTGACAACGGCTACGGCGAGCATTCGGCTCCTACCGAGCCGGTTGAGATCGAATCTGTCGTCGTTGAGACCGTGCCCAACTGAATCCACGGATCGCTGCGCGGGCGCTCGGCGGCTTGTCACCGCGCGTCGCGGCCCGCTATAGTCCGCCCGTTTCGGCGGGAGCCGCGGGCGGCGATGGGCGAACGCTACACAATCGAAAACCCGATGCGCGGCGTGATCGGCGTGCTGCGGCGCGAGGATCGGTTTCTGCTGATCCAGCGCGGTAATGTCGATCGAGCGCCGTATCAGTGGTGCTTTCCGGGCGGGGGAATCGAGGAGGGCGAGTCGGAGCGTGATGCGCTGGTCCGCGAGATGCGCGAGGAGCTGTCGGTCGGCGTCGAGCCGCTGGAGCGGTTATTCGTGCAGACCAAGCACGGCGGCCGGCTGCTGCTCTACTGGTGGTCGGCGCGGCTGATTGGCGGGGAGCCGGTGGCCAACCCGTCCGAGGTCGCGGCGTTCGCGTGGCTGACGCCGGACGAAGTCCGCGGCCGATCGGACGTGATTCCGGGGACCGACGCGATCTTTACGCACTTCGGCGTGTAGCGCGCCGCTCGTCTCGGGCGAGGCGGCGGAACAGGACCATGCCGGTCGTGGCCGAGGCGAACGCGACGACGAAGACCAGCCAGTCGATGTAGTGGTAGAGCAGCGCGCCGGCGAACGGGGCGACGAGTCCGCGCAGTCCGGTCAGCGAGACGTGCACGCCCATGTAGAGATCGGCGCGTTCATCGCGCGCGAAGTGGAGGTGGCCGATGTTCCAGGCGATCGCGCCGCCGCCCTGCGCGAGGCCGTCGATGATCCGCCCGACCGCGTAGATGCCGACGGCGACGGGGAAGATTCCGGGCGCGTCGCCGACCTGGTGCGCGAGCAGCGCGCCGGCGCCGCAGAAGAGCATCGACCCGGACCAGCAGAGGGAGTTGAGGACGCGGAATCGCAGGACGCCCACGCGGTCGAAGAGGTTCGCCCAGAGCGGGAGCATGAGCAGCATGGCGATTCGCGGCAGGATGTCGGTCTGGAGGTTGCTGGCGGTGTAGGAGAGCTTCAGCACCTTCGTGAGGACAATCGTGTTGACCGGCATCGCCATGAGGTTGGCGCAGCCGATGCACATCTGCGCCGTGCAGTAGCGCGCGAAACGCGGATCGGCGAGCAGCGTTTCGGCCATGCGCGACAGGAGCATCCGCGGCGACATGAGCGAACCGAGCGTGAACGGCTCGATGCGGTCGGCGTCGTCCATCGCGCGGTCCGCGCTGTTCTGAGCCAGCGCGAGCATGCGGCGTTCGCCGCGGACGTGGCTGCGCTGCATCCAGAGGATGCCCGCCGCGCCGAGGGCCGCGACGAGCGGATAGAGCCAGCGGTATGACAGCGGCTGGAAGTCGAACAGCAGGCCGGTGCCGATGATGACCGGCAGGCCGGTCAGCGCGCGAACCAGTTGCAGGCGCGCCGTGATGCGACCGCGATGCGACGCGGGATAATTGCGGTTCCAGAGGCTCGCCCGCGACGTTACGACGCCCGACATGAAGGCGCGCGACAGGGCGATCTGTGCGGCGAACAGCCAGCCGGCGGCGGGCGTCGGCGGCGTCATGCCGACCGAGGCCGTGGCAAGGATGCAGCCCGCGGCGAGGAGCGTGAGCACGCGGAGCTTCGGACGGCCGACGAGCAGCGCGCCCCAGACCAGGCTGACGAGGTTGGCGAACGCGGGCGTGGCCTGCACGACGGTGATGAGCAGGTTTCCGGCGTCGAAGGTCTTGCTGACGATGACGGCCGAGACGGTGCCTTCGACGAGGCCCGCGAGCATGCCCCAGAGCAGCAGGTGCTGCATCTCGATGACGTAGTTGCGGCGGGTCATGTATGGGAGCGATCGCGCCGCGAGCAGGTCCACCGGGTTCGTCTCCGTGGCTGTAAAAAGGGGGCGCAGCGTACGCCGCGCCGCGCCGGCGGGCAACTCCGATTCGGTCGCGCGGCGCCTCCGACCGATGGAAATGACGTCGCGGCCGTGCGAACTCGGCGGTTGCCGACGTGTGGCGGCAGGAGTATATTCTCATGTTGCATGGATCGGCGGCGGTCGCGCGGCCGATATGTGAGACATACGGGGACGTAGCTCAGTTGGGAGAGCGGTGCGTTCGCAATGCACAGGTCAGGGGTTCGAACCCCCTCGTCTCCATTGCCGACCTGAGGGGCTGACGGCCTCATCTCCAACGACCACCGGATCGCGTTCAAACGTCGGCCGCGGCGCGCGGCGGGTCGCGGCGCTGCTCGTCGCGCTGTTCGCCGTTTCCACGGCTGGGGATGCGATTCTGCTGCGCGACGGAACGCTGATCGAAGGCAAGATCCTCCGCGAGCGCCGCAGCGAGGTGTCGTTCGAGCCGCGTGGCGGCAAGCGGTACACGCTGCCACGAAAGGGCGTCGTTCTCGGTTGCCGGCCGGAGGAGTTGGAGTTCGTCCGGTACGGCGGTCGGACGCGGCTTCGGACGGGCGGATTGCAGACGAGCGTCGCGGTCTTTGTGCATCGCGACCGGGACAAGGTTGTGAGCCTCGTCTCGGCGATCCACGTTGCCGACGCGGCGTATTACCGCGCGCTGTCGCGTGTACTCGCCGCGCACGACCGCGTGCTGTACGAGCTGGTGACGGGGGCGAAGGATGACGAGTTCGCTGACTCGCTGCGGACGCTGTACGGAATGCTGGCCGAGCTGTTGCAGCTCGACAGCCAGCGGCGCGTGGTGGAATACGACGATCCGCCGGCGAACTGGGTGCACGCGGACCTGTCGTGGGAGCAGATCGTCAAACAGTTAAAGGCGCGGAAGCTGCCGCCGCCGAGTGGTCCGCCGCGCGAGGTGGTCGAGGAGGCGCGGGCGTTCATCGAGCGCTATCGGGCCGCGGTACCCGCGTCGGGGGCGCGGGCATTCAACGCGCGGCTGCTGAAGATGGTCTTCGGGCGGGTGCTGGGCGCCGGGCCGGAGAAGCTGGAGCGGGTGGTGCTGTCCGGTCGCGGCGCGCGGCGGTTCCGCGACTCGATGACGGTGACGCAGGCCCTGCGGAACCGCCAGGCGATGAAGGTGCTGCGGCGCGAGCTGGCGGGGGAGCATCGGACGTTCGTGCTCTTTTTCGGCGCGGCGCACCAGCCGTACTTTGCGCGCGAACTGAAGCGGATGGGGTTCGAGTACGTGGGGATCGACTGGCTCACGGCGTGGAACACGGACGAGGACCGCCCGGGGACGGAGTCCGACGACCCTCCGAAACGTGAGGCGGGCGAGGGGCGATCCGGTCGCGCGGCATCTCGCTAGTCCGGGCTGCCGACCATCACGAACGCGGCCCAGTAGTAGGGGTGCCGGTAGGGTCGGGTCGCAAGTCCTCCGGCATGCGGCGCGGTCGTCGCGACGCGTCGGAGACCCCGCGACGCGGTCTGATCCTTCGGCGCTCCGATGTCGGCGAGGCGTGCCCGAATCACCTCGATCGTCATGTCTCGCAGCGCCCGCTTGGCAGCGCGGAGCGCTTCGGCCTTGGGCAGGCCGCGGCGCACCCGATTCACATAGAACTCATGCATCAGCAGCGCCGTGGCCGTGTCATCGACCTTCCAGAGCGACGCGACGACGGTCGGCGCGCCGGAGAATACGAAGGCCCATGGCAGCGCGAGCACGCTGTCGCCGCTGCGAACACCGCGCTGTGTTTCGCACGCCGAGAGCACGACGAGGTCGCAGTCGGCGAGCTTCCCACGCCAGCGCCGCACGAGATGTTCAAACGTGAGAAACCCGAAGTCATCCGGCGTCGGCTCGGGCGGCGGCGTGAGCGCCAGGCTTGCGTCATACGGTCGGTCGCGAGACCCGGTCAGTCCGTGCGTGGCGAGATGCACGATCGCCCGCCCGGCGACTTCGGATTCGAGCCGAGTGACGCTCGCGTCTTCACCGAGGAGCAGCGCGACGCGCGCGCCGTCCGCATTTGGCGATCCGCCGAGCAGGCGCGCGACGTGGCGGGCTTCCCACTCGGTCCCGGGCAGCGGCGTCAGTGCATCGCCGTACAGCCGAACCTGGTCCATTGCGCTGATCTCGGCTTCGACCGAGTCCGGTCCGCGGCGGCGGAGTTCGGCCAGTTGCGTTGTCGCGCCGCGTTGGGCGGGACTCGAAAAGGCAGGGTTGCCCAGCACGAGCGCTGATTCGGCGGCGACGCGCGGCGATCGTTTCGTGCGCGCCCGGCAATGGCGATAGAGCGTTCCGGAGTCGGAATAGACCAGGGCCGGGCCGGCATCGAGCCACTGGCCAGGCTCGTCGATCCAGTTCAGCGCTTCGAACGGCAGCGCGTGCAATGGACCATCGGGGATGACGATGACGCGCTTCGAACAGCGAAGCCGGGCCCTCCAGTCGCGCGGAACGATCGCGTTCGAGATCGCCCGGAGCGCGTCCTCGAGACGCTGTTCCGGTTCGCCGGACTCGATCGGCCGCGACATCGCCGCGCGGGCTTGCTCGACCTGCTGCTCGAACCGCCGAAGTGCATCGGCGCCGGCGATCAGTTCGCAGGCTGCGACGGCGTCGCCACCGGCGGGCGGAACAAGGACCGCGGACAAGGAACGATTTGTGGCGACGTAACAGAGCAGCAGTTCGTCCGGAGCGAGCTCACTGCGGATTTCGTCCGGGGCATCGGCGTCGGCCTCGGGCCAGACGCCGCGGAGCAGCGCAATCGTTTCCGCCTCGGCGTCCGCGAGTCGCCGGCGGGCTTGCTCGACGACGTTGCGTAGCTCCTCGATGCGTTGCCGCCGCTCGTCATCGGCTAGTGCGGGGTCCTTGGGCAGTGCTCCAAGCGTGACTTCGGCACGGGTCTGGTGGATCCGAAGCCGCCGTTCCCTTTCCAGCGCATTGGCAAGCGGCGACTCCGTATCACGCGCTCCGGATTCGGCTGCGACCTCCAGGATGTCGCGGCTGCTCCGCGCCAGCAGGTCGAGCAGCGCGCGGCAGCGGCTCCGTTCGAGCGTTGCAAAGGCGTCCTGCGGTTTTCCGAGTCGAATCTGAGTGGCCGCCAGCTTCGCGCCGATGCTCCGCAGGCCGAGTCGTTCGGAGTATCCGGCGCGTTCGCGCTCGGCGCCAAGAATCGCGGCGCGCTGCGCTTCGATGATCCGGAGTGCGTCGAGGTCCAGGGATTCGGCGTCGTCGTCGCGATGCTCGCGCTCGGCGACGGTGGCCCGTTCGCTGAGCGTGGCGGCCACGAGCACGTGTCCCGGGCCGAGCCGGTCGCGACGGATCCGCAGCGCTTCGTCGAGGCAGGCACGGGCCTCGTCCGGTCGTGACGCGTCGAGCAGCGCGAGCCCGAGGTTGTGCGTGATGAGCGCCGTCTGGATCGGATCGGTCTTGAGTTCGCGGAAGATGTCCCGCGCTTCCGTGAACAATGCCACGGCGCGAGCCGTTTCGTCGCGTCGCCGCGCCACCAGTGCGAGGTTGTTCAGCGTCGAGGCGACTTCCGGATGCCGGTCGCCGAGCTTGGCGCGACGGATCTTCAGCGAATGCTCAAACAACTCGGCCGCTTGGGCGAGCTTTCCGCGGTCCTGAAGGACCATGCCGAGCATGTTCAGGCTCTGAGCCGTGTCGATGTGTTCGGGCCCGAGGAGTTCGGTGCGCATTGCGAGCGCTTCGCGGTGCGTGGCTTCCGCCCCGGCGAGGTCGCCCTTCGTGCGGAGGAACCCGGCGAGATTGGCCAGCGACAGCGCGAGTTCCGCGTCATGACCCGGCCGGCTTCGCAGAAGCGAGGCGGCCTCACGCGCCATCCGCTCGGCCGACTGCATGTCGCCGCGGGTCGCGCGAAGCAGCGCGTAGTTGTTCAGGATGGTCGCTTCGTCGACGACGCGATCCCGTACGGAAGAGTCGTCGGTTCGCCGGCGAGTGAGTTCCAGTGCCTGGCGGTAGTTGCGTTCGGCGCCCTCCAGGTCGCCGAGGTCGTCGAGGATCGACGCGATGTTCTGGCAGTGCGTTGCCTCGATCGCGGGTTCGTCGGCGAATTCCGGGTTCGAGCGGGTCATCTCCCGCGCGCGTTCCGCAAGGGCGAGTGCGCGGACCGAGTCGCCGCGCGACCGGTAGATGTCGGAGAGGTAATTCACGGCGATGAACCCGAACGTCTCACGCGCATCGGGCGTAGCCCGTTCGGTAAGGGCCAGTGTTTCGTTTGCGTAGCGCTCGGCGGAGGCAGGCTCGCCCGCAGCATCCGCCAGCCGGGAGAGGAGCGCGGTCACCATGATGGTGTGCCAGTGATGCGGGCCGCGCGCGTCGCGATAAATGTCGCGCGCTTCGCGCAGAATGGGCTCGGCCTTCGCGAAATCGTAGCGGTCGGCGATGAAGCTGCCCTGCATCACCAGGCCGTCTGCGACCCAGTCGTGCCGCGGTCCGAGGTGACGGCGGCGTATTTCGACGACGTCGTCGACCCTGGGTTCGAGTTGGCCGATACGTTCCGTTCCCACGGCCGCTTCGAGCTCATGTTCGTAGCGGTCCGCCTTCGCCAACTCCTTCTGGACGGTCTCGGGCGCTGCGGCGATGAAACGGATCGAGTTCAGTTCGCGCTGGGCGTCGCGCGTGTCTTCCGCATCGGGGCCGAGGTTTCGGCGATGGACGTCGAGCACCTGTTCGGCGAGCGGCACCGCCTTCGCATACTCGCCCTTGCGCGAAAGCTGGTCGATCTTCTCCTCGAGCCGGTCGACCTTTCGCCGGGCAAAATAGCCGAGCTTGCGGACGGCCGGCCGAGTCGTCGGTTGTGATGGGGCGGTTGAGTGACGATCGGCCGGTTCGGCCGAGACGGAGGACGCCGCACTCGCGCCGAGGACCAGAACGGCGCAGAGCGTCGTCGCCATCTGTCGGGGGTGCGCACGGCCCGTTCGCACGGCACGATATCGTACCCGAACGGCACGATCTTCTGTCTTGAGGATATCACATGACCGTGAAATACATCGACGCCGCGAAGTCGAAGTGTTCGGGCGTCAGCTCCAGCGGCTTGCCCGCGTAGCGGCACAAGTTGCGGATCTGCAACAGGATGTCGCGCGGCTGGCAGCACCGGAACGGCCGGCCGGTCTTGCGGTAGTGCGTCTCGATGAGGTGGTCGATCGCGGGCTTGTTGAGCTCGAAGCCCATCCCGGGCGCGACGATCTCGAATAGCTTGCGGAACTCGTCCTCGCTGGGGTCGGGGACGTTGATTTTGTAGGGAATCCGCCGCAGGAACGCGTCATCGACGAGGTCCTTCGGCTCGAGGTTGGTCGAGAAGATGATGAGCTGATCGAACGGGATGCGGACCTTCTTGCCGTTGGGCAGCGTCAGGTAGTCGTAGCGCTTTTCGAGCGGGACGATCCAGCGGTTGAGCAGTTCGATCGGCCGCATGCGCTGTCGCCCGAAGTCGTCGATGACGAAGGTGCCGGCGTTGCTCTTCATCTGGAGCGGCGCTTCGCAGATCTTCGTCGTCGCGTTGTACTGCACCTCCAGCGCATCCATCGTCAATTCGCCCCCGACGATGATGGTCGGCCGCCGGATGCGGATCCAGCGTTCGTCGGCTTGGGCGGTGCGGAAAATGCTGGAGGCCGGCGCTTCGACCGGTTCGTGGGCTTCCATGTCGAAGAGCTTGATGATGACGCCGTCGACGACGACGGCTTTGGGGATGTAGACGGTGTCGCCGAAGCAGCGGGTGATGCGCTCGGCGATGCTGGACTTGCCGTTTCCGGGGAAGCCGTAGAGGAACATGCCTCGGCCGGAGTTGATGGCGGGTCCGAGCGTCTGGAACATGCGATCGTTGATGAGCAGGTCGCTGAAGGCCTCGCGGAGCTGGTGCGCCTGCGGTTGCAGTTTGCTGATGGTCTGTGCCGTCACTGCGGCGATGTACTGCTCGACCGGGACGGGCGCGGCGCCGACGTACATGTTCTGTTCCATGTAGCGGCGGGCCTTCTCGCGGCCCGCGTCGGTGAGCGTATAGGTGAAGTCGCCGGCGCTGCCCGCGCCGACGTAGCCGATGATCTGCTGGCTCTTGAGCTGCGCGAGCAGCTCGATGACCGGCGCGTTCGGCAGGCACAGCTCCTTGGCGATCGCGCCGCCCGTGGCCGAGCCGCACGAGAGCAGGAACTTGAGGATAAGCGATTCGACGAGGACCTCGTTCAGCCCGGCATCGCGGAAGTTCCGCGGCGGCTTGGGGATGAACGGCGGGATGGGCGTCGCGGCGGCGTCGGGCGATTTCCCCGGCGTCGCGGGCGATGATGGTGCGGCGCTCGGCGCGGTCAGCGTCTGGGTCACGGTGAAACTCCGCTCAGGCTCGATGTCGCGGTCCGGGTGATGCGCGGCCGACCCGTCGGCGAACCGCGCGCAGTCGCGACTCGCCGCTATAATCGGCCGCTTCATGGCGACGCTTGATTATCGAACCGCGGGAGAATCGCACGGGCCGTGTGTGCTCGTGCTGATTGAGGGATTACCGGCCGGTCTGCGGGTCGATCTGCAACGGATCAACGCGGAGCTGCGCCGTCGGCAGGGCGGCTACGGTCGCGGGGCGCGGCAGCGGATCGAGCGCGACGAGGCGCAGGTGCTGTCGGGCGTGCGGCGCGGGATGACGATCGGCTCGCCGGTCGTGCTTCAGATCGTCAACCGCGATTCGCGCCTGGACCAGGCTCCCGCGCTACACCGGCCGCGGCCGGGCCACGCCGACTACGCCGGTGCGATGAAGTGGCTGACGACGGATTGCCGCGAGACGCTCGAGCGCGCCAGTGCGCGGGAGACGGCGGCGCGCGTCGCGGCGGGCGCACTGGCGTCGTGCCTGCTGGCGGAATTCGACATCGATGTGGTCGGGTTCTCGCGGCAGATCGGGGCGATCGCGGCGCGGGTTCCGGACGGGGCGACGGCGGCGATGCTGCGGCGGGCGCGGGATGCAAACGACGTGTATTGTCCCGACCGCGCGTGCGTTGCGACGATGCGCGCGGCGATCCGCCATGCGAAGATCGATCGCGATACGGTGGGCGGCGTGGTCGAGGCGCGCGTGTTCGGCGTTCCGGTCGGACTGGGGTCGTGCGCCCGGTGGCAGGACAAGCTGGATGGGCGGCTGATGGGGGCGGTGGGGTCGGTCCAGGCGATCAAGGGCGTGGAGATCGGACTGGGCTTTGGCAGCGCGGCACGGGCAGGCAGCGCGGTGCACGACGAGATCGACTTCGTGGCGTCGCAGCGCGGGCGGGCGAACCTGGGTTTCGTGCGGCGGACGAACAACGCTGGCGGCCTGGAGGGCGGCATGACGAACGGCATGCCGATCGTCGTGCGGGCGGCGATGAAGCCGATCAGCACGCTGCTGCGCGGACTGGACAGCGTGAATTTGCGGACGCTGCAGCCGGAGCGAAGCGACTACGAGCGGAGCGATGTATGCGCGGTGCCGGCGGCGAGCGTCGTCGTGCAGAACGTGGTGGCGTTCGAAATCGCCCGCGTCCTCGTTGACAAGTACGGCGGCGACACGCTCCGTGAGGTCCGCGCCGCGCACGAGTTTCATCTGCGGGCGGCGCGGGCCCTGCCAATGGCGTCGGCGATCCGGCGTCGCGGAACGCTGCGCCGAGCACGGCGATGAGGCGGCGCTGCGCCGCCGCGGGCCCAGGTCTCCATGCGAAAGCACCGGCGGTACCTCTTCCTGTTCTGCTGGCTCGTCGTCGGCGGATCGCTGGCGGCGACGCTCGCGTACGGCTGGCGATTGCGCAGCGACGGCTATCGCCGGCACGTCGAGGAACGCCTGAGCCGTCTGCTGGAGATGCCGTGCGAGATCGGGACGGTTCGGCCGCTGACGTTTTCGAGCCGGGCGTTCGACGATGTGTCCGTGTGGCTGCCGAATCGTCGGGCGCAGATCTTCCGCTGCGAGCGCGCGGTCTGGCACGAGTACGACGCCGAACTGCGCGAGCAGTTCGATCTCGATCTCTATCGCGGGACGCTTTCCGTGGCGTCGGACCGCTGGCGTCGGGCGGACTATGAGCAGGTGCTGCGGTCGGGGCTGGGGCAGGACTTCGACGCCCTCAAGCTGGGCGAGGTCCGCGTGCACGATTTCGATCTGGAACTGACGCACGGGGCGTTCCGGCTGGCGTGTCAAGGCGCTGACGGGGTGATGACGCTGCACCCGGACGGCGACGGCGTCGCGCGGCTGACCGCGCCCTCGCTGAACGGGCACGCGACGATCGAGCCGGTGCAGGTCCACGCGACGTTTTCGCCGGAGCGGGGCGTGGACGTGCGCGAGGTCGTGCTCATCGTCCCGGAGATTCCGCTGACGGCACTCGGCGCGGCGACGCTCCTGCCGGTGGCGCCGACGCACGGACGCTTCGCGGGACGAATCGAGTATCGCAATCAGCGACCTCACGCGATCTTGACGATGGCCGGGCGGGCGATGGACGTGGCGCTGGAAGAAGTGACGTCCGGCCTGCCGTTCGGACCGGTTCACGGTTCGCTCGACGTCGTGCTGGAGCGTGCGGCGGTTCAGGACCGGCTGCTGACGGAGATCGTGGGCCGGGGCGAGATTCGCGCTCTGCGGCTGACCGACCTCGCGCCGCTCTTCGGGCGGCGGTTGATCTCCGGTCGCGCCGATCTGCACGTGCGGATCATCGACGCGGCCATGGGGCACGTGCGGCGGCTGGTGCTCGACGGGTCGCTGTCCGGTGCATCGTTGGCGGAATGGACCGGCCTGCTCGGTCACGGCCACGCCAGCGGCCGTCTGGAGGTGGCGATCCTGTCGCTGCGGGTCGAGGACGATCGAATCAGTTGGGCGGACATCGAGGTGCGGGCGTTCCCGCCGGCCGGAGCGGCGGCGGGCACGATCGACCGCGAGTTCCTGCTCGGCAGCGCGGAGGAGCTGCTGGACTTTTCGTGGCCGGAGTCGATCCCGAAGGCGGTGCTGCCGGAGCGGATCGAGTACGCGCGGTTCGGCATGCGACTGCTGATCCGCGACAACCGGCTGCGAATCCTCGGCGATCACGGGCCGCGGCAGGACACGATCCTGACGGTGCGGCTGTTCGGGCAGGAGATCGGCCTGGTCAAGAGCCTGCGTCAAGAGCTCGACCTGACGGGCTACCTCGCGATGCTCCGCGAGCAGATGTTGACGCGCGACGCCGAGGAGTTGCGGACGTGGTGGCGCGCGCGGGCCGGGGCGATGCGACCGGGTCCGGCGACGAAGTCGGAGCCATGAGGCGAACCATGCCGCCGGGCGGGGGGCGTTACCTCGCCGCGATCGTTCGGAGGCGACGCTGATTCTGATCCAGCTCGCGGATGAGCGGCACGACGCGGCAGCGATACGCCTCGTCCATGTCGCGAACGCTTAGCCGTCCGGCGTCGAGCTGATCTCCGATCTGCTGCACGACGCGGCCAAGGGCCATGAGCTGTCGGGTGAACTCGGGGTCGGTGCCCTGCGGGACGTAGAGCCAGCGTCCGTCGCGGCGTTCAAACGTCTCGCGGACGAGCGGCACGTGATCGAGCTCCTGGATCGTGGCGACCAACTGCGGACCGTTCTGTTCGCAGCCGATCAGCCGGATCGAGTCGGAGAGGATGCCGAGGTTGTTGCGGATCGTGGCGAGGTCCCAGATGACCGCCATGCCGCGGCCGAGCTTGCGGTTGGCGATGTCCTGGATGCGGCGATTGGCGGACAGCAGCTGATCAACGGCGAGCAGGAGATCGGTAACGTCGCTGCGGCGCTCCGGGACGACGAGGCGCTCCAGCTCGCTGTAGAGTCGCGCGGACCGCAGGGCGTGGATTCGCTCGATGGTCTCTTCGATCGTCGTCGGTTCCGGCGCGGCGGGGAGTCGTGATGCGGCCGGCGGCGCGGCGGAATCCGGCGCGGATGGTTTGCAGCCGGCGAATACGCCCGCGAGCGCGCCTGCGGCGGCGATCGTCAAAGCAGCGCGAAGCATGAGGGCGCCTCCTGTCGTTTCTATCGGAAGAACCGGTCGCGCCGCTGGAGCGAGGCATGCGCGCTTGCTGGAGCCGCGTCGACGGCGGCCGTATAGTCCGTCATTTCGCGCGGCGGACGGCCGCGGAGTCGTGATGAGGGCGCCGGACGTGTTGAGGCATACATGCCGAAGATGGTGGGCCGCCGGCGCGGCGATCGTCGTCGGAGCGGCAGCGTTCGGAGGCGGCGGGTGCGCGGCGGATCGCGCGCTGAACGTCCGCGTCGACGCGGACGTACACCGCCCCGCTCGATGCGCGGTGCTCCTCTTCGTCGATGGGTTCGGACGGGCGTCGTTCGACCGTGCCCGGGCGGCGGGCGAGATTCCGAACATCGAACGGCATCTGCTGGCGCGCGGCGTCTCGGTCGATGCGGCCGTCGCGGCGCTGCCCTCGATCACGTACTCCAACGCGGTGACGTTCCTGACGGGCCGGTATCCGGGGCACCACGGGATCGTCGCGAACCGCTGGTTCGATCCGATCGAGGGTCGCGCGCGGGACTACACGCTGATCAAGACGTACCAGCGAGTTGACTCGGACTACTTCGCGACGACGATCCACGACCTGCTGACCGACGAGGACTCGACGAGTTTTCAGGCCGCCCAGCGCCGCGGGGCGGACTACGCGATCGACAACTGGGCCACGAGCGGGATCAACTGGTTCTTCGGGAATCACTCGGGTGTCGATTGCCTCGTCGCGCAGGACCTGGAAGTGATCGCCGAGCAGCACGTCCGGCCGCGGAAGCGCTGGCCGGCGTTCATCTTCGCTTACTTTCCAGGGGTCGACCACGCGGGGCACGAACACGGCACGCGATCGGAGGCGTATCGACGCGCGGTGCGAAACCTCGATGCGCAGATCGGGCGCTTCTGCGAGGGGTTGCGTCAGGCGCGTGTGTACGACTCGACGCTGCTCGTGCTGGCGTCCGATCACGGGATGGTGGAAGTCGGGCACGATCGCGCGCTGGACATCCCGGCCAGCCTGCGGGCGAACTCCGGCCGGCCGGTGGCGACGGCGGTCGAGGTTGCGGCCGATCCGCGGCGGGCGCTTGCGGTTGACGCGATCTGTGCGGTGACGGCGTCGCGCTGGGCGGCGATCTACTTCCGCAGCAGCGCGACGTGGTCCGATCGTCCCGTCACGGGTTGGGGTAATGCGGCGTGGTTGCAGTCGTGGCTGACCGGTTCGGGCGGGTCGCTGCTCGATCATGAAGCGATCGAGCTGGCGGCAGGTCGCGCCGGCCCCAACGCGGCGTGGCTGCGAAGTCGCCGCGGCGTGAGCATCGTGGAGCGCGAGGGCGCGGGCCGTGATCGGCGCTACCGGTATCGCGCGGTTCGCGGAGATGCGCTGGGTCTGATGGACGATGCAACGCTGCGGGAGTGCGTCGGGGCGTCGGCAATGCCGGATCGCGCGTGGCTGGAACGATCGGCGGCGAGCCGCTACCCGGACCTCGTGCCGCAGATCGTGGAGATGTTTGACTCGCCGCGCGCCGGCGATATCGTACTCTTCGCTTCCGCGGGCTGGGATTTCTCGGCGGAAGACCCCGCGGCGGGTCATGGTTCCGTCCTGGCGGACGAGATGCTCGTACCGATGGTGTTTGCCGGTCCCGGGATTGGCCGCGAGGCGACGATCCGCGTTGCGCGCAACTGCGACGTCATGCCGACGATCGCCGACTGGCTCGGCGTGCTGGAGCGTCACCCCGCTCCCGCGTCGCTGGATGGGATCAGCCACCTGCCGGCGCTGCGGCCGGCGGGGCAGGTGAGCCGCCGATGACCGCACTGGCCCGAATCCTGACCGCCGCGGCGGCCGTCGTCGCGGCCGTCTTGCTGGTCGATCCGCCGCCAGGCGAGAAGGCGCCCGGTCCGAGTCCGTTGCCGGCGTCGCGGCCGGCGCGGGTGTTCGACCGGCCTTACCACGGCATGGCGGTGCAACTGCACGGAGGGGCGGCGTACGTCCCGATCTTCGAGCGGATGATCGAGGAGGTGGCGCAGCTCGGGGCGGACACGGTGATGCTGGTGACGCACGGCTGGCAGACGCACGGGGGGACGTGCGACATTCACTTCGACGCCGGCCGCAATCCGAGCCTGACGGACCTTGGGCGTCTGTGCGCGAAGGCGCACTCGGTGGGGCTTCGCGTTGTGGTGATGCCGGTGGTGCTGCTGTCGGCGCCGCGGAACACGGAGTGGCGCGGGCAGATCGATCCGACCGCGGGCTGGGACGAGTGGTTCCAGCGCTACACGCAGTTCATCCTCGAGATCGCGAAGGTCTGCGAGCGCGAAGACGTTGAACTGCTGATGGTCGGCTCCGAGCTGATCAAGTCGGAGAAGCACACCGAGCGCTGGCGGCAGTTGATCGGTGAGGTGCGGCAGTTCTACCGCGGGCAGCTCGGGTACTCGGCGAACTGGGACCACTTCTCGACGGAGAAGATCAAGTTCTGGCCGCAGCTCGATATTGTCGGCATGACGAGCTATTACACGCTCGCGTCCGGGCCGAAGCCGACGCTGGACGAGGTGCTGCGCCGCTGGGGGCCGATACGGCGGCGGATTGAGAAGTTCCATGAGGAGGTGCAGCGGCCGATCTTGTTCACCGAGGTGGGTTGGTGCAGCCAGGAGGGCGCGGCGTCCGAGGCGTGGAACTACTACCACAACCAGGTGGCGACGAAGGAAGGGCACGAGGAACAGTTGACGTGCTACCGCGCGTTCATGCGGACGTGGGAAGGCGCGCCGTGCCTGGGCGGGGCGATCTGGTGGGAATGGACCGAGGCCGGCGGCGAGGACGACTTCAACTACACACCGAAGGGCAAGCCGGCCGAGAAGCTGCTGCGGCAGTGGTTTCATCGCCAGCGGGCGCGAACAGCGATGCAGGCTGTCGGCGCGCCCGGCGCGTTGTCGCCGGCCAAGCCCGTTGACGGAGCCTCCGGACGCGGACCGTCGCCGACCCAAGGTGGGCGGCCGTGAATCCCCAACGGTAGCGCCGTCGGCCGTCGGCCGGATTGCGGCGTCCGCGCCCTACGGCCCGACGTGACCGAGGCGGCCGGGCATGTCGGCCAGCACATACGACATCACGGCCATGGCGGCGACGCACTGCGAAAGCTCGTCGGGGCGAACCTTGTCGAGCGTGTCGGCGTGCGAGTGGTGGTAGTCGAAGTAGTGCGTGCCCTCCACGTCGAGGCCGAGGAGCGGGACGTTGGCCGGTTTCATGGGGCTGATGTCCGCTCCGCCGCCGCCGGGCGACATCGTCGTCGCGTCGAGCGGCGCGAAGAGCCGCGCGAGATCGGCCATTTGCCGCACGGCGACGGCCTGCATGTCGGGATCGTTGATCTCGTAACCGAATCCGCGCGGGGCGAATCCGCCCGAGTCGGCCTCGATCGCGGCCACGTGCTTGTGCAGTTCGGGCGCGTGCGTTTCGGCGTACGATTTGCCGCCGGCGAGGCCGTTCTCCTCGTTGGTAAAGAGCACGA
This sequence comes from Phycisphaerae bacterium, assembly GCA_023150615.1. Taxonomy (GTDB): domain Bacteria; phylum Planctomycetota; class Phycisphaerae; order UBA1845; family UTPLA1; genus JAKLKO01. The sequence continues at coordinate 111,274 of JAKLKO010000011.1, forward strand.
CGCGGATCGTGCGACGCGGAATCAGGTTCAGTCGCCGCAGGACGCTGATCGCTTCCATCGCCATCACGCAGCCGGCGCCGTCGTCGTGCGCGCCGTGCCCGACGTCCCACGAGTCGAGGTGGCCGCCGATGAGCACGATCTCGTCGGGTTTCTCGCGGCCGCGCAGCTCGCCGACGACGTTCGCGGAGGGGACCATGCCCTCATCGCGGGCCTCCATGGACAGCCGTGCGACGACGCGGACGCCCTGGCCGCGCAGCCGGGCGATCATCATCGCGTCCTCGATCGAGACGGCGGCGGCGGGGATCTTGCGCGGGGCGTCCTTGTAGCTCATCGCGCCGGTGTGGGGCGAACGGAGGCTATGGGCCGTGACGGAGCGGACGAGGCAGGCGACGGCGCCTTTTTCGGCGGCGATCCGCGCGCCCTTGTGGCGGAAGCGAACGGACGAGCCGTAGTACGCCCCGTGCTCGGGGTCGTAGGGCGGCATGGGGTTGTTGAAGAGGATGATCTTGCCGCGGGCGCGGTCGCCGAGGGCGTCGAGCGCGGCTTCGTCGGCGACGACTTCGACCTCAGCCGTGAGTCCTTCGGGCGGCGTGCCGATCGAGCCTCCGAGGCCGAGCATGGCGACGTCGTGGTCGCGCGGCTCGATGAGGGTCAGGGATTCGCGTCCGCGCACCCAGCGCGCGACCTGCACCGGCTCGGCGCGGACGTTGTCGTGTCCGTCGCGCTTCATGGCATCCTGCGTCCACGCGATGGCGCGCTCGAGCTGCGGCGAGCCGCTGAGACGGTGTCCGATGTGATCACAGAGGTAGCTCAGCTTGGCGTAGGCGTCGTTCCGCTTCAGGGCGGCGTCGATGATGCGCTGTGCGACGGGGGCGTATTGCGTCGCGATCGGTCCGGGGAGCGTCAGGAGCGTCGAGGGCGGTTGCGTCGCGCTGCAACCGGCGACCAGCAGCGCGCCGGCGATAAGGAGGCTTCGTGACATAGGACGGAACTTCCGGGGTTCAGGTTCGATTCGGCCCGTCGCCGGTCGATCCGGCGAAACGGCCGGATGCTACCGCGCGCGGGCCGTCTGACCAACGGCGCGGAGGGGCGACGAGCGGTCTTGCGGATCGGGAGCTGGGGGCTATGGTATAGTACGCCGCGGGATGTCGGAGCGGGCGCAATGATCAGCAATCTACCGAGTGTACGCCGGCGGCTTGCGGAGAACCTCAAGCGGCTCCGGGAGCGGATCGAGAAGGCGTGCGCGGCGGCGAAGCGCGATTCGAAGGAGATTACGCTGGTTGCGGTGACGAAGGCGGTCGAGATCGACGTGCTCCGGCAGGCGCTGGAGGCGGGGCTGGTCGATCTGGGGGAAAACCGCGCGCAGCAGCTCAACCAGCGCGCGGGGATGATGCACGAGTTCATCGAGCGCCGGGCGGTCCTGACGGGCCGGAGCGAGAAGCCGCTGCCGCGGCCGCGCTGGCACATGATCGGGCACTTGCAGCGGAACAAGGCGAAGCTCGTGCTGCCGTGGGCGGAGTTGATTCACTCGGTCGACAGCCTGCGCCTGGCGGAGGAGCTGGCGCAGCAGGCGTCGAAGGTCGGGCGGACGGTCGACATTCTGCTGGAGGTGAACGTCAGCGGCGAGCGGAGCAAGTTCGGCGTGGCGATCGGCGCAGCGCCGCACCTGGCCGAGCAGTTTGAGCCGTGGACGGGCATTCGGCTGTGCGGGCTGATGACGATGCTGCCGATCGATGCGACGCCGGGCGAGCAGCGGCTGTACTTTGATCGCCTGCGCGAAGTGTTCGACGACATGAAGGCCGAGAAGGTCGTGGGGACGCACTTCCGGCATCTGTCGATGGGGATGAGCAACGACTTCGAGGCGGCGATCGCGAGCGGTTCGACGATGCTGCGGATCGGCACGTCGCTTTTTGCGGGGCTGATGAGCGCTCAGCCGCCGCCGCCCGAGGATGCGGATTGAGCGCGGCCGATCTCGATCTCTTCGACGTCTGGCGCTGGATGCTGGCGCTGTTGTGCACGACGTACGCGGTGGTCGTGACGCTGCGGACGGCGTGGGACTGGATCGTGTTTCTGTCGGGCACGGGCCGCGACCGCGTTCTGATTCGGAACTACGCGCTCGTGCTGCTCCTGCGAATGCGCTGGCGTCCGTTCGCGTGGGAGCTGGCGGGCATCGCCGTGTGGTCGGTGGTGCTGGGCGTGCTGCTGTGGGCGCACGTGCGGATTCTGTGATCGTTCGGCGCGGGCGGTTGCGCCGCGGGTCGGGCGCGAGGAGCCAACGGTTGAGATGATGGCGGTGTATCTGGCGGGCGGCATTCTGGGCGTGGTTGCGCTGATCTGGCTCTCGCGTCATCGTGAGATCAGCCGGGGCGACCGGCTCGTGCCGCGCCTGAGTTCGGGCAGCTATCCGGGGTCGGTTTCGGCGGGGCTGCCGCGGATCAGCGTGATCGTGGCGGCGAAGGACGAGGAGGCGAGCATCGAGCGCTGCGTGCGCTCGTGGCTGACGCAGGACTACCCGGACTTCGAGGTGATCGTGGTGAACGATCGCAGCGGCGATCGCACCGGGACAATCATTGATGCGCTCGCCGGCGAGGATGCGCGGGTCCGCCCGGTGCATGTGACGGAGCTCCGCGCGGGCTGGTTCGGCAAGAACAACGCGATGCGCGAGGGCGTGGCGCGGGCGTCGGGGGCGTGGTTGTGCTTTTCGGATGCGGATTGCTGGCAGACGTCGGCGCGGAGCCTGTCGGTGGCGATGGCAGATGCACGGCAGTCCGGTGCGGACTTCCTGTCCGTGCTGCCCGTGCTCGAGACGTGCAGCGTGTGGGAGCGGATCATTCAGCCCGCGTGTGGCGCGGTGATGATGCTGTGGTTCAATCCGCTGAAGGTGAACGATCCGCGCTCGTCGGCGGCCTACGCCAACGGCGCGTTCATGCTGATGAGCTTGCGGGCGTACGAAGCGATCGGCGGGCATGAGCCTGTCAGGGCCGAGGTCAACGAGGACGTGCACATGGCGCGACGCGCGAAGGAGGCCGGGCTGCGGCTGCGCGTCGCGTCGAACACCGACCTGTACCGCGTGCGGATGTACGACGGGTTCCGGCAGGCGTGGCGCGGCTGGAGCCGGATCTTCTACGGCTGCTTCGGGACGCTCGGCCGGCTGCTCGCGTCGCTCGGGATGGTCACGCTGCTCAGCCTGTCGCCGTGGTTGGTGCTGCTCGGCGCGGCGGCGGTTCGGCTGACGAGCGGCGAACTCGGCCGCGGCGGGTCGATCGTCGCGTTTGTCGCAGCGGCCGCGGGGATGATGCAACTCACGGTCATCTGGCGCTTCTATTCGATCAGCCGGTTGAATCCGCTGCTGTCGTTGACGTATCCGTTCGGCGCGGCGATCGCCTCGGGGATGCTGATCAGCGCGATCCGGCGGCTCGGCGGACGCGGGACGACGACGTGGCGCGGCACGACGTATCGCGGCGACCGCGTCGAGAGCGGTCAGCCGGTAGCGGCGAAGTAGCTTCCGGCGGGGGCGGCTATGGCGCGTCGGACTGGCTGATGAACTTCAGCAACTCGGTGGTCGCGAAGCGCTGCGCGATGCGGACGCGCTCGATCACGACGTCGGGGGACCAGGCGGTCGGCGTGCCCCATTTCGCGTCGAGTTCCACGAAGATCTGCCGCACGTCCTCCAGCAGCGACTCGACCTTCACCTCGGCGTGCCACGTTGGCTGACCCTCGGCCGAGATCGGCGGCAGGATCAGCTTGAGCCCGACGCCGTGGACCGGCCGTCCCAGTACGGCGAGCTTCTCCGAAAGGCGCAGGTAGCGGTTGCCGAGAAAGACGCGTGCGTCTCCCCCCTCGGCCTCGAGCGTCATGCGGATGAGCGTTCCGCTGCCGAGGATGATCCGCGGGGAGAACACGCCGGCGACCTCGTTGAGCACGAGCCGGAGGTTGTCGAGGAAGACGTCCAGCGTCGCGACGGGGAAGAACTCCTCGAAGTTGAGCAGGTCGGGCTGGAGCGTGAGCTTCATGTGGCTGCGCGGATCGCCCTCGGCCTGGGGCGACGAGAGGACCCACATGCGTTCGGCGAATTCCTGGTGACGCCAGTCGAAGCCCTGCGAAAGCCGGAGCTGGAACTCCTGGCGGTGGACCTTGTCGAAGACGGCGGGCGGCGCGAATCGCACGCCGACGTGGTGGCCGCGGGTTTTGAGCGAGTGTTCGATCATCGTCTCGTTCGGACGTGCGCCGGCGACCGGAGCCGGATCGTGCGCGTCAGGGCGTCGGCTGCGTTGCGGCCGGCATCGTCGAGGGCGCGCCGGTCGCGGGCTGCGTCGTCGAGAAGGGCGCGGTGGTCGGCAACGGCGGCGGAAACTCGATCGCGGCGCTCCATTCATCGAGGTGATTGAGGCGGTACTCGGCCTGACTGCGGACGGGCAGGGCGGCGAATCGCTCGTTGTCGAGGATGAAGCGAAAAGCGTCGCGGGCGGCCTGCAAGTCGCCGCGATTCTCGGCGATCAGGCCGAGGGACAGCTTCGCGATGCCGACGGGCATGGCCAGGTCGGGGAATTCGTTGAGGACCTGCTGGAAGGCCTGCTCGGCCTGACGGTTCCAGTCGTCGCGCTGCGCCGGGGCATTGCGGGGCACGATCGACTCGCGGAGGCAGATCTCGCCGATGCGGATCAGGGACATCGCCGAGAGCATCGGCTCGAGCTTCCGATCATAGATCTTTCGAAAATAGCTGACCTGGTCGGGCACCGGCAGGCCGGTCTGCGAGCGGACGTCGTACAGTTCGGCCCAGCCCTTGCGAAGCTCGGCGCGCTTGCCGCTGACGTAGAGATATCCGCCGACGAGGATGACCGCGGCGGCGATGATCGCGCCGGCGATCTCGCGGCCGTGTCGACGCGAGAAGAGAACGATCTCCTCGATCTGCGTGGCGAGGTCGTTGGTGCGGAGTTCCTGTCGTCGGGCGGTCTTCATGCTCGGGGCCTTACGTCGCGCGGATCAGCGGCTTTCGATCACGCAGCGGATCTCCGTGGGCGGGCTCCAGTTGGTTCCGGTCTTCTTGCTGATGGTCACGGTGCAGGTCTCGGAGCCCTTGGTGAAGGTGAGAGTATAGACGCTGCCGGAGAGGGTCTCGCCGGCGGGGGTCCATTTCTGGGCCGGCATGTTGGTGATGTAGAAGTTTCGCACCTTGATCGTGTGGGCGCGGCCCTCGTAGACGTCGATGATGCGGCGGCTCGTGCCGTCGGACGTGTAGCTGGACTCCCGGTCGTTGCGCTCGAATCCCTGTGGCAGGGGGAGATCGACGACATACTGGTTGGTGCGCGGGGCGAGTTGCGTGTCCATTCCGGCGCAGCCGCCGAGCAGCGACGAGGCAACGACGAGTGCGATGGCGAAGAATCGTTGTGCAGACAACGGGTTCTCCCTTGCGACGCGCCGAAACGCGGGGTCGGCCGGCCCCTCTGGATGCGCGTGCCGGAATCGAAGCGCGAATCACCCGGCAGGCGCGCTGCCAGACGCGGCACCGTATCGGGGCGGTCCGGGGTTGTCAATCGACCCGGCGAAGGCGGTTCGAACGCTAAAGGCTCGGGCATGCGAGGGTTGGAGCCGACGGTGGCGCGGTGGCGTCGCGTCCTCGCGCGGGCTAGAGGCCGGGGTCGAGTTGGAGTATCTTCCGCTGCAAACGTCGCGTCGGCGGTGTCCCGTCGCATCGCGAGCGGCGACGGGGAGCATTCTGGCATGAGCATCCTGGTGGATCGCACGACGCGCGTGATCTGTCACGGCATCACGGGCAACGCAGGGGCGTTTCATACGGCACAGTGCCTCGAGTACGGCACGCAGATCGTCGGCGGCGTCGTTCCGGGTAAGGGCGGTACGAAGAGCGAGCACGGGCTTCCGGTCTTCAACAGCGCGTTTGACGCGGTCCGCGAGACCGGCGCGAACTGCTCGATGGTCTTCGTCCCGGCGGCGTTCGCGGCCGACAGCGCGATGGAAGCGGCGGCGGCCGGCATCCGGCTGGTCGTGCTCATCACCGAGGGCGTTCCGACGCTGGACATGGTGCGCTGCCGGAAGTATCTCGACGAGCGGGGCACGCAACTCATCGGCCCGAACTGCCCGGGGATCATCACGCCCGGCCAGGCGAAGATCGGGATCATGCCGGGCTACATCCACAAGCCGCCGGCGGCAGGGACAAAGAACATCGGGCTGATTTCGAGGAGCGGGACGCTGACGTACGAAGCGGTGTGGCAGTGCACGACGCGCGGCATCGCGCAGACGACGTGCGTGGGGATCGGCGGTGATCCGGTCAAGGGGCTGAACTTCATCGAACTGCTGGCAATGTTCGAGAAGGACGCGGAGACGCACGCGATCATCCTGATCGGCGAGATTGGCGGCACGGACGAGGAGGCCGCAGCGGCGTACATCCGCGCGAACGTCCGCAAGCCGGTCGTCGCGTTCATCGCCGGACAGACCGCGCCGCCGGGCAAGCGCATGGGGCACGCCGGGGCGATCATCAGCGGCGGCGAGGGCACGGCCGCGAGCAAGATCGCCGCGCTCAAGGAAGCGGGGATTCACGTCGCGACATCGCCGGCCGAGATCGGCTCGACGATGGCGAAAGTGCTGTCGGTCGCGTGATCGGCGGAGCGCTCAGCCGCAGGGGCGGCCCGCGCGTGCGATCGCGTGACAGGCATCGACGACGTGCCGCATCTCGCGGACATCGTGGACGCGGACGATCTGCACGCCGGCGAGGGCACACGCCGCAACGGTCGCGGCCGTGGGCATGAGGCGCGCCGCCGGGTCATCGGTTCCGTCGCCCGGGCTGAGGAACCGCTTCCGCGACGTGCCGATGAACACGGGTCGGCCGAGCGCGTGCAGTTCCGCGACGCGGGCGAGCAGCTCCCAGTTGTGCGCGGCAGTCTTTCCGAAGCCGATGCCGGGATCGACGATGATGCGCTCGCGCGCTATACCCGCCGCGACAGCGGCCTCGATTCGCCGTGCAAGGAACGCGCGTATTTCGCCGACCACATCGCCATAGCGCGGGTCGGCCTGCATGGTCTTCGGCGTTCCGAGCATGTGCATGAGCACGATGGGCACGCTGCGCCGTGCGACGAGTTCCGCCAGGGTCGGGTCGTCTTGAAGTGCCGAGACATCGTTGACCAGGTCGGCGCCGGCATCGAGCGCGGCCCCTGCGACTGACGCAAGACGCGTGTCGATCGAGACCGGCCGCGTGATTCCAGCGCGACGGATGGCTTCGATGATCGGGACGACGCGGCCGATCTGCTCGTCGGCGGGCACGGCGTCGCTGCCGGGTCGCGTGGATTCGCCGCCGACATCGATCAGGTCCGCGCCGTCGGCGGCCATGCGACGGGCGTGGGCGACGGCGGCTGGCGGCTCGACGTAGCGGCCGCCGTCGCTGAAGCTGTCGGGCGTGACGTTGAGGATTCCGCACACGAGCGTACGGCCGCCGAACACGAGCGGTCCGTGCGGCGTTTCGATCTGTCCGCGGAAGGGCGTGGGCACGTCGCGCGACTATAGGCGCGGGCGCGGTTCCGGTAAATGATCCATCGAATGCGAGCGAGCACCGCGCTGCGCAAGACCCGGTCGATCGCGTCGTTGCCGTGGGTGGCGATGGCGTTCGCTGCGGCGCTGGCCGTCATTGCAGGATGGCCGACGCGCTTCGGGGCGTTTCTGGCCGGCGATGATCGCAACCTGGTGCTCGATCACGTCCTGATCAACCATCCGACGTGGGCGCACGCGTGGAGACTGCTCTGGATGGTGCACGGCGATCTGTATCAGCCTGTCCCGATGCTGTCGCTGCAGTTGAACTTCGCGCTGTTCGGCGCAGAGGCGTACGGTTATCACCTGACGAACATCGCGCTGCACGCGGTGAACGCCGGGCTGGCTACGGCGCTGGCCTTTGCGCTTTCGCGCGACCGGCGCGCGGCGGCCATCGCGGGGATGCTGTTCGCGTGTCACCCGCTGGCGATCGAGCCGGTGGCGTGGGTCACGGGGCGGATGATCCTGTTCGCGGCGTTGTTCGGCCTGACGACGTTGAATGTCTTCGCATACCGCGGCCCGCAGGCGACGCCGCGATTCGCGATCGCGGCGGTGGTGTGCTGGCTTTTGGCGCTCGTGTCGAAGGTCCTGCCGAGCGTGCCGCTCGCCGCCGCGTGGGTCGATGCAAGCGTGCACGGGCGCGAGCCGGGTCCGTGGGGGCGGTCGCGGCGATGGTGGGCCGCGTTTGGCGCGATGCTGGCGCTGACCGCGGTGTTCACGCTCTGGGCGATCCGCACGACGAAGGAAACGAAGGTCATCGACATCATCAACGCTGAGATTCGCACGCCCGCGGCGGTGCGCATGGTCCTCGCGGCCCGTTATTACATCGAGGGTTATATCCGGCCGACGCGGTTGTGCGCGTGGTCGCCGCCGCCGCGCGATCTGCCCGCGGCGTCGGCGCCGGTGGCGATCGCCGTGGTCGAACTGGCCGCGCTCACCTGCGTCGCGTTGGTACTGCGACGGCGCTGCCGCCCGGCGTGGGACGGACTGCTGTTGTTCGCGATCCTGCTCGCGCCGTTCATCGCGGCGGTCAAGGCGCGGAACTTCCTGACGGCCGATCGCTACATGTACCTGCCGATGGTCGGGTTGAATGTGGCGGTCGGTGCGATGCTGGTGGCGGCAGCGGACGGGCTGTCGGCACGGTTCGGCCGGCGCGCGTTGCGGCTTGCGCCGATCGGTGCGGCGGTCATGCTGGCGATCCCGCTGTTGATGCAGGGTCGCGTGCTGGCCGACGCATGGCGCGACAACGTGGCGCAGGCGCGTCGCGTCGTGTCGCTGCACCGGGACGACGTTCGCGCGTGGGTCGAGCTGGCAAAGGCGCAGTTGTTCGAAGGTCGGCCGCGCGAGGCGCTCGAGACCGTGCGGACCGCGCGGACACGCTGGCCGGACGAACCGAGCCTGGCGTCGGAGGCGGGCGAGGCGCAGTGGCAACTGGGGGCGTGGACGGAAGCGGTGCGGGAGCTTTCCGCGGCGGCGGGGCGGCTGCCGATCAGTCATCGTTGTCATTACTACCTCGGCCTGGCGCTGGAGAAGCTGGACCGGTCGCGGGAGGCGCGGGCGAAGTTCGCGGCGATCCTTGCGGACCGCGAGAACATGGTCCCCGCGGCGACGGCGCTGGCGCGGAACTTCCGCGACGCGGGTGAGCTCGAGGAATCGCTTCGCTGGTACGACCATGCGGTCCGCATGAACCCGCACCATCGCAACGCGCTGTTCGAGTCGGCGGAGCTGCGGATGCGGTTGGGCCGCTACGAGGAGGCGAGCGCGGCGCTGCAACGCATCCTGTCGTTCTTGCCGGAAGATCAGCCGGCGCGGTTGAACCTCGGCGTCTGCCTGCTGCGCCTCGGCGATCCGCAGGGGGCGCTGCGAGCCTACGACGAACTGCTCGCGTCGGGCGCGACGTCGCCGGTCGTGCGAGTCAATCGCGCCGAGGTTCTCGCGGCGCTGGGCCGCGCCCGCGACGCGGAGGCGGAGTACCGGCGGGCGATGGGCGATGATCCGCGGATGCGCGCAGCGCTGGTCGGGCTGAGTCTGTTGCTGCAATCGCAGCATCGGTACGCCGACATGGCCGCGGCGTGGCAGGAGTTCGGCCCGCGCACGGTGGGTGCGGAGGAGTCCGGGGCGTGGGTGGACTGGAGCCGGCGATTGGAGGGCCGGGCGATTTTCGCTGCGCCGGCGAGCCGGCCGTCGGCCGCACCGGCCGGGGCGGCCCGATACCTGCGCTCGTTTGCTGGCGCGTGGGCGCTGCGAACACCGGACGAGCTTCGCGGACTGACGGAGTTGCCCGGGGCGACGAACGACGCCGATCGCGATGCGCTGCGGGCCGTCATCGCGGCGCTGACGGACTTGGGCGTTTCCGCGCCGCAGGACCCGCCGCTGCTCTACAAGACGGCGGCGGCGCTGGGATTGCGGGGCGACTTCGAGCTGGCGCGACGCTTCGCAGAGCGGCTGCGCGCGGTCGACGATCCGGGCTGGGCAGGGACGGCGGCGGAGCTGAAACGTTGGATCGCGGAGCGCGGCGGCGGTTGATGCGCCGCTGCTTCGATCGTCACTGCCCGCGGATGAGGGCGGCATCGAGCAGGTCGACGCGGTCGTCGATGTCGCCGTGCGCGGCGTACTCGATCCGGATCGTAAGCATGTTCGCGCCGCGGACATCGACATCGATGGGCTGCGGTGGTTCGCCGCGCCGGACATGATCAATGCGGGCCACCTCGCGGTCGTCGGCGAGGATGCGGACGTCCGCATCGGCCCAGTCGCCGGCGGAGTCGTCGATGGCGACGGCGGCGCGGAATCGATCGAAGTCGCCCTGAAGCGCGTAGGTGACGCGCGCGGCGGAGTGCAGCGCGACGCCGCGTGCGTACTCGCGGCCGTGCGCGCGGAGTGGAAGGTCGTTCGGCCCGCGGTCGCGCCCGAGCGGCCAGCGCGGTCCGAACAGCGGTCGCGAGTCGTGGGAGACGGGCGGGAGATCGCTGAGCCAGATGCGCCGGCCGGTGTTCCATTCCGCGCGGGCGATCGCGTCGATGGGGAGCTGCACGCGCTGCCCGGCGAGGACGCGGGCCTCGATTGAGGTTTCGCTCCAGCGCAGCTCGTTCGCGATGATGCGCGAACCACCGACCAGATCGATGCGGACGAACTTGCCCGGCGGCGTGGCGTCCTCGGCGGCCGCCAGCTCGATCCGCCGGATGCGTTCCCACGGGATCGTGCGCGACTCGTCGTTGATTTGGACGGCGATGTCGGTTCGTGTCGCAACCGTGATCAGTCCGCGGAGCACGTCTCCGTTGGCCAGTTCGATGACGTCGTGTTCTTCCTCGGCCGGGAGCGGCGCCTGCGGCGCGTCGGCGCGGGTGATCCGCGTGAGGCGATCGAGCGGGATTCGGAGCGCCGACAGCGCTGGATGATGGGCCAGCAGCGATTCGCCCTCGTGGCCGACGAACTCCGCACGGAGGCGCTCGCCGCTGCGAAATTCGAGCAGCCACGGTGCATCCGATGCATCCTGCGGCTTCCGCGGCGCGATCCGGGTCAGGGTGTCCAGCTCGTCCGGCTCGATTTCGATCGTCCGCGTCGTTTCACCCGGCGGAAGTTGCAGCACGACGCCATGGTCGTGCGATGCGCGGAGGACGATGCCGGTCAATCGACGACCGTCGATCGCGCGCGCGTCGAATTGGGCCGGCGTGCTCGACTCCGCGAGGGCGACGGTCGTCGCGATGCACGCCAGCGCCCCGGCCGCGCGGGCGGCGGCGGTTGCAACCGGCATGGATTGGCGCGTGCTCATCGTTGAAAGATCGGCATCGAGCGATTCGGCATCTGAAGAATGATCAGGGCCATCGCCGTTCCGTAGTCCTGACCCGCCTGTCCACGCCAGGAGCCGTCGGCGCCTTGCTTGGCGACGAGTTCATCGCGGATGGCGGGCCACCATTTCTGCCAGTGCGGTCCGCCGGCGATGAACGTGGCCTGCACGGCGTAGTAGTGGCCGTAGAAATAGTGCGTTTGCTCCTGCGTCAGCCCGGGTCGGAACCGGTGGAGGTAGGCCAGTCCGCGCTCGATCTCGCGGCCTTCGTAGACGCCGGAATAGTACAGCGCCGCGACGCCCGCGGCGGATCGCGCGAACATCGACCCGGCCGAGTCGAGCATGTAGCGAAAGCCTCCGTCCGGGTTCTGACTCTTGCGGACGTAGCGGATGGCGCGGTCGATCGTCGACTTGGGCACGTCGAGTCCGGCGTTCCGCGCAGCCCGCAGCGCCATGACCTGGCAGATCGTCACGGACAGATCGGCGTCGGCCTTGACGGGGTGATAACGCCAGCCACCCTGTTCGTTTTGCGTGCGGACGATGAGCAGGACGGCCTTGCGGAGTTTCTCCCGAAGATCGGGATGGGGGGACATGCCGTACATCTCGGCGAGAAACAGCGTGGCGAAGCCGTGGCCGTACATTGGGCCGTACGACGTTTCGGCCGCGATCAGGCCGGACTGCTCGGCAGTCGAGTCGAGGATGAACTGTAGCGCGCGTTCGACGTTTCGCGCATAACGGCCGCGGCCGGGGACGCTGCCGTCGCCGACAAAGGCCATTCCGGCGAGGGCGGTGATGCCGACGTGGCGGCCGTACTGCGAGCTTCCGCCGAAGGAGCCGTCTTCGGCCTGCTGCGAAGCGAGCCATTCGAGGCCGCGGGCGATGGCGCTGCGCGCTGCGGGCGTAAGTTCGTCATCGCCGCTGTCGGGCGCGGGTTGCGTGGTCGGTGCGGCCGGTGCGGACGCGGGCGGACCGCCGGATCGGTCGGAGCCGACGCGTCGCAGGAACTGCGCGCGGCAGACCGCGGCGTTGCCGAGGAGGACGGCGGCGAGTGCGGCGACGGTCGTAATGGCGGACGTCCGCGTCATGGTGCCGGTGGCTCCTCGGCGATCGATCGGTAGTAGTCTTCGATGTAGTCGCGGTAGCGCATGGGAAACTCCTCGTCGAGGCCCTGGAGGATTTCCTCTCGGTCGCGCTGCGGGAGCGCGCCCCAGCGCCGTTGGAGGTCGGCGGCGTCGTGAAGTCCGCGGCGGTCCTTCGCGCCAGGGCCTTCGTTGGCGGCGGTCCGCGCGGGCTGCGCCTTGCCGGCGCGACCCGCCTCACGACCGTCGGCCGGCCGCGATTGCGGGCGTGCCGAGGTGCGGCCTTGGCGAGCTGCGCCGGCCTGCTGCTGCTGCGACGGGGATTCGTTGGATTTCGCGAGTTCGATGAGTTCGTCGATGGCGGCGAGCGAGCGGCGGAGCGCATCGTGCGTCTCGACGCCGTTGTCGGCCTCGTCGAGCAGGCGACGCTGCGCCTCGGCCATCGCGGCGAGCAGCTTCTCGTGGACGAGTACGTCGCTCGATCGGCCTTCGAGCAATCGCCGCGTGAAGTCGTCGGTTGGGCGCGTCGTGGCCGGTTTGGCGATTCCGCCCGAAATGCGACCGGTCCCGGCGGGCTGCGAGGCGGATGGATCGTGTCGCAACGTGTGCGGCAGTTGCGACACCGTTTGCGACAGCGCGGCCGAGGCCACGCACACCGACAGCAGGGCGACCCACCGCAGGCTGGCATCAGCGCGTCGCATCGGGAGCCTCCCCCGCGTCGCGACGGGCGTTTGAGATGAGCCGCTCGGCCAGCTCGCGGATGTCGCGCTGGCGGTCGCCGAGTTGAGTGATCGTCGATGGATCGTCGGCGATTTGCAGTTCTTCGGTAGACGGCGCGGCATTCGCGGCGTCGTCGTTCAGTTCGGCCTGCATCGCGCGAAGCACAAGCAGCTCGGCCAGCGGTGGAACGGGTCGGTCGGGCGTCGGCTGGCCCGGACCACCGGGAGGTCCGCCGGCGGCCTGGAACTGCTCCTTGGGCGGCTGCTCGATGGCGAGCGCGCCGATCAATCGGTCGAGTTCGCGCACGGCGCGGCGCTGCCTGGCGGCGGCGGCGGTGAGGTCTTGCGCTTCGAGCAGATCCGCCGCGCTTCGCATGTGCTGCTCGATCTTCTGGCAGACGTACTGATAGACGACGGCGGATTGGAGTCGTTCGTCCAGGGCCGCGATGCCGTCGGCCAGCGCAGTCTGGCTCTTTCGCATGGTGGGGAGCTTGGCGCGGTCGGTGCGCGACAGGCGTTGTGAATCGCCGCGGCGTTTCTCCAGTTCGGCGACCGAGTCAAGCAAGCGCGACTGCGCTGCGCGGATCTTCGTCAGCGCCTCCCGAATCCGCGCCATGGCCTGCTCGGCCTGTTCGCGCTCGGCGCGGGCTTCGAGCTGCTCCAGCGTCCGGCGCGCCGACTGAAGTGCGGCGAGCGCGGCTTCCTGCGCGGCGTCGGCGGGCGCCATCCGGACGGCCGACAGGTTCGTGGCGGCGGCCGCCATGTGCTCGGCGGCAGCGCGAAGCTGGTTTCGCGCCGCCTCGACGCCGGGCAGGTCGGCGGGGGCGGCGCGGATGCTCTGTCGGGTCGTGGTTCGCAGGCTGAGTTGCCGTTCAGCGAGTCGCCGCGCGAGGTCGCGTTGTTCAGTCTGGTCCTGCGCCGAGCGCGTGTCGGTACGGAGTCGCTGCTGCGCGGCGATGATGCGGTCGAGCCGCGCGAAGATGTCGCGGAGCTGCTTCGACAGGGCCTCCAGCCGCCGCTCGGACGGACGCCGCAGGGCGTCGAGCATCGCGCGGAGCGCGGCCTCGGAAGCGAGCTGCGCGTCCTGCGCGCGGTTGAGCCGGTTCGCATCGACGTGGCGCGCCGCGTCGGCGAGTTTCTCGATGAGGCCGAGCGCTTCGGCGGATCGAATCGCGCGGCGGATTGACTCGGCCGACGCGGCGTCGCGCGACTCGAGCGCGGCGGCCAGGTCTCGCAGCCGCGTGAGCACGGCGTCGGCGTCCTGTGACAGTCGCTGCTGGTCGGTTGCGACCGAGCGGAGCCGCTGGCGCTGCGGGTCGGACAACTGCTCGACGTCCAGTCCGGCCAGTTGTCGCGCGAGCGCGGCGGCGCGTCGCGTGAGGACTTCCTGCCGGTCGAGCAGGTCCTGTCCCTTGCGCGCGGCGTCGTGCAGATCGTTCCATTGATCCACGACGGCGACGAGGCGGCGGAGCTGCTCGACCGTTTCGAGCTGCTGCGCGGCGGCATCGGCAAGGGCGTCGGTGCGCGCGGGGGCGTTGGGACGTTCCGCCGCGCGGTCGAGCGCGGCGGCGCTGTCGTTCATCGGCCCTTCGGTCGTCGCGCCCAGCCCGTCGGCGACGTGTTGAGCCTGCGCGTGCACGTCGTCGTCGGCGACGCGGTTCGCGCGGGCGCGCTCGACGAGTCCGGACGTGTCGAGAACGAGTTGGCGGGAGCGGAGCAGCAACTGCCGCTGGCCGAGTGCGACGCGGCGGAGCGGTTCGACGTCGGCCGGTTGTGTCGCGCTGCCGGTGGTCAGCGCGGCGGAGACGCCGTTCGTTTCATCACGGACGGATTCCTGATCGTCGAGCAGACCGAGGAGCCGTTGCCGCAGGGCGGCGAGTTCGGCGGCCAGCCGCTCCTGCATCTGCGCAGCGGAGACGATGTGCAATCGCATCGGGCCGCTGTCGACCGGATCGTGGCGGCGGCCGTCGAGCGCGAAGTTGTCGCGCGCGACGGCGCGGAATTCGATCGTATCGCCCGGCTCGGCGCGGAAGTCGCGGACGCGGAGGACGGTCGTTGCCTCGGCGCGTTGCTGATCGCCGACGGCGCGCCATTGAAGCGGCAGCGGCAGGACCGTACGCCGCTCGCCTCCGGCGGAATCGACGACGAGTTCGACCGACGCGAGGCCGAAGTCGTCGCCGGCCTCGATCCGGATTGTGACCTCGGCGTCCGGCGTCACGTCGAGCGCGCGGGATGGCTCGACGATGGCGATGCGCGGCGGCTGATCGACGTGCAGGTCGAGATGATGCACGGCCGGCGGGCGGAGCGCAAGCCCCTCCTGGTCGGTGAATGAAAGCTCGATCGACATGGTTTGCGATGCGGTCAGCTCGCAGCGCAGCCGTGTTCCTGCGGTGTCGACGAGTCGCACGGGCCGCTCACCGCCGTCCTCGAGTCGCACGCGTGCGAGTGGTTCGCCGGCCTCGATCGCCACGGGCTTCGAGCAGTGCCAATCGAGCGCGACGCGACTGCCTTCCAGTACGGCGAGCGGCCGCTGATCGAGCGCCCGCGGTCGGGACGCCGCGTCGCCGAGGTATGCGGGTGGCGTAATGGTTGCGGCGGCGCGGACGATCTGCGGACGGTCGAGGACGCGGATGCGGATCGGCGTGCTGGCCGTGTCGTCGTCGCCCGCGCGGAACCAGACGGCGACGTCCTTCGTCACGCTCGGAAACGTCCAGCGGTAGATGCCGTCGTCGTCGAGCCGCATCATGTGCGTCGTCGTGCGGCGACCCGGCTCGCGCGCGACGAGAAACGCCCGCAGCGACGGCGATCCGCCGCGCGCCAGGCGCATCTCCACCGTCACCGGCTCGCCGCGGGCCGTTCGGATCGATCCTGTGAGCGGCACGATCTGCACGCGGTGCGGCCAGGTGGTCGCGCCCGACGGCCAGAGCAGGCGGCTCCACGCCGTCGCCGACCAGTCCGGCATCGCCGAGCGGACGATCCAGACCGCGATCACCGCCGCGGCGGCGGTGGCCACCAGTCGATACGTCGTGCGCCGCTCGAGTCCGGGGTGCAGCGGGATGTCGCGCAGCGCGTCTGCGGCCTCGCGCTCGACGCGCTGCCAGAGCGGTTCCGCGCCGTCGGCATGCCGTTCCGCGTGGTCGACGACGCTGGCGAGCCGGCCGTCGAAGCGCGGCAGGCGCGCGTCCAGCCGCGCGGCGATCTCGCGCAGGTCGATCGGTCGCAGCAGCGGGCGGACGATCCGACGCGTGATGGCGACCGCGCCGAACGCGGCGCCGGTGGCGAGAGCGGCCGATCGCAGCAGCGACGGAAATTCGACGTACCAGTCGAGGACGGCGGCGATGAGAAACGCGATGATCGCCACGGCGAGGATCTGCGCGAGACCCGCGATCGCGAGACAGAGACGGATTCGCCGCCGCATGCGCCGCAGTGCGGCGATCAGCTCGTTGGAGGCGGTCGGCATCGGCGTCGGTACGCTCATCGGCGACATCCGGTCACGTCAGACCTTTGCTCCTGCGCAGGACCCACTCGATGGTTAGCGGGATGAGAAACGCGAAGATCGCCAGGCGCGTGTCCCACAGCGGCTCAACGATGTCGTTCGGGACTGCGACGCTCTGGTCGGGAATCTGATCGGCCAGCTCGCGGCACGCGTCGGCCGTGACGATGCGTCCGCCGGTGCGATGCGCGAGGCGCTGCAGGCGGACGTGGTCGGCCGAGGGATCGCGGTGTTCGAAGTCCGGCGCGCTCACCGAGACGTGGGCGCGCAACGGTCGATCGCGGACCGAGTAGTCGGGCGGCTCGACGGAGGCCACGATCGCTCCGGCCTCGCGCGGCCAGTACTCGGCCTCGAACCGCGCGAACTCGGTCGCGACGCGGCCGAGCGGCAGGGTGTCGAGCGGTTCGCCGGTGGCGCTGGCGATCTGGGCGATGACGCGCGAGACGCTGCCGCCCAGCGCAGGATCGACCGCGGTCAGCCGGAAGTGCACCGGCTCGCCGACGAGGGCGTCGCGGCGATCGACTTCCAGGCGCCAGCGCGAATCGGCGCCGAACTTGCGATTCCGCGCCAGCAGCCGGATCACGCGGACCCAGTAGGCATCGTACGCCGCCTCGCCGCGGTCGCGCCGCCAGCGCCAGGTGTCGTCGGTCCCGTGATAGTACGTGCGACCGGCGCCGTATCGTCCGAGCACAGCGAGCGGGATCGGCCCCTCGGCGCCGGCGGCGGACTCGTGCTCGAGCAGGACCTCCGCGCCGGGCGCGGGACCGGCGACCTGGGCGTACCAGTACCAGCCGGAGAGCGACGCGAGCAGCTCGGCGTCGGCGCGGTCGCCTCGATCCTCGTGCGAGAGGTCGGGATCGAGTCGCAGCAGCGGGTGCGTGCGGCCCGCGTGCGTCGGGCGAGGGTGAAACGCCTGAGTCAGCGGGTGCTCGTATCGGCCGAAGAAGAGCGGGTCGATGCGGATCGGGAGGAACTTCTCCAGAGGCGTGCGGCGCAGTCGGAACGGCATGGCGTGCTCGCCGGCGATGAAGCCCAGGCCGCCGCCGTGGACGGAGACGAATTCTTCGAGCAACCGCAGTTGCGGCGGGCTGATCCAGTCATCGCGCGGATCGACGTCGCCGAGCAGGATGACATCGTAGGGGCGGAGTTCCTCGGGGCTGGTGGGAAAGCGCCGGACCGGGTGCGTGCCCTCCTGCGGGAATCCGCGCGCGGCGGAGAGCAGCAGGATGCTGCTCTTGAACGATGGCTCGCGGAGGATCGCATTCTTGAGATAGCGGTACTCGAAGCGCGGCAGCGCGTCGACGTAGAGCACGCGGATCGTTGCATCGTGCACGTCGATCGTCGCGGCGGCGACGTTGTTGCGCGGTTCGTCGTCCACGTCAGGAACGATAACGGCCTGCATGGCGAGCGCTTCGGCCCGCGGTGCCTTGAAGAACAGCTCGACGTCCGTCTCGGTGATGCCGGCGGGCAGCGTCACCTTTCGGGCCGCGAGTAGTTCGCCGGTCGATTGATGGCGCAGCTCGACGAGAACGGGCGTCGGCGCGGCAATGCCGCGGGCGGCCAGTCGTACCGATACGGAAATCACGTCGCCGACGAAGGCGTCCGGATCCGCGGCAACGGACTGGATGGCGACGTCGCGGTACGGATCGGCCGAGCCGAGCGAAACCACGTGCAGCGCCACGTGGCGTTCCGAGGCGATCCGCAGCGTCACCTCGTCGGTCGACGGAAGCGTCGTCTGGCGTCCGTCGCTGACGACGACGATGGTGGCGAGTCGCGCGCCGCGCGTGCGTTCGAGGATGGTTGCGACGGCGGCGTCAACGTCGGTCTGGCGTCCGTCGGGCTGCCGCGTGCGGAGCGCGTCGAGCGGTGGGATCGGCGCGCCGCGCTCGAAGCGCGCGAGCAGTTCGGCGCTTTCTGCGAACCGCCAGAGTTCGACGCGGTGGCGGCGCGTCAGGCGGGCGAGAAGCCCGTCGTCGGCGGCCAGTGCTTCGACCGCGGCCTTCCAGCGCGAAAGGTCCGCGCGTCGCTGCGGCGAGGCCGATTCGTTCGGGGCCTGCATGCTCGTCGAGTCGTCCAGCAACACCGCGACCACCGACGGGTCGATCAGGTTTCGGCTGAGCACCAGCGCCGGCCGCGACGCGATGGCCATGATCACCAGGGCCGCGGAGATTCTGCACGCGGCCAGCACGGCGCGAGTCCGTCCGCGGACGGGCTCGAGCGCGTAGGCCAGCCCGACGATCGTCAACAGGAGCACCGCGCCCGCGAGCAACATCCATGGAGCGGGCGGCGACAGCAGGCGCAGCGTCAGTGGTTCCGCCGCGTCAAGGCGAATGCGATCCAGTCCCAGCAGCCACTCGAACACGCGGCTCATGTTCGATGTCCGAACCAGGCGGCCAGCAGCGTCTCCGCCAGCACGAGCAGAAACGCCGCGCCGAAGACAGCGCCGCCGATTTCCGACGTCGGCGCATCCCTGCCGAACAGCGCCGTGACGCCGACGGCGTCAATGATCGTCACCTGTCCGTCGATCGCTTCGCGTATCGCGCGCGGTTCGGCCGGTCGAAGATCGCTTTCTTCCGGCGGCGCGGTGACGGCGATCCGGCGTCGGCATTGCGTCGAGGCGAGTTCATAGACGCCGGGTACGCTCGTCACGGCCCGCGGGCCGTCGCCATCGAGGACGTAGGCGACGCGGCCGTCGTGCTGCATCGGTGGAACGTCGGAGACCGATCCATCCGGCCGGGTCAGCCGCGCGATCCGGTCGGCGGCGCCCTCGCGGACGGGAATGACGCAGGGCTGACCTGCGGTGCGGTTGAGCGTGGAGTCGCTCGACGGCGCGAGTCGGCTTGCCGTGGCGAGCACCAGCGGCACAAAGTCGGGCTTGGCGGCGAGGTTGTTCCACTCCATCGTCGGCGCCGAGAGCAGGCAAGCGACACGGCCGCGACCGACGTCGTGCTCGATCAGAAAGGGGTCGCCGGTGTCGAGGCGCAGGATGACCCGCGCGGACGGCGCGGGCTCGGCGCGCCAGAAGCGACGGATCTCGGCCGAGAGCAGCCCGCCGCTGCGCGGGCCGCCGAGGTCGCGCAGGATCGGGTGCGTCGGATCGGCGACGGCCGGTCGCGTCGGATGCGCGGCGTCGGACTCGCTCGAGCGGATCGAATCGAGGCGAACGGGGAGCAGGCGTGGGGCGAGCGCTTGCCATTGTTCGACGGGCGTGCGGTTGCCAGGAAGCAGCCACAGCCCGCCGCCGGCATCGACAAACTGCATCAGCCGCCGCAGGGAGCGATCAGAGAGCGGGCCGGCGTTGGTGAGTGCGACGATGGCGACGTCGTGGAGCGGCGTGCCGTCGAACTCGACGTCCGCGATGACGGTCGGGGCGAAGTATGCGCCGCCCTCGCGTCGCGCACGCGGTGCAAGGGCGTGGCGAAGGTAAAACGAATCGGACGCCGGTCCCGCGGTGGCGTGACCATCGACGATGAGTACGCGCCGGGGAACGCCGACCTCGACGGCCCGGGCGCGCGTGTCATCCGCGGCGAGCGCATCGCGCGTCTGAAGCAGGTGCGCCGAAACGGCGGCGACTTCCGGCCGCTCGAAACGGATCGAGAACGGAATCGCCCGACGTCCGGCGGCCGGAATCGCCGGGACATCGAGCGTCTGAACGATCGTCTGGTTGACCTGGACCTCAAGCCGCGTCGGCGAGGAGGTGGATGCGCCGAAGTTGTCGATCGACGCGGTGAATCGGACGGGAAAGTCGCAGCCCACGAGCGCGTCTTCACACGTCAGGTCGGTCAGCGCGAGGTTGTAGCGCGCCGGCGGACCGCAGTCGATGAGGGCCAATCGTGCGACACGGGCGACCTCGCGCGCGGCGGCGATCGCCGGCGGGACGTCCGTTGATGCGGCCGGGGCGTTGAACCAGTCGCGGTGATTCAGGTCGGTCAGCAAGTAGACCGCGCGGGCCGACGGCGGTGCGTCGCCGGCCATGACGATCCGCGCCGCGGCGCGCAGCGCCGCCGCGGAATCGCCCCGATCGTGGCGCGGCATCGCGGCATCGAGGGCGCGGGCGGCCAGCGCCTGATCGGCGCTGGGACGGGAGACCGCCGCGGCGTCGCCGGCCGAGACGAGGTGCACGGCGACGGCGTCGGCTGGATTGAACTGCGCCAGCAGGGTCCGCGCCGCGTCTTTCGCGCGATCGAAGGAGGAACGTCCGTCGGGTCGCCGCGCGTGCATCGAAAGACTGTCGTCGAGAACGATGACGCGGTCGGCGCGGGGCTCGCCGATGGCGCGCGAGACGCGACCGGCGGACAGCGACGGCCGTGCGACGGCGAGCCCGAAGAGCAGGACGGCGGCCGTGCGGAGGCTCAGCAGCAGCCACTGTTCGATCCGGAAGCGGCGGCGGCTCTTGCGCTGGGCGCGCTTCAGGAAGCGCATCGCAGCCCACGGCTGGCGCCGGAAGCGCCGGCGACTGAGGATGTGGATGAGGATCGGGACGACGGCGGTCGCGAGGGCGGCGGCGGCGAGGCCGGGATGGATGAAGCTGGGCATCGGCGTCGTCCGTCAGCGAGTGCGGTCTCCGCGCGTGGCGAGGAAGACGGAGAGCGCGCGGTCGAGCGGCTCGCGGGTGTCGAAGAGCGCGTAATCGACGCGTTGCTGCCGGCAGCGTCGGCGGACGTCGTCGATGAAGGCATTCAGCTCGGCGAGGTAGCCGTCGCGGACGGCGCGGGCCTGCGTGAGCAGGTGCCCGCCTTCCTCGAGGCCCTCGAATCGCGTCAGTTCCTGGAATGGGAAAGTGAGCTCGGCGTGGTCGAGGACGTGGTAGACGATCGGCTCGTGCCGGCGATAGCGCAGGTGCCGCAGTCCGTGAAGGATCTCATCCGGCTCGTCGAAGAGGTCGCTGATCAGCACGATCACGTGCCGTCGCTCGAGCTGTTCGGCGATCTCGTCCAGGGCGTGCCGCAGGCGCGTGGTGCGGGCGGTCGGCGCATGCTCGAGTTCGGCGACGATGGCCTTCCAGTGCGTCGGCTGGTTCGAGTGCCGCACGAAGCGCGTCACGCGATCGTCGAAGACGGCCAGGCCGACGGCGTCCGACTGCCGCAGGGCGAGGTACGCGAGGGCGGCGGCGAGGGCCGTCGCGTATTCGCGCTTGCTCAGCGGGCTGTCGGGCGAGCGGAACGACATGGAGGCGGAGCAATCGACGACGAAGGTAAGCTGGAGGTTCGTTTCCTGGTCGTACTGCTTGACGTAGTGCTTGTCGGTTCGTGCGAGCACGCGCCAGTCGAGGTGCCGCAGGTCGTCGCCCTGACAGTACTTGCGATGCTCTGCAAACTCGACGGAATGCCCGCGGTACGGCGAGCGGTGCATGCCCGAGACGAAGCCCTCGACGAGGTGCCGTGCGCGAAGCTCCAGACCGGTCAGTCGGGCGAGGACGGCCGGATCCAGGTACTTGCGATATTCATGCAGCGTTGCGGGCATGTTCTCCCGTCCGGTGGATCGGTCCGCGTGCGGGGCGGGTCTATCGCGACGGCAGCACCGACTCGGCGTGCACGGCGTCCAGCCCCGGTGTCTCGACGCGCGAGACGTCGCGCAACAGCCATTCCACGATCTGGTCGGACGTGATGCCGTCGGCCTCGGCGTTGAAGTTGGTCACCACGCGGTGCCGCAGCACGGCGTGCGCGGAGCGCGCGATGTCGTCGAGTGTCACGTGGTGTCGGCCGTTCAGGACCGCGCGGGCCTTGCTGGTCAACACGAGGTACTGCGAGGCCCGCGGTCCGGCGCCCCAGGCGACGTAGTCGCGGACGTACTTGGGCGGATCATCGCGGCCGGGGCGCGTGGCGCGGACAAGCCGCGTCGCGTAGCGCATAACGTGTTCGGCGCATGGCACCTTCCGCACCACCTCCTGAAGCTCGGTAATCTCGTTCGCGTCGAGGATGCGCTCGATCTTGCTCTCCGGCGGCGCGGTCGTCAGGCGGACGATCTGAAGCTCCTCCTCTTCGCTCGGATAGTCGACGACGATCTTGAGCATGAAGCGGTCGAGCTGCGCCTCGGGCAGCGGATAGGTGCCCTCCTGCTCGATCGGGTTCTGTGTCGCAAGCACGAAGAACGGCTTCGGCAGACGGTGCGAGAAGCCGGCCGCCGTCACTTGGTTCTCCTGCATGGCCTCGAGCAGCGCCGCCTGCGTCTTGGGCGGCGTGCGGTTGATCTCGTCAGCCAGCACGATATGGGCGAAGATGGGGCCCTTCACGAAGCGGAGTTGTCGCGCGCCGGTACTGCGATCCTCCTCAATGATCTCCGTGCCGGTGATGTCGCTCGGCATCAGGTCGGGAGTGAACTGGATGCGGCTGAACGACAGGGAGAGCATCCGTGCGATGGTGCTGATGGTCAGGGTCTTGGCCAGCCCGGGAACGCCCTCGAGGATGCAGTGCCCGCGGCCCAGCAGGCCGATGATGAGCTCCTCGACGACTGCGTCCTGGCCGACGACGACCTTCGCAAGCTCGGACCGGATGCGTGCGTAGCCGTCGCGGAGGGTCTGTATGGCCTGATCGAGGTCGCCCGGCGAAGATGGGTTCATGTCCGAGTCTCGCGTGCAGCGCGGCGAGGGCGTTTTCCAAAGTATACGCCTTGGAAGGGGACCGGCCCCCTCGAACGCGATGCGTTCGTCCGATATATCGTCGCGATAACCCTTGGCGGCACAATGATTCAGGCGCCGCGGGCGGCCAGGAATGGCCATCTCGCTGCGATGGTGCGAGCGCCCGATGCCCGAGCTTCCCGAAGTCGAAACGATCGTGCGGACGGTCGGGGCGGAACTGCCCGGGCGGATCGCCGCGCGCGTCTTCTGCGACTGGCCCGCGACGTTGCGACCGGCGGTCAGAAAGGCCGAGGCCCTGCTCGGCGGCCGGCGGGTCACGGCCGTCGGTCGGCGCGGGAAGTACGTCGTGATCCGGTTCGACGACGCGGCCTGCGCGCCATCCCGGCCGCGTCACGCGCGCGAGTCGATCACGATGCTGGTCCACCTGCGGATGAGCGGCCGATTGCTGCTCGAGCCGGCCGATTCGCCGCCGCATCGGTTCGTACATTTCCGATTGCGCTGGAAGGACGGGTCGGAGCTGCGCTTCTCAGATGCGCGGAAGTTCGGCCGCGTGATCGTGACCCATCGGCCGGAGGAGGTCCTCGGCGCGCTCGGCCCGGAACCGCTCGAGGCGGAGTTCTCGGCCGACGCGCTTGGAGCGCGGATTCGACGGCTTCGCCGCAGGCTCAAGCCGTGTCTGCTGGATCAGCGCGTCCTGGCCGGGCTGGGGAATATCTACGTCGATGAAAGCCTGCACCGCGCAGGTCTGCATCCGCTCCGGCGGACCGATCGACTGTCCGATGCCGAGGTCGTGCGACTCCACGCAGCGATTCGAGCTGCGCTTCAGGAGGGGATTCGGCGGAACGGGGCATCGATCGATTGGGTCTATCCCGAAGGTCGGATGCAGGATTACTTCCGTGTCTATGGCCGGGCGGATCAGCCGTGCTGCCGTTGCGGCGCCGCCGTCCGACGGATCGTGGTCGGGCAGCGTGCCACGTACCTCTGCCCCGATTGCCAGCCCCGGCCGTGATGGTTTGGATGATATTCAGATCAGCAGACTACTTCATCCTGTGCTTGTGCCTGATCGGCGCTGCGTGATCGAGACAGGCCGGGGAGCGGACGTGCAGCGGTGGACCGGGTGTTTTTCCCACCTGTATTGACAACGGGTTCGCGAAACAGGTACCCTACTGCGTAGGAAGGAAGAGGCATTTCCTCTCTTCATTACGGGAGTTTGCGCGTCGTATTTGGCGCGTTCAGGCAGACGGAGGAGAAGTATGCGGATTCTCAAGATATCGATGGCCGTGTTGGCGCTGACGGCGGTTTCGAGCTACGGCGCGATCACGGAGGTGGAAGCGAACAACACGTTT
>JAKLKO010000012.1 GCA_023150615.1 Phycisphaerae bacterium
GTGGATCGTCGCTTCCCCGTTCAGGATGGGACGAAGGCTGAGCTGTATTGCTGGCTTGCATGGCAGCGCGAACCTGGTATGTCGTTCGGAATGGCCCTGAAGGCCCATTTCTTCCGCCACGACAGTGAGGTGGCACTGCGTTTCGTCAACTGGTTCAAAACACTGTTTCGGCTCTCGTAGCCCCGGAGGAAATCTGGTGATCGAACGCCGCGCCTCGTGCCGCGGTTGGCCCTCAGCCTTGCCCCTCTGGACCCGGCCTCCGTGGGCAGGTCGACAGACCTCCCGGGGCAAGACGCGTGACCTTCGCTCCATCTACCCGTCGCATCTACGCCCGTCCTACGGAATCGCTTCGGACTTCGAGTCTTTTGGCCCTCTCGTCCGCCAGACGGTCGCCTCCTATGCGCTTCGTGTTCCTCGGGCCGGAGCTTTGCCTGCCGCTTCCTTCCCACGCCGCCTCACAGCGACGCGGTTGCGGTTCAGCTAGGGGTACCCGCGATCAGGGCTCCCAGAGGACTTACACCTCCAAGTCATCGCGCCATGCCCGGGCGCACAACGAAGAGGCCTTCCGGAGTGACCCGGAAGGCCTCTGAGCGTGTACGCAATCGATTCGAGAGACTACTTGCGGCGTCGGATCGCCACCAGCCCGCCGAGGGCCAGCAGGGCCATCGTCGTCGGCTCGGGGACGTTCGTGTCCAACGTCAGCTTGATCGTGCCGAACGCCGTGGACGCGCTCGACGCACCGAAATTGCCGGCATACGTCGTGTTGAACCCGCCGACGGCGATGTAGTAGGTCCCGGCCCCGAGGTTGCCGAGCGACGGCTGATATGTGCCGGCGCCGGCGCCATAGTGCAGCTCGCTCGTGTAGACGCCGCCGCCGAAGTTCGCGTCGTCGTTCGACGCAAGGACGCCGCCCAGCGAGCTGTAGAGACCGATCTCGGTGTCATCCTCGGCGAACGCACCCATCGACAGGTCCGAGCCGAAGGTGTTGATGTTCAGGTACTGCCCGATGCCCCCGTTCACACCGCCGGCCGGGACGGTGAACTTATACCAGAGGATTTCGCCCGCCGCGAGGGCCCGCATGTCCATCGTCATGCCCGGGGTGAGCGTGCCGAGGTCGATCGCCACCGGCGCCGTCGGCGTGTCCATGCCGATCGTGATGCGGATGTTGTTCCAGTTCGCCGACGAGCCGCCGAACGTCTGGAGCGTCAGGAAGTAGAGCGGATTCCCGGCCGTCCACGGCGTGTCCATAAAGCCGTTCCAGACGAGCGTTACCGGATTGCCGTTGCTCGCGCTGTTCGGCGCCGGACCCGGATCGGCGTAGTACGTCGTCGCCGGGTAGGCCGTATCGCCGAAGGCCCAGATGCCTTCGTCCGACCACGGATCGCCCGCGATCGCGCTCCAGTCGACCATGACCGAATAGCTGGTGTACACGCCCGCCGGCACCGGCGCCGTGTTCAGCAGCGTACTTGTCACCGTGCTCGTCACCACCTGGTTGAACGATGGGAACGAATAGGCGGCGAAGGCCGGACTGGCCAGCGCCGCGACGGCCAACGCTGCAAACGAGATTTTTGCGACACGCTTCATCTGTTTCCTCCTTCAGTTGCCCCACGCGACGGGCACGCAACCGCGCTTCGCGGCACACATGCTTCTTCTGGCGGAGTTCACGCTTCCTGAGAATCGTAGACGGGGTCGCTTCCCTCGAACTCCAACTAGTCACCAGAGTACTCGAAACGACGTAAGAAAGTCAATGATACTCGGGCGGTCGTGCCGCGAATCCGCGGGCGGCACGTCTAAGAAGATGGATCGCTCCGTTTTTCGATCCCGTGAACGATCGTCTGACATTCGGGGGTAAAACGGCCGCGGGCGGCTCCATTCCGGAAGCCGCCCGCAGAACAATTGCTTCGCTTCTTTGCCTGGGAGGAAAGAAACCCTTTTCCGCCCTCCGTGAAAACTCTCTAGCGCCGTCGGCGGATCGCAACCAGCCCGCCCAAGGCGAGCAGGGCCATCGTCGTCGGCTCAGGTATCGCGGACGTATTGATCGAGAGGCCGCCATAGACCGTGGCGCTTCCTCCCGGGGCAAGGTTCAGATTCCACTGATACGCGCCGGTGAAGTCGAACGGACCCTGCGGCAGCCCTGTATTGTCGAGGTTGTCGACCAACGCATCGACCATCCTCACGCGGACCGCGCCTGCTGCCGTCGTACTCCACGGATCGACTTCCCACGCGTTGGCATTCGGGCCGAAGAACTCGGTCGAAATGGCGCCTTCCGAAATGCCCATCCGGTTCGTTGCGAGCAGGACGGCGCTATCCCCGCTCGCCGTACCCAACACGTCGTAGTCGGCGTAGTTGAAGAGCGAGACCGCCAGCGGTGCCACCGTCGAAAGGTTTGTCACGACCATCGTCGCGGTGACGCGGGCCATCGTAGTGCCGGCGCCATCCATGTCGTCAATGTCGTATCGCAGGGTCGCGCTCATCAGGCCCGCGCCCGCGACGTTCGTCCACGAGAGCGTCGCGATGTCGCCCACGTAGGTCTGCGAGAAACCCTGGCCCGCCGCGCTGCTGAACGACGACTCGCGGGTCGCGCCCGGCAGGCGGAACCACCACCAGGTTCCGAACATCTGGTCGCCTGACGCCGAGGCCGACGCACTGAAGTGCGCGCTGCTCGTTCCGGTCGTCGATGTCGAGCTGGTCGGTATCGTCGTGAATCGGAACCACGCGTTCCCGGCCGTGATGTTCCCCTGCGCGAAGACGGACGAAGCCATCCCGAGCACCAGAGCCACTACCAACAGTTTGCGAAGCATTGACCTTTCCTCCCTCAGACTCGATCGATGTCGCGGGCACCGCGCATCCGATCGGTGTACCCGAATGTTCCTTCTCCGCGGCAGATCGCCGCTCCGAATCACACGTTCTGGAGTGCTGGGACGCTTCTCTCCGGCATCCGAGCGCGCAGATGGCTGGAAGGGTTCCGCCTCCTCCGCTACTCCAAGATCGCATGGTATCGGAAATCGACCCCGAAAGTCAATGGGCTTGTACGGCGCGGCCGGAACCAGGGATCGGGTTGTAGATGTGTTCCTAATCTATTATTTGACAGCATTTTACGACCTTCGTAGTGCCGGAGGCTGGGATCTGCCATTCTCCAGGACCGAAAATGGGTGAAAACCACTATCGCGAGACAGCGAAACGTCAAACCTCGCCACTCAAATCGCCGCCGAGCGACTGATCACGAGACTCGCTCAGGTCGTTCGGCGGCGAGCCTCTCGGCGATCCGGCACAAGGGTCCGCCATCCGCGTCGGAACCTCGGCTCGCCAGGAGCCTCTCCCTTGCGCGCCGCAACACGCCGAACACCCTCATTGACCCGCGAACCAGGAGTCCATCCCAAGTCCCGCTCGCCGCCCCCATTTGTATTCGTGAAATCCGGCACTAAGCTATTCGCGACGATGACCGCGATGGTTCAGGATATCCTCGGGTCCCAGCTTGGCTTGAGTCTCTGTTTCATCGCGGTCTCGATCCTCGTCATCCTCACCGCCGTCGCCTACTGCATCTACTTCGAACGCAAGATCGCCGCATGGACGCAGGATCGCTACGGCCCGAACCGCGTCGGCCCCCTCGGCCTGCTC
Source organism: Phycisphaerae bacterium (assembly GCA_023150615.1). Lineage (GTDB taxonomy): Bacteria > Planctomycetota > Phycisphaerae > UBA1845 > UTPLA1 > JAKLKO01. Next base: position 3,619 of record JAKLKO010000012.1, read on the forward strand.
CAGCCCGTCGCCGACGGGATCAAGTTCATCCTGAAGGAGGACTTCGTTCCCGGGCGTGTCGATCGGGTGCTCTTTCACGTCGCGCCGATGGTGGCGTTCATCGTTGCAATGATCGGGTTTGTCGTGCTGCCGTTCGGAGGTCGGATCCGCTGGCCGTGGATGGAGGAAGGCACCGAACTGCTGCTTCAGGGCGCGAGCATCGACATCGGCCTGCTCTACCTGCTGGCGGTCGGATCGATGGCCGTATACGGCGTGGTGCTTGGCGGCTGGTCGAGCAACAACAAGTACGCGTTCTACGGGGCGATGCGGGCCGCGGCGCAGATGCTGTCGTACGAGATCCCGATGGGACTGGCGCTGCTGACGGTCATCCTTGCGACCGGCGCGCTGCGGCTGGAGTCAATCGTCGATGCGCAGGTCGCGCATGCATGGAACCTCCTGCTGCATCCGGTCGCATTCCTCATGCTGCTGACGACGGCGCTGGCCGAGACGAACCGCGCGCCGTTCGATCTCGCCGAGGCGGAGCAGGAGCTGGTCGGCGGCTACCACACGGAATACACGTCGATGAAGTTCGCGCTGTTCTACCTCGGCGAATACGCGCACATCATCACGGCATCGGGCCTTCTGGCGACCGTGTTCCTCGGGGGCTGGGAACCGGTGCCGTTCACGCGGCTGCTGGCCGGCACGACGTGGGGCGGATGGCTGCACTGGATCGCGTCATCGACGTCGCCGCTGGCGGGTTTGGTTCGGCTCGGCGTGTTCGGCGGCAAGATCGCCTTCTTCGTGTTCGTGTTCATGTGGGTGCGGTGGAGCCTGCCGCGCTTCCGCTTCGACCAGCTCATGCGTCTGGCGTGGAAGGGCCTCGTGCCGGTGGGCATGGGCATGCTGGCCGTGCAGGGCTGGTTGCTGTACCGCGGGACACCGGTGCACTGGTCGGCGCCCGTGGCCGAGGTCCTGTTGCTGGTCATCGCCGGCGCGGTGAACGTCGCGAGCGGGCGCGAGATCACCGGCCGGCAGGCGAGCCTGCTCCGCGCGGCGTCGGTGCGCGGTGAGGTCGGCGGGACGCCGGCCCGCTGAGCGAGGTGCGACGAACGACATGCCATCGAGAAACTGGAGAGAGACCGACATCGTCGTCGTGGACCAGCCGGAGTTGACGCTCTCCGAGCGGCTCTATCTCCCGCAGATCTTCGGCGGCATGCGGACGACGCTGCGGCACATGTTCTCCAAGGCGATGCGCGACCGGACGGTCGTGCAGTACCCGGAACAGAAGCGGCCGATGCGAATCGAAAACTACCGCGGCGTGCACCGGCTGAACCGCGACGAACAGGGCCGCGTGGCGTGCGTGGCATGCTTCATGTGCGAGACGGCCTGTCCGGCGCACTGCATCCACATCGAGGGCGCGCCGTCGCCGTGGCCGGACCGCGAGAAGTACCCGATCCAGTTCGACATCGACGAGTTGCGCTGCATCTACTGCGGCATGTGCGAAGAGGCGTGCCCGGTGGACGCGATCGAGCTGACGCCGGAATTCCGGCTGGTCGGGCAATCGCGCGAGGAGATGATCTTCGACAAGGAGAAGCTGCTGATGGTCTTCGACCAGACGCGACATCTCAAGCCGCGGAAGAACCCGCCCATCACCGGCTATGCCGGATGACGGCGCGGGACGATTCGGCGCTTCGGCGGCGCGGCCGGGCGCAACGGGCGAGACCGGCGCGGGTCTCGGGACGGACAGAGTGGAACGATCGTGACGTCCGGCGGATGGGTTTATGTGACGTATACGGTGGCGGCGCTCGGCGCGCTGGCGCTGTATCTTGCGCTGCCGCGCGGCCGCGCGTCGCATCGCACCGCCGGCTTCGTCTTCGGTGTCGCGTCCATGGCCGGCCTGCTGACCGTGTTGCGATACGGCCTGGGCGACCCGGCGGCGTCCAATCTCTATTTCCTGATTCTCTCGTTCCTGACCGTCGGCGGTGCGGTGCGGGTCGTGACGCATCCCAAGCCGGTCTATTCCGCGCTCTATTTCGTCATGGTCGTTCTGGCGACGGCCGCGCTGGCGGTGCTCGCCGGTGCGGAGTTCCTCGCCGCCGCCCTCGTGATTGTCTACGCCGGCGCGATCCTCGTGACGTACGTCTTTGTCATCATGCTCGCGCAGCAATCGGAAAGCGCGGCCGGCGCGCTGACGTATGACACGACGGCCCGCGAGCCGGGATGGTCGGTCGTCGCGGGATTCGTGCTGGTCGCGACGCTCGCGGGCGTGATCCTCGAGCGGCCCTGGCCGGCGGCCGAGGGCGAAGCGGGCGTCGCCGCGTCGAACGCCCTGTCGATCGGGCGCGAGGTGCTGACGCGCTACGCGGTGTCACTGGAGCTGGCGGGCGTGCTGCTGCTCGTTGCGATGATCGGAGCGCTGGCCATCGCGCGCAAGCCGGTACCGACTGATGAAGTGCCGCCGCCGGACGAGACGGCGCCGCCGGGCGAGACCGGTCGGCGCGTCCGACCGTTCTAGGCGAGGCGAACGGGAGCCATCGAATGCCGTACGCGGTGCCCTTCATGATGCTCGGCGCGGTGCTGTTCGGGATCGGCCTGGTCGGCTTCCTGACGCGCCGCAACCTGATCATCATGTTCCTCTGCACCGAAGTCATGTTTCAGGGCGTGCTGCTGAACCTGATCGCCATGGGCCTGCGGCACGGCAACCTGCAGGGCCAGGGATTCGGCCTGTTCGTGCTTGTGGTCGCGGCGGTCGAGGCCGGCCTGGGTCTGGCGATCGTCGTCCTGCTCTATCGGCGGCGCGGAACGCTGGACGCTGAGTCGTGGCGAACGATGAGAGGATGAGCGCGGACGCGTGACGGGTGACGTAACACAATTGGCCGTCTGGATCCTGCTGGCGCCTCTGATGGGGTCCATCCTGATCGGCATGATCGGACTCCGCGGGCTGCGCGACCGCGCGCACTGGCTCGCCATCCTCGGGGTCGCGGCGGCGCTCGTCGCGGCCGTGATGTTGTTCAACGACCTGCGCGCCATTCCGAACGCCGAGCGCGCGGCCGCGTTCGAGAAGTCGCACGTCGTCTACGACTGGTTCCGGGCCGACGCCCCGACGGGCGGTCGCGGCTGGTTCCCGGTGGAATTTCGCATCGATTCGCTGACGAGCGTCATGCTGCTGACCGTGCTCTCGGTCTCGCTGCTCGTCATCGTCTATTCCGTCGGCTACATGCGCGATCATCACGGCCAGGGGGAGCGCGGCTACGAACGGTTCTTCGCCTTCCTTGCGCTCTTCGTCTTCTCGATGTGCGCGCTGGTGCTGGCCGGGAACTTCCTTCTGCTCTACCTCGGCTGGGAACTCGTCGGCCTTTGCAGTTACCTGCTGATCGGCTTCTACTATCAGAAGCCCAGCGCGGCCGCCGCGGCGAAGAAGGCGTTCCTGGTCAATCGCGTCGGCGATTTCGGGTTCGGGCTTGGCATCCTGCTGATCTACTGGCGCTGCGGCGACCTGAGCTACACCTACGTGTTCTCCGACGCGGGCCGCGCCGCGCTCGACGGTTACGAGACGATCGTGGCGCTGCTGCTCTTCTGCGGCGCGGTGGGCAAGAGCGCGCAGCTCCCGCTGCACGTCTGGCTGCCCGACGCGATGGAAGGCCCGACGCCGGTCAGCGCGCTCATTCACGCCGCGACGATGGTCACCGCCGGTGTCTACATGGTCGCCCGCTGCGGCGCGATCTTCACGGCCTCGCCGACGGCCATGGCGGTCGTGGCGATCATCGGCGGCGCGACGGCGCTGTTCGCCGCGACGATCGCCCTCACGCAGTTCGACATGAAGCGCATCCTCGCGTATTCGACCATCAGCCAGTTGGGCTACATGTTCCTCGGCCTGGGCGTGCACGCGCCCGCGTCGGCCATCTTCCACCTCTTCACGCACGCATATTTCAAGGCGCTGCTGTTCCTCGGCGCGGGCAGCGTCATGCACGCCATGGCCGGCGAAATCGACATCCGCCGATTCGGCGGTCTGGCGCGCGGGCTGAAGATCACCGCCGCGACGTTCTGGATCGGCGGCCTGGCGCTGGCCGGGTTCCCGCTGTTTTCGGGCTTCTGGAGCAAGGACGAGATCATCCACGCGGCGCTGAATCACGCGCCGATCCTCGGCGGGCTTGCGCTGCTGACGGCGCTGCTGACGGCCTTCTACACCTTCCGCATGATCTTCCTGGCGTTCCACGGTCCGCAGCGATTGCCGCCCGGCGTCGAGCACGCGCACGAGTCGGTCGCCTGGATGACGGTCCCGCTGCTACTGCTGTCGATCGGCGCGATCGGGGCGGGGGGCGTGGCCATGGCGTCGGGGGACTTCAACATCCACGCGTGGCTGGGACCGGTCGTCGCCCCGCACGGGGAATGGTCGGGCGCGGAATCGCACGCCGGCGGCGAGGACCTCACGCTGATGATCGTCTCCGGTGCGCTGTCGATCGTCGGGACCATCGCGGCGTGGTACGTCTATCGCCGGCGGCCGGCGATCGCGACGGTGGTGCCGATCCTGCTGCCCGGACCGCATCAACTGCTGTATCAGAAGTACTACGTCGACGAGTTGTACGATGCGCTGATCGTCTCGCCGCTGCGCCGACTGGGGCGTTTCTGCTTCGGCATGGACCGATACGTCATCAACACGCTGTTGTGGCTGATCACAGCGGTGCCGCGATCCATCGGCTTCATGCTCAAGGAGACGATGCAGGTCGGAGCGATCCAGGGCTATGCAATGGGCATGGCGGTCGGCGTGCTGCTCATCGTCTGGGTCGTGCTGGCAGGATCGTAGGGAGTCGAGCGGACGCATGGGCTTTCTCGCGCAGCACATCCTGTCGGTCATCATCTTCTTCCCGATCGCCGCCGCGATCGGACTCCTGTTGATGCCCGCGTCGGACCCGCGCGCGATCCGCCGCAATGCGTTTCTCGCATCGCTCGCGACGCTCGTGTTCGCAATCGTGGCAACCGTCTATTACGTCGATCAGCAGCGCGGCCCGCAGGGCTTTCACGGGCTCGCGCTCGCCGAGCGCTGCCAGTGGATCAGCGATCCGCTGCCGTACAACCTCGGGGGCGATCGGCCGGCGAAGCTGCAAGTTCAGTATTACGTCGCGCTCGACGGCATCAGCCTGCCGCTGTTGCTGCTGACGGCGCTGCTGACGCCGCTGGCGATCTGGTCGAGCTTCGAGAGCATCCGCGAGCGCGTCAGGGAATACTACGCGCTGCTCCTGCTGCTGCACGGCGCGATGCTGGGCGTGTTCTGCGCGCGAGACCTGCTGCTGTTCTACGTCTTCTTCGAGTTCACGCTCATCCCGCTCTACCTGATCATCGGCATCTGGGGCGGCTCGCAGCGGCGCCGCGCGGCCGACATGTTCTTCCTCTACACGCTCGCCGGCAGCGTGCTCACCTTCGCCGCCGTGCTTTACCTCGGCTGGCAGGCGTTCGCAAACGTCCGCGACCCGGCGGATGGCGCGCGCGTGCTGACCTTCGAGCTGGAACGGTTGTACCAACTCGCCGCCGAAGGCCACCTGACGCCAAGCGTACAGTCGATCCTCTTCCTCGCGCTGTTCGCCGGGTTCGCGATCAAGGTGCCTCTGTTCCCGTTCCATACGTGGCTGCCGCTGGCGCACACGGAAGCGCCGACGGCCGGCTCGGCGATCCTGGCGGGCGTGCTGCTGAAGCTCGGCACGTACGGGTTCCTGCGGCTGAGCCTGCCGATGCTGCCCGTGGCGTCCGTGACGTTTGCACCGTGGATCGCCGTGCTGGCGATCATCGGAATCCTGTACGGCGCGCTGGCGGCGTGGGTGCAGACGGACATCAAGAAGCTCGTCGCGTACTCGTCCGTGTCGCACCTGGGATTCTGCCTGCTCGGCATGTTCAGCCTGAAGATGTCGGGCCTGACCGGCTCGCTGCTTTACATGGTGAATCACGGACTGTCGACCGGCGCGCTGTTTCTTCTCGTCGGGATGATTTACGACCGCTACCACACGCGCGAGATGGCCGAGCTTGGCGGCCTGGCGCGACGGATGCCCGTCTTCGCGTTCTTCCTGATCTTTTTCACGCTGTCGAGCATCGGCCTGCCCGGACTGAACGGGTTCATCGGCGAGTTCCTCGTGCTGCTCGGAGCGTTCACGTCGCACAGCACGGCCGGAGGGACGCCGCCCGGACCGCTCGGCGTCTGGTACGCCGTGCCGGCCGCGCTGGGCATCGTGCTGGGCGCGATCTACATGCTGCATCTGTGCCGCGCCGTGCTATTCGGACCGCTCCGCGAGCCGCGCGGGTCGCAGGGCCACGCGGCCGATGCGCACGGGACGACGCTGCCGGCGGACCTGACGCTGCGGGAGACCGCGCTGCTCGCACCGCTGGCGGCGTGCTGCCTGTGGCTGGGCGTCGCGCCGAAGCCGCTGTTCAACGTCATGCAGCCGCCCGTGCAATCGCAGGTGCTCGCGCGAATGCGGCCGGCAATGACGGCGACGCTCGCCGGCAATCGCCCGGCGTCGCCGCGTGTCACGGATGCCGATCCGAAATCAATACGGACTCGCGCCGTCCAAGCGAACCCGTCGGCCCGAACGGAGGGTCGTTGAGTGTCGGTGCACCCGATGATCTCGATGCTCGCGCCGGAGCTGGTGCTCATCGTGGCGGCGTCGCTGCTGCTGATCGTCGGACACTCGCGGCGTGCGTTCGTCCTCGACAGCCTGCCCGCCCTGACCCTGATCGCCCTCGGCGTCGCGCTCTGGCTGGCGATCGGCCGGCCGGGCGGCGGGATCCGATCAACGCACTCGCTTCAGATCGACGCGCTGGTCTACTACGCGCGATGGATCACGCTGTGCGTCGGCGTGCTCATCGTGCTCGTCAACCGGCACGTGCCGGCCGCGCGCGAACGCGGCGAGTATTTCGCACTGATGCTCTTTTCGCTGGCTGGCATCAGCCTCGTCGCCGTCGCCGATGACATGATCCTGCTCTTCTTGGCGCTCGAGCTGGTCAGCGTTCCGACTTACGTGCTGATCGGCCTGTCGCGGACCGACGTCCGCGCCCAGGAAGCGACCGGCAAGTACTTCTTCCTCGGCGCGTTCGCCGCCGCCTTCATGCTCTACGGCTTCAGCTTCCTCTACGGCATCGGCGGAACGACGACGCTCTTCGGCAGCTCCGCGGCCGAGCGATCGCTCGCACAACTCCTCGTTGATCAGCCGGCGCTCCGCTCCGACCCGCTCACGATGGTCGGCCTGATGCTCGTCCTCGCGGGGATCGCCTTCAAGCTCGCCGCCGTGCCGCTGCACTACTACGTGGCCGACGTCTATCACGGCGCGGCGTCACCCGTTGCCGGCATGCTCGGATTCGTGCCGAAATTCGCCGGAATCCTCGCGCTGGTCCGCGTCGCGTCGGTCATCGACTGGCAATGGACGCCGGCGACGTTCTGGCTGCTCTGGGCGATGGCCGTCGCAACGATGTTCGTCGGCAACACGCTGGCACTCATGCAGACCAACGCCAAGCGCATGCTCGCGTATTCCAGCGTCGCGCACTCGGGCTACATGCTCGTCGCGCTGCTGGCGGGCCCCGGATTGGCGAGCACGGCAATCGACGCGCCGACGCGAAACGGCGTCACCGCCGCCCTGTTCTACATGGCGATCTACGGGTTGATGAACCTCGGCGCGTTCGCCGCCCTGGCCTACATCCGCTCGCCGGAGTCGGACGAACCCGTCGATGATCTGGAGGACCTGGCCGGCGCATCGCAGCGACACCCGGCCGCGTGCCTGGCGCTGGCGGTCTGCGTGCTCAGCCTGATGGGCATCCCGCCGATGGCCGGCTTCCTCGGAAAGCTCTACGTCTTCTCGGCCGCGATCGCCGCCGCGGATTCGACGCCCCATCCGGCCGCGATGATCTGGCTGGTCGTGATCGGCGTCGGCAACTCCGCGATCGCCGCGGCGTATTACCTTCGGATCATCGCGACGTGTTACCTGCGGCCCGCGCTCGGACCGGGCGTCGCCACGCGGTGCGACGCGCTGCGGGCCGGACTGGCGATCTGCGCCATCGGCGTCGTGGGGTTCTTCGCGTTTCCCAACGTCTTGTCACGAGAAGCCGGACGCGCCGGACAGGTCTGCGCCGCAGCGCGGAGCGAACGCACGATCGGCCAGACGGCCGCCCGGCGAACCACAGCGAGGGAATCGCCCGCCGCTAGCGCACTTCCTCGTGAATGACCACGCCGTCTTCGTCCTCGACTTGCCAGACGACCTGGTTCTGGCGGGCGTCGGTGCTCGCCGCACGATCGAGGACGGTGATGATGATGTTCCCGCCCTTGAGGTACTCGAAGTCGCGCGCGAGGCGGTCGATCAGGTCCGGATTGCGCAGGACCCAGCGCGGCCGGCTCGACACGCGGGCGTTGCAAAGCGTGCCCTGCGTCCGCAGCGACGTCGCGCGGCAGATTGAACCGGCGACGTAGACAAAGCCGCCCTGGGCGCAGATGTCGCTCGTTGAGACGCACGAACTCACCGTCGTGCAGTGGAACAAAGACGGGCTGGCGTCGTCGCCGAGGAGGATGACGGTCGGCAGCGGAACAGCCGTGCTGCCGTCGAGCGGCGCGTCGGCGACGGGGACTTCCTCGCCGACGACCCGCGCCGGGAGCGTCCCGGTGATGCGCGCCGCAAGCAGCTCCGTCCCGCTGTCGAGCAGGACGTTGTCGCAGCCAAAGGCCTTGGTGTTCTGCGCCGTGAGCATCTCGACCTCGTAGCCGAAATCGAGATAAGTGTCGCGCTGATCGTTGCAAACGAACCCGCCCGTGCCCGCGGTCGTGATGAACACGATGGCGTACTCGACCTGCGCGCGGCTTTCGTTGCGCAGCGTGACGTTGATCGTTTGCTGGTTGGCCGGCAGGTCGCAAACGCTCGGGAAGTCCTCGTTCCCGCCCGGCGGAGTGACGCCGCCCGGCGGACCGGGTTGCACCGTCGATCCGCCGACGAACGCGAGCACGGCGATCGGCGAGATGTTGCAGCCGCTGGCCCAGATCAGGCCGCCCGCGCCGACTGCGACGAACAGCGCGAAGGCCGTCAGCGCCTCCAGTCCCCGCTTGCTCGACATGCGATGCTCTCCGAAAGTTCCGCGCGGCCGCGACGGCGAACGCGGCCCGGCGCCGTGCCTGTTATCGCTGCTCCAGGTGAATGTCGGCGAGGTTCGGAATCGGTCCGATGACGCGCCACACCGCCTTGTTCTGGCTCGGGTTGGCGTTGAATACGCGGTCCAGCACGGACGCGGCGATGCTCGCGCCGGCGACGTACTCGAACGGCCGCGCGTTGGTGTCGGCCGAGCTTGGGTTCAGCAATCGCCACTCGGGTCGAGGCGTCGCGCCGACCTGCTGACAGATCGTGCCCTGCGTGCGCGAGGACTGCACGTCGTCGATCTGCACCCCGAGCGCGTTCGTGTAGGTGAACCCGCCCTGCGTGCAGATGTTGTTCCCCTGGCAGATGAACAGCGGATCACCGTCGCCGAGCACGATCACCTCCGGCACCGGGATCGCGTTCACGCCGTCGAGCGGCGGATTCGCAACCGGCGCGCCGGTCGGCGTGCCGCTCAGGTTCGGCCCGATCTGACCGACCACCGTCAGCCCGAGCAGTTCATCGCCGCCGCGGAAACCGTTCGCGGCGCTGAGCGCAATCGTGTCGCAGCCGATCGCCGTCGTGTTCCCGGGGCCCGAGAGCGCGATCGGCGCATAGCCCGCGGCGATATACACCGGCCGATCCGTCGCGCAGACGAACCCGCCGTTGCCCGACGATACAAGGAATGTGACGCTGAAGGCGACGTTCTGTACGCTCTCGTTGCGGAGCTGGAAGAAAATGCTGGACCGCGCATCGGTCAGATCGCAGGTCGAGTTCACCGGCGTCGGCGGCGCAGGACCCGGCGGGACCGTTCCGCCACCCTGCGGAAACGAGTTCTGGTTCTGATTGACGAAGTTCAAGACGGCGATCGGACTGACGCGACCGCAGCCGAACGCCACGAACAGTGCGACCGCGGCCACCGCCATGACCGGCGCCGCCGCGAGCGACCCTCGAATCCCTCGATTCACCATGATGGCCGAACTCCAGTGCGGCGTACGCGCCCGGTCGCCGTTCCGTTCAGGTCGATGAAGCATCGTTCGCATGACATCGTCACGACCGCCGGGGAGGCACCGGTCTGCGGTCTCAAGCTAGCGGGAGGAGCCCACGGGTCGAGAACGTCGGTCGATTCCAAAGTCCGTTCGCGTCGGCCGGTTCTCTCTCCATACGATATTACCCAGAATCTCACGCCCGAGCAAGCCGACGATCCGGCCGATTCCCACCCTGATAGATCGACAAATCGTGCGGGTTTCGCGAATTGCAGGACCCGCAAAGTCCGCAGCCGCAACGACCACAAGTCCTTGCGGCTCCGCGGTTTTGCGATAGACTTCGTCGCCGAATCGCCCGGAATCTCGATCGCGACACCCCTCAGACCGGCCCAGACGCCCCCACGCGGAGCGTCCGAACGGAGGATCGCGTACCGGTGACCAGCGTCATCGCACGCCAGAACTGGCCGAACCGCATCTCCGCCGGGCGAATCCTGCTGGTGGTTCCGTTCGTCGTCTGCCTGCTGTCGATCGACGAGTCGGACCGATCGTGGCTTCGGCACGTCGCCGTCGCCATATTCGCGGTCATGGCCGTGAGCGACTGGCTGGATGGCTTCCTCGCCCGGAGGTTCCAGGCGGAGACGTTTCTGGGGAAGTTCCTCGATCCGATCGGCGACAAGCTGCTGATCAGCGCCTCGCTCGTAATCCTGGCCGCGACCGGCGTGGCCGGTGCATCGTCCGGCGGCGAGCCGCTCTGCGTCCCCGCGTGGGTCGTCGTCGCGAGCCTGTCGAAGGACATGATCGTCCTGTTCGGCTTTTCCGTCATCTACATGGTTACCGGACGCATCTACATCGAGGTCCGCCGGCTCGGGAAGTGGTGCACCCTGGTACAATTGCTCCTCGTGCTGGCCATGCTCATCGCACCGGATTTGCCCGAGAACGCCCGGCGACTGCCCGAAGTCCTGTGGACCGCTGCGGCCGGACTGTCCGCTGCGGCTCTGCTAGACTATGTGCGCATCGGCTTCCGCTTTCTGTCGGCGCATCCGCCTGCGCCGCCGCGAGACACGCCGTCATGAGCAACGCCTCTCCGTTCAGCCCCATACCCGAAATCCTCGACGAACTTCGCGCCGGAAAGCTCATCATCCTGGTCGACGACGAGGACCGCGAGAATGAGGGTGATCTCGTCTGCGCAGCCGAGAAGATCACGCCCGAACACGTCAACTTCATGCTGACCCACGGCCGCGGCACCCTCTGCCTGACGTTGACCGGCGACCAATGCCGGCGACTGAACCTGACGCCGCAAACGACCCACAACACCACGCGGTTCCACACCGCGTTCACCGTGACGATCGACGCCCATCCGCGCTTCGGCGTCACGACCGGCGTTTCGGCCGCCGACCGCGCGGCGACCATCCGCGTGGCCGTTGCCGATGGCACACGACCGGAAGACCTGATCCGACCGGGTCACGTCAATCCGCTCGAGGCCCGTGATGGCGGCGTGCTGGTCCGCGCGGGCCAGACCGAGGGCTCGGTCGATCTCGCGCGGCTGGCCGGTCTTCTGCCGGCGGGCGTGCTGATCGAGATCCTGAACGAAGACGGCACGATGGCCCGCGTGCCGCAGTTGGCCGACTTCAGCCGGCGGTTCGGGATCAAGATGTGCACGGTCGCGTCGCTGATCGAATATCGCCTGCAGCGCGAGTCGCTCGTGCAGCGGCTGGAAGAAGTCGACCTCAAGACGCGCTGGGGCGAGTTCCACCTCATCGCCTATCGCACGCCGACGGAGCGCGACCCGCAATTGGCGCTGACCGTCGGCGGCATCGGCGCCCGTGACGCCCTTGGGCGCGTGCCGACGATCGACGAACCCGTGCTCGTCCGCGTGCACAGCGAGTGCCTGACCGGCGACGTCTTCGGCTCCATGCGTTGCGAGTGCGGCGAGCAGCTCCACGACGCGATGCGAATCCTCCAGGAGGCCGGCCGAGGCGTGCTCGTCTATCTGCGGCAGGAAGGCCGCGGCATCGGCCTGATCAACAAGCTCCGCGCCTACCGGCTCCAGGACACCGGCCTCGACACAGTCGAGGCCAACGAGCGGCTCGGCCTGCCGGCGGACAAGCGCGACTACGGCGTCGGCGCGCAGATCCTCCGTGACCTCGGCATCCGACGCATCCGCGTGCTGACCAACAACCCGAAGAAAGTCTCGCGACTCGAAGTCTACGGCCTCGAAGTCGTCGAGCAGCGACCGATCGAGATCGAACCCAACGACGTCAACCGGCGCTATCTCGAGACCAAGCGGACCAAGCTCGGTCACACGCTGAAGCGCCCCTGACGGGATGACTGTCGATGGCCTCCCCCGCGCCGATCCGGCCCGCCGACGCTTGTTGCGTCGTCCCGTTTGAGCCGCGTTTCGCCGGCGACGTGGCGAGTTGGGCCACCGACGACACGACCACACGCTGGCTCGCACCTGGGACCCCACCGCCGCTGACCCGCGAGAAGGTGGCCGACTGGGCCTGCGCGGACGGCGATCGCTACGTCATGCTCGACATCCTTCGTGAGCGACCGCTCGGCTACGCCGAGCTGAACCCGTTTCGTCCGGCCCGCGACCAGTACTGGCTCGGGCACGTCGTGCTCGCGCCGACCAGCCGCGGACGCGGTCTCGGGACACGATTCACGGCCGCGCTGCTCGATCGCGCGTTTCGCCAGCTCTTCGCCACGCGCGTGCTGCTGCTCGTGTTCCCCGACAACGTGGTCGCGCGGCGCTGTTACGAACGGGTGGGCTTCCGGCCGGACGGCGAGGAGCAGCGATTCTTCGAGCATTGCGCGCGCGACTATCGGTTTCTGCGGATGGCGCTCGATGCGCGGCGATATCGCGAATTACGGGCGCGCCAGGTGCTGCCCGCCAACGCGCTCCTCTTCGGCCGCGCGGGGCCGACCCTCGGCGCTGCGGCCGTCGTCTAAGGGCGCCTCATCGACCCGAATGTCGTGGTGGTAGGCCGACAGACCGTCGGCACGCCGGATCGACACGCGGACGATCTTGCCGCGGAGCGCTGCTGCGTCCGGCAGTACGTCCTCGATCACGGTCGTTCGGCCCGGCTCCAATCCGGCGATTTGCCGCATCTGTCGCGGATGGTGCGGCGAGATGATGACGCTCGTGAGATCGGCGGGCGCCGACCCGCGGTTTGCAATCCGCTGCTGAATGATGAATCCCTCGTCGCGCCACAACGCGAAGACGCTCACGTCGATACCCACGAGGCGCACTTCGGCCCGCAGCGCCGCGCTGATCCGCTCCGAACCCGACCCTTCAACGATGATCCTCACCGGAAACTCGTAGTGGCCGCCCGTCGCGCTTCGCGGTACGTCGAACGACAGTTCGGCGGCGAACCGGCCATTCGAATCGAGCGCGAACGGAAATTCGCGCGGCCCGACCTGCCAGCCCGGCAGCGGCGCAACACGAATTCGTCCTCGCACGCCCGCGTCCGTCGGCGACGAGACGACCAACGTCCGCTTCACGCCGCTGGTCGCGGTCTCGAACGGCCCGCCAACCAATGACACACCGGCCAGCAGGCGCAACCGCCGCGCATCCCCGAACGTCACGAACGTCGGCGCGGTCCCGATTCGCACGCAGTGCAGCCCGTCCGACTCGGCCGGCGAAGACGACCGGCCCCACAGGTCGAACTGCCGCACCGAATCACCAAGCGGCAGGCACAGTTCGGTCGCGCCGCCGATCGCATCCGTCCATAGCGCCAGGATCGAGCCGTGCGAGGTCGAATCTCGAAACAGGTACGCCTCGACGTCACCCGCGAAGTCGAGAGGCCCCTGCGGGATCGCGCGACCGATCAGCGCAGAGAGCGTCCGGAGGACCAGCGCCGCCTCGTCCGGCACGAGCGGCCGGTCGGTGGCGACGGCCTCCCGCCACGGAGCGGCCACGAAGACGCGCTGCGATCCGGATTGCCGCGCGACGATCATCGTCTTCGCCAGCGCCGCGTACCGATCCGCGTGATCGGCGTGCCGCGGCGAAGCCTCGGCGATCGACGCCCACACGGCGGATCGTCCAAGATCGCTGAACGGTCGAAACGCGTCGACCAAGGCCCGCGTCGCGAGCCGCGATTCAACACTCAGGTCAACGACGTCGATCAGGGCCGACTCCGTCGCGGGCAGCCGCCGGATCGGCCAGGGCACGCTGAGAGTCGCCGGCCGTGCCAGGCGGCGGACTTCTCGACTGACGTTGTCGATCGCCTGTCGGCGGAGTTCCCCGTCCTCGTCGGCCACATCGGCGGACGACGCCTCGCCGATCTGCCAGACATCCACACGACCGGAGAGCCGAACGAGCGGCAGCGCAAGATACGCCCGCCATCGGTCCGGTGGTTCGGCAAGCAATGCGTGCAGATCGCGCGCGCCGCGCGGAAATCGCGCCGCGAGCGACGCGGGCGGCGCTTCGAGCACGCCGACGACCTGCGCACCCTGCTCGCGAATCGTACTGATGAAGTCGTCGGCGACATCATCGCCATAGACGATCTCGTCGTCGCCGCTGTTCGATCGCCAGACGGGGATCTTCACCGCACCGATGCCGAGCCAGCGCACAAGCTCCAACGCCGCCCGCTTCGATGCATGCGGCCGCGAACCGTCGAGTGTCAACCCGATGAACGAACCCCCGTGCTGCGGCTCCGGCAGATCGGGCGACACCCGCAGAAAGACCCGCTCGTGACGCGACAGCTCGTCATTCTCCGATCGCACCGTCAGGACCGCGCGATACCAGCCGACCGGCGGATTCCCAAGCGCGACGTCCTCCCCCGGATCGCGCGCATCGCCGGCGCGGATGCGGCGCGTCAACACGCGTGTCCCGCGCGCATCAAAGACATCGAGCCGCGCCTGAAGATCGGCGGGATGAACGTCCGCGAGGCGCACATGGATCGACGCCGGCTCGTCGCTCAACCGAATCAGCGAATCGTCCGTCGCCCCGAACGCGATCTGCGGCAAGCGCTCGATGCGGAGGTCATCGAACCAGCAACCGCCGTTCACGTCGTGACGGATAATCTCCCGTGCACCCGAATCGACCGCGCCGCGCGCCTCGGGCTGCGTCACGGCCAGCGTCAACCCGACCCAGCGAGCTTCCCGCTCGCCGGACGGCAGAACGACGTCCAGTCGAGTCCATCCCGACCCCGCCTCCGCATCGTTGACCGCGCGGCTGACCCGCGACGTGGCTTCCAGCGCTCGCAGCGCGCGGTCGAGATAGACAGCGCTCAGTTGGGCCCGCGCGTGAACGAGGTTGCGCGTTCGCACCCACGCGCTGATGCGGTAGCTGCTTTCCGGGTGAACGGGGATGCCGCGCGTCGCGTAGCGCGTCGCGATACTCCCGCCGGACACCGGCAGCCAGATGCTCGGCGGCGCATCGTGACCGAAGTGCTTGTCGAAGCGCACCCGAAGGAACGGCGGATAGCCGGAGGCCGCGAACGGCTCCCAGTTCATCGGCGTTGGTTCGAAGTTGCCGAGCGGCTCCTCGTCGAAATCGAAGTGTTTGACGACCCGCTGAAGGATGCGGCTTGACGACATCGCGTCCGGTGTCGATGGCCCCCAAGCCGGCGCGGCAGCACCCGGTATCAGCCAACCCGACAGCAGCAGCCCGCCGCGGAACGCCGGGCCCAGGCAGCTCGAACGCGATCGCGCCATCCTCGATCTATCGGGCGTCGACGCGGACGCGCTGAGGCCGGCCGAGCGCAGAACCTGCGTGCGATCGGCGGTTGTGTACGTCCGAAATCGCGCCGAACTCGCCACCGTGAACGCGCCCGGACGATCTCAAGCAAGTGAGGACCTGCCCATGACTCCGCAAACGGCGATCGGCGCGCCGCGAAGACGACGCTGCCTGCGCTGGCTATCGCTGGCAAGCCTGCTCACCGCGACCGCGTTCGACGGCTGCTGGGCCAGCGCGATCGCGCTGCGCTTCCGCGAGGGCTATGCACCCGGGTTCATCGAGGGTTTCACCACGGCCGTCCTGACACCCGGCGATTGGGAGGTTGGACTCCGCCGCTCATGGGCCGCGCTGTTCGAGGGGCTGGGCGCGATCGTCACGCCGCGCGGCGGCGGCTCTACGTCCGGAAACAGCAACCGCTAGCACGAAAGCCAGCGCGCGGCGTCTTGCGCGAGCGACGGGCAGAACACTCCATACACGAGTTTATTAGTCACTAATTTGTCCCGCTACCGGCTCACCTGTCGCATCAGAAATAATCTGAATCGACTCCGCGGAGGATCGGCCACGGTGCGACGGCCGACTGCCCGACGCGGCAACAAGATCGTCCATAAAGTCGCAGGCCACCTGCAGTAACGGGCGAAACGAAAGGGGATTCCGCGATTTGAGATTAGCACAAGTCGTTGTGGCGAATGCTGTTGTGAACGAACTCGATGCGTTTACCGCCGGATTCAGTGTGAACGTAACGCCCGGTTGTCCGTATAACTCCAATAGAGAGAGGGTGAGCCCGGGCTGCAGGCCCGTCGGCGTGGCGCTGAACGTACGCGATCGTAAAATCACGCGTTTGGTGCAACGGCAAAACAGGAACGCAGTGCGATGAGACGCGTGGTCACCAAAACCAGCAAGAGCAAGCGGATCGCCGGCTGGCTCCATCCGCCGCCCTACATCATGAACCGCGAGTTCAAGCGGCGGCACATCGAGCGCGAGCTCTTCGAGGACTGGACCGATCCACCCTGGATGCCCGGCCGGATCGACCCGGCGGACGAGGTCCGGATCTTCAAGCAGTTCCACTACTGCGCGTACAAGCTGAGCGTTCTCTATAAGACGGCCGTGACGTCGTATCGTCCGTCGATCCACAAGGAGTACGCGCGCTGGGTCGAGCGCTATCACTCGCTTCGGCAGCGTCTGATCGACGCCAACCTCGGCCTGGTCTATGACCTGATCGGCCGCAGCCGGTTCAGCACACTGGACCGGGACGAGATGGTGAGCGAGGGCATGATGGCGCTGCTTCGCTCGGTCGACACGTTCGATCCGTGGCGCGGCTATCGCTTCAGCACCTACGCGTGCAATGCGATTCTGCGGGCGTTTTCGCGCGCCGCGATGCGCGATTCGCGGCGCCGGTCGCTGCTGACCGTGCCGTACGATCCCGAGTTCGAGAAGAGCGACCTGCCGCGGATCCGCTCGGAGGACCGCGAGGGGCTCTACGTCGAGCGTCTCGATTCGATCCTCCGGCACAACGACGCCGAGCTGACAAGCGTCGAGCGGTCGGTGCTGGCCAAGCGCTTCCCGGAAGAGCACAACGACCGAATGACGCTCGACCGCATCGGTCGCGAGATGCGCGTCAGCAAGGAGCGCGTGCGCCAGATCCAGCTCTCGGCGCTCAATAAGCTCCGACGCGCGATCGAGACGGACGAGGTCCTCAGCGGCTGACGTCCGCAGGTTTCAACCCCCAAACGCGTTCGCGGGCCGCTCGTCGCAAGCGATGGGCGGCCCGCTTCATGAGTGCGCCGCACGCCGGCCCGTCCGTCGCGCCGATACGCACGGTCCCACGCACGCCTTTTGTGCGTTCGCGCCAAACACAACGACGCCGCCGACCTCGAGAAGCGACCTTCGCCCCCGAAACAGGATTTGTTGCGAGATTCCCGAGACGGGCGTCAGCAGTATTCGGAAACGGCAGAGGTTGTGCGCAAATCCTGAAATCCACCGATGTTGCTTGACGACTACAATATCTTGGGTTATTTTTTGGTTTGTCCTCAATTAGTTGTAGAGGACAGACCGAAGTATCAAGCAACTTGGACATCGGGTCGCCGCCTGGCGGTGACCCACCAAACGGCGAAGCGGACGGCAACCCACAACCCAACGCCTCATCTCGGATTGCACAGGACGGCGATTCCGATGCGGCGATTTTCCGAACGCGGCTCCGACCGGAGTCTGCGGCGGGTGGGTTTTCGGTTTTTCGGGCGGAGTACGTGGCGATGATCGTAACGATGGATCGAAACGTGGCGGAGGGCGACGGAGTCGCCGAAGGTCTCGAACACTTCACCGAGAACGCACTGAAGGTCTTGCGTGCGCGCTACCTGAAGAAAAACGAAAAGGGGGGCTGCGTCGAGACCCCGGAGGACCTCTTCCGGCGCGTCGCACGGACCATCGCTGCCATTGAGACGCAATACGGCGCTTCGGAGGCGCGTCGCGCCGAGTGGGAGCAGCGATATTACGACCTGATGGTCAGCCAGGCGTTCATGCCGAACAGCCCGACGCTCATGAACGCCGGGCGCGAAATGGGCATGCTCTCGGCCTGCTTCGTGCTGCCGGTCGAGGACTCCATCGAGGGCATCTTCGACTCGATCAAGCACACCGCGCTGATCCAGAAGGCCGGCGGCGGCACGGGCTTTGCGTTCGATGCGCTGCGCCCCACGGGCGACTTCATCCAGTCGAGCGGCGGCACGACAAGCGGCCCGATCAGCTTCTGGCGCGCCTTCAGCGAGGCGACCAACGCCATTCAGCAGGGGGCGTTCCGCCGCGGCGCGAACATGGGGATGATGAACATCCATCACCCCGACATCCTCAAGTTCGTCCACGCGAAGCAGGACCTTTCGCAGTTCACGAATTACAACATCTCGGTCAAGGTGACCGACGAGTGGATGGAGCAGTTCCTCCGCGATCCAGACGGCCCGCACATCGTCGTCAATCCGCGCAACCGCAAACGCTTCGTCCTGCCGAAGTCGTTGAAGATCTGGGAATACACCGTCAAGGACCTGCCCGCGTACGATCCGAACGCGCTGCCGGCCGAACCGCTCTTCACCCGGCGGGACCTCTGGAACATCATCGTCGATCACGCCTGGCAGACCGGCGAGCCGGGGGTCGTCTTCATCGATCGCATCAACGAGGCGAACCCGACGCCGCACATCGGCCGCATCGAGGCCACGAACCCCTGCGGCGAGCAGCCGCTGCTGCCCTACGAAGCGTGCAATCTCGGCAGCATCAACCTGGGCGTGTTCGTCCGCTATCCGTGCACGCCGCACGCCGAGGTGGACTGGGAGGCGCTGCGGATCACGGTGCACGAGTCGACGCGATTCCTCGACAATGTGATCGACGCGAACAACTACCCCCTGCCGCAAATCGACGCCATCTGCAAGGCAAATCGCAAGATCGGCCTGGGGATCATGGGCTTCGCCGACGCCCTGTACAAGCTGAATGTGCGCTACAACTCGCCGGAGGGCGTCGCCTGGGGCGAGCGCTTCATGAAGTACGTCAACGACGAGAGTCACCGCTGCTCGGAGCTGCTTGCGGCCGAGCGCGGCGCGTTCCCGAACTGGCGCGGAAGCCGCTGGGACACGGAGTTCCACCGCCCGATGCGGAATGCCTGCGTCACGACGGTCGCGCCGACGGGAACGATCAGCATCATCGCCAACTGCTCCGGCGGCATCGAGCCCATGTTCAGCCTGGCGTTTTTCCGCAACGTGCTCAAAGGCCAGACCGAGGGTAAGGCGCCGCTGGTTGAGGTGAACGAGACGTTTGCACGAGTGGCCCGCGAACGCGGGTTCCTAAGCGAGGGTTTGATGGATCAGATCGCCAGGGATGGCACCCTCGCTCATATTCCTGGCGTCCCCGACGACGTGCGGCACGTGTTCGTCTGCGCGCACGACATCGAGCCCGAGTGGCACGTGCGCATGCAGGCCGCCTTCCAGAAGCACTGCGACTCGAGCATCAGCAAGACGATCAACTTCCCGCACGAGGCGACCCGCGCCGACGTCGAGAAGATCTACCGCCTGGCCTACGACCTGCGCTGCAAGGGCGTCACCGTCTATCGCGACGGCTGCCGCGCCAGCCAGCCCATGGCCTTGGCCGATTCGGAAAAAAAGCCGGCGCAGGCCGGCGCGACGGCGTCCGCGTCCAACACCGCGCCGAACTCCGGCGAGGATGAAAATACCGGCCCGCGCATCACGACGGAGACGAACTTGTTCGGCGAACGAATCACGGAAATCCCGCCCCCGATTACGCTGGAGCCCGCGCCCCTCCCTGCGCTGGTCTCGGGCGTGCGCGTGCGGCAGATGACTCCGTTCGGCAACATGCACGTGAACATCACGGTCGATCCGAAGCAGCAGCGCGAACTCGAAGTCTTCGCGCAGCTCGGCAAGGGCGGTGACCTGGCCAACAGCGATCTCGAGGCGATCTGCCGCATGATCAGCCTCTGGCTCCGCTCCGGCGGGGCGCTCTCGCTGGTCATTCAGCAGCTCTCCGGCATCGGATCGTCCCTCCAGATCCCCACGCGTTCCGGTCGGATCATGTCCCTGGGCGACGGACTGGCCCAGGCCCTGAAGCGATACCAGCGGGCCAAGGAGCGCTACGGCATGAAGGCCCTGCTTCTGGGAGACGTCGATCCGGCGGAACTGGAGAGCGCCAGCCTGGTGAAGCCATCGGGCAATGGCGACAAGTCGCACGGTGTGGAGCACGGCGGGCGCGCCACCGCTGCCACAACGGCCCCGGGTTCTTCCTCCTCAGCCCCGAAGGGCGCGGACGGCGCGGCCGCGCCCTCATCGGGTCGCTTCAGCGACTGGATCGTGTCGGGCTACAAGGTGAAGTGTCCGGAGTGCGGCGACGATCTGGACCTCGGCGAAGGTTGCAAGAAGTGCCACAACTGCGGCTGGGCGCAGTGTTGAGTTCATTCGCGCCGCCGGACTCCGGTCCGGCGGCCGGTCCGTTTCGGAGGCAGGTGGTCGGCGGTCTGTTCCCTTGAGGGTTGAGAGGCCGGCTTCTTTCCCCTCCGGAAAGCACCGGTTGGCCCCCAGTGGACCTCCGGTGCTTTCTTTTTGCGCCGCGTCAACGCGTGCTCGTCAACACCGCCGCTCGTAGCTCGCACGGCCGAATAGCGATCGCGACCCTCGCGGCGTAGGATGTCGGCATGCTCTCAAACCCCGGACGACGACTCCGCGACCTCTTCTCCGCCGACGTCGTGCCGATGCCCGGCGCGTTTAACGCCCTCTGTGCCCGGGCGATCGAACGGGCCGGATTCCCGGCCGTGTACATCTCAGGCGCCGGGCTCTCGAACGCCGTATTCGGGCTGCCCGACGTCGGACTGTTCACGCTCACCGAGGCGGCCGCCCACGCGCGGGCGATCTGCGCCGCGGTGAACGTGCCGGTCCTCGCGGACGCGGATACCGGGTTCGGCGAGGCGATCAATGCGGCGCGAACGGTCGTCGAGCTGGAGCGCTGCGGCCTGGCCGGCATCCACGTCGAAGACCAGGTGCTGCCGAAGAAGTGCGGCCATCTGGACGGCAAGGAAGTCGTCCCGCCCGAGGCGATGGTCGAGAAGCTGCGGGCGGCGATCGCCGCGCGGCTTCGCGCGGACTTCGTCGTCATCGCACGGACGGATGCACGGGCCATCGAAGGTTTCGACCGCGCTGTCGATCGCGCCAAGCGCTACCTCGACGCCGGTGCGGACGGGATATTCCCGGAGGCGTTGCAATCGGCCGAGGAATTCGAGCGCTTCGCCCGCGCGCTGCACGGCTGCGGCGCGACGTCGTCGCCGGGCGCGCCGCCGGTGCTCATCGCCAACATGACCGAGTTCGGCAAGTCCCCGCTGCTTCCGCTCAGCCAGCTCGCCTCGCTGGGCTATCGCATCGTCATCTACCCGCAGACCGCGTTGCGCGTTGCATTCAGCGCCATCACCGCGGTGCTCGCCGATCTCAAGGCGACGGGCACACAGACCGTGTGGCTCGATCGCATGCAGACGCGGGCCGCGCTCTACGAACTGCTTGACTACGATGGATTGAACCGGATCGACCGCGCTGCGACCGGCGGCTGAGCTCCACCTCAGTTGTGCGGACGCTGGGCGAGCACGGCGGCCAGCAGGAGGTGACGCAGCCGCTCATCGCTCTGCGCCGCAAGATAGTCGCCGGTGAAGTCGAGCCGGAATCGCGCCGGGAACGACTGGATCGCCTCCGTCAACTCGATCCGATCGAGTTGCGTGATCTGCCGCACGACCTCGTCAATCGGTCTCGACCACCACATGCCGGCACTCCGCGCTCGCGCGGGCCGATCAGGCCCACACATCCAGCCATTGCCCTACCCGCATATCGATCGGCGTCGCCACCTCGATTAGCTCGACGCACTCGACCTGCGTTTTCTGCGCACGGTACGGCCACGGCCGCGGCGCCGGAGGCATTGGTTCGACCTCCGCGTCCGACCGCTCAGTCCCGTTTGTCGCCGGAACCGGCCGCTGAACAAGCGTTTTCGCGGCCGCCGATACCGCCGGCGACCAGGCCCAGACCGGCCGGCGCAACCACGGGATGAACTCGATGTATGGCCGCAGCGGCCGGCAGTACCAGGACTGCACCGGGCCGCAGGCATTCGGTACGTGTCCGCCGCCGTTCACGCCAAGCTTCCCCCTCCGGACCGCGGACACGGCCATGTCGGGCACGCGTCGAACGCGGTTCGAATCGCTTGACGCGACGGGCAGGCGTCATGCCGCAACCGGCGGCGACGGCGCTAAGAACCATCACAGGATCGACGATGCGAGGGGATGGGTTGCACACGCGGGATTCTCGGACGCGCGCGGAAACACGATCGGACGCGTGGTATCGACGCGTTGCGATGCGGCAACATGAAGCCGAAGCGGTGTGTGGATAAATCGACGTTGACGAGTCGGTGGAGGCGGACCGGGAGGGTCGCCGTTATCTGGCGACGCGTTCCTCGTTCGCGACGACCTTTTCCGCCAGGCGGCGGTACGCCGCCACGAGGTCCTTGCAGAGCAGGTCGATCCGCTGCCGAAGTTCGCGGCGATCGCGCAGGACGCGGCTGGAGATCGATCGCAGCCGCTTTTGGCGAATCTGGTCGCGCCGCGCTTGTTCGCCCGCCGACAGCGTGATTCCGACCAGTTCGTCGAGGCGGATCCAGTCCACGGGCCGAACGAGCACGTCGATCACCCCGATTCGAAGCGCGCCGAGCACGCGCTCGGCGACGAGCCGGTCCTCGATGAGCAGTGTCGGCTGACCGGCGCCCGTGTGTTCTCGCATGAACTCGAGCACGTCCGAATCGGCGAGGCGCCCGTCGACGATCGTGAGGTCAAACGTCCTCTCGGACGTCACGCGCTGCGCCTCGCGCGCCGACGATGCGCGGCGGACCTCGGCCTGATACGACTCGCCCAGGGCGTCGCCGATATCGGCGAACAACTCGACGTCGTCGGTGATCACCAGAATGGCCGGCTCATGCGAGTGCATACACGTCTTCCTGCGCCGGCCGGAGCCGGGTGCAATTCAAAGTGGCAGGCGGGCGCTTCAGCCACGAGAGCGAGGGAGGAAGGGAAAGGCCTACGCCACCCGCCTGGCCCGGGAATTCCTTCACCGTCCGTTTCGCCGTTGAAAGGGCGGAATCCGCGCCGGAACCGCGCCGTTCAACTTGAATCTTGCGGAACCCCACACGCTGGATGTCCCCCAACCGACGGTCCCAGGACCGTCACCCCCATCCTGACGTCCGCGGCGCCGGCGATCAGGCCGGCGCGACGGACGGGAGCATCATTCGCACGATCGTGCCGGAACCCGGCGCGCTGCGCAGTTGCAGGCGTCCGCCGTTGAGTCGCACCCAACGAAGGACGCGCGCCAGCCCCAGGCCACGTCCGCGCCCGGCGGGCCGGAACGAGAAGAACGGATCGCACGCCCGCCGCTCCACATCCGGCGTCATCCCGCGACCATTGTCGATCACGTCGATGACGACCAGTTCATCGGTCGGGTGTCGCCAGGTCTTGATCGTCAAGATGCGCCGTTCGGCGTCGGTCGCCTCGAGTGCGTTGCGGATAATCTCGTCGAGGGCGCGGTGGAGCTGGGCGGCGTCGGCCCAGACCGTCCGCGGCGAGTCGTCCGATAGCTCCAGTCGGAATTCGGCGTCGTCGAGCGCCTCGGCGTTGATCCACGATTCACGGACCGTCGCGAGGAAATCGCACAGGTCGATCGACTCCGGATGCGGCACGCCGGGATCGGCCGCCTCGACGAACTCCTCGAGCGTGCGGCTGCACGCGTGGGCGTTTTCGACAATCTCGGCGAGCGCTGCTCGGACGCGATCGTCCGTCGCGCGGTCGAGCAGTTGCTGCGCCCGGCCGGACACGATCGCCAGCGACGTGTTCAGCTCGTGCGATGCGCCCGACGCCATCTCGAGCAGGGCGCGATGCAGTGCGTCATGTCCCGCGTCCGCATCGTCCGTCGGTCGCACGGCGTGCGAGAGCAGGGCCTCCTCGTGACGCCGGTCGATTGCGCGCTGCGACGCCGCGTCGAGCGCGTGCGCCAGAAGCGTCCACAGGGCCGCGCCGCCGTGAGCGCGATCCGCCAGACGTGCCCGCGCGGACTCGTCGGCGCCGATCAGGACCGCACCGATGAAGCGCTCGCCTCGAACGAGCGGGATCATGAACCGCACGTCCGCGCCAAGCTCGGTGCGGTGACGTTCCGCCAGATACCGCCACGCCCGACCGAGCGGTTGCAGCCGACGGCCGTGCGATGCCTCAAACGCAGCGGCTTGCTCCTGCGACTCAATCTCCGAGTCGACATCAGCGACGGGAACGACTGCACCGCGCGACGCCGCGGAGGTCGACGCGCCGACGTCGTACCAGTGCCGATCCGACGACGATGCGAACATCAACGCGGCCGGCACATCCAGTGCGATTCGCACAGCCGCTGCCCCGGCCATGCACACATCACGCGGCCCCGGTTGCGGCGGAAGGGCAGCAAAAAACGTCTGGCTGGCGTCGAGCAGTTGCGTCGCGTGCGACAACGCAGCAGAGAGTGAGGTCACTTCGTCGCGCCAGCGTGTCGCCGAATTCGCGGCCCGCTCGAGCGTGAGGACGTAGCGCGGCGCATCCTCCAGCTCTGCCAATCCGACGATCGGATCGAGAACGCCGGTTTCGCACTCCGCTTCCGGGAGCGCCGTCTCGCATTCTCCTGCCGCAATCCCCAGGCGCGCGGCTTGTGTGAGAAACTCCGCACCCGCGTCCGTCGACGCTGACGGCAGCGCCGCGTCCGCGCATCGCCGCGCCAGCGACCGCGCCACGCTCAGCACCTCCAGCAAATCACGACTCTCGATCGCCGCCGGAACGCGCTCGATCGGCGCATCGAAAAAGCGAATCGCATCGACGATCGCGGGCGCAAGGCCCCAGCGTTCCGCAAGATGCCGACCCGCGCCGGGGCGATCGACTCCGAGCGAATGACGCAGGATCTCATCCGCGTCGAGTTGTCGCTCGTTCGCCTCGCGCAGCCCGCGGGCCAGGCTCCGCGGCGCGCAGGCCGCCAGCGCAATCGAACCCAACTCGTTCAACAGGCCCGCGCCGAAGGCGACGTGCGGCCGCGAATACCCGATCGCCGCCGCGAGTCGCTCCGCGACGCTCCCGACGAGCAGGCCGCGCCGCCAGAATTCCGCGCGATCGAACACGGCCTGGTCCGACGCATCGCGCCGGCCGAACGTCCAGATCACGCCCGCGGCGGCGACGGCGCGACGCAACAGCGATGGATCGAGCCGTCGCAACCGCTCGAGCGGATCATCGCCGGGCCACGTCGCGGCGACTCGCGCCAGCATTGCGGCGTTCGCCGCCGCGCGCTCGAGAATCCGCTCCGACGGTGGCGCGGGATAGTCCCGCGCGCCGAGCATGGCGATGATGTCGGGCGCGGGCGCCGCGATCGCATCGAGCTGCGTCCGCATCCACGCGGCACGCGTCGATTCGCTGAACGGTCGTTCCCCCATGTCGAGTGTCCCCGCCGCAAGACCCGTCCGCGCCTCCGACGATCCGGGCGATTTCAGATCCCGAGCAGCGCGGAAACGCGCGATAGCAGATGATCGATCGAAAACGGCTTGCGGATGAACTCATCTGCGCCGGCCGCCAGGAGCTGGTCGATCTCGTTCTGACGCACCGCGCCCGAGACGATGATGATCCGCGTATGCGACAGCTCGGTGTTGGCGCGGACACGCTGACAGACGATGTTGCCGTTGATGTCCGGGAGCATGTAGTCCAGCAGGATCAGGTCCGGGCGGAACTCGAGCGTCGCCATTCCGGCGTCGTAGCCGTTCGAGGCAGCGCGGACATCGAAGCGGCCATCGTTCTGCAGGATGTCGGTCAGCATCTCGATGATCGCGCGGTCGTCATCGACGATCAGCACGCGCCGCCGCCCGGTGTCGAGCTGATCCAGCGGGATGTTATTCGCCTTCATAAAGGCGATGAGAGATTCGCGGGGAATTCGGCGGAACTTGGAGCCGGGGACGCGGAAGCCCTGCAGCCGGCCGCTGTCGAAGCAGCGGATCACGGTCTGCTGGCTGATCTTGCAGATCTCGGCCACCTCGCCCGTCGTGTAGATCGCCTTCACGATGCGCTCCAAGGGGCCTGACCAGACCGAACCCGGGTGCTCCGCGATGGCGACATTTTACCTACGTTCACCAAATTGACCAAATCCCGTCGCGATAGACCTTCACTTGGGGCGCTGCGTCGCACGGCGATCGGCATCGAAACGGAGCAGGGCGTTTTTTCGTAACGTGGCGTGCGGTAGTAAGAAGCGCTGCGAGCGGGTCCGGCCATCGAAACCCGACCCCCGCGTCCGAATCTCGCGCCCGCGGCCCAGCGCGGAACTCAGCGCGAGCAGTCCTTCGGTGCGGGAATCAGGCAGATGAACTCCAGCGGCGTCGGCCCGGTGTTCACGAACTGGTGCAGCTCGTTTGGCGGGACCCAGATGACGTCGCCGGCCCTGAACCGCCGCGCACCCTGCTCGCTCTTGGCCTCGCCTTCCCCCTTGAGGATCAGGATCTCGTGCTCGTAGTCATGTTGGTGATGCGGCGTGTGACCGCCCGGCGCGACCTCAAAGTGCCGCATGTGAAAGTTCCCCGCGCCGTCCGCCGGACCGACCAGCATCCGCATCTTCGTCGCCGTCGCACCGGCCAGCTCGACCGGCTTCTGCTCGATGTTCTGGATTGCTTCGACCTTCATGTCCGCACCCCGCCGCCGCGCCCGTCGATTACTGCGGCGAGCCGGCACTCATGTCATAAACCCATCGATCGATCGGCCGCTCGTACCCCAGGATTTCCTCGGGTTTGAAATACAGCGAGATTTCCGCCGCCGCCGACTCCGGTGCATCGCTGCCGTGGATCAGGTTGAACGTCTTCGACAGGCCCCAATCGCCACGGATCGTGCCCGGTTCGGCATTGAATCCGAACGTCGCGCCCATCATCTTCCGCGCCACGGCGATCGCGTTCAGCCCTTCGAGCACCAGCACGACGACCGGGCCGGACGTGACGTAGTCGATCAGTCCCGGATAGAACGGCTTGCCCTTGTGCGGCGCGTAATGCCGCTCGGCCAGGCCGCGATCGATCTTCATCAGCTTCATCGCGACCAGCTTGAGGCCCTTCTCCTCGAACCGGGACAGGATCGTCCCGGACAATCCCCGCTGCACGGCATCCGGCTTCAGGATAATGAGCGTACGTTCCACTCTCGACTCCATGGATCCAGCGACCGCGAGCACTTCGGGCGCCCGGCCGAATCGCGGCATTCTACGCCGAGCCAAGCCGTCATTCCACCGGAGTCGCCATCTCGCGCCACCCGGTGAGGAGCGACTCTCGCAGCGCGGGACCGACGTCGTCGATGATCCGCCGCAGTCGCCCTTCGCGATCGAGCATCAGCACCACCGGCAGCGAGCGAAGCCCGAAGCGCCGCGCGATCAGTCCGGATCGGCCGCGCTCGTCGCAACACAGTGCGCCCGTCACGCCCGCCGACTCGACGGCCTTCTGCGCAGCCGCGCGCGATTCATCGAGGCTCACCAGCACGAGGGCTGCACCGTGCGGATTCAGACCGGACGGGGGCGAGGCAAGCTCCTCCAGCAGCCGGCACGACGCGATGTCCCATGAGCCGAAGAACACGACGAGGACCGGCCGACCGTGATAGCTCGTCCATTCGATCGGCATCCCGTCGACACGCTGCAGCAGCGGATCGAAGCGCGCGCCGATGAGTCGGCGCAGTCGAAACCGACCGAGGAGTGCGACGGAATTGGCGTCGGACGCGCCATCACGTTCAAGACGTTGAATCCAGCGGTCGACCGCGGCAAAATCCCGCGCGGCCATCGCCGTCTGGAGCAGCTCGTGCAGCAGGCCGATGCGCCGCGGCGAGCCCGGATGCGCCCGCAGAAACTGCTCGATGCCACGGATGCGCTTCGCTGGAGCCGACCGCTCGTCGACACCGGCGGGCCGCGCAAGGTCGACCCGCAGCCGCCAGTAGTCGACCGCCTCGGCCAGCGCCGGGCCGCACTGCGCGGTCGGCAGACGATCCAGCTCGGCCTCCAGTTCGCTGAGCGGTTCGCCCTCCAGCGTCGCCAATTCGAATCGGCAATCAAGCCGCAGCCGCAGCGCGGCGTCGCGGTCGGCCGGTGACTGCGACTCGGTCAGCAGGCCATCCAGCTCGACGACCGCATGGCGCAGCACCTCGATCCGCGCGGACATCGCCTGCAACTGCGCATCGGAAGAATCCACGCCATCGCGTCCGGGCGAAAGCGCCGGCGCATGGAGTCGTTCGATGATGGACCGAAGACGTAGGGGGCCGGCGGCCTGATCCGCGGGAGCCGCAGCCGGCGCCGGGGGCTCGGCGTGGATCGTGCCGATCGACAACAAAACGACGATCGCGAGCCGGCGCGTCGTTCTTGATAGGCGGTTGCACATGCCCGATGGCTCGCAGGATTCAGGCGCGGCCGAGGAGTTTTTCGAGCCGATCCAGCCCCTTGTCGATGCTCTCGCGATCGGTGGCAAAGCTGAGCCGGACGTGTGCATCGGAGCCGAACGCGATGCCGGGCACCAGCGCGACGTGCGCCTCTTCCAGCACGCGGGCCGCAAAGCCGACCGAATCGTTCACGCCCAGCCGCGCGTACGTCCGTGTAACGTTCGGGAAGCAATAGAACGCCCCCGTCGGCCGCACGCACGTCACGTCACGAAGCCGCGACAACCGCTCGTGCATGTGCGCGCCGCGCTTCGCGAATTCGTCGCGCATCGAATCGACGCAGGACTGATCACCCGCAAGCGCCTCCGCCACGGCGACCTGGTTGAACGTGCACGGACCGCTCGTCGTGTGGGACTGAATCTTCACCATCGCATCGATGATCGGCCGCGGTCCAGCGGCGTATCCAACGCGCCAGCCGGTCATCGCATAGCTCTTGCTGGCCGCGTTAATCGTGACCGTGCGCTCGTACCAGTCGGGCGCGACGGCGGCGAAGCTCTTGAACTGCATCGCGCCGAAGACGAGCCGATCGTACATCTCATCGGAGATGACGATCAGGTCGTGGCCCCGAAGCGCGGCGGCGATCCGCGCTGTCTCGTCCGGCGTGTACGTGAATCCGCCGGGATTGCTGGGGCTGTTGAAGATGAGCGCCCGCGTCCGGGGCGTGATCGCCGACCGCACCTGCTCGGGCGTAAGCTTGAAGCTGTTCTGCTCGTCGCCGCGCAGAAAAACCGGCATCGCGCCGCAGAGTCGGATCTGCTCCGGAAAACTCACCCAGTACGGGATCGGCAGCAGGACCTCGTCGCCCGGATTGACGATCGCCGCAAGCGCGAGAAAGATCGCCTCCTTGCCGCCGCACGTCATGATGACCTGCGCCGGGTCGTACGTCAGACCGTTGTCGCGGCGGAACTTCGTGCAGACGGCCTCCCGCGCCTCGACCAGCCCGAATCCCGGTTGTGCGTACTTCGTCCGGCCTTCGTCGATGGCTCGCTTCGCGACCGCCTTGATCGGTACCGGCGTGTCGAAGTCGGGTTCGCCCTGGCCGAAGGAAACGACGTCGATGCCGGACCGTCGCATGGCCGCCGCCTTCGAGGACACCGCCATGGTGGCTGAACCCGTCAGCGCGGCAGCCCGTTGGGAAATCTGCATGGAACGTCACTCCCGCGGACCCGGCGCGGCGTTCGCGGCCCCGGCCGCCGCCCCATTCCGGCGTCGAGATCAGGGTAGAATCTAGCGTCCGGCCGGCGTTGCGACAATGATCGCGGAGGTGGCACCATGAGCGCGCGCAGGGCACGCGTCCTCGACGTTGGAAACTGCGATCCCGATCACGCCATGATCCGGGGCATGCTCGAGCGCCATTTCGACGTCGAAGTGGATCGCGTGATGTTCGTCGACGAAGCCCTCGCACGGATGCGCGAGCAGACGTACGACCTCGTGCTCGTCAATCGCCTGATCTTCGAGGATGGCAGCGAGGGAATTCAGCTCCACCGGCAAGCCAAGGCCGAACCGGCGCTTGCGGCCGTGCCGATCATGATGATCAGCAACTTCGAAGCGGCACAATCGGCCAGTGTGGCGGCCGGCGGAATCCCAGGCTTCGGCAAGGCCGCCGTGACGGCGCCGGAGACGAAGACCTTGCTCGCGAGATACCTTCCGACGCGCGCGTAGTTACGTAAAACTATTATTCTAATGAAGTTATGGACGAAATCCGGGGCAGAGAAAGCACGCACGCATGATTGCGTTATGATATCATAGAGATATAAATCGCGTCCGTCGGATCAACCCGATCGGGCGAGGAAAGGAGACGTGCCGTGACCAACGAATTCGAACGCGTCTGTCGCAGCGGCTGGGTGGCTTTGGTTGTCCTGTTACTGGCCACGATCGGGACGGGTTGGGGACTGGTCGACCGAATCGCGCACGCCGTGCAGTTCGGGCATCTCGAACCGAAGTGGAGCCTGACCTGGCCGATCATCGCGTGGGCGCTGGGAATCGCCGTCATGACCATCCTGTGGGTGGGACTGTTCACACTGCAACCAAACGAGGCGGCCGTGCTGCTGCTGTTCGGCGAGTACAAGGGCACTGCGCGTCGATCGGGGTTTCACTATGCGAACCCGTTCTATTCGCGGATCAAGATCTCCCTGCGTGCTCGAACGCTCAACGGCGAGAAGCTGAAGGTGAACGACCAGCGCGGAAACCCGATCGAGATCGCCGCGGTCGTCGTCTGGCGCGTCGAGGATACGGCCAAGGCCACGTTCGACGTGGAGTCGTACCAAACGTACGTGGAGATGCAGAGCGAGACGGCGGTACGGCACCTGGCGAGCGCGTACCCGTACGACAGCACGGACGATAAGACGATTTCGCTCCGCGGAAGCATGGATGAGGTGTCCGCGGCGCTGCGCGTGGAGCTTCAGGAACGACTGGCCAAGGCGGGCGTCATCGTCGAGGAGGCGCGGCTGAGCCACCTGGCCTACGCGCCGGAGATCGCCGGCGCGATGTTGCGGCGTCAGCAGGCCGAGGCGGTCGTCGCGGCACGGACCCGGATCGTCGAAGGCGCGATCGGCATGGTGCAGACGGCGCTCGAGCATCTGGACCGCGACCGCATCGTGGAACTCGATACCGAGCGCAAGGCCGCGATGGTGAGCAACCTGCTCGTCGTCCTCTGCGGCGAGCAGGCCGCGCAGCCGGTGGTGAACACCGGATCGCTGTACACCTAGTCGGCACCAACGGCTGCGGCGCAACGACGGAGTCCGGACCGCCTCCGCGATTCCGTCGTCGATGCCGTCTTATCGAAGCCACCGGACGACGAGCGCCGGACATCAGCGGGACTCATGGCGGAAAAGAAGTCCATCCTGTTGCGAATCTCGCCCGAGCTTTGGGAGGGCCTGAACCGCTGGGCCCGCGATGAGCTGCGGAGCCTGAACGCTCAGATTGAGTATCTCTTGCGCGACGCGCTTCGCCGCCGGACCGGCCGCGACCTGGATGCGTCATCGGCGGCGGAAAACGAGCCGGACCAGCCGGCGTAAGGTCGGGGGCGGCTATTCGGCGGCCGGCAGGGCGAGCGTAAACGTCGCGCCGTGACCGTAGCGACTCTGGACGGTGAGCGTGCCGCCGTTTTCCTCGGCGAGCTGGCGTGAGATGGTCAGTCCGAGTCCAAGCCCGCGTCGATCGGGCCGGTCGTGGCGCGACTTCGTGGTGTAGAACGGTTCGAAAATCTCTTCGATGACGTCGGCCTTGATGCCGGGTCCGTTGTCGGCGATGTGCAGCAGGATGCGGTCGTCGGAACCGCATTCGGCGCGGATGACGAGTCGTCCGCGGCGACCGAGCATCGCCTGCCGCGCGTTGAGGATGAGGTTGAACAGGACCTGTTGGATCGAGGCGGCATGAATCCGCGCCGACATCGCGTCATCCACATCGATCGAGACGTCGATGCAGTCCTTCTCGAGATCGCGGGCGAGGCACTCGACGGCATCGACCACGAGCGGCCGGAGCCTCGTCGGCACGGGGCCCATCTGGTCGTCGCAGGCCATACCGAGGATGCGGCGGCAGAGATCGGCGGCGCGTCGCGCGTGCTTGAGCGTCTTGTCGAGCGCGGACTGCATCAACGCCGCATCATTGGCGCGGAGGGCGTACTCGCTGTAGGCGATCACCGGCGTGATGAGGTTGTTGAACTCGTGAGCGAGGATCGCGCTCATCGTGCCCATCGCGGCGAATTTCTGGAGCCGCTGAATCTGGCGTTGCAGATCGACGAAGTGCCGCTCGAGTCCGTCGAGCTGCTTCTGTACGTCGATGCCGTGGTCCGCTAAGTTCTGTTCGGTCGATTTCGTCGGTATCATGGCGCGCTGCAAGCAGATATCGGCCGAGCCGCGGAATCTCTTGACCGCCTCGCATCGGGAACCTGCCGCATGGACCTGCAACAACGACTCGACGGCCTGATCGAGGTCGCCCGCGAACTGGGAATCGACGTGCGGACGGAACCGCTCGGCGGCGAGAGCGGCGGACTCTGCGCGTTGAAGGGACGCACCGTGCTGTTCATCGACTCGTCGGCCGACCTCGAGACGCGCTACGAAAAGACGGCCGCGGCGCTCGCCGGACTGCGCGAACTCGACGAGCGGTACCTGCGGCCCGAGATTCGCGAAGACCTCGACCGCTTCCGGAGCGCCCGCCAGTCATGAGCCTAATGATGAGCATCTCCGGCATCCGCGGGATCGTCGGACAGACCCTGACGCCGACGCTCGCGGCGGAGCTGGGCCTGGCGTTCGGCACGCACCTGTCGGGCGGACGGGTCGCGATCGGCCGCGATACCCGACCCAGCGGACCGATGGTGCAGCGCGCGGTCGTCTCGGGACTGCTGGCGGCCGGCTGCGACGTGATCGACCTCGGCGTCGTGACGACGCCGGGAACGGCGCTCATGGTCGGGCGGCGTCGCGCCGCCGGCGGCGCCGTCATCACCGCGAGTCACAACCCGATTGTCTGGAACGGAGTCAAGTTCCTTTCGTCGCAGGGATTCGCGCCGCCGTCCGACGAGGCGCAGCGGATTCTCGACCGGTTTCGCCGCAGGGAGTTTGTGCTCGCGCCCGTCGAGCGAATTGGATCGGAGCAAGTGGATGCGTCCACGCACGAGGCGCACGTCACCGCGGTACTCGCGGTCGTCGACGTCGAGGCGATCCGACGGCGACGATTCCGCGTCGTGCTCGACAGCGTCAACGGCGCGGGCGGGACCGGCGGCCGAATGCTGCTCGAGCGGCTCGGCTGCGACGTCGTTCACATCAACGCCGAGCCGAGCGGCCGATTCGCGCACACGCCCGAACCGATCGCGGAAAACCTCACGGGCCTGTGCGACGCGGTTCGAACGCACGGCGCGGCGATCGGCTTCGCGCAGGACCCCGACGCCGACCGGCTTGCGATCGTCGACGAGGCCGGTCGGTACATCGGCGAGGAATACACCCTGGCGCTGGCGGCGCGGCGGATCTTTGCGCGACAGCGCGGCCCGGCGGCGGCGAACCTCTCGACGTCGCGGATGATCGACGACCTCGCGGCGCAGGCCGGCGTCGGCTGCCGCGTGATTCGCACTCCTGTCGGCGAGGCGCACGTCGCACGGGCGATGATCGAACATCGCTGCATCGTCGGCGGCGAAGGAAACGGCGGGGTGATCCTGCCCGCGGTCATTCTCGTGCGCGACAGCTTCGTCGCGATGGCGCTCGCGCTGGAGTTGATGACGGTCGAAGACGCAACACTCGGCGCGATTGTCGACCGCATGCCGCGATACGCGATGATCAAACAGAAGTTCGAGGCCGACGCGCCGCGGATCGCCGCCTGGCTCCAGCGCGTTCGTGATCGCGTCACGGATGGCCGGATCAACGACGCGGACGGGTTGCGGATCGACTGGGAGCAGGGCTGGGTGCATGTCCGACCGTCGAACACCGAGCCGATCGCCCGCGTCATCGCCGAGGCCCGCGACACGCCAACCGCCGAGGCCCTCGCACGCCGCGTGACCGATCTGCTCTGATCCGCGCCCCGGTTTTTTCCCGGCAGTTTTTGCCGATCCCGCCGATCGCAACCGCCTGAGCGAGCGTAGAACCCAACGCCGATGAAACTCGATGGGCCGCGCGGCCGGGTCCGACGAATCGGACCTTGCCGCCCGCTCGACCCGGCGCAACCCCGTCATGTATTCGCCGAAAGACGAAGCCCGACGCTCCGCGACGCCTCAGCCCACCGCACGAAGACGCACCGGTCATCGCCTGACGGTCTGCCACCCGGTCTGGCAACTCGGCTACGGCGGGCTGGAGCGGCAGATGTTGCAGGTTCTGCCACGGATGCCGACGGCGAACTTCTCCCACGTGCTGGTCGTCCGGGGCGACAGCCGAGAAGCGCGGCAACCGGTTCCCGACGGCCTCGTGGTCGTACCGCACGCCGGCCCGGCGCGGAATCGCCAGTGGGCGCGCCGCCTGGCGAAGGAACTTCAGGCTCAGAACGCCGACCTCGTGCACGTCCGCGGATTGGGAATGCTGCTCGACGGCGTTACCGCGGCGGGGCTCGCGGATCGACCGGTCGTGTTCAGCTTTCACGGCATTGAGTCGCTCGACGTGCGGCCGACGTGGCTGCGACGGCGGATGCTCCGCGGTGCGCTGCAGCGCTGCACGATGCGCTTCGCGGTCAGCCACGCCGCGCGCCAGCGACTGGCCGATCTGCTCGAATTCCCCACCGAGGCGATCGAGGTCCTCCCGAACGGCGTCGACACCGAGCAATTCCGGCCGGTGCGGGATCGAGCGGCGGTCCGTGCGGCACTGGAGTTGCCGCAGGATCGGCTGATCGTGCTGTCGGTGGGCAATCTCAAACGGATCAAAGGACACCACGTGCTGCGCGAGGCGATTCGCGGCAGCGGGATCGATCCGCGCCGCGTGACGTTCGTGCTCGTGGGCGCGGACGACGGCGGTGAGTCGCGGACCTGGGCCGCCGGGAACCTCGCGGCGTACGACATCCGCTTCGCCGGACTGCGCACGGAAGTTGAGCGCTGGTACCAGGCGGCGGACGTGTTCGTGCTGCCATCGCTGTGGGAGGGACTGTCGAACGCATTGCTGGAGGCGATGGCCAGCGGTCTGGCGATCATCGCCACCGCCGTTGGCGGAACGCCGGAAGTGATCGCGGATGAACAGAACGGATTGCTCGTGCCGTCGCAGGACGCGCCAGCGATGGCGAGTCTGTTGCGGCGATTAACGCAGGACGCGGGGCTGCGCGAGCGACTCGGCACGGCCGCGCGGCGATCCGTTGAGCAGCGATTCGCCATCGAACGCGCCGCCACCGCATGGGCCGGCGTCTATCGCACCGCGGCCGCCGGACGACCGCCGCTGCGCCGCACGGGCCAACAGGTCGCAGCGCGCACGGCGCACGGCCCGCACGCGAGACGGTGGATGGCGCTGGCCGCGGGCGGGCGCCGTCGGGTCGAGGAGTAAGCGTGCGAGCATGAAGTTGCGGACATCCGCCTGGCGCGAAGTCGTTGCGTATCGCGAGCTGCTCTGGATGCTCATCTGGCGCGACGTCCGCGTGCGCTACAAGCACACCGCGCTCGGCGCGGCGTGGGCGATACTCCCGCCGCTGCTGACGATGACCGTCTTCTCACTCGTCTTCCAGCGCACGCTCGGGCTGGAAACGCAGACACTGACCGGCCAGTCGAGAATCCCATATCCGCTTTTCGCGATGGTCGGACTGGTGGCGTGGTCGTTTTTTGCCAATTCGCTCAATGGCGCGGTCACGTCCCTCGTCGGCAATCGACCCCTGCTGACGAAGATCCACTTTCCGCGCGAGGTGTTCCCGATCGCGGCGGTGGGCAGCGGTCTCGTCGATTTCGTTGTGTCGTGTCTGGCGTTCGCGCTCCTCGCCGTGGTCTATCACGCGACGACCCCGTGGCGTTTCGAGCTACAGTCGACGCTCGTGCTGCTGCCGATCGTGGCGATGGTCCAACTCGTCTGGATCTGTGGTCTTTCCATGCTGCTGGCGATGGGGAACCTGTTCTATCGCGACGTCGGCTTCATCGTCCGCGCGGCGCTTCCGCTCTGGATGTTCGTGACCAATGTCGCCTACGAGCTGCGGCCGTCCGGGACGATCGCCGGATTGCTCGTCGCGGCCAATCCGATGACCGCGATCATCCGCGCCTATCGCGACTGCCTGTTCGAGGGGCGGGCGCCCGATCCGATCGGGTTCGGCTGCGCGGCGGTCTTGGGTGTCGCAACGCTCGCGCTGGCGGCGCGGTGGTTTCACCGCCTCGAATTCCGATTCGCGGAGATCGTGTAACGACCCGGGGGGTCAGCGCCGAGCCGCGCGCGGCGATTCGGCCAGCACCGATTCGTAGAGCCTCGCGTACTGCGGCAGCAGCCGCGGCCAACTGAAGCGCTCGCGGATGATCTGCCGCGCGCGATGTCCCATCGCCGACAGCTCGCTCGGCGTCATGGCCAGCAGTTCCCGCAGCGCCGGTCCGATCGCGCGGCGCGCCGGCGGCACGACTCGGCCCGCGTCCATGGCTGCGACCTCCGGCAGGTTGCACTGCGGCGAGATGACAACCGGCAGTCCGGCGGCCATGGCCTCGAGGATCGAAACGCTCAGTCCTTCGCTGAGGCTCGGCTGCGCAAAGATCGACGCGCGACCGAGCGCGGCGAGCACCTGCCGGCGATCGAGCATCCCGAGAAACGTAATCCGCGAAGACTGGCCCTTCCGCGTCACCGCGGCGGTCAGCACGCGCTGCAATCCATCGGTGTCCGGACCGGCGACGACGACGTGCCACTCCTCGCCGGCGTGAGCCAGATCGAAACAGGCCTGCAACAGCGGCACAATGCCCTTCTGCACGTGAATCCGCGACAGGAAGAGCAGCCAGCGCCTGTGCTCCAGATGCGGATGCGCGCGGATCAACTCGTCGGCCGGCGGCGGATGCTCGAACTGCTCCGGCCAGATGCCGTTGGCGATGGTCTCGATCCGCTCGTTGAAGCCAAGCCGGCGGATGTGCTCGGCTTCTCCGGGCGCGAGCGCATGCAGCCGCGCCGCGCGGCGGAGGTTTCCGTACTCGAAGAGCCAGCCGACCGGCCGCTTCTTCCACCAGCTCCGCCGCCAGGCCCACGGCATCATCATGCTGTGCGGCGTCATGAGGTACGGCACGCCGCGCCGCCGTGCCGCGCGGGCGGCCGACCAGTTCTGCCCCGTCCACAGGCCGTGCAGGTGCAGCACGTCCGTCTCATCGAGGAGCCGGCCGATCGCGCGATTGAACTCGCCGGAGCGCCCGAGCGCCGACCCGTCCGGCGCGGAGAATGTCAGCACCTCGACGCCCAGGTCCGCCGGCGGCCGGCCGTAGCGCCCGCCGGCCAGCGTGGCGATTCGGCCATCGACGCCGAGCGACTTCAGCCCAGCGGCCAGTT
The DNA here is from genome assembly GCA_023150615.1 of Phycisphaerae bacterium. GTDB lineage: Bacteria > Planctomycetota > Phycisphaerae > UBA1845 > UTPLA1 > JAKLKO01. Next base: position 41,253 of record JAKLKO010000012.1, read on the forward strand.
CGGGCACGACGCGCGCCATGCCGCCCCAGGCGGGATCGAGCGACTGTACGACGTGGAGCACTCTCATTGAGACACCGGCTCGGCACTTTACGAAGTTCGGGCCGAAAAGCCAACTCGCCGCGCGCGCCGTTTTACCTTCGCGCGCCGAAACGTCTATCATCGCGCGAATGTGTGGGATCACCGGCTACGTTCGACCCGCCGGCCTGCTCGATCCGGACGTGCTGGATCGAATGACGGCATCGCTGCATCACCGCGGACCGGACGGCCGGCACGTCTGGACCGACGTGCCGGCGGGCGCGGCCCTCGGACACACGCGCCTCAAGGTCATCGATCTGAGCGCGGCGGCCGACCAGCCGATGGTCGCCGACGGACCGCTCGCGCTGGTCTACAACGGGGAGATCTACAACTTCGCGGCGCTGCGCGCGGAACTGGTCGCGGCGGGCGCGTCGTTCCAATCCACCGGCGACACGGCCGTGCTGTTCGCGCTGTGCCGGCGCGATCCGGCGTGCGAGTTCCTTACGCGGCTCAACGGCATGTTCGCCTTCGCGTTGTGGGACGGACGCACGCGAACGCTGACACTGGCCCGCGATCGAACGGGCGTCAAGCCGCTGCTCTACTCCGAATTCGACGGCGGCATCGCCTTCGCGTCCGAGATGCGCGGGCTCCGGCCGATCCTGCGCGACCTGTCGATCGACGCCCACGCCGTCATCCAGCTCCTGACGCTTGGGTTCATCGTCGCGCCGCGCACGATCTTCCGCGAGGTCCGAAAGCTCGCGCCGGGATGCGTGGCACGCTGGCATGACGGGCGCACCCGCGTCGAGCGCTGGGTCCCGCCCCCCGCCGCAGCGACCATCCGCGATTACGAAGAAGCGCGGCAGCGGCTGCGCGACACGGTGCGGCGGGCCGTCGTGGATCGACTGACGGCCGACGTGCCGGTCGGCGTATTCCTGTCCGGCGGCATCGACTCCTCAATCGTGACCGCCATGGCCGCGATCCACGGCGGCCGGCGGATCCGCACGTATTCTGTTGGGTTTCCCAACGACCCGGCGTTCGACGAGACGCGCTTCGCACAGGCCGTCGCGGAGCGATACGCGACCGATCACACGGTGCTGCCGCTGTCGCTGAACGAGATTCGCGAGGCGATTCCTGACGTGTTGGAGCACCTCAGCGAGCCGTTCGCCGACAGTTCGGCGCTGCCGACCTACCTGCTGAGCCGGCTGACGCGGCGACACGTGACGGTGTCGCTGTCGGGCGATGGCGCGGACGAGCTGTTCGCCGGGTACCGGCGATACGCCGCGGCGCGGCTCGTCGAGCGGATTGGCTGGCTTGCGAAGACGCCGCTCTACCGGCCGGCGCGGGCGATCATCGAGCGTGTTCCGACAAAGCGCGAGACGCCGATCGGATCGCGGATCAGCCAGCTCAAGCGAGCCGTTCGCGGCATCGACGCCGATCGCCGCCGCCGGTATGCGAACTGGATGCGGATCACGGACGACCGCACGCTTCGAACGCTGGCGGACGGCGACGGCCTGCCCGCGCACGTCGCGGCGATCGAGGCCTGCCTCTGGGAGCACCGCGGCGAACCGCGCGAATCGGACGATCTCAACGCGCACCTTCACACCGAATGGACGACGTCGCTGCCCGATGACATGCTGACGAAGGTCGACCTGATGAGCATGGCCGTCGGCTTGGAGGTGCGGTCGCCGTTTCTCGATTACCGCGTCGCCGAACTGGTCGCGCCGCTGCCGTCGGAGTGGAAGCTGCGGGGTCTGCGCAAGAAGCACCTGCTCATCGACGCGTTCCGCGACGAGCTGCCGACGCTGCTGCACGATCGGCCGAAGCAGGGCTTCGAGGTGCCTGTCGGACCGTGGCTGCGCGGCCCGCTGTACGACTGGGCGCGGTCATTGATTTGCGAGGACGCGGGGCTCATGGACGGCGTGCTGTCGCGCCGCGGCGCGCTTCGCCTGCTCGACGCGCATCGCGGCGGGCGGGGCGACTACACATCAACGCTCTGGGCGCTGGCGGCGCTGCTCGACTGGCATCGGCGCCACGCGCCGTCGGTGAAAAACGTCTGCGACGATCCGGGTGACTACTCGCGGCGGGCCGACAGGATCGTCACGTCCTGAACCGGCACATCCTGGAACGTCGTCGTCGAACCATCCAGCAGGCGCACGAGGAACGAGCTGGTCTGAACGTCGGAGATGAGATCGACGACGTCGAGGCCCTGGACCACGCGACCGAACACGGTGAACGGCGGCGGCCCGTTGTCGAGGTTGGGGTTGTCGATGACGTTGATGAACCACTGCGACGAGCCGGAATTCGCGTTTTGGCCGCGCAGCGCCAGCGCGATCGTGCCGCGGATGTTCGAGAGCCCGTTGTTAGCCTCGCTGTTGATCGGCGGCAGCCCGGCGACTTCCTCCAGCCGCGGCGAATTGCCGAAGCCGAGACTGCGGAACGCGCCGGCCTGAATGACGAAATCTGGTTGCGGCACGCGGTGAAACACGATCCCGTCGTAACGCTCTTCGTCGACGTAGCGCAGGAAGTTCGCGACGTGATTCGGGGCGCGCTGTGGATCGAGTTCGAGCACGATGTCGCCGAGCGACGTGTTCAGTCGCACGCGATTGGCGGTCACGACGCGGAAGGCGGCGTTCCGCGTCGCCTCGGCCCCGCCGGGATTGCGCACCACCACGTTCCAGTCGCCCAGGGCCGCGTTGGCGAGATTGAACGAGCACGTGATCTGCGTGTCGCTGACGACGTTGACGTTGGAGGCCGTGATGTCCGTCTGACCCGTCCGCGTCAGGCGCACGGCGGCGCCGACGGCGAAGTTGAGACCGGCCAGATCGGTGATGTTGACGGTGGTGTTGACGACGCCGTTGACGGGCGTGATGGAGAGGATGAACGGCAGGGTGCCGCGCAGGTCGAGGTCCTGCGTGCTCGACGCGAGACCGCCGAGATTGTCGGTGACGGTGAGCGTTACCGAGTATTCGCCCGGATTGGCATAGACGTGCTGCACGTTCATGCCCGTCGCCGTGCCGCCATCGCCGAAGTTCCACGAGTACGTGTCGATCGTCCCGTCGGTATCCATGCTCGGACTGCCGTCGAACGCGACCGTGAGCAATTGCGGCGCCTCGGGACCGTTCGGCGTAAAGTCGAAGTCTGCGGTGGGGCGCGTGTTGGCGGCGACGAGCCGCTGCGTCATTCCCGTGCCCCCGCGGTTATCGGTGACGGTCAGGCGAACGTTGAATCGGCCGCTGGTGGCGTAGGCGTGGTCGATCGTGACGCCGGTGCCGGTAAGGCCGTCGCCGAAATCCCACTCGTACATGACGACAGAGCCGTCGGGATCGCTGCTTTGAGCGGCGTCGAACCGTACGGCGCGCGGCAGGAATCCGCCCATGCCGTCGGAAATATCGTTGTTGATGAACTGCGCGATCGGGTTCGCGTTCGGGCCCACGACGTCGATGGTCAACTCGCCGATCGCCACCAGTCCGCGCGTGTTAAACAGGTACGCGCGAACGGTGAACTCGCCGCTTCGCACGAAGTCGTGCGTGACGATGCGGCCGGTATCGCGCGTCATGTTGATGAGCGAGCTTCCGTCGCCGAACTCCCAGTTGATGCGGATCGTCTCGGGATAAAGATTCAAGTCGACCGACAGCGTCACGGTCAGCGAGCCGGGGATGTTCTGGATGACCGTAATCCGCGGATCCTGCCGCAGGCCCGGGTTGCCGAGGTCGATCGGACAGCCGCCCTGACCCATCGAAAAGGCCAGCAGCGTCAGACACGCAACGGTACGAAGTCGTCGAATCCACATGCCGAGCAGGCCCCCCGACGGTCGTCGCCTTATGATTTCGGCGATCTGAAGATAGCGGATCGATCCAATTGCGAGGAGTCCCGGTATTCTATGGCCGAAGGTGCGCGACAGTCACGCACAAGGTCCGATAGGCCACGAACGCAGTTCGGCGAGTCGCCGCCGCACAACCGGCTCCGAACCGTGACATGACGGACGCTCTAGACGCCTCCTCCCCGATCGACCGCAACCTCTCGGCTCGCCCTGCGGCTCGGCCCGAGTGGCCGTATCTGGCGGGCGTGGCGGCCCTTGCGCTCGCCACGTACGTTCCGGTCGTGCGGGCCGGGTTCGTGTTCTGGGACGATCCGGCCAACATCGTCGACAACCCGCACATCCGTGCGATCACGCCGCAGACGCTCGCCTGGATGTGGAGCGCTCGGCACCTCGGCGTGTACGAACCGCTGAGCTGGATGCTTAAGGCCGCGACCTACGCCATCGCGGGCCCGGCCGCCTGGGCGTATCACCTCGTCTCGTGGTTCCTACATGCCGCGAACGCCGCGCTCGTGTTCCTGATCGCATCGCGGCTCGTCGAATTCGCGCGGCGCACAATACCCGGCACGCCGCGCGTCGACCGCGCGTCGGACCACGAGATCGCCGCCTTGGCCGCTGTTGTGTTCGCCGTTCATCCGCTTCGCGCGGAATGCGTCGCGTGGGCCAGCGCGCAGTCGTATCTGCTCGCAGCCGCGTTTGCGCTGCTGGCCATCAGGGCATACGTCCGCGCATGTGAGACGCAGCCGGCGGATCGCCGCTGGATGGCGCTCGCGTTCGTCGCGTACGCGGGATCGCTGCTCTCGAAGACCGCAGCCGTTCCGCTGCCGCTAATCCTCCTCGTGCTGGACGTCTATCCGCTCCGCCGGATCGGCGGCGATGCGGGATGGTGGAGTCGCGCAACCCGGCCGGTCTGGGTTGAGAAGCTGATCTTTGCCATTCCCGCCGCGGCGACCGCGTGGCTCGTGGCCACGACGCCGGTGACGAGCGTCATCGATCCATCGAAGTTCTCGTGGACCGCGCGGCCGGCGTTCGCCGCGTACGGGGTCGTGTTCTACATCTGGAAGACGCTCTGGCCCGCGGCGCTCTCGCCGTTCTACCCTGTGCCCGAGCCGTTTCATTGGAGCGCGCGGTTCGTCGCGTTTCTCGTGCTTGCGATCGTCCTGACTGCGGCTGCGATCGCATGTCACCGACGCTGGCCGGCGCTGACCGCCGCGTGGGCGGCCTACCTCATCTGGCTTGCGCCGGTCTCGGGACTCGTGCGGCACGGCGATCAGCTCGCCGCGGACCGATACGCCTACCTCGCGACGATCGGGCCGCTCATGGTGCTGGCCGCCGCCGTAACCCGACTGCGACCGATGATGCTCCGCCGGGGCATCGCGGCGACCGCTTGCGTGGTGCTCGCCGCGCTGGCCTGGCGGCAATGCGGCATCTGGGCCGATTCGGTCCGGCTCTGGTCGCGCGCGGTCGCCGTCGATCCCGGCAACTGGCTCGCGCACAACAACCTCGCCAACGCGCTGCTCGCCGGCGGCGACGACGCCGCCGCCCAACGGCACGTCGAGCACACGCTTCGCCTGCGCCCGGACTACCCGGACGCGCTGTGTACGCGGGCCGTGCTCGCGGAGCGCGCCGGCCGGATCGACGCCGCCATCACCGACTATCGGCGCGCGATCGAGCTTGTTCCTTTTCACCCCGCGTCGATCAACCTCAGCGGCGTGCTGCGAGACCTCGGCCGGGTCGACGAGGCGATTGCCGTCGCGGAGGCGGGCGTGCGGGCCGATCCCGCGATGCACGATCTGAAGAGCAATCTCGCGCTCATGCTGCTGGATCGCGGCGAGGCCGCGCGGGCCGAGGCGCTGCTCCGCGAACTGGTGGCGGCGGTCCCGCACGAACCTCGCTATCGCTTCAACCTCGCGATCGTCTTTGCAGCGCACGGTCGCTCGCGCGAGGCGATCGAGCAACTCGAGGTCGTCGTCCGCTCGCGGCCCAACGATACGCGCGCGGCGAATAAACTGGCGTGGATCCTGGCGACGGCGCCGGACGACGCCGTGCGCGATCCTGCACGTGCGATCCGCATCTCAGCGGCGCTCTGCGAATCGCTCCAGTATCAGAACGCTGACGCGCTCGACACGTTTGCGGCAGCCCTCGCAGCGACCGGCGCGTTCGACGAGGCCGTGCGCCGCGCTGAGCAGGCGATCCAGTTCGCGCGGCAGCGCGGCGATGCGCGACTCGAAGCGCGAATCGCCGAGCGACTCGCGGGCTACCGGCGCCGCAGCCCATTTCGCGACCGACCGCCGCTCATGCCTCGACCGTACACGAGTCCGTAGTCGGTCCGGACCGACCGAACGGCGACACGCGGCAGGCACGACACACACGCCGTTTGAGCCGATACGGCGGTCCGTTATTAGGTAGAAACCCGTATGCTGACGGTGCGTGTCGGCAACGATCGCGTGTGCTACGTGCGACGCTAGCCCGACGGCCGTTGCTGCGGGCGCCTACTACAATGCCTTCGGTCCAGACGAGCCGAACGGATGTGTCAACAAACCGCGAAGATCGACTTTGACAAACCCATCGCGATCTTCCCACTCCCCAATTGTGTCCTGCTCCCGCGCGCCATCCTCCCGCTACACATTTTCGAGCCACGTTATCGTGAAATGGTCGGCGATTCCCTGACCGATCAGGGGCTTGTCGCGATGGCCCTGCTCAGGCCGGGCTACGAGGAGAAGTACTACACGCACTCCGCGCCGATCGATCCGATCGTGTGCGTCGGGTCGATCGTGCGGCACGAATCGATCACGGAGGGACGGTACAACATCCTGCTGCAAGGGCGCGTGCGGGCCACCGTCGTGCGGGAGGACCGGGAGCGTCCCTACCGGCGCGGCATTCTTGCGCCGCAGACAACCGCGGACTGCGGGAACGGAGAACTCACGACCATCCGCCAGCGGTTGCTGCGTGTACTCGAGAGTCCGTCGCTGCGGCAGATTGCAGCGCAATCACACTGGCCCGACCTGCTGCACTCGTCCGAGCTGCCGATCAGCGACGCGGTCGATTTCCTCGCGAGCCTCGTGGCGTGCAACGTTGATTGCGCACGGCGCTTCCTGTTGGAGATGGACGTCGCGCGCCGCGCGGACCTGCTCGTGAAGGAACTGAGCGAATTCGTCTGCCGCATTTCGACTGCCCGATCGCGACCGGCCGAGCGGAGTCACTCCTGGCCGCGAAGCACCGCGGTGAACTGAACGCGTCCGAGATTCGCCTTTCCTCCCCAATCCCGCGCAATTCTGCGCATCCAAGTGGGCGTACGGGTTTCCGACGATGATCACGGTCCATAATCGCGGCCGTGCCGTCGCTCGTCGTCAATGTGCGCCGGTTGCCGTCCGCTCGCCGTGCGGGACCGCGTCCGGATTCGCTGGCATTCGACTTGCAACGACCCAGTTCAGACCGCCGATCGCGGTCCAGGAGGGAATCGACGATGCAGCTTCTCGCAACGGCGTGCTCGGCCTGCGGCGTGTTGTCCGTCATGCTGGGCGGCGCGTTTCACTTGCTGTCCGGCCGCGTCTATCTCGACGAATTCGCCTGGCTGCCAGCGCACCAGTGGATCATGGGTCACCCGCAGCAGGCGATCTTCCTCGGATTGGCGGCGCTCGTCGCCGGGCTCACGATGAAGACATCGATCCACGATTGACCGGGGCGGGGCACGCGACTCAGCCGCGACTGACGACGAACTCGCCGCCGGCCATGCCCGACTCGTGCCAGCGGGTCATGATGACCTTCTCCTGCGTATAGAAGCGCACGGCCTCCGGACCCTGAATGTGCAGATCGCCGAAGAACGACGCGTTCCAGCCGGTGAATGAGAACAGGGCCATCGGCGCCGGCACGCCGACGTTGATGCCGATCATCCCGGCGTTGAATCGGTGCTTGAACTGCCGCGCCGCGTAGCCGCTGCGAGTGTAGATCACGGCCCCGTTGCCGAACGGGCAGCGATCGGCGATCTCCACCGCCTCGTCGAGACTTCCGACGCGCAGCACCGACAGCACCGGACCAAAGATCTCCTCCTCCGCCACGAACATCCCCGGCCGGACGTGGTCGATGATCGTCGGGCCGAGATAGAAACCCTGCGGCGCATCGGGGACGCGCACGCCGCGGCCGTCACGGGCGAGCGTCGCGCCTTCCTGCCGGCCCTTCTCGATGCACAGCGATACGCGCTCGAGGTGCTCCTTCGTGATCAGCGGGCCCATGTCGACCGCGGCGTCCGTGTCGGTCCGTCCGACCTTCATGCGGTTCGCCGAATCAACCAGCCCGCGCACCAGTGGCTCGGCCGCCGCGCCCACCGGAAGCGCCAGGCTCCCGGCCATGCAGCGCTCGCCGGCGCAGCCGAACGCCGACGATTGCACGGCGGCGACGGTCTTCTCGATGTCCGCGTCGGGCATGATGATCAGGTGGTTCTTAGCGCCACCGTTGGCCTGCACACGCTTCCCGTGGGCCGTGCCGGTCGTGTAGATGTGATGCGCGACGCGCGTGGAGCCGACGAAGGAGATCGCGCGGACAAGCGGGTGCGTGAGCAGGGCATCGACGCATTCGCGATCGCCGTGCACGATCGAGATCACGCCCTTCGGAAGTCCGGCCTCGAGCAGTAGTTCGACGATGCGGATGGCCGACAGCGGCACGCGCTCGGAGGGCTTGAGGATGAAGGTATTTCCGCAGGTGACGGCGATCGGAAACATCCACATCGGCACCATGGCGGGGAAGTTGAACGGCGTGATGCCGACGCACACGCCGACCGGATGGAGATAGGTCTCGCAGTCCACGTCTGCGGCGAGGTTCTGAAGCGTGCGGCCCTGAATCATGTTCGGGATGCCGCACGCGAACTCGACGACCTCGATGCCGCGTCGCATCGAGGCCCGCGACTCCTCCAGCGTCTTGCCGTGCTCGCGCGTGATCAGCCGCGCGACGTCCTCCAGGTTCTCCTCCAGCAACTGCTTGTAGCGGAACATGATCCGGGCGCGCTCGACGACCGGCGTCTCGCGCCACGCCGCAAACGCGGCGTGCGCCGCACGCACGGCCCGGTCCACCTCGCTGGAATCGCAGAACGGCACCCGCGCGATGACCTCGCCGAGCGAGGGATTGTGAATCAGACCGAAGCGACTTGAGCCCGACTCGACCCATTCGCCCCCGATTAGCAGCTTGCAGGTGGAGATTGCGCCTGTCGCGATCATGTGAAATCCTCCATCTCGGCAGGACCGGCCGGGCATGTTATCCCGGTGGACGCCGAGCGTCGATCCACCGGCGGCGGCAGGAGTTCCGCGCAGTGGCCACGGGATTCCGTCGGATGGCCACTTGAAGCGAATGCGATCGGATTACATAATCTCTAACAAACGCTTGTTAGGTGCGCCGATGACGACAGCCACGACCGACCGACGCGATCAGATCATGCAGGTCGCCGCGCACCTGTTTCGCGAACGCGGCTTTCACGCCACCAGCGTCCGCGAGATCGCCGACGCGGTCGGACTCCAGGGCGGGAGTCTCTATGCCCACGTCGACAGCAAGGACGATCTGCTCTGGGAGATCGTCAACCGCTCCGCCGATCGCTTCTTCGAGGCCCTGTCGCCGGTGCTGAACTCCGATCTCGACATCCTCCACAAGCTCCGCGACGCCATCACGACACACGTCGGCGTGATCACCGCCGACCTCGACGCGGCCGCGGTCTACACGACGGAGTGGCGGCACCTTCCGCCGGACCGACAATCGCAGATCGCAGAGCGCCGCGATGAATACGAGAGCCGGTTCCGCTCGCTCGTGCGGCAGGGGATCCGCGAGGGTTTCCTCTCGCCGGTCGATGAGGCGTACGCCACGCTCTTCATCCTCTCGACGCTGAACTACCTCTATCTTTGGTACCGGCCGGGCGGCCGGATGAGTTCCGAGGCGGTGGCGCGCCTGCTGGCCGACTTCATCTTCGACGGACTGCGTCGGCGGACGACGTAGCGGACAGGAGTTCGATGCATGGTGCAATTCAACCAGCCGCGCAACGACCGACCGGGCGATCCCGGGTACGAACAGCATCTGGCCGCGTTCGAGGCGCGCCTGGCGCGGGGTGATCGCGTCGAGCCGGGCGACTGGATGCCGAACGACTACCGGCATCAGCTCATCCGCCTGATTCACGTGCACGCGAACAGCGAGATCTGCGGCGCGCTGCCGGAAGGCGGCTGGATTCCGCACGCACCGACGTTCAAGCGGAAGCTGGCGCTCTGTGCCAAGGTGCAGGACGAGGTCGGTCACGCGCAACTGCTGTACCGCGCGTGCGAGACGCTCGGCAAATCGCGCGAGGAGATGATCGAGGAACTGCTCAGCGGCAAGGCGAAATTCTCGAACGTCTTCCATTATCACGCGCAGACCTGGGCCGACGTCGCCGTCATCGCCTGGCTGATCGACGCGGCCGCGATCGTCAACCAGACCATGATGGCCGAAGGTTCGTACGGCCCGTACGCCCGGGCGCTGAAGCGTATCTGCTACGAAGAGGCGTTTCACCTGACGCACGGCTACGACATGTGCATCACGCTCGCGACGGGCAGCAAGCTGCAGCGAGCGATGTTGCAGGATGCGCTGAATCGCTGGTGGACGCCGATTATGATGTTCCACGGCCCGTCCGACAAGGAATCGAAGCACACACAGCTCCTGATGCGCTGGCGGATCAAGCTCAAGACGAACGACCAGCAGCGGCAGTACTTCCTGAAGAAGTACCTGCCGAAGATCTTCAATCTCGGGCTGACCGTGCCCGACCCCGAGCTGCGCTACGATGAGCAGACGAAAGAGTGGCGCTACACCGAGCCGGACTGGGAGGAATTCAAGTCCGTTGTGAACGGCAACGGGCCGGCCAGCGCCCTGCGATTGCAGGCGCGCCGCATGGCGCACGAGGAAGGCCGCTGGGTCCGGGAGGCCCTCGCCGCCGCCGCGTCTGGCCGGACCGTGCCGATGTCCGGCGCCGTCAGGGTGAACTGAGCGCCATGCGCCGGGGGCGATCGGAGCGGAGCCGATGACCGACACACAGTGGCGAGTCTACGAGGTCTTTCACCAACAGGCCCGCGGCGAGCCGCACGTTCACGTCGGATCGGTTCACGCCCCGGACCCGGAGACCGCCCTGCTCATGGCCAAGGAGCAGTTCGGCCGACGTCAGGCGTGCGTCAACATGTGGGTCGTGCCGCAGGAGGCGATCAGCGCGACGTCCTACGAAGACGCCGATCTGTTCCAGCACACGACCGACAAGAGCTACCGCGAGCCGTTCGGATACGAGACGACCAAGCGGGCCCGCGCGATCGGGGATCCGCAGGAGCTGTAGATGAGCCGCGCGCTTTTCCAACCGAAGCTCGCCGACGACTGGCAGACCGCCGTCGCGGACCTGCTCGTGCGGCTGGCCGACGATGAGCTCGTGATCGGCCACCGCAACTCGGAATGGACCGGTCTGGCGCCGATACTCGAGGCCGACATCGCGTTCTCCTCGATGGCGCAGGACGAGATCGGCCACGCGCTGGCGTACTATCGTCTGCTGCACGAACTCGGCTATCCCGACCCCGACACGATGGCGTTCCTGCGAGAGCCGCAGGACTTCCGCTGCGCCTCGCTCGTCTCAATTCCGAAGGGCGATTGGTCCGTGTCGATCGTGCGGCAGTTCCTCTACGACACGGCGGAAACCGTTCGACTCGAGGCGCTGTGCGACAGCGCGTACGAACCGCTGGCGTCGCTCGCCCGGAAGCTGCGCACCGAAGAGAAGTACCACCTGCTGCACGGCAAGACGTGGCTCCACCGTCTGGGCGACGCGACCGACGAGAGTCACCGACGGGTGCAGACCGCGCTCGACCTGCTCTGGCCGCACGCCCTCGGGTTGTTCGAGCCGACGCGCTGGGACCGGACGCTGGCGAACGAGCGGATTCAGCCGTCGGAGCCGACGCTCGCGCAGGAGTGGCGCGCGAGGGTCGAGCCGCTGCTGACGGACGCGTCGCTGGTCGCGCCGGAGGGCGTCGAGCCGCTGTTCGGTGGCCGCGTCGGACGTCACCCGCCGTCGCTGGCGGAGCTGATCGCCGCGATGCAGAAGGTGTTTCGACTCGATCCCGGCGCGCAGTGGTAAGGAACGACGCATGTCCGCGACCGACGCACGCGACGACCTTCGACCCGTCTGGGAAGCGCTTCAACAGGTGAAGGACCCGGAGATCCCGGTCATCTCGGTCGTCGAGCTGGGCCTGATCGAGAGCATTCGCCGCGAAGAGGATCGCATCGTCGTGCGGATGCTGCCGACGTTCGTCGGATGCCCGGCGCTGGAACTGCTCCAGAACCAGATTCGCCTCGCCGTGATGCAGACCGGCTGCGCCAACGTCGACGTGCGCGTGACGTACGACCCGCCCTGGACGACCGAACGCATCAGCGATGAGGGCCTGCGGAAGCTGAAGGATTTCGGCCTCGCCCCGCCGAGTCGAGGCGCGACCGATGCCCCGTTCGAGTCAAACTTCCACCGCGTGCCCTGCCCGCTGTGCGGATCGCGGGAGACCCGGCTCGAATCAATCTTCGGCCCCACGCTCTGCCGCGCGATCCACTACTGCAACGTCTGCCAGCAATCGTTCGAGCAGTTCAAGCCGGTCGCGTGACCGCCCCCGCCCCCGGGACCGAGCCTCAGTTCTGATTCCCGGGAGGCAAACCGCCCGATTTGAAGAATCCGCCGAGGCTTCGGCGCGGAAAACCGGGCGACACGCGGCGCTCCGGCGATGGTGCGGGTAGCGGCGTCGCTCGTTTCGGCGGCGACGCGGCGCGCTTCGCCGGTGGCGATGCCGGATGCGGACGGCGCAGCGCGGCCGATGGGGCCGGCTTTGACGCGGGCTTCGGAGGCGCGGCGGGCGGCGCTTCGATCCACGTGAACCGCCGCGCGAACATCCGCGGCGAGGCAGTGCTCAGTCCGCCGTGCTGACCGACTCCAAGAGCAACTCGGCGATGTCCTGTTGCGCGACCGACTCGCGGCCTTTCGCCGCCAGTCCGTCGATGAGCATCCGCTGACAGAACGGACACGCCGAGGCGACGCGGTCCGGCCGCGTGTCAAGCAATTGCTCGGTGCGCGCGAGGTTGACTCGCTGATCGACGGGCCGCCTCCGATTGCCGTGCTCCTCCTCCTTGAACATCTGCGCCCCGCCCGCGCCGCAGCACATGCCCCGGTCGAGCGCTTGCGCCGGTTCGAGCACGACCAAGCCCGGAATCGCGCGCAGCACCTCGCGCGGCGGGTCGTACACGTCGTTGTAGCGGCCGAGATAGCACGAGTCGTGAAACGCGACGCGCTGATCGATCCGCTTTTTCGGCGTCAGCCGCCCCTCGCGGACGAGTTGCGAAAGCAGCTCGGAGTGATGGATCACCTCGTAGTTCCCGCCGAAGTCCGGGTACTCGTTGCGCAGCGTGTTGAAGCAGTGCGGACAGCTCGTCACGATCCGCCGGACGCCTGCCGCGTTCAGCGTCTCGACGTTCGCCTGCGCCAGCATCTGGAACAGGAATTCGTTGCCCGCGCGGCGCGCCGGATCGCCCGTGCACGTCTCGGCCGGACCGAGAATGGCGAAATTCACGCCGGCCGCCTTCAGCAGCTGCGCGGTCGCCCTCGCGATCTTTCGCGCGCGGTCATCAAAACTCGCCGAGCAGCCGACCCAGAACAGGATCTCCGCCCCCGGGTTCTGATCGATCGTGGGGATGTCCAACCCCGCGGCCCACGCCGCGCGGTCCGACGCAGGAAAACTCCACGGGTTCCCGTTCGATTCCATGCCGCGGAAGGCGTTCTGAAGCTCGGGCGGAAACTCGGACTTCTCCATGACCAGATGGCGCCGCAGGTCCACAATCTTGTCGACGTAGGTGATGAACACCGGGCATTCGGTCTCGCACGCGCGGCAGGTCGTGCAAGCCCAGACGACCTCCGGCTCGAGCACGTTTCCGACGAGGTCGATCTGCTGGCGCGGGCCGTCGGTGGCGAGAAACTCCCGCTGACGGCGGTAGAGGTGATCGCGCAGATCGAGCGTGAGGTGTTTCGGCGACAGTCGCTTGCCGGTGCTCGTCGCCGGACACACGTCGCTGCATCGCCCGCACTCGGTGCAGGTGTACAGATCGAGGATCGCCTTCCACGAGAACTGCTCGACGCGCTGGATGCCCAGCGTCTCCCCGCGCTCGATCTTTCCTTCCATGTCGGCGATCGGGCGCAATCGCCCGCGGGGCGTCAGATCGGAGAAGAATACGTTAGGAATCGCCGTGATGACGTGGAAGTGCTTGCTGATCGGCAACAGGTTGAGAAACAGCAGCACGAGCGTGCCGTGCGTCCAGAACCCGGCGTGGCGAAGTACGCCGACGGCTGAATCCGACAGGCCGGTGAACGCGAAGGCGACGATCGAGCCGGCCGGCTCGACGGCGTGGAATTGGACCGACGCGCCCTCCGCGCGGGTCCGTCGTACGATCTCCGCGCCGTCATAGACGAGGTCCGCCGCCATCATCGTGGAGATGATCAGCAGGATCAGGATGCCCTCGAACCCGCGCGACATCCGCCACGGCCGCGCGATCAACCGGTAATAGAAAAAAACCAGCGTGCCGAGGATCACGAGCACGACGAAAACGTCCTTCAGCACGGAGTAGGCCATGCCGAGCGGCTGGTCGATCGCCAGCAGCGGCAGGTCAAACGTCTCGCGAAAGCCGCGGCCCCAGAGGATCAGCGTGCGGAGCAGGAGGACGACGAATCCGACGAAGATGAACTGATGCGCGATTCCGGCCCACCAGTAGCGCCGCATCCGCTTCTGGGCGAACGCGTACTCGTACGTCCGCCGCAGCCGCTCGCCGATGCGGTCCCAGCGGACCTCCGCCGCCCCGACGCGCATCAGCCGCCAGCGGCGATCCGCCTGTACCAGAAACCACCCCCAGAAACCGACGAGCAGCAGCGCCTGAACGAGCGGATTCATGCGACCTCGCGTCCGGATTCGGCGATCGCCGGATCGGCCGCGATGCCGTCCGACGTTTCCGCATCGTATGGTGATCACCAGCTGCGGGCAACGGCCGCGACGCTTGCGCCGCTACTACGGAGACGTCTGGAGCGGCGGTCCGTTCAGGCGACCGGCCGCGCGCTCCGACTCGTAGCGCTTTCGCAACTCGGGGTCCTCGATCCGGAGCCGCGCCTGCTGCAACAACTCGATCGAAAGACGGTCCATCGCCTCAGCCACCTTCCGCGCGCGGACGGCGGCCGCCAGCGACTCGCGCACGTCGTCGAACCGAGCCGCCTGCGCCGGAACCCGCCGCTCGAGCTTCAGTACGTGGTACTCGCCGTCGTAGTGGATCGGCACGCTGACCTGCCCCGGCTCGAGCTTGAACGCCGCCTCGCGGAGCGTGGCCGGAAAGCGCTCGTCGTTCGCGCTGAACGGCGGGAGGAGTCCGCCCTCCGGCGCGGTTACGCGATTCTGGCTGTAGAGCGCCGCCAGCCCCGCGAAATCGGCCCCCGACTCGATCTTCGGCCGCAGCGTGTCGTAGTCGCGCGGTGCGCGGAGCTGGATATGGCGAATCTCGACCTTCTCCCCGTATTGCCGCTGGAACTCCGCCCGCAAGTCGTCCTCGTCGACGCCGACCCGCGCATCGGCCAGTCGCCGCAGATAGGCCTGCCGCGTCATGGCGAGATCAAGTTCCTCGCGCGACACGCCCGTCCGCTTGAGCCAAAGCTCGATCAGTTCCGCCCGCCGGACGGACGTCAGCGTCTCCGGCCCGTTTCCATTGAGGTGCGCGGAGCGGATCGTCTCGTCGTACTCGTGCTCGATGTCGGCCCTCGAAACGTGGATTCCCTTTCGCTTCGCGGCCTGGCGCGCGACCTCCAGCAGGATGTGCTGTTGCAGCACATTCAGGCCGTAGCCGCGGATGAGCGTGTCAAGGACCGCGCGGCGCTCGATCGGGTAGCCATTAACGAACGCAATTGGTTCGATGGGCGGTGGAGGCGGGACCGGCTTGGTCGCTTGCGCGATGGCCGGTTGTTCCTCGCCGTCCGCGGACGGTCGGGTCGTTGGCGAAGCCTGGGCCGGCGCTTCGGCCGTCTGCGTCGCTGCGAACCGCGCATCGTTGCGCTGCCACGCATCGGTCACTGTGCGATCGGACGTGCGCGACATCTCACACGCCGCGGAGAGGAGCAGCACCGACGTTCCCAACAACAAGATGTCTGCGATCGGAATACAGCTTCGCACGATCGATCCTCACGCCGCGCGGAACGGATCCGCGTCGCGGCGGGACAGTTGCAGCGAAACGCCCGGCAGCAACTTCGACAGCCGCCGCGCAAAAGCCTCCAGACCCGGCCGCTCGCTGGCCCAGTGCCCCAGTGCGATCGCGACGACGCCGGCGCGCTCGTACCGCCGCGCATCATGATGCCGGATCTCACCCGTGACGACCGCGTCGCCCGCGCGGCACGTTTCGCCGTCCATCTCGAACGGGAGCGATCCGGCGGAACCGACGCACACAAGCACGCGCTCGACCTGCGTCTTCGGCCCGCCGACAATCAGCACGTTTGCGGCGCGCGTTGCGCGCTTCAGGCGCCGTGCCAGATCGCCGGCGCGTATGGCCCGCGGCAGGGCGCCGAGTCGCCCCTGACCAGTCTCCCGCGAGGGAATCGCCTCCAGCGGGAACAGATCGATCGCCGGCACTTCGTACGGATGCGCGGCGCGGATCGCCGTGACGATCGCAGACATGCGCGAGCGCGGCGCGACCGCCTCCAGCCGGATTTCGTCTACGCGCTCCAATCGGCCCCGGCGGCCTACCGCCGGATCGGTCGACTCGGTACCGAAAAACGTGCCCTGGCCCGGACTGCGGAAGCTGCAATGCGTGTAGTCGCCGATTCGGCCGGCGCCGTTCTCGAAGATTGCCCCGGCGACGCGATCGACCGCGTTCGCGGGCACGAAGACGACCACCTTGCACTCCGGCTCGGCCAACGCCGGCGCAAACGTGAAAGGCCGCGTCCGCTTTGCGCCGCACATTGCGGCGATCGTGTCGTTCATGCCGCCGTCGGCGGCGTCCAGCGCCGTGTGCGGCGAATAGACGGCGATCCGCCGGGACAGCACCTCAGCCGCGAGTCCCTCGGTTGAGTCGCGCCCGACGCGCAGCGACTTGATCGCACGGAAGATCGGCGGGTGATAACTGACGATCGCGCCGACCCGTCGCCCAACCGCCTCGTCGAGAGCATCGGGCGTCAAATCGATCGTCAGCAGGGCGCTGCGGAGCCGCCAGCCCGGATCGCCCGCAAGCAGCCCGACGTTATCCCACTCGGCCGCGAGCCGCGTCGGGGCGATCGACTCGATGGCCGTGACGAGGTCTCGGACGCACATCGCGCGCTTGGCCGCGGCCGGCTTCCTAGGCATCGGGCGGACACTCCTTCCACACGACGTCTCGATAGCCTTCGTGCAGCCGCCGCGTGACGTCGCCGACCTTTTCGTCGCCGACGGCATGACGTTCGATGCGGCAGACCGGCATGACCTCCATGATGCTGTTGGTGAGGAAAACCTGGTCGGCCTCGAGCAGGTGGTTGATCGTCAGCGGTTGTTCGAGCGCCGTGATTCGCAACGCGGCGCAGACCTCGAGCACGACGGCGCGTGCGATGCCGGGCAGCAGGGGCGTATCGACCGGCGGCGTCAGGACCGTCTCGTCTCGGACGACAAAGATGTTGCTGATCGACCCCTCCGCCAGGTGGTTGTCGGTGGTAAACCAGATCGCTTCTCCGCAGTGCTTGCGATGCGCCTCGCGCAGTGCGAGCAGGCGGCTGAAGTACGAGACCGTTTTGTGCCCGACGGTCGGATCGTCCTTGTGTTGCTTGAACGAACTGACGCAGACTGTCATGCCGCGCCGGTAGAACTCCGGCGGATACGACTCCGCCTGCTGCGCGGTGATCAGCACTGTCGGCGAGGGCGAGTCGCCCGCGGCGGCGCGAACGCTGCCCGGCGTGATCGTGATCCGCAGCCGCGCATCGCCCAGCCCGCTCGCGCGGAGCAACCGCCGAACGGCGTCGTCGATCTCGCCATCCTCTGACGGCATCGGCAACGCGAGCCGCTCGGCCGATCGGCGCATCCGCGCCAGATGCGCTGGCAGGCGAAACGGCTTGCCGTGATAAGTCCGCAACGTGGTGAAAAGCCCGGCGCCGTGCGAGATGCCCCCGTCAAACGCGCTCAGCCGCGCATCGTCCGCCGCCACGATCTCGCCGTTGACATAGACGTGCTCGATGCGGCTCACGGGGCGCCGACCTCCTCCCGAGTTGCGTCCGCTTCGCGGTCGCAGAACGGCATCGTCTCGCCACCGTTCGCATCATTCAGCACCGCGAGCATCGCCGCTGCCTTGGCCAGCGTTTCCTCGTACTCCCGCTGCGGATCGGAGTCCGCGACGATCCCCGCGCCGACCGAGGCGTGCAGTCCCGCCGGTCCACTGACCAGCGTGCGGATCGGCAGGTTCAGCATCGCCGATCCATCCAGTCCGATGTAGCCGAGCGCGCCGCAGTACGGGCCGCGCGGCGAGCGCTCCAACTCGTCGATGATCTGCATCGCGCGGACCTTCGGCGCACCGGTCACCGAGCCGCCCGGAAAGACCGCCCGGAGCAGATCGACAACGTCGCAACCATCGCGCAACTCGCCGCGGACCGCCGCGACGCGATGAAAGACCGTCGGCAATGCCTCAATCGAACCGGCGTCCTCGACGCGGACGGACCCGTATCGACAGACCCGCCCGAGATCGTTCCGCTCAAGATCGACGATCATCGCCAGCTCGGCCGCGTCCTTCGCGCTCGCCGACAGCTCGGCCCACGCCGCCGCATCAAGACGCGGATCGCCGCTCCGCGCCCGCGTGCCCTTGATCGGCCGCGTGCGAACCAGGCCCTCGCGCAGATCCAGCAGCAACTCGGGCGATGACGAGATGACGTGCCGACCTTCGCCGCACGGCACAAACGCGGCGAAGCTCGCCGGATTCGCGCGGCACAACCGCTCATAGACGGCGACCGGATCCGACGCCGGCGCGGCGCTGAATCGTTGCGCGAGATTGACCTGGAAGATGTCTCCGGCCGCGATGTACTCCAGCGCGGCGCGGACGCGCGCCATGAATTCCGCGCGGCTGAAGTCGGATCGCCACTCGGGCGCGGCAGATCGAACGCGGCGCGACGGAACGCCGCTTCCTCGACTTTCCATTGCCGCCTTCGCGAACGCCACCAGCTCGTCGCAGCGAGCGGCAGGCGAACGCTCGACGCCTTTCACCTCCGCCGCGACGGCCCACCAGCGATCCGCCTCCGCGTCCCGGACGATCAGACCGTCGTACAGTCCCCACGACGACAGCGGAAACCGGTCGAGCAGCCGGCTCGGACGGGCCCGCAGTTCCAGCACCCCGCCCGCCTCGTAGGCCAGAAATCCAACCCAACCGCCGATAAAAGGTACGTCCGGACAAGGCTCGAACCGTCGGGCCGGCCGCACCAGCCCGGCCAGCGTCGAAAACGCGTCCTCGATGCGATCCGGCGGGTGCGGCAGGTTCTGGACGACCCTGACCGGCGTATGGCCGAAGAAACTAAAGCGATTGTCCGTCGACCCGTGACCGAGCGATTCCAGCGCGAATCCACCCGGCGCACGAAGGACCGCGCGACGAAGCCGGTCGCGATCGACCGGCAGTTCGATCGGCCGGGCCGCCGTCGAGATCGGACGCGAGTGATTCCGATGCCAGTCCAGCCACGCTCTCTGCATTTCGCCGGCCAGTATAGCGTGGCGGGGCGAGTTGGCGGTCCGGCGGCGGCCGCTTGTCACGTCGGCGTGATTTCCTATAATCTACCGGGGTTGGAGCATGCCGGCGGCACCATCGACCCGCCTGCCGGTCGGTGGGGCGACCAGACGACGTTCCTGGGGACTTGCGAGGGCCCGCCATGACGCACGAAGGCGCACGCGCCGAGACCGAACGGATCGTGTACGTAATGCCGCGACAAACGGCCAACTGGATCATCGCCACGGCGCTGAGCGTCATCGCCACCGTCCTCGTCGTGCGCGGTGGCGGACCGATCCCCGACAACGCGGCCTTCGCGCAGAACACCCTCGTCGGCTCGCGCGGGCTTCACGCCTTCACCGGACAGCTCGACAAGAACACCTACGGCCTGTTCATGATGGACGTCGACGCGGGAACGGTCTGGGTCTACGAGTACGTGCCGCTCAAGCGCCGGCTGAAGCTCGTCGCCGCGCGATCGTTCGCGTACGACCGTTACCTCGAAAACTACAACGGCGACGAGGAAACGTCGCCGGCCATCATCGAACAACTGATCAAGCGTCAGCGCGAAGCCAAGGCCCGCGCCGCGGAGCTCGGCGCCGCCGACGATTCGGACGCGGCCACGGCCGCTCCGGGCGATGACGCCGGGAAAGAGCCGCCCGCGGGCGCGCGACCACCGCGACCGTAGGCAGGGACGCATTGCGGAGTGCCGACCATGGCCAAAGACTTCTACACCAAGGACGAAGCCGCGGACGTGCTGGGCATGGGCCCGGCCGACGTCGATCGACTGGTCTCCGAAGGCCGCCTGCGCGCCGAGGAGCAGGACGGCGAGACGGTCTTCCGCATCGAGGACGTCGAACGCATCGTCGCCAACGAAGGCAGTTCCATCGTCGACCTCGACCTCGACGCCGACAAGACGGGCGAGGCCGCTCCGGCCGATCTCTCGCTCTCCGATCCCACGTCCGACATCGACCTGCTCGGACTGGATGGCTCCGGCATCGACCTCGACATCGGCCCGTCGCCGGTCGTCGAACTGACCGAGTCCGCACCGCCGGCGAAGAAGCCCGCGACGCCCGCGAAGGCCCCGCCAAAGCCCGCACCACCGGCCGCGAAGGGCGCCGCGCCAGTTGAAGAACCGTCCGACATCGCACTGGCCGATTCGAGCGGCATCGACCTCGCGGCGCTGGACGAGGCAGCCCGCGACACCGGACTGTCCGCGTCCGACGTCATCGCACTCGACGAGGCCATCGACGAACCGCGCAAGAGCAAGGGCGACACCGCCATCGGCAACCTCGGCATCCAGGTCTTCGACGACGCCGACCTCCAGATTGAATCCGATCCGATGGCCAAGACGCACATCACCGCGCCGGCCGATCAGGAGATGGCGCTCGAGTCGATCGGCAGCGGTAGCGGCCTGCTCGACCTGACGCGCGAGAGTGACGATACGAGCCTCGGCGCCGAACTCCTCGACGTCATCTCACCGTCCGAGGCATCGGAGACCGAGACGCAGGCCGAGACGATCGAGAGCGACACCGGAACGCTCGAGGCCGAGGCCGTCGAGACCGGGACCGAATCGTACTACGACTCCAGTTCGGTGCAGACGGCCGAAGAGGTCGACGCCGAGCCGGCGATGGCCATGGCCGGAGCGGAGTCGCTGGTGGCTGATCCTTCCGCGCCGGCGTTCACGGGCGTGGCGTTCGTGGCGACGCTCACGTTGCTCGTGACGGCCCTGGCCGCCATCAGCCAGGTGCAGGGCATCTGGCCCGACCTGCTGAGCGTGGTCGACGCGGGGATGAACCTTTACATCTTCGCCGGGGGATTGCTTGGTTTGGTCGGCATCGCGTGGCTGATCGGCTGGATGGTCGGCCGCTCCGGTGCGAAAAAGACCGCGGCGATCAAGCGGGCCGAGACGTAAGCCGGCGGCCGGACATCCACACGCCGGCGGTTCGCTCGAACGAACCCTCTCAATGTGTTTCGCTCAATCCCGGCGACCACCGAGCAGGCCGGAGCGATAAAGGTAGTACACAAGCTGCATGACGGCCGTCAGCGTTGCCGCGACGTACGTGAGCGCCGCCGCGTTGAGCACGCGGGCGACCGGCTCCAGTTCCTGCTCGCTGACGATGCCGCAATCGACCAGCACGGCCCGGGCGCGACGGCTGGCATCGAATTCGACCGGCAGGTTGACGACCTGAAAAACGACCACGGTGGCGAAAAGCGCGATCCCGATGTAGAGCACGTACACGCCCAGCGCTCCGAACGCGTACATGCCGATGATCCCGAGCGTGATGAACAGCACCGACAGCCGGCTGCCGGTCGCCGCAAGCGGTACCAGACCCGTCCGCAGCTTCAGCGCGGCGTAGCCCTGCGCCTTCTGCAACGCGTGGCCGACTTCGTGCGCCGCAATGCCGACCGCCGCCAGCGAACGCCCGTGATAGACGCCCTGGCTGAGATGCACGACCTCGTTCGCCGGATCGTAATGGTCGCTCAGGACGCCTTCGGCCATGTCCACACCGACATGATCCAGCCCGTTCGCCGCGAGGATCCGCCGCGCGGCCTCCGCGCCGGTCAGGCCGCGGCGCGTCGTGTACCGGTCCGCCTCGGCGTAGGTGGACTTGACGCGGAACTGCGCCCAAAGCGCCAGGAGGATCGCCGGCGCGACGAACACGAAGTAGACGGGATCAAAGTAGAGCATGATGCGATCAACTCCTCATAAACCAGGCCATTCATCATCGCGATGCGCCGCGCTCAGTCATGCCCCGAGCGGGCTTCGCGCGATCGCACCGAGATCATAGTCTGCCGACCGCCCTCCCGCGGACGGCCGCCGGCTCAGAGCCGCAGGTAGTCCTGCTTCAGCTCCAGCACATGACCCGACGGATCGTTGACGTACAACCGCGTCTCGGTGCGACTCAGTCCGTTCACGCGCTGCACCGCACGTCCGGCCCGACGAAAACGCACCTCGGCCTGCTCAAGATCATCGACCGCCAGTACGCACCGCCGATAGTGAGGGTGAACCTGCGGCGCATCGCACGCACACAGATCGAGCCGCAGTCTCGGGCGCCCGAACGAGAGCCGCTCCGGGTCGCGACCATCGTCGAGCCGCCGCATCCCGAGCAGGGTCCCGTAGAACTCGACCAGCTCGTTCGTCAGTCCTCGCCGGACGTCGATCGTCACGTGCTCGACGGCCTGAAGCTCGCCCGGTGAACTCGGCGCCGGCGGTGCGGCTCGGCGACGATCGCGGCGACGGCTTCGGTAACGACGCGGCATCGGCCACCCCGCGGCGCATCGACGCGGCGACCGGCGGATCAGGACGGACGCTGAAACGCCTGAATCTCCTGATCGAACTTCGCGGCGTCGTCCTTCGAGATCAGGAATACGGAGCCGCTGCCGGCCAGGGCGGCGTAGCGCTTGCCGGTCGAATCCTCCGGCGGTCCAGCGGCGGCGATCAGCAGCTCGTGCTCGCCGCTTTCGCCGCGGACCTTCACGCGCAGCACAGGCTGGTCGAGACCGAATCGCTTCAGGTCCGTCGGTTGATAATGCACGAAGCGATCCAGCCGCAGCGCGCACATCGCGCCGACCACCTCGTTGATCTTCGACGCATCGCACGGGAAGGTCGTTTCTCCGACCAGCTTCCATTGCTCGCCGGATTTCTCAAAGGTGAACGGCGCGCCGGAGCCGCGTGTGAGCGACAGCGCCGTCACCTGCGTTTGTTCCATCGGCACGACGCGCCGGTCCAGCAGTTCGGCGCTCAGGTTGTCGAAGACCCGCGCATCGACTTCGCCGATCGTCTGCGATCCCTCGACGTGCACGTAAACCTTGTCATCCTTCCGCGCTGCGCGGATCGCGTAGTGCTCGGGCTTTCCGGTCGGAGGCGGCGGCTCCTCGACCACCGGCTGCGTCGCCGGCGCGGTCGTGGGCTGCGTGGTCGGCGCCGGCTTGGGCGGCGGCGGCGGTGGATCAACGGTGATCGACGCGACAACCGCGGCGCGATCGAGTCCGAACTCCGCGAGCTGATCGGCCGATCCGACGATGCGCCGCGCGCGGAGCGTGCAGAGATCGGTCAGCAGGTTGCCGATCGCCGACGCGTCCGCGCTCCGCTTCAGCGGCTCGGCGCACGTCCACTGACCGGCCGCGGACGTCAGTTTCACGCGGCCGGAGTCCCGCTGCAGCTCGACGACCGACGCGCGGCCGCGATCGAACCGCAGCATGTCCCGGTTGGCGAAGTTGAGCGGCCCCACCAACAGCGCCGCGAGGTCCTCCTTCTTCACGACTGCGACGAATCCCTCGCCCTCGTTGCGCACGTACGTCCCGGTCGCGCTCGGCGTCTCCTTGCCGACGACCAGCTCCGTCTTCGCACCGTCGACGGTGACGCTGATCCGCGCCCGCGGCGGCGAGAAGCCGAAGTCCCGCAGCGGATCGTCCGATGACTCGAAGCCGGTCGCCTTCAGGTCCCGGACGGCCTTCAACAGGTCATCGACGGCCGCAAGCTCCGCCACATTGGATCCGAGCTTCGCCAGCGCTGGGCTGGAAATCTCCCACGCGGCGCCCTTGCGGACCAGCGCATACTCGCCGCCCACGCCGGACATCTGCACGCGATCGGCCCGCGTCGCATCGCCCGAGACGATCCGCTTGTCGCGCAGCGTCAGCAACTCCGGCACGATGCGGGCCACGCTCGCGTCGGGGACCTGAAACACCCACGGCCGGTCCGATTCCGCCATCCGGCCGAACCGCTTGTCGCCCGTCTTCGCGCCGAACACGACCGAAACCGTGTACGGCTTCGTCTCGATCTCGGGGGCGACGGGCTGAGTGGTCTGGGTCGCCGGAGCGGGCTTCGGCACTTTCTTTTCGCAGTGCACGGTCACCGTCGCGGACGGGCGGTCAAGGCCGTAGATGGCCATGTTCTTCGGCTGATCATCGACGAAGGTCGTGATCGAGAGCGTCGACAGTTCACGGAGCAGGTTCTCGACTGCCTGCTTGTCGGCGCGGCCCGAGGCGGGCTCGTCGAATTTCCACTGGTCCTTGTCGAGCTTGAGCCGGTACCGCTGCTCGCCCGAGACCTCGACCGCGACGGCCTCGGTCGTCACGAGGTCGGCGACGCGCCGATCGCGGTAGTCGTTGAGCGGCTTCTCCAGCTCGCGGCGCAGGTCGGTATCCACTACGTAGATCGTCGGGCCCTCTTCCTTCTGAACGTACGTCTGGCGCGCGGCCGGGACGCTGCCGCCGACGCGCAGCACGTAGGCCTTGCCCGCCGCGTCGGTGAGCTTGACGCGGACCGGCTGGTCGAGCCCGGTCAGCTCGTTTCCGGGCCGATCGGCGTCGTTCGCGCCAATCTCACTGACGTACTTCAGATCGCGCAGCCGCGACACGGCGCTCTCGATCGTCGCCGCGGAGCCGGGCGCCTGGATCGGCGCGGTGATGGTCCACTTCCCGTCGGCCTTCGCGAAGGCGATTGCCGGCCGGCCTTGCGGGGCGATCTCCATCGCAGTGATCTCGCCCGGGGCCGGATCGATGAGCGGCCGCGGCGCTCCCGGACGCAGCTCATCGGGCTTCACGGCGGGTGGCGCCGGCCGCAGCGCCCAGACGGCGACGGCCGCGAGCAGGACAGCGACGAGGATGAGGTAGGTCGAGCGTTGATTCATGGCAATCAACCTTGATTCACAGCGGTGACCGACGGACCCGGATTACGCCATCAGCGACGGCGCGCGAGCCAGATGAACAGGCCGGGCGCGAACACGAGCGCCGGCCAGATGCCGTAGGTGACCACGCGCAGCAGCGTCAGGTGATCGGACGCGATCGGACGAATCGATGGAGCGCTCGGTGGCCCCGCGCCGATCCACTGGTCCTGACCGTTCAGCCAGTACAGCGCATTCATCAGCAGATCGGCGTTGGACAGCGGCGGCGGCTCGGGAACGAGGCGGCCGTCGGGCATCTGCCGCAGCAGCGAGCGATCGATGACCGCGTCGATCAGGCTCTTCGCGAAACTGCACACGACGATCTTGCCGGCCTTCTCCTTCGACGCCGCGGCCATGACGACGTACGGCGGTCGACCCGAGCCGACACGCTCGACGAATCCGCTCATGGCCGGATTATTCACGGCGTTGATGATCGAGATGATCTCGCCGACGTCCGCGGAGATGTATTCCTCGGTCGGAGGGACCTCGAGGACTTTCTGAACCGTGACGCCGGCGGGCGGCGCATCGGAGATCTTCATGGGGCAGACATCGACCAGCCGGACCGAACTGGTCTGGAACGGCTTGCCGATCGGGTGGTCGGTGAAGTAGTTGACCGGCATCGACTGGAATCGATCGCCGCTGACCCCGATGCGGTTGGGCTGCCGATTGTCCGGGATCACCCACGTGATGCGGTACTCCGGCTCGACGGTGATGCCCCACTCATCGCGGAGCATGTCGCGCAGCTCGTACGGCGGCGCGGCGAAGCCGCCCCCGAACGGACCCATCGGCCGCACGTCCCAGGTCGCCAGGAAGATCGCGCGGCCGTCGGCGGCGAGCACGTCGCGGATTCGCTTCCGCTCGGCGTCGCCGAACGGCTTGCCGGGCGGCGGTCCGCCGAACGGACTCGGGGGCGACGGCGGCGACGGCGGAAGCACGACGTAGATCGGCTCCGTGCCTTCCTCGGCCTTCGGCGGCGGCTGGTCGCTCGTCAGGTCCCACTCGACGACCTTGAAGTTCGCGCCTTCCAGTCGCCGGCGCAGCGCCGAGAGCTCCTCGACCGGCAGGATCGGCGGCGGCGGACGCATGAAGCGCTGCATCTGCGGGTTCTGCTTCTGCTCGAAGTGCGTCAGCACCACCGTCGCGAACGGCTTGTCCTTCGTCAGCGCCAGTAGCGCGCTCGAGATCGCCGTGTCGCCGTTGAACGCACGCTGCGGCTCTTCGCCGACCGCGCCGGGATCGCTGATCAACTGCCGGACGGGCCAGATCTCGTCGAACTTCAGCACCCGCGCCTTGTTGCTCGCCTCAACGACGACGACGTTGTCCTCCTTGATGTCCTCGCCGATGGTGCCGAGCTTCAGCTCGGGCAGTGCGTTCAGCTCGGTCACGAGCTTTTCGATCGCGTCCGTGCCCGCCTTGAGGAATGACTTGTCGCGCGAGGCGTCGAGGATCGCCTTCGAGCCGGGATCGATCCGCGTCAGCCGCGTCGCGAGCTCGGCCAGCGAGTCGCCGGCGGTCTTCATGCTCTCGTCCATCTGCCGCACGAACTCGCGCAGCTTCTTCACCGCGCTCTGCATCAGGGCCGGATCGTTCTTGTCGATCACGCCGAGGATCTGCAGCCGCAGATCGGCGAACTGCTTGCCCGTCTCCGACAGCAGCCGCGTCATCGGCAGCCGGATCGCCAGGCCGCCGCCGATCGACGTCTGGATCGACCAGAGCACGTGATCGGTCACGACGCGATGCTGCCGCGCGAGCGTCTCCACCGCGCGGACCGCGGCCTGAATCTCCGAGTCGGCCTTGACGCCGCGGTCGGCAAACGCCTTCAGCGCATCCTTGAGATCGCCCGGCATCGGCGCGCCGGGCTCGCCGACGGCGCTGCGCAGGTCCTTCACGAGCGGCGCGAGTGTCTGACCGATGTCGCGCAGCGGCTGGAGCAGCGGCGCATCGGCCTGGGCCGCCGCGTCCGCCAGACGGCTCAGCTCGCCCATCCGCCCCGCGACCTCGCTGAAGGTCGTCTTGATCGCGCCCAGATCCGTCTTGATCGTCTCAATCGCGCTGGCGTAGTTCGGCACGCCCGTCGCGTCGGTCAGCTCCTGCACGCGCTGCACGGTGCCGTTGAGCTTCTCGCTGTCCTCGCGGAGCAGGGTGAGAATCTCCGCGTAGACCGGGAAGTCGTTCAGCCACGCCTCGCCCGCCTGGAGCTGCGTCCCCGCGTCGATCTGCTGCGTCAGGGCGCGGGCGATCTCGGCGCTGACGTTGTTAAAGTTCGCGATCGCCGCCTTGTGCTTGTCCGCTTCCGCGCCGAGCGAGGACGTCAGACGCGCGACCAGCTTGGCCCGCGCCGCGTGCGTCTGCACGTTTTCGACCGTCAGATCGTGCGACGCCCGCTGAAGCTCGTCGCAGTAGTCAAGCAGTCGATCGATGTACCGCGTCGGGTCCTTCGACGACTCGTCCGGCGAATAGAGGATCGATATCTGGATCGGTCCGCGCGCGGACGCCAGGATCTGCTTCGTGCGGTCGGACAGGCCGTATCCGCCGTACACTGACACGTCGCGCCGCACGTAGCGCATCGACGCCAACACGTTCAGGAGCACGGTCAGCAGCAGCGCGCCGACGACGGCGATCACGACGTTCGTCGTGATCTGCATGCGACGCTGGGCGCTGAAGCTCGCAATCGCCGTCGCAGAATTCATCGCCATCGGTGAGACTCCAGACTCTTGACGGCCAGGAACAGGAAGAACAGCGTGCCGGTGATGAAGAAGACGATCGCGCTCGAGTCGAACAACCCTTTGCTGAAGTCCTCGAATTGCCCGAGGACGTTGACGTAGCTCAGGACCGTGCGCCACGCGCCGCCGCGCCAGCGCCCGAGCTGGTCCACGACGAACGTCAGAATACTGAGGATCCCCATGCCGAGCAGCGCGGCCAGCAACTGGTAGCGCGTCACCGAACTGGAAAAAACGCCGACCGCAACGAACAGCGCGCCGAGCAGGAGCATGCCGGCGTAGGCGAGCAGGATCGCCGGAAAATCGCCGCCGCCGAAGTAGATCAGCAGCCCGACGTGGATCAGCGTCGTCAGCAGCAGGGAGGCATAGAACAGCAGCACGCCGAGGAACTTGCTCGTGACGACCTCGATGTCGGAGACCGGCGCGGTCATGAGCGTCTCGATCGTCCCGGTCGAGAACTCCTCCGACAGCACGCGCATCGTCAGCAGCGGGATCGCGAAGACCAGGATCTGCGCCATGCTGTCGAACATCGGCCGCAGCGACGCCTCGCGACCGGGCACGAGCGTGTCGGCGAGGAAGAAATGACCCGACGCCACCAGGAACGCCAGGGCCACGATGTACGCAACCGGCGACAGGAAATTCGCCGCCAGTTCGCGCTGAGTCAGAGCGACGACGTTTCGCATCTATGCGACCTCCCGGCCGCGGCCGGCCGCGCGCTGGCCCGTGGCCTGCTGCGCCGTGATCTGAATGAAGAACTCCTCCAGGCTTGCGACTTCGGGGCGCAACTCGCGGAGCGTCCAGTTGCGATTCGCAGCGACGCGGAAGATATCCTCGCGCGGGTCGCGCTCCCGCGTTGTCTCGACGATCAGCCGGTTCCAGCCGTTCGACGACGTGGCCTGCACGTTCTTGACGCCCGTGATCGATTCGATCGCCGACGTAACTTCGGGCGCCGGCCCGGTCATCTCGACGATCAGGCGCGAACCCCCGCGGATGCGCTCCTTCAGCTCATCCGGCGAACCCGACGCGGCGATCCGACCGCCGGCGATGATGATCGTCCGCTGGCACGTCGCCTCCACCTCCGGAAGAATATGGCTGCTGAGCATGACGGTATGGCGCTTCGCAAGCTCCTTGATGAGATTGCGCGTCTCGCGGATCTGCGTCGGGTCGAGACCGACCGTCGGTTCGTCGAGGATCAGCACCTTCGGATCGTGCAGCAGGGCATCGGCCAGCCCGACGCGCTGCCGCATGCCCTTGCTCAACTGGTAGATCGGGCGGTCGATGAAGTCCCCGAGCCAGCAGAGTTCGGCGACACGCCGGATCGCCGCCTGCCGCGCGGAGCGATCCAGCCCGTGAAGCTTCCCGCGGAAATGCAGGTACTCCCGCACGCGCATCTGCGGATAGATCGGGACATTCTCCGGGAGGTAACCGATGATCCGGCGGACGGCCATCGACTCCGTGAAGACGTCGTGCCCTCCGACCGTTGCCGTGCCGCTCGTCGCCGGCATGTAGCACGTGAGAATCCGGATCGTCGTGGTCTTGCCGGCCCCGTTCGGACCGAGGAACCCGACGATCTCGCCCTCGCTGATGTGAAACGAAATGCCGTCGATGGCCCGACGATCCCCGTAGTCTTTGGTCAGGTTTTGAACGTGGATCATGTTGGGCTTGTCCTTGCCGGCCGCCCGAGTCGGAAGCCGTCGATCCCGCCGGGGTGCCGTTCCGCGCTAACTCTCTGTCATTCAAATGGCTGCGGGCCCCGGACGCCGCGCCGACCGTCCCGATGTGCCCGCACGTCCGCGCGACCGTGCCGTCGCGGGGCGGGATTTCGTAGCCGACGACCCGACACAGTGTCAAGTCGTGCGCGGTCGCACCCCCGTCGGGCCGGCGAAATCAAGCGCGCACCATCCACAGGCGTACTCTCCCGAGACCGCTGACTCCATAGACGACAAGACCTCGCAGTCGGTTTCAGTTTCAACGCGACGGCTGATCGACGGTCGCCGTTGGAAACCGGGCACGAATCCGTGCCACCTCGCGGTGTGCATAATCACTGTCAGGACACCGAGTTACGAAACTGTCCAACGCCGCCGCGGCGGCCTTCGCGTCTCCGATCGCCGCTGCGGCCTCGCCAAGCGCGAGCTGAACGATCCACTCGTCCGGCGCTAGCGCCGCCGCCCGACGTGCCCATGCAACGACACGCTCCGCGTCGATCCGGTCCGGCCGCCCCACGAACTGTCGCGCGAGCGCCGCGTAGCGCTCCCCCAGACGGAGTGCGACCTGCTCCTCCGGAACCCCGGCCCTCGCCATGAACGCACGCGCATCGCCCTCTCGGTCCAGCGCCAGCAGGCACGACAGCCGAATCGCCGCCGTCGGTCCCGTCCAGCGCTGCGCATCGGTCGCCGCACCGCGCAGCTCGTCGGCGCGATCAAGGTCCGCGAGCGCCTCGTCCGCCGCATCGGGCGACAGATCGAGCCGGTAGATCGCGAGTTCGAACCACGCAGCGCTCTGCGCGGCGATAAGCCGTCGGTTCGCCGCGGCGTAGAGCGCTTCGGCACGGCGGACCAGCTCGGCCGCGCGGTGCGGCGCGCCATCGACGTACTCCATGCGCGCCGCGAGCCGGAACGTCTCCGGCGTCAGCGGATCGCGCCAGCGTTCGCGCGGACGCTCGGCGTCCTGCGTCGCCACGTGCAGCAGATCGGCCAGCACCGCGCGCCATTCCGGCCGGGCCCGCACGCCGTGAAGCAACTGCTGCCACGTCTCATCGACGTATCCGGCGCGCATGACGCCGCGCAAGAGCTGCATCCAGTCCAGCGCTTTCGCGTCCGGCGCGATCCGCAGGTACGTCCGCACGGCGTCGATGTCGAACGGCTCGTCGCGGCACTCCTGCTCGAAGGCCGCACGCGCGAGCTGGCGGAAGCTGAGTACTTCGGCCGGACGACCGAGCCGCGCATACGCATCGACCAGCGCGCGGCACACGTCGGCCTCGGTCCTGGCCAGCATCAGGAATCGCGGCGCGATGTCTTTAAGCTTCGCAAGGATCGCGAGCGCTTCGTGTCCCACGCGCAGCGTCGCGTCGTCGGGCGGGCCGGGGTCATCGGCAAGCCCGCGCAGGAGCGTCTCGCTCCGCGCCCGCGCGGCGGTGAGTTGCGCGACGACCTGCCGGAACGGATCCAGCTTGTATCGCACCGCGAAATCGGCCGGCGCGATCGCCTCGACGGGACGACCGGCCGCCAGCAGCGTCTCCGCATCGAACAGTCGCCGCGCCGCGCGCCAGTCCATCGCACCCAGCCAGCCCAGTCCCGCCCCGGCCGCGACGAGGACGATCCCGATCGACGCTGCACGGGTCGGCCGCGCGGACGTCATGTATCGCAGCGCATCATCGTTCGGATCATCGCGCGGACGCACGAGGGCCCAGAGCATCGCCCAGACCGCCAGGTAGATCGGCGGCTCACCCGGATTGCGCATCCCGACGCCGAAGAAATGCTCGGCGCTGGCGCCTGCCAGCGCCGCCGCGAGCGCCACGACGAGCACGCGATGCGCCGCAGCCGGTCTCTCGACGTAGCGCAGCGCCCGCAGAAACGTCACCACCAGCGCCGCGACAAACGACACGCACCCCACGCCCCCCGTCTCGACGGCGATCTCGAGATACTCGTTGTGGGCGTGCGTCGGCCACACGCGGTGGTTGATGGCCGTGATGGCCGGCTCGGAGAACTGCTCCGCACGCGCCAGCGGCCCGACGCGGAGCGGGTAGGCGCCCTCGCCGTGCCCAACGATCGGCTTCTGCCCGACGAGGCGATACGCGTACGGCCACTCGTGCTCGATTCGGCTGCGGATCGACTCGCTGCGGAGCGGCAGCGATTCGAGCATCGCCGGACGGCCGACGGCCCAGAGCCCCGCGAGCACGCCGAGCAGCACGACCACGGTCATGAACGTGCGGATTCGCCGATCGCCGAGCATGGCGATGGTCGCCAGCGCTGCTACGACGATGCCGACGTACGCAGAGCGCGTCCCGGTCCGCAGCAGCGCCAGGCCGAGGGCGCCCGCGACGACGGCGGCGCCTAGTCCCAGCGCCCGGCGCTTCGAGGTCCCGCCGATCGCCAGCCCGATCGCACCGATCAGCGCAACAACGAACGCCGGAAGCAGACACGCCGCCATCCAACCCTCGTTGCCGAACGGATAGCCGAGTCGGCCGGCCGGATCGATCGCGCGAACCGCCTGGTACCACAGGCCGAGGATCGCCGCGAGCAGCAGCCCACCGACCAGCGCGACCGCCAGCGACGCGATGTGGAGCGGTCGCAGCAGCAGGATGAGCCCGAACCACCAGGCCGTCCACATCGCCCGCACCGCGACCTGTCCGAACGCCACGCGCGGCGCATCGGCGAACGCGCTCGAAAGCACACCGGCGATCACCCAGAGCATCCACCACGCGACGGGCGACCGCGCCAGCTCGTCCAGGTCGATCGCGTCGGACCACGCCAGCGAACGGCGTCGCCGGCGAGCGATGAGATCCAGCCCGGCGATGACGACAATCGCCGCCGCCCCGAGCGCGAAGACGAGGTCGCGGATCTCGACGCCGCGCATCGTCGGATACCGCGCGTGCAGGCCGAGCGCCTCGACAAGGGGCTTGAGCAGGCTTCCCTCGGGCCACGGCCGCGGATCGAATCGCGGCGGGGATGTCAGCACGCAGTTGGCGAGCAGCGCCATCGCCGCGACGACGACGGCGACCTTCGACGCCGCCTCCTCGCGACCCGTGTGCGCCTCGAACGACGGACCGGGTGATGCTTCGCCCGATGGGGCGGTCGATTCCAGCGGATCGGGCGGACGATCGGCCATCTCACAGATCCCGAAGCTGCGCGATCGCCTCGCCCAGATGGCCGCAGCGCACCAGCGATGACTCGCTGCCCGAGTCGAGCGCCGTCCGCGCGGGCAGGACGATCCGAGTCAGTCCCACCCGCTGCGCCTCGGCGATCCGCTGACGCGACTGGCTCACCGCCCGTACCTCGCCGCCGAGACCCAGCTCGCCGAAGATCGCGCAGCCGGCCGGCAGCGCGCGGCGCTGCATCGCGCCGACCACGGCGAGCGCGATGGCGAGGTCCGCGGCCGGCTCGGCGACGCGAACGCCGCCGACGATGTTCACGAAAACGTCCTGGTCGCCGAGCACGACGCGGGCGTGCTTCTCGACAACCGCAAGGATCATCGCCACGCGGGCCGCATCGACGCCGGTCGTCTTGCGCTTCGCCGCGCCGAAGACGCTCTGCACGCACAGCGCCTGCACCTCGACCAGCAGCACGCGCGTGCCCTCGGCCGCGGCGAGGATTGCGCTGCCCGGCTGCCGGCGCGGGGCCGCGCCGTCGAGGAACAGCGTCGCCGGATCGCGGACGGGCTGAAGGCCCGCGTCGGTCATCTCGAAGATGCCGAGCTCCTCGGTCGAGCCGTAGCGGTTCTTGACCGCGCGGACGATGCGATGCGTCTGGTAGCGATCGCCCTCGAAATACGCGACGCAATCGACGACGTGCTCCAGGATCTTCGGACCGGCGATCGCGCCCTCCTTGGTGACGTGCCCGACCAGCAGCAGCGCGAAGCCCATCTGCTTGGCCAGCCAGACCAGCCGCGTCCCCGCGTCGCGAAGCTGCGTCGCCGACCCGGGCGCCGATGGCAGGTCGGGCCGATAGACCATCTGAATCGAATCGACGATGACGACGTCCGGGTTCCGCTTGCGAACCTGGTTCATGATCACGTCGAGGTTGGCCTGCGCCATGACGACGACGTCGCTCTGATCCGCGCGGAGCCGCGTCGCGCGCATCCGCGTCTGGCCGAGAGACTCCTCGCTCGTGACATAGACGACGCTCCGCCCGGCCGACGCGAGCGCGTGGCCGACCTGAAGCAGCAGCGTCGATTTTCCGATCCCCGGATCGCCGCCGAGCAGCACCGCCGATCCCGGGACGATCCCGCCGCCGAGGACGCGGTCGAACTCCGACAGTCCGGTGTTCCATCGCGCCGTCGTGTCGAGTTGAATCTCGCGCAGCGGGACCGGCGCGGCATCCTCGATCGGCGGCGCCGGCCGGTGCAGGTCGGGCGCGGAGTTCTCGACCACCTGCTCCACGAGCGAGTTCCACTCGCCGCAGTCCGGACACTTCCCCATCCAGCGCGGCTGGACCGCGCCGCATGACTCGCAGACAAATTGCTGATGCGCCCTCGCCATTCGTGATCGCTTACCCGCACGCCGCGCCGGGCGGATATCATACCGGGCGCCGGCCGCTTCGCATGAATGCCGGCGACCCGTCGCAAGGAGCGTTGACGGATGCTTCGAATCCTGGTCGCGGATAAGCTCGCTGAGGAAGGACTGGAACGGCTGCGCCGCGTCGACAACGTGACCTTCGATGTGCGGATCGGACTGCCGCCGAACGAGCTGGCGGCGTGCATCGGCAAGTACGACGGGCTGATCGTGCGTTCGGGCGTCAAGGTCACGGCCGACGTGTTGGCGCAGCCGGGACGCCTTCAGGCCATCGCCCGCGCGGGCGTCGGCGTCGACAACGTCGACCTGGCCGCAGCGACGCGGGCTGGCGTGCTCGTAATGAACACGCCCGACGCGAACACAATTTCCACCGCTGAGCACACGATCGCGATGATCCTGGCGCTGGCTCGTCACATCCCGGCCGCGTGCGCCGAGCTGAAGTCGGGCCAGTGGAACCGCGCCAAGTTCGAAGGGTCGCAGCTTGCCGGGAAAACGCTCGGACTCGTCGGCCTGGGGCGCGTCGGGCGCGCCGTCGCCGCGCGGGCGCTGGCGCTGGAAATGAGCGTCATTGCGTACGATCCGTTCGTGCAGGCCGACCCTTCGCTCGAGGGCCGCGTCCGTATCGCGAAGTCGCTTGACGTGCTGCTCGACGCGGCGGACTACCTTAGCGTACATGCCGTGCTGACCGACGCCACGCGCGGGATGATCGGCGCGGCCGAGTTCGCGCGGATGAAACCGGGCGTTCGGATCATCAATTGCGCCCGCGGCGGGATCATCGACGAAGCAGCGCTCGTTGAGGCGATCCGCGCGGGGCGCGTGGCGGGCGCGGCGCTCGATGTCTTCGCCTCCGAACCGCCGCCGGAGGATTCGGCGCTGCTGGCCCTGCCGCAGGTCGTCTGCACGCCGCACCTGGGCGCGTCGACGATCGAGGCGCAGGCCGCCGTGGCCGTGGAGGCGGTCGACGCGCTGCTCGACTTCCTGCTTCGGGAGCAGATCCGCGGCGCGTGCAACGTGGTCGGACTGCCGCGTTGGTTGTCGCCGCCGGATCGGGCCTACATCGATCTCGCGTCGCGTATGGGCGCCCTGCTCGCGTCCCTGTGCGATCAGGGAATCCGCGAGGTGACGCTGACCACCCACGGATCGTCGCTCGCGGTGCTGGCGCCCGCGCTGGCGCGATTCGCCTCGGCCGCGCTGCTCGCACCCTACTGCAACGAGCGGCTGAACGTAATCAACGTCGAGGAGTTCGCACGCTCGCGCGGCATTGTCCTCCGACATGTCGGCGAACCGAACGCGCCCGGCCCGACTGACCGCGTCTCGCTGGCGGTTGAGGGCGGCGAGCAACACACGATCCACGGAACCGTCTTCGCCGACCTGCTGCCACGAATCCTCTCGATCGACGACTATCCGATGAACCTCGTGCCCGCCGGCACGATGCTGCTGATCTTCAACGACGACCGGCCGGGGGTCATCGGCTTCGTCGGGACGACGCTGGGCAATCTCGGCGTCAACATCGCCGACATGGCGCTGTCGCGGCACGCCGATCGCGCGCTGATGGTCCTGCGCCTCGATGCGCCGCCACCCCGCGAGGCCGTGCAGGCCCTGCAATCCGGGCCCTCGATCCTGAGCCTGCGCTTCGCCGCGCTGCCGCCGAACGTCTCCGGCGCCGAGCCATAGAAATCCCGAAATGAACGGATTGTCGATTGCCCCGACGTGTCCCAGGGTCCTGGGAGGATGGGTCGCCGCGCCGCCGTCAGACCGGAATCAGCGCACAGATCGCCGAGAACGTGGGCACGGGCAGACCGATCTGCCCGAAGAGGGGCGTGAGGATCGTCAGGAGGAGGTCCAGCAGACCGAGTAACTGTTCGCAGAGGAGTTGGACACCGAGCATGACGCATCTCCCGGCCGACGACCGCGACGATGCAGGATCGCGCGCGGGCCAGTATAACGCCGATCGGTGATTCGGCGACCGACGCGTCGCCGGGCGCGGGAATTGCGATGCGTGTGCTGGTCACGGGCGGCGCGGGGTACGTCGGGAGTCACACCGTCCGCGCGCTCTGCACCGCCGGCCACGACGTGATCGTCTACGACGATCTCTCGGGCGGTCACGCCGCGGCCGTGCTTCCGCCCGCGCGGCTGATCATCGGCGACGTGGCAGACCGCATCCACCTTCGCGCCGTGATGGAGCAGCACGCCTTCGACGCCGTCGTGCACTTCGCCGCGGCAATCGAGGTCGGCGAGTCGGTCCGCGAGCCGATCAAGTACTACGACCACAACCTCGTCAACACGATCGGACTGCTTCACGTCATGCGCGAGACGGGACTGCGGAGACTCGTCTTCAGCTCCACCTGCGCGACCTACGGCGTGCCCGACCGCATGCCGATCACCGAAGACATGCCCCAGGAGCCGGCCAGCCCCTATGCGCGGGCCAAGCTCGCCGCGGAGTGGGCGATGCGCGACTCGGCCGAGGCTTGGGGCCTGGCGACGATCGCGCTGCGCTACTTCAACGCCGCCGGCGCTTCGCCCGATGCACGAATCGGCGAGGACCACGAGCCCGAGTCGCACCTCATCCCCAACGTCCTGAAGGTCGCGCTCGGCCAGTCGCCGGCCGTGCGCGTCTTCGGAAGCGACTACGACACGCCCGACGGAACGTGCATCCGCGACTACGTGCACGTCGACGATCTCGCGTCCGCGCACGTCGCGGCCATCCATGCGGCGAAGTCGGGCACGTTTCAGGCCTTCAACTGCGGCACCGGACGCGGCGCGTCGGTCCGGGAGGTGATCGAGGCCGCGCGGCGCATCACCGGGCACCCGATCCCCATTGCGATCGAGCCTCGCCGACCGGGCGACGTGCCCGTCCTGACCGCCGACGCGACGCGGATCCGCCGCGAGTTATGCTGGACGCCGCGCTACGCGGACCTTGACGAAATCCTCCGGACCGCCTGGACGTGGCACCGCACGCATCCCCGCGGGTTCGACGACCGGAGACAAGACGCCTCGGAAACCACGCTTCTTGCGGCAAACCGGCCGAATGAGGTATAAGATTCCTTGAGCGTCTCGCGAGCCGAACGCGGACCACACGCCCCAGGAGTTTTCCCATGTTGACGTGGACGATGCGAAAGCACGCCTTCGTGCTGCTAGCCGCCGCAATCTGCCTCGGACTGTCGTCCGGGCCCGTGCTCGCGCAGTTCGGCGGCATGGGCAAGGGCAGCGACCGCGGTAGCGATCCGAAGTCCCCGACATCGCCCGGCGATCGCAAGGGCAGCGGGACTCAGGGCGACAGCGGAAGCAGCAAGGCCACCATCGTGAAATTCGATGCCGCCAAGGAGGAAGAGAAGGACGAGCACCTCGGCACGCTCACGGCCCGACCGGACGAGGGCAAGTCGCTCCGCCTCGACGTACGGCCCGACGTTCAGGTTCAGTTCGGCGCGAAGACCGTCGCCGCCGAAGACCTGCACCGCGTCCTGGTTCCCGGCATTCGCGCCACGCTGGAATGGCGGTCGGACAAGGTCGGACAGCGCAAGGTCAAGATCCTCTCGCGCGTCTCGTTCGAGTCCGTGGTCATCGAAGGACAGCTTGGCCCGCCCGATCAATCCAAGCCCGATCTCATGAAGATCCGCGGCAAACCCACGACCGGAGACTGGCCCGAGCAGCCTTCGCGCACCGGCGCCAAGAAGCCCGGCACGGGCGCGAGGTCCGGGTCCGGGAGCGAGAAGACCGTCCGCGCCAAGACGCTCCGCGTCCGCTACCTGGAGAACCTGTCCACGATTACCGACGACGCGAATCAAAACGTCGAGTTCGTGAGCCTTCAGGCGGACCAGCGCGTGCAAGTAGACATCATCTTCGGAAAGCAGTACTGCCTGCTCGTCAACGCCAAGGTGACGTCGACGGGCGATGACTCGGGCAAGGAGCCGGACAAGAGCGCGGATGCGCGCGGCGCGGGCTAGTTCGGATCGCCTCCCGGGGTGATTCAATCACGCGAGGTACAACGCCCTCACGTTCGTGGGCGGGCGTTCTTCTTGCGCCGACCTAATCCTCGTCGATCATCTCGGCCTTGGCTGGGTCGAGCAGTCCGCCCGTCGCCTGGATGATGCTCGCGTCGTGGACGATCATGACGAACGCGGCGACGCCGAGCCGATCTCGGTTCCAGCTCGCCTCGATCGGCGCCTCGACGCCGAAGTGCATCAGGTCATCGCTCGGGTTCATGGGCCGCTCGGGCGCCAGCGCCCGCACCACATTCACGTGCTCGAGCGTCTTGCCTTTGTTCTCACCGCTGCTCACCATCGACGACAGGCCGGTCTCGAACACGACGACCTGAACGATCGACGGGTCGCGATTCGGACCGGGGATCTTGCTGCGGTCCACAAGCCCGATCACCTCGACGCGCCGGCCGTTTTGGCGGAGCGTGACGCGAAGCGAAAGGTGGATCGGCGGCGGCCGCCGCCCGATGTCCTGGAGCGTCATGTACAGCGTATTGCCGCGGTCGCTGGTCTCCTGCCCGTTCAGGAACATCTGCGGCGCGGTCGGACCGGGAAGTTCATTGGCCTCGACGAAAAACTGCTGGCGCTTCTTGAATTCCTCCGTCGCGAATCGGTCGGTCCAGCCGAGATGCGCCCAGTGGCTGACGTGATACGAAATCGGAACCACCTTGTCGAAGCCGAACCCGTCGCGCGGCAGATTCGCAAGTAGACGCTCGACCGGCGGACTGCTCGCGCTCTCCTCCGACGTGTACAGCTCGATCAACGGTACCTGGTACTTCGTCGATGCGAAGCGCCACGCGGGGATCTTCGGCACGGCCCTGGACGCCACCGGCGGCTTCTGATCGTCGGCAGGACGCGACTCCGGACCCGCGCCTGCGGCCATCGGACTCCACCACGCCAGCGTCGCGACGATCGAAGCGAGTGAGCAACGTCGGATCATCAGGCCATCTCCCGTTCCGCGCAGCGACAATCCGTCGCCCGTCGGAATCGAACCCGGCATTATACGAGCCCGCGTCGCGATCGCGCGAACCGGGCCCGAAACCGCCTTCACAGTGCTGAGAACCGCAATTCCACACCCCCGGCCGCCCAGCGCGACCGACGCATTGGACGGTTCGCTCGCGCGCCGGTTCCGCAACTCCCGTGCCGATTCCGGCGAAACACGAGGTCGAGTTGGCTGCACGGAGCACCTCGAAACGCACAGCTCTCAACCTGGCGACACCGTCCGAAGGTACCTTTCACTGCTGGTATCCGGTCGACGACCGCATTCACGTGAACCGATAATCACCGTATGCGCGGCGTCGCCGCGTCGGTTGCCGTGCGTCCGACGCGCCTTGCGTCCCGCGCGCCGTGCGAGTATCTCCGTCCCGGTTGGGGCGTTGGCGCGGAACGCACGGCAGCCGCTCGGAACCCACTGGCACTGCCGAAACGGTGGCTTACCGCGAATGAGGGACGCGACGCGTGCAGCCTAACGGTCGGCATCGTGCACGAGCGGTCGTCTGGGCCGCCCCGACCTGGCTCACGCTGGCCGCGACCGCCGCCGCCCAGGTCGGCACCACCAGCGACGCCTTCCTGCAGCGCCAACGGGCCATTGAAGAACGCAACCGGCAGATGATGGACCGCGCCCTGCCGACGTCCCAGCGGTTCCTCTTCGACTGGGGCGGCTGGTTCGACTGGTACCTCTTCCTCTTCGACGACGGCGATAACAGCAGCCGCACCCAGCGGACGTACGACTTGCGCCTCTGGGCCGGCGTGACGGCCGACGAGGGTGTGCACGAGGCGTACTTCCGCACGCGGATGAGCTGGCGCGACTGGAACTACGGCGACTCGTTCAATGGGAACGAAGACGACTTCGAAGGTCCGAACCTCGATCGCGGCTACTACCAGTTCGACTTGACCAAGGCCCTGCGCCGCTACAACGACATCGACCTGCCGCTCTCGCTGCGGGCCAAGGTCGGTCGCGACTTCGTCGTGGCCGGCAGCGGCTACGCCGTGTCGCTCCCGCTCGATCATGTCAGCGTCCAAATGGAATACCTCGATTTCCAGACGACGTTCATCCTCGGACGCACGCCGTCCAGCACGCCCAACATCGATCGCAGTGAGCCGGTGTCTGACAACAGCATCCGGAACTTCTGGATCATCGAGGAGCGATGGAAGGGCTCGCCGCGCCATGAGCCGTTCGTCTACATCGCGCAAAACTCCGACCACTCCCGCGAGGACCCGCTCGACCTGCTCCAGAACTACCGCTACGACTCGACCTATATCGGATTCGGCTCGACGGGCGAGCTGGTCCGAAACCTGCGCTACACGACCGAATGGGTCATCGAGCGCGGCACCAGCTACGGCGACCAGCGCTTCCTCCACAAGGACAAGATCAAGGCGTGGGCCTTCGATCAGGAGCTGGAGTATCTCTTCTCGCACAAGACCGAGCCGCGCCTGTCGCTCGAATACATGTTCGCCAGCGGCGACGTTGATCGACTCGATAGCCCGACCAACGCCGTCGGCGGAAACCGCAACGACCACACCGATCGCGGATTCGTCGGCTTCGGCTTCCGCGATACGGGCGTCTCGTTCGCCCCGCGATTGTCGAACATCCATATCTGGCGCGCCGGCGCCTCCTTCCGGCCGCTCCCCGAGGTCGAACTGGCCCGCAATCTCGAGCTGGGCACGAACTGGT
The DNA here is from genome assembly GCA_023150615.1 of Phycisphaerae bacterium. Classification (GTDB taxonomy): domain Bacteria; phylum Planctomycetota; class Phycisphaerae; order UBA1845; family UTPLA1; genus JAKLKO01. The sequence continues at coordinate 82,089 of JAKLKO010000012.1, forward strand.
TCCTGTATCACAAGCACCGCACGGCGGCCGCGGTCAGCGACTCGCTCGCCGACGAGCAAGCGGGCTACCTCGGCTGGGAGATGGACTACTTCGCGAACTACCGCCTGACGAACGACCTCTCGCTGACGGTGCGGTTCGGTTCGTTCTTTCCGGGCGACGCGTTTTCCGATCGGACGTCGCGGACGTTTCTGCTGACAGGTGTGACGTGGTCCTTCTAGAGAACGCCGGACTTCGACGCTGCATGGGCCGGGACGCCGGATGCTGCCTCGCGCTCGGGGCGATGCTGCTGCTCGGCTGCGGAGCGCCGCGGAACATCGAGATGGAGGTCGATCCCGATCAGCTCACCGATATGGAGTTCCAGGCCTACCTGGCGACGGCGCCGATGGTGACTGTGGCGGAAGCGTATCGCGCGATGCTCATGCTCGCCGACGGCGAGGACACCTGCAAATCGTTCGACGAGCGGCGCGAGAAGCTCGCCGCGCGCGGCATCATCCGGCCGCAATGGAACCTCCGGCCGGACCACGTCCTCGATCAGGGGTCGCTCGCCTACATGGTGATGCGGATCTGCCGCATGCCGGGCGGCGTGAACATGCTCGCGCTCGGCTCGTTCGGCATCGGCGACCGGCGCTACGCGCTGCGCGAGATGATCTATCGCGGCATGATGGAAGATGCCGTGGCCTACCAGTTCGTCTCCGGCGGCCAGCTCGTCGCCCTCATGGCGCGGGCCGACGTGTACATGGAAAAGCACGCGCTGTACGAGGCCCCACCCATCGAGTTGCCGCCCGAGCCCAAGCCGGGCGAGAAAGCGTACTGACACGCTCGCCTTTCAGGCTCCCTGAACTCCTCGCCGCCACCGGAATCGGTGACAGAGTGTGACACCCGGCCGCGCCGCCGCCGCAATGGGCCGTCGCTTTACTACTCCGAGAGGCCGCCTGAGAATACCCGTCGCGGGCACACTCCGCCGTCGGGCGGCCCGGACGCAAGTGCGCGGGCGAGCGGCTACGCGGCCGAGCGAACGTCCGGCATCACATTGGAAACAACTTGAAGGAGAGTTGCGATGACCCTTTCCTTTTCGTCGTCGCGCACACGAACTCGACGATCCCCCACGCGCACGGGCGACACCAGCCGGGCGACCCGGACTTTCGCGAATGCGGCCGCGCGCTGCCTGGCGATGTTATGCCTCGGCGCGCTCGCCGCCGTGAGTTGCACGTCAAACGCCGCAACCGATGAAGTCCCGCGCGAACCGCCGAAGCCCGGCGATCGCGCCCCGGGATTCGGCGTCCGCACGCTGAACGCCGGCGCCGGCCCCGAAGAACGGAATCTCGCCGACTACCACGGCCGGCCATTGCTGCTGGCGTTCTGGACCACGTGGTCGGCGGATTCGGTGCAGGCGCACGCCCACCTCGCGGAGTTGCGAAAGGCCGCCGATGCCAAGGCGCTGGCCATCGTGGCCGTCAGCAATGAGAGTCGGGACACGGTCGCCCAATGCCCGGCAATTGCGAACGCCTCATACGAAATCGCCATCGACCCGTCGAGTGAGATGGTGCGCAATTACGGCGTGCGCGGATTCCCCGCGGCAATCCTCGTCAGCGCCGAAGGCGTCATCGTCTGGCGCGGCAAGCCGCAGGACCTCAGCCGCAAAATGCTGAATCGCTTCCTCGCCGAAGGTGTCGCGCCGGCGACGATCGAGGATCCCGCAAAAGACGCCGGTCGGTCCCCACGATCACTCCTCACCAACATTCGCCCGAGCGCGCCGAACACAACGCTCAACATCGAAACCTCCGGCGCTGAGGACTGGTTCCGCGTCATGGCGCGCGGCGCGCGGATCGACCAGATCGTTCAGGCGCTCCTGCGCGTGCCGCCGACGCGAATCCGAGTCGCCGAGGAACTGATCTCGCAGAAGTACGATGTCGACGTGAAGTACCGGCCCGAAACGCCGAGTCCGGACGGGCCGGAACTCGCCCTGCGAACGCTGCTCGCCGCAGCCGGACTGGAGATGCAACTCACAAACGTCGAAAGCGAAGTCCTGGTCATGACGCATTCCGGCCGAAAGCCGCCGCGCGGTGCCGGCGGCCCGCAAGTCCTGCAATTCGAGGGCGCGATTCAGATTCAGAACCATACGATGGCAGAGATCGCCTCGATCCTCGAGGAACTCACGCGGCAGCCCATCGTCGACCAGACGCGACTGCGGCGGCGATATCAGATTCAGTTTCCGGCCGACCTGAACGCCAAACAGCTCTTCAAGCACTTGGAGAAGGAGTACGGACTGTCGTTCAAACGAAAGACGCTGACGATCGAGGTCTATCACGTCCGAAAGCGGAGCACGCCCGCGACCGAATCAGAGTCGAATCAAGTTAGGACGTAACGCCCCGAATCGCGATCTCCGCGGACGACGCTCACGCATCCGCGTGCCGCGCGGATGTCGCCTGCATCCGCCGCGCCCGGGCGACGTAGAGATGAAACACGCCCGGGCCGAACGCGCAGAGCATCACCGCCACCCCGGCGCAGATGGCGATGAACGTCACGATCGGCGCCGAACAATCGCCGCGCTGCCGGACCCAGATGTGACAACTGACGGCCACCAGCAGTTCAATGATGCTGCCGCGGACGAGCGACTGCTGCGTTTGCGAGACCACCTCGTCCGCGCCCGCGCGACGGATCCGGGCGAACGCGATCCACCACCCGATCCACGTCCCGATGAACACCGCGCTCATCAGCAGCCAGACCCAATCGGAGAGGCCGTCCCGGAACAGCACGAGCACCCAGGAGAAGAGCATCCCGACCGCCAGCAACGCGAACAACGTGCACGTCGTCACGATCGGCACGAGCAAATGCCGCGGCTTGATCTCGTAGTCCCACGATGCCCGGACGGGCACCAGAAGCATCAACGCCTGCGCAGCGAGCAGGATGGCGATGATCAACCAGAACGGCCACGCCGCAAACGAATTGATCACGTCGTCCCACGGAAACGGACTCATCGGTGACCAGAAACAGATGATCAGCAGTGGAACGTACAGAACCAACAGGGCGACCAGGTACGTCAGCAGCGTGACGATCGCCCAGCGCCGCAGCCGTGGCCGCTCCGCACGCGGGTCGGCCGCGCTCTGCCGCAACCGCTCGAACCGCCCGACCCGCGGCCGGGCATACTCCAACGTCACCGGTCCGTCCGACGGTGATTCGGCCATGGCCCCGCATCATCCCGGCCGGAACCACGCTTTGCTATCGCGGAGTTGGAGGACCCGCCCCCCAACAAATCCGCCGTCGCGCCCCGCCGCCGCGCGGTATGCTGTTGTCGGCTCGCGTTGCATGGCGGTCCGACGGGCGCGACCCGACGTCGAGCGGATCCTGCTGGGAGGTGGTGATCATGAGACGAAACACCGTGTGCATGACCGTGGTCGTGGCGCTGGCGATCCCGATCCTCGGCTACGCGGCGTGGAAAGGCGATGCCGGCGAGAGCGAGCGCCGCGTCAAGGAAGCCGAAGTTCCACCGGCCGCGCTCCAGGCGCTGAAAAAACTGGCCGCGGGCGCCAAGATTACCGAGTTCACCGAGGAGATCGAGCACGGTCATACGTACTACGAAGCGAGCTGGACCGGCGAGCACGGCAAGGTCGATGGCCTCGTGACGGCCGCTGGCGACGCCGTCGAGATCGAGGAGCAGATCTCCGAACAGGCCGTCCCGCGAGCGGTGATTGACAAGGCGCGGCAGATGGCCGGCAAGGACGTGAGCCTCTACTGCGAGAAGAAGACCGTGTTCTTGTACGAGGTGAAGTTCAGGAAGGGCGATCACCGCCACGAGATCGTGTTCTCGCCCGACGGCCGAGAGCACGAACACGACGAGGAGACCGGCAAGGAAGAAGGCGACGAATGACGGCTCCGGGGTCGTGCGACTTCGATGCGGTCCGTGGGTAAGAATGGGGGTTGATTCGTGTCGCGGGGTGGGTAGAATCCCACGCGCGATCCGTTTTGGGACGCCGCGAGGCGGACCGGTGCCTCGGGATCGCATCTCTCGCAACCATCGGGACTCATGGCACGGAAGTTGCCGATGACTATGCTGTCGCACTGCAGGCCCGGAGTCTGCATGCGAGGCGTGTATAAGGGGCTCGCCATGAAACGGGCAGAGTGGGTCAGACGGCGGATTGCGGTCGCGGTCGGGTTCCTTGGTTTTTGCGTCGCGGGCATCGTCTTCGCCGCCGATCCGGCGCCGAAGCCGGCGGCAGGCAAGGTCGAGGGCCTGCGCTTCCGCGTCCTGGAAGTTCGCGGCATCGCGAAGTGGGGCGCACTCGACCTCGATCCGAAGTCGCCGGTCGGCTGGAAAAGGGTCCAGGTCGGTGACGAATACGGCGCGGGAATCCAGATCGCCACCAACGTTCGGTCGAAGGTGAAGCTGGTCATGGAACCGGCGACGCCGCCGACGATCGTCATGATCGAGTCGATGGCGCTCGCGAGCATCGACGAGCTGGCCAAGCGCGACGAGATGGCGCTGACCCGGCTCGGGCTGGCGTACGGCGCGATCCGCGCGGGCGTGGCCGAGAGCGAGGTCCGCAGTGACCTCGAAATCCGTTCACCCGTCGCGACGCTGTCGAAGCGCGGCACGTGGGACTTCCGACTGTTCGTCGAAAGCGGCACCGGGAAATTCCAGATGTCGCTCGCCGAGCGTGGGTTGCTCGAGGCGATCCACAACGCAACCGGGAAGCGCCGCTACGTGCTGCCCGGCCAGCAGATCAACCAGCTCATGAGCCGCTGGGTCGAGACCGCGAGTTTCCTGCGGCCGATCACGGTACAGGACCTCTTCGGCCTGAAGGGCACAGAGAAGATCTTCCTGCAGTACTTCGGCGATGGACTCGGCGTCATCACGCCGGACGGCGATCCGGCGGGCGTGCTGAATCGCTCCGGAACGACTGCCGACAAACTCGGCGGGCTGGGCGACCTGCTCAACTCGCTCCAGAACTCAAACCAGTCATCGCAGCAGCTTCAACTGAGCCAGGCGCTTCAGAATCGGCTCGGCTCCGGCCCGGGAGTGATCTCGCGGCCGGACGGCAACTTCGGCGTCGGCTTCGGCAACGTGCCGGTCTACTCTTCGCGGATGAAGACCGTGCAGAAGATCATGAAATCCATGCGGAATCGCTGAGACCCGGATTCGGCCGACGACGGGCGCATCCGCCGGCCACGAATTCCCGCGGGGCCGGTCCGAGCGAGGCTCGGACCGGCCCCGCCGCTTTCATGACGCGGCCGGCGCCGGGACCTGATGCGCGATCGCGCACTCGATTCCGTCGATGCGGTACGTCCGCTCGCGCTCACCGATCGTCAGCGTCACGATCTCGCCGCGCGCCCGACCGAGCAGCTTCTTCGCGAACGGCGTCTGGTACGAGTAGATGTTGCGGCTCAAGTCCGACTCCCACGGACCGAGCAGCGTCACGACGATCGGTTCCGACCGATCCTCCGGCGTCAGGTGCACGGCGTGACCGATGCTCACGTGGTCGTCCGGTACGTCCTCCGGCTCAAGCACGCGGGCCAGCGACATCTCGAAGTTGATCTGCGCCAGCCGGGCCCGGAGCAGGTCGCGCTCCTCAAGCGCGAACTTGTACTCCGAGTTCTCGCTCAGATCCCCGTGCTCGGCCGCCGCGCCGATCGCCTTGGCGTTCTCGCGCATCTTCACGTTGACCAGCTCGTCCAGCTCCGCCTCCTTGTCCCGCAGGCCGCGCGCCGTCACGTAAATGACCCCCTCCTCTTCCCACGGTCGCAGCCGCGCCTTCACGTAGAGCATCGGGAACCGCTCCCGAACGATGTCCAACATCTCGCCCTGCACGACCGGCCCGAGCCCCTCGGCCCGCTCGATCTGCCGCCGGGTCGCCGCCGCCATCGAATCATCAAACGCCTCAAGCATCTCCCGGAATGCCGAATAGTCCCGGTACGAAAGCCCGGCCCGGACCTTGGCCCGCAGCGCCGTCACGTCGCGGCCTTCGGCGCCGGCCCGCTCGCGCGCCGGTCCCACCAGTGCAAGGACCTTCGCGAAATGCTCGGTCCGCGGCGGCAACGTCAGCCGAACCTTCGCGCCCGCGCCGCGCCAGGCCCACATCAGCACGTCCACCGCGGACCACGGATCGGCCAGTGCCCGATCGACCACCGGCTGGATCAGCTCCGACCGGCCGGTCTCAACCAGGGCCGAGGCGAGCGCATCGACCTGTGTGCCGGGCGCATCGACCAGCAACTCGGCGAAGACCTCCGGCCAACGATCCGGCAGCGCCTGTCGCACGGCGGGCAATGCCACGGCCCACAGCCCTGCATCCGGAAGCTCCGCCACGAGCCGGGCCGGGGCGGACGACGATTGCAGCATCGACAGCGCCAGCCCGTGCGCTTCGGGATGAACCGGCAGACCTTCGCCGGCCAGCCGCTCAATGACGAGCGCCGTCGCGAAGGCGGTGGAGGGATCGTGCTTCGCGGCCTTGGTCGCGTGCGCGACCAGCGCCCGCTGAATGCGTTCGAGGAACGCCGGATCGGCCGTGGCCTTCTGCTCGCGGACGCCGCGCAGGTACGCCTCGACCGTCTCGAGCCACTCGCGCGGAGTGCGGGCCTTTTCGAACGACTCCCACGTCTCCTCTTCGAGCGACATGCCGCCGGCGTCGTAGAGGATCATCATCGGCGAGCGCCCTTCGATGCGCAGGTGTCGCGAGCGCTTGATCGCGTTGCGGGCCCGGTTCCACCAGGAATTCCACTGCTCGGCCGTCAGGTAGCGCGGCACGAGCAGCCGCTTCAACTCGTCGCGGTCAATCCGGCCGTTGTGGCTGCGGGCGATCCCGATCAACAGCGCCTGCGGATCGTTCTCGATCAGGTCGGCGATCGCGTCCGGGCGCAGCTCGCGAAGGACGCGGAAGTCGGTCGGGTCGGCGATGTCGAACGTCTCGATGAGCTGTTCGACGGTCAGCGTCAGCGTTCGCTTGGAGGTGCGGACCGTGAACACATTGGCTGCCAGGTCCGCCTCGGTCAGCTCGCCAGCGACGTCCTCGCTGCGGTGCAACAGGAACGCCTCGGGCTTCAGTTGCAGTCCGATGTCGAGGAATCGCAGGGCGCGGCGGACCGACTTGCCCGAGGTCAGTCCCGACAGTTCGATCCAGCGCTCGAGCCCAGGCGTCTCCGCGTGAGTCTGCCGATACAGCGCCAGGACTTCCTCGCGGAGCTGGTCTCCGCTCGGCAATCGCAGCAGCAGCGCCCGCGCCAGTTCGAGCGTCTCCAGCGGCGCCGATCGCTGCTTGACCTCGGTCAGCCACGCCCACGCCATCGTCTCGGCCAGCGCGGCCTGGCCGCCCTGCACCGTCAGCTCGATCGCCGGCAGGAAATCCGCGATCTCGACGTCGCCGGCCGTGTCCTCAATCGCGGCCAGCCACTGCTGTTCGAGGTCGCTCCAGCGTTTACTTCGGGCGAGGGCCGCCAGTTCTTCGTGTCTCATCCTGTCCGCACCGTCCGCGTGGGTGAAAGACCCGCTATTGTGCGCGGCGGGCGCGGAAAAGTCGAGCCGGCGGGACCGTGTGATCGATGGCTAGGGCTGTTTCTTCTGCCGGGCGGTCAGAAGGTCGTCCAGCCGCGTGCGGAGTTCGTCGAACATCTTGTCGATCGGCGCATCCAGCTCGCGGATCCGCGCATCACGCTTGCGCAGCGGCAGCTTCTCGGCCTCCAGGTAGGCGTCGCGCTTCGACAGGCGATAGGCGCGCTCGCGCTCCAGCATCTGCTTGACGATCGACTCGACCGCCGCGCGCCGCTCGGTGGAGAGATCGTGCTTCTCCGCGAACTCCTCCGCGTACACGCGCCACGGATGCGTCGGCACGACGGGGCGCTTCGCGCTGTCGGACTCGGCGGACGCCGGCGCCGGCGTGGATGTCGGCGGCTCGCCGCCCAGCTCGGACGCCTGCCGCTGCAATCGACGCGCGCGACGCTCCTCACGACGCGCGATCCGCTCCTCGCGACGCTGAATCCGCTCCTCCTCGCGCATCCGAAGCGCGTCCTCGCGGAACGCCTCCTGACGCTTGTGACCCGCCCCGACCTGCTCCGGCGGCAGCAGTCCCTCGATTCGCCTGACCGCCGCCTGCATGTCGAACGGATGATCGCGCCGGATCTCGCCCAGCCGCTGTCGAATGCGGCGCAACTCCGGATCGCGCTGCGCCTCGCGCCGCGCTTCGCGCGAATCCTGCGGGTGCTTCCGCCAGTAGTCGGCCAGATCATTCATGAGCGTCTGGTATTCTCCCGACAGGTCACCCAGCGATTTCTCGTACTCGGCCTGGATCTTCTCGATCTCGCGGCGGACCTGTTCCGTCTGCTCGTCGCTCAACTCATAGATGCGGTCCATCCGCTCGACGAATCGCCGGACGCGAAGCTCGCGCCGCTCCTCCGGCGATGCCTCCAGGTACGCGCGACGCGCCTCGCGCGCCCGCTCCCGACGATCCTCCGGTGACGGAGCCGACGTCGCGCCGGCGGCACCCGATCCGCCCGCGGCGACCTGTCCCAGGACCAACGCCCCCAGATACAACCACGACACGCCCGCCCACATGATTCCTCTCGCTTCCCGGGCCGTTTCGCCCACGTAGAGTGTACAGACCCGCTCGCGTTTTCAAAGTTGGTGCGATCCGCCCCCGATGGGAGTCGGCCGCGACGTCATTGTGCAGAACGAAGCCCGACGTAACCTATTGCCGGCCCGCCCAGCCGGGCGCCCGCGTTTGGGACTTTGCACGCCGCTGCGTAGAATCGCCCCGCCGTGAAGCAGCCCGTACCGACATGCCGCGCCGTAACGTCTCGCCGCCTGCAGGCCGGCGCCGCGCTCTGCCTGCTGATCTCGGGATGCGGCGCGGCGGCGCGCGTCTCGCTCGAACAACCGTTCCTTGCCGGGCCCGAGCAACGACTCCATCTGACGTCCGAGTCTGTTCGCTTTGCCTCCGGCGGTGGAACAGATCGCGTTCTCGTCGAGTTCCCCCTGCCCGGCGCTTGGTCCGGCCGACACTACCTGCTCTACGTGCGCGTACCGTCGAAGACGGGATCGTACGAAATCGCGCAGCCGTTCGGCGGCGAGCGCGTCGGCGGGTTCTTCATCCAGCTCTTCGGTGACCACCGCGGCCTGACGGGGTTTGCCTCCGGCCGCGTGGATGTCCGCGGTGTCCTGGCGGCGCCGTCGAAGCGGCGTTGCGAACTGGACGTGAAATGCACGGACGGTTCGCTGATCCGCGGTACGCTGGTCGCGCAACGCGACGAACTCGGACTGAGGGAATTCGAGGAACGAACCAACCGCGGCGACGTGCAGGCGCTGCTCCGCGCCGCCTCGCCGACGGCGGACGGCGCGCCGTGATCGCGTCCTGACGAGAACGGACCCCCGTCGGTGCGAGTGGGCCGGTCCATCCCGCCTGGTAAACGTCGTTTCGCCGTCTATCGCGTTGGCGCGACCGGCACGGGCCTCGCCGACGGCAGCAGTTCGCTCAGGTTCAGCACCGGCGACATCGACTCCGCCGGCCGGACCAGCTCGACCAGTCCCGGCACAGCCATCCAGCACAACGGCTTGGGCTGCCGCGCGAAGAACCGAAGCTGGCTGTCGAACGAGACGTAGCCCGCCGGCGTCTGCGACTGCCGGTACACGTCCATCGCCGCCGACATGCCCATGAAGCCCTCGATGAACTCACCGAGCGAGCTGGGCCGCGGATAGTGCACGATCTTGATTTCGGCGCTGGCCGGGATGTTCGCCATTTCGCGCACGGCGGCAATGGCATCCTTCAGCCCGCCGAGGCGATCGACCAGCCCAATCTTCATGGCGTCGCGGCCGGTGTAGATGCGCCCCTCGGCGATCTTTCGGACCTCGTTCTTAGGCATCTTCCGCGTCGCGGCGACGCGATCGAGGAAGATCTCGTAGAAATCGAGGATGTAGCGCTGGATCAGGTCGCGGTCCTCGGGCGCCATGTCCCGGTGCCCGGCGCCGAGCAGCGCCCGCTTGCCGCGCTTCATCTCGGCGAGATTTACGTCGATCCGGTTCAGCATCGACGCCTGGTTCGGCAGGATGGCCAGCACGCCGATCGAGCCGGTGATCGTCGTCGGCTCGGCGAAGATCAGCCGGCCCGGACACGCGATGTAGTACCCGCCGGACCCGGCAACCGTGCCCATGCTGACGACGAGCGGCTTCTCCTCGTCGAGTTCGCGGAGCTTGCGCCAGATCACGTCCGACGCATAGCCCGATCCACCGGGACTGTCGATCCGCAGCACGACGGCCTGGATCGTCTTGTTCTTGCGGATCTCCTCCACGGTCTTCACGAACTCGTCGCGCATAATCAGCATCGACGAAAGCCCGGGGCCGAGGTTGTCGTCGATGATCGGACCGCGGGCGTGCAGCACCGCGATCTTCGGACCGACGGCCTTGTAGCTCTCCTGCGCTTCCTTCATCTGCTTGCTGACGGCCGAGAGCAGGTCCTGGAGCGAGGTGATGTTCGCGAGGTCGGACGCGCCTTCCTCGCTCTTCTTGAACTTCTCGCGCCGCAGGACTCGATCGCGGAACTCGTCGAAATAGGCGATCGTGTCGACCAGTCCGCGGTTCTTCGCTTCCTGCGCATCGAACAGCGCTGCATCGATCGCCGCGCGGACCTTCGGCTCCGGCATCTTTCGGCCCGTCGCGATGATCTTGACGTAGTCGCCGTACCAGCTGTCCAGGATCTCCGTGAACTCCTCCTGGAAGTAGCGATTCGGCTCGCGCGCGTTCATGAAACCCGGATACTTGAAGCGACCGGCCGTGATCACGTCGAACTCCAGGCCCTGCATCTGGTAGTAGCCGCGCATGAACGGGAACAGCCGACCGATGCCGGGGATGATCAGGCTGCCGGTCGGCGCGATCGCGATCTCGTCGGCCTCGCACGCCAGCAAGTAGCCCATCGGATCGCCGGAATTGAGAAAGGCGAAGACCCGCTTGCCGGTCTTGCGGAATTCGCTCATGCCCGCGCGCAGCTCCTCGATGTCCGGGATCGCCAGCGCCACGCCGTCGAGATTGAGCAGCACCGCGCCGACGTCCTCGTCCTTGCCCCACTTCTCGAAGCGCCCGAGCACGTCGCGCAGTTCCTTGGTCCGTCCGGGAAGGGCGATGTTGAACGTCCGCGCCGGCACGAGGAACGGATCGAGCGTCAGCTCGACGAGCTTCTTGATCGGATCGGGCTTCTTCTCGTCCTTGGACTTGGACTTCTCCTTGTCCCCCGACTTCTTCGCGTCCTTGTCCTCGGTCTGCGGCTTCGACTTGGACGACTCCTCCGCCTTGTCCTTCGGCTCATCGTCCGCCCGCGCGGTCGGGACCGTCGCCGCCGCCAGCCATCCGCACAACATGATCACCCAGAGACGTCGCATGATTTCGCTCCTGACCGCCGCGCCCGAACGAACGCGACGATGTTCCGAACTCTCAAATCCCTCGTTCTCGCCGGCCCGCCGAACGGCCGCACAACGATCGCCGCCGCGGGCATCGCCGCGTCGCCTACGACTTCGCCGAAGCGACCGGGCCCTTCGACGACCCGTCCGACCGCTTCGGCACGCGCTCAATCTCACCTTTCTCATCGATCGCGATCGTCTCGAGCGACTTGAACTGTCCCCCCTTGAACTTCAGCCGCCACCGATCGCGCGACCATTCGATCTCGTACAGCGTGTCGTCCCACTCGCCCTCGTCGTCCATCACGCGCGGCTCCGCCGGACTCCCGACCGCCAGCCCCAGTACACCCGCCAGAATCCCCTTCGACGCCGGCTGAAGCGACAGCAGCTCCGGATGCGATCGAAAATCGACGTAGCCGTCGAGTTCCGCGACCGTCGCCGGCCAGCGGCCGTAGTCCTTCTTGAACAGCTTCGCGTGGTGGTGCAGCACGCGGAGCTTGCGGATCGCTGTCTGCTCGCGGGCGGCCTCGGACGATGGATCCGCCGCAGACGAAAGCGCCATGACCGCCACGCCGGGCACGTAGGCCGCCCCGGCCGGGATCGGGCCGGTGTGCACGATGGACAGACCCGAAAACGCGATCCGCACCTCGATGTGCGACTCGCGCAGCGCGCCGCGCAGCTCATCGACCGACGGCGGCAGCGATGACTCGCCGTCGAACGACGCGAGAATCGCCAGGTACGGCTGTGCCGTCTCGTAGAGCCTCCGCCAGTTGATGCGGCCTTCCCAATGCGGCCGTTCGGACGAAGGCATGGTCACCAGCGCATCGCGCGCGCGGTAATCCGACCAGCGCCCGACCGCGTCATCGGCCCACTGCGACGTCTCGGCGATGATGAGGTACTCCTGTGCGGCGTCGCCGTCGCCGATCGAGTCCGCGAAGATCACGGTCCGGTAGGCCACTGGCGCGAGGCCGTAAGCCTCCTCAGCCCCCGGATCGCGCCAGAACACCTCGCGACCGTCGATCGACTCCTCGCGCCAGGCGGGCGGACGATCGTCCTCGGCGCGCGTCTTCGTGTCTTCCGCAATCGCCTTGCGGATCGATTCCAGCATCGCGCTGCGCTGCTTGAGCCGGAAGACGTAATAGATGTCCGGGAACGGCAGGAAGCCGCGCCCGGGAACGACCGCCAGCGCGAACTCGCTGCCCGCGCGTCCGCCGATTGTCGCGGGCGGCAGGCCCGAGACGGTGTCCGCCATCGCGCCGCCCATCACCACGTGCAGACCCGCCGTCAAATATCCGTCGTTTGGACACGGAATCGGCTTTCGCAGCCGTCGGCACGCCGACTTGATGCCCGCGCCCAACAGCGGATTCCACCGCACGCTGAACTGCTCGCGCCAGCAACGGTCCGCACCCAGCCGGCCAATGTAGCGGATGTCGTTGAACGACTGCAGGAACGACGCGCTGGATTCGCCGTCCTCGCCACGGGCGGCCAGATTCAACCGGCAGTACACGAGGCTCTTGGGCGACCTCGACTCGTCCGACCCGCCTTGCGACCGGCCGAACAGTTTTTCCGGAAGCTCGACGTCCTTCGCCGACGTGATCAGCGAACCGGACCCGTGGGCGCGAAGCATCGCGAGCTTCGTATCCGGCAGCTCGATGACGAAGTCCTTGCCCTCCGCGCGGACGGCGACGTTCTCAAGGACCTTTTTCGCCGCCTCGTTCGTCAACAGCGACTCGACGCGCCCGCGCAGATCGGCGAGCGGCCAGTCGACCCGCGCACACCAGCGCGGCCGACCCTCCCGGTCCTGCGTGTAGATCGCGGCCGCGAGCGACGTGTCCGGCCACGAGGCCACGTCGCCAAGCAGCTTGAGCACCGCCTGGATGTCGAACCCTTCGTCAGTTTCATTCTCCGGCAGCGCCATCAATGAGCGCAGGCCGGCGAAGATCTCGGCCGTCCGCGACCGCTGTGCGGCATCCGAAAGCGCCGTAAACGACGGGATGTAAAGCTCGACCTGTGGTTCCGGACCGGTCGGCGCAGACGTCGGCGGCGGCTTGCGCGGAACGATCGCCGCGGTCGATAGCGCGTACGAGAGCACGATCGCGGCCGCTACCCAAACTGTGACGTGCCGCCGATCGCGAATGAAACTCGCGTTTGGGGTCACCGTTCCCTCCTGCCGGCGACGAACGCTCGACTGCCCGATGGACCAGTGTGGACGGATCAATGCCATTATAGCACTCTGGCGTCCGAGAAATCAGTGGTTCGCGGCCTGATGACACGACCTTGCCGGCCGGCGCGATCCCTCAACTTCACGGTTCTCTTCGATCGATCCCGGCGGCAACTGAAGATACGGACCGTCCGGTTTCCACGCGGTGATCGGACCCCCAGACAAAACGTCAGTGACGGACGAGTTTCACGGACGTGGGCGGGAATCCGACCCCGGACTTCCGTCGGACCGTGCCTACGCTAGACTTCAGCGCGCCACAGCGACCGCGCGACGAACGGGAGGCGTCATGCCCGCGCCGACGAACCCCGGCCGAATGCCCGATGACCTGCCCGCACTGCTGGCGGCCATCGATGCCGCGCGGTCCGAACTGCCGCCCGCCTACCGCGACGCCGGTTCGCCGCTCAGTGCGGCCGATCCGCACGTCGTCTGGGCCGAACTGCGGAAGTTCGACAGACAGGATCGCGTGTTTCTCGAGTGGGGCAGCGGGATCGGCACCATGACGCTGCTCGCCGACCGCTTCGGCTACCGGGCCGCCGGCATCGAGATCGACCCGCTGCTCGTCCGGACCGCGCGACGTATCGCCACCGAGCGCTACAGCAACGCCCGCTTCGTCGAGGGCGACTACCGGCCGTCGGTCCACGGCGGCGCGTCGTACCGCGAACTGGGACTCACCCTCGACGCGGTCGACATCGTGTACGTCTTCCCGTGGCCGGATGAGATCGATGCGTGCCGCGACCTGTTCGCGGCGCACGCGCGGATCGGCGCACGGCTGTGGGTCTATTCCGAAGTAGCGGGAATACTCGAATCGGTCCGAACCGAGTCCGGCTGCACGCCGCTCATGCCGGCGTAGCGGGGGGGTGATCGGGCGCAGCGTGCGGTGCGGACTATCCGCGGGACTGCGCGCGGACGATCTCACTGGCGCGGTTTGTGGTCAGGTTGAGCGCGCCGAGCGCCTGCGAGCACGCGGTGCGGATCGCGAGATTCTCCTCGTCCTTCGCGATCGCCACGATCTGCTGCACGAGTTCATCGGAGAGCTGCGAACCGAACGTCCGCGCGCTCTCCGCCAGGCAGCGGAACAGCGCGATGCGCTCCGACTCGCCGCGCTTGGTCTCGATCGCCGCGCGGGCCAGCGCGGTCTGCGACGACCCGGTGCCGACCAGCGCCAGCGCCGCGGCGGCGCGGACGTGCAACGCCTCGTTGCCGAGATCCATCGCCCGCACCAGCGCGCCTTCCGCCTTCGATACGTCGTACACGTTCGTTCGACTGACCGCGATCATCCGCAGCACCTCGGCCGCCTCCATCGCCATCGCTGCGGCCGTCTTCTCATCCAGCGGTTTCGCGCCCATCGCCCTGCCGGCCGACGAGATACGATCGCCGATCATCTTCGCAATCCGCTCCGCGTCGCCCAGCTCGAACACGTCGGCCGCGATGCTCTCCACGCCGACGTAACTCCGTGTCACGCGCGTTGTCGACGCGATGTCCTTTTCCTTGATGATGACCAAAATGGGCACGGCGGACGTGACGAAGTGGTCGCGCAGTCCGCGAACGGCCGCGTCCAGCCCCGGGCTCTTCAGATCGCTCGCGATCACGATCGCGTCGAAGCCGGGGACCTTTTTGTCCGTCGCCTCCTGCCGCGCGCGGTGATATTCCGCGTCGGCGATTACCTCGTAACCGAGGCCGCGCAGCACGGCCTGCATCTGATTTCGCGTCTGCCCGTCCGGATCGACCACCAGCGCGATCTGGCGCCCGGACTCGCTCAGGGCCTCGCCGAGCACGTGGATCACGTCGGGCGCTCCCCGGAAATCCGTCTGCGGCAGTGCCCGCCCCAGCGCCAGCGCCGCCTTGATCCGCACCAGACGGTTCGGAAACGCGAGCGATTCCACCAGCGCCTGCTGATAGTCCGCGTCGCCGATGAGACTGGCCGGACCCGCCGTTGATGCCAATGCGGCGATCGCCCCGAGCGCAACGCCGGCGTCCCGGTCACGCACCGCCCGGCCCAGTGCGAAGTGGCAGTAGATCGGACCGGCGGCCCGTGCAAAGTAGATCGAGCGCGGATAGTCGGGCGGCCGCGTACCGTCGCGCGCCGCCAACTCGTTCGGCGCCTCGGACTCGACGTCCATGCCGAGCTTCGCCTCGCGGCGGATGTTCGCCGCGATCCAGAGCGCCGTGGTCTCGACGTCCACCGGCCGCAGCTTGAGCGACGCCTCCGCGCAGCGCATCGCCATCACGTCGTTGAAGATCGCCCGCGGTACGGCGATGTAGTCGACGTTTTGCTTCTGCTCGTCGAAGTACCAGACGTTCGCGTTGGTGAAGCGCTCGTCGGCGCGGAGTGACTCCTGGTTGTTGTAGTAATCCTCCGCGAGCTTCTGGAATAACGCGGCCGGATCGCCGCGGTCGGTCGCCCCGATGGCGCGCATCGCCTCCCGCGCCGCGGTCCGCACGTTGTTCGACTCGTGCTCCCCGCTCCGTGCCAGCCGCGCCAGGTACGGCAGCGCCTGCGCGTACCCGATCTCGCCCAGCGCCCGCACCAGGACCAGCTTCGTCACCGGGTCCTTCATCTCCAGCGCCACGACCATCGGGTTCAGGCCCGCGCGGCCGAGCATGGGCAGTAGCCCGACGATCGCTGGGTGCAGATCGCGCTGCTTCGGATCGCGCAGCGCCGCGATCAGGTGCGGCACGGCGTACTCGCCCGACGCCTTCAGATTGTTCGACGCGTGGTAGACCACGCGCGGCGGACCACCGAGCCGCTCAATGTTGACGTTGATCTCGTACGGATCGGTCCGAAGCTTCTGCTCGCCCTCCTGGAGCTTCTTCAGAACGAGCTGCGCCGACGGACCGACCTCCGCGTTCGCGACGAGCTTGATCAGCGTCGTCGTACGCACCGGGTTGTAGCGCGAGAACTCCAGCAGCGCAACCGGGTCCGGCGCCGAGTCGATCAGCGCCTTGAAATTCGCATCCGCGTAATTGAACCGCCCGATCGCCGCGAAATGCCAACCGTCCTCCGCGAGGCGCCGCTGTCGCCGGCCGACGGTGATTTGTTCGAGCAGCGCCTTGGCCGCCTCGCCCAGTTCGTTCGACGCCACGCCCTGTTCCAGCCGCAGCGTGCCCGTCCGGTCGGCCATCAGCGCGAGGCGCAACGGCGAGAGGTTCATCTTCGCCACCTGCTCCAGGCCCTGCTGGGCGTCCGCCTTCTTGTCGCGATCGAGCGCCCGCATCGCCTCCGACCAGATACCCCAAGCCCGCTGGTTCTGGCCCACCATGTCGTCCGTGATCTCCTGCGCGCGGCTCGGCGCAAGAATCGCGACGATGGTCGCAAGGCCCAACACGAACGCGATGCGCCGCGTGCGGCGAACGCCTTGACCAAGAACGCTGCTTGCCATCGCGAAACCCTCAGTGCGTTCGAAACAGCCCTGTGCTCGATCGCGCCAAGCTCGGCCCCAGGAGCCATTCTCACGGGTGGGAGGCCGTCGCCGGTCATTTGACGGCGACGCCCGGTATGATTCCAACCGTCGTATTGTACGGGATTTACGTCCGCCGTCAAGTCTACTTCGACCACGCCGCGACGCGGCTTGAGTCGCGTCCCGACCGGCCACTCCCGCCGAACCGCGCGGCCCGTCGTCGTTGACGTGCCCCCCGGCGGTTAATCCTTCGCCGCAGAACTACTTGCGCCCGGCTCCGCCGCGACGCGCGGCTTCGGCCCCCTCGGGCGATCCATCGCCGCGGCGATTACCATGCCGAACCGTCCGTGCGCCAGATCAACCCGCAATATCTCGATGAACTTCGCCGCGTCGTCGGACCGCAGCACGTCGCCGTCGATCCCGGCGAACGCCACACCTTCGAAAGCGACGCGTTCACGCTCGTCCGCGGCCGGCCGGACGCCGTCGTCTTCCCGGCGAGCACGGAGGAAGTCGCGGGCGTTGCGCGCATCACCGCGAAGCACGGCCTGCCGATCATCCCGCGCGGCGCGGGCACGAGCCTGGCCGGCGGCACCATTGCGATCGACGGCGGCGTCTGCGTCAGCCTGACGCGGATGCGGCAAATCCTCGATATCAACCTCCGCGATCGCTGCGCGCGGGTGCAGGCCGGCGTCGTGAACCTCCACGTCTCGCAGGCCGTCACCGCGCAGGGCTGGCACTACGCGCCGGATCCTTCCAGCCAGATGGTGTCCACCGTCGGCGGCAACTTCGCCACGAACGCCGGCGGGCCGCACACCCTTCGCTACGGCGTCACGGCGCAGCACGTCCTCGGCGCAACGATCGTGCTGGCGGACGGCTCGATCGTCGCGCTTGGCGGGACCTATGACGATGCGCCCGGCGGCGACGTGCTTTCGCTGCTCGTCGGCAGCGAAGGCACGCTCGGCATCGCGACTGAAATCACCGTCCGGCTGACGCGCACGCCCGCCGCGATCCGCACGCAGCTCGCCATCTTCGATTCCATTGACGATGCATCGCACGCGATCAGCGGGATCATCGCCGCGGGAATCGTCCCCGCCGCGCTCGAGATGATGGACCAGGCCACGCTCACCGCAGTCGAACAATGGCTCCGGCTCCGATTCCCGCTCGACGCCGGCGCGGTCCTCATCATCGAAATCGACGGGCTCGAACCGGGCCTCGATCGACAGACCGATCGCATCGCCGGGCTGTGTCGTCGCCACGGCGCCCGCGACGTCCGACTCGCGCGAGACGACGCGGAGCGCGCGCAACTCTGGATGGCCCGCAAGAAGTCGTTCGGCGCGCTCGGTCGTTACGGGCTGAGCTACTGCACGCAGGACGGCGTCGTGCCGCCGAGCCGCATCCCCGAGCTCATGCGTTTCATCGCCGACGTGGGAGCGCGGCACCGACTGCGGGTCGCGACCGTCATGCACGCCGGCGATGGCAACATCCATCCCGTCCTCATGTACGACGAGAACGACCCGGCGCAGGTCCGCGCCGTCGTGGCCGCGGGGTACGAGATCCTCGACCGGTGCGTCGCGCTCGGCGGCAGTGTGACCGGCGAGCACGGAATCGGCATCGAGAAGGTCCGTCACCTCGAGCGGATGTACGACCCGGATACGCTCGCGATGTTCGAGCGCGTCCGCCGCGCGTTCGATCCGGACCGGCGCCTCAATCCGCGCAAGGTCCTCGCCGGAGGCGCGCCGTGCGTCGAGCTGCTGCGGCCACCGAAGGGCATCCCGGCATGATCGAACCTCGCACGATCGATGAACTGCGGAAGGCGATTAGATCCGCCGCAGCCGACACCGCCGATCGCTCTGGCGGCGCGCCGCTCGTCATCGGCGCCGGAACGAAGTGTCGCTCGTCAGACGCGCGGCGCGCCGCGATCACGACGCGTTCACTGACCGACATCGTCGAATACTCGCCCCCCGACCTGACGATTACCGTCCAGGCCGGCATGACCCTCGACGCGTTGCAGGCACGGCTCGCGGCGGATCACCTTCGATGGCCCGTCGATGCGCCCGGCTACGACGGACGTGCGACGGTCGGCGGCGTGTTGGCGATGAATGACTCCGGTCCGCTGCGACTCCGGAACGGCTCACCGCGCGACAACGTCATCGGGATGTCGATCCTCCTTGCCGACGGACAGATCGTCCGCACCGGCGGCCGCGTAATGAAGAACGTCGCCGGGTATGCGCTGCATCGCCTGCTCGTCGGCAGCCGCGGTCGGCTTGGCGTCATCGCGACGGCCTCGCTCCGGCTGCGACCGCTCGACGAGACGTTGCGACTCGCAATCCTCCCGGCGGGCGATGCGACAATGGCCGAGCGCTGGACCGCCGCATTGATCAGCGGCCCGGTCCGCCCCGCGATGCTCGATTGGCTCCGCCCCGCGGACGAACTGGGCGAGCGCGGCCTCGCGCTCGTCGTCGGCTTCGAGGACTGCGTCGAGGCCGTGGAGGCACAACTCGCGTTCGTTGGCACGCACGTTCCGGGCGCGCGAATCTTGAGGGACGACGAGTCCCGAGCGGTGTACCAACGCCTCCGCGAGTGGGGAACGACTCCGGATATCCGGCTCGCACTTCCCGGCTCGAAGCTCGCCGAGTTCTTCGATGCCGCGGAGCCGCTCGCCCGGCCGATGCTCGCGCACGCCGGCGGCGCGACAGTCCTCGTGCGCGACGCGACATCGGACCACGCCGGCCGCCTCGCCACGATCTCGCGCAGACTCGGCGGGGCGATCATCTGGCCGCCCGAGCCGGAGACCCCGGCCATCGCCACACTGCGCGATCGCCTCTCCCGCGCATTCGCCGGAGGCGATGTCGCATGACCGCGGTGCATGACCTCGACGCGCGCCTCCGTACGTGCATCCACTGCGGGCTGTGCCTCGAACACTGTCCGACGTACGTCGATCTGTGCACCGAGATGGACTCGCCGCGCGGACGCATCGTCCTGATGCGCGGATTACACGAGCGCCGCATCGAGCCGACGCCGGCCGTCGCGCAGCATCTCAACCGCTGCCTCGGATGCCGCGGTTGCGAAACGGCCTGTCCGTCCGGTGTCCGTTACGGCGAACTGCTCGAGCACTTCCGCTCCCAATCCGGCCTGCCGGCCGAATCAACCGTCATGCCGCGGTTGATGGCCTTCGCGAACTTCTACCTCTTCCCGTACCGCCGGCGGATGCGCGCCGCGGTCGCGATGGCCCGCGCCGTGCGCTGGCTCGGCGCATCGCACCTCGTCCGCGCGACGCCGCTCGCGCGATGGATCCCGGATTGGATGCTGCGACTCGATGCGATGCTCCCAACGACGATCGACGCCGCCGAGCCGCTGCGCCGCGAGTACCGCGCCGGTCCGCGCGATGCGCAACGCGCCCGGCTGTTCATCGGGTGCGTCGCCGAGGTCCTCCGACCGCGGACCCACCGCGCGACGATCCGCGTCCTCAATCGACACGGCTGCGACGTCGAATGCCCGCCCGCGCAGGGCTGCTGCGGCGCACTCCACCTTCACGCCGGCCGACGCGGGGAGGCCTGCGCGCTGGCCCGCGCCAACATCGACGCGCTGCACGGCGACGCGCCCGTCATCACCAACGTCGCCGGCTGCGGCGCGATGCTTAAGCAGTACGGCGACCTCCTGGCCGACGATCCCGCCTACGCCGCCCCGGCCGCCGAGTTTGCGCGGCGTGTCCGCGACGTGTCGGAATTCGTCGCGACGCTCGAGCCCGTGCCGCCGACGCGCGCCATGCCGATTCGCGCCGTCTACCACGACCCCTGCCACCTCGGCCACGCGCAGTCGGTCCGCAGCGCCCCCCGCGAACTGCTCCGCCGGATCCCCGGCCTGCAACTCGTCGAGCTGAACGATGGCGAGCTCTGCTGCGGCGCGGCCGGCATCTATAACCTGACGCATCCGGACATCGCCGATCGCCTGGCCGAGGCGAAGCTCCGGCGAATCCGCGACACCCGCGCCGAACTCGTCATCACCGGCAACATCGGCTGCATGTTGCACCTCGGCGCCCGTGCCCGCCGGGACAACGCGCCGATCCGGATCGTCCACACGATGGAATTGCTCGACGAGGCGTGCGACCCGCGAACCGCGCCGCCGCCGTACAATCCGGATTCCGAGGCCCCATGACGCCCAAACATGCCCTCATCATCGCCGCCGGCGCCGCGGACGACCCGCTCGACGCCCTCGACGGCCGGACTCCGATCGAGGCCGCCGTCACGCCGACCCTCGACGAGATCGCGACAATCGGCCGGCAAGGCACCGTGCGATCGATCCCCGGCGGCTTCATTCCTGCCCGCGACGTGGCGACGCTGACCTTGCTCGGCTGCGACGTGCGCGCGCACTATTGCGGCTTCGCGGGACTCGAAGTCGCCGCGCGCCGCCTCACGCTCGCCGAGGACGAAGTCGCCTTCCGCTGCAACCTCGCCACCGTTCGCGAAGGTCTGCTCGTCGACCACGCCGCCGGTCACATCGGCCAGCCGGAGGCCGAGCGCCTCTTCAGCGACCTCGATCGCCACTTCGCGCCCGCCGGGCTGCGCTTCTATCCCGGACTGTCCTACCGCGGCCTCATGGTGACGCGGCACCCGTGGGCGACCGGCGTCACCTGCTCGCCGGCGCACGACGTCCTCGGCATGCGCGCCGACCGGCACCTGCCGAGCGGCCGCGGTTCGCGCGAGCTTCGGCAGATCATGGCGCGGGCCGCCGAACTCCTCGCCGATCATGAGGTCAACCGCGTCCGCGAAGATCTCAACGAAAACCCCGCAAACACGATTTGGCCGTGGGGCCAGGGCGTCCTGCCGCGCGTGCGCCGATTCCGCGAGCGCTTCGGCCTGCGCGGAGCGCTGGTCGGCGCAGCGCCGCTCATTCGCGGGATCGCCGTGCTCTACGGCTGGCCCGTCGTTCCCGTCCCGGGCGCGACGGGCGCGGCGAAAACGGACTTCGAAGCCAAGGGCCGCGCGGCCGTCGATGCGCTCGAATCCCATGACCTGGTCGTCGTGCACGTCGAAGCGCCGGACGACGCCTCGCTGTCCGGCGACCTCGGGGCCAAGCTCCGTGCGATCGAGCAGATCGACCGGCACATCGTCGCGCCCTTGTTTCAGCGACTGCGGCGACGGGAGCGCTGGAGTTTGCTGTTTGTGCCTGACGTCGCCACGCACCTGCTGCGCCGCGCGCACACGGCTGAGCCGGTTCCGTTCGCCATCGCCGGATCGGCGCCGCTCCGCGCCTCGGACGCGGCGCCCTTCGGCGAATCCGCGGCCCGACGCAGCGACCTGCACGTCGAACACGGGCACGATCTGCTGGAGTATTTCCTGCGGACATGACCCGGCCCGGCCCGTACCATGTGCCGCGGACCTGCACCGGAGCAGCGCGTGATTCGCACCAAGATCATCGCCACCGTCGGACCCGCCTCAGCCGATCCCGCCGTCCTGCGGCGTCTGATCGACGCGGGCGTCGACGTCTTCCGGCTCAACTTCTCCCACGGGTCGCGAGACGCGCACGCCCGCGCCGTGCGTCTCATCCACGAGGCCGGCGTCGACTGCGGTCGACACATCGCGATCATGGGCGACCTCTGCGGGCCGAAAATCCGTCTGAACGCCGTGGCCGGCGGACGCGCGCGATTGAACGATGGCGCGGTCGTTCGGATCGTCCGCGGAAACGCCGACGCCACGGCCGACTGCCTGACCTCTAACTACGACGCCCTGATTGACGAGATGCTGCCCGGCCAGCGCCTGCTCATCGACGACGGAAGCGTCCGACTTCGCGTCGTCGAGAAAAACGACGCCGCGCTCGTCTGTGCCGTTGACGTCGGCGGCCACATCGCCGATCGCAAGGGCATTAACCTGCCCGACACGCAGATCCGCCGGCCGGCCCTGACCGATAAGGACCGCGATGACCTGGCCTGGGCCATCGAGCAGCGACTCGACTACGTCGCGCTGTCATTCGTGCGCCGCGGCGAGGACGTCGCCGAGGTCCGACGCATCATCGCCGCAGCCGGCGGCGACGTGCACGTCGTCGCCAAGATCGAAAAACCGCAGGCCATCGACTCGCTCGACGCCATCATCGAGGAATCCGACGTCGTGCTGGTCGCCCGCGGAGACCTCGGCGTCGAGATGGAAGTCGAACGCGTCCCGATCCTCCAGAAGACCATCGCTCGGCAATGCCGCTACGGCGCCAAGCCCATCATCGTCGCGACCCAGATGCTTCAGAGCATGGTCCACTCGCCCGTGCCGACCCGCGCCGAGGTCAGCGACGTCGCCAACGCCATCCTCGATCACGCCGACGTCCTGATGCTCTCGGCCGAGACAGCCGTCGGGGAGTATCCGGTGGAGGCGGTCCGTATCCTGCGGCGCGTCGCCGAACAGACCGAGCGCCACCTCGAGCGCATCGCGCCCCACCTCGAAAAAGACGTCCTCGCCGCGGCGCTGCGGCTCAGTTCCGCCGTCGCGCGCGGCGCCAGCCTCGTCGCCCGCGACCTCGACGCGCAACTCGTCGCCGTCTGGTCCGACACCGGCAGCACGGTCCGGCTGCTGAGCAAGCACCGGATGGGCCAGACGATCGTCGGACTCTGTCCGACCGAGCACGTCGCGCGGCGGATGGCGATGTACTTCGGCGTCGTCCCGCTGCTCCTGAATCGACCCGAGGCGACCGACGAGATGTTCCGCCGACTCGACGCGGAGTTGATCGCTCGGCGTCTGGCCGAACCCGGAGACCTGACCGTCGTTGTCGCCGGGACGAAGCTGAACCGACCCGGCAGCACCAACATGCTGCTGATCCACCTCGTCGGCGAATCGGACTCCGCCGCGTCGCAAACCCCGTGATTCACCCGCGAAGCGCTTCGGTGTGACCCGGTGCTGAGACGCGCGCCTATAACTGGTTGACATCAAAACACTTGCGCGCTGACACCGGCTCGGTGTGGCGCGCCCGACTCTGACCAGTACCGCGCGTTCGGGCCGCGTTCGAAATCCGCGGCCCCGCAATGCGTTATGCTATTAGCGCAGCGAGCCGAGTCTGCGATCTACGAGGTGCGGACGAGTGAAATCACAGATCAACCGACGCCGGGGGTTCACCCTCATCGAAATCCTCGTCGTCATCTCCATCATCACGATCCTGCTCGGGATCCTGCTTCCGTCGCTCAGTGCGGCGCGCGTCCGGGCCACGCAGACCGCATGCGCCAACAGTCTCCGGCAGACCGGCCTGGCGATCCGCTCTTATCTCGACTCGAGCAATGACGTCTTTCCGTACGCCTCGTTCATGCCTTCGGTCGACCCCTTCCCCCTGACCGATCAGGCGATCTACATCGCGGAAGTGCTCCTGCCGCACGCGGCCGGCGATCCCTCCGTGTTCGAGTGTCCCGCCGACCGCGGCGACATCGCGCGGCCGGCACCGAACGAGGGAAAAAGTTACTTCGCCTCCGAAAAGTCCAGTTACGAGTATCGCTTCCGCCTCGGCGGCGAAACGCTGGAGGAAGTCCTCAAGCGATTCCAGTCGTTCACCGGCGTGCGCATGGCGGAAAACACGTTCTGGCTGATGCGCGACTACGACAACTTCCACGGCATCGGCGGCAGACCCGGCGCACGGCGATACGTCTACAATGACGGCCACGTCAGCGACTTTGAAAACTAGGGCGCGCAACGCGCGGACACGAACATGACAGGAGGCGACTTGGCCACCATCACCACTTCGAGCTTCGGGAGGATCCTGATCGCCATCGCCGCCGTGCCGGGCATCATCGCATCGCAGGCCGGCTGCAACTCCGCCCCGCCGGAACCCGCGCCCGCCGCGAAGAAGCCCGTCGACCTGTCGCTTGATGACATGAAGACCCTCGCGAAGGAGGACCCGATCAAGCTGATGCAGGTTGCGCGCGAGGCGGTCATGGACGAGCAAATGACCGAGGCGCAGCGCGAGAAGCTGATGGAGAACATGCGTCGTGTTTGGGAGGACGAACTCGACCGGCGCGTGGGCGAGTACCAGGCGGCGGCAGAGGCTGAGCGCGAAGCCGTGCTCAACCGGCACGTCGACGAGATTCAGGATTTCCAGAGGCGGGCCGAGGCCTGGCGCAAGGAGCTGGAGGAAAAGGCGGGCGGCGAGAAGCAGATCGAAAAGGAGCGCGAACGCTGGCGGACGATGTTCGCGAACCGTTCGCGCGAGCAGCGTAAGGCCGACTCCGAAACCCGTGACCCCAACAGGTTCGCGCAGCGCATGGCGTACTTCGCCGCGCTCGGACGACAGATGAGCAAGCGCGGCATCGACATGTCGCGGATGCGATTCGGCGGCGGGAATCGACCCGCCGGAGGCGGATCGCGCGGATCGTGACCGGTCCGGTGCGGACCGTTCGTCGACAATTCACGCAGCTTTACGTCACTCGAGGACACGACCATGAACAGAACGACCTCCAGACCCAATCCGAAGCCGCGATCGAAGATGGCCCTGTCGCTGGCCGCCCTGGGCATCCTGCTGGCCATCGGTGCCGGCGTCTGGGGCGTCTCGACGTTCCAGTCCGCCCCCGCGGACGATCCCGATGAAGGTCTGCCGGCCGACCTGACCTACGAGCAACTGAAGCAGGCGGCGGCCGAGAACCCCGCGCAGGGATTCGAGCAGTTCCGCGCCGTCATGGAGCGGACCGACCTGACGGACGAGCAGCGCGAAAAGGCGATGGACAACCTGCGCCGCATCCGCGAGGAAGAAGAAGATGCACGGCTGGCGGAGTACTACAACGCGGCAGAGTCGGAGCGCCAGGCGATCCTCGACAAGCACATTGACGAGTGGCAGAAGCGCTTCGAGGAGAATCAGCGCCGCCGCGAGCAGGAGGAAGCGCAGCAGCCCGAGAACGAAGCCGAGCGCGAGAAGGAGCGCCAGGAGCGCCGCGATCGCTGGCGGAGCCGCTGGGCCGAACGGTCACGCGAGGAACGCAAGGTGCGCTCCGAGACGCGCGACCCCAACAAGATGGCGCAGCGAATGGCCTACTTCAACGCCATGCGGCAGCGCATGACGCAGCGCGGAATCCAGCCGCCCGATCGCGGTCCATTCGGCCGGCGCGGTGGCGGCGGCCCTCGCGGCGGCTGATCGCAGCCATCATTCGATCAGGCCCTCTGTAAGCACGCCAATCCTGGCGCGCGGTGTGTATCGCGCGCCGCCCGATTCGCGAGCTGCCGCGCGCCGTCAGTGGATGTTCGCGCGGTCCAGCTTCCGCACGAGCCAGAAGGCGTAGCCGATCAGCGCGAACCCGCCGGCGAGCGTCACCGCACCGAGGACGAAGGTCACCGGATCATGCGTCGTCGTGTACCGGCGCAGCGCCCAAACGCCGAACCCGTCCGCCGCGATGATCGCCACCAGCAGGAAGAAGATGTGAAAGGAACGCAGCGACCACATGACGCACCTCCCGCCGCGACCATCCCGATCCGCGGCGAACAAACCCCCGCGAGCTGCCCATCGCGCGAGCGACGGCGCCGCCGGAAATGCGGACCCCGAACGCTCGACATTCTCACTCAATTCTAGCCCCAATCGCCCGCGACGCCGAACGCGCGCGTCGATTTCCGCACCGCCGACCTGTCGATATAATCGCCCCCGCCCCGAACCCACGCAGGAGGTGTTGCCATGAAGACCATCGGCGTTTGTCTCTCCGGATGCGGCGTCTTTGACGGCTCCGAGATTCACGAGGCCGTCTGCACGCTGCTCGCCATCGACCAGGCCGGCGCGAAGGCCCTCTGCTGCGCGCCGAACACGCCCCAAGTCGAAGTCATTGACCACGTCAAGAAGCAGCCCGCCGGCGGACCGGCGCGGAATGTCCTCGTCGAATCCGCGCGGATCGCGCGCGGCGAGATCGCCGACCTCTCGACCGTCAAGGCGTCGCAGATCGACGCCCTCATCTTCCCCGGCGGATTCGGCGCGGCCAAGAACCTCTGCGACTTCGCCTCGAAAGGCGCGGCCTGCACGGTCCATCCCGATGTCGAACGCCTGACGGGCGAGTTGCTCAAGGCCCGCAAGCCCGTCGGCGCGATCTGCATCGCCCCCGCAATGCTGGCGCGGATCGTCGGCAAGCTCGATCTGCACCCCAAGCTCACGATCGGCTCCGACCGGCAGACCGCCGACGCAATCAACAAGATGGGCGGTCAGCATTGCGACTGCCCCGTCCGGGAGATCATCGTCGATGAACGGCACAAGATCGTCTCAACCCCCGCGTACATGCTCGGCCGCGGACCGGCCGAGGTCTTCGAGGGCATCGGCAAGCTCGTAGCCGAGGTGATCCGACTGGCCGATGCAACGTAGTCGCGCGGGCGGCGGCGGCCGTCACGACCGGCGGGAGCAGATTGTGAGAGACATCCGCGCGCTGATCGACGATGTCGTGCCGCAGATCACGACGCTGCGTCATGAGCTGCATGCACATCCGGAACTCGCCTACGAGGAGGTCGAGACCTCGCGTCGCGTCCGCGAAGCGCTGGAGCGCATCCCGCGGCTGGCCATCCGAACCGGACTGGCCGGCACCGGCATCGTCGCGACGCTCAACGCCGACAAGCCCGGCCGCTGCGTCGCGCTGCGGGCCGACATGGACGCCCTGCCGATCACCGAAGAGACCGGTCTGTTCTACGCGTCGAAGTACGCCGGGCGCATGCACGCCTGCGGGCACGATGGCCACACGGCCTGTCTCGTCGGCGCGGCGATCGTGCTGGCACGGATCGCCGACGAACTGCCCGGACGGGTGAAGTTCATCTTTCAGCCCGCCGAGGAGAGCGGCGGCGGCGGCGAGCGAATGTGCAGGGAAGGCGCGCTCGATGATCCGAAAGTCGACGCCGTCTTCGCGCTGCACGGCTGGCCGACGTTGCCCATCGGACGCGTCGGCGTCCGTCGCGGGCCGGTGCTCGCCGCAACGAATCCGTGGAAGCTGACGGTTCACGGCCGCGGCACGCACGCCGCATATCCGCACCGCGGCATCGACCCGATCGTCGTCGCGTGCCAGATCGTCGGCGCATGGCAAACGATCGTCTCGCGCCGCACCAGCCCGACCGACTCCGTCGTCGTCACCGTCGGACAGTTCCACGCCGGCACGGCCGACAACATCATCCCGCCGGCCGCGACGCTCTCCGGCACGATCCGCTCGCTGACGCCCGAGACGCGCGCGGCAGCCGTCGCGCAGGTCCGCGAGATCGCCGAGCACGTCGCGCAGGCCCACGGCGCGCGGGCTGAGATCGAAATCCGCGAGGGCTACCCGGCACTGATCAACGATGACCGCGCTGCCGAGCACGTCGAGCAGACGGCCCGCGCGGTGCTCGGGCCGGAGCAGCTCGAATGCTCGGAGCCGCCGAGCCTCGGCGGCGAGGATTTCGCGTATTATGCACAGCGCGTTCCGGCCGCGTTCTGGCGGCTGGGCGTGCGCGACCCGGCGTCACCGGAAATGCCGGGCCTGCATCACCCAAAGTACGACTTTGCCGACCGGGCGCTGCCGATCGGGATCCGCATGCACTGCGAGATCGCGCGGCGCTTTCTGGCCGGCGGATAGGAACAACCGCCATGCCCGTCCGCGACTCGGAGTGGGAGATTTCGGTTCACGAAGTCAAGCGTCGGCTCGATGCGAGCGATGGGCTGTTGCTGATCGACGTCCGCGAGCCCAAGGAGCACGCGATCGGCCGGATCGAGGGTGCGACGTTGATCCCGCTGGGCCAGCTCGCGTCGCGGCTGGAGGAAGTCCGGCGGTTGGCGGCGGGCAAGACGATCGTGGCGCATTGCCACCACGGCGGGCGGAGCCTGTCGGCGGCGGCGATCCTGCGGGAAGGCGGCTTTCCGGGGGCGAAGAGCATGGCGGGCGGGATCGACGAGTGGTCGGTCCTGATCGATCCGAGCGTTCCACGGTACTGAGCGGCGTTGTCACGAGACTAAGGCCCCCGCGTCTTCGAAGCCCGCCACGTAACGCACACCAGCAGCACGGCCGTCTGGATGTAGCAGAGAGCAAGTCCCACGAAGATGACGCCGCGGTCGAGCAGGTCGTCGGCAAGCTCCTCGCCCACTACCCCCTCGCTGCTGGCCGTCAGCAGCAGCCATTGCGCCGCCAGCCCGCCGACGAATCCGGCGCGGAAAGCCCTCGACCACGGCTCGCACGCCAGCACCGACCACACCACAAGATAGACCAGCACGATCGTCACGAGGTGGTGCTTCCACGTCCGTTCGCTCAGCAGCAGCATCGTCAACAGCATCAGCGCGAACTCCAGGCCGAGCCGCGGATCGCGCCGGTCCGCCACACGCCGCCGGCACAGCCACGTCGTCGCGCCCAGCAGCATCAACCCGCCGGCCGTCAGCACCGCGCGGCCGACCCACTCCACCGGCCGCGCCATGTCCTCCATGCCGAAGGCAAGGCTGTGCTGCACGCCGAGATGCTCAAGCGTGATCCAGCCGGCGGCGGCCATCCAGCGCATGAGCACGCCGGGCATAGATTGATTGATGAAGTCGCTCGTAATGTAGCCGTGCAGCAGGTGCGGCGCGATCAGCATGTCGAACCACGTGCGCGACAGGGCCATCGTGCGGCCGAAGCCGAGCACGAGATCGGGCAGCAACAGTCCGAACACAAGCAGCCCGACGCATCCGCCGATGACGACGCGCCACTCGCGCTTCAGCGCGAAATAGGGAAGCAGCAATGCCGGCGTCACCTTCGTCGTGATCGCCAGGCCAATCAGCAGGCCGGCCGACAGACTTCGACCGCGCACGAACGCGTACCACGCCGCGGCCAGCTCGACGAGCACGATCAGGTTGATGTTGCCGTGCTGGATGTCCTGCACGATCGGCCGGAACGAGAACGCGCATGCCGCGACGAGCACGCCGAGCGGCGCGACCGTCCGCCCGCCGACGCAAATGGACTTTGCCATGAGCTGGATCCCGCCGACCGTCGCGGCCACTTTGACCACGGCCCAGATCAGGCCCGTGACGACCAGCGGCAGGTGCGTCAGCGGCACAAGCACCAGCAGCACGAGCGGTGGATTGGGGAACCAGTGGCCGGGGCCGTATGGGTCTTCGCCGGCCGACAGCGCCGCGGCGTCCTCCAGCCAGCGACCAAGGGCCGACCGCGCCATCTCGCCGCGGAAGGGCGACTCCGTCACTTCGAACAGCTTGTCGATGAACTGGATCGACGGCGTGATCAGCGCGACCGCGGCCAGCGCAATCAGGACGATGCGAGCCTCGCGGCGCGACAGCCAACGCGCATCGAAGCGTCCGAGCAGCGTCCGGCCGTATTCATCGAGTGCGTTGCTCGGGCCCATGGACACGATCACGACCTCGCGGATCGACGTCGGCGGCGTTCGTCATGCCGCGCGTTCTACCGCATCAGCGCGATACCGTTCAACGGAAACTCGGCGCCCCGCTCCGGCATCTCGACGCGGGCGAATGACTGCGTGCGGAGCGTCTCGGCGAAGCGCGTCATCTGTTCCGGCTCGCCGTGCACCAGAAACGCAGCGCGGCAGCGTCCCGCCAGCGGCCGCACGAGCCGCAGCAACTCATCGCGGTCGGCGTGCGCGCTGAAGCCGTTGAGCACCTCGACGTGCGCCCGCAGGCGCAGCTTCTTGTGCAGGATGTTCAGTTGCGGCTCGCGCTCGACGATCCGCCGGCCGAGCGTGTGCGCCGCCTGGTAGCCGACGATGACGATCGTGTTGCGCGGGCTTTGGATGTTGTTCTTCAGGTGATGCAGGATGCGGCCGTTTTCGCACATGCCGCTGGCGGAGATGATGACGCACGGCGCGCGCCGGCGATGCAGGGCCTTGCTCTGCTCGACCGACCGCACATAGGTGCAGCACGAGTTGCCGAGCATGTCGCCCGTCTCGCGCTGAAACTCGCGCGCGTCGGCGTCGTAGCACTCCGGGTGCATGCGAAAGACCTCCGTCGCGTTGACCGCAAGCGGGCTGTCGATGTAGACCGGCAGTCGATCCGTCCGGCCTTCGTGCATGAGCTGATGCAGGTAATACACGACGGTCTGCGTCCGCCCGACCGAGAATGCCGGAATGATGACCTTTCCGCCGCGCGCGACCGTGTCACGGATGATCCGCTCCAGCTCGGCCTTCAGATCCTGCGCCGACGGCGTCGTGCGGGCGCCGTACGTGCTCTCGCAGATCAGATAGTCGCAGGCCGGCAGCGGCGCCGGATCTCGCAGGATCGGGAGATTGAAGCGCCCGAGATCGCCCGAAAAGACGAGCGTCACCGGCGGACGGTCCGGCTCGCGGATCGTCAGCTCGACGCCGGCCGAGCCGAGCATGTGGCCGGTCTCAAAGAACCGTGCCTGCACGCAGCGGGTGACCCAGAACGGCGCGCCGTGCGAGACGGAGTGAAATCGCCGCGTCGCATCGAGCGCGTCGGACTCGGTGTAGAGCGGATCAAGCGGCGCG
The DNA here is from genome assembly GCA_023150615.1 of Phycisphaerae bacterium. Taxonomy (GTDB): domain Bacteria; phylum Planctomycetota; class Phycisphaerae; order UBA1845; family UTPLA1; genus JAKLKO01. The sequence goes on from JAKLKO010000012.1 coordinate 113,459, forward strand.
CGGCCGGTTCGATTCCGTTTCCGGTTCAGGTACTCGACGTCTTCCTGCTGGATGTAGGCCGAGTCGGCGAGCATGATCGCGCAGAGGTCGCGGGTGGCGGGCGTGGCGTAGATGCGACCCTCGAAGCCGCGCTTGACGAGCAGCGGCAGTCGGCCGCAGTGGTCGATGTGGGCGTGCGAGAGCACGACGGCGTGCAGCGACGACGGCTCGACGGGGAAGGCGAGGTTTTTCTGCGCGGCCTCGGCGCGGCGACCCTGGAAAAGGCCGCAATCGAGCGCGATGAGTCGGCCGTCGGCCTCGAGCACGTGCATCGAGCCGGTGACTTCGCGCGCGGCGCCGTGGAAGATCAGTCGCGCCATCGTCGTCATTCTCCCTTTGACGGTGACTCCTCACCCGCCAACGACTCGAGCGCGCGGAACGTCGCGGGCCGCTGACCCGGCGGCAATTCGCGCATCGCGCGGACGAGTTCCGCCGCGAGTTCGCGCCGCAGGCGATCGACACCCTCCGGCGTGCGCCCCTCCGCCGGCAGCGCCGACACGAGCCGCATCTCAAGGCCGCGCTCCTCACCCGCCGCCATTCGGAACCTGGCCGACGCGCGCCACAACGGACGCAGGCGCTCGGGCAGCTCCACCGGAACGACCTTGTCGCCGACGAACTCGCCGCCGGGTTCGACGCGGCGCAGGTACTCGTGCCGGATGCCGAGCACTGCGTAGCGCTCGGCCTTGCGGACCATCTCCAGCGCTGACGACGGGGCATTCGGCCGATCGCGGAAGGCGTACTCGGCCGCGCGGAGCCACGCATCGCACTCGGCCTCGGCCGGTCGCCGGACGGGCGCGTTGCCGCGTTCGAGCAACTCGTAGGCCTGCGCCGCGATGAACTGCATCCGCGCGGCGCCGTGGATGCGATCCATCCGCGCGCGGCGCCAGGCCTCGATCCGCAGGAGTTCGGGCGCGAGCGAGTCGCGCCAGCGCCGGACGTCCGGCGATTGCAGCTCCGCCGAGGCCCGACTGACCTGGTAGTCCCAATCCGCGTCCGCTTCGAGCGGGACGTTGAGGGCAAGCATCGCCGCGATCTGTGAACCGAGTGCGGACGAGCGAAGGGCGTGCTGCATGGCGCGGATGCGCCCGGCGGTGTCCCACGCGACATGTCGCGCGTAGAGCACGTTCGCGACCGGATCGTACGGGTCGATCGCGCGGAGGTAGTGCATCAGCGCATCCTTGACGCGCTCCGCGTCCTTCGCGCGCACGTACATCTCGGCCAGACGGACCTCGGCCTGCGGATAGCCGGGACACATCCGAACGAGAGATTCCCAGACTGCAATCGCGCGGCGAACAGGGGACTCGTCGGCGCGGTCACCGGTCGTCGACTCCGCGCCGGCGGATGCCCGCGCGAGATTGCTCCAGGCGATGCCCAGCTCCTCCCGCGCCTTGAGCGACGCAGCGCAGCCCATCCGGTCAACCCCCAGTTCGAGCAGCGCGATCGCGGCGCGATCGTCCCGCCCGAGCTGCTCGCGACCGCGGGCGTGCGCAGCGCTGGAGACGGCATCGTTGAACACCGCGAGCACAATGGCCATGCCGGCCCCGACCGCCGCGAGCCGGCGAATTCCAGGCCCGATGTACGCGCGAGCCGCCGATGCGGGCCGCACGGACCGTTCCGCGCCGGCGATCACGCCGATCAGCGTCCAGTACCACGCGGTCAGGATCGGGTAGCGCAGGTTGATGCTCGACGCCTCCGCAACGACGACCGCCGCCAGCGCGACGCACGCCGCGCCGAGCACAAGTCGCTGCGATGTATCGATGAGATGGCCGATGCGCAGCGCGGCGAGCACCGCTGCGAGCGGAATCATCGAGTAGATCAGGCCGCCGGTCACACCCAGCTCATACGCTGCCTGCAACCACTCGTTGTGCGCCGAAGGCTCGAGCGCCCCGTGCAGCTCGTGCGGACGCACGGCCCGCGCCAGCGCAAGGTCGGTCGCGTTGCCGCAGAGAAACTGGTCGGGACCGCGGCCGAGAATAGGGCGATCGACGATGCTTCGCGCGGCGTAACGCCACAGCTCGAACCGCAGCGCGAGCGAGCCGCTTTGTTCGCGCGCCGTGCTGCGCGACTGCCCGACGACCCACTGCGTCGCACCGGCGATGCCGAAGGCCGCGATGACGGAGATCGCCAGCCAGCCTCGCCAACCCGCACGCCGACAGCGAAGCATCCAGACTGCCGCGGTCAGCAGACCCGCCGCCACGCCGAGGTACGCACTGCGTCGGCCGGACACGATCAGCATCGCCGTCGCAACAAGCGTCGCGACGATGGCGAGGCCCAGCATCGCGCGCGACACGCCGCGCCGTGCATCGCGATGCAACGACGACCACCCGATCAGCACCGTCAGCGCCGCCAAGCCGACGAGCATACCGAGGGCAGAGACGATCGTGATCGGCCCGATCGGCCAGACCGGGTAACGAAAGCCGAGAACCTCACGGTGCCAGAACGTCGCCGCCGCAGACAGGATCGCTGTGATGAACAGGCCCGAAAGGATGCGCGATGGCGGAACGAACGGCGCGCAGTGCGCAAGCGCGAGCGACCAGCCCGCTCCGCAGGCAAACTGAAACAACCAACCGCGCGACGGCGGCCAGGTCTGATTCACCGTGGCCGACGCCATACCCGCAAGGAGCACGAGGATCGCCATCGCCGCCAGCCAGTGTCGCGACAGGATCGCCTCAACGCGATGCGGATCCGCGGGCGGAATCGCCGCCGGGCCGGAGCCCGGGGCTGCCGCACGCCGAATGGCGAAGAGCATCAGCAGCCCGGCCAGTCCGATCGGCAGCGCGTACGCGCGGACGTCGGCCGAGTCGGTCAATACGAGCGGCAGCGTGATGCAGCGAGCGAGATACGAGAGCGGCGGCCGGGTTTCAGCGCCATTCTGCGCGGAACGCGTGTTATTCAGCGCGACCGTTGCGCCAAGCAACACGACGGTCGTCCAGACCGGAATGACCCACGCACGACCCGTCACGTCCCTGACAGCGTCGCCGCGGGCGGCTCGCGACGCAAGCTCGTTGTGACGCGGAAGCGTTCATCACGCGACCGTCACGGGCACGGATCGCCCTGGAAGCACTCCTGGATCGGCTCGTCGGGGAAGCAATCGAAGCGCCACCCCGGACCGCGCGGCATCCAGGGTTTGTAGGGCCACAACGATGCCGAAAAGTCGCCCTGAGTGTCAAACAAACTGTCGCGGTCGCGAATCCGAAGCCGCTGCACGTGACCGTCGCCCATGACGGCGTTGAACTCGCCGATCCGCGAGTGTTAGCCGGGGACGCTGATCGGAGTGATGGCCCAGCCGAAGTCCCGGCCGCCCAGTCCGATCCAGTTCGTCAGGCCGGAGCGCGACTGCGGGCACATGATGCCGCGCGGGTCCTGCAACTGATGATTCCCGCCGTGCCGGCCCAGCACCGTCAGGTTGGACAGACACTCGATGCGCAGCGATTCCTGCCGCGCGGCGTCAGGCGCGCAAGCGACCGGTGCGTAACTCCCGATGGGGCGTAAAACGACTTCGACGCCGGCGTCCGCGGCGAGTGAATTCGTCAGGGTGGTCCAACGCGTCAACTTCCGCCGGACGGAGCGAGGCCCATGCCCTGCGGCTTCGGCTTCTTGCGCTGCTCTTCGACGGCCTTCTCCACGTCTTCGTCCGTCGGCTCAGCAGCGCCGGCATCGGCTGTCTGAGGCGTCTCGGTCGGACCAGCGTCCGGCAGATCGACCGTTCCGGATTCATCCTCCGGGTTCGGTTCGTTCTGCTGCTCAGGCGCTGGTACGACGCCCGTGGCCTGCGCCTGCTCCAGGTACTCCTCTTCGGGGCTGGGCGCCGCCATCGTGAAATAGACGATGACGCCCGCGACGACGAGCAGGCCGCCCGCGACGATCATCAGGATCTTGTTTTTCTGACCGGAATCGGATCCCACGCGTGATGCTCCTGTCATGGCCATGATGGCACCCGCTCAAAAAAAAGAAAGCGGTGCCGAGAGACGGTCGAGTCCGACGGCACCGCAATCTCGACGTTGACGACTATACCGACCGGTCGATGCTACGGGCAAGGATTGCCCTGGAAGCACTCCTGAACCGGCTCGTCGGGCATGCAGTCAAAGCGCCAGCCCGGACCGCGGGCCATCCACGCCTTGTAGGGGTACTGGCTGGCCGGGAACGAGCCCTGAATGTCGAACATCGTTCCGCGTTCCAGGATCCGGATGCGTTGACCATGGCCGTCGGCCATGACCGAGTTGAACTCGCCCAGTTTCGCATGCCAGCCGGGCACGCTGATCGGGGTGACCGACCAGCCGAGGTCCTGCATCTCTTCCGTGCTCAGGATCGCCTGCATCATCCGCGTCTCGTAGAAGAGCAGGGTTTCGGCCGTGCTCGGGAAGCGGCTGTGCGGCCGCATGAACGAACCGAGGCGGAGCCGTCGGTTGCCCGCGCCGATCTGCAGCGGGTAGTCGCCGAGGTAGCTGCTGCCGGTAGCCTTGGCCATCTGCTGGCGGTACGCGTCGAGGTCCTCGGCGATGCCGTCGCTCGGCTGCCAGTTGTTGCTGAGCACTTCGCCGCTGTCCGTCGGGCAGATGTACTCCTTGAAGACCGAATCTCTGGTGAGGCTCTGGCCGACCGAGGCGATGTTGAACGGCCGCGTGGCGCATCCGAGCGATTCACCGCCGAACGACTCGTTGAAGTACTTGTCGGATCCCTCGTTCCCGCCGAAGTCCCAGCCGCCCAGACCGATCCAGTTCGTCTCACCGGAACGCGACTGCGGATGGATGACGCCCTTGAGGTCCTGCGACAGGTAGTTGCCGCCGTGCTCGCCGAGCGTCTTCAGGTTCGCCAGACATTTCACGCGGATTCCCTCCTGTCGAGCCGCGGTGAGCGACGGAAGGAGGATCGAGATCAAGAGTGCGATGATCGAAATCACGACGAGCAGTTCGATCAACGTGAAAGCGCGCGAATGCGGTTTCCTACGATTCATTTCTGCTAACTCCTTGCTCCATGACCGGCCAAATCCGTAGTTCTGATTCAGCCCGCCGTTGACGTTCTCCTGCGCGGAGACGCCACCCGGCGCGGTGGGTGGAAACTCGGGTCCGCAGCCCGGGGCGACTCCGGGACCCCTGCCGCGACTCCATATCATACCTTTCTCACAACCAGGCCGCTACCCGGATTCTTCCGGGTTTTTTCGCGGAACCATCGCGCAGGCTTCGCCCGGAGTTCGGTCGGTGGCGGTTTTGAGGTGACACGGCCACGTCGCTGAAATCAGCAACCTATTGATTCACCGATGGTTATCATTGGTTGCACCGATCAGCGCGATCCCGCCTTGAAAGCACCCGCCTCGTACCGTCGTCCGCGCGGCGCCCGCAATGGACCGTCCCCCACGCCTCCACGGGCGCGGTCCGCCCGATCGCGCCGAACGCGTCCCAGACGTCGGCCAGAACGACAAGTCCGACGCGATGCAACCAGCGCCGCGACCATCCGATCACCTCGCGCTCCCGGCAGCTCGACCATCGCGCTGCGCGCTATCCGCCGCGCTCGCTCCGGGCTACACTGCCAACCGAATGGTCACGACGCCCACAGGCAACGGCTCTGCGAACATCGAGTGCGGAACCACCGGCGAGCGCCGGACACGCATCACCATCCTCGTCGTCGCGCTGCTCGCGAGCAGCCTCTGGTTCGCCTACGACGGGTGGATCGGCTGGCCGGCTCAGAATGAGCGCGAATACCGGGAGCAGCTCCCGCCCGACGCCCGCGGAGCCGACTTGCGGATCCTGCCCGACGTGACCGAAGCGAAGGCGAAGACGCTCGCAACCGCCAGGACGCTCGAGGAGATCGAAACGGTCCTCGGCGGACCACCGGGCGCGAAGACCGCGTTCGACGTCCGCTGGTACGGCCCCGGCGGGTCCGTGGTCGTCGAACTGAAGGATGGCAGGCCGTCCGGCCCGGTGACCTTTCGCCCGGCACGGCGGACCGAGACGAGCCTGCTCTGGCAAAAGATCATCGCGGTGGGGTTGTTCCTCGGGTTCCTCGCCGCATTGCGGCGCTTCATCCGTGTCCGCGGCGAGCGCTACCGCCTGGATGACTCGGGCGTGACGATCCGCAATACGGGTCCGATCCACTGGGAGAGCATGCAGCGACTGGAGAGCGATCGCTACGTCGAGAAGGGCTGGGTCGATCTGCATTACACCCAGAACGGCTCGCCGAAGACGATCCGCCTCGATTCGTACGAGATCGCCGACTTCGACGACTTCATCGACGAAATCTGCCGCCGACGCGGCTTCGAGAACCCGCTTCCCGTCGGCGCGACGACCGACACGCACTGATCCGCCCGCACGTCCGTCGCGCGCTTGTCGGAACGCACGGCCGGAATCTCACGCTCGACGAGACGCACGCGCATGGTCGACGCGCGCTTCGCACAACGCAACGCACGCCCCGGCTGGCCGTGGCACGTCCGGATTCCGATCAAATGGGCGATCTTCGCGCTGGTGGTGCTGCTCGTCTGCTATCCCGATCCGCGGCTGCTCGTCAGAAACCTCGACCGCGTCCGCGATTTCAACGCTCTTGTCGAACCACAGCATCCTGACATCGCCGCCATGGCCGCGCGGTTCCGCGACCGGTTTGCCAGGTCCGCCGCGCCGCCCGCGACGCCCGCCGAGATTCAGCGCGCCGTCGAACGCTTCGTCCTCGATGAGGTCGCCTACGCGTGGGACTGGGACCAGTGGGGCGCAGCCGACTACGCGCCGACGCTGGACGAGATCCGTGCCGCGGCAGCGCAGCGCTCGCCGCGGCGATGGATGGAGGACTGCGATGGCCGCGCCGTCGTCTGCGCCTCGCTCCTCCGCGCGATGGGATTCGATGCGCGGATCGTCACCGATCTCAAGCACGTCTGGGTCGAGACCCCCGAGGCGCGGCTGATGGGTCCGGGCGCCACCCGCGCCGTCGTCTCCGACGCCACCGGCACGCACATCGACTACGCATCCGCGCTCGCCAGCATCCCGCGCTCGCTCTCGTATGGCATCGCCGTCTTTCCCTTCGCGCGGGAGGCGGTCGTCTGGCTCGCGCTTGTCCTGCTCTCGCTGCATCCGGCCATGCCGCGTTCGGCCATCGTCGCCGGCGCACTGCTGACGCTTCAAGGCTGGCTCTTCATCCGCTGCGGCGTTATCACGACGCCGGACCAGCGCTGGCTCGACCAGTCCTGGCCGGGCATTGTCGGAATGCTGCACGTCGTCGCCGGTCTGGGAATCCTCTGGTATTCCTCCGCGCGCGCCCGGCGGCGACTGTCCCGAAGCGCACGGGACCGCGTATGATCGAACGGGTCCGGCCGATCGGGTCGACGGCCGGACGCCGGCGTCGATAGCCGGAGTCTTCGGAGCGCTCGATGAACCAGCGGATCGGTCACAACGTGCACGTCTCGCGGCATCCGCTCATTCAGCAGAAGCTGACCCGCGCCCGCGACCGGACGACGCCGCGCGACGAGTTCCGCCAGCTCCTTGCCGAGATCGCCGCGCTGATGGTCTTCGAGCTGACGCGCGAGTTCGAGACGGCCCGCGTCCCGGTCGAAACGCCGCTCGAGCCGACAACCGGCGACACGCTCGCGGCCGACATCACGGTCGTGCCGATCCTCCGCGCTGGACTCGGCATGGCCGACGGCATCCTGCACCTGATCCCGCAGGCCCACGTCGGCCATCTCGGCATTTACCGCGACGAGCAAACGCTCCAGCCCGTGACCTATTTTAAGAAGCTCCCGCACGACATCCGCAACAGCAGCGTGATCGTCGTCGATCCGATGCTCGCCACGGGCGGCTCGGCGTCGCACGGCCTGGCCGTCATCAAACAGGCCGGCGCGCGGCGCATCCAGTTTCTCTGCCTCGTCGCATGTCCCGAAGGCATCGCCCGGCTCGCAGCCGATCATCCAGACGTGCCGATCTACACGGCGGCCATCGACCGCTGCCTCAACGACCAGGGCTATATCCTGCCCGGCCTTGGCGACGCGGGCGATCGGCTGTACGGAACCGGACCGTGACGCGCGTCGTCGTCGCGCCCGACAGCTTCAAGGGATCGCTCACCGCGTCCGAAGTCGCCGACGCCCTCACCGAAGGACTGGTCGCCGCGCGACCGCACATCCGAGTCGATCGCTGCCCCATGGCCGACGGTGGCGAGGGCACGCTCGACGTGCTCCTGACCGCGCGCCACGGTCGTCGGCGCCGCGCGATCGCCCACACGCCGACCGGCGACCTGCACGAGGCCGACCTCGGCCTGATCGATCAGGCCTCGACCGCCATCGTCGAGCTGGCGACCATCGCCGGCCTGCCGCTCGTGCCGCCGGCGCAACGCCGGCCGCTGGAATTGACGACCTTCGGCGTCGGCGAACTGATCCACGCGGCGATCGAATCGCAGGTCGAACGCATGATCCTCGCGCTCGGCGGATCGGCGACGATCGACGGGGGTTGCGGACTGGCCCAGGCGCTCGGGTTGAAGCTGCTCGATCGCTCCGGCCGGATGCTCCCGTCGCCACTGCCCCCCGCGCGACTCGGCGATGTCGCGCGGATCGACGCGAATGAACTGATCGCGCGGACGGAGTCGGTCGAGTTCACGGTGGCGGTCGATGTGCTCAATACGCTGCTGGGAGAAAACGGCGCCGCACGGGTCTTCGGTCCGCAAAAAGGCGCCGACGCCGAGGCCACGGCGCTCCTGGAGACAAACCTGGCGCACTGGGCCGATGTCCTCGAGCACGCCGGCGGCAGACCGCTGCGCAGCGAACCGGGCACGGGTGCGGCCGGCGGTGCGGCGATGCCGCTGCTCGCGTTCGCGCCGGCGAGCATCGTCCCGGGCGTCGATCTCGTCATCGACGCGGTAAGACTCGCTGATCGCATCGTCGGCGCCGATCTCGTCATCACGGGCGAAGGGAAGCTCGACCGGCAATCGATGATGGGCAAAGTCGTCGGCGCCGTCGCACGACTCGGCCGCGCGGCGGGCGTTCGCTGCGTCGCCGTCGTCGGGACCCTCGGCGACGACTGCGACGCGTCGGCGGCGGGTCTGGACGCGGTGCATGTGCTGGCCCGCGCGGGCGAAGACCTCGCCGCGACCATCCGTCAGACGCCGACACGTCTGCGCGAGATCGCATCGACGATCCTCGCGCGCATCTGATCACCGCAAGCCGTAGCGCATGTGTTGCGGCGATATAATGCGGCCATGCTCTCCGCCACCGCATTGCTCATCCCGCCGTTCTTGACGCTGCTGGCCTCCGGTCTTGCCCACTTCCCGCAGGGCGTCGCCAGCGGCGACGTCACGGCCGAATCGGCCATCGTCTGGACGCGCGCCGACGCGATCGGCGACTACCGCCTCGAACTCTCGCGCGATTCCGGATTCGGCACGCTCGACCAGAGCGTCATGCTCACCGCGACCGATGACAGTGACCGGACGCTCCAGCATGACCTGACCGGCCTCGATTCAGCCACTCGCTACTTCTTCCGCTTTATCGATTTGGGCGACATGCAATCATCGCCGATCGGCACGTTCCAGACGGCGCCGACGCCGGACGATCTCCGCGCGTTCCGCTTCGTCTATTCCGGCGACTCGAATGCCGCGCACCGCCCGTTCCGATTGCTGGACTTCGCACGAGAGGAAGCGCCGGACTTCTGGGTCTGGGCCGGCGACACGATCTACAGCGACGGCGTCGCGGACGGACTCCCGGTCGCGACCGATCTGGCCGGCTACCGCGCCAAGCATCGACAGAACCGCGACGACCCCTTCTTGCAGGACCTGCTCGCCGCCGCGCCGGTGATCGCGCAATGGGACGACCACGAGGTTGCGAACGACTACGACGGCGGCGAACTGGAACCGACGATCACCGAATCGCGCCGCGAAGCCGCCTACCGCGCGTTCTTCGAGTACATGCCCGTCCGCGCACAAGGCATCCCCGCTGATCCGCACCGGCTCTACCGGTCGTTTCGCCACGGTGCGCTGGCCGAGTTCTTCGTCCTCGACTGCCGGCAGTACCGCTCGGCCGATCTCGGCCGGTCCGGCGGCGGACTCGACCCGTACGGCTACTTCCTGCCGACTCTCGACCTCGCGTCGATCTGCCGCATGCGCGATCCGGGCCGTACGATGCTCGGCCGAGAGCAGCTTGAGTGGCTGCGCGACGGGCTGCGAAAATCCGAGGCGACCTGGAAGTTCGTCCTCAGCTCCGTGCCGTTCACGTCGCTGCTCGTCTATCCGTTCGATCGCTGGGACGGCTACGACGCCGAGCGCTACGAACTCTTCCGCTTCATCGCCGAACAAAGGGTCACCGGCGTCGTGCTGCTCTCCGCCGACATCCACGGCAACGCGCACAACCCGGACGTGACGCACTACCTTCGAACGTCGCTGCTTGAGCCGCTGCCCCCGTGCCCGCCGATCCGCGAATTCGTCGCCGGACCGATCGCCACCGAGACGACCGTGCAGGAAATCACCGCCGTCGCCGGAATGCTGCTGGGACTGAGTCCGGACGAGGCCGCCGGCGCGCTGCCGATCGCGCTCGGCCTGAACCTGCTCACGTCGCAAGTCGCGCTGCGCAACGGACTGCGCTTCCTCGACGCGAACCACTACGCCTACCTGGTCGTCGACGTGTCGCCGAACGCGATCGAGCTGTCCTACCGCGGCATCGAACCCGATCCGACGATTGCCGCGCCGACGCTCCGCACGCTCTACTCCACGCGCATCGATTCCCATCTGTGCGGCGTCGGACTGGCACTGCTACCGCTCGCCGGAACGACGGCCATCGCATCCATGAGGCGGATGTTCCGCCAGCCCCCGCGGCGCCAGCGCCACCAGAGCGTTACGCCGATCAGGATCACATAGAGCGTGCACATCAGCCACGGCGCCTGAAGCCCCAGACCCGGCAGCATCCGGCCGAGCACGACGCCGCCGCCGATGAAGATCACCCACGCGTACGTCACCACGATGAACGCCGGCCAGCGCGTATCGCCCGCGCCGCGCAGCGCGCTCGAATACGTAATGCCCACGGCATCGAACACTTGAAACACCGCCGACCAGATCAGCACGATGCACCCGGCCTGGATCACCGCGGGATCGCTCGACAGCAGTTGCGTCAATTGGCTTCGCGCCAGCCAGAAGATCAGTCCGACCGAACCCATGTAGGCCGTGCACATGAGTGTCGCGGCCCGCGCGCGAACCAGCGCCCGCTCCGGCCGCCCTTCACCGATCGCGTGGCCGACGAGGCTCGTCAACGCCATGCCGATTCCGACCGCCGGCATGAACGAGACGTGCATGTACTGCACGCCGAGGTTCGTGGCGGCCATCGCGGGCGTCCCGTACGCGGCGATGATGAACGTCATGAAGACCACCCACGCCGCGAGGTCCAGCAGCCATTGCAGCGACGTCGGAAGCCCGATTGCGATCAACTGAATCAGTCGGCGCAGGCTCGGCCGCCAGCCCGTTCGCGTCGCGAACGACTCGTGAAACTTCGGCGACAGAAAGAAGACGAAAAGGTACGCGCCGCGCACGCACCAGCCGATCACGGTCGCCAACGCCGCGCCCGCAACGCCCATGCGCGGACAGCCCCAGTGGCCGAAGATCAGTGCGTAGTTGAGCAGCGCGTTCGAGATCAATCCAATGATCGCGGCGGCGAGGCTGACGCCGGCGCGCTGCACGCCATTGAAGAAGCCGTCCAGCCCGAAGACGAGGATCGACGGCGCAATGCTCCACAGCGCGATCCGCGTGTAGTCGATCTCGGCGTCGCGCACCGCCGCCGGATGCCCGACCCAGCCATAGAACGCCGGCACGAAGACGATCAGCGGCGTGAGGACCGCGCCGAGAACGGCCGCGAGGTAGACCGCCTGCCACGCGAATCGCGCCGCCTCCGGCCGTTCGCCGCGCCCCAGCGCCTGCGCCGCGAACGTCGTCACGCAGTAGGCCGCGCCGCTGCCGATGCAGCCGGCCATGAACACAAGGAAGCTCGCCGGGCTGATGGCCGCCTGCGCATCGGTGCCGAGCCACGACACCATGGCGAAGTCGATGAAGCCCATGAGAACGCGCGTGACAGTCGTACCGATGTTCGGCAGAGCGAGCCGCAGGATGCGGCGACCTTCGGCGCGCAGCGAGATCGTCGCGTGGCTCGCGGAGTCCGGCCGTGTCATCGATGCGGCGTCCATCGCCGTTTCGCCCGTAACAAAAAAAAACCGAGCGCCATCGCGGCGCCCGGGGCCGAAGGTTCAAGACCCGTCAACGCGCGCCTAGGGATCGTGCGGAACGCTCCGCGCCGCCGTTTTTCCAGAATCCGCAGACATCAGACGCAAACGACCTCGCGCACTTCCGGCACGTGCTCCCGCAAATTGCGCTCAATGCCCATCTTCAGCGTCATCGCCGCCGACGGGCACCCGACGCACGCGCCGTGCAACCGCACCGAGACCACCCCATCCGCGGTCACGTCGACCAGCTCGAGATCCCCGCCGTCGCTCTGCACCGCGGGCCGGATGACCGAAATCACCTCCGCCACGCGCTGCCGCAGCGCATCGGCGGCCCCGGTACCGGCGGCGGAAGACCTCGAATTTGGCATGCGCTACATCGTAGCCGGCGGCGTCGACGACGCCAAGCGACGGGTCTGAACGCCGCGGCGCACCGTCTTGGTCGCGACGGATGCGATCGCTATGCTTCGGTCGTGGCGAAAGCGGTCACCTATCGCGACGCGGGCGTCAACATCGAAGCGGGCGACGAGGCCGTCGATCGAATCCGCTCCGCAGTCCGGCGGACCTTCGGCCCGCGCGTGTTCAACGACCTCGGCGGATTCGCCGGACTGTTCCGCCTGGACTACAACGAAAAGCTCTTCGCCCGCAACTACCGCGAGCCGCTGCTCGTTGCCTGCACCGACGGCGTCGGCAGCAAGCTCCTTGTCGGGCTCGACGCCGCACGCCGGCGCGGACCGGCCGCGCTGCGCTCGCTCGGCATCGACCTCGTCGCAATGAATGTCAACGACCTGCTCACGACCGGCGCGGAGCCGCTCTTCTTCCTCGACTACATCGCGATCCATCGACTCGATCCCGCCGTCGTCGCCGAACTTGTCTCCGGAATCGCCGATGGCTGCCACGAGGCCCGCTGCGCGCTGATCGGCGGTGAGACGGCGGAGATGCCCGACCTGTACGCCGACGGACATTTCGATCTCGCCGGGTTCGCCGTGGGCGCGGTCGACCGCCGCAAGCTCATCGACACGCGCCGCGTCGAGGCGGGCGACGTCGTCCTCGGTCTGGCGTCCAGCGGCGTGCACTCCAACGGCTACGCTCTCGTGCGACACCTCCTTTTCAAGCAACGCAAGTTGACGCTGAGCGACACGCTCCCCGGGCTCGGCGAGCCAATCGGCGACGCCCTGCTCCGACCCACGCGCATCTACGTGAAACCCGTCCTCACGCTGCTGCACCGCTACCGCCGCAAGCGCGTGGTCAAGGCCATGGCCCACATCACCGGCGGCGGACTGCCCGGAAACCTCCCGCGCGTCATCCCGCGCGACTGCGACGTCGTGATCCGGAAGGATAGCTGGCCGATCCCGCCGGTCTTCACCGCCTTGCAGGCCCTTGGCGTCGAGGAGGACGAGATGTACCGCGTCTTCAACATGGGTATCGGCTACGTGCTGATCGTCGCGCCGGCGTTCGCGCGATCCATCGCCGCGCGGCTGAAGCGCCTCGGCGAACAGGTCCACCGCATTGGCGTCATCCGAAAAGGCAGCGGACAATTCGCGTGGAAATGAACGGAGCCTGCATGACCGATCCCGATCGCGAGTTCGTCTCGGAGCCGATCCGGCCCGATGCCGGCACGTTCGACGCCGACGCCATGGCCCGCGGCGAGCCGGGCCTGCCTGCCGGATTCACCTGGCGCGACCGGCACTACACGATCACGTCCGTCGAGTCGTGCTGGAAGGAGAGCGAGGCCTGCGACCACGCCTCGGACGAGCGCTACTACCGCAAGCGATATTTCCGCGTCCGCGTCGATACCGGCGAACTCATGACGCTCTACGCGCTGCGGCACATGAAGCACAGCGAATCGCCGAAGAAGCGCTGGTGGCTCTTCACCGTCGAGCGGTAGTCCGCCCGTCACGGAACCCGACCCCCCTATGCCTTCGGGTACAACCCGGCCGACTCGAGGACTCGTGCGGTCCGTCCATCGTGAACAGTGAATTCCGGACCGGCGGTAATGCTCGCCGCGCCAAACCGGCCATCCTTCGAGATCGCGTAGTACACGAGTCCGAACGTCGGACGGCCCGTCGCATCCAGCAAGCGTCGCTCCGATCGCCCCGCGACGCGCCGGAGCTGCGCGAGGCATGCCTCCTCCGGACTCATGCCTCGGCCGATTAACTCGACGATCGCGAACGACGAGCAGTTCTGCAGGTTCGCCTCGCCACGACCCGTCGAGCCGGCCGCGCCGATCTGATTGTCGACGTACAGCCCCGCGCCAATGATCGGGGAATCACCCACACGGCCGGCGATCTTGTACGACAACCCGCTCGTCGTCGTCACGCCGCCCAGATCGCCCGACGCCGTCAGCGCCAGGCAGTTCACCGTGCCGTACGTAAACGCCTCGCGCCAATCCACCCGCGATTGTCCGCGCGGACGCGTCGTCGAGCGATCCTCCGCCGGGGCCGTCGCGGGCGGCAGCCAGTCATCGTCGTCGCTGTGACGTTCCTTCCAATCGAGCCAGATGCGCCGCGCCTCGTCGGTCAGCAATTCCTCTTCCGGAAAGCCGTGCGCCCGCGCGAATCGCAGCGCGCCGTCGCCCACCAGCAGCACGTGATCCGTTCGGCGCATGACCAGCGCGGCGACACGCGACGGGTGACGGATGTTCCGCAGCGCCGCCACAGCGCCCGCCTTGTGCGTCGGTCCGTGCATCACCGACGCGTCCAGCTCGACCACGCCGTCCTCGTTCGGCAAGCCGCCGAGCCCGACCGTGTGGTCCGACGGGTTCGCCTCGACCATCGCCACGGCCTCGATCGCCGCGTCGAGCGGATCGCCGCCGGCGCGGAGCAGGTCCATCGCCTTCGTGATCTCCGCGACCTTGCCGCCGCTGATGATCGCCAGCGGTCCGCCCGCGCTGCGCGGCGCGGCGGCCTGCTGTGCGGACGCCGTCGGATCGGCCGAAAGGCCTGCCGCCGCAGCGCCCGCCAGCACCGCACCCGTCCGCAAGAGATCGCGCCGCGTCAATGTGTCGGACATGGGCTGTCCTCCGTCGCCGACGACTCGATCAAGAACGCGTCGTAGTGGTTCGAGAGCCCCGCGTCAAACATCAGCGTGCCTTGATCACGTTTGAACGGAACCGACGTCGCCTCCTCGCGCTCGCCGCGGAAGTGAAGCACGTGTCGCACCTGCCGCGCCGCCGGCACGCGAACGGTGATCGACGGCACCGCGTCGGGCGCCTTGCGATTGAAGTTGACCACGTGCACGACCGTTCGCCGTCCCGCCGCGTCCTCCGTCAGCTCCAGCGCGATGCCGCGGCCCAGCGTCGCCTCGACGGACAACGGACGGCCGAGCATCGCACGGATGGTCCGCGCCAGTTCGTCGTCCTCCAGCGGCGGCGCGAAACCCGCCTTTCGCGATCGCGCCGACGTGATCCAGAAATTGTGCGCCACCCCCGGCGCGTCCATCGCGAACACGCGACCGACCGAAACGCCCCCGCTCGAAGGCGCGGACGTCGCCGCCGGTCCGCTCGTCGTCGCAGGCCCGCGCGACGCCCCGAGGTACGAATCCAGCGTCGGACCACGCTCCGACGCATCGAGATCGTCCCGCACGTGCGTCTCACCGATGACGAGCACGCCCCCGCCGTCCGCAAGGAACCGCCGCAATCCCCCCGCCTGCTCGCGCGTCAGCACCGGAACGCCCGCGACCACCAGCGCCCGACCGACTGCTGACGCGGGCGGCAGCGACTCGAGCCAGAAGTCGAACGGGACTCGATGCGTCACGAGCGCATTCGCCGTCTGGATTTGAAGGATCTCGTGCCGGCCGGTCGCGAAAAGCCGCGCATCGGGCGGCAAGTACATCAGCACGTCCGGCCGCGGCCGCATGCCGGCATACAGCGCCCGCCGGCGCCGATAGGACTGGACCATCGAGATCGTCAGCGGGGCGACCGGCTCGGTCTGCTGCACGTTGTTCGCCAATCGCGCCTCGGCGAAATAAACCGCCACGCCCGCCGCGTCGCCGCCGAACGCGAACTGCTGCGCGAGCGCCAGCGGGAACAACTGCCGTGTCGCAATCGCGCAGCCCGCGGCCCGCGCCAGCTTCATCTCCACCACCTGCTGCACCACCGACTCATCGCGCGAAACGCTCGGGATCCGGGGCTCGAACACCACGTCGCACCCCCTCAACAGCGAACCCGGCTCGATCGCCGAACCGCTCGGCCAGGCGATCTGCCGCGCCAGCGTCATCGGCTCGATCCCGACGAGCACGGGCCGGTCGGCCTTCTTCGCCTCCGCAGCGATCTCATCGAGCGCCTCGCGCAGAAGCGACACGCGCGCCGCTGTCCACGCGCGACCGAGCGCGGAATCGGGCTGCACGGTTGCCTTCGGATCCTCCAGCTGCCGGATCGCCTCGACGCAACGAGGATCGGTCTCGCCGTACCACTTCACCAGTTGCTCGCGCACGCGACGCAGACCCGCCGGCTCGTGACCCATCGAGATCCGCCACTCGGGCAGAAACACCGCGTCCGCGCGCGCATCGACGATCGCTTCGCGCGCCAGACGGCGCATCCGCGCGCGAACCTCATCCACCGCGAGACTGAGGTGCTTGCGCCCGAGGAACGACGCCGCCAGCGGCTTACCCCGCGAGTCCACCGCCAGCCACGAGGCAATGTCCGGCTTCACCGACTCCCACGCCGCCGGATCGACCTGATTCACCGGCAGCCACACCCCGCACCGCAATCCCAACTTCTGCGCCCGCGCGATCGTGTCGCGCGCCACCTCACGCTCCTCCGCCTCCTGCACATCCGGACCGAAGCCGCCGTACGGCACGATCACCAGCGACACGCCGATCCCGCGCAGCGCCTTGAGCATCTCGTCGCTTCGCTCGAGCTTGCGGTCCTCCAACTCGTTGTACGTCGGTGTCCGCGTCCGCCCGGCCGTCGCGCGAATCGCCCGGTCCGCCGGCACGTCATCGACCCGCGCAATCACCAGGCCGTCGCGCTCCCACCACGGCGCATCGGCCGGCATCACCCAGTAAGGCTGCAAACCCGACGGCTGCGAGGCGGTGGTGGTCGGAGGCGGCGCATCGCCCGCCGGCCGCGAGTTCGCGCCGGAAGTCTGGGTCACAAGCGAAAGCAGGAGTCCCACGAAAACGATTGGCATCATGACGTTCGACGAATCAGGGCGGGTCATCGTCTCCGGCGGAGTGCACGGATCGGGCCGCGCGATCGCCGGAGAATTGCATCACGGCCCGACGCGACCTAAGCTGTAACGGCGCCGAGCCGTAAGTTATGCGAAATTTGCGAGTTAGCAAGCGACTCCGGGACGAACCGCGTTAGCGGACCCCCCGTCGATTGTGATCGCTAACGTCCCGCGCCCGGCAGGGTCTACGACCTATGAAGGACATCCAGGTCGTCCGCGAAGCGGCCGCCGACGCCGAGGAGGCCGAAGTCGGGCAATGGGTGACGGCCACGCTCTCCGGCGACCTTCGCGCGTTCGATCGGCTGGTCGAGCGCTTTCAGCGCCGGGCCGTGTCGATCGCCTATCGGCTGCTCGGCAACAGCCACGACGCGATGGATGTCTGTCAGGAGGCGTTTCTCCGGGCGTTCCGATCGCTGGACGGCTTGGAAGAGCCGAAGCGATTCGGCGCCTGGCTGACACGGATCGTCAGCAATCTCGCGCTCAACTATCGCCGGGCGCGAAAAACGAACCTCTCGCTCGTCGCGGACGACCGCGGGGAATCGGTCGTCGGAGACGTCGTTCCGGTGGCTCCTGATGCCGAGTCGGCGCCGGGGCACGCGATGATCTCGGCCGAACTCGATTCGGCCATCAGTCGGGCGGTGGACGCCCTGCCCGAGAAGCAGCGGTTGGCGCTGATCCTGTTCGCGATCGAGGGCCTGCCGCAGAAGGAAGTGGCGGACATCCTGGAGACGAGCGTCGAAGCCGTGAAATGGCACGTTTTCCAGGCCCGCAAGACGCTGAAGGCCGAATTGGCCGATTACTTGATTGAATGAACACGCGCGATCACGAGATTGAACGATGGCTGAGCGAGCGGGCGGATGGAACGCTGTCGGCAGTGCAGGAGACCGCCGTCCGCACGGCGATCGATAGCGACGCGTCTCTGGCCCGTGACGCGCGGCAGTATCGCCGGCTCGCGGAACTGCTCCGCCGCTGGCGCGCCGCGCCGCGGATCGAGTCCATCGTTCCGTCGGTCCGCAACCGGATCGACGAGCACGTCGCCTACGTCCTTTCGCAGGCCGCCGATGGCACGCCCGACGATGAATCCGACCGCGTGCTCGCTGAGCGCCTGTTGAGCTCGCCACGGGTGCGCGAATACGTCGACGCGTTGCGATCGACCGATGCTTCGCTGCGCCACTGGCGCGGCACGCCGCCGGACGTCGATCTGCGCGTCCTGGGCGATCGGATCTCCGCCGCCGTCCGGCGCGAAGCCGCCGCGCAGCGCCGCCGGCGCTGGCTCGGCTGGACGGCCGGCCTGTCCGCCGCTGCGGTGATCCTCCTCGTCATCGGTGTCTGGTGGCGCGCGGCCGGCAGGTCGCCGACATCGCCGTCCGGCGGCGCGATGGTCCAGGTCCGCGTCGATGCGCCGAGTCACCCCGGTCGAATCGCCGTGAAGTTCGACGAGTCGCCGCCGCAGACCGCCCGCGCGCTGACGCCCGCCACACGTTCCTTCGGCCTCGCGGCCGGACCCGGTCCGCGTCGGTCAGCCGCGTCGAGTGACGACGACGACAACAACTAGCGCGACGCAACCTTCGCATCCCCGAATCGTCGCGCCTTCGCGAACGCCGCCGCGTACCGTATCCTGTCGAGCCGCCGTCGCGACCCGGCGCGACGAACCGACGAACTGGAGGTTGCCCCATGTTGCCTGAATGCCGACGCTCCCGGCCGCTCGTCCGCTGCGCGCTGCTCGTCTTCGCACTCGCCATCGCCCGCGCCGCCGCACAGACCGAACCCGTCTCGCCCGCCGAGGCCGTCGACCGCGTCCTGCCGGACATCGAGATCCAGTCGCAATCGCTTTCAGCCGTGCTGGAGCTGCTCGGCGAGCGTGCCGGCGTGACCTTCTCGATCGACGACGACACCTACGCCATGCTGCCCTGGGGTGCCGACACACGCCTCGCGGCCGTCTCGCTCCGAGGCGCATCGCTGCGCGCCGCGTTGCAGGAGATCCTCCGCCCGCTCGGACTGACCTTCACCGTCGGCGACAAGTCGATCGTCATCTCGCCCACCGGCCCCCTGAAGCGCATCAACCGCCGCGCGACGTGGGACGAACTCAAGCTCCTGCAAATGCTCCAGACGACCGACTACGCGCCGGAAAAGCTCGACGCGATCAAGCTCCAGTTCCGCATCACGGGAAAGATCAACGCCCCTCGGCAGCTCAAGACCCAGCTCGAGCGCGCCGGCGGCGGCTCGATCGCCGATGTGCTCACGACCGCCACCCAGGCCCTCGGCTGGACCTGGTTCCCCAACGAGGACCACGTCGTCGTCCTCAGCGTCCAGGCCCACATCGCCCACAACCTCGCGCGGACCATTACCGCACGCTACAACCAGATCGGCCTCGCTCACATCCTGCTCGACCTGGCCGCCAAGGCCGATGTCGCGCTCTTCCTCGAACCCGGCATGATGCTGCGATTGCCCCCCTCGACCGCGAACAGCTACACCTTGCTGCTCCAGCAGACCACCGTTCGCCAGGCGCTCGAACTCATCTGCGCCGAGACCGGACTGGCTTACGAAATCCGCCGCGACGGCCTCTACGTCAGCCTGCCCCAGGGCACCGGCAAGACCGACCCGGCCGGAACGCGCTCACGCAGCGATCCGTACGTCCTGCGCATCCTCGTGCCCGGCAAGGAGCCGGGCTACAGCTACGAGTTCATGATCCGCGATTCCGAACTGCCGTCCGACATCCGCGAGTACCGCGGCCAGATGCTCGATGAGATCATCGAGCGGATTCGGCAGGACATGGCGCCGCAGACAGAGAGCAACCCGCCCGGCCCCCGCGGCACGCGCTGACCCTCCAGTCGAAACCGTTCGGGCAACGGCACTCTCGGCAGGACAAAGGTCCTCTTTGTCCACACGCCCGGTCCGACAGCGCTGCGACCTGTCTCCACCAGCGAACGACGCCCGGATTCATCGCGCGCGCCCGCCATCGATCCTCGCTCGAGAATCCCCCGCCCCTACGCCCGCCGCGATACTCGCGCGCCGCGCCGCGAACGGCCGCGCTTCGACCGGACACGGATGCGCTTGTTGTCCGCCTCGGACTTGCCGCGCATCGAATAGTTCGTGTCCTGACGGCGATGATTCACGTTCAGCTTCTGCAGGTACAGGTCGTGGACATCCTGCGCATCCAGCCCAAGGCACTGCGCCATGCTGATCCAGAAAAACAGCAGATCGATCACCTCGACCCGCGCGTTCTGGAGATCGTGCAGGCGGAAGCGATGCCCGTGTTTCGCCTCCGCGCACCAGTGCTTCCAAAACGTGCAGTTGCGAAGCTCTTCAAGCTCGTTCGACGCCGCGATGATGTAGTTGTTCAGCCACTCGCCGGCCGTCTGCGGATCGAAGCGCCGCCGCAACCGCTCGGCGTCGAACCCGATGCGTCGATTCAACTCGGCCTGGCGTCGAAACAGCTCCTCGAGCATCACGGACCTCCCCGATTGACGGCAAGCGGCGTACCGAGCTTCCGCCTCGAAAAAGCCCGATCCGGCCCGGCCGAACGCCGACCCGACGAGAGCGGGACGACGGGCCGAACAGGACCATACGCTATCGCGAGGCGCTCGCCGCTTCAAACGCGGGTCGGTACCATCTCGACTCCGGACCATTCTCGCGGACGTTCAGTCACGGCCAGAGGTCGAGTTCGAGCATCTTGCGCTTGATGCGGCGCATCTGCTCGGGGACCGACAGGCCGGCGAAGTCCTGCGCGATGATCCAGGCCTCGAAGG
>JAKLKO010000013.1:0-323 GCA_023150615.1 Phycisphaerae bacterium
GACCCCTCGTTATTGACTATAGCACGGGTTTCCGGACAGCCAGGCGCAATTCGCGTTTTACTCGCATCTCGCCCGGCCGCCGGGCGTTGCGATCGAGTTCGATCCGAGCGATGCGCCGCGACGCTCAATGACTGATGATGTGACGTTTGCGATTCAGTGACATAGGACTGTCACTCTGCCGGGGCAGGCCGACCGGAGGTCCGCAAGGTCGTGGGGGAACCGTCGGGTTAGGCCATGATTCCATCCGTCCATCGATCAAGCGGCCCGGCGCCTGCCCTCCCAGCCGGCCGTGATGGACAACGGAGCCGCTGTGAGTGTGCCGG
>JAKLKO010000013.1:333-134346 GCA_023150615.1 Phycisphaerae bacterium
ATTGAAACGTGCCGCGCGGGGAGTCAGCCGCGGGGTCGGGGTGCGTCGACGTCGGCGAGGTACCCGTGCACGTCGGCGCGGACGCGGCGCGACTGCGCTGTCGCGGCAGCGTCCCGAAGACCCAGTCCCACAGCGGCGTCGTAACGCCGAACGTGCGATTCGCATTCTCGAAGTGATGCCGCATGTGATAGCGATCGAGCGCGCGAAGCGGTCCCCAGCGCCGGCCGGCATGACTGCTCAGGTGCACGAACTCATAGGCGACGTAGCCGAGTAGCAGACCCGCGTGGGCGGCGAGCGCAATTGAGAGAACGAGGGCCGCAGCGGTGTGCCGGTTCATCGGCGTCCTCCTTTCGATGTCGACGGGTCACTGTGTGTGCGTGAAAGGTTGCCGATGCGCCGGGCAAGAGTCAAGCGGATTTCAGGAACCGTCGAGGAGAGTTTTCACCTATACGAATGCACTTGCATTCTGCGTGCCGCGGGGATTAGAATCATTTGTGCACGCTGTATCGAGGTACCGACCGAGGATGGGAACGCCCGTGACGCGGGTACGTTGCGTTTGCACCGGCCTCATGGTACTTGGAGCGATTGCGACGTCGCGCGCACTTGCGGCTGCGCCGCAGTTCTTTGGATTGGGGGGATTGCCCGGCGGCAGCGGGCGGAGTTCAGCGTACGGCGTATCGCCGGACGGCAGTGCGGTCGTCGGGAGTGCATCGTCGCCCTTCGGCTTGCAGGCGTTCCGCTGGACCGAGGCGACGGGCATGGTCGGTCTTGGAGACCTGCCCGGCGGAGTCTTTCTAAGCGTCGCGCTCGATGCCTCCGCTGGCGGCGCCGTGGTCGTTGGCTACAGCAATTCCGTGAACACAGGATTACCGCCGAACGCGGAGGCGTTCCGCTGGACGGCCAACGACGGCATGATCGGACTGGGCGACCTGCCGGGCAGTGGATTCGGAAGTGAGGCAAGAGGCATCTCGGGTGACGGCAAGATCGTTGTCGGTTTTGGGAGATCCACGACGGGTGGAGCGTTTCGCTGGACGGCCGAGACGGGCATGGTCAACCTCGGCGACCTGCCGGGCGGCGATGGGAGCGGTGCGTTCGCGGTTTCCTCAGACGGAAGCGTCATTGTTGGCGCTGCAGACTCCTCTCAAGGAACTGAGGCGTTTCGGTGGACTGAGGAGTCCGGGATGGTGGGTCTGGGCGACCTCCCCGGGGGGACGTTTTCGAGTGTCGCGTTCGCGGTGTCGGCAGACGGGACGTATGTCACGGGTGGTTCCACTTCGACGCTTGGAAGTGAGGCTTTTCTCTGGAGCGCCGCGACTGGGATGATCGGGCTTGGCGATCTGCCTGGCGGGCCATTCCAGTCGCGCGCAGTCGGAGTATCAAGGGATGGCAAGCTTGTCGTGGGAACCGGACAGAGCGACAACGATCTTGAGGCTTTCGTCTGGGATCTGGTTTTCGGGATGCGAACGTTGCAGGTCGTGCTGACCAACGACTACGGACTTGACCTGACGGGCTGGCGGCTGACCGAAGCGCGCGGCATTTCCGATGACGGGCGGACGATCGTGGGCGTCGGCCTGAATCCGCTCGGCCTGTCGGAAGCCTGGGTGGCCCGCATCCCCGAGCCGGGGACGGCGATGATGTTTTCATTGCTGCTCGGTCTGCGCGTACGGCTGCGGGGGCGGGACATGGCCCGTATAATTCCCCGGGCGTGTCCAGCGAACTGTTCGATGAAATCAAGCGCTACGTGCGTTTCACCGACGCCGATGCAGCGCTGTTGAAATCGTTGGGCGCGAGGCTTCGGCCCGTCTTCCCCGAGATCGTGACGGAGTTTTACGACCGGATCGTGGAGCACTCGCATGCGCGGGCGGTGCTGACGGACGGGCACGTTCAGATCGATCGGCTGCGGGTGTCGCTGCGCGGCTGGCTGGAGAGCCTGTTCGGCGGTGCGTACGACGAGCCGTACTACAACAGTCGCGCGGCGATCGGTCGGATGCACGTGCGAGTGCGGCTGCCGCAGCACTTCATGGTGACGGCGATGAACGTGATCCGGATGCGGATGCTTGATCACGTCGAGTCGCTGCCGTCGTCGGAGCGGCGCGATGCGCGGCGGGCGATCGAGAAGATTCTGGATATCGACCTTTCGATCATGCTCGACACGTACCGCGAGCACGTGCTGGACCAGCTTCGCGAGGCGGAGCGCGAGCGCTTCGAGCAACGGCTGATCGAGTCGAAGCACCTCGCGACGATCGGACAACTGGCGGCGAGCCTCGCGCACGAGATCAAGAACCCGCTGGCGGGCATCAGCGGCGCGCTGCAGGTGATCCGGGAGGGGATGGAGCCGGAGCACGCTTATCACGAGGTGCTGGCGGAGGCCTTGCGGCAGATCGACCGGCTGGACGAGGCGGTGAAGGACCTGTTGGTGTTCGCGCGGCCGAAGCCACCGACGCGCGAGCGGCAGTCGATCAGCGCGCTGCTTCAACGGTCGATGCTGCTGATCCGCGAGGAGACGAGCGTGCGCGGGCTGAAGTTGCAGATCGAGGAGGCGGCGCAGGATGTGTGGGCCGAGGTGGACGAGGGGCAGATGCAGCAGGTGTTGGCGAACGTGCTGATCAATGCACTGCACGCCTGCGGTCCGGACGGGGAGATCGTCTGTCGGCTGTCGGAGAACGGCGATACGATCCGGCTGGAGGTGGAGGACAACGGCTGCGGGATGAACCGCGAGGTGAGCGAGCGGGCCTTTGAGCCATTCTTCACGACGAAGGCCCGCGGCACGGGACTGGGGCTGGCGATCTGCCGCCGGATTGTCGAGGCGCACGATGGACGGATCTGGATCGAGCCGCGGTCACCGCGCGGGACGCGTGTGGTGATCGAGCTGGCGCGGACGCAATGAGCAACGTACGCATCCTGATCATCGAGGACGAGAAGCTGATCCGCTGGTCGCTGCGCTCGCAGTTCGAGAAGGAAGGTTACGTCGTCGACGAGGCGGAGACGGGCCAGCAGGGTCTGCGGATGATCGACACGCGAACGTACGACCTGGTGATGCTGGATTACAAGCTGCCGGACATCACGGGGCTGGACGTGCTGCGGGAGATCCGCCGGACGGACGGAGACCTCGTGGTGGTGATCATGACGGCGTACAGCCGGATCGAGGACGCGGTCGAGGCGATGCGGCTGGGGGCGTACGACTACGTGGGCAAGCCGTTCCGGATGGACGTACTGATGATGACGGTGCGCAAGGCGCTGGAGACGACCCGCCTGAAGCGCGAGGTGCGGGACTTCCGGGAGGAGATGCAGAGCCGGTTCGGCTTCGACAAGATCCTCGGGCGCTGTCCGGCGATGGTCGAGTTGTTCAACGTTTTGCGCGACGTGTCGGCGAGCGGGGCATCGACGATCTTCCTGCGCGGCGAGAGCGGCACGGGCAAGGACCTCGTTGCGAAGACGATCCATTACAACTCGGCGCGGGCGAACCAGCCGTTCATGAACATCACCTGCACGGCGATCACCGAGACGCTGCTGGAGAGTGAGCTGTTCGGGCACGAGCGCGGCGCGTTCACCGATGCGAAGGACCGCAAGAAGGGGTTGTTCGAGCTGGCCGACGGCGGGACGGTGTTCCTGGACGAGGTGGGCGACATGCCGGAACCGCTTCAGGCGAAGCTGCTGCGGTTTCTGGAGGAGAAGACGTTTCGGCGCGTGGGCGGGACGAGCGACATCCAGGTGGATGTTCGGATCATCGCGGCGACGAACCGCAACATCGATCAGCTCGTGGCGGAGCGAAAGTTCCGCGAGGACCTTTTCTATCGGCTCAACATCGTGCCGATCTTCCTGCCGCCGCTGCGCGAGCGCGGCGACGACGTGGTGCTGATCGCGATGCACTACGTGGAGCACTTCGCGCGCGAGTTCCGCAAGCCGGTGACGGGCATCTCGGCGGACGGGCTGGAGCGGCTGCGGGAGTACAGCTGGCCGGGCAACGTCCGGGAGCTGCGCAACGTGTTGGAGCGTGCCGTGCTGCTGAGCAAGCAGCCGATCCTGACGGCGTCGGACTTCGCGGTCGACCTGAACGTCGCGCCGCCGTCTCCGAAGGAGGGGTTTACGCTGCCGCCGGGCGGCGTGAGCCTGGAGGAGGTCGAGCGGCAGTTGGTGACGCAGGCGTGGGAGGACTCGGGTCACAGCCTGCTGAAGGCGGCGCGGTTGCTGAATATCACGCGCGACCAGCTTCGCTACCGACTGACGCGTTTCAATCTGAAGTAGGCGGGGGCTGGGTCTGGGGGCAATCAATCCGGACGTCGCGGGCGCCGATGCGCGTCTTCGGGCGGTGATTTTTCACTTCCGCGTGGAAATTCCCACGTTCGCGCCAGTAGACGGACCGCGCGCGGGGGGTACGGCGGGGCGGAATCCGGGCTTTCCCTTACGGCGCGCCGATTGCTAGGTGATCGGGCGCCGGCAAAGGAGGAGCGAGCCGATGGCGCCCCTGGACACCCATGGACTGCGTCTGCGATCGAACGCGCCCCCGCGGTCGGCGGCGACGCGGTCACCGTTGGACGTGGCGCGGGTCGCACTTCGGTTGACGACGCCGTTCGACTCGCGCGTGCTCGCGGTCGGCGGCGAGTTGAAATCGACCATCTGCCTGCTGAACGGTCGTGAGGCGATCGTCAGTGAGACGTTCGGTGACCTGACGCGACCGGAGGCGTACCGCGACTTCGAGCGCGCGATCGACGAGCTTTCGGCGCTGCATGACTTCGAGCCGCGC
This sequence comes from Phycisphaerae bacterium, assembly GCA_023150615.1. GTDB lineage: Bacteria > Planctomycetota > Phycisphaerae > UBA1845 > UTPLA1 > JAKLKO01. Next base: position 5,078 of record JAKLKO010000013.1, read on the forward strand.
ATCGTCGCGCATGATCTGCATCCGTCGTACCTGTCGACGCAGTACGCGCGGCGATTCACCCAGCCGCGCGTGGCGGTGCAGCATCATCACGCGCACGTCGTGAGCGCGATGGTGGATTGCGGGTTCGATCGGCCGGTCGTCGGCGTGGCGTGCGACGGCGTGGGATACGGGACGGACGGGGCGATCTGGGGCTGCGAGGTGATGCGGGCGGACTTCGGCGAATTCGCGCGGCTCGCGCACCTGGCGTACTTTCCGCTCGTCGGCGGCGACGCCGCGGCGATCGAAACGTGGCGGCCGGCCGCGGCGCTGATCCGGCAGACGTTCGGCGCGACGTGGCGGCGCCGGTTGCCGCGCGTATTCGAGACGGTGCCGGTCGAGGCGCTGGATCTGTTCGAGCGGACGTCAACGGCGCGAGTGAACTCGCCGCCGTGTTCCAGTCTGGGGCGGGTGTTCGACGGCGTGGCGTTTCTGCTGGGGCTTTGCGCTCGGAACCAGTACGAGGCGGAGGCGGCAATCGCGCTGGAGGCGGCGGCGGGGGCGGCGTCGGCGGAACCGTACGCGTACGACACGCGGTGGGAGTTCGACGGGCTCGGGTTGTCGCTTGCACCGGCGATCGACGGGATTCTGCGCGATCTGGCGACGGGGCGCGATGCGGGCGCGATCGCGGCGCGATTCCACGAGACGATCGCGCGGATGCTGACGGGCGCGGCGGTGATCGCAGCGGAGATGAGCCGCGTCGATACGGTCGCGCTGTCGGGCGGGTGCTTCAACAACCGGCGTCTGAACGAGCGCGTGTCCGAGCTGCTCTCGCAGCGGCGCCTGCACGTGCTGCGGCATCGGCAGGTGCCGTGCGGCGATGCCGGGTTGTCGCTGGGACAGGCCGTGGCGGCGGCCGCGATGCACGGAGGGAGCTGACGATGTGTCTGGCGGTTCCGGCGCAGGTGGTGGCGTGCGAACGCGACGACGCCGTGGTGGACTTGCAGGGCAGTCGTCTGCGGATCAGCCGTCTGCTGACGCCGGAGGCGGTGGTGGGCGACTGGGTGTTGGTACACGCGGGGTTCGCGATTGCGCGCGTGGAGGAGTCCGAGGCGATGCGGACGTGGGATTATCTGCGCGAGGCGTCGGTGGAGGCGGGCGCCGGATGAGCGCGACGATCGGACTACTGCGCGACGAACTGGCGGCGTGCTGCGAGCGCATCGACCGTCCGTTGCAGTTGATGGAGGTGTGCGGGACGCACACAGTGTCCCTGTTCCGCAGCGGGGTGCGGAGTTTGCTGCCGGCGTCGCTGCGGATGGTGAGCGGTCCGGGGTGCCCGGTGTGCGTGACGGCGCAGCGTCACATCGACGCGGCGATCGAGTTGGCGCAGCGGGACGGCGTGCTCATCGCGACGTACGGCGACATGCTGCGCGTGCCGGGCCGGGCGGGATCGCTGGAGCGACTGCGGGCGTTAGGGGCACGGGTGCTGGTGGTGAATTCGGCCCGAACGGCGCTTCAGGCGGCGCGGGAGGATCGCGGGACGGACGTCGTGTTCCTCGCAGTCGGATTCGAGACGACGGCGCCGGCGACGGCGGCGGTGCTGCTGGAGGCGGAGCGCGGGGGGGATGAGAACTTCTCGGTCCTGACGTCGCACAAGCGCGTCGTGCCGGCGATGCTGGCGCTTCTGACCGCGGGCGAAGTTCCGCTCGACGGGTTCCTGTGCCCGGGGCATGTGAGCGTGATCATCGGCGCGGAAGCGTATCGGCCGATCGTGGAGCGTCATCGCAAGCCGTGCGTGGTGGCGGGCTTCGAGCCGGAGCAGATGATGCGCGGCATCCTGGCGCTGGCGCGTCAGGTTGAGTCGGGTCGCGCCGCGCTGGAAAACGTCTACCGCGGCGTCGTGAGCGATGATGGCAATCGGGTGGCGCAGGCGCTGATGCGGCGGGTGTTCGTCGCGGCGGACACGCCGTGGCGTGCGCTGGGGACGTTGCGTGAGAGCGGGCTGGATCTGTCGCCGGCATATCGGCGGTTTGACGCGATGCGGCGCTTCGGTGTGCATGTGGGGGAAGACGTTGATGATCCGGAGTGCCGTTGCGGCGAGGTGATCCAGGGGAAGGTGGAGCCGGCGGAGTGCCCGCTGTTCGCGACGCGCTGCACGCCGCTGACGCCGATCGGACCGTGCATGGTGAGCAGCGAGGGCACGTGCGCGGCGTGGCACCGCTTCGAGCGCGGGGCGCGTTCCCGGCGCGCGGCGCGGTTTCCGCAGGAGGTGCTGCGATGATTGCGCGCGACGCGGCATCGGAGGCGGTCCGGCCGGCGGACGTGCGTAAAGCGTCCGCGTTCGCGGCAGGATCGAGCGATGAGTTCATCGTCCTTGCGCACGGCGGCGGCGGCGAACTGACGCAGCGCCTGATCCAGGAGCACGTGCTTCCGGACCTGGCGAATCCGATCCTTGCGCCGCTGACGGACGGCGCGGTGATGGAGCCTATCGACGGCGAGATCGTGTTCACGACGGACTCGTACGTCGTAACGCCAATCGAGTTTCCGGGGGGCGACATCGGTCGCCTGGCGGTGTGCGGCACGGTCAACGACCTGGCGGTGATGGGTGCGGAGCCGGTGGCGATCGGCCTGTCGCTGATCATCGAAGAGGGCTTGCCGTTGCGGACGTTCGATCGCGTGATGGCGTCGATCGTGGCGACTGCGGCCGAGGTCCCGGTGCGGATCGTGACCGGCGATACGAAGGTGATCGAGCGGCGTTCGGGCGACGGACTCTTGATCAACACGGCGGGCATCGGACGCCGTCGGCGCGGGACCGTGATCGGGCTGGAGCGGATCGAGCCGGGCGATGCGATCCTGATCAACGGCACGATCGCCGACCACGGGCTGACGGTGATGTCGACGCGGCACGGGATCGAATTCGACTCCGAACTGCGCAGCGACGCAGCGCCGCTGTACGGGTTGATCCACACGGTGATGGCTTCGGGGGTGGACGTGCACTTCATGCGCGATGCAACGCGCGGGGGACTGGCGGGCGTGCTGGCGGATATTTGCGAAGGGCGCGGCGTGACGGCAGTGGTGGAGGAGTCGCGAATACCGATGACGTCGACGTCGCGACACGCCGCGGAGATGCTGGGTTTGGATCCGCTGACGGTGGCGAACGAGGGGAAGGTGGTGCTGGTGGTGGCGCAGTCACACGTCGAGCAAGCGCTTGCTTGTCTGCGAGGTCACCCGTTCGGGCGGCGGGCGGAGGTGATCGGGACGATTTCCGATGCGCAGTCGCCGCTGGCCGAGTTGGTGACGCGCATCGGCGGGCGTCGGATCATCCCGCGTCCGTACGGCGAGGACCTTCCGCGAATCTGCTAGACTGCTAATCCGCTGATCTGCTGACGACTGAACGCATCGAGCGTGGAAAATTCCGCGCCGCGCGTGGAAAAATCCACGCGCCGCGTCGCATTGCCGATTCACGCAAATCCGGCGGGGTCTCGGCGGTCCCGGCGTTGGTACGCAACTTGCACGTTCCTCGAATGTCGACGGTGGCGCGTCTGCGGGCGCGGCGCCGTCCTGCTTGCCCCGTGCGTCCTGACCTGGAGGCCTCCGGCCGTGGTTGGGAACCTCTACATCATCGAGAAGGCGCGGCTCGATGACCTGATCCGACTCCTGCGCGAGGACGGCTGCCGCGTCGTCGGACCGACGATTCGGGACGGCGCGATCGTGTTCGATGAGATCGCTTCGGCCGAGCAGCTTCCGCGCGGCTGGACCGACGTTCAGGAGGCGGGGCACTACCGGCTCGAGCGACGCACCGACGATGCGTACTTCGGCTACGTCGTCGGACCGTACTCGTGCAAGCGCTACTTGTTTCCTCCGCGACAGCGGTTGTTCTCGATTACGCGCAACGGCCGTCCTTTGTCGGGGTTCGATGTGGATGTCACGTCGGCGTCGCCGCCGCGGATCGCCTTCCTGGGCGTGCGCGCGTGCGACCTGGCGGCGCTGGAGATCCAGGACCGCGTGTTCAACGCGGAATACGCGGATCCGTATTACCGCGACGTGCGGCGATCGGCGGTGCTGATCGCGGTGAATTGCAGCGAGCCCGGCGGCACGTGCTTTTGCTCGTCGATGCAGACCGGCCCGCGCTGCACGCGGCTGTTCGATCTGGCGCTGACCGAGCTTCCGGCGGCGTTCGCGGCGGAGGCGGGGACGGAGCGCGGGCGGGCGCTGCTGGAACGGCTTTCGCCGCAGCCGGCCGACCGGAACGTGCAGCATCTCGTCGAGCTGATGCTGGAGAGCGCGGCGGAGCACATGGGCCGCGCGCTGGACACGCGGGAGTTGCCGGAGATTCTGCTCCAGAACCCCGAGCACCCGCACTGGAACCGCGTGGCGGAGCGCTGCCTGGCGTGCGCGAATTGCACGCTGTCGTGTCCGACGTGCTTCTGCTCAAACGTGGAGGACTCGACGGACCTGGGCGGCTCGCGCGCCGAGCGCTGGCGGAGCTGGGGATCCTGCTTCACGCTCGAGTTTTCGTATCACACGGGCGGTTTCAGTCGTTCGTCGGTCCGTGCGCGGTACCGGCAGTGGCTGACGCACAAGCTGGCGGGCTGGCACGAGCAGTTCGGCATGTCGGGGTGCGTCGGGTGCGGGCGGTGCATCACGTGGTGCCCGGTGGGGATCGACGTCACGAAGGAGGCGACGACGATCGCGGACGACGTGCGGCGGGCGGACGTCGCGGAGCGGGGCGCGCGGGAGCGATCGCGATGAGCGCCGAAATGACCTATCGACCGCCGGTGATTTCGGGACACGAACGGCCGATGGTGCCGGCGCTGGCGCGGATCATCGACCGGACCGTCGAGACGTCGAACACGGCGACGTACCAGCTCGAGCTGTGCGATCCGGGTCTGGCGGCGAAGTTCCGCTTCCGGCCGGGTCAATTCAACATGGTGTACGCGTTCGGCGTCGGCGAGGCGGCGATCTCGATCTGCTCCGACCCGGGGGACTGCACGAAGTTCTCGCACACGATCCGGCACGTCGGGAGCGTGACGTTCGCGATCAGCCGTCTGTCGCCGGGCGATTGCGTCGGCGTGCGCGGTCCGTTCGGCAGTTCCTGGCCGTTGTCGGCGTGCCGCGGGCGAGACGTTCTGCTGGTGGCGGGCGGGATCGGCATCGCGCCGCTGCGGCCGATGATCTACGAGCTGCTGCGGCACCGTGACCTGTACGGGCGGTTGATGCTGCTGTACGGCGTCCGGTCGCCGCGGGACATGCTGTATCGCGAGGAGGTCGAGGGGTGGATGCGTCGCCGGGATTTTCAGGTGCTGACGACGGTGGACTATCCGGACGCGGATTGGTCCGGCCCGGTGGGCGTGGTGACGAATCTGATGCGCCGGGTGCGGGTTGATGCAGCGCGGACGAGCGTGTTCGTGTGCGGACCGCGGATCATGAACCGCGCGGCGGCGCATTCGTTTCTGGCGCATCACGTCCCGCAGGAGCACATCTTCGTTTCGCTTGAGCGGAACATGCGGTGCGGGATCGGTCAGTGCGGGCACTGCCAGTACGGGCCGAAGTTCGTGTGCAAGGACGGGCCGGTGTTTTCGTATGCGTCGATCCAGCACCAGTTCAGCAAGGAGGAGATCTGACATGCCGGTCGACGGACAGGCGAAACTGGCGGTGTACAAGTTCAGCTCGTGCGACGGGTGCCAGTTGTCGATCCTGGACCTCGAAGACGAGTTGCTGGCGCTCGCGGAGCGGGTGAAGATCGCGTACTTCCTCGAGGCGCGGCGGCACGTGGATCCGGGTCCGTACGACGTCGGGCTGGTGGAAGGGTCGATTTCGACGCCCGAGGAGGCGGAGCGGATCATCGACGTGCGTCGGGAGTGCAAGTTCCTCGTGACGATCGGGGCGTGCGCGACGTCGGGCGGCATCCAGGCGCTGCGGAACTGGGCGGACGTGGAGGAATACAAGCGCACGGTCTATGCACACCCGGACTACATCCGCTCGCTGGACACCGCCACGCCGGTCGCGGCGCACGTGCTGGTCGACTTCGAGCTGCGGGGCTGCCCGGTGAACAAGTACCAGCTGCTCGAGGTGCTGGGCGCGTATCTGACGGGGCGACGGCCGCAGATACCGACGTACAGCGTGTGCATGGAATGCAAACGGTCGGGGAACGTCTGCGTCATGGTGGCGCACGGGACGCCCTGCCTGGGACCGATCACGCAGGCGGGCTGCGGCGCGTTGTGCCCGTCGTACCACCGCGGCTGCTATGCGTGTTTCGGTCCGTCGGACTCGGCCGGTCCGCGCTCGCTGTGCCGGTTCTTCATGGAGCGCGGACTGGCCCGTCCGGACATCGTGCGGATGCTCCGCGGGTTCAACGGATACCTGGAGCCGTTCAAGCAGACGAGCGATGAGTATGAAAGCGACCACATCCGCTACGGCTAGTCCGACGCGTGTCATCGAGGTGAAGAACCTCGCGCGGGTCGAGGGGGAAGGCGCGCTGTACGTCCGCGTCGCGGGGGACGAGATCGCGGAGGTGCGGCTGGACATCTTCGAGCCGCCGCGGTTCTTCGAGGCGCTGCTCCGCGGGCGGAGTTACAACGAAGTTCCGGACATCACGGCGCGGATCTGCGGCATCTGCCCGGTGGCGTACCAGATGAGCTCGTGCCACGCGGTGGAGCAGGCCTTCGGCGTCACGGTCGGCGAGCCGCTGCGGACGCTGCGCCGTCTGCTGTACTGCGGGGAGTGGATCGAGTCGCACGTGCTGCACATGTTCCTGCTGCACGCGCCGGACTTCCTCGGCTACGAGAGCGTCGTCGGCATGGCGGCGGATCACCGCGACCTGGTGACGGGCGCGCTGGCGCTGAAGAAGGCGGGCAACCGCATCGTGTCGCTGTTCGGCGGGCGCGAGGTGCACCCGATCAACGTGCGCGTCGGCGGGTTCTACGCGCTGCCTCGAAAAGAGCGCGCGGACGAACTGCTCGAGGAGTTGCGGCGCAACCGCCCGTTCGCCGAGCAGGCGGTTCGCTTCGTCGCGGGGTTGAAGTTTCCGGAGTTGGACCGCAGCTACGAATTCGTCGCGCTGCGGCAGCCGACGGAGTACCCGTTCAACGAGGGGCGAATCGTCTCGTCGAACGGGCTGGATATACCGATCGCGGCCTTCCTCAACTCGTTCCACGAGGAGCACGTCGCGCATTCCAACGCGCTGCACGGCCGCACGAAGGATGGTCGGCCGTACCTCGTCGGTCCGCTCGCGCGGCTCAACCTGAACTTCGACCGGTTGCCGGAGTCGCTGCGCTCGCTGTGCCGCGAGATCGGGTTCACGGTCCCGTGCCGAAACAACTTCAAGAGCATCATTGCGCGGGGCATCGAGACGCTGTACGCCGTCGATCACGCAATTGAGATCCTCGAACAGTACGACGACTCGGTCGCGCCGCACCTCGACATCGTGCCGCGGGCGGGGATCGGTCACGGCTGCACCGAGGCGCCGCGCGGCATCCTGTATCACCGTTACGACGTCGGAGACGAAGGGCTGGTGCGGCGCGCGACGATCTGTCCGCCGACGGCGCAGAACCAGCCGCAGATCGAGGACGATCTCCGGGCGTTCCTTCCGCAGGCGCTCGCGCTGCCGGAGGAGGAAGCGACCCTGCGCTGCGAGCAGTTGATCCGGAATTACGATCCGTGCATTTCGTGTGCGACGCACTTCCTGCGTTTGCACGTGGAGCGAACGACATGACGCCGCGCGTGTTGATCATCGGTCTGGGACAATCGGCCCGCGGCGATGACGCGGCGGGGCTGCTGGCCGCGGAGTTGCTCGCGCAGCGCCTGCCGTCGCACGGCATTCCGGCGGAATCGGGGGCGATCCGCGTGCTGACGCGCGCGGAATCGGCGTGGGATGCGCTGCTCGAGGCGCCGGGACCGGCGCAGATGATCATCATCGACGCGGCGTTGGCGGGATCGGACTGGCCGGCGGGGTCGTGGCGCTGCCTGCGTTATCCGGCGGATATGGATGTCCTGGTCCGGGAGCGGCTGGGGGACACGCACACGATAGACCTGCACTCGCTGCTGCGGACGGCGCAGGTGCTGGGGCGCCTGCCGCCCGACGTGCGGATCTACGCCATCGCGGCGACGCGGTTTGAGCTGGGGGCGCCGATCGATGGCACGGTGCGGGCGGCGGTGCGGTCGGTGGTGGACCAGATCGAGCGGGACCTGTTCGAGCGAATGGAGGCGCGGCCGTGCACGAATTCGCAATAGCGCGGGCGCTGTTGACGGCGGCGTGCGAGACGCTGCGGCGGGCGGGGGCGAATCGCGCGCGCGGGCTGACGTGTCGCATCGGCGCGCTGCGGCAGGCGCAGGACGAGCTGTTGCGCGAGGCGTTTGCGCTCGCGGCGGACGGGACGCCGTGCGCGGGGGCGGCGCTGCACGTGATTCCGACGTACCTGCGGGCGATGTGCGCGGGATGCGCCGGGGTGTTCGAGGTCCGCGACTGGGAGTGGCGCTGCCCGGTCTGCGGGGGCGAGGGCCGAGCGCTGGGCGGGGGCGATGAACTGGAGCTGGTGTCGATCGAGATCGACGGATCTGAGGCGGAGCCGCACGCAATCGGCGCTGCGGCGTGCGAACGCGATTGAGGTGAGAACGATGGACACGGTTGTTTCTGATCGGCGCGAGGCGCGAAAAAGTGTGACGGTGCCGTACTGCGGCGCGCGGCTGCTGCGGGACCCGGCACTCAACGCCGGTCCGGCGTTTACGCGGGAGGAACGGAACCAGTTGCGGCTGCGCGGACTGCTGCCGTACGGCGAGTTGACGATCGGACAGCAGGTGGCGCTGGAGCTGGAGCACGTCCGCGCGAAGAGCGACGACCTGGAGAAGTTCATCGGGCTGGCGGCACTTCAGGAGCGCAATGAGACGCTCTTCTTTCGCGTGCTGGTCGAGAACCTCAATGAGCTGATGCCGATCGTTTACACGCCGACGGTCGGCCGGGCGTGTCAGCGCTACAGCCACATCTTCCGCCAGCCGCGCGGCATCTGGATCACGCCGGACGACGTCGACGTGATTCAGGACGTGCTGCGGAACGCGGTGCAGACCGACGTGCGCCTGATCGTTGTCACCGACAATGAGCGCATCCTCGGACTGGGCGATCAGGGCGCCGGCGGCATGGGCATTCCGATCGGAAAGATCAATCTTTACATCGCGGCGGCGGGGATTCACCCGTCGCGCTGCCTGCCGATCAGCCTCGACGTCGGAACGGACAACGCCGAGCTGCTCGACGATCCGTACTACGTCGGCTACCGGCGACGGCGGCTGCGCGGCGCGGCGTACGACGAGTTCATCGAGCGGTTCGTCGAGGCGGTGCGCGAGGTCTTTCCACGGGCGATCGTTCAGTGGGAGGATTTCAATCGCGCGACGGCGTTCACGATCCTCGAGCGCTATCGCCGGCGCGTGCCGAGCTTCAACGACGACATCCAGGGCACGGCGGCGGTGGCCGTCGGCGGACTTCTCGCGGCGCTGCCGCTGATGGGCGGCAAGCTGTCGGAGCAGCGGATCGTGCATGCCGGCTGCGGCGAGGCGGCGATCGGCATCGGCCGGCTGATCCGCGCGGCGATGGTGGAGGAGGGCGCCGATCCCGCGCGGGTCGAGAGGGCGCAGGTGTACGTTGATACGCAGGGACTGGTGACCGAAGCGCGGAACATCGCGGACCCGATCAAGCGGACGGCGAGCCTGAGCCGCAGGGCGGCCGACGCGTTCGGATTCCGAGGCGAAGGTCCGTTCGACCTGCTCGAAGTCGTGCAGCGCGTGAAGCCGACGATCCTGATCGGCACGACGGCGCGGGCGGGCCTGTTCAGCGAGGCCATCGTGCGCGAGATGGCGAAGCACGTCGCGCGGCCGTTCATCATGCCGTTCAGCAATCCGACATCGCGTGCGGAGTGCACGCCGGACGAGGCGATCCGCTGGACCGACGGGCGGGCGATCGTCGCGACGGGCAGTCCGTTTGCGCCGGTGGAGTACCAGGGCCGCACGCACATCATCGGCCAGGGGAACAACGTGTTCGTGTTCCCGGGGATCGGGCTGGGCTGCATCCTGGCGGAGTTGACGGAGATTCCGGAGTCGCTGTTCCTCGTGGCGGCGCGGGCGCTGGCGAAGTGCGTGACGCCGGACCGGCTGGAGGCGGGCGCGATCTACCCGGACCAGTCGATGCTTCGCGAGGTGAGTCATCGCATTGCGTGCGCGGTGCTGCGTGCGGCGCGCGATCAGCGTCTGGGGCGCGTCGTGCCCGATGCGCGGGTCGAGGCGATGGTGCGCGAGTTCATGTGGTATCCGGAGTACCCGGAGTTTACCGGAGGGGAGTGATCGTGCCGGCCACCCTACCCGTACCGGAGGCGCGTGAGTCGACGGAGATTGAAGTCCTCCGGAACGTCTTCGAGAAGAACGAGCACGCGGCGAGGGAGAACCGGGAGGCGTTCGATCGGCTGGGCGTGTGCTGCATCAACCTGCTGGGCGGCGCGGGGTGCGGGAAGACGTCGATCCTGGAGGCGGTGCTGCCGCGGCTTCTGCCGGACCTCCGCGCGGCGGTGCTGGAGGGCGACCTGAAGACGACGCGCGACGCGGAACGGATCGCGCGGCTGGGCGTTCCGGTGATTCAGTTGTTGACGGACGGCGGGTGCCACCTGAACGCGACGCTGGTGCAGCGCGGACTGGCAAAGCTGCCGCTGGGCGAGCTGGACGTGGTGATCATCGAGAACGTGGGGAACCCGATCTGTCCGGCGAACTTCGATCTCGGCGAGCACCATCGGCTTGCGGCGCTGTCGGTGACCGACGGGGACGACAAGCCGTCGAAGTATCCGCTGCTGTACCGCGGCGCGGACCTGGTGGTGCTGACGAAGGCGGACTTGCTGGAGTTCGTGCAGTTCGACCTGGAGACGGCGTGGACCGACCTGCGGAGGGTGAACATCGATGCGCCGATCATTCCGGCGTCGGTGCGGACGGGTCAGGGGATGGACCGGATTGCGGACTGGATCCGCGGGTCGGCGCTGGTGCGTCGCGTGGCGAAGCGGGGGTGAGTCGAGCGGGTCGAGCGGTCGAGTTTTTCGAGGAGCTTGCGCTTGATGCGGCGCATCGGCTCGGGGACGGATACGATCGTGTCATCGCGCTTCCTTGCGGTCAGAAGTGAACGGGGCTTGGTCGGAAATACGGCGGGCGGGGGTCGGCCCTTACCGAGGACTCTCGGTGGGCGTATGATGAAGCAGGCAGGGAAGTGTGGCGCACGCTCGATTGGGGTCATTGTGCGGTGTCTTGCCTCTCGGGCTCGGGTCGACCCGTGCTGAGGCAGGGGCGTTTTTCGCGGGACTCGGGGTTTCGGGTAGCGGTTCCGTGTCCGTCGGCTATGGAACGGCGGCGCTCCCCCTTCAGAATCGGATCGCGTTCCGTTGGACCGCCGAGACCGGAATGGTTTCGCTTGGGTTGATCTCCAGGGGCTGGATGCTTGGTAATGCGCGGGCGATCTCCGATGATGGGCGGACGATCGTGGGCGTTGGTCTGAATCCGCTCGGCCTCACGGAATCCTGGGTGCCGCGCAATCCCGAACCGGGGACGGCGATGATGTTTGCGCTGCTGCTCGGTGTGGGGGTTCTGCGGGCGCGGTAGTCGTCACTTCTCAGAATGTGGCGCGGGATGTGCGATCGGTCATCGCGCGGGCTGGCCGTCGAAAGGTCTCGGCCGGGGCCGGCTGCGCATGAGGCCTCCACGTGGCCTTCGCATCAGTGCCGGAAGGTCATCGGCTTGTCGTATCGGATCGCGAACGCGAGGTGATACTGGCTGCCGTTGGTGACCAGTTCCGTCCGCACGATCGTGCCGAAGCGGCGTTCGCTGCGATGGCCCGCGTCGTCGCGCAGATCGGGCGAGACACCGGAGCGCAGCTCGAACCGCTGGCCGACGGCCAGGCCGTAGCCGATCGGCACGACGCCGCGGAAGCCGCTGTCGCCGGCGTCGTGGGTGTGGCAGCGGACGACCTTCATCCCTTCGGCGTCGACGAGCCACACGTCGCCCTCGCTGGGCTGCCGCTCGGAGTCGCGCCGGTCATCGAATCGCGGCCCGGTCCAGGCTGCGACCGACGGGCTGGGCGTTGTGACGTTGGTCCACTTCACTTCTTTTTGCGCGGGTTCCATGGGTCGAACCTCCCGCCGTCCGTCGCCCCGGGACGCTCCGTGTGGCGTCGCGAGCGAGGGGCGGTCATTCCCAATCTCGCATCGCACCTGGCGCGGCAGGTGTTTCGTCGGACGATTCGCGAGCCGTGGCAGAGCGAATCTTTCCAGCGTTGTGCAAAGCGGATCTTTGCACTACCGCGCAGGAGCCTTGCACCACCGGGCCGGCTCCCCGTCGACACGGATTCCGTGTCGAGCCAGACTCGCTGTTGAGCCGGATCCCTGCCGTGTTCCTGTTCCTTTCCGGGGCATTCGTCGCGGGCTGCCTCGCGGCGGCCGGCGGACGCGCCGTCGGCAACCGCGCGACGAATGTCACTTCGATCGAGGTCGTGCCGCCGTCGCGGCCTTTCGAGCGCCTCATCCCGCGGCACGTCTGACGGTAGTCTGACCGATCGCGGGCGTTCGTGCACGGGAATTCCGCTCATCCTCGTCAGTTCCGCCGGCATCATCCGGCCGCGGACCTGCGACGACGACTTCGCGTGGTCCTCCAATGCCTGACGGCCGCCGCCCGGCCGTCGCGTGTTTGGCAGCGGCGTCCCTGTCCATTGAAACGCTCCCTCGCGGCTGGCGGTTCCCGCCGAGAATCTTCGTTTCCGTCCGATCCGACGTCACGACCACCCACCTAACTGCCTCAACGAAGCCACGATTCAGCGCCGCAATCCGTTCGACCCAGCGGTCCGCCCGTCGGCCGTCACAGAGCAGGATGTGCGAAACGGCCGGCGCTCAGCGGGCCGGGATCATCTGTCGGAGTTGCATCGTCGTCACGATCAGGTCGACGATCTGGGACATCGTCAGCCGGTCGTGGTTGATGATCAGGTCGTGCCGAGTCGGGTCGTTCACATCGACGTGGAAGTGGCGTCGGACGAAGTCGGCGCGTTCGCGTTCGATGGACTCGATGTCGCGTTGGGCCTCGACGGGCGAGACGCCCAGTCGTTCGGCGTGCCGGCGGACGCGGTTCTCGATGCTCGCGATGATGCGGACACGCAGGCCGCGATGGCGCGGGAGCAGCAGGTCGATGGCGCGGCCGAGGAAGACGGCGTGGCCCTGACGGGCGAGCGAGAAGACGACGCCGGTGAGGCGCCGGAAGTAGTCGTTCTGGTTGAGGCCTTCGCCGATGAACGGGCGGACGACCTCTTCGAGCCATCCCATGTCGCGCTCGTCCATTGACGCGTAGATCTGCTGTCGGGTCGCGTCGTTGCCGGCCATGGCCTGTAGGATTTGGCGGTCAAAGACGGACCAGCCGAGCCGCGCGCCGAGCTGCGCGGCGATCTCGGAGCCGCCGGAGCCGACGGCGCGGGAGATGCAGACGAACTCCTCGACGTCGCGCGGTGCGGCGGTCCGGCGTTCGAGGCGCTGGGCGCGGGCGATCTCCCAGTTGCGCATCTGGCGTTCGACGATCTTGTCGAGCTGCGGGTTCTCGCCGGCGGTGGCGCGGGCGGTCACGGCGACACCTCCTTCGCGGTGCAGCGGGTAGGGCTTCTCAGTAGATTCTAGTCGAGCAATCCACTCGCCAGCGGACGTGGGGTTCTTTTTTGCGAACGCACGAAAGCTAGATGCGACCTCCGAGGCGCGGGATTGTGGTTTTGCGCGCTGTTTAACGACGCGCAGAGAGGTCGGCAACGCAGGAGGCGTGGAATTTTCCACGCGGCGTGGAATTTTCCACCTCGACAGACGGGCCGATCCGGCGGGTCGGCGCGTGGAATGCGAATTGCTACAGGTCAGCTTGCGGGCCGGTCGGCGGTCCGGAGACGGGAGGTCATTGCTTCATGTCGTACAAACTGGCCGCGACGGACGACCTCGGGTTTTGCCACATCCTGCTTTCGGCGCTGGGCGGCGACGGGGCGAACATGGCGGCGAAGCTGCTGTTCAAGATCGGCTGCACGGAGTTCGGCCTGGACGGAGGTTATGACGCGCGCTACGGGTCGGAGAAAAAGGGGACTCCGACGGATGTGTCGGTGCGATTCTGCGCGATCGGGACGGCGATTCGCCAGTCGGGCCCGACGAACACGCCGCATTTTCTGGTCGTGTTTCACGCCGATCTGATCGTTCCGCTGGAGCTGGGCCGCGGGCTGTATCCGGGCGCGGTGTGCATCGTGAACACAGTCGAGTCGCCGCGGCGGATTCGCGACCGGCTTCGTCTGCACAGCGGGAAGCTCGTCTGCGTGGATGCGACGCGGATTGCGTTTGAGACGCGGAGCCGGCTGAACATGCCCTTGCTGGCGGTGCTGTCCCACGAGCTGCGGTTTCCGGACGAGCTGGTGAAGCAGAAGATTTCGCGGCAGTGGCCGGCGGCGGTGGAGCGAAATCTGGCGTCGTTCGATCGCGCGCTGCAGGGCGTGCAGACGGAGACCTACGCGTTCGACGGGGCGTACTCGCTGGCGCGGCCGTCAGCGACGCGCGGCCCGATCGGCTGGCGGAACATGCTGAACGGGGGGACGGTGGACGCGCTGTATCACACGACGGCGGGTCGCGACAACCGGGTGGCGGCGCGGGGCCGGGTGCCGGAGTTCGAGCCGGAGTCGTGCACGTCGTGCGGCATCTGCCTGACGGTGTGTTCGGATCCGGGCGGTTTGTTGTGGAAGGAAGGGCGGATGGTGGGAATCGACGATCGGTTCTGCAAGGGTTGCATGCGCTGCGTCGAGGTGTGTCCGGAGACGAAGAAGGGCAAGGCGTTGACGGTGCCGAACGGGAACGGTCACGCGACGGCGGAGATCACGCCGGCGGCGAAGGGGCGTTGAGGTCCGACGGGAAGGGCGCGCGAGGAATCTGACATGACGACGGCCATGCTGAGACAGCGGATCGAAGAGGACGCCGAGGCGCCGCAGGTGCCGTGGCTCGGAAACGGAAACGAGGCGGTGGCCAGGGCGATCGTGGACATCGGCTACGACGCGGAGGGCTACTACCCGATCACGCCATCCTCGGACGCGGGCGAGACGGTGTCGAAGGCGTTCGCGGAAGGGACGACGGACATCGCGTTTATCGTGGGGACGAGCGAGCTGGCGGCGCTGTCGATCTGCGCGGGCGTGGCCGTCGCGGGCGGCCGTGCGGTGGACGTGACGAGCGCGAACGGGCTGCTTCTGAAGGCGGAGCAGATGCCGGCGATCGCGGGTCTGGGCCTGCCGATGGTGCTGAATCTTTCGACGCGGGACGTGTCGGCGCCTCTGAACATCAAGAACGGACACTCCGATCTGTACGCGACGCTCGGCTGGGGCTGGATCATCCTGCTCGCGCCGACGGTGCAGGCGTGCTACGACCTGAACCTGATTGCACTGCGGCTGGCGGAGTCGGTGAACTTGCCGGTAATCGTGGCGTACGACGGCTTCCATACGTCGCACGCGAACCGCCGCATTCAGATCTTCAAGGAGCGCGAGGACGTGCGCCGGTTCGTCGGGCCACCGCCGTTCAAGGCGGCGCTCGAGGGGCGCGACGGCCGTTTCAGCCTGCTGGACGTGAAGCACCCGCGGACGTTTGGCGCGTACATGAACGACGACCTGATCAATGCGAAGGTCCAGATGGACCTGAAGATGGAGAAGGCGTACGAGCTGCTTCCGCAGTTGTTCGACGAGTTCGCGGCGCTGTCGGGCCGGCGGTATGGCTTCGTCGAGCAGTACGGCGAGGTGCATTCGGATCGCTGCCTGGTGGCGTTGAACACGGCGGGCGAGGCGGCGAAGGACGCGGCCGACCTGCTGGCGAAGCGCTGCGAGACGGTCAACCTGGTGATCCCGACGGTCCTCCGGCCGTGGCCGGAGCGGGAAATCGTGGACGCGATCGGAGCGGCGAAGCGGATCGTGGTGGCGGAGCGGGCGAGCCAGTACGGGGCGAACAACTATCTGGCGAACGAGATCGGGGCGGCGCTTCAGCGGTGCGGGAACGACGCAAAGATCATTCAGCGGAGTTACGGGATCGGCGGGTTGAACTTTACGCTGGATGACGGTTTGCACATGTATGACCTGGCGGCGCGATGGCCGAACCTGGATGAGCCGAACGAGCGGCGCGTGAAGTGGTACTACGGCGCGTGGGAGGGGGACTCGTCGTACGATCCTCCGGCGACGCTGGTGCCGCTGACGGCGGAGCAGTGCACTCTGAACGCGGGGCAGGGCACGAAGGTCTCGCTGAAGGAGCTTTCGGCCATGCCGCAGCGCTTTGACAAGCACAGCGCGTGTCCGGGATGCGGGATCTTCACGACATTGAACGCATTCCTGCGCGGCATCGACGGGCACGTGGTACTGCTGTTCAACACCGGTTGCGGGATGGTGGTGACGACGGGCTATCCGCTGACGAGCTTCAAGGTCCCGTACTTTCACAACCTGTTCCACAACGCCTCGTCGACCGCGACGGGCGTGGTCGAGATGATCAAGCGGTTCCAGAAGCGCGGGGACCTGCCGGAGGAGATCACGGTGGTCGCGGTCTCGGGCGACGGCGGGGACGACATCGGCATGGACCAGGTGATCGGGGCGGCGATTCGGAACGACGCGTTTATCATGCTGGAGTACGACAACAAGGGGTACATGAACACGGGGGCGCAGCTTTGTTACAGCGGGTTCAAGGGTCAGCGGGCGAGCAACGCGCACCTCGGTCCGAATCAGAGCGGGAAGCAGCAGCATCACCGGGAGATCATTGAGATCCTGCGGGGCACGTTTGCGCCGTACCTGGCGACGGTGTCGGAGTCGCACGCGCTGGACATGATCCGCAAGGCGCGCAAGGCGCAGGCGGTGGTGCGGGCGGGCGGGTTCGCGTTCGTCAAGGCGCTGTCGGTCTGTCCGCTGAACTGGGGGATGGACGAGCACGTCGGACCGTCGGCGGTGGAGGCGGCGGTGAACGCGTGTCTGCACCCGCTGTTCGAGATCGACCACGGCAAGACGCGGATCACGTTCGATCCGGAAGCGAAGGGAACCAGGATCCCCGTGACCGAGGCGTTCACGAAGCTGGGCGGCGCGTTCCGGCACCTGGCGACGCCGGAGTACGCCGCGCTGGCGCAGGAAGTTCAGGACGAAGTGGATCGTCGCTGGGCCCGATTGAAGGCGATGTCGGAGCACGCGCTCCTGTAGCCGCGCCGGTCCGGGCGACGACGGGGAGCATCGCGATGCACAAGGCGCCGGATGAACATTCGATCGGCGCGGGCGCGCCGCAGGCGGCATCAGGGGAAGGCGAGTATCCGCGCGAGACGCAGCGACGCACGCGAACGCGGCTGATTCACGGACTGGGGCGTTCGCGCAAGTGGGACTACAACCATCACGTCGTGCCGCCGATCAGCTCGAGCGTGACGTTCCGGCTGGATTCGGCGCGGCGCGGGGCGCAGGGGTTTGTCGATTTCGCGCACCTTGACCCGGAGTCGGAATCGCACGCGCCGATCTACATCTACGACCGGCTGGACGAGCCGACACGAGGAATGCTGGAGGAGAACCTCGCGGTTGCGGAGCACGCGGACGTGGCGGTGTGCTTCGCGTCGGGCATGGCGGCGATCAGTGCTGCGCTGGGGGTGCTGGCGCAGTCGGGGCAGCACGTCGTCGCGCACCGCACGCTGTACGGCTGCACCTACTCGCTGATGACGAACTGGCTGCCGCGGTTCGGCGTGACAGCGTCGTTTGTCGATCTCGCGTCAACGGGCGGCTTCGACGCCGCCGTGCAGCCCAACACGCGCGTGGTCTATTTCGAGACGCCGGTGAACCCGGACATGCAGTTGATCGACATCGCGGCCGTGCGGCGCGAGGTCGATCGGATCAACGCGGCGCGGTCGGAGAAGGACCGGCTGTGGATCGTGGTCGACAACACATTCGCGAGCCCGTTCTGTCAGCGGCCGCTGGACCTGGGCGCCCACGTCGTGATCGAGTCGTTGACGAAGGGGATCGGTGGATACGGGACGGACATCGGCGGCGTGGTGGCGGGTCCGAAGTCGCTTCGCGATCCGCTGATGATGTACCGCAAGGACTTCGGCGGGGCGCTCTCCCCGAAGGCGGCGTGGAGCACGCTGGTGTACGGGCTTCCGTCTTTGGCGGCGCGGATGGCGAACTACCAGAAGACGGCACATCACGTGGCGAAGTTTCTCGAACAGCATCCGCGCGTGGAGTACGTGCGGTACCCGGGGTTGCCGAGCTTTCCGCAGTACGAGCTGGCAAAGCGGCAGATGGTCGACGAGAACGACCGGTTCGCGCCGGGGTCGATGATCTACTTCGTGCTGAAGTCGGGAGCGGGAGACGGGAATCCCGGGGAGCGCTTGATCGACTGGGTGGCGCGGAACTCGTACTGCATCACGCTGGCCGTGTCGCTGGGGCAGATTAAGACCCTGATCGAATGTCCGTACTCGATGACGCACGCGGCCGTGCCGGTGGAGCAGAAGGCAACGGACGGACTGGTTCCGGCCGGGATTCGCTTGAGCGTGGGGTTGGAGGATCGGCACGACCTGATCGAGGAGTTGGGGGCGGCGCTGGACAACTTCTGAGGTCGCGGTGGGGGGTCAGGGCGCGGGCGGATGGGAGACGGTGTCCGCGGCCTCGGGGGGAATCTCCTTTCCGGAAGGATCGACGCGCGTGGTCACGTCGTCCGAAAGCGCGGCGCGCAACTGCGGCGTGAGGTAGTGCTCGACGCGCTCGGCCGAGTGGTGCAGGTGGTCGAGCGGCAGGGGGAAATGCCGCGCGAGGTAGGTTTCCCAGAGTCGATGGGCGCGGACGAGGCCGGCGGCCTTTGCGAGTCCGCGCGCGGTGAGCCGCACGCCGGCGTCGATCGGCGGAGGGACAAGCTCGACGTCGGCGGCGCGGATGAGTCGGCGCAGGGCCCAGCGCGAGATCCAGGTATCGCCGACGGCGGCGAGCAGGTCGCGCCGCGCGAGGGTCCGCGTCGCGGCGGCGGGGCGCTCGTGCCAGCGGTGGAGCAGTCCGAGGATGTCTTCGCGAGCGATGGAGATCGACAGCGCGGCGCGATGCCACGCGGCGCTGATCACGCCGTGGCGCGGCGAGAAGAGGATCGCGGCGACGAGCAGCGCGCCCGAGACGACGGCGATCATGGCGGAGGTGTTGGTCACGTAGGGGACGCCGATCCAGCCGGGGCCGAACGTGGCGGCAACGTGGCCGGCGACGGCGGATGCGACGGCGAGCAGCAGGCTGACGAGGATCATTCGCGCCAGGCCGTCGGTGAGGAGGTGCGCGGCGACGGCGGGGACGATGAGCATGGCGATGACGAGGATGGAGCCGACGGACTCGAAGTTGGCGACCGTCGTGAGGGAGACGAGGATCATGAGTGCGTAGTGCATGAGGCTCGCCGGGATTCCGACGGTGGTGGCGAGATTGGGGTCGAACGTGGAGAT
Source organism: Phycisphaerae bacterium (assembly GCA_023150615.1). Taxonomy (GTDB): domain Bacteria; phylum Planctomycetota; class Phycisphaerae; order UBA1845; family UTPLA1; genus JAKLKO01. The sequence goes on from JAKLKO010000013.1 coordinate 24,530, forward strand.
CTTCAGCTCCTTGTAGAAGAGCGCGACGAAGAGGGCGTTGAGCGCGAGGACGACGAGCAGATTGCGTACGGCGGGCGGGACGGAGCCGTCGATGGCGTCGAAGGGGACCTGCGCGATGTTGCCGTAGAGGACGCATCCGGGGTCGAGATCGACGTGGTCGGCGGCCCTGCGGATCAGGATGAGGCCGACGGCGAAGAGGATGCTGAAGATGACGCCCATGGCCGCGCCGTGCTCGACTTTTCCGAAGCGCGCGACGGCCTCGGTGAGGACGGTCGTCAGCGCGCCGGCCGCGACCGCGCCGAGGAACATGGGCAACGGCGCGCGGCTGTCGGCGACGAGGAAAGCGACGGCCAGTCCCGGGAGGACGGCGTGCGAGATGGCGTCGCCCATGAGGCTCATGCGGCGCAGGACGAGGTAGTTGCCGAGCAGCGCGCAGGAGCACGCGCTGAGCACGCCGGTCAGGACGATCCAGCCATCGATGGACCACTGCCAGCCGGTCACGGTCGATCTCCGAGAACGTGCGGGGACGGCGGGATCGGCGCGAGGGTCTGAAGCGAGGCCTCCAGCTCGCGGATGATCTGTTCGGAGAGGACGTGCTCGATCTCGTCGGCGTCGCGATCGACGTGCGACGGGGCGATATCGGCGTAGCGGATGAGGTAGATCTCCCAGAGGCGGTGGTTGCGCAGGACGCGCGTGGCCTCGACGCGCCCGTCGTCGGTCAACCGGATGCGGCCGTCGGCATCGCGGACGACGAGGTTCCGACGCATGGCCCGCGCGAGGACGGCGCGAAGCGCGGCGTGGGACATGCGGCGGCGAGAGCGGAGTTCATCGCCAGAGACGGGCGCGGGCCGGCCGTGAAGTTCCTCGAATTCGGCCAGCGCGCGGAGCAGGTGCTGCATGGCGATACGGCGGCGGAGGGCGGCCTGTCGCCAGAGGCCGGCGAGGATGCCGCGCTGCGGCGCGAAGAACATGCTGACGACGAAAAAAGCGCCGGCGCAGACGACGATGATCGCGCCGGTGGGCAATCGCGGGAGCAGGGCGCTGAGGCTCGCGCCGAGCCAGCCGCTCAGCGCGCCGAACAACCCGGCGAGCAGGGTCATGCCGAAGAGCCGGTCGGTCCAGAACCGCGCGGCGGCCGGCGGGACGATGAGCATGGCGACGACGAGGATGAGTCCGACGGCCTGGAGTCCGACGACGGTCGTCACGACGACGAGCGCCATCATGGCGAGGTCGAGCGCGACGACGGGGTATCCCTGCGCGCCGGCGAAGGGCTGGTCGAAGCAGATGAGCCGGAATTCCTTGTAGAGCAGGAGCGAGCCGGCGATGACGACCAGGGCGCTCGCGGCGATGAGCCGGGCATCGCGTTCGAGCATCGAGGCGGCCTTGCCGTAGATGAAGTTCTGGAGCCCGGCCTCGTGACCGGTGCGCATCTGCTGCACGAAGGCCATGAGGACCATGCCGATGCCGAAGAACACGCTGAGGACGATTCCGATGGCGGCGTCTTCCTTGATGCGCGGGATGGAGCGCAGACCGGCCACGGCGAGGACGCCGAGCACGCCGCTGAGCGTGGCGCCGATGAGCAGGATGGGCAGGCTCTTTGTTTCGAGGAGCAGGAAGGCCGCGGCGATGCCCGGAAGCGTGGCGTGGCCGAGGGCGTCGCCCATCAGGGCGCGCTTGCGCAGGTAGGCGAACGTGCCGACGATGCCGGAGGCGAGTCCGAGGAGCGTCACGCCGATGACGACGACGCGCGTGTTGTAATCGGCGAGGCGGAAGACGTCGCGGAATTGCGCGGCGGTCGGCCACTGCCACGTCGTGTCGGTGATCGAGCGGCGCGCCTCGGGCCGCGGTGGCTCGGCGGCGCGTGACGGCTGGACCGGCGCGATCAACGCAATCGACGCGACGGCGCAGGCGATGATTCGAGACGTGCGGCGCATGGCTACGTCCTGCCGGCGCGGGCGACGGCATCGGCGGCCTGATCGAGGAGCGTCAGCCGGCCGCCGTAGGTCTTCTGGAGGTTTTCGCGCGTGAAGACGGTCGCGGTCGGACCGGCCGCGACGATGCGCATGTTGAGCAGCACGACGTGGTCGAAGTACTCCGGGACGGTCTGGAGGTCGTGGTGAACGACGAGGACGGTCCGACCGCGGGCGCGGAGTTCCCGGAGCAGGGTGACGATCGCCGCCTCGGTCGCGGCATCGACGCCGGAGAACGGCTCGTCCATGAGGTATACCTGTGCTTCCTGCGCGAGGGCGCGGGCGAGGAAGACGCGCTGCTGCTGGCCGCCGGAAAGCTTGCTGATCTGCCGGCGGGCGAAGTCGGCCATGCCGACCTGTTCGAGGCAGCGGAGGGCGGCCTGCTTTTGCTTTCGACCCGGCGGCAGGCACCAGGGGATTCGGCCGTAGCGGCCCATGGTGACGACATCGAGGGCGCTGGCGGGGAAATCCCAGTCGACGCTTTCGCGCTGCGGGACGTAGCCAACAAGGCGCCGCGCCTGCTGATAGGTCTTTCCGTAGAAGCGGACGCTGCCGGAGGCGAGCGGGATGAGACCGAGGCAGGCCTTGAGGAGGGTGCTCTTGCCGGCGCCGTTGGGGCCGACGATGCCGACGAGCTGCCCTTCGGGCGCGGCGTAGTCGACGTCCCAGAGGACCGGCCGGCGGTGGTAGGCGACGGTCATGTCGTGGATTGAGAGCGGACACGCTTCGCTATGATCGGGCGCGGCGCGCGGTACGGGGGTGGTCGCGATCGACGGTCTGTCGGCGGCGCGATCTCGCGGGGCATTGGAATCAACGGCGCGGTGGTTCATTTCGGTTCCGCCAGTTTGCCCTGCATGCCGCGCGTCGGGGCGCTGCCGCCCAGCGCGCGGGCAATGGTGGTGACGTTGTGGTCGATCATGCCGATGTAGGTGCCCTCGTAGGTGCCCGGGCGTCCCATGGCGTCGGAGAAGAGCGATCCGCCAATTCGGACGGTCTTTCCACGCGCGGCGGCGCCCTCGATGAGGGCGCGGACGTTCTTGTCGGAGACGGAGGTCTCGACGAAGACGGCGCGGATGTCGCGGGCCGCGATAAGGTCGACGAGACGGTTGATGTCGGCGATGCCGGCTTCGGACTCGGTGCTGATGCCCTGAATGCCGCGGACCTCCAAGTCGTAGGCGCGGGCGAAGTAGTTGAAGGCGTCGTGGGCGGTGACGAGGACGCGGCCCTTCTCAGGGATGGTCCGGATGGTGCGCGTCGCGTAGTCGTGCAGTCGGTCGAGTTCCACAGCGAGGTTGGCAAAATTGCGCTGGTAGTCGTCGCGATGGGGCGGGTCGAACTCGGCGAGGGTCTTCGCGACCATTTCCGAGCACTTCTTCCAGAGCGACACATCCATCCAGACGTGGGGGTCGAAATGGCCCTGGAATTCGGGCGGTTCGAGCAGTTGCTTCGGGTCGATCCGCTCGGTGACGGCATAGACCGGTCGGCTGCGCGCGACCTTCATCAGGGCGTCGGACATCTTCCCTTCGAGCATGAGGCCGTTGTAGAAGACGATGTCGGCGTTGAGCAGTCGCGCCACATCGGCGCGCGTGGCCATGTAGAGATGCGGATCGACGCCTTCACCGATGAGGCCGTCGACGGCGGCGTGCGGGCCGGCGATGCGTCGGACGACGTCCGTGACCATGCCGACGGTGCAGGCGACGCGGTAGGGGTATTTCGAGGGCGGCCGGTCGGCGGCGACGGTCGGCCGGAGCAGCGAGATCGCGCCGGCAACGGCGATGAGGGCAAGTCGCGACGCATGACGCGGATGAGTCGAGCGGTTCGATGGGGGCATGTCGTGTTCCCGGGTGGCCTCCGGGCAGTCCGCCCGTGCGGAGTTGCCCGTGGCAACGATTTCTAGCACATGCTATACTTAGTTCAGCCGGGCGTCAACCCGGCCCGGCGATTGCAGGCGGCGGCCAGCCGGGACATACTGGCGGCACGTCCGCGAGCCGGTCGGTGCGAGCGGCGGCGGCGAGGAGACGTTGGGCGGCATGAGGCAGTCAGCGACGCGTCGGCGGACGACACGGTCAGGCGATGAGGCGGGAGTGTCGGCCAACGGGTTCCGCCGCACGCGTCAGGATCACGCGTACGAACTGGCCGAGGACTACGTCGAGTTGATCGACGACTTGATCGAGCGTCGCGGGGAGGCGCGGGCGGTCGATATTGCGCGGCACCTGGGCGTCAGCCACGTAACGGTGGTCAAGAGCGTCGCGCGGCTGCGGGCCGAGGGGCTGGTGACGTCGGCGCCGTACCGGGCGATCTTCCTGACGGACGCGGGTCGGGCGATGGCGCGGCGCGTCAAGGAGCGGCACCAGCTCGTTCTGGCGTTCCTGCTGGAACTGGGTGTCCCGAAATCGGACGCCGAGGTCGATGCCGAGGGGATCGAGCACCACATCAGTCCGCGGACGCTGGCGGCGATGAAGCGCTTCATCACGGCGCGGCGCCGCTGAGCATCGCTTCGATAAGTCACTCGAGCGCACGAGCTTGAATCCCGTCGACGAACTTGTCGCCCGCCGGTGCATTCGTTATCGTGTCCGCCACAGCGCGGGCCAGGGTGAATCACTTGTGATGCCGTTCGGAGGAGGAAGGCATGTTGATCGCTCGATTTGTTTCTTGTTCGCTGGTCGGAGTTGTGATGATCGCGGCGACCGAGGTTCGCGGTGCGGCGTATCTGGTTGACTTCAACACACCGGGCGAACTGACGAATCACTTCTCGCTGAACGTCAATGTGGGGAACAGCATCCGGTATACCCAGGTCGCGTCGGGCGGGCTGGGCAACAGCGGGGCCGTGGGATACCTCAATACGCTGGAGGCCGATCACACGACGGCGGCGCTGACTGACGCGAGCTTCGACTTCTCCGGCGCGGGAGATTCGGTCACGGTCTCGATGATGATCCTGCGGCAGAACGCGGTCGTGTCATCGACGCCCTTCATGATGCTCGGCATCCTGAGCGACGTGGGCGAGCGGATGGATGCGGGCACGGCGTCGAACTCGTACGCGTCGATCCGGATCATGCCCGATCCATCGTCGCTGGCGACCGGCGTGTTCCTTCAGACCGAGACGAAGCTGAACGGCGGGTCTCGCGTTCGTGTCACGCCGGGGCTGACGGCGTCGCTGGCGGCCGGGAACTGGTATCGCATGTCGGCGACGTTTGACTTCAGCTCGCTGACGGACCTGACGATGAGCGCGGCGCTGGAGGACTGGGGGACGACGGGCGCGGCGTTTCAGTCGACCGTACTGAGCCTGCCGGCGACGCTGATCGCGCTATCCGGCGCGGACCAGGTGAACGGGGACGCGTCAGTCTGGGCGGCGTTTCGCGGATTCCGCGAGGGCGGCGTGAGCCTGTCCGACGACTTTCGCGCCGTGCCGGAGCCGGCGAGCCTGCTGCTGCTCGGCGCGGCGGTTCTGCATCGGTTGCGCGGTCGACGTCAGGCGCGTCGCGTGTAGGAAACCGTGCGAGCCGCGGGCCGACGAATCGACGGAGTGCGGCGATTGACCCCACGAAGACGACCTGTGCCGCGGCGCCTGGCGTCGACGATCGTGCTGATCGTCGCGTCGGCACTGCGCGCTGCGCCGGACGATTCGACGGCCGATGGGGTGCTCGGGCAGCTCGATTTCGAGAGTCAGGTCTATAACCAGCCCGACGGCCTTCCGACGGCGTCGAGCCTCGCGCTGTCGAATGCCGCGCACGTGGCGATCGCGCCGTCGGGCCGGGTCTACGTTTCGGACGCCGACAATAACCGCGTGCTGAGTTGGCCGAGCGCGTCGTCGTTCACGAACGGCCAGCCGGCGGATTTCGTGATCGGTCAGCCGGACTTTACGTCGAACACGCCGAACCACGGCGGCGTCAGCGGGTCGAGCTTCTTTCTGCCGCAGGGGCTGGCGATCGACGCGGGCGGCCACCTGTGGGTGACGGACGCGTTCAATCATCGCGTGTTGAAGTTCAACGACCCGATGTCGGACGCGACGCCGACGACGGCGGATCTCGTGGTCGGCCAGCCGGACTTGAACAGCAATCTCGAGAATCTCGGTCAGGGCGGCAGCGGCCCGGCCGTCGCGCTGCCGGACAGTCTTCAATACCCCGGTCGAGTGGTGGTGCGCGGGGGTGACCTGTGGATCGCCGATTCGGGCAACAGCCGCGTGCTGCACTACGCGTATCCGATGGCGAACAAGCCGCTCGCGGACCGGGTGTTCGGGCAGTACGGCGATTTCACGCGCCGCGCAAAGAACAACGACGGCGCGGGAAACAACTTCGGCAATGTCACGGCGGACAACCTCTACAACCCGATCGGCATCGCGCTCGATTCGGCGGCCCGGCTGTATGTTTCCGATTGGAACAATCACCGCGTGCTGCGCTACGACGATCCGCTGACGAGCGACACGACGGCCGACGCAGTGTTCGGGCAGCCGGATTTCAGCGGCAGTTCCCCGGATTCCGGCGGGCTGATGGTCGGGCTCCAGCGGCCGATCGACGTGGCGTTCGACGCGATGGGACGGTTGTACGTCGTGGATTCCGGAAACCACCGCGTGCTGGCGTACGAGTCGCCGCTGACGCAGTTCGCGCCGACGTACGTGTTCGGGCAGCTCGGACTGTTCACGTCCGATCTCGAGAACCACGGCCTCGGCATCTTCGCGACTGATGCCGACGGCCTGTTCGGGCCGACTGGGGTCGCGCTCGACGCATCCGGCAACGTCGTGGTCGTCGACACGAACAACCAGCGCGTGCTTCGCTACGACGCGCCGCTGCCGCAGCCGATCGCGGGGGACGTGAATTGCGACGGCGCGGCCAACCTCGACGACATCGCGCCGCTCGTCCTCGCCCTCGTCGATCCGGCCGGATATGGTGCCGCGTACCCGGCGTGCGACCTGTCGCGTGCAGACATCGATGGCAACATGCAGGTCGATGGTCGCGATGCGCAGGCGTTCGTCGAGCGGATCGTCGGGCCGTAGGCCGATGCCAATCGCATATTCCAGAACGGTCCGACGTGCGCGCGGGCGGCGACGCGGATTCACGCTGCTGGAGTTGCTGACCGTCATCGGCATCATCGGGTTGTTGATCGCGCTTCTGACGCCGGCGGTCTCGCAGGCGCGTCGCAAGTCGCGGTCGGTCGCCTGCATGAGCCAGCTCCGCGGGCTGATGACCGCGATCCATTTGTACGCCGCGGAAAACGCGGACACGGTCGTGCCGTCGTACAACATGACCGGCGTGGCCGTCGGGCAGAACAACCCGCTCGATGGCTGGGGGCCGATCCTGCACAAGGGTCGCTTCGCGGCCGGAAACCGCGACCTGCGCGGGAACATCTTCGTGTGTCCGGACACCGCGCCGGTTGCGGGCATGGCGACGGGCAACACGGGCACGTCGCCGGACAATCCGCGCGGCTATATGGAGTGGCCGTCGATCATCACGCTGGCGTCGCTCTACGCGACGCCGCTGCCGCAGCGCGGGTTCGATCAGGTGATCCGCGTCGGATATTGGATCAATGGGGACAATCCGATCGGCCGGCCGGAGCGATTCGTGCAGGGCGTGCACTTTACGGGTTCGGTCGGCTACGGACCCGACCCGACCGGCCGGATCATGCGGCACAACCGCATGAGCGATTTCAAGAAGCCGTCGCAGTTGATCGCGCTGTCGGACGGACTCTATTCGGGCGGTCAGCAGTTGACGCGACTGGGGGACCGTGATTCACGGATCGGCTATCGGCATCCGGGCGTGGTGGCGACGGCGAACGTGGGTCTGGCGGACGGTCACGCGACGGCGATCGCGGGGGACGAGTTTCCGCGGAAGCTGGATGGTTCGCTTGATCCGGCGGTCGTGCGTCGCGAGAACCTGGGACCGGGTCCGACACTCTATTCCGATCCGGAGCGGTTTCTGAATCCGTAGTGCGAAGGGCGGGCGTCGCGGCGGTTGGGGGATTCAGTTCGTAAAAAGACCTGCAACGCGGGCAGCAGCGGGACCGGGCATTCATTCCGCATTCGGGCCGGAGAGAGGAAGGTCGCGGTTTGAATGTCCTCCCCGTGCCCGCTGCTTTTTGCCGCGTTGCAGTTTGTCTTGCGAGTCGCGTTGTCACGCTGGAGCTTGGGTCTGACTCGCGGACTTCCCGTAGCAAGCCGCGTGCCGCGTTGAGGAATCGCATTGGGGAGGTCGTGGGGGCGGTTCTGAGCGACGGAGGCGCGTGGAAAATTCCATGCAGGTCTGGAAATTTCCACGCGCGCAGTCCTGCGCGGAGTCATCGGACAGGGGTTCGGGGGCTTAACGCGGGATTCGTGCGTGGCACCGGATTTGCAGGTTTACGGGCGGCCAGGGCCACGGGCCGAAGGGTGTCGAGTGGTCGAGACATGCAATCCACGAGGTTCGATCGGCGGTGGGACAATCCTGACGCGACGGGGCAATCTCACCAATGCCAGGCATGCGTCCGATCGGCGGACGTACCGGGCGCCCACCGCCTGAACCTCGATCCTGCGTGACTCGATGGAAACGGACGGCACTCGACCGTTCGGTCTGACCGGGTGATCGGTCGGCAGGGATGCCGGTGGTGAAATGAGGAAGGTGTTCCATGCCGGTCTGGAGCGTACGAAGCGAGCGCTGCAAGGGCTGCCGGTTGTGCGTGGAGTTCTGTCCGCGCCACTGCCTCGAGATCTCCAACGAGTTGAACGCGATCGGTTACTACCCGGCGCGGATGCATGACGCCGGGAAGTGCACGTCGTGCGCGCTGTGCGCGGACATGTGTCCGGAAGCGGGGATCATCGTCGTTCGACGAAAGCGAAAGAAGAAGACGTGATTGTGACAACGCGTCAGCCTGTTTCGACATCCGAGCGCGCGGTCCGCACGCCGGCGCCGGCGAAGCGTCTGGTGAAGGGCAACGAGGCGCTGGCGCTGGGCGCGGTGGCGGCGGGGGCGGAGTGCTTCTTCGGGTACCCGATCACCCCGCAGAACGAGGTGCCGGAGATCCTGTCGTACTGGATGCCGAAGCTGGGGCGGGTGTTCCTGCAGGCCGAGAGCGAAGTGGCGTCGATCAACATGGTCTACGGCGCTGCGGCGGCGGGACATCGGGCGATGACAAGCAGCTCCAGTCCGGGCATCAGCCTGATGATGGAGGGACTGAGCTACATCGCGGGGGCGCGGCTGCCGTGCGTCATTGCGAACGTGATGCGCGGCGGGCCCGGTCTGGGCAACATCGCGCCGTCGCAGGGCGATTATTTCCAGGCGGTCAAGGGCGGCGGACACGGAGACTACCGCTGCATCGTGCTCGCGCCGTGGAACGTGCAGGAAATGTACGAGCTGCCGGCGCTGGCGTTCGATCTGGCGGAGCGCTACCGCATGCCGGCGTTCGTGCTGACCGATGCGGTGCTGGGGTCGATGCTCGAGCCGGCGCGGGTGCCGCTGGAGTTTCCACCGCTGGTTCGGCGCGAACAGGACTGGACGGCCTGCGGGCGCGGGAATCGCGCGCACAAGAACGTCGTGCATTCGCTCTATCTCGATCCCGAAGTGCTGTCGGCGAAGTGCGAGGAATTGCAGGCGACGTACCGCCGCGCCGCGTGCGAGGTACGGTTCGACGAGCGGCTCATCGACGACGCGCAGGTCGTGGTCGTCGCGTTCGGGATTTCGGCCCGGCTGGCGCTGTCGGCCGTGTCGGCGCTGCGTCGCCGCGGCGAGAAGTTCGGCCTGCTGCGTCCGATTACGCTGTTTCCGTTTCCGTCGGAGCGTCTGTCGGCGCTGGCGAAGCGGGTTCGGGGCATGATGGTATTCGAATTGAACAGCGGCCAGATGGTGGAGGATGTGCGGCTGGCCGCAAACGGGGCTTGCCCGGTGGAGTTTTTCGGGAAGATGGGCGGCGTCCTTCCGCCTCCGGAGGAACTGGTCGAGGTCTTTTCGAAGCGCTTTGCGCGCTGACCGCGAGAGATGAGTCGCGGCGAACGATAAAGGACGAATCTCGACCGCCTCGTCGAGGCGGAGCGAACCGACCGAGGGCGTATCCATGCATTCGTGTGCCGACAACCTGGTGACGGACACGCCTGACGACGAATTCGAGTGCGTCGCCCATCGACCGAACTCGATGTCGGACAAGCCCCTGCACTATTGTCCGGGCTGCACGCACGGGATCATCCACCGGCTCGTGGGCGAGATGGTCGACGAGTTCGGCCTGTTGGACCGGACGGTGGGCATCTGTCCGGTGGGCTGCGCCGTCTTTGCGTACGAGTATTTCGAATTCGATTCGATCGAGGCGAGCCACGGGCGCGCGCCGGCCGTCGCGACGGCGGTGAAGCGCGCCGATCCGCGGCGGTTCGTGTTCACCTATCAGGGCGACGGCGACCTTGCGGCAATCGGCACGGCGGAGACGGTCCACGCGGCGGCGCGGGGCGAGCGGATCACGGTGTTCTTCGTGAACAACGGGATCTACGGCATGACGGGCGGGCAGATGGCGCCGACGTCGTTGCCGGGTCAGAAGACGACGACGTCGCCGGGCGGTCGAGATCCGGCGTTGACGGGGCATCCGATCGCGGTGTGCGAGATGCTGTCGACGCTGCCGGGTGTGGCGTTTGCGGCGCGGGTGCCGCTGACGAGTCCGAAGAACGTGAACCTCGCGCGGCGTTACATGCGCAAGGCGATCCGCGCGCAGCTGGAGAACATCGGTTACGGCATCGTGGAGTTCCTGTCGACCTGTCCGGTGCAGTGGGGTCTGACGCCGATCGCGGCGATGAAGCACATCGACGCGGACGTCATCAAGGTCTATCCGCCGGGCGTGTTCGTCGATCGCGTGCCCGACGCACGTGCCGCGCCGGTCGGAGCAGAAACAGACGCCGGGAGTTCGACATGAAAGAGGAAGTTCTCATCGCCGGTTTCGGCGGGCAGGGCATTCTGCTGATGGGTCAGCTTCTGGCCGAGGCGGCGATGCAGGAGGAGCTGTACGCGACGTGGTTTCCGTCATACGGCCCGGAGATGCGCGGGGGAACGGCCAACTGCACGGTCGTGTTCTCAAGTGAGGAGATCGGTTCGCCGATCGCGGCGCAGTACAGCGTCGTGATCGCGATGAACCAGCCGTCGCTGGAGCGGTTTGCGCCGCGCGTGCGGAGCGGCGGCGTGCTGCTCGTCAATGCGTCGATGGTGCCGGTGCCGTACGAGCGCGAGGGGATCACGGTCCTCTACATTCCGGCGGCGGAGATCGCCCACGACCTGGGGCAACCGAAGGTGGGCAACGTGGTAATGCTCGGGTCGCTGCTGGGCGCACGGCCGGCCCTGCCGATCGGGGCAGTGGAGGCGGCGATCCGGACGGTGATCGGCAGGAAACATGCGGACGCGATCGACGTGAACCTGTCGGCATTGTGTGCCGGCCGGGACGCGGCGTTGGAGCGACTGACGAACAGTGCGGCGGACGCCGTCGCCGCGCATTAGATGATATGGGGTTGCGATGATTCAGGCAGACGAAATCGAGATCGAGCGGTTGAGGAATTGGCTGCGGCGGAATTGCCATCGGGCGGACGTGCGGCACTGCTTGTCGCGCGGGCTCGACTACTACGAGGCGGTCTCGCGCGCCGGCTTGTGTGCCGATGCCACCAGTTCCGACGATCTGTATCGCTTTCTGAGCGATCCGAGCGTGATCGAGGCGCGGCGACGGACGTTCGTCGAGCCGACGTTGTAGGCATCGGCGAAGCGCGGTGCGAGCGGCGTTTCATGAATGCCGCCGCGGGTGCGGGCATCCTGAGTTGTGGGGCCGGGCGCAGGCCGTCGGCGCCGCGGGGGCGGCGCGATATCGGGCCGGGCGTTGATCGGCGGATCGGTGGCCGGATCCGTCGAGTATTTTCAATTGCAGCGGCGTCGGACAATCCGCTAGATTTTATCCGGCGCCGAGCAGCGACGGAACCGGAATGGAGCAGGACTCGCTCGAATCGCAGTTGTCCGGCCTGAAGGCGCAGGTCTCGGCGCTCGAGGAGGAGATCCGGGCGCGGACGACGCCGCGGGACTGGCCGCCGACGGGCTACTACGCCACGTACCATCTGATGGCCGGAGCCGTGCTCGGGTTGTTCGGCGCGGGGACGAGCCTGCTGTTCAACACGGTCGGGGCGTTGATGGTGGGGCGGCACCCGCTCGAGCTGATCCGCGTCTATCTGACGTTTCCGATCGGGGAGAAGGCGCTGACGCTCGAGAGCGGATTCACGCTGGCGGCGGGGTGCTGTCTGTATCTGGCGACGGGCATGCTGCTGGGCGTGCCGTTCTACTACGTTCTGACGCGGTTTTTCTCGAAGACGAGCGGGCTGAGGCGCTTCATCGTGGGCACGGTGCTGAGCCTGGCGATCTGGCTTTTCAATTTCTACGGGCTGATCTCGTGGATCCAGCCGCTGCTGATCGGCGGATCGTGGATCATCGAGCGCGTGCCGGTCTATGTCGCGATCGCGACGCACCTGGTGTTCGGATGGACGATGTTGTTGATCGATCAGTGGGGACGTTACGTGCCCGATCGCGGCGCGGGCGGGCCGAAGGCGCTGGCATGATGTGGCGATGCCGGACCCCCTTGTGCATGCTCGTGCTTCTTGCGGGCGGGTGTGAGCCCCCGCCGCCGGCGGGCGATCCGTCGAAACCGGTCGCGGGTTCGTACTCGAGCGTCGAGCAATCGCTGGTGGACGAAGGCCGCGCCACCTACGAGCGTTACTGCGTCGGATGTCATGGAACGGCCGGCGACGGGGCGGGCGATGCACGGAGGTTCCTGCATCCGCCGCCGCGGGACTTCGTCGCGGCGAACTTCAAGTTCAGCTCGACGCGTTCGGGCCAGCTCCCGACGGATGATGATCTGCGGCGGATGATCCGCAACGGGCTGCGCGGCTCGGCCATGCCGGGCTTCGGGCTGCTGCCGGACCGGACGATCGATGCGCTGATCGCGTACATCAAGACGTTCTCGCCGCGGTGGAAGGAGCAGGAAGGCGAGCCGACGCCGATCCCGTTCGTCGAGGACCCGTACCGACTCGAACCGGACAAGACGGCGGCGATCCAGCGCGGTGAGGTGGTCTATCACGGCTACGCGAACTGCTGGGCGTGTCATCCGGCCTACGTGCCGCAGCCGAGACTGAACGAGTATCTCGTTCAGTTCGGCAACCCCCCGCGGGACGAATTCCGGCCCGACCTGTACCAGGCGGTCGGCAAGGAGAACGAGGAGGGCGAGATCGTGTATCCGCCCGACTTCCGACGCGACTACGTCCGTGCGGGCGTGCGCGTCGAGGACCTATATCGCAGCATCGCGGCCGGGATCAGCGGCTCGGCGATGCCGACATGGGTGGACTCGATCGATCTGCCCGGTCCAACCCCCGACAGTCCGCCGCTGGTGTCGAAGGCGGACCTGTGGGCGATGTCATACTACGTTCAGTGGCTTTTATCGCAGCGGCCGCCGCTCCTGAAGGAAGGCCAGTTCGTCGTGCGTGATCGTCCGCGCCCGATCTACCTGTACGGGGCACCGCCGAAGGCGGTCAAGCCCGAGGCGCCGCCGGATGAGCAGACTCAGAAGGCGGTCGAGGAGACGTTTACGCCATGAGACGACGGAGCGAGGCGCGATGACGGCCGCGGGAGGAGCGTCCGGAACAGGATCGGGTTTGGGCGCGACGACGGCGGCGGACCGGTTGGTCGATCGGCCGCTGGTCTTCGCGCACCTCGTGGCCGCGATGGTCTTTCTGGCGGTGTCGCTTCTGGCGGGGTTCCTGTTTTCGATGCAGTTCCTCCAGCACTATCCGCTTCCGCAACACGAGATCTTCTCGCCCGGGCGCTGGCGGCTCGTGCATACGAACGGCGTCGCGTACGGATTTCTCGCGAACGCGTTCCTCGGCGGACTGTACTGGGCCGTGCCGCGGCTGACGCTGCGGCCGGTGCTGCACCGCGGGCTGTCGTGGTTCCTCTTCGTCGCGTGGCAGGCGATCGTGCTGGCGACGGCGGTCGGATTGCTCGCGGGTCACGCGCAGGCGCTGGAGTGGGGCGAGACGCCGGTCTGGATCGATCCGGTCGCGCTGCTGGGGCTGATCCTCGTGGCGGTGAACTTCCTCGTGCCGATCTCGTGCCTCTCCGGGCCGATGTACGTGGCGATCTGGTACTTCATCGCCGCGTTCGTCTGGACCGTGCTTGTGTACGCGATGGGCAATTTCCTGCCGCAGTATTTCGTCGGTGGCGCGGCGGCGGGGGCGATCGCCGGCCTGTTCATTCACGATCTCGTCGGACTGTTCGTCACGCCGCTCGGCTGGGGGCTGATGTACTACTTCGTGCCGGTGATCCTCAAGAAGCCGATCTGGAGTCACGGCCTGTCGCTGGTCGGCTTCTGGGGCCTGGCGTTTTTCTATCCGCTCACAGGGATTCATCATTTTCTCTACAGCCCGATCCCGATGTTCCTCCAGCATGGCGCGGTGATCACGACGATCGCGATCGAACTGGTGGTGACGACGGTGATCGTGAACTTCTTCATGACGCTCTCGGGTCGTGGAGATGCGCTGCGGACGTCGATGCCGATCCGGTGGTTCTACACCGGCATGGTTTTCTACTTCACGACGTGCCTGCAATGCGCGTTCCAGACGACGCTGGCGTTTCAGCGGATCATCCACTTTACCGACTGGGTCGTCGGCCACGCGCACCTCGTCATGCTCGGCGTCTTCGGCTTCTGGCTTCTGGGGATGATGGTCTATCTAATCCCGCGCGTGGTGGGCACGGCCGGCTGGTACAGCGACGTGCTGAACAGTTGGCACTACTGGCTGACGATGCTGGGCACGCTGGTGATGTTCCTGGACCTGCTCGTCGCCGGCGTCGTGCAGGGCTACATGTGGCGCGAGCTGTCGCCGTGGGACGAAGTGCTGGCGGCGTCGGTGCCGTTCTGGTTCGTGCGCGCGGTAAGCGGCACGGCGATCCTGATCGGGCAGTTCCTGTTCTTCTACAACGCGTGGAAGACGTGGCAACTGCGGCCGGGCGCGGCGCCGTCGCACGCCGCGCTGATGGAGAACATGCAGCCGGCGGCGACGTGACCGACCGGCGAGGTGGCGCCCTATGTTCGAGTCGAAGGCAGGTGTATTTCTGATCGCGGGGTTGGGGTTTTTCGCCCTGGCGTTCCTCGTCATGGCGGTCTTGCCGTGGGCGATTTATGCGGGCGAGCCGGAACTGACGGTCGAGCAGGTGGCGGCAAGCGGGATCGTGCCGGAGTTTGTCGACCTGGCGGAGCGCTACCCCGAACAGTTCAAGCGAGCGTTCGGTACGGTGAGCACGCAGACCTTCGCCGAGGCGCTGCGGTTCGGGCATGAGGTGTACGTGGCGGACGCCTGCTGGCATTGCCACTCGCAATTCGTCCGGCCGGTGTCGAACGAGGACCTGCGCTGGGGTCCGGTCTCGACGGCGCTGGAGTATCAGAACGCGCTGCAGCGGCCGGTGCTGTTCGGGACGCGTCGCGTCGGACCGGATCTGATCCGCGAGGGCGGGCGTCGGAGCAACGACTGGCACGTGGCGCACTTCTGGCAGCCGACGAACGTCGTGCCGACGTCGGTGATGCCGCCGTACCGCTGGTTCTTCGACGAGCAGGGGTATCCGAACAAGCGCGGCATGTCGATCATCACGTACGTGCAGTGGCTGGGGAGCTGGGTGAAGGAGTATCCGTACTACCACGGCGAGGGTCCGCCGTCGCTGCCGATGGCGGCGACGACGCAGTCATCGGTGGCGCATGCCGGCGCGGGATCGACGGGAGGCGGGCCGCCATGATCCGTAGGGACTCGAAGTTTTCGCGGGTGTTTCCGTGGGTGTTCGCGGTCGTCATCCTCGGGCCGGCGGGGTACGGGTTCGTCGAGAAGCTCACGCTGTTCATTCTGGCCGTGAAGCGCGATCTGATCGCCGGGTTCACACTGTTTCCGGTGGTCAACTACCTGATCGTGACGGCGGGCATGGTGTGCCTGATGGTCTGGGCGGTGGCGAACGGGATGTTCCGCGACGTCGAGAAGCCGAAGTACGACATGCTCAATCGCGAGGCGCTGCTGGACGAGATCGAGAGCGGCGAGGACGTGGATGACTCTGCCTGAACCGAACCCACCGACGGCGGAAGAGGAATCGCAGCATTTCACGTACGTGACGCACCGCATCCCGTGGTACGTGCGGGCGATGTGGATTGCCTTCTGGATCGGACTCGTGTGGTACGTGATCAAGTACGCGATTCCCGCGACGAAGCAGTACTTCTGACGGGGGCGTCCATCGTGTTCGCCGAAGCGCCCACCCGCGACCGCGCGCCGGCCGACGCATGCGAGTTCTGCGGCCTGCCGATGCCGGCGTGGCGCCGCGGCACCGCGCGCGGAGACTCCTCGCCGCGCTATTGCTGCGTCGGGTGCCGGCTGGCGGCGGAGATCACGCAGGCGCGGGGATCGGCCGGACAACTGAACTGGATGCTGACACGGATCGGCCTGGCGGTGTTTCTGTCGATGGCCGTGATGATGTTCAGCATGTACTTGTACCGCGAGAACCTCGGGGGGGCGGCGGGTCCGGAGTCGGCAGTCGGACGGCACCTCGGTGACGTGATGCGGTACGCGTGCCTGTTCTTCTCCGCGCCGGTGCTGTACCTGCTCGGGGGGCCCATCCTGCGGAATGCGCGGGACGAACTCCGCCGGGGCGTGCTGGCGACTGATGCGCTGGTGGTACTGGGGATCGGCGCGGCGTTCGTGCAATCGTACCTGGCGACGATGCGCGGGAGCGGCGCGACGTACTACGAGACGGCGTGCGCGATCCTCGTGTTCCTGACGATGGGACGATGGCTAGAGGCACGCGGAAAGCTGCGGGCGTCGGAGGCGATCGCATCACTGGAGGCACTCTTGCCGGATCGCGTTGAGGTACAGCGCGGCGAGGAGCGTCTGTCGGTGCGGCCGGGCGACGTGCGGATCGGCGACGTGCTGGTCGCGGCAGCGGGAGATCGGATCGCGGCGGATGGTCGGATCGAGTCGGGGCGCGCACACGTCGATGAGCAGATCCTGACGGGCGAGAGCGGACCGGTTCTGCGCGAGGCCGGCGACGCGGTGTCGGCCGGGACGCTGAACGTCGACGGCGTGCTGACGATCCGCGCCACGGCGATGGGCGCGGCGAGTTCGTTCGGGCGGCTCGTGGCGCTGCTCGACGAGGCGCGTCGTAAACGCAGCCGGTTGGTGCGGATCACGGAGCGGGCGTCGACGGTGATGATCCCGCTGACGGTGCTGCTGGCGGCGGCGGCGGCGGTACTAGGGTATCGGCGCGGCGGGGGCGTCGAATCGCTGATGTCGGCGCTGTCGGTACTGCTCATCGCCTGTCCGTGCGCGCTGGGGCTGGCGACGCCGTTGGCGCTCTGGGTTGCGCTCGGCCGCGCAGCACGGCGGCGCGTCCTGTTCCGCGGCGGCGACGATCTGGAGGCGCTGGCGCGGGTGCGAACCATCTGCTTCGACAAGACGGGGACGCTGACGACGGGCGCGCCGCTTGTCGCGGAATTCGCGTTCGATGAGTCGTGCGGCGACGAGGGCGAGGTGCTCGGGCGGTCGGCCGGCCTGGTCGCGTCGTCGCGGCATCACCTGTCGCGGTCGATCGGCGAGTACGCGCGGCGGCGCGGGGCGAAGCCATCGGACGTCGGCGCGGTGGAGACGCTGGCCGGGCGCGGATTGCGGGCGCGCTGCGACGGCGACGAGGTCTTGCTCGGCAATCCGCTGCTGATGCAGGAGCGCTCGCAGCAGCTCGGCGAGCGGATCGCGGCGCGGCTGGCGCGATGCTACGAAGAGGGGCGCAGCCTGGCGATGGCCGGGTGGAGCGGACGCGTGCGCGGCATGTTCGTGTTCGATGAGTCGCTGCGGCCGGAGGCGGCGAGGGCACTGGAGCGTCTGCGGCGGCTTGGGCTGCGGACGATCGTGCTGACTGGCGATCACGCGTCTCGCGGACGGCGCGTGGCGGAGATGCTGCGGACTGAGGTGAGGTCGGAGCTTACGCCACAAGCCAAGGTGGACGCGATCGGACAATTGTGCACGGCGGGGCACGTCGCGATGGTGGGCGATGGTCTGAACGATGCGCCGGCGTTGGCGGCGGCGGACGTCGGCATTGCGATGGGTTGCGGCGCCGACGTGACGCGCGAGTCGGCGGGCGTATGTCTGCTGGGCAACGACCTGGCGGCGGTCCCGTGGGCGGTCGAGTTGGCACGGCGGATGGTGCGGACGATCCGGGTGAACCTGTTCTGGGCCTTCGCGTACAACGTCGTTGGGCTGTACCTCGCGCTGACGGGGCGATTGAGCCCGGTGTTCGCGGCCGGCGCGATGCTGGCGAGCAGCCTGCTCGTGCTGGGTAATTCGCTGCGATTGCAGGGTGGAGAGGGAGTAAGCGGCGATGGTCCCTAGTCTTCCGGCGATCCTGGCGGGCGGATTCCTGGCATCGGCGCACTGCATTGGCATGTGCGGAGGGTTTGCGTGCGCAGTCGGCGCGGCGGACGTGCCGCTGGCGGCGGTGATGGGTCGGCAGTTCGTCTACAACACGGGTCGGATCTTCACCTACGCGTTCCTTGGCGCGGTGGCGGGTTCGAGCGGCGCAGCGCTGTCGTCGTATCTCCTCGGACCGATCGATGCACAGCAGTTGTTCGGCCTGCTGGCGGGCGCGACGATGATCGCGCTGGGGCTATCGGCGCTGGGGCTGATCCAACTGCCGCAGCGCTGGGGCCGTGCGCTCGGGGGCTGGTTTTCGCCGCTGTTCGCGAAGTTCCTGAACGCGCGCGGCTGGACGGGGATTTTCCTCGCGGGCCTGGCGAACGGGTTCCTTCCATGCGGCCTGGTGTATTCGTTTCTCGCGCTGGCGATCGCCTCGGGCGATGCGCTGCACGGGACGCTCGTGATGACGTTTTTCGGCATCGGGACGCTTCCGGCCATGCTGCTCGTCGGCAGCGGCGCGCGGCTCATGCGGCAGGCGGTCCGTGTGCGAATCCACCGCGCGGCGGCCGTGTTCATCGTCGGTCTCGGGTGTCTGACGGTCTGGCGCGCGTGGCCGTCGCAGGCCGCCTGCTGCGATCCCGCTTCCACCATTTCGCATGGCGCGAGCCACGATTAGCTTCTCTCTCGACGCGTCGCTGCTGCCGGCGTTTCTGGTACTACCGTTCTCGTCGATCCTGATCCGGACGATGTTCCGGGCGGAGTCGCGCGCGGACAGTCGCTTTCCGCCCGGGCCGCGACGGATTATCGTATCGGCGGGCGCGGTTCGACCGCCGTGCCGCTGGAGCTGCCGTTCGGGGAGGAGCCACATGTCGCGCGCCGTCAGGTTCGTCGGGATCATCGTCGGATCCGTTGCCGGATGGATGTTCGCGGACGGCGTCCTGTCGATCCGCGCCCGCGCCGAGGAGCCGGGGCTTCCGCGGATTACGCAGGTCTGGGCTTCGTCGGGGGTCACGATGCGCGAGACCGACTCGCTCGCGGCGATCCCGTACCCGGACGGCCGCGTCAAGCTGTTCGCCACCAGCAAGGCCGCGCACCGCATCGACCGCTTCGATGCGGCGACGGGGAAGTTTGAGCGGAGCATCGGCGGACCGGGCCGGCGGCTCGGCGAGTTCCAGTTGCCCAACGGAATCGCGTCGGTCCGCTTCGATCCGGTCGGACGCGATGCGGGCAAGCGGCCGGCGACGTGGCTGCTGCTTGTCGTCGAACGCGACAACGCGCGGGTGCAGGCGATCTGGCCGGACGATTTGTCGCCGGCGGGCTTCTTCGGGATCACCGAGCTTCGCCGCCCGTACGGCCTTTCGATTTCGCATCAGCCGGACGGCGTGTTCTGCTACGTGACGGACACACGGGTGCGTCCGGAGGAGACGGTGCGGATGTACCGTCTGACGCTGGTGGGTCGGGAGTTGCGGGGGACGTTCATTCGGAGCTTCGGCGCGGCGAGCGGTCCTGGGGTGATTCACGAGGCGGAGTCGATCGCAGTCGATGAGCGACTGAAGCGGGTGTACGTGTGCGATGAATCGCCGGATGCGAAGGACGTGAAGGTTTACGCGCTCGACGGCCGCTATCTCGACCACACGTTCGGGAGCGGGCTGATCGAGGGCGATCCGGAAGGCATCGCGGTGGTGGATGACGCGAAATCGGGCTGCGTGGTGCTGACGGACCAGCGGGCGAAGATCACGATCTGGCATCTGTTCGAGCAGACGACGTTGCACTATCTGGGGGCGTTCACGGGCGAACCGGCGATCTCGAACACCGATGGCATCAGCGTGTTTGCGGATTCGTTCGGGCGGTTCGAGGGCGGGGCGATGTTCGCGGTGAACGATGACCGCGACATACGGGCGTATCGCCTGTCGGACGTGCGGAAGCTGGTCGCCGAGAAGTCGAGCGAATAGCGGAGTGGACGGCCGCACTAGGGCGCGATCAACTCGACGAACGGCAGGATGTCGCGGGCGTCGACGACGTCGTTTCCGTCGAGGTCCGCACGAAGCAGCCGGTCGGGATCGGCGTCGAGGCCGATCAGGATTGTGACGAGGGCGTCGCGGTCGGCGGAATCAACGTCGCCGTCGGCGTCGATGTCGCCGGGCAGGACCAGCGGCGCGATCGCATACTGCGACCCCGGGATCATCGTCACGTCGGGCGCAACGCCGAGCGGTGCGACGCCTCCGCCCAGGCCGGGCAGCCACTGATTCGTCACGTTGCCGTTGCTGCGCAGGATGAACGCCGCGACGCGAATCGTCCCGCCCGTCGGTCCGCTCAGACCGACGTCGGCGTAGGGGATGAGCATGTCGAAGCCGTTGCGGGCCGTGGCAGCGGTCGAGGCATCGAAGGGCATGATGCCGGCATCGTTCGTGTTGTTGACGGCGATCAGCATGTTATTTGGATTTGTCCCGCCGGACAGAAACCCGTCGCCGTCGTTCATCGTGCCGGTGCCGCGATAGGTCTTGGTCACGCCGCCGGCGGTGAGGAGCGCGAACTGATCGACGTAGAGGGTTTCGCCGACGGTGTTGAAGAAGATCATGTGATCGGGCGAGAAACCGGCGTCGAGGCGCAGGCCGGTGAGGTACTGCGGCCCGCCGGGCGGCGGCGAGAAGCCGGTGAAGTTGAGGACGTTCTGCCCGCCGGCGGCGGTGTCGAGGAGCAGGACGAAGCCGGTGGCGTCCGCGGCGAGGTTGCCCGTGACGCCGATCCGCAGGCCGTCGGCGCGCGGTCGGACGAAGAGCTGGTTCAGCTCGTTGATGTTGTCGCCGAGGAGCGTCTCATTGTCCTGCGTCGCGACGAGCGATGCGGGGCCGATCGCATCGGGGATGTCGATGCCGTCGACCTCCTGCGGCGCGGGCGGGTTGGGCGTCGCGTTGATCTCGAGGATGCGATAGCTGTAGGCCGGCATGTTGAGCGGATACGCGGTCTTGTTCGCGTCGGTCAGGTTGGTGAGGAACTGGTTGGTCAGGATGTCGCGGACGGTCGTCGATCCGCCGGGGATCGTCACGTTTGACAGGTCGAAGGTCGTGTTGAACGACGAGTTGCGCAGCCGGATGGCGACGAGGAGCGTTTGCTCGGCGGGCTGGTGCCGCAGGAACGACCAGCAGCGTGTGCTGTTGTTGGTGATGGGCACGTACGCGCCGTGGCGCAGCGCGACGTTCGCTTTGCGCGCGGCGATGAGCTTCTTGTACTCCTCGAGCAGCGAGCCGGCCACGCCGTCCTGCTCCTGCACGCTGCGGCCGTCGTTGTTCTGCGAGACGCGGTTGTTGTAGGCCTGCGCGTTGAGGATCCAATAGTTGCTCATGGGCGGTCCGGCGACGGCGAGCCACTTGAACGGCTCGCGCATGGGAATGTCGTTGGCGTCGCTGCCGTAGTTGGCCTTCGTGCCGAGCATGCCGATCTCATCGCCGTAGTAGATGACGGGTACGAACGGCGCGGTCAGGTGGATGGCTGCGGCGACCTTCGCCTTCGTCAGCGATCCGCCGAGAACGGACGTGACGCGGTCGACGTCATGGTCGCCGATGATGCCGAGGAACTGCCGGCCGGGCGGGAGCTGCGCGAGGGTGGCGGCGGTCTGGCTGTAGATCGAGGCGGAGGTCTCGCTCGAGAGCGCATCGCGGACGGCGAATTCCCAGGGTTTCGTGAACGTCGCATCAAAGGCCGGCAGCAGGTGGACGCCGGTGATGCCCCAGTCGGCCTGCTCGGCGAAGGTGAAGACGTCCGGGTTGACCGTTTGCAGCGCGGCCTTCCACGGCATCCAGAAGTCGTCGAGGTTGTAGCCCCAGCCGTTCGGGCCGCTGTTGTACTCCTCCCAGACGTGATCGAGGCGGAATCCATCGACGCCGTCGGCGGGGTTTCCGTCGTTGTTCGGGTCGAGCCAGTGCTGTGCCCAGGCGACGTCGAGCGCGACGGGGTTGGGGTCGTTGAGGTTCCAGTGGATGAAGCCGACCGAGGCGCCGTTCCAGGTGGTGTAGACCGAGCCGAGGTAGCTGGTGTTGGCGCTGTTGGTGAAGGCGAGCCAGTTGTCGTAGGGGCTGGCGGGGTTGTTGTAGGCGCCGGCGAACCAGGGTGAGTCGTGGCTGATGCCGTAGACGACGAAGTCGA
Organism: Phycisphaerae bacterium; assembly: GCA_023150615.1. GTDB lineage: Bacteria > Planctomycetota > Phycisphaerae > UBA1845 > UTPLA1 > JAKLKO01. The sequence continues at coordinate 47,042 of JAKLKO010000013.1, forward strand.
TGAAGACCTTGATGCCGCGGGCGTGGGCCTGCTGGACGAAGTTGAGGAACTGCGGCTCGGTGCCGAAGCGGGTGTTGAGCTGGTCGGCGCGGCCGTGCTGGTACCCGTGGTAAGCGGGCGAGGGGAAGATGGGTGTCATCCAGACGGCGGTGACGCCGAGGGATTCGAGATAGGGCAGGGAGGCGGTCATGCCGTCAAAATCGCCGAATCGCTGGGGGTCGTTGTCGGCGTCGCGCCAGGCGATGGGCATGAACTGGTAGAAGACGTCCTCGGTGACCTGCCGGTTGTTCAGCGGGGCGGCGAGGGCGGGGACGGTTGGGGCGTGGATCGTTGCGGCGAGCAGCGCGGCGGCTGCCGGGCCGCGGAAGCGATTGACGAAGCGGTACGGATGCATGGAAACCTGCGTTCTCGCGACGCGGCGGGACCTCCGGATGCCGATTGTAGCAGAACGGCGAGCGGAATTCGATGGCCGCTCGAGGCATCGAACGGCGTTTGGGGATCAGGCATCGTCAACCGTTCCGCCGCGATCGTCCTCGGCGTCTTCGTAGACATGCTCAATGTACTCCTCGTCCTCATCCGAGATTTCCAGGCTCTGACGGTATTCGAGCGCTTCGGCATCGGCGGTGTATTCGACGACGCCATGGTGCTGCTCGACGATCTGCCGGATTGAGTCGAAATCCACACGGAAAAACTCTTTTCGAGGATTGACCTTGTTGATCCGCAGCTTGTGCAATTGCCGATGAAGGGCGGTTTCGAGCGCGGGCGCGTCATTCGATGAGATCATCATGTGCACGTCGAACGGGAACGGCACGGAAGCATCTCCGAGCTCCTTGATTCGCTCGTCCGGGTACAGTCGGCGGGTCATGCCGATTTTGAAGACGCCGTCGCCGAACGAACCCACGTTTGAAATGACGTACACATGTCCCGACTTGGTTAGCTGGGCCTGGGAGATTGTGCGCTGCGACTTTTCTTCGGCCTCCGCCAGTCGCGCCTTGAGCCGCTCGACCTCGGCGCTATGTTCGTCCTTCGCTTCAGCGAGCGCTCTTTCGAGCGCCTTCTGGATCGCTTCGCGCTCCCGCTCCAGCTGCTTCAATTCGCGCTCAATCTCCTTCTCGCGCAGTTGTTCTTCGCGAATGCGAGCTTTCATTCGCGATTGTTCTTCCCGCTCGAGTGCGGCTCGCACCTCTTTTTCGAACTCGGCCTTCAGTTCGGCAATCAGCCTCGACTGCTCCTCCTCGGAGACGGCCAGGCCGATCTCGCGGCACCACGCAATCGCCTTCTCCAGGCGTTGCTTGCAGGCGGCGTAGTTGTTGGCGCTGACCGACCGGATGATCCACTTGACGTTGTCGTTGAGAAAACGTGTCCCGAGTTCGATCGCACGTGTCGAGCTGACTTCGTGCTCGCGCCGTTGTGCCTCCACATCCAGATGGAGCTTTCGCTGCCTGATTTCGAGGTTTCGCAGGTCGCGCTTCAGTATGTTGTTTTCGGTGACCAGCTCGTCGTACGAAACACGGCGCGACTGAAACTCCGCCTGGGCCTGCTTGAGTTGTTTGGTGTAGTCTTCCAAGACCTTTTGCCTGGCCTTCACGGCGTTGGCGAATTCCTGAATGCGCTTCAATTGGGCATCGAGCTGCCGGCGCTCGGAGTCGATCGCGTCCTGGCGATGTTCCACTGCGGTTTCGCGTCGGCGAAGTTTCCTCATCGCGTTCCTGCGACGCGCATCGAGGATCGTGAAACCCCCGATGCCTCCAGCCATTAGGCCGACCAGCAGATACAGAATCTCGGTCACGGCCTATCTCCGTTCAGTTCATCGCTGGTTTCGCCGAGGAGTACGAAGGTCGCGCCTTGGGAGCAACCTGGGCATGCTCGGTGCTCCAAGGCATCGAACTTCGGTACTCGAACGATCGCCCCACAACTGGAGCATTTGGCGCGTGTCGGAGCATCCAATTGCGTCGACAATTCGTACCGGGTATTGCGGCCGTGGCCCAACCGACGAATGACGTTTATTCGCAGCCAGGCTTCGATCGTCGCTTTCCGAAATGTCCTCAAGTCGTCGAGTGCCCGGTCAAGTTCGCTGTGCGCCGCGCCCGGATGCCGTTCGAGACAATCCCAGAGCCGGTAAGCGGCTTGAAGTGCCGCGCGTGCCGTGCCGAGCTTTTCTCCCAAGTCGGCAGATGTGTTCTTCTCGATTCGTCGAACCTCGCCGAGCAATTCCTCAAGTTCGTTTAACGCGTCATAGTCGAGCAGCAGCGGCGCGAGCCCTAGAATCAGGTCGATCGAATCGATGCTGTCAAATTCACGATTCTCGTGCCTGCGCTCGAACTGCATCATACCGTCGACGTGTTTGCAGGACTCCATGGCGGTACGGATGGCGTCGCCGTAACAGCCCTCGCGCTCTGCGTGCCTTGCGGCGTCGAGCAGCTTGTAGTACTCGTTGCGGTCCTGTTCGAGTTCGGCTTTCGTCTTCGCCATCACGCGCACAGGGCACGGAGGCCCGTTCAACGGATCAATCTGATTGAAATCGGTGCCTCTGTGTAGGATAACACAAGTTGTGGACGGATTGCCACGCACGGCGGCCGGCTTCGGGCAGTGCGTGCAAGTAGCGATTTCGTTGGAGTCTCGGGCTACGCGAGGTTGATCGGGCGCCCGCAGTGCGGACAAGTCGGAATTGGCCGGTGGTGCTTTTCCATTTCCTCGATGAATCCAGCCCCCAGCAGTCCGGCGGGAATCGCGAATATTCCGATGCCCAGAACGGCGATGAATGACCCGATTAGTTTCCCGGCCGTCGTCTTCGGGATCATATCACCGTAACCCACGGTCGTCAGCGTTTCTACTCCCCACCACATCGCGGCCGGAATCGATGAGAATTGTTCGGGTTGTGCATCATGTTCGACGTGATACATGAGGCTGGCCGACACGATCAGCAGCATCCCCCCCGCGGAGCACGTGACCGTGAGCGCCGCTCGCTTGGCGCGCAGTACTCGTCCGAGCAACCGAACCGATTCGGAATAGCGCGCGAGTTTGAAGATGCGGAGAATCCGAAACAGGCGGAAGACTCGGAGCATGCGAAGATCGGGTGCACCGAAACTGGCAACGTAGAACGGCGCAAAGGAGGCGAGATCGATCAGTAGCATCGGTGTACATGCAGACGAGATGCGTCCGAAGAGCGGATGGCGATACGCTGGATTCGACGTGCATGACCAGAGTCGAAGGACGTACTCGATCGTGAAAACGCAGACGGACAAGCGCTCGAAGCCGTCAAACCACCGGGGTGCGGCGGCGTAGATGGTTGCCTCCGTCTGAAGAACCGCTGCGGCAATGTTCAATGCGATCAGTACGGTGAGAATGATGCTGACAGCGCGGGCCGCGCGGTCACCCTGCTTGGCACCCGTAAGAAGTTCATACGAACGATGCCGGACATTCTCAACGTACACGACGCGGAGATTAGCACGCGTGTTCCGACCGCACAAGCAGAACTCAGTACGGGACTGCGTTAACGGCAGGGTCGTGGGGGGAGTTACCGGCTGCGGCGTTTGCGTTCCTTGCGGCGGTCTTTCTTGCTCGGTTGGTACTTCGGACGGGCGCTGAACTTCACCTTCGGTACGCCGCCGCTCATCGACGCCTGCGCAAACTGGCTGGCGAACTTCATGCGATCCATCATCGACATGCCCGCCATGGCCTTCATCATCTCGCGCTGCTGGAGGAACGTCTTCACGAGGCCGCTCACGTCCTCCGTCGTCGTGCCGCTGCCGCGCGCAATCCGACGCCGCCGCGAGGCGTCGATGAGATCGGGCCTGGCCCGTTCGCGCAGCGTCATCGACTGCACCATCGCCTTCATGCGCACGATCTCGTTCTCGTCGATTTCCAGCGGCGCATCCTTCATCAGCCCGCTCACGCCCGGGATCATCTTCAGCATGTCCTTGATGGAGCGTCCGGCCGTGACCTTCTCCATCTGCGTGATGAAGTCGTCGAGGGTGAGCGTACCCTTGGCCATCTTGGCCTCGAGGCGCTTGGCTTCTTCCGCGTCGACCTGGCGCTGCGCGTGCTCGACGAGGCTGACGATGTCGCCCATGCCGAGGATGCGCTGGCTGATGCGGTCGGGATGGAACTCCTCGAGGCGGTCGAGCTTCTCGCCGACGCCGATGAACTTGATCGGCTTGCCGGTGACGGCCTTGACCGACAGCGCGGCGCCGCCGCGCGTATCGCTGTCGAATTTCGTGAGGATGACGCCGTCGAGCTCGAGCCGGTCGTTGAAGCGCTTGGCCGTATTGACGGCGTCCTGGCCGGTCATGGCGTCGAGCACGAGGTAAATCTGGTGCGGACTGACGGCCTGGGCGACGCGTTCGAGCTCCTGCATCAGTTCGTCGTCGATGGCGAGACGGCCGGCCGTGTCGAGGATGACGACGTCGAGGAGCTTGTGCTGCGCGGCGAGGACGCCGTTACGGCAGACCTTGACGGGGTTCTGATGGTCGCGTTCGGCGTGCACGGGCACGTCGAGCTGCTGGCCGAGCAGCTCGAGCTGGTCGATGGCCGCGGGGCGCTTGAGGTCGGCGGCGACGAGCAGCGGTTTCTTGCCCCGTTCGTTGCAGAGGCGAGCGAGCTTGGCACAAGTTGTGGTTTTCCCGGAGCCTTGCAGACCGGCGAGCATGATGATGGTCGGCGGCGTCGAGACGAACGGGATCCGCGGATCGACCGGACCCATGGTCTGCACAAGTTCGTCGAAGACGATCTTGACGAGCACCTGCTCGGGCCGGAGCGACTTGATGACCTCGGCGCCGAGGGCCTTGCCGGCGACGTCGTCGACGAATCGCTTCGCGACGTCGAGCTGCACGTCGGCCTCGAGCAGCGCGGTGCGGATATCGCGCATGACCTCGTCGACGACGGCCTCGGTGATCCGCCCGCGGCCGCGGACGCGATCGAAGATTCCGGAGAGGCGTTGCGAAAGTGCGTCAAACATCAAGCGTGACCCCGGATCGGCCGGCCCGACGAATCATCGTGGGTCGAACCGTTGAGGATAGTGAGGCGCGTCGTTTCCGATCAAGGGAGGTGGCATCGAGCGGGTCGACGTTACATCGTAGACGTCGGTCGCCGGGCGGGACGACGGGCCGGGCGAGAAGGTCCGACTTGGTCTGTGATATTTGGCGGGACGGAGCGCGTCCGGGAGTCCCCGGTCGGCGCGGATGGCGCGAAATCCCACATTCGCGCCGCTGATTGGCAGTTTTTATCATCGCCATAAGTTAATTATTAACAATAGTTTGCGTTCACTGCTCGCGCGGATTCGTTATTCGATGCGATGTTGAGTCGTAATACATTATTTAACAGTGAGTTATGCGATTATCTGGCGGCTTTCCTAGGAAACTCACGACTTGCGATCGGCGGTACACGAATCGTCATAAGATTATGATGTCAATGAAGTTAGACGCGGACCAGTTTTGAGTGAAACGCGTTGACAGCTCGCTGCCGATTCTGCTATAGTCCGCATCGACGTCGGGGGCGCCCCTCGACGTGAACTAATCAGCAGGCAACCGCCACCGGTTATGGCTGTTTCAGCCGTGGCGCACCTCCGGATGAGAACACGTGTTCCCCTCCGGAGGTTTTTTTGTTTCCGCGCGTTTTGTCACGTCGCACGCGAATTTCTACGATGCCCGCGTGCCAACCGGATCCATCGCTGAGCGAGGCGTCTTCGAGTCCGTCGTTGTTGCGAACGATGCACTGTGCCGCGAGCATTTTCGGCTGACGCTTCGGGTCGCCGACTTCCCGCATGCCGAGCCGGGGCAGTTCATCCAGATCGCGTGTCGAAGCGCGCCGGCCGCGTGGGCCGCGAGTGACGCCGCACCGCGCGCGGTCGATTGGCGGAATGGTACACCGCTGAGGGCGCTTCAATCCGAGTTTGCCGAGGCGGGCGCGTTCCTCTGTCGCCCGTTCAGCATCGGCGGGTTGCGTCGACGTGCGGACGGTGTGGAGTTGGAGATCATCGGCCGCGCGATCGGACCTGGCACGCGATTCCTCGCCGCGCGCGGCGCGGGCGATCGGCTGATGTTACACGGCCCGTTCGGTCGCGCGTTTGAGGTTCGCACCGGCGCGGCGCTCTCGATCCTCGTGGCGGGCGGCGTCGGCCTGCCGCCGTTGCTGTGGTTGGCGCGGGGATTGGGCGAAACCGGGCGGCGCGTGATACTCGTGATTGGTTCGACCACGGCGGAGTTGCTGCCGCTGCGCTTGAGTGCCGAGCCGGATCGAACGGGTATACCCTTACCGTGCGCAAGCGATCCAGCACTGGCGAGTGTCGGCGTCGTCGTCACGACGGACGATGGATCGATCGGCCTGGGCGGTCATGCAACGGCCGGACTGAGCGTCGTTCTCGAACGCGAGTCGATCGCGCGGGATGCGATCGCGGTCTTCACGTGCGGTCCGGAACGGATGATGCGCAGTGTGGCGGAGATCTGCCATCGCGCGGGGATCGAGTGTCAGGTGTGCCTCGAGCGCGTCATGGGGTGCGGCATGGGGACGTGCCAATCGTGCGTCGTGGCGATTCGGGACGGGGATTCCGCCGGCCGGCATTGGGAGCTTTGCTGCACGCAGGGGCCGGTGTTCGACAGCCGCCGCGTAATCTGGGAGCCATAGCGGTCAACCCGAGGCGGCGGCCTCGATGTCGTCCGGGCATTTCAGCGTTTGTGCGATTCCCGCCGTTGCGAGTTCTTCGGGGGTGCGGAAGCCCCATTCGACGATTCGAACGGGCATTCCGGCGGCCTGCGCGGTCTGGAAATCCGTCGCGGAATCGCCGATGACCAGGATTTTCTCGGGGCGGAGGTTCCATTGCCTGGCGATCTCGAGCGCGACGCGGGGCGAGGGCTTCTTCTCCTCTTCGGTGACGTAGCCGCGCACGACGTCGAAGCGGGGTTCGAGGCCGAGTCGCCGCACGGTTTCCACGGTCAGTTCGTGCGGTTTGTTGGAGAGCACGCCGAGGCGCAATCCGCGGGAGCGGAGCCGTTCGAGCACGGGCTCGATTCCGGGGTAGAGGCGTGTATGGACCACGGTGTTTCGCGCGTAATACGATCGCGTGGCGGCGATCAGGCGGTCGAGATCGGTCCCGGCGAGGTCCGGTGCGGCGCGTTTGCAGAGTTCCGGCAGCCCGTCGCCGATCCAGCGTCGCACGTCGTCAGGGCGCGCGGCGGGCCGATGCACGGACTCCAGGCCGTGCGCGAGCGCCGCGGCGATGTCGTCGAGCGTGTTCGCGAGCGTTCCGTCGAGATCGAAGAGGATTCCACGGACGGCGGAGCGACGTGCGGGTGGTGTGTAAGCGTCGTTTTCGATCATGCCAGCGCTATTTTCATGCCGAAAGAATAATTATGCGCGCCCGGGCCGATTTTGTGTTGACATCGCGCCGAGGCGTTTTACACTTGGCATCAGAAAGGAGGTGACGCGCATGGCTAAAAAGAAGAAGAAAGGCGCCACCAAGAAAGCAGCCGGCAAGAAGCGACGGAAGCGGAAGTAGCGGAATCCGCGCGACTCGCGCGGATCCGGTCTTCGCGATGAGTCGCGAAGACATCGGCTGAGATGGAAGGTGCTCCAGCCACGGCGGCACCTTCCATTTTTTGTTGCGCACACGCCCCTTTCAAAATCCCCGGCGTCCCTTACACTCTCCATCGATCGCCGGGCCGGCGCCCCGCACGTATTTCGCGCGGACCCGGCCGCGACCGGCGGTCCGACGGGCAGGCGCGATTGCCATGCGATGTGTGGCCGTCATCAACCAGAAGGGGGGCGTCGGAAAGACGACGACGGCGGTCAACCTGGGGGCGGCGCTGGCGGAGCGGGGGCAATCGGTGCTGCTGATCGATCTCGATCCGCAGGGTCATCTCAGCGCGCATCTGGGTTTCGATGGCCGGGACGACGTTCCGGGCACCTACGAGCTGCTGAGCGGGGCTGCGTCGCTGGCGGACGCGGTGCGGCCGGTCGGACCGCGGTTGTCGGCGGTGACGACGGACATTGGGCTGGCGGGCGCGGAGGTGGAGCTGGCGGGGACGATCGGGCGGGAGGTGATTCTTCGGGATCTGTTAGGTGCGTCCACCGTGGCGTGCGACTGGGTGTTGATTGACTGTCCGCCGTCGCTCGGGATCCTGACGCTGAATGCCCTGTGCGCGGTGACGGACGTGCTCATTCCGCTCCAGCCGCACTACCTCGCGATGCAGGGGGCGGGCAAGCTGTTCGAGACGATCGCGCTGGTGGGCCGGCGGATCAACCCGGCGCTGCGCGTGACCGGCCTGCTGATGTGCATGTACGAGTCGGGCACGCGGCTGGCGGCCGAGGTGGTGGAGGAGCTGGAGCGGTTCCTGGCGGAGTCGCGCGGGCGGGATTGTCCGTGGCGCGACGCGCGGATCTTCCGCACGCGGATTCGACGGAACATCAAGTTGGCGGAGAGCCCGAGCCACGGCCGGACGGTGTTCGATTACGCGCCGCGGAGCCACGGGGCCGAAGACTATCTGGCGCTGGCGGATGAGTGGTTGTCCGTGACGTGCGGCACCGTGCCGACGGAAGACGGCGACGCGACGCAGGGCACGGGCGATGGAACGTCGACCCGCGTCGGCGAGGCCGCGTCCGCGGAATCTGTCGCGGTTGAAGGGGAGCGCGAAGCGGATCATTGCGGCCGGGCCGCGCCGACCGATGGTCTGGCGAGTCCGGCCGGCCGGTCATGACGGCGAAGCATGTGACAGCGCGGCGGAACTGGCGCGTCTGGATCTGGCTGACGTACTGGGGCCTGCTGTATCTCGTGACGCACCTGCCGCCGGGTCCGGCGGGCCGGTTCATGTTCAATCTTCCGGACTGGTCGCTTCATTTCGTGATGTACGGGGCGTTGGGAATGCTCGTGTTCTGGGCGCGGGGGCCCGCCGCGCTGGAGTCGTCCGGCGGTCGGTGGTCGCGTCGCGCCCCTGCGTTTGTTGCGTTGTGGCTGGGGGTCTACGCGCTGTACGGGGCGTTTGATGAACTGACGCAGCCGTATGTCGGCCGGCATGCCGAGGTCCGCGACTGGGCGTGGGACTTGGCGGGTGTGGCGCTCGGGCTGCTGCTCGGCTACATGTGGCTGTCACGACGCGCGGGGCGCATGACGGGGGTCGTCGACCCGATGTGAGGCCTCCGGGATGGACAGTCGAGGCGGGCACTGTGCGAGGTCGGGCGGCGGCCGATGGACACGGCGAGACGGTCCATCCGCGTCGGCGGTCTGGGGATTCGGATGCGTGGCCGTGCTGGCCGTCGGCTGGACGGGCTGCGATCGTCGCGGCGAGGAACGTCAGAAGCCGCCTTCCATCCGCGTGCTGTTTGTTGCGCGCTCGATGCACGATCCGGTCTGGCCGATCGTGAACGCGTGCGCCCGGCGGTACCAGTTCATCCATCGTAACGTCCAGGTAGATTGCCGCGCGCCGCGGGTCCACCGTCCGGCGGAACAGCGAGCGTTGCTGGAAGCGTTGCTGGACGAGGCGTTCGACGTGCTGGTCGTCTGGCCGGACGATGCGAATTCGCTGCGTCACTCGATCACACAGATGACGACGTCGGGTCGTCCGGCGATCGTGCTGGGTCGGGACGTGCCTGAGAGCGGTCGGACGGCGTTCGTGGGCATGGACGATCGCGACATCGGGATCGCGCTGGCGCGGGCGACGGCGCGAGTGGCTCGGGGGCGCGCGGTGAACGTGGGGGTGTTTCACGGCGGATTCGGAGGGCCGGAATCGGGGGCCCGGCTGGCGGGATTCCGGGAGGAGATTGCGCTGCATTCGTCGGTTCGGGTGGTCGCGGAGCGGGACTGGTCGGGTCGGGAGTTCGATGCGCGGGAGATGCTCGGCGCGGAGGTGCAGAAGTACCCGCGGATGCACGGCTGGGTGCTGCTGGAGGACTATCCGGTCGTGTCGGCGCCGCTGGACGAGCCGCTCGTGCCATCGACGGCGTTCGTCGTGTTCTTCTCGCACGCGTTGGAGTGTCTGGAGCGGTTGCGGAACCAGACCGCGCACGCGTGCATCGTGATGGAATATCGCGAGGTGATCGAGCGTGGATTGGCGCTGGCGGCGCAGGTGATCCGCGAGAAGCGATTGCAGGTCGAGCGGTTTCTTCAGACGCCCCGAATCGTCACGTCGCTCGACGTCCGCGCGTTCGATGCACAGATGGCGGACTGGGCGCGGGTCGATCCATCGATCCCGGCGACCATGCCGGCGGCGCGGTAGACGGTGCGTTCGCGAGTGCGGCCGGTCAGGCAAGCCCTGCAAACAGCTTGCCGACGGTTCGGAGGAGGATGACGAGGTCCAGCTCGAAGGACATGTGCTTGATATAGTAGAGGTCGAGCTGGAGCTTGCGGCTGGCGTCGGCGATGCTCGCGCCGTAGCGGAAGTTGATCTGCGCCCAGCCGGTCAGTCCGGGCTTGATCAGGTGCCGCTCGTTGTAGAAGGGGATGAGCCGTGTGAGTGGCGCGACGAATTCGGGGCGTTCGGGTCGGGGTCCGACGAAGGACATGTCGCCGCGGAGGATGTTGTAGATCTGCGGGAGTTCGTCGAGGCGCGTGCGTCGGAGGATGCGACCGATGCGCGTGACACGCGGGTCGTTGGGACGCGCCCAGACGGAGCCGTTGGGTTCGGCGTCGGGCTGCATGCTGCGGAACTTGTAGAGGGTGAACGTGCGGCCGCCCTGTCCGACGCGTGCTTGCGAGTAGAAGATCGGTCCGCGGCCCTGGAGCCGCACGGCGCAGATCAGCAGCGGCCAGAGCGGCAGCGAGAGCAATCCGACGACCGCGGCGACGACGAGATCGAAGATGCGCTTGGCGGTGGCATGTTCTTCGCGCTGGCCCTTGAGGTCGGCGAAGAGGAACCAGCTCGGCGAGATGTGGGTCACGGGGACTTCGCCGAAGGACTTCTCAAAGAAGGTCATTTCGTCGATGACGCGGCAGCCGAGTCGGAGGCAGCGCATGGCCGCGCGCTGATAGACCTCGTTGCGCGCCGCGTCGGACGAGACGACGACCTCGTGGATGTCGTGGCGCTGCCATAGTTCCGCGATCTGATCGGGGTTGCCGATGATCTCGACGCCGCGGACGTGTCTTGTCGCGTCGGCGTTGCCGTCCGAGACGATGCCGACAAGGTGATAGCCGGGTACCGCATTGCGTCGCACGGCGCGGATGATGCCGGGCATGAGCGGGCCGTGGCCGATGATGAGCAGGCCGCGTCGGACGTGTGTGACGACCGAGTGGGCGAGCACGCGGAGAACCGGCCCGGTGACCAGATAGAAGACCACGCCGGTGGCGGCGGCGCGGCGGCTGAGCGTCGAGTAGATGAGCAGGTGGAGCACGAGCAGCGTGGCGAGCATGGCGACGGAGATGGTGAGCAGGGCCCGCGCGATGGCTCGCGACCGGCTCCAGAGCGTCTGTTGTTCGTAGAGTCCGAACATCAGTCCGGCGAGGATGACCGATGAGGCGAGGACGATGTTCGCCACGAGCGGATTGGCATCGCCAAGCAGGCTGGCCGGAGCGGACCATGAGACGAACATTTGCTGGCCGAGCAGCGTTCCGATCGAAACGAGGACGACATCGAGAGCCATCCAGACGACGCAGGGCAGGCTGAGGATGTGGCGACCGACGAACGGTTTCCACGATCCGCGCGCGGTGCGTGCGCGGCGGTCAAACGAGACGGAGATCGGCGGGGCGATCGCAGTCTCGAGCGTGGAAAACGGGTGGGCGGTCACGCGGAACTCGCTCCGGGTACGCGTTTCTGCTGAGGAATCTATCGGACGGGTCCGTCGCCGGAATCACGATCGCCGTTCGCGCGGCAAATCTTGCGCCCGATTGGCTTTGCGCGGTCAAAGTCGAACAGCATGGTCCGCCGGCCTGCGGGGCGTTACCGGGCGTTCGCCCGCGCCGACCGACCGGCCTCAGGTCGGCGTAATCCATGGTCGATGAAGAGGATGGCGCGACGCAGGGCCGTCAACGAGAAGGTGGATCGGCCGCGCGCGTCGCGCCGCAGGTGCGTTTCATGAACCGAACCGGCCGGATGCTTCGCCGATCGACATGCGCGCTCGGGCTGCTGCTAGTCGGTTGCGGCGATCCGACGTCGCGGCCGGCCGCCAAGCTGGAGGAGCCGTCGGAGGTCGCGCAGGCGGCGATGACGGCGGTCCATCCGACCGATCTCGGTCCATCGGAATCCAACTACCCGGCGAACGGCGGCCGCATCCTCGACGCCGGTGAGACGGCGGGGCGGTTCCCGTGCGCGGTGGCGGTGGCGCGCGTGATTCGGCACGAGGTGGACGGCGGCGAGCAGGATCGGCTCATGGTCGTGCCGATCAGCGATGCGCGCGGCGCGACGTGGAATCAGTTGATGGACACTTTGCCATCGATCCGCGAGTTCGTCCTGCTTGGAGTTTACGGTCTGCCGGTGACGGGGTGCACGGTCGATCAGATCCTCGACGAAGCGCGGCGGGCGTCGTGCCGGTTGTGCCTGATCTACGCCCAGAACGGCGACGCCGCAACGGACTGCGAGCTGCTGGGCGTGCTGTGGGACGCGATCGGTCCGAAGCCGATCGCGACGTTTCGCACGAGCGCCGAGGTGAGGCTGGATGCCAACCACCGCTGCAAGAGCGATGGGAAACACGACCACCGCCTCTGCCGCGCCGAGTACGTCGCGACGCGCGAGCTCGAGTCGGCCGTGCAACGTGCGCTCTGGACCCTGGCCGAGCGCGATCGGCCCGTGACGACGACGCAGCCGAATCCGTGGGAGTCGCATCGGCCGACGTCGCCGGGGCTGTTTCTGGGGGATCGCGAGATCATCATTCGTCCGCGGCCGTAGGCCGAACGCGGCCGGGATCGCGGACGGGGGACTCTGGGGGGCTTGCGTTTGGCGACCATTCGGGCTGAACCTGCGCCGCGCAGCGCGCACAGCGACGAAATCTCGTCCGAACCGCTGGTTCGCTGGCTGCATTCATCGTCGTCCGTTCTCGGCTTCGGACTGGCGGTCCTGCTGCTGGTCTATGTCTCGCTGCTGCCGTTCGAGTTTCGCTGGGGGCGGATGCCGGGCTCGGTGTCGAGCGTGCTGGATCGCCTCTGCCGGACGTCGCTGACGCTGTCTGACGTCGTGGCGAACATCACGCTCTACGTGCCGTTCGGCGCGCTGGGGTACCTGGCGTGGCGTCGGCGCGGGTTCGGCGTGATCACCTCCGCGTCGGTGACGATGGTCGTGGGTGGTTGGATCAGTTTTGGCATCGAGGTCGTTCAGGTCGCGCTGCCGGCCCGCGTGCCGTCGATCATCGACGTGGTCTGCAATCTGATGGGCAACGTGCTCGGCGTGGCGCTCGGCGTGATCGTCCGGCCGGCGATCGTGCAGGCGGCGGCGCGCATGCATGGGGCGCTGCGGACCAATCCGTGGTCGGTGATTGCAAAATGTCTGGCGTGCGGTCTCGTGTTGATCGAGTTGCGGCCGTACGACGCGCAGCTCAGCACGCCGGCGCTCGCACGGGCGGCGCGGTCAGCGCAACTGGACCCGGCGAGTGCGTGGCGGGCGCTGAATGCGCCAGGCGTCGGCGGTGCGGGTGAATCGGAGTTGGATCCGTCGCGGGCGCGACGCGCGCAGTGGGATTACGCGCTGGACCGCGCGGGGGAGACTGCGGGCTATGCCGTGCTGGCCGGTGCGACGGCGCTGGCGATGCAGGTCGAGTTCGGGCTGGGCCGCGTTGCGGCGGTGGCATACGGCGGGTTCGTCAGCGTCGTACTTTCGATCGTGGTGACGGGCGCGCGGATGCTGCTGATCTCGCGCGGGCTGGACACGCTGCATCCGCTGATCGGTCTCGCCGGGGCGGCGTTGGCGGCGATCGTGATGATGTTCGTTCTGTCATCGTCGCCGGCGACGCGGGATCGGCGGGCCGATGGTGCGACGGAGTTTCGCCTGCCCGTGCGGGGACTTGCGCTCGGGGTCGGGTCGGCCGTGGCGTTTGTGGTTCTGCGAGGGACTGCGCCGATGGATTTCCAGTTCGGGTCGGCGGTCGCTTCGACCCAATGCGCGAACTGGGTTCCGTTCGCGGGGCATCTCGGGAGCAAGCCGAACGATGCGCTGCTCGACCTCTCATCGAAGTGGCTTGAGTTCACCGTTCTCGGTGCACTGGTGGCGCTGTGGCGCGAGGCGCGGCGTCGTGCGGCGTCGCTTGCGTCCGTTCGCGAACCGGCTGGATCGGATGCAGAGGCGCCCGCATCAGCGCCGATTCGACACGATCCGCGCTGGCGGGCATTCGCCGCGACGGCGACGCTGGGCGCAATCGTGCTGGCGGCGGCGCTTCAGGCCGCGCATCGGTTCCTGCCATCGCGAACGATTGACATGACATCGGTCGTACTTGCGGCGGCGGGCATGTTCGGCGGAATCGTCGCCGTGCGCTGGGCGCTCGACTACGCGCATGTCAATCGCGCATGGCGGATGCTCCGCGTCGCGGACGACCTGTTGACAGGACAGTTGATCGACGGTGCGACATACGACAAGTCGAGCGCGATCACGCCTCGCTCGTCACGTAGCGAAACTTCCCCGATGGATCGGGCGGAATCGACTCGACCCGTCTGACGTGCGCGCAAACGCCGCCGAGCCGCCGGCCGAGGCTCTGTTCCAAGCGGCGGCGATCATCGTCGGCAAGCTCGCTGTTGGTCACGACGGACACGTCAAGGTCGCCGGTGCGGCGCTGCATCACGCGGAATTGGAGGATTCCGGGCGTCTCGCGGAGGACGTAGATCACCGACAGGCCGTGAGCCACGCCGCCGCCGGCCGTGCGGAGCAGGTCGGTGCGTCGGCCCTGCACGTCGCGAAGCACGGGCAGTCCGCGTCCGCACGGACAAGGCCGATCGTCCGCGACGGCGATGTCGCCCGTGCGATAGCGAATGAACGGCATGCCGAACGCCTCCAGGTGCGTGACGACGACCTCGCCGTTAGCGCCAGGCGGTACGGGCCGGCCGTCGCGATCGAGCAGTTCGACGATGAGGCTGTCGGCGGTGACGTGCATCAGGCCGTGCGGACATTCGTGCGCGACGAAGCCTGCGTCGCGTGCGCCGTAGCCATCGGCGACCGGCACGCCGAAGAATTCGGCGATGGCGCGGCGATCGTCGGGATCGAGCCATTCACCGGAGACGAAGACGGTGCGGAGACTGTTCGGTACGTCGGTTCGACCGCGCCGTCGCGCGTGTGCGACAAGTCGCGCGAGGCTGCTGGGGTAGCCGAAGAGGTGCACGGGGCGGAACGCGACGAGCTGGTCGAGGAAGTCGTCCATGCGCGCCGGCGTCATGTCGAACGCGTTGAGCAGGCGCTGGTTGACGAGACGGTCGCGGAGCGATTTCGCGCGATCCTGGCGCGAAAGCTCGACGGGCGAGCCCCACAGGTAGAGTTCGCGCTCGCCGGGCTCGATGCCGAACCAGCGACGGCTGCGAATGCGGGCGGCCTGGTCGGCGGCCTGGCGCGAGCGGTCGATGAAGAACGGAAGCGGTTCGCCGGTCGAGCCGCCGGTGTTGCAGACGTGCAATCCGCCGAAGACGCGGTCGGCGCAGAGGCGGCGGGGATCGGGACGAATCTCGTCCTTTGTGAGGCACGGAAGTCGTTGCAGGTCGTCAATCGTTGCGCGGCGCGGATCGATGCCCGCCGACGCGATGCGTTCGCGATAGAACGGGATGTGGTCGGCGGCGGACTCAAGGAGCTCGCGCAGCCGGCGGGTTTGAAGTCGTCGCAACTGTCCTGCGCTGCACCACTGCGTCAATTCCAGTTCGGCGGCGCGTGCGAGTGTCCGCCGGCCGAGCAGTCGCTCGTGCAGCGGCAGGATCAGGCGTCGGACCAGTGCGGGATGCATGTGTTTGTCAGGGCAGGGGTCGTGGGCGAGTAGGAGCCGGCGGCCGGACGGTGATCGAACCAGTTCTGGAGCATGACGACCGACCAGATGATTGGACCGTGGTTGCGCGTGGCGGCGACGTGATCCTGCCAGAGTCGATCGAACGCGGCGCGGTCGACGTAGGACCAGACGTTCGCGCTGGCGTCGTTGCGGAGCGCATCGACGTGCGGGCGAATTTCCATGCGCAAGGCGCGGTCGAGCGCGACATCGAAGCCGCGCTTGGGACGCGTGCCAACGGACGGTCCGAGTCGGCGCTCGACGAAGCGGCGGAGGAGGTACTTACCCGCGCCGCGTCGCAGTCGCATCGTGGGCGGAATGCGGGAACAGAATTCGATGAACCGGTAGTCGAGCATCGGCGAGCGGACCTCGAGTCCGCAGGCCATCGAGGCCCGATCGACCTTGGTGAGGATTCCGTCGGGCAGTTCGAAGCGCAGATCAACGTACTGGCTTTTTGCGAGCGGATCCGGGGCATCGCATCTTTCGTAGAGTTCGCGCGGGCGCTGCCACGGGTCGTAACGAGCGAGCGAATCGGCAAGGTCGGGCGCAAGCAGGTTGCTCCAGGCGTCCGGCCGCATCCGGGCAATGCTGCGCGCGTGCGCATCGGCAGGGTCGACGGCGAGATTTTCGAGCGTCGCCGCGCCGCGGAGCCAGCGCGGCAGATCGGGCGAGGTCGGGGTGCGGCGGGCCAGCCTGGGCAGCCAGGTCGCGCGGAACCGATGCGGCAGGCAGCGGCGGACGCGATTCTCCCACAGGTCGAAGCGGTAGCGGCGGTAGCCGGCGAGGGCCTCGTCACCGCCGTCGCCGCTGAGGGCGACCTTGACGTACCGCCGTGCGAAGCGCGCCAGAAAGAGCATGGGGATGGCGGAGGGGTCGGCGAACGGCTCGTCGAACACGTCGCGGAGTTCGTCGAGCAGCGCGGCGGGCTGCGGTCGGACGATGGCCGAGCGATGCTCGGCGCCGGCGCGCCGCGCGGTTTCAAGCGCGGCCGATCGCTCGTCGAACTCCGCCTCGTCGAAGCCGACGGTGAACGTCGCGGGGGGCTGGGATCGTTCGTCGGCGGCCGCGGCCAGGACGGCGGCCGAGTCGACGCCGCCGCTGAGCAGGATGCCGAGCGGTACGTCGGAGACGAGGCGGTGCCGAGTGGCGTCGCGTAGTTGCGCTTCGAGCTCGGCCGACAAGTCCTGCTCGTCGCCGCGTTGCCAGCCCGCGTGACGCAGCGACCAGTAGGTCTCGCGCTGCGTGCCGGCGGGGCGGCAAATCCATCGCTGCGCAGGTTCGAGCTTGGCGACGTGTCGAAGGGCCGTGCGTGGCGAGGCGATGAAGCCGAACGCAAGAAAGTCGGCGATGGCGCACGGGTCGATCTCCCGCGGTGCGCCGGCCGCGACGACCGCGTCGAGTCGTGACGCGAAGACGACTCGATCGCGGTCTTCGTGGACGTAGAGCGGCTTGACGCCGAGTCGATCGCGTGCGAGCAGCAACAGCCGTCGCGGCGCATCCCAGAGTGCGAAGGCAAACATGCCGCGCAGGGCCTCGAGCGCATCGGCGCCGCGCTCTTCGTAGAGATGCACGACGACCTCGGCGTCGCCGAGCGTGCGGAATCGATGTCCGCGGGCGACGAGATCGGCTCGCAGTTCGCGGTAGTTGTATACCTCTCCGTTGAACGTGAGCCAGATAGATTCGTCTTCGTTGCAGAGCGGCTGCCGGCTGCCGTCGGGGTCGATGATCGCGAGTCGGCGATGGCCGAGCACGGCATGGCGGCCGCGGTGAGTGCCGCCGCCGTCGGGCCCGCGATGCTCGAGAATGCGCAACATTTGCGAGAGCTGCGCGGCGTCGGCATCGCTCGAACCCTGCCAGCGGACAATCCCGGCGATGCCGCACATGGAACGCGTTCCGGTCGGTGGTTGTGGGGCCGGACGTCGGCCTACCGGTTGTTATCGGCAGTGCCGCCGACGCGTCGCGGGCGTTTCTGGATCAGAACGGCCTGATTGACGTAGAGCGGGCCGAGCCAGCGTCCGAGGCGATCGAGCGGGCGGAGCAGGATCGGATTGAGCGGCCCGAGGATGAACGGAACGGCGTGGATGCCGGTGCTTCGGACGATCTGGCCGCCGGCCTCGCCGATCCAGCGTCGCAATTCGAACCAGCCGGGCCAGTTCTCCAGTCCGTCGTAGGGTCGCAGACGCAGTCGGTTGGCCAGTCGACACGACCAGTGCCACGCGCGGTTCGGGCAGGTGATGACGAGGAACCCGCCGGTACGGCAGACGCGGAGGAGTTCGTGCACGGCGCGGCGTGGATCGGGCGTGTGTTCGATGCACTCCGACGAGATGACGACGTCGAACGCGTCGTTGGAGAACGTCAGCGCGGTGACGTCGCCGGCGATGGCGGCGGCGGGGCATCGCTGCCGGACGTGTCGGAGCAAGCGCGGGCCGATGTCGAGCGCGACGACGCGTGCGCCACGGGCCGCGGTCGCGTGGCTGAACCAGCCCGTGCCGCAGCCGGCGTCGAGCACGCGGCGGCCCGACAGTTCGATTCCGGAGAGCAACGTGCCGAAGACGACTTCGAGTCGGCGCGCGAGGTCGTAGCGGTTCATGACGCGATCGAAGTCGTCGGCGATGCGGTCGTAGAAGGTCTCGCGCCGCGCCGGGATCGCCGGCGAATCAGCCGACATGGCTCGGTTCCATTGGCGCCGCGCCGTATGCGCGCACGGTTCGCGTGTTCGGGT
This sequence comes from Phycisphaerae bacterium, assembly GCA_023150615.1. GTDB lineage: Bacteria > Planctomycetota > Phycisphaerae > UBA1845 > UTPLA1 > JAKLKO01. The sequence continues at coordinate 65,628 of JAKLKO010000013.1, forward strand.
TCGGTCCGGGGGTGCGGGACTCGCGGATCTCGGAGACGACGTAGGGCGGACGGTCGAGGGCGACGGAGTAGAGTCGGCCGACGTACTCGCCCAGCACACCGACGCAGAGGAGCTGCACCGCGCCGATGGTCGCGACGAGTCCGGCGATCGATGCCCAGCCGGGCACGACGGCACGATTGAACAGCGCGACGATGACGATGTAGGCGACATCGAGCAGCGCGAGCGCGGCCAGCGCGAGGCCGAGGATCGTCGCGGCGCGAAGCGGGTAGATCGAGAAACTGAGGCAGCCGTGCGCGGCAAGCCGGAGCATCGCGCGGAGCGAGAACTTGGATGCGCCGCCGATCCGCGGCCCGGCGTCGTATGTGACGAACTGCGTGGGGAAGCCGAGCCACGGGATCAGTCCGCGGAGAAACGGCGTGGGTCCGCGGGCGGCGAGGATGGTATCGACGACCGCGCGATCGAGGAGTCGGAAGTCCGCCGTGCCGGGGGCGATCGAGGCTTCGCAGCAGCGCGAGAACAGACGGTAGAAGCCGCGCGAGGTCCATCGCTTGAGCCGGGGCAGTCGCTCGTCATCGCGTCGGATGGTCTGCACGACCCGCGCGCCCCTTCGCCAGGCGCGGAGCAGGTCGGGCAGTATTTCGGGCGGGTGCTGGCCGTCGGCGTCCATCGTGATCACCGCGCGGCCGCGGGCGTGCCGCAGTCCGGCGAGCAGGGCGGCCTGATGGCCGAAGCGCCGGGTCAGTCGCACGACGCGGCCGGTGACCCGGCCGTCGATCAGCGTTCGCTGGGCGGCGGCGGCGGTCTGGTCGCGACTGCCGTCATCGACGACGACGACCTCGTAGTCGGCGTCGGCGAGGGCGTCGGCGATCCGCGCGAGGACGGTGGGCAGGGCCTGTGCTTCATCGAGGGCGGGGAGGACGACGCTGATCTCGGGCATCGCGGGCGCTTGCGGCGTCGTTGCGGGCGCGATGTCTCGCGGATCGGGCGCGGCGTCACGGAGGGAATGGTGGCCGCGCGCGAGTTCGTGAACCTCGGTCGCGAGGGCCCAGCGGGTCCGGCACGACGGGCAGCGCCAGTCGGGCAGTCGTCCCGGCGGCGTTCGGAGCACGAGCGCGGTCCGGTCGTTCGGACAGCGGAGTTCGGTCGTCAGGGCGTCGAGCAGGTTCATCCGCGTGCCCGCAGCGGGCGCGGCACGTCGCCGAGCCGGCGCAGCAGTCCGATGGGGATCAATTGGCGGCCGCGCGGATCGTCGGCGAGCGGTTGCGCGGCGGCGGAGGCGAACTGCGCCGCGACGGTGGCGGTCAGGCGCATGTTGCTCAGTTCGCGGCGGAGCGTGGCGCGCAGCGCGACGGCCATGCCGAACATCGCGAACCAGAGATCGAGATAGACCTCGTTGTGGAACAATCCGTGGATGCAGTAGGCGATCATTCCGAGCAGCAGTCCGCGGGCCCAGTAGTAGCACCAGCGCGTGCGCGGCGGGCCTCGCCGCGCGTAGTGCATGAGCTGATACATGCTGGCGATGGCGCCGAGAATCATCGTCAACCAGAGGGCGAAGCCGACGACGCCGAGTTCGACGAGCGACGAGAGCCAGATGTTGTGTGCAGCCTTGCGGCCGAAGGCGGCGGCGGCGCTGGCGCGTTCGAAGTTGTCGAGTCCGACGCCGATGAGGGGATGCTGCGACAGGAGCAACCACGACGTGCTCCAGAGCGCGATGCGCGAGCGGGCCGAGTCGTCCTTGCGGTACTGGAGGATGCTGTCGATCCGCGACTGGATCTCATGGCCGGTAGTCATCAGCGCGACGATGCCGAGCAGGACGACACCGAAGAGGGCCTTGAAACGGTGCTTGCTGGTCCATGCGAAACAGAAGAGCACGGCGGCCAGCGCGACGAAGCCGGCGCGGGAGTTCGAGCCGATGATCGCCAGGCACATCAGGGCGGCGAAGGTGAGATAGACAAGGCGCCAGCGCGAGTGCGTCACCGAGATGCCGAAATAGAACACCATCGGCAGGACCATGACGCTCATCAGCGCGAACAGGTTGTTGTCGTAGTTCCGCCCGTAGACCTGGTGCGGGCCGAGCAGCACGACGTTGAGCCCGCCCTTGATTGCCCAGAACCCGACCGACAGCGCGACCACAACGTAGAGGACGCGGAAGCGCTTGAGATCGGACGCCAGGCCGGTGAGCAGGAACGTGACGAGCGCCATCTTGAGCAGCCGGCTGTAGGAGGCGGCGGAGTTCTCCGGGCCGAACGGCGCGAGGTAGCGCGTGACGCCGATGTACACGACGAGCGCGGCCATGACGGCCAGCAGCCAGGACGGCTCGAAGAGCGCGTTTCGCACGAGACGGCGGTCGGCGCCGATGACCACGTTCGTGCCCGGGCGGTAGCGCGGCTCGATGACGAAACGTCGTACGCCGAGCGCCACCGCGCCGCAGACCATCGGTACGCCGATGATCAACGCATCCTGAAACTCCGGCCGCCAGCAGAGCACCTTCGGCTGCATGAGCGAAACGACGTAGTAGACGCAGAGGCCGAAGAACGGTCGGAGGAGGACGATCGGGACGACGGCGAGCAGCAGGCTGACGTAAAGGGCGAAGCGCATGTTCGGGTCGGTGCGTTCGGGTTTCGGGTTCCGCGCAGGCCCGCGGCCGTCGCATCGGTGTTAACGGACGAATCGGGTGGGGGGCTGAAGCCGGGCTTGCTTATCGGACGGGGCGGGCCAGCCGTGTTTGGCATGATCCCACTCGGCGAGGTTGGCGCGTCGGTGGGATCCGCTATGCGGCGGCAATCCGCAGTTGCGGTACCGCGGGTCGCGACAACTCGGTCCGGCCGTGCCCGACGGCGAGATTGAGCTGCTCGGCGTACCGCGCCGCCAGGACGTCGCGCCGGACACCGCGCAGAAATTCGGCCGGTCGGCGGAGCGGTCCGCGGAGCTCACTCCAGCGATCGACTGCCGTTCGCAGTGCCTCGACCGCGCGGTCGCGATGATAACCGTGGCCGATGACGACGTGGCCGGCGGCGGTCAGAAGTCGTTCGAGCGCCGAGTTCGAATGCACGAGCGCGACGATCGGTCGCTCGGCGGCGAGGTACTCGAAGGTCTTGGCGGGGATGCAGAGCCTGCCTCCGGCGTTGGACGGGACGACGAGCAGGAGTGCTGCGGCGGAGCGCATTGCGGCGACGGCGTCGGCGTGTGTCCGATAGCCGCGAGGGTGATAGAACCCGGAATCGGAAGGGAAGATGAACCGCGATTGTTCTCGCGACACGCTGCCGACGTGTTCGAACACGAATTGCCCGAGCAGTGCCGGCCGCTCGGCGAGCAAGCGGCGGATGCCGCAGAGAATCGGCTCGATGGTCTGCTCGCGGTAGAACGCGCCGACATATGAGAGGACGAAGCCGGGCCGGATGGGCGGCGGCGGCGATGCGAAGTCGTCCGCGTCGTATCCGTTGGTGATTGTCGCGCAGCGTGTCGCGTTCAGTCGATGGCGCGCTGCGAAGTCGTCCGCGAAGTCGTCACACGTCGTGATGATCCGGTCGGCACGGCGCGCGATCATCGTCTCCATCCGCCGCCAGAAGCCGTCCGCGACACGACTCGCCGGACGGTACGCGAAGTTGGTCGTGATCGGATCGCGCAGGTCGGCGATCCACGGCAGACCGAGCCGACGTTGCAGCACGCGACCGACCAGGTGCACGGAATGTGGCGGACCGGTTGTGATTACGGCGTCAATGCCGTGTCGGCGGGCGAGCTGCGGCGCGACATGGCACGCGGCCAGCGACCAGAGCAGCGGGATTTCGGGCAGGCCCGCGAACTCGACCGCGCGATGCAGACGCCAGTAGATGCGTCGTTCGATCGGCTCGAATTCGGGGCGGTCGCCGCCGAGCGTTGCGCCGAGCCAGCGCGCCACGCCGGCCGGTTCGAGTCCGAGCACGCGTTCGACGTGCACGCCGGCGGGTACGTCGCGCAGCAGCGAATCATCGCGCAGCGTCTGCCGGTCGTGTCCGGCGCAGAGGAGCGTCGGCTGCCAGCCCGCACGCGGGAGGTACTTCGCGAGCTTGAGGGCGCGCTGGACGCCGCTGCCGCCGGCGGGCGGGAAGTCGTAGGCGACGATGAGCGCGCGCCGCATGTTCATGGGGAGTTCCCTGTCTTGCCCGGATCGCTAGACGCGCCAACCTCGCGCCAGTTCGCGGATCCGCCACGGCATCCAGCCTTCGTACGCACTGCGCGCCCACAGACGCGCGACCTGTCGACGCGCGGCCCACTGCAGGCGGCGTGTCGCCGCCGGCAGTCTGCCGCCCGCGCCGCGGCCGATCTCGTGCAGCGCGGAGACGATGCCGGACGCCGCCTGTTCGATGGTCGGCTGCCATCCGATCGGGTCGTAGCGGACCGGCGTGCCGCGCGGGTTCCAGATCGTCTCGTAGCGCTGGCGATTGGTCATCCCGATCGTGGTCCAGCGATGCGCGGCGCCCGGTCCCCAGACGTAGTGAGGACATCCGCAGAGACTCGCGAGATGCAGGCCGCCCGTCGATCCACCCGCCGCCAGCCGCGATCGCGCGAGGAGATCGACGGCGCGTTCGATCGGTGGCTCGTACCAAGTGACCCGCAGCCCGACGGCGGTCAGGCGTTCGGCGAGCAGTCGCCACCATTCGTCCGGCAGCGATCGCTGCGGTGCGAGCTGCCGAGCCCGAGGGACGAGCAGAACGTCGAATTCGGTGAGTCGCGGCTGGCTCCAATCGACGAAGCGCTGCGCGCGGGCATCGCACGGCCAGAGCCGGCCGCAACCGTCGGGCCAGAGGATCATGGCGTCATCGACCGCGATCTCACTGCGTTGGAGGGCGTCGAGGGTTGCGTCCTGCAGTTGTTTGATGGGGATCGTCCGACCGCACTCATCCACGCGCCGATCTTCGTTGGCATCGCCAGGCAGCGCGTCGATCGAAATCTCGCGCAATTCGGCGTGACGGTCGGCGTGGTGGGCGAGATCGCGATAGATCAGCGCCCGCCCCGCTCCGTACGTCACCACGACGTTTTCGGCACCGGCCTCGTGGAGCAGCCAGCGGATGCGGCCCTGCCAGTTCATCAGCTCCCAGCCGAACTCGCCCCAATAGGGCGGGACGAGCAGGCGCGACGCCGGCCGGAATTCGTGGGGGTTGGACACCATCGCTTCTACCGAACAGATTCATCGGCCGGTCCGCCGGGCCAGGCTTCGACGACTTGCGCGAATTCTTCCTCACTGCCGTTCGGGGCCGGGAAACGACTCCAGTCGAGCGGAGGTCGTCCGGCCGGGTTGAGACGCCGTCGCAGGTCGAGCACGACGCGGTGGCCGAGTTGCTCCGCGATGCGGACCGTCGCCGACGTGTACGCGTCCTTGAGTCCGAAGGGCAGAATCAGCGCGGTCGGCGGACGGCCGGTCCATTCGTGAAGCAGGTCGCGTGCGGTGGCGATCTCGGCCGCCTGCTGGGCCTCCGTCAGTTGCGAGAGCACAGGGTGCGCGTGGGTGTGGTTGGCGAAGTCGATCCAATCACGATCGGCCGAGGCGATCTGCTCGGGTTCAAGGTACAGGCGGTGGCGCGCGGCCAGCTCGGCTGCTGAGGTACCGGCGCGGGCAAGGAACTCGTCGAGAAGTCTCGGAATGACCGCGTGGCGGTAGCAGCGGCGCGTGAACGCGGCGAGCGATTCATCGGGCTGCGTCGTGTCGTCGGTCGGACGCAGTGCGTCGATGAGGGCGCTGCGGAGCGACGGCCCGTGGCCGTTCGCTTCGAGCCACGCGAGCTTATGCCGCCAGAGCAGGTCGCGGTTCCCGACGACCGACGTGCAGACGCCGATGGTCATCGGGATTCCGTGGCGACGCAGGATGGGGGCCGCGACGCGGAGGCTGTCGGCCAGTCCGTCGTCGAAGGTGACGATGACGGCGCGGTCAAGGGGGTGGCCGCGGTCTATCGTCGCCAGCGCGTTGCGGAGCGCGACGGGCCGGAAATGCGTCGCGAGGTATTCCATGTGGGCGTCGAGTTGCCGGAGCGTGTGGAACGCCGCGCCACCGTGCGAGAAGGCGTCGGGTCCGTCTCCGACACGGTGATACGCGACGATCGTGAGGAGCGATCGCGCGCGGCGACGCCGCAGTCGGCGGACGATGCGTCCGGCGGCCGTGTTGAATCGGAAGACGCGAGCAAGCGCGGCGGTCGTCATCGCCAATCAGGCTCCGGCGCCGGCCGGCGTCGGCGCGCGCGGCATTCGTCGATCAGCGCGGCGAGCTGGCCGGCCTGGTAGCGGCGCGTCAGTGGCCGGAGTGCGGCCTCCGAGCGTTCCGGCCGGAGCGTTCCATCGTGCCAGCGCCTGAAGATCGTTGCGATCCGTTCGGCGAGCGATTCGACGTCTTCGAGCGGGGCCTGCCAGACACCGTCGAATCCGCGAAGCAGATCGGCGGCATCGCCTTCGTTCGGGATCGCGGCGAGGATGGCGCGATTCGCCCCGAGATACTCGTAGATCTTGGCCGAGACGTCGATGTCGGTCCCGGGCTGGTCGGGTTGGAGCACGACAAGCGCGTCGGCGTCGGCCATCAGATCGATGGCGGCGCGGTGCGGCAGCAGTCCGTGATGGAGGATCGTCCGGCCGTTGCAGGCTCGCGAGATTAGCTCCGCGTGCGGGCCGGTGCGTCCTGCGAATTCGAGTCGCGCCGCAGATTCGGCGTGCGGATGCGCGTTCAGGAACTTCTGAAACGCATGGATGAGGGTCGCGGGATTGCGCCGGCCGTAGAGCGAGCCGAGATAGACCAGTCGGAATCGGTCGCCGTGTCGCGGCGTACGGTCGCGAGCGTGCGTGGTCGTGTGCGACTTGGCGAAGTCGCCCGGATCGAATCCGTTGCGGATGATCCGGAATTTGCCCCGCAGCCTCGCCGGGTAGCGCGAGCGGAATCGCTCGTTCATCCGCGGCCCGATGCTCACGACGCGGTCGGCGCGGGCGACGATGGCGTGCTCGCAGACACGTGCGACGAGCCTGCCGCCGCACGAGTTGAACTGCGCCCAGTGAACGTAGTCGATCCAGGGGTCGCGGAAATCGGCGATCCACGGGCGGCGGATCGCATCCTGAATCGCCAGCGCGATCAGGTGATCGCTGAACGGCATTCCCGAAGAAAAGATTGCGGAGAATCGGTATCGCCGATGCAGGTCGATGGCGAGCCGCCGCGCGGCTGCCAGCCGCCAGATGCCCGCGTCCGGAAAACTGAGTTGCCGCCAGAGGTGTTCGATCCGCCACGCCAGGCCGTCGTAGCAGCGATCCGCGTCCAGTCCGACGGTGCGCGTGATCCGCGAGAGTCGCTCGGCGAACCGGCGCGTTGCGGCCCGTGGCCAGTGATCGACGTGCGCCGGCAGGCGGAAGATCGGCAGGTCGAGCGGCAGGTCGTCGGAGGAGGACTCGTCGCGTGCGCATCGCGCGTTTTCCGCATCGGCGTCGTCGTCGGCGTCGATCGCGCCGGTGATGACCACGGGCTGCCAGCCGAACTCGCGGAGGTACTTGCAGAACTTCCGGACGCGAATCGCGCCGACCGAGGCGACGGGCGGGAAGCGGCTTGCGATGAAGAGGACGTTTCGCGTTTCCGTCAGCTTGTGTGCGAGTTCGCCGTGGCTCGACTCGTTGCTCGTGTGCGCTCCCGGCGCGTCCGGGGCTTTGACCGGACGCAGTATCTTGCGCGGTGCGCAGCTCGAAGGTAGGAGCGTGCGTCGTTCGGCGTCGAGGATCGCGGCGATCATGGTCAGGTCCGGGGGGTGGCGGAAGCAGTCGCGTGCGCTCGCGCGATCGCCATCCGCAGGGGTCCTTCAGGTTTATCGGGCGCGTAGTGGACGATCTGGAGCAGGCCCGAGGTCGGCAGATTTTGCGCGAAGCGTTCTGATCGCAGCCGCGGTCAGGCCGCCGCGAACGCGGTGCGCTGCGGCGCGGGCGTGCCCAGGACAGCCCGCTCGAACTCGACCAGCAGCGGCTCCCACGAATAGCGCGCCAGGACGCAGCGGTGTCCGGCGCGGGCATACGCGTCGCAGAGGACGTCGTCGATGAGCAGCTCGACGACCCGCGCGGCGAAGTCGGTGGGGCGGTCGGCGACGAGGAGGTCCCGGCCGGGGGCAGCGAGCAGTCCGCCGGCCGCGGCGGGCGTGGCGACCACCGGACGCCGGTGGGCGAGGAAATCGAGCACCTTGTTCGGCACGCCGCGCGAGATTCGCAGGGGCGCGACGCCGACGCGGATCGGCGCGAGCGCGGCGCCGAGGTCTTCGACGCGTCCGGTCACGAGGATTCCGTCCCGGCCGTCCCAGCGTCCGAGGTCGCGCGGCGGCTGGGGGCCGATGATTCGAAACGTGGCGTTGGGGACGCGGCGGCGGACGATGGGCCAGACGCAGCGCAGAAACCAGCGGACGGCATCGGCGTTGGGCCGGTAGTGCAGCGCGCCGAGGAATCCGACGACGCGGTCGGCGTCAGAGGCATCGGGCGGCGGATCGAGCGGTACGCGTACCCCGTTGCCGATGACGGTCGTCGGGCCCGGGGTGCCGTGGGCTGTGAGCAATCGTCGTTCGCGCTCGTGGACGAAGACCGTCAGGTCGGCGCGACGGCTCCAGTCGAACTCGTCGCGGCGCAGTCGCCGCGCTTCGCATCGCAGAAACCAGGCGCGAGGACCGCGCATCGCGCTGGCGAGGTCGCTCCATTTCTCGCTGTCAGCATCGCAGAAATCGAGAATGCGTCGCCGCGCGGGAACCGCGAGCGCGTACGGCGTCATGCTGGAGGAGAACGCGACGGCGGCATCGTACGGGCGATGGGCGGTGAACTGACGAACGGCGCGGTGCACTGCGGTGAAATCGTACGCGGCGCGCGTCAGGCTGCGGCCGAGCAGGAATCCGACGCCGGCACGGGCCGCCGCCGCGAACCGCGTCCACGGGACCGTCGTGACCGAACGGCAGAGGCGTCGCAGCGTTTCGATGTGGCCCGGAGTCGCGGCGGGCTCGATGAACGCGACGAGGTCCACGTCGTGGCGCTCCGCGAGATGTCGGAGGATTTGGTACGAGCGGATACGATCGCCTTTGTCGGGCGGGTATGGCAGCCGGTGCGCGAGGTAGAGGATGCGGGCGCGCCTCGGCGATTCCGACCGCGGCGCGGCGACTGCGATGCGATCTGTCGGCGTGAGAGTGCGCGACATCGATCAGCCCGGTATCCAACGTGCGACGCGGCCGCCGAGGGGTCGCGTGAGCATCAGCGGCATTCGACGCCAGACGCGCCGCGCAATCGCCCAACGCGGACTTGTGGGCGTCAGCTCCGGCGGTGCACGGCCGGGTGCGAGGATGTGTTGATATTGCAGCGGTTGCGGTTCGAAGCCGTGGAAGCGCTTGAAGTCCGACGCGCCGGGGTTGTCGCGGCGTGAACGGCCGAAGTCATAGACGCTCGCACCGCAGCGGACCGCGTCTTCCATCGATGCGCGGTACAGAAAGTTGTTCAGCCCGTATGCGTCGAGCCGCTCATCGGTCCCGACGAAGTAGGGCATGGCCGTGCCGGCATGCAGGAAGGTGACGAGTCCGGCGGCGGGTCGGCCGTCGAGTCGAACGAGCTGGACGCGGACTGCGGTTCCCAGTTCGTTGACGAGCGCCTCGAAGAACTGGAGCGGATAGTTGGGCGATGCCAGGCGACGCATCGAACGGCCGTAGAGCTTCCAGACCGTCGCGATGTGCGCCGCGTCGAATTCAACGTCAAGCGGGTATTTCGCCGCGGCGCGGCGCGCCGCAGCGCGGGCCTTTCGAGGCAGCCAGTCCGCGACATCGTCGACCCGGTCCGGGAGCGGCCGACGGTAGGTCGCGTAGCGATCGACGATCGGCCGATCCGGATCGGCGGCGTGACGGGAACGCAGGTCGATGAGTCGTGCGTCCACTTCGGTCATGAGGGCCGCGGCGCGATCGAGCAGGGCGCGCGCCGTTGCCGCGTCATCGGCGAGGACGCCGCCGTACGTCGCGTAGGGGACGCTGACGAGCATCCGGCCGGCCAGCGGACTTCGGACAAGCATGAGCGGCAGCACACCGCAGATTCCGCCGCCGCGCAGTGCGACGAGCGAGTGATCGGCGTGTCCGAACACGCGCACGACGGCGCGACGCCAGCCGTGCGCGTGGCAGATCGTTCCATCGTCGTGTTGCGCGACGTAGGCATCCCAATCGGCGGCGCGATCGCGCGAATGGGCTTCGATGCGGATCGGATCAGCGTGAACTGGGGGCGCGGCAGGCCGTGCGGGCGAAGGATCAACCCGCGTCGATTTCGTTGAGCAGGCCAGCGGAACCGGCATTGGCAGCCACCGCGATGCAACCCATCACGTGCAGGTTGTTGGATTGGAGCCAGCGAACCGATTGCTTGACAGTCTCCAGACGCGTGCGGTGCATCCGAACGACCATCAGCACGCCGGTGCAGAGCGATCCGACGACGCCGGCGTCCGACGCCGCCTGCACCGCTGTTGTATCGGCCAGGACGTAGTGATATCTCTCGCGCAGCTCGTCCATGAGCCGGCCCGCCGTGCGGCTGCTCAGCGCCGCCGTCGGCACTTCATCGCGAACCGATCCGGCCGGCAGGATCCAGAGATTCTCGATCGGCGTGGCGTGCACGGCCTCGGGAAGCGTCGCACGCCCGGCAAGCACGTCGGCCAGGCCCGTCGCGTGCTCAAGTCCGAACAACCGGCTGAGGCCGGCGGTGCGCAGGTCGGTGTCGAGCATGAGCACGGCGAGATGGCGGACCTCGGCGAGGGCGATGGCAAGATTGGCGGTCGTGACGGACTTGCCCTCACCGCGGTCGCTGCTCGTGACGGCCAGGATGCGATGCTCGCCGGTGCTGTTGTGCGACAAGATCCAGGTCCGCAGCGCGCGGTACTGTTCGGCGACGGCGCTGGAGCGGCCGTGGTGGGCGACGAGCTGCGGGCTATCCAAGCTCGCCCGCGACTTTTTGTCGGCGGGGACGGCCGGTCCGCTGCGCGAATGGCGCGTCGGCGCCTCCGCGCGGTCGAGGGCATCGGCGATCGGCGTGCGGGTCTTCCGGGCGGGGGTCGATGCGGTGTCGGTGTCGCGCAGCGTGGTCTGAGGCGCGTCGACGATCGGCGCGTGCAGTTGCCGCGTTTCCCGTCGATGCGTCTCGGCGCGTCTCAGTGCTTCCGCGATGCGACCCATGATTCGTGGCTCCCGTCAGTCGTGCCCCGGCGTCACCGCGTCGCCGACCGGTTCGGCGAATGTCAGTTGACCTGCGATGATCGGCGCGGCCGCGATCGCCGGCCGCAGTTGCGCCGGACGCGTGAGCGTTCGATAGGCCAGCGCGCCGGAGCCGACCAGCGTCAACACCAGCACGGCGTACATCGCCGGCAACACGACGACGCGTTGCAGCAGCTTCCGGCGGCGGTCCGCCTGCGTCACGATCTCGTCGATCGCCTCGAGGACCGGAACGCCGATCGCCTTGCCGATCTGGCCGACGCTGCGGAAGGAGCGGTCCGCCACCTCCGACAGCAGCATGGAGGCGAGCCCGACCACGACGCCGACGACCAGACAAAACGTCAGCGCCGTCTTCGCCGCGGGCGAGGTCGGCGTGACCACGGTCGCCGGGTTCTTCGCGATGGAAAAGAGCACGCCGCGGTTGCCGTGCTGCACGGTCAGTACGCGATTGATCGGCTCGATGTTCTGCTTCCACACGGCCACCTCGCCGCGGGCGGCGGCCAGTTGCGACTCGAGTGATGCGAACGTCGGCTTCTGCGCCGCGGCTTCGACCTGTTCGGCGTGCAGAGCGTCGATCCGCCCGAGCACGTCTGCCCGACGCTGTTCGAGCGCCGCGCGGCGGCGCGTCAGCCCGGCGAGCGTCCGTTGCAGGCGCAGCGGTTCGTCGTCGCCGGCGTCGACCTGCACGGTCGGAGGCGCGCTCGCCACGGGCACGGCGATCGTCGCAGGCGTCTTTGAGAGAGCGATCTGAATCGCGTCGATTTTTTCGCGAAGCGCGATGACGGTCGGGTGCTCCTCGGTCATGCGCCGGACCTGCCGCGCCTCCGACAGGTCGCGCTGCACAGTGTCGAGATCGGCCACGAGCCGCGCGACGTGCGGATTCGGCACCACCGTCTGCGATGCGGCCGGGCGGACGGCGCGCATCGTCGGATTGGCCTTCGCGGCCGTCGCCTCGTCGTAGGCCGTGCGGGCCTCGGCGATCTTCCCCTCGACGCCGTTGATTTCGTTGCGCAGCGACGCGTCCTCGTCGTGCAGCTTCTGCAATTCGCGCTGGATCGTCTCGGCCGACGCATCATCGACGCCGGGATAGTCGCAGATCATCTGCGCGACCTGCTGCTCGATCGCGTCGCACTTGCGCTGTGCCTCGGCGGCCTGCTTCTCGAAGAAGTCGCGGACTTCGACGAGTACGCCGTTCATGCGCTGCTGCGCCTCGCGGATGTACGCGTCGCGCACGCGCGTCAGAACGGCGGGGTAGTCGGTCGCGTCGCGGCCGGAAAGGCTGAGCGTCACGCGCTCGGCGTCGGTGCCAAGTTCGTCGATGGCGACGTTGAATTCCGACAGCAGGCGAGCGGCGTACGCCGAGCGCCGCGCGGCGATCGGCGTCGCCGGTACGTCGCGGCCCGCGTTGCGCAGCGGCAGATCCAGCGCCGCAAGCGCGCTGATCCACAGTGCCGGTCGGCGCAGATCGCTCGCCATCGTGGCACGGACCGATTCGACAGCGTCCGTCCAGCCCTTGCCCATGTTGGCCAGCACGAGGTCGCGGCGGCGGTCGAAGCTCGTCGAGACGCTGTAGGACCGCGGCCAAAGCATCGACAGGCCGAATGCGCCGGACGTCACCAGAAGGAAGGGAACGATGAGCCAGCGGCGGCGGTTGCGGACGATGCGCCAGGCCTCGCCCAGCGTGTGGCGAAGGTCGGTGACGGTGAATTCATCAGCGTGATGTTCGAACATCGCGTGGGTTTCCTAGAACGATCGCCGCGCCGACGCGTTGACCGGCTGGTCGTAGCGCGCGCCGCTGTCGCGCAGGTCGATCGGACTGTTGACGGCGTTGCCGACGAACGGCACCGGGAAGAGCAGCTCGCGCAGCCGCAGTCCGACCCAGGCCAGTGGCGTCGGCGGCACGTAGATCACGTCGCCCTCCTGCAGCAGCACGTTATTCTGCGTCTTGCCGTGCTGAATGATCTCATCGACATCGACCACCAGTTCGCGCCGCTCGTTTTCATCGTGACTCGGCCGGACGACACGGACCTGCGACTTCCATGCGAGAAACGTCGGCTGCGCCAGCGCCAGGGCCTTGAGCAGCGTGTCATTGCCGGTATAGGGGTACGGGCCCGGTCCGCCGACCTCACCGAAGACGAAGTAGCGTTTGCTGTTCGCCGTGGAGACGCGGACCATCACGTTCGGATTGACGTAGTACCGCGACAGGAGCTGCTCGAGCTTGTCGGCAATCTCGACCGGCGTCAGGCCCGCGACCTTCACCTCGCCCAGCAATCGCAGCGTGATCTTGCCGTCCGCGCGGACGACCTGGTACTCGCCGTCGATCTCGAGCGCCTCGGGCGAGCTGATTTCCAGCCCGTCGGGCGGCTGCACGCGATAGGAACTGGCCGAGACGTTTTGCTCGTAGGCCCGAAGGAATGCGGAAAGCTGGTCGGGTTTGGGTCCGCAACCGACGGCGGCGCCGATCGGCAGCAGCGCGGCGGCGCGAATTACGGCGCGGGAGATCGGTCGAGGCAACATCCGTGTCATGGCGTACCGTCCGTGTGGTGCCCAGGTCGCGCCGGGTGCTCTCGGACCCGGCGGCGAACATCTGCCTGATCGACCGCGCGGCCGGGTCGGTGAACTTACAAGCGTCGTTTTTTGCGCCGGGGCGGCGGAATCGGCCGTTGGGGCGGGCGCGCGCTCCAATGCGCCGGGTCCACGCGCGCCGCGCACGTCCGAAAACCCATGCGTTGGCGTCGCGCGACCGGCACTTTTCGCTCGTTCGAGATGGCCTTCGCATCCAGCGTTCGCGAAGCCGACTCCGATAACTGACCAGAGCGCGCGCTCGTGCGGAGACCCCCGCCATGTACTGCGACCATTTCGATCTGGCGCTGCTGCCGTTCAACAACACGCCCGATCCGCGGTTTTTCTACAACACGCCGGACCACGAGGAGGCCCTCGCCTCACTGCTCTACGCCGCGACCGAGCGCAAGGGCTACGCGCTCGTCACCGGCGAGGTCGGATCGGGCAAGACCCTGCTCAGCCGACTGCTGCTCTCGCGCCTGCCGGCCGGGACGCAGACGGCGGTCATCACGAACTCGCGCCTGAGCGGTGCGGAATTGTTGACGGCCATCTGCCGCGAGTACCAACTGCCGCTCGAGCCCGGCGCGACGGTCGCCGAGGCGTCGCACCTGCTGGAGCAGTTCCTGCTTGAGCAATACGCGCGCGATCGGCTTGTCATCGTCGTGCTCGATGAAGCCCAGAATCTCCCGCCCGACGCGTTCGAAGAGCTCCGCCTGCTCGGAAACCTCGAGGCCGAGGACGCCAAGCTGCTGCAGGTACTCGTCCTTGGACAACCCGAGCTTCAGGCGACGATTCGCCGGCCGGAGCTGCGCCAACTCCGCCAGCGCCTGTTTCGCACGTTCCACCTTCGCGCGCTGACGCGCGAGCAGACGGGCGGGTACATCGGGCATCGGCTGGAAGTCGCGGGGGCGACGCGCGAGCTGTTCACGCCCGACGCGATCGACGCGATCTACCGCGCCTCGCAGGGCGTGCCGCGCCTGATCAATCAGACGTGCGACAACGCGCTGCTGGCGGCTTTCGGCGCGGGACGCGACCAGGTGACGCACGACATCGTCCGCGAGTGCATCGAAGCGGACGAAGCGCCGGCCATCGCGCCGCGGCTGGCGGCACGGGTTCCGGATGCCGCGCCGACCGAGACCGCCCCGAGTAACCCGCCGGCAACGCGTGCGACCGCAATCGGCGACGTGGCGGCCGAGAAGCTGCTGCGGCGCTTGACCGAGATCGAATCGCGGATCGAGAGCCTGACGGATCGCGTGCGTTCGCCGCGCGAGAATGAGCAGGTGGCGCACCGCGATCTCCAGAAGATCCGCGCGATCCGCGCGGACGCCGAGGCGATGCTGGCCGAGGCGGCGTCAGCGGTCGAGTCCATCCGCACGGGTTCGGTGGATGCGCTTCGCGACGGCGCTGCACGGCTGGGTGTGTCGGGCGAGCAGGCGCAGGCCGTTCAGTCGGCGACGAGCAGCCTCCGCGCGGAGCTGGAAGCAGAGGCGTCGCGGCTGGTGGACGAAATCCGGATGCACGCCGACGCCGAGCGGCGTCGCACGTCCGAGTTCGTGCGGGCCGAGCAGGAACGCTTGGAACCGCTTCGCAAGGACCTGGACGCACTCGTCAAGAGCGTCCTCGAAGAGGCTCGGACCGCGGACCAGCGCGCGGTCGAGGCGGCCCGGCACGCCCGTGACAGCGTGGGCGCGTCGGAGTCGGGCGTTGCGGCCCTTTCCGAAGCAGCGCGCCGACGGAGCGAGGCGGCGCTGACGGGCCTGGCGAACTTCGTGCTCGCGGCGCGGACGCGCTGCGAGTCGGCCTCGGCGCAGGTCTCGCAGTCGTTCGTGGAGGCGAAAGTCGAGATCGACGCGGCGCGGGCGCAGCTGGAGAAGGCGCGCCGCGCCGTCGAGAGCGACGCTGAGTCGACGCGCGGCAAACTGCTCGCGCTGGTCGACGAGGCCCGGCGGGTCTTCGGTACGACGCGCGGACAGCTCGAGGCGTCGATCCGCCAGTTGCAGCAGCGCATCGACGAGCAGAATCGGCGAATCGAGGAATTGCATTGCCAGGCGGCGGTGACGTCCGGGCGGAGCATCAGCGAGGTGCAGGCGTCGATCGCCGCGGCGGCCGCCGAGGCGCAGCGCGTCCGCTCCGAACTGGAGTCGGCCGCGGCACTGGCTGTGTCGCGCGTGCAGGAATCGACGCAGCAGATGTCGGCCGCGACGGCTGCGTGCGAGGCCGACGTGGCGGCAATGCGCCGCCAGGCGGCGTCGGTGCGGGACGAGATCGCGCGTCAACTGGCCGAGGCGCGAACGCAGAGTGAATCGCTCCTGGCCGAGCAGGCGCAGCAGATCGAGACGATTCGTCGCCGGTCGGCGCAGGCGACCGCCGGCGTGCGCGACGAGGCGGCGTCGATCCGCGAGGCGTTCGCAACGGAACTGGCCGCGATCCGCACGCGGGCGGAGCAGGAGGCGGAGCAGGCGCTCGCTTCGATCGACCAGCGGCTTGGCGCGCGGAAGTCGCAGGCGACGGAGATTCACGAGCGAATGGAGCAAACGGTGCGGACGATGCAGGCCCGCGCCCGCGAGCTTCAGGAGCAACTGGAGAAGGACATCGCCCGCATTTCCGGTCCGCTGGAATTCGCGCGGGAAATGAAGGACGGTGTCGGCCGGCTGACCTCGGCGCGCGACGCGCTGCGGCGCGAGATTACCGAGGATGAGACGCGCGTTGCGACGCTTGTGGAACTGACGCGCAACGAAGTGGAGCGACTGACCGGCGCGCTCGGGACGCTCCAGTCCGAGCTGCGCAGCGAACTGGCAACGGCGCGCGAGCAGACCGAGTCCGACCGGCGCACGGCCCGCGCCGCGGCATCGCGCATGGTCGCCGGGCTGAATTCGCTGCTCGGCCGCGCGACGCGGCGCGTGGAGCAGATCGAGGGCCGCCTGTCGGGCCTCCTGCAGCGCGCCGATGCGCGGACGGCCGAGTTCTCGCAATTGGCGGAAGACATCTGCCGGCGACTCGACTCGACCATGACGACGCTGCGCGATACGGCGGCGCTCCTGCAGACTCAGCACGAGGAGCAGGCGTCCCGGTTCCGCACGGAGTTGACGGACGCCGTCGCAAAGGCGCAGGAGGAAGTCGGACTGGTCGAACGCCGCATCGAGACGATGCTGGTCCAGGTTCGCGCCGCCAGCGCCGAATTTGAATCGCGCGTCACCACGTTGCGAGACTCGGCCGTCGGCGATCTGGACGCGGTCCGCGGCGAGCTGTCGCGGACCGTGGCGACTGCCGAGTCGACAGCGGAACTGCTCCGCCAGGAGACGGCGGGCATGCGCGAGGAACTGGCCGGTTCCACGGCGCGGGCGCGACAGTCGCTGCACGAGGCGATCGAGCGGACGCAGGTCGCCGGCGAGCGGTTGCAGCGCCAGGGCGGCGAAGTCGTCGAGACCGTCCGCGCCGAGCTGGAACGGTTGGCCGGCGAGTCCGAGACGCTGCGGCTCGAGATCGGCTCAGCTCACGACGAGATCGTGCGCGCCACCGAGGCGGCCGAGTCGCGTTTGCGTCAGACGGCGGCGGGGATTACTTCGCAGATCGAGTCGCTGCGCGACGCGACGAATCGCGACGCGGAGGGCAACGTGCGGCGGCTGGCGGGGCTGCGCGAGCAGATCGAAGGCGGGGCGGACCGCGTTCGCACGAGCGCCGCGGCGCTGCTGCAGCAGGTGCAGAGCGGCTCGGACGCGCTGCGGCAGCGCGCCGATGAACTGCTGGCCGGTGCACAATCCGGCGCTGCGCGAATCTCGGAGGAGGCCGCGGCGCTGCTTTCGGGCGCGCGGACCACGGCCGAGCGCTTCGAGCAGCAGGCCGCCGCTCTGTTGCAGCGTGCCGAGCAGGCGACCGAGGCGATCCGCGCCGAGGCCGGCGCGATCCGCCAGCGCCTTGACGAGGACAGGGAGCGCTTCTGCGAGACGACCGGGGTGCTCGCCGAGAAGGCCGATCGCGCGAACGAGAAGTCCGAGGAGCTGCTGCGCCGAGCCGCGCAGACCGAATCGCAGGCCCGCGAGTTGCTGTCGATGCCCACGCGGATCATCGCCGAGGCCGAGCAGCGCTCCGGCGAGTTGCGGAAAATGGCCGACGCCGTCTCGGAGATCATCGAGCGCCTCCGCAACGCCGGCACGTCGGCGCGGCAGCAGACCGAGCAGGTCCGTCATGCGACGGCCGTCGCGGACGAGCGCATGGCGCAGTTGGCGCAGCACTCGGCGCGCCTCGGCCAGCTCGTCGGCATCATCCGACAGTTGTACGGCGCGATGGATGCGCGGATCGACCACCTGCGCGAACGACTGGATCGCGCGGACGATCTGTGCCGCTCGATCCCCCACGAGATCAACTCGCTGCGCGATGCGCTGGGGACCGAGCGGCGGACCGCGCCACACACAGAGTTGCGGGGAGCTCGCGACGGCCAACCGGGCGACGGTGCGGACGCGAATGATTCGTCCGTCGCCGTGGCCGCAGCGCCGTCGACGTCCAAAGTCCGCACTCGCGCCGCCGCTCCGAAGACCGCGCGGCTGAAGCCCCCGAACCTCAGCGAACTGGTTCGCAAGAACCAGAAGCTCAACGAGTGGCTCCGCGAGGCCATCGCGGAATCGAAGCAATCCGACGCGCCGTCCGCGAAGGACGGGATCTGATATTCGCCCTTGGCCTATCGCTCGATCGACCGCCCACTCGTCCGGTCGAATCGAGCGATCCCTGCGCCGCCCAATCGCGCGGGGTTCGATCCGCGCGGTCCTCGCGGATATCATGAGGCCGCGTGGGATGGCGGACGATTTCCGGCCGGACAGCGCCGGTGCGGGTTGGAGGACGAACCGTGTACATGGGACAGTGGATCGTGGCGGCCGCGCTGGCCGCGGCGCTCTGGGGCGCCGATGCGCCGACGAGTCAGTTCGCCCCGAACGAGGGGCTTCCGCTCATTCGCTGGCAGGACGCCGTCAAGCACGTGGGCGAGCGGTGCATCGTCGTGGGCAAGGTGGAGCGCGCGCGGAGCAACCGCGGGGGCTACCTGTTGCAGTTCGAGGGCGAACCGCGAGGCGGCTTCGCCGTCTTCATCCGTCGCGAGCACGTCGGCAGGTTCCCAAAGACGCCCATCCAGCTCTATCCGCGGAAGTGGATCCGCGCCACCGGTTTGATCGACGAGTATCGCGGGAAGCCGGAGTTGATCGTCTCCGCGCCGGAGCAGATCGAGGTCTTGTCCGGCGAGCCATCGTTGCCGGAGGCGCACGCGGGTTCGGAATGGAAGTTCGACGGCACGGTGACCGTCGGCACGTTCAACGTCCTGAATCTGTTCGACGACGTCGACGATCCGTACACCGCCGACGAAGGCACTCCGCCGAAATCGCGCGAGGACATGCAGCGGCTCGCCGACACGATCCGCAAGCTGAACGCGGACGTTCTGGCGCTGGAGGAGGTGGAGAATCGCGGCATTCTGGAGCGGTTCGTGCGCGTGCACCTGTCGGACCTGCATTACGCGCACGTCGTGCACGTCGAGTCGAACGACCAGCGCGGCATCGACTGCGCCGTGCTCTCGCGATTGCCCGTCGGACCGGTGACGTCGTACCGGCACGTCCCGATCCCGATGAAGGGCGGCGAGGTGACCACGCTGCGGCGGGACCTGCTGCGCGTGCGGATCGAGCCGCCGGGCGGCGACGCGTTTGACGTGTTCGTCGTCCACTTCAAGTCGAAACGCGGCGAGCGCACGGGCGAAACGTCGCCCGTGCGACAGGCCGAAGCCGAGTTCGTGCGCAGGACGTGCGACGAAATCCTGCGGGACGATGCGGCCGCGCGGTTCATCGTCTGCGGCGACTTCAACGACACGTGGGAGAGCGGGCCGATCCGCACGATTCGAGGCGACGGCGCCGGTGCGCTTGCGTGCTTCGTGGACGAGCTGCCTCCCGCGCAGCGCGTCTCGTACAACCAGGAGCCGCACCGCAGCGTGATCGACTACATCTTCTGCTCGCCGGCGATGGCGAAGCGCTACGTCGGCAAGTCGTACACGATCCTCGACGGCAGCGTGGCAACGAGCGGATCCGACCACAATCCGGTCCGTGCAACCTTCCGCGTGCGCTCCAACTGAGTCCGAATTCGCCGCCGACGGCGCGGCGGCTCGGCCGGTGGGAAGGCGAGGTTCTCGGTCATAGAATGGCGGAAAGATTTTTTTGCGATCGCGGAGGGGAACCCGGACGTGGAGCGGCGAAACGTCCGGGAACGCTGAACCGCCGTTGGCGGGACAGATTCGGGCAGTTGTTTTCAAGCTTTTATTTTTTCTGAAGTTAGGAATCGTCCACGACGCCTTCGGGCAGCGGCCCGAATCGGCGGCGTCGGATAATGCGGGCGCGTTCGGAAATCAGCGTTTTGCAGGGGTTTCGCGTATTGACACGCCAAAAGGAATGTGGCTAAACTCGCCCCTCGTGTTCAGGCGATATGCCTGAGAGGCCTCGTCCTTATGGCGCGGCAAGGCCGGGGCGCACATCGCGAGTGGACCGGGCAGTTCCCAACGGCAGCTCGCGAGGTGTGGTCCAAGGGCAGAGGATTGCTTCGTTAGTCATTGGATTTGGGAACATGTTTAGGAAAGGGTAAGTCAAATGGCTTGGCGAATTGGAATTTTCGCTTTCCAGGCGATCACGGAGCTCGTGACGAACATCTTCCCGATTCCGCTGATCACCGATTGGTTCTTCGATCCGTTCGATATTCTCCTGAGCGGTCTGCTCACCTGGTGGGCAAACTAAGCTGAACGGGTAGGAACCACTACTCGCCGGCAAGCGCCGGTCGACATGGGAGGTGCAGCAGCGCTGATTGCAGGTTAGGGCGTAAAGCCTTCGGATGATCGGTCGCGTTCCCACGCGACCAGAGGCGGCGAAGACGAGTCCGGCTGTCTCAGGATCATCCGCATCGCTTCGCTCCCCTGTACACCGAGCGCACGCCGCCTTCCGACCGGTTGCGCCGTCGAGTCGGACTCGTTGCTACTGCTAGCAGCAGCAGGACCTGTGTGATCTTCACACGGGTCCTGTTCGCTTTTACACTACCGCACGACCGGTCGCGGAACGGGCTCTGAATCGCCGGGCCTCCCACGCCGAGATTCGCTCCCGCCGGCCAGGAGTCGCTGCGATGTCGCTCATCCTGCTCGGTCTCGGGTTCTTCAGTTTCGTGATCACGGACCTGGTGACGCTGATCGTGTTGACCCAGATCGACCTGAACGCATTGTTCGGACCGATCCGTGACGCGGTCAACCAGTTCCTCGGCGTGGTCTGAGCGGCGGCCGTTCCGCGGACCGCGAACACCCAACGCGATCGGGGCGAACCGCGGCGTACCCGTCGGCCCCGACGAACAGGTTTCACGATGGCCAAGGTTGACGTTCCGGAAGGCCTGTGGATGCGCTGCACGGGGTGCAGCAAGATGATCTTCCGCAAGGTGCTGGAAGAGAATCTACACGTCTGTCCCGAGTGCGGCCTGCACTACCGCATCAGCGCACGGACGCGGATCGCGCAACTCGTCGATCCGGACGCCTTCGAAGAGACGACCCTCCGGCTGACGTCGAGCGACCCGCTCCGCTGGCAGGACTCGAAGCCGTATCCTCAGCGGCTTGCCGACGCGCAGCGCGAGACCGGCCTCGCCGATGCCGTCATCAGCGGCAAGGGATACATCAAGGGCCGGGCCGCCATCCTCGCCGTCATGGACCCGACGTTCGTGATGGGCTCGATGGGTTCGGTCGTCGGTGAGATGGTCACGGCCGCCATCGAGCGCGCCTCGGACGAGAACCTCCCGCTGGTCATCGTGACGTGCTCGGGCGGCGCGCGGATGCAGGAGGGGCTTGTCAGTCTGATGCAGATGGCCAAGACGTCGGCGGCGCTGGCGCGGCACGATTCCGCTGGAGGGCTGTACATCACCGTGATGACCGATCCGACGACGGCCGGCGTCGCCGCGAGTTTCGCCTTCCTCGGCGACGTGATCGTCGCGGAACCGGGGGCGATGATCGGATTCGCCGGGCCGCGCGTGATCTGGAACACGGTCAAGACCGAGCTTCCGGCCGGCTTCCAGACGGCCGAGTTCATGCTCGAGCACGGGTTCATCGATCGCATCGTTCCGCGACACGCCTTGCGGAGTGAGATTGCGCGGATCATCGACTACTGCGGCAAGTAGGCGGACGCGGTTCGACGGCCGCGAAGGGGCCGTCGTGCGCGGCGGCATCGCGATCGTCATCGTGGCGTGCGCTGCGGCGGCCTCGGCGCAGGTCGCCTCGTCCTGGCCGGCTGATCGGCCATCGCCGACTCCCGCCACGCGGCCGGTTTCCACGCAACCACGGTTCGCGACGACTGCGACGGCCGGAGGTTTCGGCGAGGCGGCGTCGGTCCTGCAATCGGCGGAATCTCTGGTGGCGCAGCTTGGCGACCCGCGGTTTGAACGACGTGAGGCCGCGCAGCGCCAACTGCGCGAACTCGGCGAGGCAGCGCTGCCGGTCCTGCTGGCACATCTGGCGGACCCGGACGAGGAGGTCGCGCGGCGGATTGCCGACGTGCTGCCGATCCCGCGCGACGGCACGCGTCGCGTCGACGTGGCGATGCGATTGCTTTCGACCGGGCGGCGCGAGCACCTGCGACAGGCGGTCGTGATCCTGTTCATGGACCCGGCCGCCGTCGTCGAGGAGTTCCGGCGGGCGTCGGCGGCCGAGCGCGGCGTCGCCGCGGCGATGTGCGCGCCGATCCTCGAGCAACTGACGGACCTGATCCGCCGCGACGAGTTGCACCGCAAGACGATCGCGGAGACGCGCCGCCGGAATCCGGCGGGGGCGGAGCGCGTCGACGCATCGCACGCCGAGACGCGGGCGCTGATGGCCGAGACGGCGTACTGGCTGGCGCTCGATGCCCGCGACGAGTACCTCGCGAGCATCGCGGCGACCCAACCCGCCGGCGTGCGGAATCGGGACGAGCCATGAGACGCGCGGACGGATCGGGCGCCGATCGCACGTCGGGCGCGTCGCTGTACGCGGGCGGCGGCGGGCTGTGGCTGTGCCTGTTCGCGGCCGCGCTGACGCTTTTCACGTTCACGCTTGCGCCCGACATCCTGATGATGGACAGCGGCGAGTACCAGGCGGCGGTCTCGCGATTCCCGAATCTCGATCTGGGCGATGCGCCGCGCGACCTCGTGCGCGTGCACCCCGTCTACCTGGCGGTCGCGAAGCTTGTGTCGCTCGTGCCGGTCGGCCCGTTCGCCGCGCGGGTGAACTTCGTCTCGGCGCTCTTCGGCGCGATCGCCGTGGCGAACGCGGGCCTGCTGGTGTGGCTGCTTACCGGCCGGCGGGACGCGGTCGTGCTGGCGGCACTGACGCTGTCGCTGGGGCACACGCTGTGGGCGTTCGCGGTCATCGCCGAGGTGATGACGATGGTCGCGGCCATCGCGACGGCCGAGCTGCTGTGCTGGTCGGCGTGGGCGCGAACGGGTCGAAGTCGCTGGCTTTTGGCGCTGGGGCTGATAAACGGGCTGGGGGTTGCGACGCACCTGCAACTGGGACTGGACACGATCGTGCACGCCATCGCCTGCGCGGTGCTCCTCGTGCGCGGACGGATCCGCGGAACGCAAGCCGCGGGCATTGCGCTCGCCTGGATGGCGGGCACGCTGCCCTACAGCGCGATGGTCGCGTACTACGCGGTACACAGCGGCGACTGGGCGGGCACGCTGGCGTCCGCGACGCGCGGCGAGTACGGCGCGGGTCCGCAGCACGTGCGGGCGTGGACACTGGCCCGTGGCGGGCTGAGCCTGTTGCTGAACTACCCGACGCTGCTGATCGCGCCGGCAATTCCGGGCGCGGCGCGGCTGTGGTCACGGCGCGGTCGATCGGCCGAAGCGGGGCTGCTCGCGCGCGTCCTTGTCGCGCTGGCCTTTGTGCAATGGTCGTTCGCCATGACGTACCATGTGCCGGATCAGTACTCGTTTTTCGTGCCGTTCTACGCGCTGGCGGCCGTGCTGATCGGCGTCGGGTCGCTGCGCGTGTTGTCTCGGCCGCGCTGGCGCTGGGTCCTGTACGGGCTGGCCGTGCTTCCGGTCGGGGTCTACGCGGTCGCGCCGGACGTGCTGCGGCGCGTCGACGTGCGTTTGTTCACGCGGGCGCTGCCCCATCGCGATCCGTACGCGTTCTTTCTGCGGCCGTGGAAGACCGGTGATCGCGGGCAGCGCTGGCTCGTCAGGGAGGTCTTCGCGACCATCGAGCCGGACGCGGTGCTGCTGTGCTCGCCGACGACGGTGTCGATGTTCGAGGTCGCGCAGCGGGTCGACCGGCTCGCGCCCGGCGTGACGCTGGTGGTCGAGGCGCATCGGCTGGCGGCGTTTCTCAGGACCGATGCGGGCGGCCGGCCGGGTTGGACGCGGCCCGTCTACGCGATCGATGCGGCGGCGAAGGACTTTCCGTGCGTGGTTCGGGAGCATTGCGACGTCGAGCCGGTCGGGGGGGTCTGGCGGATCGGCGCGCCGCACGATCCGCGGGCGTTCGCGGAGGCGCTTCGGGTCGAACAGGACCGTGTATTGCGGCGGTAGGGGAGGCGTGCAGCCGGCCTGGCGTCAAAGTCCCGGTCCGGCGGTTCGCGATGCCCGTGCCGGCCGTAGGCGTCGCCCGGTTTGCGCCCGGGCATCTGCGGGTCGGGCTTGGTTGCCCCCCTTGGAGAACGGCGCCGCCTGCCGCTTGCCGCCGCGCGTGGCGTCGTCGAGCAGGTCTTCGAGTTGCTTGATGCGCGCAGCGACCGGAGAGCATCGGCCGCCGCCCGCACCGAAGACCAGTCCATCCGGCCGAAAGACCCCCGAAAAGCGTTTGCAAAACGCGGGGGGGTATAATGCGAGACCGCTACGAGCCCGACCGGCCGCGTGGACCGGTCAACGCGGTAAAGAGATACGATTTGGTAAAAGAGGTTGTCCCGCTGATAGTTGGAATTGAGCGATTCGCCGCGCGTTTCACTCATGCTACGCCGCCTGCGACTTCGTCGCCACTGGGGTACGCCGGTTCTGCAGGATGGCCATCAGCGTCGACATCCGCTTGTGGCCCCGCACGCGGCGGAAGCGTTGCTCCACCGTCAGCAGGCCGGCCGCCGCCCAGCGTTGCCGCATGTCGCCGTCGCGCCAGCGTTTGACCCGCCGCGTCAGGTCGCGCGTCACCGACAGCGCGCGCCACATCCGCGAAGTCGTCGACTCCGCCCCGCAGACGCGATCGGGCATTCCGATCCAGCCGGGCGAGCTGCCCTCGTTCGACCTCTGCGATGTGATGAACCAGTACCTGCTCGTCGCCTCCGGCGGCGAGCCCGGCGGTCCCCGCCCGCGTTGCCGGCGGCGAGGATCAGCGGCACAATGCACCGGCCCGCAGGTCCGCACGGAGGCGCTTCCACTCGTGCCCTTCATCCTCGCCGCTCGTCCCGACGACCCCGAACGCGCCCGACGCACCGCCGACGCGGCTGCGGAACCGCTGCGATCCGCCGGAGCGGTCATCACCCGCCGCATCGAATTCCCCGGCGGCGCGTGCATCGCCTGCGGCTGGCCGGCGGGCGAGGTCGCGGCGGCCCCCGCAAATACCGCAAGTCCGGCGCCCTCGGCCGCGCGAGAGGCCTCCGGCACAACGTCCGCGCCATCCGCGGTGCGCTCGACGATTGCGGCGAATCACGTGCCGGCCGTGGTCGCGCGAGATGCCCGCGTTCACGAATCGTCCGATCTACTCGTCCTGCTCGACGGCTACGTGACCGATGGCCCGGCCGATCCGCAGGCCATCGCGGCGCGCTTTCGGCAGTCCGGGCCGGAGGTGCTGTATGGCCTCGACGGCTCGTACGTCATCACGGTCATCGAGCCGGCGTCGCGACGGATTCACGTGCTCACCGACAAGGGCGGCTCGCGGCCGATCTTTGTCGCCGCGCGCGATGATGCAGTGCTCGCCGCGCCCGAGCTGAAGTGCTTTGCCGCGGACCCGGACCTGCGCGGCGCGCTCAGTCCGGCCGCGCTGCTCAGCCTCGCGATCAACTGCTACGCCCTCGACGAGTGCACGCAATGGCAAGCGGTCCGGGCGCTCGGCCCGGCGCGCCATGTCGTCATGCAACCCGGCCGCGTCTCGATGTCGCGGTACTGGTCGCCGTCGTTCGGAACGTCTGGTGGCGCATCGGGCGCGCTCGACCCCGATCTCGTGACCCGCGCTGTCTCCGCGCACCTGCAACCGTTCCGCGCCCCGGCGATCGGCCTGAGCGGCGGCGTCGATTCGCGCATCCTGCTGGCGATCGCGCGGCGCACGAATGCGCCCGTTACGCTCGTCACCTGGTCGTACGACGACCGCGACGCGCCGGATGGCGACTTTGTCGTCGCCGCGCGGCTGGCGCAGCGCGCCGGCCTGCCGCATCGGACCGTGCACCTGCGGTGGGACGCGCTCGCCGACGAGGTCGAGGCGATCGTGCACGCCTCCGACGGACTGGTCGGTCATCTCGGTGCGTACGCCGACCGGCAGGCGCTCGGCCGGCAACTCGGCGCCGTGCATGACGCCATTCTCTTCGGCGACCAATGCTATCGCGGCGAGGAGCGGTGTCGCTCCCTCCGCGCGGCGATAGAGGGCATCGGCCTGACCGAAATCCGCGGCGCGGTCGAGCGCATGACGCGCCTCATCATGCAGCCCGACGCGGCCGACGCGTGCATCGCCGACTACCGCGCGCGGCTCGACCGGCTCGCGTCGGAGGCCGGTCCGCACGCCGATCCGCACGACCTGCACGACCGGCTTTACTGGCAGGTCCGCCTGCCGCGGCTGCTGACCGGGCCGAAGTCGCTGTGGCGCCGGTTCATCGAGCCGGTCAGTCCGCTGCTCGCCGAGGCGGTGATCCGTGCCGGCGCCGCGCTGCCGGTCGAGCAGCGCGTGCACAAGCGGGCGCTGCGCCGGCTCGTGGCCGACCTCGCGCCCGATCTCGATGAGATCGCATACGCCCGCATCTCCAGCCGCGTGAAATGGAAGGAGATCTTCCGCCGGGATGGCCGGTTCCAGCGCTACGTCGTCGAGACACTGCTCGATCCGCTGCCCGTATTCGATCGCTGGTTCAACCGCGCGGCGATCGAGCGCCTGCTTCGCCGCGCCATGACGGAAGCGGCGGGCGCGGTGACGACCGTCGCGCCGGCCAGGCGGCTCGGTCTCCGACAGCGCGCCCTCGCCGCGATTCTCGCGCCGGCGTTCCGCCCGCCATTGATCCTGAGCCTGCTCTCGATCAAACTCTGGCTCAAACAGGCGTCCGAAGGGCCGGGTGCTCCTGTCGATCGCGAAGCCCGCCTTCCTGTGATCGCAACGGCATGAACAACACGTCACCGGCAGTTCAACCCGACCCCACAGACGATCGATTCACCCCGCACCAGTGGATGGCCGTAACGGCCATCCTGCTCGTCGCCGCGGTGACGTTCATCGCCGGCCAGTCGCGGATCGGCCCGATGGGCGAGCACGAGTGCCTCGTGGCCGAGACGGCGCGGGAGATGCGCCGCTCGGGCGACTGGATCGTGCCGCACTTCGGCCAGATGCCGCGGATCCGCAAGACGCCGCTGGCGTACTGGACGGTCGCACTGACGAGCCTGCTGACGGGCGACGTGGACGAGTTTACGGCGCGGATCCCGTCGGCGCTCGCGGCCGTCGGGACGCTGGCGGTGCTGATCTGGATCGCCCGGCGCCAATTCGGACCGCGGATCGGCGTCGTCACGGGCTTCGTCGCGTTGACGGCCGCCGCGCTGCCGATCTATGCGCACAGCGCGACGGTCGAGATGCAGCTTACGTTCTGGTGCGCGCTGAGCTACGCGCTGTTCTTCGAGGCCGTTCGCACGCGGGGAACGCCGACAGGCCGCTGGTGGGCCTACGCGTTCTACGCGTGCTTCGCCATCGCCATGCTCGCCAAGTTCCCCATGGCCGGGATCGTCGTCGGCACGCCGATCGGCGTGTACTCGGCGGCGATGCTGATGACGCGGCGCTGGACGATCCGGGACTTGCTTTCGCTGCGAGTCATCGATGGGACGCTGCTGTTTCTACTGATCTGCGCGCCGTGGCCGGTCCTCGTCTGGCAGCGCGTGCCGGAGGCCACGTGGCAGTGGCAGTCGGAGTTTCTCGATCGCTTCTCGGGCGAGCTGCGCAACACGAAGCCGCGCGGCTGGTACTACTACGTGCCGCTCGTCGTGGCCTTCGTCGCGCCGTGGTGCCTGTCGATCCCGTACGCGGTCATCGCGCCGCTGCGCGAGCTCGATCGCCGGCGCCGCGAGGCGCTCTGGCTCGTCTGGTGCTGGCTGGTCATCAGCCTGGCGATCATCAGTGCCGCCGCCTTCAAGCGCGCCCATTACGTGCTGCCGAGCATTCCGGCGGCGCTGTTGCTCCTCGGCGTCGCCGTCGATGGCTTCTTCTTCGTCCGCGCGCCGCCGTCGCGCCGACAATGCCTCGTCGTGCTCGCGCTGCTCCTGATCGCGGGCGTCGCCGGCGGCCTGTACGGACTATCTGTCCTGCGGCACGTGGCCCCCGCGTTCGTATCGACCGCCACCGCGGCCGGCGTTGCCAGCCTGCTGTTCGTCATCGGCGCAGCGCTGGCGTACGCCGGTCGCCGCCCGGCCCTGAGTCTGCTTCAGGTCGGCGCCATTGCCGTCATCGGGCTGGCGACGATCGGCGTCAGCCGCTCGCTTGTCCCCGACGAACGCGAGGAGTTTCGCCAGTTCGCCGCCATGCTCGACAAGATCGTCCCGCCCACCGACGAGGTCCGGTGGGTCGCACGACACCCCGCGCCGGCCGTCTTCTACGGCGGCGGGCGACTCGTCGCGCCGCGGCTCGATGATCCGACGCAACTGCTCAAACAGACCGGCGGTGACTTTCCACGCGAAGTCGAATGGCTGCACCTGATCGGCACGACGATCCTCGAACGGCTTCGCGACCCGCGCCCGATCTGGCTCATCATGCAGGCCGACCACTTCGCCATGCTCGACAGCCTCGTCCATGTCCCGGCCTACATCGCGGGCGAGTCGTCCTCCCCGGAACACGAGCACCTCATCCTGCTGACCAACCGTCCGATCGGCCGACCGGCCGAGGCCCGCACCGCGCCCGCCTCGAAGCGCTCGAGCACCATCGGTCACCGCCCGACGGAAGCGGCGTCGGCCGCGACCGGCGCATAACTTCTTGCTGTGCCGAACGCTGCAAACGACGGTGCGGCCGGCCATATGCCGGAACGGCCCCACTTGCGGGCCAGCCGTCGCTCGCTAAAATGCCCTGTTTGCATCTTTTTCGAGGCGCACCGCTTTTGCGGTCGACGAAAACCGTCCCGAATCCATCCGACGCGAGTGAAAGGACTCTGTAACGACCATGATGGACACTCCCGTTGTCGATCTCAATACCCTCCTCGAACTCCACTCGTGGGACCGCGCGGCGTACGAACAGGTTCAGCGAATCGCCTTCACCGATGACAAATCCGGCGAGCAGTTCAAGAGCCGCCTCGGTCAGCTCGAACGCGACGCCATCACGCAGACCGGCGACGTGCCCGCGCTCGCGCTGAAGATCGGACTCGGCCGCCGACTGCTCGGCGATCCGAAATCCGCGGCCGAATGGCTCGCCAAGGCCCGGCCGTCCGGAATCCGCGACTTCTTCTATGGCCGCGTGCTGCGCGACCTCGGCCAACTCAATGAAGCGCTTGCCGCCTTCGATCGTGCGGCGTCGGGCGGCTGGGACGCGATGGAGTGCGCCTGCGAGCGGGCCGTTACCCTGCTGATGAAGCCCGACGTCAGCGCCGCCGAGGCGGTAATCCGCGAGCAATCGACGGCCGGCGCCTCGTCCGGCCTGTGGCACTACGCGATGGGCCGGCTGCACGAGGCCCGCGGAGAGATCGAATCGGCCATGGACGCCTACGAGCGCGCGGCGCAGCTCGAGCCGGAATGCGGCACGATCCTGTTCCGACTGGCCTTCGTTTCCGATCTGTACGGCAACGACGAGCGGGCGCTGGACTTGTACGAAGCGTGCGCATCGCTGCCCGTCGTCTCGGCGAACGCGCTGATGAACCTCGCCGTAATCTGCGAAGACCTCGGCGACTTCGACCACGCGAAGGCCTGCCTGCAGCGCGTGCTGGCGATCCACCCGAATCACGCCCGGGCACGGCTCTTCCTCAAGGACGTCGAGGCCAGCCAGAACATGATCATCGACGAGGAGCAGGAGCGGCTCGCGCACGAGCGTTCGACCGTGCTCGAAACTCCCATTTCCGACTTCGAGTTGTCGGTCCGCGCCCGCAACTGCCTCAAGAAGATGAACATCAACACCCTCGGAGACCTGCTGCGCATCTCCGAGGCCGAATTGCTCGCCTATAAGAACTTCGGCGAGACCTCGCTGAACGAGATCAAGGCGATGCTGGCACAGAAGGGGCTTCAACTCGGCCAGCACCTGGATCCGAATCGCGCCCGGCCGGAATTCCGCCGGGCGCCGGTCCAGGGCAATCCGGAGCAGTTGAGCCGTCCGGTCGCCGAACTCGAGCTGTCCGTCCGCTCCCGCAAGTGTCTCCAGCGGCTCAATATCACGACCGTCGGAGAACTTTGCTCCCGCACCGAGCAGGAACTCCTGGCCACGCGGAACTTTGGGCAGACCTCGCTCAACGAAATCAAGCGTCGGCTCGGGGAACTCGGCCTGACGCTGCGGCGAATCAACGATTGAACGCGGGCGCAGCGTGCGGCCGGGGACTCGCCGCGGCGACGATGGACCGTCCATGCAGAACCGCGTCCGACAGCAGATTCGATCCCTCTATTGCCAGTTCTCCGCCTCCGAGCGCGGCGTGCGGATCGCCGCCGTCGCCGGCGCAGTCACGCTGCTCGGCCTGTTCGTCGGGTGTCTGGCCGTTCGCGAAACCCGCCCGCCGGACGTCCGCGACGACGCCGCGGCGCCGGCCACGGTCGATCGGATCATCCGCGTGCGGCTGCTCGGCGCGACGCCGGTCGAAGCGATTCAGCTTGCGGTAGGCTCGCCGCACCGCATTCGCGACGGCGCGACGGGTCGCGTGCTCGCCACCAGCGCGCGGGCATTGCCGCCGGTCCGCGTCCGCGCCGCAACCGCTCAACCCGGCGCGATCTTGATCGACGCGACGCGTTACGACAGTTCCGACCTGCTCATCGAGCCGCAGGACTCCGGCTCCGTCCGCGTGGACGACCGCGCCTTCCGCGGGTCGTTGCGGATCCAATCAACCCCCGGCGGCCTCACCGTCACGAACATCCTGGACATCGAGGACTATGTCCGCGGCGTGCTCCGCGGCGAGCTTCCCCGGAACTTCCATCCGCAGGCGCAGCTCGCCCTGGCCGTCGCCGCGCGAACGTACGCCTTCTATCAGAAGGTCACCGCCGGAACGACGCGCGATTACGACGTGCTCGCCGACGAACGCAGCCAGATGTACATCGGTGTCGAGGGCGAGGACCGCGTTGCCTCGTCGGCCGTCGATGAGACCCGCGGGCAGGTCTGCTTCGTCCACCAGGACGGGCGGGACCGACTCTTCTGCACCTACTACTCGTCCACCTGCGGCGGCGTGTCGCAGGGCGTCGGAGATTTCCGGCCGAGCGATCCCCGCGTCCCGCCGCTCGACGGCGGAGTGCGCTGCGATGGTTGCTCGAAGTCGCCGTACTATCGCTGGCCGAGCGTGCGGCTCTCCAAGGCCGAGATCACCCGCCGCGTCCTCGAGCGCTATCCACGACTGGCCCGTCTCGGCCAGATCACCAAGGTCATCGCCGACGGCTTCTCGCCCGAGGGCCGCGTCTCGCGCGTCCGACTCATCGGCTCCGGCGGCGCATCGGACACGCTCGTGGGTGAGGACTTCCGGCTGGCGGTCGGCGGCCGCGTGCTCAAGAGCACCGCGTTCAAGCTCACCGACGAGGGGAAAACCGTCCGATTCTCCGATGGACGCGGCTTCGGTCACGGCGTCGGCCTGTGCCAGTACGGCGCCGACGACCAGGCCCGTACGGGTCGGAATTACCGCGAGATCCTCCAGTTCTACTACCCGGGTTCAATCATCAAGACGCTGTACTGAATCGCGCATCGCGGAATGCGGGCGGCGCGGATGGTCCGCCGCTGCGCGCAGTACCTGGTCGCGGACGATTCAACGCAGCGGGATGCGCGGTCTGGATGGGTGTGGATGAGCCGGCGCGCGCCGGGCGGCCTACATGCCGTGCGTCTTGGGATCGAACACCGACTCGCTCAGGTTGGCCTGGAGCTTGACGTCGGCGTACTCGTATCGACCGAGGAGCTTGGTGCACTCGCCATCGGCGTAGCAACGCACCGATACCGGGATGCGCCACTCCTGATCGAGGTGGATCAACGCCACGCGATCGGGATAGTCGCCGCCGGCGCCGGTGTACGGCAGGCGCCGCTCGATGACGTAGGTCGGACGGCCGGCAAACTCTGACTCGCCGAGGTACTTCAGTGACAACTCGCCGCGATCGACCGCGATGCGGCAGTACTTGATGAGCAGGTCGAGACTGCGCCCGAAGCCGAACTCGTCGATGAACCGCCGCGACGCCGCCTTGGCTTGCCGGCCGTGGATGGGCTGCTTGAGGCTCTTGATGAACACGCGGGCGATCGCGCCGGGCTGACAGACCGCCATCTCGCGCTCATCGGGATTCGACGCCGCCTCATCGACCCAGCGGCCCTTGACGTACAGCACGCGCTCGGCCTTGCCGGGGTTCTTGATCCAGTGCATCAACACGCTGTACGGCTCGGCGCGGAAGTTGACGGCGATGACCTGTTCCGGCGTCATGCCGCTGGTAAGAAGTTCCTGCTTGATGAAGGTGCAGGTGTAATCGCGGATGCTGCGGTAGTGATCGTCGCGGGCGATCTCAAGCGCCCGCAGCGGATCGGTTCGGACGATGTGATCGAACGAGTTCGCGAGGAATTCTTCCGCCGAAACCTGACCGGCGTTCACGATGTGCGGCACGGTGAGCAGTTGCTCGGCCACCGGCGAGGAGCTGCGGAGTTCGCTGAAGAGGATCAGGCCGAGCGTCAGGCCGAAGAACAGCCGCACCCGCTGGGGCATCCACCGTTTGATTCGTTGACTCATGCGAAGGTACGTCGTCCTTTCGCGCGTCCCGCGGCGCTAAGCCCGCGACGCACCGAATCTTGCGCGCCGCCCCCTCGCGAACCGCCGAACCATAGGTTCATCGGACCCGCCGACGAGGGCACTTGAAGTTTCACGACCGCCGCGCGGCGGCAGCCTCAGGTTCTAGATTTCCCATTACCTTGCCGGTTCTTCGGCCTCGGGTGCGGACCCAGTTCTCACCGCGCTATTGAGAACTCCCGTTATTGGCCTACCGCTGTCGTGTGGGCCTCACCGCTACTTTTTACCGCAACCAGAATCAAGGGTAGCACTACCCCCGCGGTTGGTCAAACCGCATTTTTCAGAACCCGGGATTGTACAGCGTCCCATAACCGCAGAATATCGCAACTCGATACGTCGCATGAACTTAGGGCTATCGGACCCGATACAGACCGCGCGCTTCGATGTATTCGATCACCCGGTCCGGAAGCAGGTATCGCACCGACCGGCCGGCGGCGATCCGCATCCGGATATCCGTTGCGCTGATCTCGATCGCTGGCGTTGGGATGACGTCCTTCCGCAGCCGCTCGACGTTCGCATCGCCGAGAACGCGGCGAAGGGCCGTCAGGTCCGGCTCGGCCCAGCCCGGTCGCCGCGCAGCGACAATCCGGACCGTCTCGACGAGCTGCATTGCCCGGCTCCATGTCGCGAGTTCCGGCAGCGAGTCCGCGCCGATGATCCAGACGAACTCGCCCGACGGCCCCCAGTCCGCGCGCAACGCCGCAATCGTGTCGATCGTGTAGCTCGGCCCCTCCCGGCGCAGTTCGACATCGCTCACGTCGAATTGCCCGTCGCCTTCGACGGCCAGTCGGACCATCGCCAGCCTGTCTGCGGCCGGCGCGAGATCGGGCAGGTTCTTGTGCGGCGGCATCGCGGCCGGGATGAGCAGGACGCGATCCAGCCCGCACTGTTCCGCGACGCTGCGCGCGGAGATGAGATGTCCGAAGTGGATGGGATTGAAGCTGCCGCCGTAAAGTCCGATCCGCGTGCTCATGGAAGGCCGCGATCGGCTCGCGCCGTGCGCGTCGTGGCCGCGGCGGGCTGCCACTCGATCGTCAGTTCGCAGCGCTTGAGTTCGACCGACGCGGAGGCTTGGCCGGAAGAGTCCTTCCCAACCTGCGCATCGACGCGGCCGGACGCGAAGAGGTAGTAGCCGATCCCCGGTTCGAGCATCTCCTCGAATGCCATCTCGTGCGTGCCGGCCCAGTCGTAGGGACCGGCGCGCGCCTCGCGTGTCGCGAGCGGCTCGCGCCGCAGCACGCTGCCGTTCGAATCGCTGACGATGAACGACAGATCGACCTTCGCGACGTTGTCCGCGTGCTCGACGGACACCCGCGCACGCTCGGCGAGTTCAGCCTTCAGCCGGATGATCGCGCGCAGCGGTTTGCTCGAGGCGTTGTCAAAGCAGTAGCCGACCTGAAATGCGCCCCAGGCCGAGCCGCCCGGACCGGACTGCGCCGAGGCGCTCGCCGTGCCGTTCGACGCCGCGGCGGACTTGCCGCTCGCATCGCCGCCCTGACCCGACGTAAACGTGACCAGGTTCAGCGCTTCGTCGGTCGGCATGCGCCGCGCGCCGCGCGACACGACCGCCGCGTCGACGTCCGGACGCTCCGACGCCGGCCGGGAGACCGTGACGTCCGTCGCGCCGCCGCAACCCGCGAGCCAGACGAACGAAAGCACCCACCGGCTTCCGTGCCGACGGAACGACGAGTGGTTTGCACGCATGTTCGCGAGCATAACCACGCCGGTCCGCGCTGTAAATCGCGTTGCCGGCCGCCGCGCGCTGGCACGCGCCCGCGCAGGGGCATAGAATCGCGAACCGCGTCGGGAACGCGGACTCGAATTCGCTCATCGAGGTGCTGGCCGCATGGTCGTCGGAGAGTTGTCGCAGGAAGTCGAGCTGCTCGTGATCGGCGGCGGGCCGGGCGGATACGTCGCCGCCGCGCACGCCGCGGACCTCGGGATCTCCACGGCGCTGATCGAAAGCGCCGAGATCGCCGGCGGCGTCTGCCTTCGCGAAGGGTGCATCCCATCCAAGGCGCTGCTGCACGTCGCCAAGATCATCCACGAGGCCACGCACGCCGAGGCCTTCGGCGTCTCGTTTGGCGCTCCGCGCATCGACCTCGACAAGCTCCGAAACTGGAAGAACGGCGTCATCCGACGCCTCGGCACCGGCGTCGGCGGAATCCTCAAGAGCCGGCAGATCGACCACTTCACCGGCCGGGCCTCGTTCGAGGATTCCCGCACCGTCCGCGTCGAAGGCGGCGATGTGTCGCGAATCAAGTTCAAGCACTGCATTCTCGCCACCGGCTCGCGGGCCAAGACCCTGCCCGAGAAAGTCCTGCCGCGCGATTGTTACTGGGACGCCGCCGAAGCCCTCGCCCTCAAGCAGATCCCCAAGCGGCTGCTCGTCGTCGGCGGCGGCTACATCGGCCTCGAACTCGGCCAGGTCTACGCCACGCTCGGCAGCCAGGTTACGGTCGTCGAAGCCCTCGATCAGCTCGTGCCCGGCGGCGACGCCGATCTCATCAAGCCCCTCGCGGCGCGGCTTGCGAAGCAGTTCGAGGCGATACACACCGGCACAAGCCTCAAAGGTGGCCGGCGCATCTCCGGCGGAGTCGAAGTCGTCTTTAGCGTCGGCGGTAAGGAACGGACCGAGGTCTTCGAGAATGTCCTCGTCTCGATCGGACGCCGTCCGAACTCCGACGGCATCGGCCTGGAGAACACGAAGGTCGCCATCAACGAACAGGGGTTCGTCCGCGTGAACGCGCAGCGCCGCACCGATGATCCGCGGATCTACGCCATCGGCGACGTGGCCGGCGAGCCGATGCTCGCACACAAGGCGTCGAAAGAGGGCAAGGTCGCGGCCGAGGCCATCGACGGCAGGCCGACGGTGTACGATCCCGCCGCAATCCCTGCCGTCGTCTACACCGATCCGGAGGTCGCCTGGTGCGGACTCCAGGAGCGCACCGCCCGCCAGCAGAACCTCGACATCAAGGTCTCGACGTTCCCGTGGGTCGCGTCGGGCCGCGCGGTCGCGATGAGTCGCACCGACGGGCTGACAAAGCTGATCTTCGACGCGAAGACGCACCGCCTGCTCGGCGTCGGAATCGTCGGGGCACACGCCGGCGACTTGATCGGCGAGGCCGTGCTCGCGATCGAAATGGCCGCGGTCGCCGACGACCTCGGCATGACTGTGCATCCGCATCCGGCGACGAGCGAAACGCTGGGCGAGGCGGCCGAGGCGGCGTTCGGTCGCGCGGTGCACGCGGGGCATTGATCCAGCCGGCGCCTGTTCGTGCGGGTTTTCACGATGTTCGAGTGCGGCGCGATCGACGCGACACATCGTCGAAAAAATGCGCCGTCGACTTGCCTGCGCTTCCCGACCCGGAATAATTGAATGAATCAGTCGTCGGGCTGGCGAGCCGGAACGACTGGATGGCGACGGAAACCGACAACTCTCGCAGCGTTGCCGCCGGTCGGTAGAACATGCGATCGAGCACGAATCGATCGGGCGAAGCGAGTGGAGTAACGAATCGTTCGGGTGGCGCAGAGACTCGGAAAGACCCTTCGGCGAATTGACCCTCGCACTTCCGCAATTCGCGGGTTGGACAGATTCGAGTACGGATCGGCGGCGTTCCGCCGTTCGGCCCATCGCGCAGGGTAAGAAGCACAGTCAGAGATCGAGCGGCCTCGCCGGGCAGCGCTGAATCCGCGCCGTCGGCGGACCGCGCCCGACTTGACTTGCCGCCGCGCGGCGCACCCGACAGGTGGAGCGGGGGATCGCGAGGACCTCGCAGCGCCAGGGAGGGGAGGGAAGCGAGCGCCCGGAATCGACGGCGTTGGTTCATCCGCGGATGACCGACGACCGTCTCCGGGCTGTTTCGCGGCGGCTTGCCGGTGCTTTTCGGCTGGGGAGTAGTGAAGGACCGCGGGGGCGCTGAGAACGTGCGCCGGGAGAGCCGTGCAGCGCCCCTGCCACGGGCCGCCGTTCGCGCCGGTCCATCGTCGGCGCGAACGGTCGCCGCCGCGCCGCGCGGTGTAGACGGCTGATCCCTATGGTCGCGCCCGACTCGGAGCGGCCGGCTGGCTCAACGGCCGCTGGGCGAGCATGCGCACCACGTGCTGCGTGCCGCGACCCGACCAGTCGGCCTCGAATTCGCCATCCTCATACGCCAGCACGTGCCAGTCGTTGAAGATCCGCAGTAGCTCGTTCGGCCCGTACTTCGAGTCGTCCGGCGGACCGCCCACCTTCCGGTTCCCGAACCCCTCGATGACGATGAATCCTCCGGGCTTCACGGCCTCCTTGATGCGATCGAGGATCGACTTGGCCGGATTGAAGTAGATGATGCTGATCACGTCCCAGCGATCGCGACCGTACTTGTGGCTGAACACATCGGCGCGCTGCGCGTGGATCGACACGCCGGCGTCGCGCGCGCTTCGGACGGCGGCGTCGATGGCGACGTCGCTGATGTCGATGCCGGTGGTCTCGAGTCCGTGCTCCGCGAGCCGGACGGCGTTGCGCCCCTGACCCATCGCGATATCGAGCGCTTCGCCGCGGCGTGGCAGTCGATCGAGGCAACGGACGAGAAACGCGTTGGGCGCGGTGTTGAAGACCGGTTGCGTGCTGCTGAAGATCTCGTTCCACCGCGCACGGCTGGCGTCGAGTTCGCCGCGCTGCGGCGCGGGCGCGTTGCACGCGACTCCCCAGAGCACGGCGACGGCGAGGGCCGCGCGCACGACGTGTCGAAATCCCGCTGCGGTCGCTTTCATTCTCATTGCGCACTCCGCGCGTCGCATCGGTCCGTGCCGCAGGCGAACGACGCGCTTCCCGGGACGGTCCGTCGAAATCAGAGGTTACCGCGCCGCCGTTGCTCTTCCTCGATCGACACGAACAGCGCCCTGAAGTTGCCCTTGCCGAAGCCGCGCGAGCCGTGCCGCTCGATGATCTCGTAGAACAGCGTCGGCCGATCCGAGACCGGCTGCGTGAAGATCTGAAGCAGGTAGCCCTCGTCGTCGCGGTCGACGAGAATGCCCAGCTCCTGGAGCACGCCGAAATCCTCCTCGATCTTTCCGACGCGGCTAGCGAGCGCCTCGTAGTACGTGTCCGGCACGCGGAGAAAGTTCACGCCGTTATCGCGCAGCGTGCGCACCGTGTGGATAATGTCCTTCGTGTTGAACGCGACGTGCTGCACGCCCGGCCCGCGGTAGTACTCGAGATACTCCTCGATCTGGCTCTTGCGCTTGCCCTCGGCCGGCTCGTTGATCGGGAACTTGACCCGGCCCGAGCCGTTCTGCATCACCTTCGACATCAGCGCGCTGTATTCGGTGCTGATGTCCTTGTCGTCGAAGTGCTGGAGTTGCGAGAAGCCGAGCACGCGCTCATAGAAACCCGCCCAGTGGTTCATCGCGCCCAGATCGACATTGCCGACGATGTGGTCGATCGCCGCCAGCCCGACGTTCGGCGGTTTCGGCGCGCTCATCGGCCGGAATCCGGGCAGAAACGGACCGGCGTACCGGCCCCGCGCAACGAACGAGTGGATCGTGTCGCCGTAGGTGCGGATCGCCGCGATGCGCACCTCGCCCTGCTCGTCCTTCAGCGTCGTCGGCGGCTGCACGACGGTCGCGCCGCGCTTCTTCACCTCGGCGATCGCCCGGTCCACGTCCGGCACGCGGAACGCGATGTCCTTCACTCCGTCGCCGTGAAGCTGGCAGTGCCGCGCGACCTCGTGGTCCGGCCCCATCGCCGACGTCAGCACGAACCGCGCCTGTCCCTGCGTCAGCAGGTAGCTCGCGCGGTCGCGACAACCCGTCTCCAACCCTCGATACGCCGTCACCTCGAAACCGAACGTCGAACGGTAGTAGTGCGCAGCCTGTCGCGCGTTGCCGACGTAGAACTCGACGTAGTCGATGGCCTCGATCGGTAGGAAATCCGTGGACATGGTCTGCCTCGCGCGACCCGAGAACGACCGGCCATTATACCGCGCAGCGCTTCCCGCGCGCCACGGGCCGGCGGCGCGGACTGGTCCGGCGCGGCGGGCGCCGGCGGAGGCGGGTTCGACGGAGGACTACCGCCGCTGCTCAATCGGGACGTAGTCGCGCTTCTGCTCGCCGAGGTAGATCTGCCGCGGCCGGGCGATCTTCTGCTCCTCGTCGCCGAGCATCTCCAGCCACTGCGCGATCCACCCGCTGGTTCGCGGAATCGCAAACAGCACGGTGAACATCGTGGTTGGGAAGCGCATCGCCTGGTAGATCAGCCCCGAGTAGAAATCGACGTTCGGATAGAGCTTGCGCGAGACGAAGTAGTCGTCCGACAGGGCGATCCGCTCCAGCTCGAGCGCGATGTCCAGCAGCGGGTTGCGCCCTGTGACCTCGAAGACCTGGTCGGCCATGCGCTTGATGATCTTCGCCCGCGGGTCGTAGTTCTTATACACGCGGTGGCCGAAGCCCATCAGCTTGCCGTGACCTTCCTTGACCGACTTGATGAACTCCGGAATGCGGTCCTTTGAGCCGATTTCCTTCAGCATCGTCAGTACCGCTTCGTTCGCGCCGCCGTGCAGCGGACCGTAGAGCGCGGCGCTGGCCGCCGCGACGGCCGAGTACGGATCCGAGTGCGAGCTGCCCACGCATCTCATGGCCGTCGTGCTGCAGTTCTGCTCGTGATCGGCGTGCAGGATGAACAGCACGTCCAGCGCCTTCGCGAGGATCGGGTTCGCCGCGTACTTGACCTCCGTCGCCTTCCACATGAGGTTCAGGAAGTTCTCGGTGTAGCTCAAGTCGTTGTCGGGCAGCGGATAGGGCTGGCCCACGCTGTGACGGAACGACATCGCCGCGAGCGTCGGCATCTTGGCGATCAGACGGCAGATCTGAATCTCGCGCGAGCGCTGATCGAAGATGTTGTGCGCGTCGGGGTAGAAGGTCGACAGCGCCGCGACCGTGCCGATCAGGATGCCCATCGGGTGCGCGTCGTAGCGGTAGCCGTCGAGGAACTTCTTGATGTTCTCGTGCACCATCGTGTGATAGGTGATGTCGTGCAACCACCGGTCCAACTCCGACTTCGTCGGGAGCTTCCCGTAGATCAGCAGGTACGCCACCTCGAGGTACGTCGACTTCTCCGCCAACTGCTCGATCGGGTATCCGCGGTAATGCAGGATGCCCTTGTCGCCGTCGATGTAGGTGATCCGGCTCGTGCAGGCGGCGGTGTTCATGAAGGCCGGGTCGTAGGAGAGCAGGCCGAAGTCGTCCGGACCCGTCCTGATCTGCCGCAGGTCCGTGGCGTGGATCGATCCGTGCTTGATCGGTATCTCGTACTGTTTGCCCGTCCGGTTGTCGGTGATGCTCAACGATTCTTTGGCCATAAGCTCCGATCCAATCTCTTGTATTCCCGCGACGGGGTAATCTCTTGTGACTTATCCGAACAGGTGCACTACCGCTTCGACCAACTCCTCGATGTGCCGGCCGACAATCCAGATCGGCACGCTCAGCATGCCGACGCCCAGCAGGAGCATGCACGCGCCCGTCGCCGACGGCAATTGCTGAACGCGCGACAGGCGCTCCTCCAGCAGGGATCGTAGCGCCAAACGCTGCGATTCGGCTTCCGGACTGTGCAATTCCACGTGCACCGTGATGTTCCGCAGGACCGACAGGCTGGTCACGTGCAACCGGCCCGATGCGCCGCTCCACGATCCGCTGCGCCACTCGCCGCCCCAGCCCAGTTCGGCGACGCACCGCCGAACCAGCTCGCGGCCGCGGCCCGATCCGATGTTGTAAATAACCCAACCGGCATGACGACCCGGCAGCAGCGCGAAGAACGCGTACGCCGCCAGACCGGCCTCCAGCACGATCACCCACCACAGCGCCGCCCGCGCCAACGCCGGGACCGGCGCGACGAGAAACGGGATCATCACGCCCGTCAGCGCGACGAAGTCGTCCCGGCACGACACCAGACGCGGCGTCGCATGGCTGTTCACCAGTCCCAGCATCAGGAAATAGACCGCCACCGGCGCGACGAACGCGACCAGCAGCAGCACGTTTACGGCAGGATGGGCGTCCTCGATCACCGGGCATCCCCTGGCGCCGCGGTGCGGACGCGCGACCGGCCCGTCAGGGGCTTGAAGGGCGGTCTACGTGTTCTCCGGGCGGCGCGACCTTGCGGTATCCGAGGTATTTTATCACCTCCAGAACTTCCGTCCACGTCGGGAAGGGCCGGCGGTTCACTCTCTTGTATTCGTCGATTGCGAGCACAAACTCGAATTGTTCGTCCGTTAATTCCCCCTCCTCGGCCGATCGACGCGAATCGCTCCGCCGCCGACCGGGTCCCCGACGCCGTTCCAGGCCGGACCGCCGATCGACCACGGACATCCGCCGGTCCGTTCCGACGCGCCGCTCCTCGGCGGGAGGCGTCCCATCGCCTGAATCTCCGGTCGGCGCGTCCGTCATGAACCCCCGCCTTTCCTACATCTCGTCATCGTCTTCAAACTCATCCTCGTCGTCGAGGTCGTCCTCCTCGTCGTCGTATTCCTCCTCGTCATCGTCATCGTCGTAGTCGTCACCGAAATCCTCGTCCTCCTCCTCCTCGTCGTCGCGACCCATCTTCGCGGACGCCGCGTACTCCGACGAATCCGAATCCGTCTCCCCCGCGCACAATGACAGAATCTCCGACGCGGACTCCAACCGCTGATCCGGAACCATCACTGGAACTCCGACCGATCCCGCCGGTCCCGCGTAGTCATC
Source organism: Phycisphaerae bacterium (assembly GCA_023150615.1). Classification (GTDB taxonomy): domain Bacteria; phylum Planctomycetota; class Phycisphaerae; order UBA1845; family UTPLA1; genus JAKLKO01. The sequence continues at coordinate 107,212 of JAKLKO010000013.1, forward strand.
GTCGCCGACAGAGGCGGGGATCCCCTGCTCTTTCAGAATCTGGCAGCAGCGCTCCGCTTCCGATCGGGAGGCCGCAAACATCGCGGGCACCATCGGCGTCAGCTCCGCGTCTGACGCTTCCTGACCGTGCTCGTTCGGTTTCGTGTCCCGTGCCATGATCGGCTGCTCCTCGGATCGCGTCTCGCGATCCTCTTCCATCCTCGCGCCTGAGTTTGGTCAGGCGCCGCGGACCGGTCAAGACCGGCGCTCGCCACACCCGGCGCCCGGATACGACCTCATCCCCTGCATCCTGTCAACACGTCCCGGCGACGCCTCCGACGCGCGAAAACGTGCCCGTTGTTCAATCCCGCTCGCGCGCCCAGAGCACCGCCGCGGCCCACACATCCTCCGCCGGCCCATCGCACCAGACGGTACCCAGCCCACGATCCGACAGCTCGGCCGGCGCGGCAAAGTCCCGCCCATTGCGGGCCGACAATTCGCGTGCCAGCCCTGCCAGGTCCAGTGTCGCCCCGTCCAATCGGATGCGCCCGGCCGCGCCTTCTTTCGCTGCGTTCGCGACCGGCAGCGACGACGCGGCGGGGTCGGATGCGGCCGCGGACTTCTCCGCATCCGCGGCCGTCGGCGCGGGGCGCACCGCATCAGCCGCATCCTGCGGCGTCTGCTGCGATGCAACCGCCGCCGCGGGCGTCGATTCGCGAGGTTCGGTCGGCGGCGTGCTTGCCGGCTTGCTCTCCACGACATCCGCGGCGGACCCGCCGACCGTCAGTTCGATGACGCCGAACCGCCGAACGGGCCGCGCGCCCGCCTGCTTCGCCAGTTCGTGCAGCGCTTCCTCCAGCGTCCGCGGTCCGGTCATGTGGATCGTCGCCTGTCGTACCCGGAGCGGCTCCGCAATGCTGACGCACACGCGATACGTCCGCGCCAGTTCGTTGATCGCCGCCCAAAGCGTGACGTCTTCGAGCATCAGCGGCTGCGGCCGCGACGCCTCGCCCGTCGGACTCGCCGCGGCGGTGCGATCGTCCGCGCGGCCGGCGAGCACGAGCACGCGGTCGGCCTCGAAGCGGCACCGCGCCTCCGCCGCATCGGCGAGATACTGCACGACCTCGATGACCGGCGTGTCCTCGCCGCGCATCATCACCGTTGCGCCGGCGCACGCCGATTGCGCCGATGGATCGACCACGACGGCCAGCCCGCTCGCGCGCGAGACCTCGTTCAGAGCATCGACGATGCGGGTGTTCCGCCAGTCGACGCGGATCGGTTTCGTCAGGAGGCGGCGCGCATCCGCGCCGTCCGCACGGTTCCCCGGCGCAGAACAAGCGCCTGCTGCGACGAAGGCGAGAATGAAACGCCGGGACATGAATCGTTCACCGCGAGACGACTTGCAGTGTCAATGCCGTGATTGTGCGAATCTGCCTACGCCCGAGTCAAGCCCGCCGCCCGGTACGGACCCGGCCGCCGACGCCGGTGCACGTGGCCGGGCCTCGCACGGATCGCGGCGGAAAGCAAACGACACGGGTCGCACGCCCCTGCGGCCCGTGTCGTCGCTTGCTTGAACGAATCCCGAGTTGACGCCGACGGGCGGTTGGAACCGGCCGTTCGCCACGAACCGAGCCCGCTAACGTATCGGCAGCACCGGCACGCGCTCCTCGGGGCGGTCCGACGCCTCGCCCGCGTCCATGCCCGACGATCGGCCGCCCGATCCGGCCGCCCGGTACGTGTACTCCGCCTCGAGCGCCTTGTCGATCCGCTTCTTGACGTCCATCAGGTGCGCCCGCGACGCCGAATCCAGCGTCCCGCGCTTCTTCACGACGTTCCATTGCTCCTTGATCCGCTCCGACAGGTCGCTGACGGTCATGCGGGCCAGCGAGCGCGCGTCGGGCGGGACCGACAGATCGGTGCCGAGGACGTAGTTGAGCAACATCTGGAGGTGTAGTCGTTGCAGGTTCCGCCGAAAGCTGCGGATAAACGGCGCCGCGGACGTACCCTTCCACTCGTCGCGGTCCAGTTCGGACCAGATCGCCGCCGTGAGCGTGTCGAAGTGCTCGGCGAGGGTGTACGGCTCCTCGTCCTCGCCGAACTTCACCTCCGCGTCGTGGACCCGCGTCACCGTGAACGGGTTCATCATGGTGAACAGACAGACGTACTGGCTGACCAGGACGAGGTCATGCACGTTGAATTCCTGCTCGAAATCGAAGTCGTCCGAGTTCCAGTGCCAGAACCGGCCCGGCGCGAGGTGGTTCAATAGCTTGGCGTCGAACGTGTACGAATCCTCCGAGAACACGTTCTTGACCACGAACTCCAGTGCCGTGCGCTGCCGCTCCGCCTCGACCGGCTGGATCGGCGGCCGGGCGTTCGGATCGCCCTTGTGGTCGCGGGTCACGACCTGTCCTCCGACGAACCGCGATACGAATGCGTTCACGCGCGATCGCTCCCATACCAACATCACGAAGGTCCGCCGCAGGCGGCTGAACGAGTCGCCGTCCTTGACGTCCCACTTCATCACGTCGGACAACAGCTTCTTCGTCAGGTCGATCTGGCGCGACGCGTAGGCCATGACGTCCCTGCCCATGTCCCAGCGATTCGACGTCGGATCGGCCGACAGCACGCCGAACGTGTCCTCGTCCGTCGCATAGTCGAGCCCTTCCTCGGCCCCGCGCGACGCGATCTTCTTCAGCATCTCGTCCTCGCCCTTGTCGTCCTTGCCGGGTTGGCGATAGCCGTACTCGATCGCCCAGTAGTCGTACGGACCGATCGTCCGCGCCGTGTACGAGCCCTGCGTCGCCCCGCGCGGCGCGATGACCGGCGGCGCATATTCCATCACCGAACCGATCGTCGCCGTATGCGCATCGTCGCACGCGGCCACGTCCTCCATCGACTTCCACGTGCTCGACTTGAAGTTGTGTCGCAGGCCGAGACAGTGGCCGACCTCGTGCATGACGATGTACTTGATCATCTGGCCGAGGAACTCCTCCTCGTGCTTCGGCCCCAGGCCCTTCGCCTGGAGCGCCAGCCGCGCCAGCGAGACCTGCGGCAGCACGCCCGCGGCGCAGTCGCACATCGGCCGTCCGCGTTCCGCCAGCTTCGACAGCAGGTGCTCGCGGAACGCCGCCGACTCATCGACCTTGCGGCGGACGTTTGGCATCAGCGCGCTCCATGTCGTGCGGAACTGCCACTCCGGATGCGCGCGGAAGAAGTCGTTGAGGAACGACTCCGGCGTGCCGATGGCCTCGGCCGTGCCCGTGTAGCGCCCGAAGTCCAGCACGTACTCGCGGACCATCGAATCGTCGAAGACGATGTCCGCGTCGAAGATCTGCCCCGTGAGCGGATGGTCGCGCGACGGCCCCATCGCGAATGCCTGCCCCGTCACGATCCAGCGGAAGAAATTGTAACGCACGTCCTCCGGATCGAGCCGCGCGAACTCCCCGTCCGCCTCCTGCTGGCGCACCTGCATCGCGTTCACGAAGCCGCACTTCTCGAACGCCTTGTTCCATTCGAGGATGCCTTCGGCGACGTAGCGCCGCCAGCGGATCGGCACCGTCTTCTCGATGTACCAGACGATCGGTTCCTTCACGGGCGACAGATCGAGGGAGGGATCCGACTTCTGGAGGTTCCAACGGTTGATGTATCGATTGAACAGCGTCTTCGCGTCGTACTTCTTGCCCCAGTCGTACCGCACCGTCATGAAGTACCCAACGCGGTCGTCCGCCGGCCGCGGCTTGTAGTCCGACTTCGGAATGCCCGACAGGCTGTAGTGCATCTGGAGCCGCTGGCCGTATCCGCCCCGGCTCATCACCGCCATCTCGACGCTCAGCTCGACGTTCTGCGCGAACGACTTGTACGACAGCCACTTGCTCAAAGCGGGATTCGCCGTCCCGCTCCCGTCGAACGCCAGCAGCCCCGAAAAATCGCCCTTGAACAGATCGCCGAGGTCGATCACCGGATCGCTGTTCTTCAACGTCTTGATCGGGACCGCGCGGACGATCACGTCCGCGTAGCTCCGCTTCACGACGTCCGTCACCGGCTCCGACGAGTCCTTCGCGTAGCGCGGATCGAGCTGCATCAGGACCAGCGTCTTGTCCTGGCGCTCGAAGTACGCGATCCAGTGATCGAGCTGAAAGCCCGTGAACGACTCGCCGCCCGAGACGCTCGAGGCGATGAGGAACTGCCGGTTTACGAGCGATGCCGGCACCTGTGCGTAGAGGTCGTCACTCTTCTTGTTGTACCAGAGCGTCAGGAACCCCGTTTCGTCGAGGTCGCCGGGCCGCACCTGCTCGAAGTCCTTGCACACCTCCTCGAACTTCGGGAACTCCGGCTTCTCCTCCGCCGGCTTCGCAGGAGGCTTGCCCTTCTCGCCACCCGCCGGCGGACCGTCCGCTCGCACCGCCGTCCCCGCGCCCAGCCATCCGAGCAACGCCAGAAACGCGACCATCATTCGCACGCGCACCATCGCAGTCTCCTTCGGTCTCATGTCTTCCGCCCTCCACTCGGCCGGGCCGCATGGTCGCGACGCCCGGACCACTGATACGTTCTAGTTCGGTTGTCCCGCGCCGGTTGTAAGCACGCCGCGTTCAGACATACAAAGGACCGCTTCGACCGGGGCGTCCCGGCCAGAAAAAGCGGGGTTCACCGGCCGCGCGGGGTGTCGCCAAGGCCCGCCGGTGGCGCGGGTCCGGGTCTCGGCAGAAACCCGGTCGCAACCGTCGGCGTATATCGGCGGGCTCTCGGCATCCCCCCAAGCCCGGATTGACGCCGGCAGGGGCCGTTGCTAGGCTTCTCAGCGTTCTCCTGTCCGGTGCAGGCTGGGCCGATTCTTGCGTGGAGTTCGCGATTTCAGCCGCCGATAAAGGGGGCGGACTGTCCGAACGCCGTGAAACGAGCCTGCGATCTCGCGCCTGCGACGAATCTCGGAAGCGACATAAATATTTGTAAGATATAACCTTAAACCTAATATGGCATCGCGCACCAAGTCCAAGCCCGCTCCCACCGGTAAGGCCCTCGTCATCGTCGAGTCGCCCGCCAAGGCCAAGACGATCAACAAGTACCTTGGGCAGAGTTACGTGGTGAAGGCCTCCCGCGGGCACGTCCGCGACCTGCCGCCCCGAAAGTACGGCATCGACCCCGGCCGCAACTTCGAGCCGACCTACGAGATCCTCCCGTCGCACCAGAAGGTCATTGACGAGCTCCGCGACTTGGCCAAGTCGTCCGACGTCGTCTATCTCGCCACCGACCTCGACCGCGAGGGCGAGGCCATCGCCTGGCACCTCGCCGCCGCCCTCGAGCTGCCGCCGGAAAAGACGCGCCGCGTCATCTTCAATGAGATCACCGAGACTGCCATCCACGACGCGTTCCAGAAGCCGCACGAGATCGACATCGACAAGGTCAACGCGCAGCAGGCGCGGCGCATCCTCGACCGCGTCGTCGGATACGAACTTTCGCCGCTGCTGTGGAAGAAGGTCGCGAAGGGCCTGTCGGCCGGGCGCGTTCAGTCCGTCGCCGTCCGGCTGATCGTGGAGCGCGAAGACGAGATCCGCCGCTTCGAGCCGCAGGAGTACTGGACCATCGAAGGCGTCTTCACGCCCGATGTCGCGAAGGCCGCCGCGCTTCAGAATCCGTGGCGCGACTTGCTCGGTTCCAACGGCGGCGACGGCGTCTCGCAGAAGGACCAGCTCGCCTGGCTCGCCGATCGCAACGCGTTCCGCGCCGAGCTGATCGAGGTCGACGGCAAGCCGTTCAAGCCCGAAGGCCGCATCGATCGCAAGCAACCCGCCGAGAAAATGTTCGCATCCGCCGTCGACGAGGCCCGGCGCATCGTCGAGGCGCTCGGCCTGGCGATCGAGAAGACCGAGACCGCGGCGTGGGGCGAGTACGCTCGCCTCGGGCTGAGGAAGATTCGGCTCGTCGGCCGGTTCGATCCGGCGAAGGCCCCCCGCTGCCGTGTCGATGCGATCGAGACCCGGCGCACCACGTCGCGCCCGTCCGCGCCGTTTACGACCGCCAGCCTGCAACAGGTCGCCGCCAACCAGCTCCGGTTCGCCACGGCGCGGACGATGAAGATCGCGCAGGCGCTCTACGAAGGCATTGACCTGAAGGACGGCGCCGGCCCGGTCGGTCTGATCACCTATATGCGAACCGACTCGACCAATCTCTCGGCCGAGTCCGTGCACGCGGTGCGCGATTTCATTCAATCACGCTTCGGCCCGCGATACTGTCCGGACAAGCCCAACCGCTACGGAAGCGCCGAGCGCGCGCAGGAAGCCCACGAGGCCATCCGTCCCACGAACGTGACGCGAACGCCCGAGGCGCTCGCCGGACATCTCTCCGAAGAGCAGCTCAAACTCTACACGCTCATCTGGAATCGCTTCGTCGCCTGCCAGATGACTCCGGCCGAATGGGATACGACGATGGTGCGCATCCTCGCCGAGGCCGGCGCCCAGCGTGCGATTTTCAAGTCCGCCGGGCGCGTGCTCGTCTTCGACGGCTTTTACAAGGTGCTCGGCGTGCCGAAGTCCAGCGATGAGCAGCGGTTGCCGGCGCTCTCGGAGCGGCAGCCCGTCGCGCCGTTCGACATCGCCGCGACGCAGCGTTTCACGCAACCACCGGCGCGCTTTTCCGAAGCGACGCTGGTCAAGGAACTCGAAGCGCAGGGCATCGGCCGCCCGAGCACGTACGCCTCCATCATCGAGACGATCCAGAGTCGCGGCTATGTCGAGCAGCTCGACCGCCGCTTCTACCCGACGGCGCGCGGCGAACTCGTCACGCGAAAGCTCGTCGAACATTTCCCCAAGGTCATGGACGTGCGCTTCACGAGCTACATGGAGGACGAACTCGACAAGATCGAGGAAGCGCACCTGGACTGGATCCACGTCCTGCACGAGTTCTACGACCCGTTCAAAGAATCGCTCGGCCGCGCCCATCAGGAGATGCAAGCCGTCCGCGCCGAACCCAGCCCCTACACGTGCGACCTCTGCGGCAAGGAAATGGTCTACCGCTTCGGCCGACAGGGCCGCTTCCTTGCCTGCACCGGCTACCCCGACTGCACCAACGCCAAGGACGTCGACCGCGATGGCAAGCCCATCGAGCCGGTCTACGCCGAACAACCCTGCGAGTTGTGCGGCCGGCGCATGCAGGTCCGCAAGAGCCGCCGCGGGCCGTTCCTCGGCTGCACGGGCTACCCGGATTGTTCCAACACCCGGCCGTGCGATGAGTCGGGCAAGCCGCTGCGCAAGATCGGCGCCGACGAAATCCGCGAAACCTGCCCCGACTGCAGCTCGCCGATGCAGGTGAAGTTCGCCCGCGGCCGCGCCTTCCTCAGTTGCACGAAGTATCCGAACTGCAAGGCCACGCGCCCCATGCCCCCGGGCGTCTACGTCGAGCGGCCCAAGCCCGAGGATGCCGGCGTCCCGTGCGACAAGTGCGGCCGGCCGATGGTGATACGCAAGAGCCGCCGAGGACCGTTTCTCTCCTGCTCGGGCTTTCCGCGCTGTCGAAACGCCAAGCCGATGGACAAGCTCGAAGAGCTCCGCGCTCTGGCCGCCTCCGGAAACGCGCCCACGCCGCCGTCCGATTCCGGCGCAGCGCGCAACGGCCGAAGCGCCCGCTCGAACGGCGCGCGCGGTGCCGCCAAGCGCGAACGCGTCGATCCCGCCACGCTTGGGCCGCCGCCCGAGGGATTCGCCTGGACCCGCACCGGCCGTCCCGTCGTCGAGTCTTGGCCGCAGGGCGCGCTCCGGTGTCCCGATTGCGGCGGGGAGGTGTCGATCAAGAACGGCCGCTTCGGCGCGTTCTTTGGTTGCAGTAAGTGCCGCTTCACCGCCAATCTCCGCGGCGAGGCCAAGAAGCGCGCCGAGCAGGAAGCGCCGGCCGCGCCGCGACCCAAGCCGATCCCCACCGACGTCTCCTGCCCCGACTGCGGTGAGAAGATGGTCCTGCGAATGGGCAAGACCGGCCGATTCCTCGGCTGCTCGAACTACCCCAAATGTCGCAAGACGATGGAAGTCCCACCGGGATTGCTCCGCGAAGTCGCCGCCACCGCCGAGTAGACCTGCGGAGGCAGGACCGAGGCCGCGCCCGGCGACCTCGACCCCGCTTTGCCGCCGCCGGACGAGCAGCTACAGCCCGAGAAGCAGCAGGTCGGTCATGGCCTGCGCGTCGATCAGGTTCACCGTTCCGTCGCCGTTCAGGTCCGCCGCGCAGTACGCGGCATCGACCGGTCCGCCCGAGATGATGGCATCGACCACGCCCTGCACGTCCGCGCCGTTGAACGAGCCGTCGCCGGTCGTGTCGCCGCTTCCGCCGGTCAGCACGACGAGGCTCGCGTTGGCGCTCGTCATCGTTCCGCACGGGCTCGTGACGACGACGTCGTAGTTGCCGCTGTGCGACGGCAGGGCGTACGAGATGAAGTACGTCGGGCCAGCCGCGCCGTCGATGTTCTCGCCGCCGTAGCGCCACTGGTAACCCGTCGCGCCGGTCGCGGTCACGCTGAGCGTGACTTGCTTTCCACGGCAGACGGTCTGCGACTGCGGATGCTCCGTGATGTCCAGCGCGCACGGGACGACGCTCAGCACGACCGTCGTCGACGTGTACGACAAAGCCCAGTCGAGCCCCGGTCCCGGCGGCGGACCGTCGATCGACGCAAACGTCCCGCTTACGCCGCTGCCGCTGATGATCGTGAACGAGTGCCCGAGCTGCGGCTCGTACGGCGGCACGACCGACACGCGCAGCGTGCCGTCGAGCACGAAGGCCGCGGCGCCGGTCATGCGGTCGTATTCCGACGGACTCGTTCCGGCCACCTCGACCTCGAGCACGCCGCTGGCGCTCTGCGTAAACGTCGTCGGCGAGAGCGAGTCGAGAACGCCGACCGACTCGCCCGGGGCGACCGTTCCGCTATTCAGGAAGCTGCCGCGGAGCAGCCCGTTGCCCCGAATCGTGTGGTTGACGCCGTTCGTGGCGACGAAACCGGCATCGACGAAGAGCCGCGCGTAGACCACGTCGCCGAGAATCACCTCTCCCGGGCCGCTCAGTTCGGCGTCCTCGTTGAACACGACGTGCGTGAACGACGGCGTGGCGGTCGGATTGACGCGGATGTACGCGATGTTGTTCAGCCCGCTTCCGCCGACGAGCAGCGAAGCGCCCGCATCGACGTCCATGCCGATGTACACCGTCGCATCGATGAGCTTCGTATCGCCCGCGGCCGCGTGCACCATGCCGCCGTTCAGCGACGCGATCGTTCCGCCCGTCACGATGATGGGTGAGCCGGCCATCGGGCTTTTGAAGTTCACCGTGCCGCCGTCGGCCACGATCTGGCCGTCTTCGTCCTGCGCGATGTTGTACATGCCGAAGAAGTCGAGCTGGCAGCCGGCATCGGCCTGGATTGTCCCGTTGTTCGTCTTCGGCTCGCCATCGAGCAGCAGCAGGAACGCCGGATCATCCGCGCGAACGATGCCGTCGTTGACCAGTCTTGCCCCGAGCGTGCCCTTGCCGCGGATCGTGTGGCCGGCGCCCTGGGTGAGCGTCACGCTCGGCGCGGTCGTCAGTCGGGCGCCCCGGCCCATGATCAACTCGCCCGTGCCGTCGAGCAGCGCATTGGCCTTGAAATGCAGGTACGTCGGGTCAACGCCGACGAAACCGTTGTAGTTGATATGAATCGTGCCGTTGTTCGTAATCGTCGGGCCGTACAGCTCCAGGCTCGACGGGCCCTTGATGCGGATGCCCGCCGGCGCGACGGCCTCGTTCGTCACCGGGCCGAGGATCCAGCCGACGCCGGTCGTGTTCTCGTACGTCCCATGATTGATCACCGTGCCGACGATCGACGACAGGTGGTCGCCGAGGATCGTCCCGTAGTTCGTCACGCCGTTCCACTCGGTGACGGTTAGCGTCCGGCCACTCCAGAAGTCCAAGGTGGCCGACGAGTTTGTAATGAGCACGTGCTGGATCGTCGGCGAGATGTTCAGCTCGACGGTGTACGTCCCTGCCATGCCGATCGTGGCCGTCTCGTTCAGCGCATCCGGTACATCGATCGGATTCCAGTTCGTGGCGATGCTCCAGTGGGGCGAACCACCCATCCAATTCCAGTTGATGCTCTGGCCCTGCGCGGTCGGGGCGAGCGCCGCGGCGGACACGATCGCCGCGCTGAAGAGACGCGACGCGGACCATCGCCCGGTCTGAATGCAAATGTCCCCGAACATGCTGCTGCTCCTTTCAGGGCGGAATGCTCCGCCGATCTCAGAAGCGCAGTCGTCTCGTCAGAGAGCCGGGTGAAAATCTCGCCCGGCCGTCACCGGGCTCTTGTCGGCGCGTAACTCCGTTTGACGCAAGCGGATACGAGCTGCTATCATTTCGCCGATTCGCCGCCCGGCGCGACCGGCTCACGCGGGCCGACGAGGTGTCATCGATCGTCACGCCGGCTCCCGGCCGCGCTCGCCGGACGCGTCTGCATGCTGCCGCCATTCCAACGTCCGACGCTGCAACAGCTCCCCCCGATTTCGCCGGATCACACCCACGTCTGGTACGAGTATGCCAATGCGTGGCTCAACTTCCCGCTCCGACGATTCCTCGACTATGGCTGCGGCTCCGGCGGGTTCCTCCGATATGTCGCGCCGCGCTGCGACGCGTGCCACGGTGTCGAGATCGATCGCGAGAAGGTCCCCGTCGCCGCGAAGATCCCCCGCGTCAGCGTGCAGCACATCGAGCCCGGCCGGCCGCTGCCCTTTCCGGACAACACCTTTGACACGATCTGCATCCTCGAAGTCATCGAACACGTCGACGATGAACGCGCCGTCCTTGCCGAGCTGGCGCGGGTGCTCGCGCCAGGCGGTCGCCTGCTTCTGACGACGCCGCACAAGGGACTGCTGACGTTTCTCGATCCCGGGAACTTCAAGTTTCTCGCACCGGCGGTGCATCGGTTCATCCATCGCACCGTGCTGAGGCAGCGGAGCTACTACGAGAAGCGCTTCGGCGATGCGCGGCGTTCCGAGCAGGGCATGATCGCCGACTTCTCCGTGCGCGAAGAGCCGTGGCATCGGCACTACGCCTGCGAGGAGATCCTCGCGCTCGCGCCGTCGTCGCTTCGCCTGCTCGCGTGGACGGCGTACTATCCTGCGTTTCGCGCGCTGTGGACGTTGCGCCTCGCGTTTCAGGTATGCAGCTTCGGTCTGCTCCGGCGGCTGCCCCCGCCGTTTCGATGGCTCGCGGCCGCGCTCGCCCGCCGCGAGAGCCGCTGGGGCGATCAGCTCGTGATGATGTTCGAGAAAACGGCTTGATGCCGCGCGCGCATCCTCCCCCCGCGGTGTTCCTTCGAACGCAGCGATGCGGCGCCAGGCCGGCGCTACTTCGCGCGGTTCGGAATCGCCCCCATCGGCTCGTCGCTGAACTCGACGATGCCCGCGTACGGGCGATTGCTGCTCGCGCCCGGACCGGCCGGGATCATCTCCGGATTGTCCGACAGGTACTGCATCTCGAACAACCCGAACGTGTCATCCATGAACGCCGGTCGCGGTAACAACCACACCACCGGGTTGTCCTTCGCACGTGTCCGGTCGAGCACCATCCACGGCCGGTCGTCGTCGATCGCGTACTCGTCCCAGTCGACGGTTCCGGGCAGCGGCGCCACAAGTCCCGGCAGGGGCAGGCGCTGGATCGCCCGCGAGTCCGCGCCCGGCGAGACCGGTCGACGCGCGCGGCCCTTGCCCGACTTCGAGCGCTTGGGCGATTCCGCGCCGTCCTCACCCACCGTGGCGCGCTGGATCACCGGCGGCGTGATCCGCTCGGACGCGGCGTCGGCTCGCTCCGCCGCGTCCGGTGTCTGGTTGCGTCGCGGCGCATGCGTCCCGTCCGGACGCGTGGCGCGGTCCGCCGGTCGCTGGGCCACCGACTCATCTGGTTCGACCTCGTTCGAGAACAGCACGTCGAAATCGATCAGGTCCGGGCGCTGCGGTGCGGTCCGCGACTTCGGTTCGATCAGCGATTCATCGATGTCCGGCAACGTCGGATCGACGCCACGTTCCTCCGGGATCGACGAGCCCTGCGGCGCGCCCGCCTCGATCTCCGACAGGTCGATCTCGATCTCGGTCGCCGGCTCCGAGTCCTTTTGCGAGACCGGCGTGTCCTCGGGGATCGCGCCCTCGGCGGCCGGCTCTTCGATGCCTTCGAGCGCCGTCAGGTCCTCCTCGGCCGCGCCCTGCATCGCCTCGCCGGCGAACGGCTGCGCGGCCGTCGCGTCCTGCACAACCTGGAGCACGTGGGAGAAGTTCATCCCGACGTTGCCCGCGCGGTCCTCCGCCGCGACGCGGAAGACGATGCCGTGATCGAGCGCTTCGTCCGGGACCGTGTAGCTGTACGATCCCTCCGCGAGCAGTTCCTTCTGCAACACCGTCCACTTCGGCGACTCCGCCGACGCGTCAAGCGACATGCCGATCTCGACCGGCGTCTCACGCAGGTGGAAATCGTGCGCCGTCCAGTGCAGCGTCACCGTCTGCCCCGGCTCGTAGAGGGCCTGGTTCGGCTCCACGACGAGCTGGACGTCCGGCAGCATCGTGTCGACGTGATAGACGCGCTCCGGCGCGGCGACCGGAAGCGTGGCCGGCTCCTGTCCGGGACCGACGAAGCGAATCCCGTAGTCGCCGTCGGCGGGCGCGTCGAACCAGAAGTACGGCTGGTTCTGGCCGAAGTAGCCGCCCTTGTTCCACTGGAACCCGTTGTTGTCCGTCCACCAGATCGCCATCCGCGGCAACTCCTCGGAGTTGTAGCCGCCCGGCTGGCGGATCGGGACCAGTCGCTTGTTCGTGAAGTAGTGCAGCGGATCTTCGGGCCGCGCGCGCGGTACGGGTGTCAGGTCCGCGGCCGGCTTCATGCTCGAGGGCGCGTCGTACGCCCACTCGGGATAGGTGTTGGGCGGGTCCCACGGCTCGGCCCGGTCCTTCTTGGGCGAGCGATCCTTGATCGCGAACGGCGCCGGCTGTGAGCAACCCGCCGCCAAGAGGGCCGTCGCGAGGAGCGCGGCCAGGCCGATCGTGCCGCGACGCCACCGGCCGCGCGCTGGCGCGCGGCGCACCGCACCGGGTCCGTGTCGAGTCATGCGCATGGTCCTTGCTGCAAGAGTCGGCGAGAGAAGCCTCCTGAAACAGTGAGGTTATCGTCGTCGTGCGACTTTCAGTGCAGCCGAAGTGACCGGGCCGGAAGGGTCGCGGACGAAGCGCGATCAAGCGAAGTATCGCACCGCGCGGCGGAAGATCCGCAGGCCATCGTTATCAGCATTGAGATCGCGGTCGGCGCCGGCGCGCTGCAGGCGATCGTGGAATCGTTCGGGATGCGGCATGAGTCCGAACACCCGTCCGCTGCGATCGCACAGCCCCGCAATGTCGCCCTCGCTGCCGTTCGGATTGAACGGATAGCCCGCCGGCCCGCCCGAGGGGTTGATGTACCGCAGCGCGACGCAGCCCGCCGTTTTCAGTATTGCCAGCGCGTCCCCGTCCGCCCGGCGCTCGACGATCACCTTTCCCTCACCGTGCGCCACCGGCATCGACAGCACCTCACCCGCTTCGACCATCACGCACGAAGACGACTCCGCGCGCATCGTCACCCACCGCGCCTCGAAATGCCCCGAATCGTTGTACGTCACCGTCGCCCGCGGCAGCCCGGCCCCCGGTAGAAGCCCTGCCTTTACCAGCACCTGGAACCCGTTGCAGATCCCGATCAGCAGTCCATCCCGCCCGACGAACTCCTCCAGCACCGTCATCAGGTGCAGCCGCAGCTGCGTGGCCAGGATCTTGCCCGACGCGATGTCGTCGCCGTAGCTGAATCCCCCCGGCAGGGTCACGACCTGATAGTCGAGCAACCGCCGCGGACGTTCCAGGATGCGGTTGATGTGGATCCGCTCCGGCTCGGCCCCGGCCAGGCGCCACGCGTGCTCCGTCTCTTCGTCGCAGTTGATGCCCGCCGCACGCAGGATGAGTACGCGTGGAGTCGCCACGCGCGGGGTATAGCGCGCGGGACCGCCGGCCGCAACATGCCCGCCTACGCACCACCCCGTTTTGACAGTCGCGCTTCGCGTCTCGACAATCGCGTCGCAATGTGGAGGTCCGTCCTGCTGATCGTCGTCGTGGCCGCACTGACCGGCGCAACCGGATTGGCCCGCGCGCGGCTCGCAGACCGCGCGGCGCCGCCGATCGCGCCGTCCGTCAGCCCCGTGCGGATCGTCAGCATGGCCCCCAACCTCACCGAGACCTGCTTTGCCGTCGGCCTCGGACCACGCCTCGTCGGCCGAACCTCGTACTGCGACTATCCGCCACAAGTCATTGATATTGCTGATGTTGGAGCGCTTCTCGACCCCAATCTCGAGCGCCTCCTCCTCCTTCGGCCCGACCTCGTGATCGTCCCCGCCACCGGCCGCGATCTCCGCGGATTCCTCGACGCCGCCGGCATCCGATACCTGGCGCTCCCGAACGACACGCTCGAAGACGTTTTCACGTGCATCCGCACGATCGGTCGCCGATGCGGCGTCGAGTCGCGGGCCGAAGCGCTCGAACGCGATCTCCGCGGCCGCATCGCGGCGATCGCCCAGCGTCGCCGCCCACGCCGGCCGCTGCGCGTGCTGCTCTGCATCACCGCCAGCCGGTTCCCGATGCCGCCGCCGTGGGTCGCCGGGCCGAAGTCGTACCTTGGAACGCTCGTCGCGCGACTTCACCACGTCGCCGTTCCGGACGACCTTGATCGCGCCTACGCCGAAATCTCACTCGAGCAGGTCCGCGCGACCGACCCCGACGTCATCATCGAATTCCGCGGCCTCGCCGGCGAGCCTCCCGACATCGCGGTCGATCCCGCAGCCGCGTGGGCGACGATCGGCGACCTCGCCGCGGTTCGTCACCGTCGGATCTTCACGCTGCACGGCGCGCAGCACGTCGTGCCCGGTCCGCGATTCGTCCAGACGCTCGAGCAGCTCGCCGTGCTTCTCAACTCGGAGGATGACTCGTCCCGCGCGGGTCGCTGACGCCGATGCCGATCGAGGCTGAACATCTCAGTGTCACGCGCGGCCGGCGCACCGTCGTGCAGGATGTTTCGCTCGGTGTCGAGCCCGGGCGCGTCCTCAACATCGTCGGCCCGAACGGCGCCGGAAAGAGCACGCTCATGCTGGCGCTGTGCGGGTACCTGCCGCCCGCGACCGGCCACGTGCGACTCGACGGCCGTTCAATCCGCTCGATGTCGCGTCGGGCGGTCGGGCGCCGCATCGCCTACGTGCCGCAGACCTTTGATGGATTCGCCGGCTTCCGCGTCCGCGACGTCCTCGACTCGGCGCGCTTCGCCCACCGACACCCGCTGGCCGGATCGTCCGATGACGACGACCGGATCGTTCGCGAAGAAATGGACGCCTGCGAAATCACCGCGCTCGATCGTCGCGCGCTCGCGTCGCTGTCGGTCGGCGAGCGGCAAAAAGTCCTCCTTGCCGCGGCCTTCGTGCAGCGCACCGACTACCTGCTCCTCGACGAGCCGACGCATGCGCTCGACCCGCGCTATCTCACCGGTCTCGTGCGACTGCTGCGCGAACACGTCGCGCGCGGCCGGGCGCTGATCGTCATCTGCCACGACTTGAACGTCGCCGCCGCGCTCGGCGGAGACGTCCTCGCGCTGCGCGACGGACGTTGCCGGTTCCACGGGCCGCTCGCCGACCTCCTGTGTCCCGAGCGGTTGAGCGACGTCTTCGACACGTCGTTCGTCCTGACCGGCGCGCAGAGCGGCGGCAATCCCTACGTGTCCCCGGCGTTTTGAGCGACCATGCAGACCGGCCGCGCGAATATCCTGTTCCTGACGCTCGGCGGACTGCTCGCCGCGACGCTGGTCGCGGCGCCGTTCATCGGCCGCGCAGATGTCCGCGCATCCGACGTCGCAAGCATTCGCTCCGACGCGCTGACCGTCGGCGGCGAGATCTTCTGGCGACTGCGCGTGCCGCGCGTCGCCATGGCCGCGCTCGCGGGCGCGACGCTCGCCGTCGCGGGCTGCGCCTTTCAGGCCGTCTTCCGCAATCCGCTCGCTGAACCGTTCACGCTCGGCGTCGCGAGCGGCGCCTCACTCGGTGCGGCGATCGGCTTTCGACTCGGCTGGACCGGCCTTCTGCTCGGGTTCATTCCCACGCTGACGATCCTCGCATTCGCCGGCGCGATGGGCTCCGCGCTGCTCGTCTTCGCCATCGCCCGACTCCGCGCGGGGACCTCGACCAATACGCTCTTGCTCGGCGGCGTCTCCATCGGCTTCCTTTGCGCCGCCGTCATCCTTCTGATGCAGTTCCTCTCCGCCGAACCGATCACCAACCAGATCGTCCGCTGGCTCATGGGCTCGGTCGACAAGTCCGGCATCACCGGCGTGCTCGAGGCCCTGCCGCTCGTCCTGATCGGCGCGGCGATCCTCTGGTACGTCCACGCCGCGCTCGATCTGCTCATGATGGGTGAGCTTTGGGCCGCCGGTCGGGGCGTGCATGTCACGCGCGTTCGCGACGCCGCCTTCCTCGCCGCGTCGATGATGACGGCGTCCGTCGTCGCGCAGTGCGGCCCCATCGCCTTCGTGGGGCTGATGATCCCGCACATGGTCCGCGCCCTGGCCGGACCGACTCATCGACGGTTGCTCCCCGCCGCCGCCATGGCCGGTGCGATCTTTCTGCCCTGGTGCGACGTGCTCGCCGCGAACCTGCTGCACTGGTTGCGCCAGTCACCGCTGCAGATCCCCGTCGGCGTTGTCACCAACCTGCTGGGCGGGTTGTTCTTCGTTTATCTGCTGATTTCGCGACGCGAGGAATCCATCGTCGCGACGGAATGACGTCAGATGCCTTCGGCCGCCGTGACCGGGATCGTCACCGGCACGCCGTTCAATCGCACGATGTCGAGCGTCAGCGCCTGCCCCGGCATCGGCGCGAGCGGCAACAACTGGAACAGCGAGACCCCCACCACGCTCACCCCGTCGATCCGCTCGATGATGTCGCCCACGAGCAGTCCCGCCTGCTGCGCCGTCGATCCCTCGATCACGAGTCGCACCTCGAGCCGTCCGTCCTCTCGCCGCAGCGGCACGAAGCCGAAGTCTGGCAGCTTCGCCGCCAGCGCCGCGGCCGTGTCCGGCGTCTCCTCGAGATCGATCCACCCGCCGCGCGGCGAACAGCGCGTGTGATGCGCCGCCAGCAGCGTCCAGCCCACGAGGCCGTAGTAGCTGTCCGACAGTCCGCCCTGCGTCGGCAGCACGTCGATCCGCAGGTTCGCGAACGTCCGCTCGCCGAGCCGCGAATCCGGAAACCGCACCGACCGACCGAGACAGACCGACGACCACGACGCGACCGGCAGCACCGTGCTCGGCAGCGATGGATCATCCAGCCCGTTCAGCGTCGCGACCTGATTCGTCGTCGCGATCTTCCCCGAGTACGCCGTGTCGAGGATCAGCGGAAGCGGCGCGCCATCGCGGAAGCCGCCCGTCAGCGCAATCGTCGCAATCCGAACGCCCCACAGCGGCAGGTTGATGTCCACGATCAGAAGATCAATCGCCGTCGCCGGTCGCTCGAACGTCCCGGCCGAGTACAGCTTCAGCGTCTGCCCGCCGTCGGTGATCTCCCAGTCGAGCTGGTTCATCATCGACGCCCCGAGCACGGCGTCGACCTGCAACTCGTTCAATTCCGGCGGAAACCGATCCACCACGATGAACGGGGAATTCGCGAACTCGAAGCCGCCCAGGATCACTTGCGCCGCCGAAAACAGGAACGGCCCGGCCGGCAGATCGCCCGAGCACGCATCCGATGCCGCGTTCTGTCCATCGAACGGATTGAACGCCGACGGCGTCAGGCCGTACTGCCCCACATGCGCCGCGCTCGTCACACCGAACGGCGAACCGGTGTCGATGAGAATCCGCGCGGCGTTCCCGTTGATCGTCCCCTCGACGATCATCAGCCCGGGAAAGAGCGTCGTCAGTGTCGCGGGCGCTCCATCCGGATTCAGCAGTGCGTCCGACGGCGCGAGCCAGCACCCCGACGCCGCCGCCGCGCATAGCGCCAGCAGTACCGCCACGCGAACTCGGCTTCCCATCTCCGGTCTCCGGATCGTCATCAGGTTACCCGCGCCCACCCGCGACGATGCGCTCTTGCGTCGCCGGATGGATCGGACCGATTGCCTGACTCGGTCGTCTCGCTTAGTGTAGTCGTCTCGCCTTGCCATCGGCCCGGCATTGACGAAAACATGGATGAATCTCTTCACACGCCCCGAGCCCGTTCCCAACGCGCCAGGTGGATCGTCGCCGTCGTGTTCGTTGTCGGCGGCGCGGCGGGCGGATTCTACGCCGCCTTCTCCGGCGGGCTGCCGAAGCGCTTCGCCGTGGTCGATGACGGAATCCTCTATCGCTCGGCGCAGCCCGGTCGCTCGGCCCTCCGCCGCGTGCGGGAAGATTTCGGCGTGCGAACGGTCCTCATTCTACGCGATGAATCGCCCCGCGTGGCGGAGGAATGCGAACAGGCGAAGGCCGAGGGCATCCGCCCTGTCCCGATCCCAATCCAGAGCCGTAAACCTCTGACGACAAACCAGATAGACGCGTTCTTCCGCCTCGTGGATGATCCCGGCAGCCGCCCCGTCCTCGTTCATTGCGCCGCGGGGCGCCACCGTACCGGCCTGCTCTGTGCCCTTTACCGCGTTCGCCGGCAGGGCTGGTCTCCGGCCGACGCCCGCCGGGAAATGCTCTCTTTCGGATTCGACACCACCGATCACCACGCCCTGCTTCAGCAATTCGATACACTCTGTCCATCGGCCGGGCCGGCGACGCGATCGGCCGGATTGAAGTAGGCCATCGATCTCTCGCCTTCGTCGGAGGAATCCATGTCTTCAGATTGCGACGTACTGCCCCTGATGCTCGCCGCGGGAAAGATCAACTACACCGATGCGCTCAAGTCGCTCGCCGATCCGTGGATCCTCTTCGGTTTCCTTGCGCAGGGCGTTTTCGCGTCCCGGTTCATTGTGCAGTGGTTCGCGTCCGAGCGACGTGGCGAAAGCTACGTCCCCGTCGTTTTCTGGTACCTGTCGCTCCTCGGCACGACGCTGCTGGCGATCTACGCCATCCACCGTGTCGATCCGGTCTTCATTCTCGGCCAGACGCTCAACATCGCGATTTATGTCCGAAACCTGATGCTGATCTACCGCCCGCGCGTCGTGAAGACTGCGCCGGCGCCGGTGGCCGACGAGGACGAGCGACTCCCGGTCGTCGCGCCCGACCGCGCCGACAGTCGCATCATGCGATTGCCGCGCGACGAGGCCTGAGTACCAGGTTACGGTTCCCGCCAAGACTCCGCCTCGTCCTCCGAATCCTCTACGGACGCCGCGCCCCGGGTCCCGACTGGCCGGGCCACCGGCCGCGCCACGGGCGCGATGCCGTGGATCACCAGCGTGCCCGCCATCGCATCGCCGATCCGCTGCCGGTTGCGCGAGATGACGACCATCATGAAGAGGCTGGAGATGCCGACCAGCGAGATGCCCAGCTCCGCCACGCGCAGCGCGCTGCGCAGCAGCAGTTGCGACACGCCGGGCGACTCGCCCGCTTCGCTGTAGACGCGGCAGCCCAGCAGGTGCTTGCCGGGCGTCGTCCCCAGCGCGTACTCCCAGCCGAAGCAGTACAGCGCGTGGAACGTCAGCGTGATGTACGTCGGCGCCATCGTGCGCGTCGCGAAGAACCGCTGCGCCAGCTCCTGCTCCAGCCGCGGCATCAACCACGTCACATCCGACAGGGGCTCGATCCACAGCGGCAGCGTCACCAGGCACGCCGGCAGCAGATCGATCACCATCCCCAGTGCGCGGCGCCACAGCGGTGCGATCTCCAGCCCGGGCGGAAGTCGCACCGGCGTGGTCAGGCTCGCCTGACGGCTCCAGACGATCAGCGACAGAACGAACAGGATCGCGCCGGCCTCGATGAACTCGAGATACCCCGGCCGCGGAGTCAGGCTCACGTCGTTCCGGATGTTCCGCACCGCGCACCAGCGCACCGTGCGATCGCCGTCCAGCGCCGACAGCCCCACGCGGATCGTCCCATCGTCGTCGCGCCGCACAAGGTGAAGCGCCTTGCGGCCGACCGCAGCCGCGAGCCGCCGCGGATCGACGCGAAGTTCGCCCTCGTCGTCGCGGAGCGGTTCGCTCGCGTACCACGTCTGCTCCTTCCGCCACATCACCTGCAGGCGACAAGTCCGCGCATCCGATCCGATCGCCTCGGCGCGGACGACCAGCGGACCGTGCGGATCGGCCGACACCCACAGTGCCGCGCACGACCCTTCGCGGCCGGAGCCGGCAGAGGGCGCGACGCGCTGCGCCTCGCTCCAGTTCCCGTCGAGCAACGATGCGCACCGCACGTCCTCGATGCCGCCCGAGCCTTCGCGCAGCCCGTATGCGTCGACGCGGCCGCCGCGGGCCGCGATCCGCCAGCGGCCCGCGCCGCGCAGCGATTCGGGCAGCGCCGCGACGTAGTCCCACCGTCGATGCCGAAGCCGCAGCACCACCGGTCCGCGCGGAACCGTCACCCACGCCTGCGTCGTCGCCGCCCCCTTCGTCGTCGGACGGGTCGCGGTCGTCGTCGGCGGCCGGGCCAATCGCACCGATTCTCCGTCCGCAAGCGCGTACACGTCCGGACCGACCGCGTCTCCGCAGACCGCCATCGGCGGCCGAACGGCGGGCCAGACCGGTCGGATCTCGCTCCGCAGGAATGACTGTGCCTCGATGGTGCCGTCTGCGTACACGAGCACCGCGTTTTCCTCGGTGGCTGCGAGCGCCTGCAACTCGCCGAATCGGTCGGGCAGCGTCGGCGACGTGAAGACCGTCGGCGCGACGTCGTCGCCGTACATCAGGCGGACGATCGACTGGCCGTCGCGCTCGCCGACCAGCGCGATCCAGACGGAAGTGTCGTTGCCGGCGACGAAGTAGGGCTGTCGCCGGAATTCGACGTCGGCGACGCCCGCCGGCGCGGACGCGAACGCGCCGGCGCCGATGAACATCGAGATCGCCCCGATGCGAAACGCGCCGCCGATGGCCGAAGCGCGACGCGTTTGCCGCGCGGTGGAATGCGGTCCGCTCCGTCTCATCGGTCGCTAGTCCCCCGATTCCGGTTGCGTCGCCGCCTGCGTCGCCGGCGCGGACGCCGAGATCGACTCGACGCGCTCAATGGTGTCGCACGTCTCGTCGACCTGCCGCTGGCGCGTCAGGCCCAGGGCCGACGCCTCGGGGCGCGCGAACGCCCGCGGACTGATCCGCGACGGGACCGTGAACCTCGACACCGACATCGACAATCTCCCGTCATCCTCCGGCCAGAAGACGCTGACCTCGTGCGCAACGAGCGGACCGCCGTCCCACGCCGGACGATAGTCGCCCAGCCAGGCGTTGACCGCACGCCGACCGTACGCATCGCGGAACAGGATCACGCGGACGAGATGCGGCGGGCGTCGCTCGATCCAGTACTCGCGATCGAGGCGAAAGCGCCCGTCCTCGTCGCGGCGCAGGTAAAGCAGCCGATCGAACTCGTTGCCGTACATCCGCGCCGGGCCGACCAGTTCGGCGTCGCCGGTCGGCAGCACGTGAATGCCGAGCGTCTCGAGCAGTTGCTCCGGCCGCAGCGGGATCGGATCGGCGCACGTCTTGCCGACGTGGCGATGCCGGCCCCACCAGAACGTGGACAGTTCGGGCTTCACCCACGCCCAGAAGTCGTCGTCGTTCGAGCCGACGCCCATGACCGGCTCGCCCAGCGGGTGGCGCAGATCGAGCCGCAACTCGCGCGGCTTGCGCACCAGCAACGTGCCGTCAAAGTTGAAGTCGTGCGGCCGGCCACGCTCGTCGCGGAAGTGTGCGGCGACGCGCACCGCCGGCGAATAGAGCGGGCGGTCGATCCGCCGGTTGTTGTCGTTGATGAGCGAGACGATCTCAGCGCTGTCGCGCGGCGGGGTCGGAGGTCGCGCCGGCTGCGGCGGCGGACAACCGCTGATCGCGCCGCAGGCGAACGCGAGGATCGCGACCGCGCGTTCAACCCGGTGTCGATTCGCCGGCCGGAACGGACTCGGTGCCGCCGTCGTCGCCCGCGACATGCTGTTGCAGAATGGCATTCAGTTCGCTCGTCAGCAGGGTGATTCGCGCCTCGTCGAGCTGCGGATTGCGAACCTCGTGCGTGGCGGCGCCGCCGACCTCGCGCACGACCCAGAACTCGGCGCCGTCGCGACGCAGGGTCCGATCGTACTTGAGCAGCCGCCGGCGCAGAAGGATCAGCATCAGCACGAAGCGGAAGTCGGCCCGCGCCGAGTCCTCCGTGTCTTCGAGCCGCAGGAAGAACGACATCAGCACCTCGTCATCCACCAGCACGCGGCGCTTCCCGGGCTTCGACGCGACGCGCGTCTTGAAGCTGCCAAGCGCGCCGTCCGGCGGACCGCCCCAGCAGTCGGCGCAATAATCGCGGCGCAGGAACGTCTCCTTTTCGCAGAGCACCGCACTGTACAACTCCGCGCCGGCCTCCAGCGCGCGGCCGCACGCCTCGCAACGCCCCTGACTCCGATGGATCTGGTACTCGTTCAAACGGGTGCGACGTCCTTGTCCGCGGGCGGCGGGTCGCGCGACACATGCTGCCCGAAACGACTCAGGTCCGCTCCAGCCGCACGGCTGTCGATTCGATCGGCTTGCCGCGCCCCGACGCTCCAGCGGCTCGCGCTGTAAATCCTGGCGTCTCGTGCCGCACCTCGCGCGGCGACGGCGGCGCGGACGGTGGCGCCTCCGGCTTCGATGCGACCGGGTGCATGTGCGCCGCCGCCTCGGCGGCCTTGTGCAGCAGTTCCGCGGCATCGAGCTTCGCGGCCGCCTCGATCCGCCGCCGGCGAGAAATCGAGATGTACTCCCACACGATCCAGCCCGCCAGCGCGATCCCCAGCGCCGCGAACGCCACGCGCTGCGCATCGCCCGCCAGCTTCTCGGCGTGCTCCCCGAACTTCGCGCCCAGCCAGACCCACAGCGGAACCGACAGGATCGCGGCCGCGCCGTCGATCAGCAGGAACTTGACCGGCCGCACGCGGAAGATGCCCGCGACCATGAACATGACGGCACGCAACCCGGGCATGAACCGCGCGGCGAAGATGATCTTCTCGCCGTGGCGCTCGAAGATCTTCTCGGCCTTGAGGATCAGCGCCGGCGACGCGATCCGCCGCAGCCAGCGGTGCTCGATGATGTGCTCGCCGTAGCGACGACCGGCGCTGAAGATGATGAAATCGCCGGTCAGGACGCCGAGCAGGCCGACCGCCATCATCGGGATCAGCTCGGCGTGACCGCGATGCACGATCCATCCGGCGGCCAGGAGCGGGATGTCCTCGGGAAGCGGAACACCCAGCCCGGCGATCAGCAGGACGCCGAACAGTCCGACGTAGGGCACCTGGAAGATGAAATTGACGACGAAATCGCCCAGCATGGTCACGCTCACGTTGCCCGGCCCGATGGTTGCATCAGCGATCACTCGCGCGGGCCTGTCGCGCCGCCCACCGTCGCGCGCGTTCGACGCCGCGCTCGTCGGCACCGAAATCCTGTCCAATGAGGCGACCGATGCAGTGGGCGGCCGCGGACCGCACGTTCGGCTCCGTATCGTCGAGGCTCTTGGTCAGGGCGGCCATGGCGTCGCTGGACGACAGTCCGCCGAGGGCGAACACCGCGCGGGTCCGCACCGTCGCATCGGCATCAATCCGGAGCGGCTCAAGAATGAACAGCGGGGAAGCCGGACGCTTCGCCGCGATCAGCCCCGCAATCCACGCCCGGCGTTCTGAAGGCAGCTCTGGCAGCTTTGGACGAAGCGCCGCAAGCCCCGGTTCGCCGAGTTCCAATAATCCGACGCAGGCGTGGTCGATCGCGGCCTGCGTCGACGCATCGAGACACCGCGAGAGGACCTCCGCGGCGCGTTCGGCCGGCCGTACGCCGGCGAGCGTCCGCACGGCCTCGCCCGCGATGGTCTCGTTCAGCGACAGGCGAAGCTTGAAGAGGGCGTCCTGCACCTGCGTATCGTCGATGAACGCCGAGCAGAGCCGAATGGCGCCGAGCTGGCGCCGCTCGACGCCGGATCGTCGCGCGGCCGACACGACAGCCGGCAACACGCGCCCCGCCAGGCCCGGTCGGCGGCGGAGTTCCTGCGCGGCGTGGTCGAGTTCCGCAGCCGTGCGATTCTCGAGCGAGCCGACGAATTGCAGGATCCGCGCGCGGTCCTCGCGGTTGCGGTAGCTGCGAATGGCGATATAGGCGAGCGAGCCGACGATCGAGACCGTCAGCACGCACGATGCCGCGCCGATGACGAGATGCCCCCAGACATCGCGCGCAGCGCCCGGGGCGGTGCGATTCGCGGTGCTGGCGCCGGATCGAGTCATTCCTCGAGTTCCACTCCCAGTCGGCCGGTGATCCGCTCGAAATCGTCGAGGCTGTAGTATTCGAGAACGATCCGACCGGTGTTGCGCTTTCGACCCTCGATGATCCGCACCCGCGTCCCGACGCTGCGGGAAAGTCGTTCTTCCAGATCGCTGACGGCGGGTCGCTTCGATTTCGGTGCCGGCGTCGCCCGGCCCGCGAGCTGCGCCGTCACTCGCTGTTCCGTGTCGCGGACGGACCAGCCCTCCGCGACGATGCGCGACGCCCATTGGGATATTACCGCCGGATTGGACAGGCCCAAAAGCGCCCGGGCGTGCCCCATCGTCAACTCGCCGTCGATGAGCCGCTGGGCCACGTCGTTCGGCAGGTCGAGCAATCGCAGGTGATTCGCGACCGTGGAGCGGTCTTCGCCGAGGCGGCGGGCCAGGTCTTCATTTGAGATATTTAGGCGTTCTTTTATACTTAAATACGCCTCGGCCCGGTCGAGCGGATTCAGGTCGTCGCGGTGCAGGTTCTCGATCAGGGCCAGTTCGGCGAGTTCCGCGTCCTCGGTCGGCCGGACGATGGCGGGCAGCGAGGCCAGGCCCGCGATCCTGGCGGCCCGGAGGCGGCGCTCGCCGGCGACGAGTTCGTAGTTCGCCCCGGACGGCCGAACGAGGATCGGTTGAAGGGTACCGCGCTCCTTGATCGACTCGGCCAGCCGATGGAGCGTGAGCATGTCAAAGGCCCGCCGCGGTTGTTGCGGATTGGGTTTGACCCGATCGAGCTCGACCTCGATGACGTGAGGTCGATTGGGCTCATGGGATGTCGGGCCGGCTCCTGTCCGAAGCCCGGCGTCGAGGGTTGCGATGTGTGCATCCGGGATCAGGGCGCTAAGGCCCCTGCCAAGTCTGCGTTGGTCCTTTGACATGGGGGATCGCCTCCGTGCTTTGGAATCCAGTGCAGTGTTCCGGGTGGGATGCTAAGGCGGTCGGTTACGGAGGTCAAGGGACCTGTGACCTTGGCAGATCGAACGCGTTCCACGTGGAACAACTGGAATTGGGCGCGTTGCGTGTTTCCAGCGCAGCAGGAAGGGCTCCGGAAGTACGACTATCATAAATACATGTATTATAACATCTTATGGCGAAGTCGTTCCGTCAGAGCTTGTTGATCCCTGGGTCGTTGGTGAAGGGTCAATACCACGTAGCGACTCGGTCTCGTCGGGGGTGACAGGTCGGGAGGGGGCACAGCGTGCGGACCGGGCGGTTTCACGTGGAACGGGTCATGGACCCGGGTACGCGGCACCCCGCAATTCACTGTCAATAATACAATATATCCAGTTAGTAGCTATATCGCCATCCACCCCGCAACCGCACTGCGGCCGATACCTTACAATATCGAGGAGAGTTCCATCGTGCGACGACCCGTCGGCTTCTCCTTTGAACTCCTGCTCGCGCTCGCGATCATCTCGGCCGATGGATGTTCGGACCCGATCTATCAGAAGCGCGTCGCGGCCCGGCAAAAGGCCGTCGATCGGCAGGTGACGCGCCTCGGCCGATGGGAGGCCGATCGCGCGAAGCGCGGACCGGCGTACGAGGGCGCGATCCGCGAGATGGAGTCGCGTGATCGCGAGATGTTCGAGACGCATCGCCGCGAGTACGCACGCGCATTCCGAAAGGATGTCGAGCGCTTCGAGGCGCGGAAACCGGAGTACGCGAAAGAGGCGCTCGACCTGCTCGACGGCGACATCCGGCGGGCGCACGTTCAGGCCATGGGCATCCTGGATTGAGCGAACGCTGGTTGCATCGGGCGGCGCGCCGTGGGCGTCGGGGAATCGCTGACTGCCGAGGTGCCGCGAGCCGGGGCACCGCGCTTCGCGTATCATGCGGTGGACGGCGCGCGGGTCGGCACGCGGTGGCCGGCCGGGCGGTGGTGCGGCCGGTCGTGCGGGTCAATCAGGCGGGGCGGAGGTGGGCGATGCTCCAATGCAGCGAATGCGAGTTCTGTCAGCGGCAGCCGTCTGGGGAGTACCGGCTTGTCTGCGATCCGTTTGTTAATATCAAGGAGCCGGAGTGTCTTCATAAGTGGCAGTTGATCAAGCTGGCCGAGCACGGCCGGAAACTGGATCGGCTGGTGTCGGCGTACGAGGCGACGGTGGCGATGTATCGGCGTTTGGCGCCGCTTCAGGAGCGGATGTTCCGGCATATGGAGCGGGAGCTGGATGAGGCGGACGACGCGGATTCGTGGAAGTTCTCGGCCGGTGACGATGAGGACGACGCGGCCGACGAGGGGGATGACGAGGGGGAATCGCCGTCGGGGTCGCGGTAAGTCGCGAGATTGCGCGCATCCGTGTGATGCAACCTGCGCGGCACGAGTTGCGGCAACGCGGGAGTCTCGTCGAACCGATCCAGGCGTTTCGCGACCCGTGACGTCTGGATACCCGATTTTGCGGGGATGACGAATCGGCCGTTGCGCCTCGACTCCCCAAATGCCGATCAGCGTTCCGCCGTGCGGCGGAGGATGCTGGGAGCGTCTTCGCCCGCGGGCCGGTGCGGATGGACCGAACCGGGCCGCGACGCGCCACGCGCGACCGGCGACGTTTCGATAAATACAGGCATAGCAGGATCCCTCCCACAGTTAAGGAACTTGGTTCGGGAATGGCCAAGAGTTGAAACGCCAAGTCAGCGCCAATGACCGAATGAGTCCAATCGGAAAACCCCGGCTGCTTGTATGCAAAACCTGTGCGTCCAGCGGAGGCGTACTCCCAGCGGTGCGCCGTGGCGATGTCGCCGAT
>JAKLKO010000014.1 GCA_023150615.1 Phycisphaerae bacterium
GGACGCTCGCGCGATGCGCCGTAAGATCTCGCCGAATTTCGGAGGATTTCACGTGGCTGAAATCTCACCCCCGGAAAGACCCGGGCCATCTGCGAGCACTCCACGACGCCCGACGCTGCCGATCGCCGCGGATTCTCGGACCCGATGCACGCGAGAAACCCGACCGCCTCGCGGCGTACAATGAGGTACGGAAGGGAGAGTCGCCATGGGGGTCTATTCGCTCCGGCGCGGCCGCGGCCGCGCCGCAGTCGTGTCCATCGTCGTCTACGCTCACAGCGCCGTCGCCAGCGCCGTCATCTGCCCGAGCGCGTCCAACCAGACGGTCATCGTCCAGCCCGGAATCGCCACGCCGTTCCGGCTCAACGTCGCCAACCTCGGCGCGCAGACGGTCTCGATCTTCCAGTACACCAGCGATGGCTCGATCATCTCGGCCGGCACGCCACTCGACTATATCTTCCTGCCGAACTTCGGCTTCGCCGGGACGACCTCGGCCTCGTTCCGCATCAGCAAGCCGACGGAATGCACCGGCGCGCCGCTCATCGCCACGGTCACCTTCGTCGTCTCCGGACCGGGCCAGTCGAGCGTCGATCTCAGCGGCGACGTCGGCGTGCGACCGATCATCTGCGGCGCGGACTTCGTGCCCGTGGTCATCCCCGCGGTCTGCGGATTCATCGCCGGTCGGACGATCGTCCGGCGGCGGCGAAACCGCGCGGCTTGACCGTCCGGCGGGCCCTTCATATAGTCCAAACAACGATTCCGACGGCTGCGATCGGGTAACGGTCCAGAGGCGTTGCCGGCCGGTTGACGGCGTGCGCAGTCCGTTCACTGGGGATTAGTGTAATGGTAGCACGACTGGCTCTGGACCAGTTAGTCGGGGTTCGAGTCCCTGATCCCCAGCGTCGAGGCCCGCGGCCGACGCCCGTCGCCGCGGGCCTTTTTTACCGCCCTCCGAACGCGCCCGCATGCCGTCGCGGACGGTCGCAGGCGACTTGAGAACCTCCGCGCAGCCGATACAATAGCGCGGCTGCGGAGGCCCCGATCGACGGGTGACGAACGATGAAGAAGGACATCCATCCGAACTACGTGGAATGCGTCGTGACGTGCGGCTGCGGCAACACGTTCAAGACCCGCGCCACCAGGCCCAAGATCAACATCGAGATCTGCTCTCAGTGCCACCCGTTCTTCACCGGCTCGCAGAAGTTCGTCGACACCGCCGGCCGCGTCGAGAAGTTCCAGCGCAAGTACGCCGGCGACTACTTCAAGGACCCCAAGGCGGCCAAGAAGGCCGCCGTCAAGAAGGCTTAGCGTCCCGCGAAGCGTCCACGCCGCGCGTCGGGCCGATCGGCTCGTCCGCGGCGTTCGTCTTTTCCGATGCCATGAGGCGCGACCGGTGTTGGTGCTGACGTGATCGATCTTGACCCGCTTCTGGTAACCCGGCTCGAGGACATCGTCCGGCAGTACGACGAGGTCACCGCGCAGTTGAACGATCCGGCGGTGGCGTCGAGCGCCGCGCGCATCGTGCAACTCAGCAAGGAGCACGCGCGGCTCGGCCGGACCGTCGAGTCCTACCGCCGGCTCCAGGCACTCGGCCGCGAGATCGCGCAGACGAAGGACCTGATCGAGGCGGCCGACGGCGACGACGAGATGCGCCGCATGGCCGAGAGCGAGTTGGAGGAACTCCGCGAGAAGGGCCGCGCGCTGGGCGACGCGCTGATCGACGAACTGCTGACCGGCGACGAGGCCGACGTTGATTCGATCATTCTCGAGATCCGCGCGGGCACGGGCGGCGATGAGGCCGCACTGTTCGCCGGCGACCTGATGCGCATGTACGAGAACTACGCGCGGGCCCGCGGGCTGCGCTGGGAAGTGCTCGACGCGTCGTCGTCCGATCTCGGCGGGTTCCGCGAGGTGATCATCAGCGTCAAGGGCGCCGGCGTGTACCAGTTGCTCGGCTACGAAGGCGGGGGACACCGCGTGCAGCGCGTCCCGGAGACCGAGGCGCAGGGCCGCATCCACACCTCGGCCGCGACCGTCGCCGTCCTGCCCGAGGCCGAGTCGACCGACGTCAAGGTCGACTGGGACAAAGACGTCATCGAGCACGTCAGTTGCGCCGGCGGTCCGGGCGGGCAGAACGTCAACAAGGTCGCGTCGGCGGTGCGGCTGGAACACAAGGCGACCAGGATTACCGTCAGCATGCGGGACGAGCGCAGCCAGCACAAGAATCGCGACCGTGCGCGGCGCGTCATGATGGCCCGGCTGCGCGACTACTACCAGCAGCGCGACAAGGGCGCCCGCGACCGGCAGCGCCGCTCGATGATCGGCAGCGGCGACCGCAACGAACGCATCCGGACCTACAACTTCCCGCAGGACCGCTGCACCGATCACCGACTCAACGAGAACTTCCCGCTTTCGTCCATCATCGAAGGCCGGCTCGATCCCCTGATCGAAGCCCTGCGCCGCTTCGACCGCCAGCAACGACTGAAGAACCTGGCTCCCGTCCCCGTCAAATGAACCGCTCCGGGTCGAACGCCGACAGGATCGCCGCGGGCACTCGCGTCGGCCGGCCGGACGTCACATCGACGAAGGCCCAGGTGTTCACGCCGCGCGCGATCAGTTCCCCGTCGCTGCGCCGCACGATTTCGTGCCGCCTCTGCGCCGTCGCGCCGCGCATCAGGCTCGGCCACGTCGCGCACAGCAACTCGTCGCCGAGCCGCGCCGGGCGGAGATAGTCGATCTCGTGACGCTTCACAACAAAGAAACCGCCCGCCTGCCGATAGGCCGCCGCGTCGTAACCCAGCGCCGCGGAGTGCGCGATCGCCGCCTCGTTCATCCACGCCAGCACCGCCACGTTCGACGCGTGGCCCTGCGCATCGATGTCCGCGTGCCTCACCGTCACCGGCAGGACAAACGGCCGGCGGACCGAGAACCGACCCGGATTCGATTGAGTCATGACCATGCGCATCAGCAAACCCGGCCGCGTTCGCCGTGTCAATTCGCCACCCGTTGCCGGCCGAGTCGAGAGCCAGGCGACCGGCGTCCCGGCTTGGCCGGCCGCGCGCCGGGAGCTAAAATGCGGCGCCTCGTCGCGGAGGTCAGCGCGCCGGCGGCGCGATCGGAGGTAGCAGACGGTGGCCGAACGCGATCCGGATCAGATCATCACCATCCAGCAGCACATCATTGAACAGCAGCGCAAGCACCCGACGGCCAGCGGCGAGTTCAGCTGGCTGCTCTCGGGCATCACGCTCGCGGCGAGCATCATCCAGGCGAAGGTCCGCCGCGCCGGCCTGATCAACATCCTCGGCGAGACCGATACCGACAACGTTCACGGCGAGCGGCAGCAAAAACTCGACATCTTCGCGAATCAGATCATCGAACGCTGCCTGGCCTTCCGCGGAAACGTCGGCGTCCTCGGCTCCGAGGAGCTGCCCGAACCGATCATCGTCCACAGCCGCGAAGGACACGGTAAATACGTCGTACTGTTCGATCCACTCGACGGCTCCGGCAACATCGACGTCAACGTCTCCGTCGGAACAATCTTCTCCATCTACGAACGCGTGACCAGCGGCCCGATCACCGACGGCGGCCTGAAGGACGTGCTGCAACCCGGCGTCAACCAGCTCGCGGCCGGCTACATCGTCTACGGCTCGAGCACCGTCATGGCCTACACGACCGGAGACGGCGTGCACCTGTTCACGCTCGATCCGGCGACCGGCTCGTTCATGCTCGCCGACGAGCACGTTCGCATCCCCGAGAACGGCAAGATCTACAGCGTCAACGAGGCCAACTTCGACTCGTTCCCCAAGGGCGTGCAGGACTGGATCCACTGGGCCCGCACGAAGGAGGCCGGTCCGTTCACTTCGCGCTACATCGGCTCCATGGTCGCCGACGTGCATCGCACGCTCATCAAGGGCGGCGTCTTCATGTACCCCGCGACGGCAAAAAGCCCGAAGGGCAAGCTGCGCCTCATGTACGAGGCCAACCCCATGGCGTTCATCATCGAGCAGGCCGGCGGACTGGCGACCGATGGGAAGAACCGCATCATGGAGCGCGTTCCGACCGAACTGCACGAGCGCACGCCGCTGTTCATCGGCGGCAAGCACGAAGTCACCGCGATCATGGAACGCCTGGCCCGCGGGTGACGGAGCGCGCATGACCCAAGCCGCGGCGGACGCCTGGACCATCGGCCGACTGCTGACCTGGACCCGCGAGTTCCTCGCTTCGCGAAGCGTCGATGAGCCGCGGCTCTCGGCCGAGCTCCTGCTCGC
The DNA here is from genome assembly GCA_023150615.1 of Phycisphaerae bacterium. Classification (GTDB taxonomy): domain Bacteria; phylum Planctomycetota; class Phycisphaerae; order UBA1845; family UTPLA1; genus JAKLKO01. Next base: position 4,266 of record JAKLKO010000014.1, read on the forward strand.
TTCCGCGCTCGAGTGCCGCAAGATCGACCTGTACACCCGCTTCGACCAGGTCCCGCCGGTCGATCGCATCGAACGCTTCCGCGCCCTGGTGCGCGATGCGGGCCGGCACACCCCCATCGCCTACCTCATCGGCCGGAAGGAGTTCTACTCGCTCGAGTTCGAGGTCAGTCCCGCGGTGCTCATTCCGCGACCCGAGACCGAGCTGATCGTCGAACATGCGGTCGCGCTCGCACGGCAACTCGGCGCCGATCCGTTCCACGTGCTCGACATCGGCACGGGCAGCGGCTGCATCGCGATCGCCATCGCGCGGTTCGTACCCGCCGCGCGCGTGATCGCCACGGACGTCTCGCCCCAGGCGCTCGACGTCGCCGCGCGAAATGCCGCTCGCCTCGGCGTTGCAGAGCGCATCACGTTCGTCCACGCCGACGCCGTGGATGTTCCACCCGAGACGCGGCCGGTCGGCGCGTTCCACGTCATCGCCTCGAACCCGCCGTACATTGCAGAGGACGCGATCGCGTCGCTGCCTGCCAACGTGCGGGACTTCGAACCGCGGATCGCGCTGGCGGGCGGCGCCGAAGGGCTGACCGTGCTCCGCCGGATCGCACAAGGGGCACGGTCGTTACTGACGCGCGGCGGGCGCTGCTGCGTCGAGGTCGCGTCGGGCCAGCATGAGGCGGTCGCGCGGCTCTTCGAGGACGCGGGTTGGCGTCGCGTCGCGACGGCCCGCGACGGCGCCGGGATCGAACGCATGCTCGCCTTCGAGTCGCACGCATGAACGAACTCGCCACGCGCGACTTCCAGCACATTCTGCTGATCAAACCCAGCTCGCCCGGAGACATCATCCACGCGCTGCCGGTGCTGCACGGCCTGCGACGCCGCTATCCGCACGCCCGCATCGCCTGGCTGATCGCCACGCCCTTCGCCGATCTCGTCTCCGCCGACCCCGCGCTTGACGACGTCGTGCCGTTTGATCGCCAGCGCTACGGGCGGCTGGCGCGGAACGTCGTAATCACCGCCGAGTTCGTGCGCTTCGTGCGCTCGCTCCGCAAGAACCGATTCGATCTCGTGATCGACCTTCAGGGACTGTTCCGCAGCGGGTTTCTCGCCTGGGCCGGCGGCGCGTCGGTCCGCATCGGTTTCGCCGAGGCCCGCGAGCTGGCGCCCATGTTCTACACGCACCGCCTTCCCCGGCCGGACGCCGACATGCACGCCGCCGATCGGAACTACCGCGTCGCGCGATGGCTCGGCTTCGACGACGCGCCGATGGACTTCCGCATCCACCTGACGCACGATGACCGCACGGCGGCGACGATGTTGTGCCGGGAGGCGGGCGTCGAGGCGGACAGCACCTACGTCGTGCTCGTACCTGGCACGCGATGGGAAACGAAGCTCTGGCCCGCCGATCGCTTCGGCCGCGTCGCGGCGACGATCTTCGATGCCTGCGGGATGCGAAGTCTACTGGTCGGCGGCCGAAGCGACCTGTCGCTCGGCCGACGGGCCGCCGATGCCTCGCGCGGCGCAGCGCACAACCTCTGCGGGCGGACGTCGCTCCGCGAACTCGCCGCCCTGATCGAGTCGGCCGCCGTCGTCGTCACCGGCGACTCGACGCCCATGCACATGGCCGCCGCCTTCGACCGGCCCCTCGTCGCCCTGTTCGGTCCGACCAACCCCGCGCGGACCGGGCCGTACGGCCGGCGCGGCGACGTCGTGCAGCTCGGCGTCTCGTGCGCGCCGTGCTACTACCGTCGACTGCGGGATTGCCCGTACGATCATGCCTGCATGCGGCACCTCGACGAAGAGGTAATCGTGCGGGCCGCGCTGGCGCGACTGGAGACGCCGTTGCGGGCCGCGGGACGATGAACAAGCACCGACTCCATCCCGGTCCACGCGTACCGCGATGCGCCATCGCCGCGATGCTCGTCGCGACGGCGCCGATGCTGCCCGCTGCATCGGGCCAGTTGCTGCCCGAGCCGCCGCCAGCGGCGCAGCCAAGTCCGCCGGCGTCTCAACCCGCGTCGAGCCGGCCGGCGGATTCGTCGGCGTCTCCGGACCCGGCGGACCTGCCGCCGCTCTACACCGTGCCCATCAGCGCGGGCAGCGTCTCGTCGGTGGATGAGTCGCGGCGGATCATCTCCGTCCGTTTCGATGGCTCGGCCGACCTGGAGTTGCATCAGCCGATCGTCGTGACCGCCAGCGGGGCGCCGATCTCGCTGGGCGAGTCGTTCGCGCACACGCGGGATCGCGCCGCGTTCCGGCCGACGTGGAGCGACGTGATGCCGTCGGCCGGGTTGCGGGCGATCGCGCTGCCGGTCGATCTGGCGGCGCGGATGCGGCCGATCCTGCCCGAGTCGTGCTCGCTGTGGACGCGCGTGATCGACGTCGAGTCTGACCACAGGCGGTGCCGGCTCGATCCGCGGATCGCGGCGTCGCTCCGGCCGCACGATGCGCTGGTGATCGTCCGCGCCGGGTTCCCGATCGCGCGGGCTGACGTTGTTGAAGTGCTGGCCGACGCCGTCACCGCCGATTTGTCGCCGCTCGTGGCGAACGCGACGCCGCGGGCCGGCGATCTCGGGCGACTCGAACAGACCGACACCGCCCGGCGGACCGGACGCCTGCGCAGCCGGATCCTGAAGGCCGCGCCGCGCGGCGCGGAACAGGAGGTGTGGTTCCCGCTGCGCGAGTCGGACGGCGCCGCGCCCGGCGACCGCTGGGAAATCCGCCGCAAGGGCGAGTACGTCGGGCTGGCGGAACTGCGGGCGTTTCGTCCGCCGTTCGCCATCGGCACGGCGCTCGCCGCCTTCGCGCGGACGCCCGCCGCGCCGGGCGACGACGTGATCCGGCGCACGCGGCAGGACGTCGCCAGCGGCGAGGCCGCGCTGCGGATCTTCCGCATCGAGGACGACTACTGCCTCGTGAACGCCGGCGAGTCCGACGACATCCTCCGCGGACAATCGCTCGTCGTGCTCCGCGAGGGCAAGCCGATTGCGACGCTCACCGTCACCACCGTGAAGGTCGACTACTGCGGCGCGGCGATCCACGTCGATCCCGGCCAGGAGCGCGCGCCCGACCTGCGCGTCGGCGAAATCGTCCGCTCGCGGATTCCGGTCGGCCGCGCCGTCGCGATCGGCCGCACGACGAACGTGAGAGCCGATGGACGGCTCGTCACGATTGCGCTGGACGACGCGGCCCACGCGCCACCGGACGGGAGCGTCGTGGAGCTGGCGAGCGCGACACGCGCAATCGGTGCCGTCGCGCTGACGACGAGCGACCGCACGACGACGGCGTATGTTCCGCCGGAATGCGCGGATGCCGACGTTGAAACCGGAATGATCGTGCGGCTCCGACGGCGGTAGGCCGGCGCCCGGGGCGATCGGGACACGAAAAAAGCGGCCGATTGCGGACGACATTTGTCTGAATTCACTTGGGGGATCCGGCCGAGGGAAGTCCGGCCCGCCCGGCGCATCGCACCCTGCTCTCGCTGCATCTCCGACGCCCGAGTGACAACCTGTTGGCACTGAGCGCGCAAGAATCCGCTCGAAAACGACAAAAGTACGCACTTCCATGTCGATAATCCCGCGCGGGTCGTACGAAAATATTCATGGCAGCGACGCGTCTCGGCGCAGTGCGCAGACGAACGTGGACCCCCGACCGGCACTGTGTTGTGACGACCGAAGGGTCCGGTGGCAACACCACCGCACCCTCTGCCAATCCTGGGCAAGCGCGACGCCGTTGCGAAACCAGTCCATCCGCGCCGACGCAAACCCGCGAATCCATCAAGTGACTAATACGTCGCACCGCCGCGTTCGCTCACCGGCCGTGACAGCGCTTATCATTCCGGGGTGGACACCCACAGTCTCGACATCCTGGAATTCGATCGCATCCGGCAGCTCGTGGCGGCGGACGCGCGCTGCTCGCTCGGCCGGGAGCTGGCGCGCGGACTCCAACCCTCCGGCGACGCGGACTGGGTCATCGTCCGCGCGCAGGAATTCCGTCAGTTCGCACGGCTGGCGGCCGAGCGCGGCCTGCCGCCGTTCGGCGGGATCACGGACGTTCGGCCGCTGGTCCGCGCGGCCGTGCCGCCGCACACGCTGGAGCCGGAGGATTGCGGTGCGCTGGCCGACGCGCTGCGCGGACTGGCGGCGCTGCGGCTTCACCTGCGCGAGCTCGGCGCGGAATTCGACCTGATCGCGGCGATTGTCGAGCCGATCGGCGATTTCCGCGCGATCGCCGACCGTATCGACGCCATCATCGACGATCGCGGCCGCGTCCGAGACGACGCCTCGCCGCGCCTGTCGCGCATCCGCGGGCGGCAGCAGGAGCTGCGACAGGAACTGCACGTCGTTTTCGAGCGTCTGCTGCGCCAGTCGAGCATCACGCGGCTGCTGCAGTACCCGAGCAGCACGTTTCACGATGATCGGATGGTCCTGCCGCTCAAGGCCGAGCATCGCGGGCGGATCCCCGGCGTCATTCACCGCAGCAGCGACAGCGGCCAGACACTCTTCGTCGAGCCGACGGCCGCCGTCGAGCTGAACAACGCGCTCATCGGGCTCGCGCAGGACGAGCACGACGAGATCGGCCGCATCCTCTGGGATCTGACGCACCTCGTGCATCTCAACCAGGCGGCGCTGCTCGATTCGCTCGACCGCGCGGCGCAGCTCGATCTACTCACGGCGAAGCTCGTGTTCGCGCAGCGGTATCGCATGACCGTGCCCGGGATCGAACCCGTCGGGCCGCTACAACTCCGCAACGCGCGGCATCCGCTGCTGTTGGCGATGGCCGACGAGCGCCGCGCGGCCGGCGACGAGCCACCGCCCGTCGTGCCGATCAGCCTGCGGCTGGGCGAGGACTTCGACGTGCTGATCGTGACGGGTCCGAACACGGGCGGAAAGACGGTCGCGCTCAAGACGGTCGGCCTGCTGGCGTTGATGTCGCAGTGCGGCCTGCCGATCCCGGCCGAGGAGGGCTCGACGCTGCCGGTGTTCGACGACGTGCTGGTGGACATCGGCGACGAACAGAGCCTCCAGCAATCGCTCAGCACGTTCAGCGCGCACCTCGCGCGGACGCTGGAAATCGTCCGCCGCGGATCGCCGCGGACGCTGGTGCTTATCGACGAACTCGGCGCGGGGACCGATCCGGACGACGGCGCGGCGCTCGGGCGGGCGATCGTCGCGCGGCTGCTCGAGCTGGCCTGTCCGACGATCATCACGACGCACCTCGGGGCGCTAAAGACCGTCGCGTACGAGGAGCCGCGCGTCGACAACGCCGCGGTGCAGTTCGACTACGGCACGCTCCAACCCACCTACGAATTGCGGATCGGCGAACCGGGCAACAGCAACGCGCTGATCATCGCCGCGCGACTGGGGATGCCGACAGAGATGGTCTCCGCCGCGCAGCGGTTCCTCGACGAGCGCGACACGGCGTTGGCGCGGGCAATCGCCGGCACGCTCGAATCACGGCGCAGCGCCGAGCAGGCGCGCCAGGCGGCGGAGGAGACGCGCGCCGCGGCGGAGCGGCGACTGGCCGAGGCGAGATCGTTGCAGGCGCAGCTCGAGGCGGAGCGGACGCGGTATGCGCGATGGCTGGAGCGGATCATGAACCTGCGGCCGGGCGAATCGGTCCGCGTGAAGCGCTTCGATCGCGAGGGGCGGGTCGTGTTTGTCAACGTGCACAAGCAACTGGTGCGCGTTGCGATCGGCGCAATCGAGATTGAGGTGCCGCTGTCCGAGATCGTCGTGCCGGATTGACCGCGCCCGGACCGGGACGGGCCATGCACGCTCCGACCGGGCGACGACGGGCTACTTTTGCCGGATGATGCTCAGGCCCAACTCGCGGAGCTGCGCATCGGACACGTCGCTGGGGGCTTCGGTCATCGGGCAGACGGCGCGGGCGTTCTTCGGAAACGCGAGCACGTCGCGGATCGACGAAGCGCCCGACAGCAGCATGGCCGTGCGGTCCAGCCCCAGCGCGATGCCGCCGTGCGGCGGTGCGCCGTAGGACAGGGCCTGCAGCAGGAAGCCGAACTTGACTTTGGCCTGCTCGGGCGTGATGCCGAGGATCGAAAAGACCCGCGATTGCACGTCGGCGCGGTGGATTCGGATCGAGCCGCCGCCCAACTCGGTGCCGTTCAGCACGATGTCGTAGGCCTTGGCGCGGACGCGCAGCAGTTCGTCGCGGGACGGAAGCTCCTCTCGACCGAGCTGCAGCAGCGGCAGATCCTCGTCCTTCGGCGACGTGAACGGATGGTGCATGGAGAAGACCGACTTCGTTTCTTCGTCCCAGCCGAACAGCGGGAAATCGACCACCCAGCACCAGGCGTACCGGTTCGCGGGGATCAGGTTTCGCCGCCGCGCCACTGTCTCGCGCAGCCACGCCAGGTGCTTGCAGACATCGTCCGCCGCGCCGGCCGCAAAGAGGATCAGGTCGCCGACGGCCGCGCCGCACGCCGAGAGCAGATCGCCGATGATCGCGTCGCCGGCGAAGAACTTCGCGATGCCGGTCAGCAAGACGGTCTTTCCGCCCTCATTCGCCACCTTCACGAGCGGCAGGCCACCGGCGCCGATGCCCTTGATTTCCTCGGTCAGGCCGTCGGTCTCCTTGCGCGTCATCTCGCCGCCCTTCGGCACGACGATGCAGCGCACGCAGCCGCCGGCCGCCAGCGCCTCGCGGAAGATATTGAACTCGGTCCGGGCGGCGACGGCCGACACGTCGCGGATTTTGATGTCGTAGCGCAGGTCGGGCCGGTCGATGCCGTAGTCGCGCATGGCGTCGTCGTACGCGATGCGCGGGATGGGCAGCGGGATGTCGACCCCGACGACGGTGCGCATGACGTCGGCCATGCACTGCTCGACGTGGTGCATGACGTTTTCGCGCTGAACGAAGGCCATCTCGACGTCGATCTGCGTGAATTCGGGCTGGCGGTCGGCACGGAGGTCCTCGTCGCGAAAGCAGCGCGCGATCTGCATGTAGCGATCGAAGCCCGAGATCATGAGCAGTTGTTTGAATATCTGAGGCGACTGCGGCAGAGCGAAGAACCTGCCGTGCTGGAGCCGCGACGGCACGAGATAATCGCGCGCGCCTTCCGGCGTGCTCTTGGTGAGCATCGGCGTCTCGATGTCGAGGAAGCCGTGACGGTCGAAGTAGTCGCGGATCGTCTTCGTGATGCGGTGCCGGGTGATGATGGCCCGCTGCATCGGCGCGCGGCGCAGGTCGAGATAGCGATACTGCAGCCGGGTGTCCTCGTTGGTCTGGAGGTCGTCGACGATCTCGAACGGCGGCGTCTCGGCGCGGCCGAGCACGTCAATCTCGCGGACGTTGACCTCGATCTCGCCGGTCGGCATTTTGGGGTTGACGTTCTTCGGTCCGCGCGGCGCGACCTCGCCGCGGACTGCGATCACGTCCTCGCTCCGCAGTGAGCGCGCAACCTCGTGCGCCTTCGGGTCCGTGTCCGGGTTGAACTTGACCTGCGTGATCCCGCCGCGGTCGCGCAGGTCCACGAAGACCATCCCCCCGTGATCGCGCGCGACCGAGACCCACCCGCACAAAACGACGGACTTGCCCACGTCCGCGGCCCGCAACGCGCCGCAGTCGCACGTGCGCTCTTCATACGGAACTGCCACGACGTCCTCCTGGAGTCGATTCCACCCGGTCCGACCGACGCCCTCGTCGCCCGGCCGACGGGCGCGACCGCCATCGTACTTCGGTCATTCGAGCCCCAGAGCGTAGTGCAGAGCGTCGAATCCGGCCAGTCGCGTGAACGGGGCGAAACGTCCGCGGAACCGGCGAACCGACCGGGCGTCCAATGGACTGCCCGGCCATCGTGCTTCCTCGCGAGCGAAGATCGGTATAACTAACGGCGGGCGGCGGTCGTCGTCCCCGCGCGCCGCCGGCGATGATCCCGCGGCTCGGTGACTCGAATTCCAGGAGAAACGCCCATGCACGCTTCCATCGACGGCACCCGATCGAACCACGTTCGCCGCGTCGCACCGGCCCTGATGGCGTCCGCGATCCTGATCACGTCGCGCGTCGCACCGGCCGAGGAGCTGAAGCTCTCGCGGATCGCGATGTTCTCGTCCGGTGTGGCCTACTTCCAGGTCAGCGGCGCGGTCGAGGGTAACGCGACGAGCGAGCTTCGCTTCCGCACACCGCAGATCAACGACATTATCAAGTCGCTCGTGCTCCAGGACTTCGACGGCGGAACGATCCGCGCCGTGCAGTACCCCTCGCGCGATCCGATCGAGAAGACCCTCCGCAGCTTCGGCGTTGACATCACCGGCAAGCCCACGCTCGGCGAGCTGCTTAACCAGCTCCGCGGCGTGCCGGTCGAGACCGCCGCGCCGACCGCGGCGCGCGGCCTGATCCTCGGCGTCGAGAAGCAGAAAATGGCCGTCGACCAGCGCCTCATCGACATCGAGGTGCTGACGATCGTCACGGATGGCGGGCTGCGATCGTTCAAGCTCAGCGAACTCGGCGGCATCCGGATCCTCGATGCCAAGATCGACGGCGAGCTGCGCAAAGCGCTCGAGACGCTCGCCACGAGCCACGACGCCGACAAGAAGACGGTCACGCTCGAATTCGCCGGCCAGGGCAAGCGCCGCGTGCAGGTCGGCTATCTGCTCGAAGCTCCGATCTGGAAGACCAGCTACCGACTCGTGCTGTCCGACGACAAGAAGCCCTACCTCCAGGGATGGGCCACGATCGAGAACACAACCGAGGAGGACTGGAAGGACGTGCGGCTGTCGCTCGTGTCCGGGCGGCCGATCTCGTTCATCATGGATCTTTACACGCCGATCTACGTACCGCGGCCGAAGGAGGAGCTGGAGCTCTACGCGAGCCTGCGCCCGCCGACGTACGAGGGCGCGATGGAGCAGGCCGGCGAAGCCGTCAATCGCCAGGCCGGCGATTCGGCGAAGAAGGCGCGTGCGGCGCGGGCTTTCAGTTTTAGTGTGGCCGCCGCCCCAGCGGCAGAGGAGCCGACCTCCCATGAATTGGATCTCAAAGAGGACGGCGTCGTGTCCGTCGCCACTGCTCAGTCGACGGGCGAACTGTTCACGTACGACATCCCGACACCCGTGTCGCTCGCGCGGCAGCAATCGGCCCTGCTCCCCATCGTCACAGGCGAGATCGACGGCGCGAAGCTCTCGATCTACAACCCCGCGACGCACTCGAAGTACCCGCTTAACGGCGTGCAGATCACGAACACGACCGGGCTGAATCTCATGCAAGGCCCGGTCACGGTCTTCGACGGGAACCTCTACGCCGGCGATGCCAAGCTGCCCGACCTGCGGCCCGACGAGAAGCGTCTGATGAGCTACGCGCTGGACCTGGCCGTCGAAGTGGAGCAGGTCATGCAATCGCAGCCCGAGGAAGTGGTCAAGCTCCGCATCGCGAAGGGCACGCTGTGGTACCAGCGCAAGCTGGTCGATGGCCGGACGTACAACGTGAAGAACAAGGACCGCAAGGCCCGCGCGGTGCTCATCGAGCAGCCGTACGGTCCGGATTGGACGCTGATCGAGCCATCGGAGCCGTTCGAGCGGGCGACCAACCTCTATCGCTTCAAGCTCGACGTGCCGCCGGGTACGACCGGATCGCTCAAAGTCGTGCTGGAGCGCTACGTCGATTCCACTATCGTGCTCGCCTCGGCCGGGCTGGATCAGATCCAGTGGTTCCTGCGGCATCGGACCGCAAGCCCGGCCGTACGGAAGGCGATGGACGAGGTGATCGTCCGCCGGACGACACTCGATCAGATCATCGCGCGGCGGAACGAAACGGAGCGGCAGGTCTCGACGATCGAACAAGACCAGAGCCGGATCCGCGAGAATCTGAAGTCGCTGCCGGCCACCAGCGACATCGCCCGGCGCTACCTCGCGAAGCTCGATCAGCAGGAGACGCAGCTCGAAGGCCTGCGCAAGCAGGTCGATGACTACCGGCGTCAGGAACAGACGGCCCGCGAGGAACTGGAGAAGTACCTGCTCGGCCTGGAGGTCGAGTGAAGTCCCGGTCGCGCGCCGCCACACGGCTCGAACGATCGGCGCGGTTCGCGGATAGTGTGTACGGGTGCGCTGCGTGATTTCCGCTGCGTTGGTTGTACTCGTGCTGTCGACGGCCGTCGCCGCCGGTCCGCTGGATTCCTCTGCGGGCACGCACTCGACGATCATCTTCGAACCGCTTGATGCGGCGACGATCCGCCTGGTGAATTGCGTTCGGGACGAGAGTTTCGAGGTCGCCGGGACCGACGCGTCGCCGTGGCGTCCATACGGCGCCGGCTACAAGATCGACACGGGCGCGGTGCGTTCGGGACGGCACGCGGTGCGCTGCGAGGCCTTCGATGCGCGGACGACGTGTGGCGCGGTAGCGCGTATCCGGCTGAATCAGAAGGAGCCGCGACCGGTCCTCATCGAGGCGTGGACGCGCTGCCGCGGCGTCGAGGTTCCGCCTTCGCCGGAGTACAGTCTCTACGCGGACGTTACGTTTCGCGATGGCTCGCGAGTCTGGGCGCAGTATGTCGCCTGCCCGACGGATTCCGGCGAGTGGCAGCGCGTGCAGCGGACGATCGACCTGCACCGGCCGATCGAGTCGATCGAGCTGCATTGCCTCTTCCGAAACACGATCGGCACGGCGTGGTTTGACGACGCGGCGTGCTACGAGCTCGATCCAAGCCAGGCGCGCAAGTTCGACGGCCAGTTCGTCACGCAGCGCACCGCACCACGACCGCCGACGGCAGAGGGAACGCCGCACGGTGATCTCGTGCTGTTGATCCAGGTCCACAATGACGCCGGCCGAGTCGTGCAACCCGTGCTCCGGTCGGCCGACCGACGCCGCGCCGCGACGCAATCGGCCGACGCGACTGGCGACATGACCGCGACGTTCGCGCTGCCCGAGTACTCGATTCACGGCGACATGATCGCGACCGCCGGCGCGATGACAGACTCATCCGACAAGTCGGGGACCGTCGTCGTCCAACTGCGAAACGACGGGACCGAGCCACGGCCCGTCACGATCTACGTCGGGCGTCGCTTCGACGCGATCGGTGGAGGGTGGTGGGACGATGGCTGCCGGCGACGGCAGATCGCCGCGGACGCCAGCTACGACTCGCTCGTCTGGGCCGGCGCTGGAAAGACCGGCTGGGTCTCTCGCTATCCGCTCGCGGTGATGGAATCGACCGATCAAACGCTGCTGCTGGCCTGCGGAAGGGAGATCGGTCCGCCGGAGCCGAAGCTCGTGCGGTTCGGCTACGACGCGCCATCGCGACTTGGCTACGCCGCCTGCGACGTGCTGCTGGCCAGCCGCGACGAGCCGCCGGTGCAGCGAGACTTCGGCGGAATCAGATCAGAGCGCCAGGCCGCGCAGTTCGTCGTCAACGCGCGAGTTTCCCGCGGCCGGTCCGATTTCCGCACCGCGTGGGAGCCGTTTGTCGATGCTCTGCGGACGCCGCCCGAGTCCGCGTACGGACTCTGGATGCCCTTCGCGGCGATCAGCCGCATTGAGCGGGCGGAGGACTTCGGCTTCGCGATCAAGGAGGGCGTCGAGGACCTGTCGTACGACAACGCCCACGGCATCTTCACGTTCCGATACACCGAGCCGCAGAGCTTCTGGCTGAAGATGCCGCCGGAAGCGGCCCGCGACTACGCCGCGTGCGTGGCGGCGCTCGAGCAGGCGGCCCGGGATGAGAAGCACCCGCAGCATCGCGAGGCGTCGGCCGCAAGAAACTCGGCCTGCAAGACGCGGAGCGGCCGCTATTACGTCTGGCCGCGCGACGAGCCGTGGTGCAGGGGCGCGGTCTTCGCGCTCAATCCCGCGCCGAGCGTTCCCGGCGACGCGACGAAGGCGCGGCTGAATTTCAACCGCTCCGAGGCCGCGCGGTACTTCCACGACGGCGTCGATGGCGAGTACCTCGACTCGCTGGATGGCTGGTCTGACCTGCTCAATTTTGATCCGGCGCACCTCCGCGTGGCCCGCGTGCCGTGGACCTTCGACCCGCAGACGCGGGCGGCCGGACTGCTGAACGCGTTCTCGATCTGGGAGTACGCGCGGTCGCTCCGCGATGAGTTGAACGAGCACGGCAAGCTGATGATGGCCAACTTCTGCCCCACGCGCTACTGGTGGATGGCGCCGCTGTTCGACGTCTGCGGGCAGGAAGTGGATTGGAAGCCGGACGGCGCGTGGTCGCCGATGTCGCACGAGGAGATGTGGTACCGCCGCGCGGTCTGCGGGCGGCGGCCGTATCACCTGCTGATGAACGCCGACTTCGAGCGCTGGACGGCGGCGGACACGCAGCGTTATTTCGAGCGCTGCCTGGCCTACGGATTCTTTCCCGGCTTCTTCAGCCACGATGCCGCGACGCGGCAGTACTTCGAGAACTCGCGCTGGTACGAACGCGATCGCCCGCTGTTCCGTCGCTACGTGCCGTTGATCCGTGCAATTGCGCGGGCGGGCTGGGAGCCGGAGCCGCGTGCGCGCGTGACGCCGGACACGTTGCTCGTCGAGCGCTTCGGCGGTTCATCGCGGGTTGAGTACTGGACCGTTCACAACCCGACCGACCGGCCGATCGACGCGGTGATCGAGCTGCGGTCGACGCGGCCCGTCGATGCCGGTTCGGTGCTGATCGTCGAGCCGGGTGGGACCCGACCGGCGATGCAACGACGCGGCGACGCGATCGAGGCAACACTCTCGCTTCAGCCAGCGCAGACGCGCGTGGTGCGGTTTGCGGCGACCGATGGACCGGATGCGCCGGACTCGCCGGGCGATCGACCGGGCGGACGCAACAGCCCGCGTTAGAAGAGCGAAGCCCCCAGGATGCGGCCGACCTCGCGCAGGCACGACCCGAGTGCCAGCGAACAAGTCATTGAAGAAAGCGCCAGCCAGCGGAATTTTCGACGCATGCCGACCTCCTGAACCCCGGCGTCCCGCTTGCCGGGGAAAACGGAGCGGGAGGGATTCGAACCCTCGGTACCCTTTCGAGCACACCGCATTTCCAGTGCGGTCCCTTCAGCCACTCGGACACCGCTCCGGGACCGGTGGTCATTCTGCCGCCGACCCGTGACCTGTCAACGCCGACCGCGACGCCGAATCCGATCGAACGGGCCGCGGATCCCCCAACCGGTCGATCGGATGGTATGCTAGCACGCGCGAGACCCGTCGGACTCCAAGCGGAGCGCGAACCATGATTACGGTCGGAATGAACTACGTCGTCCTGCCCGGCAAGGAAGCCACGTTTGAGAACGCCTTTCGCAAGGTGATCGAGGCGATGAAGGGCATCGCCGGCCATCGCGAGTCGCACATGTACCGCGACATCGACCACCCGCGCTCGTACGTCATCCTCTCCGACTGGGGCGATCGCGCGGCGTTCGAGGCCTTCATCGCGTCGGACACGTTCCGCGCCGTCGCGAACTGGGGCCGCGAGCAAATTCTCGAAGGCCGGCCGCAGCATCGATACTACGAACACTGACGACCGTTCCTCGCGTGCATCGGCCATGAACGAACCCGGCGGACCCGACGCGCGATCGTGGCCGTTCTTCAACACGCCGCTGCGCGTCTTTCTGGCGGTGGTCGCGCCGATCAGCGCGCTGATGGCGCTGCTGGCCACGTTTACGAGCCGCGCGTCGATCCGCTACTCGGCGATCGCGGTGCTTGCGGTTTCGATCTACGCGGCCGTTCGGGGCTACGCCTGCCGCGTGCGCGTCGATCCGCGGGGCGTCGAGTACCGCGCGCCCTGGCGGACGATCCGCATCGAGTGGTCGCGCATCCGGGCGATCGATCGCTACACGCCCGGCGTCGGGGGCGCGGGCTACGTCTTCATCACGACGCACGACGGGCCGCCGGCCGGGCGGTGGGACGTCGACGCCGAGACGATCCAGATTCAGGAGCGCGATGGGCTGCTGGCGGCCCTGCGCGAGGCACACGCGCGCTGGACGCGGAGCGCGTCCGCCGAACCGTCGGACCCGTCCCCCGGTTCATAGCTTTTGATTCAGTGCGCTGACCGCCGCCGGCGACGATGCGCGAGAATCGGCAGCGCCGCGCCCAGCAGCGCGAGCGTACCGGGCTCCGGCACGGCGAGCTTGAAGTTGATGACGACCTGGCTGATCGTCACATTGCCCGAGGTCGTGATGTTGTACTGGAAGCCCAGCGTCGGCGTGCCCTGGCCGAAAAAGTTCGTATCGACCGGAGGGGGCGACACGACAAGAACGTTTCCGAGCGTATCGCGCAGAGTGTAGTTAATCGTCGCGCCCGGCGCGAGGACCATCGGAGTGCCCGCTGGCCCGCCGTAGATGTCCTCGAACTCCAGTCCCGTGAAGCGCACGATCGCCGCACTGCCTGCCGGATCAAACAGCGACGCAAAGCCGGTGCCGTTCGTGCCGAGGTTGTTGATCGTAATGGTAATCGCGTCGAATCCGGGCGTGCTCGGCATGACGCTCTCGAGCACCTCCACCGGACCGGCGTTGTTGTTACCGCCGGGGAACACGTCGGCGAGGTTGCCGGCGAGCAGATCGAAGACCACGTCGCCGGCCTCACGCGAGAGCACGGTGTTGTTGGGCGGCCGGCCGGCTTCGGTACGGATCTCGACGTTGTACAGGTGGCCCACGTCTCGGAGCCGCTGAGACGCCGACGGGACGAGCAGATCGGACATCGGCGAGGTCGCCGCGAGCGCCGACGATGCAGATGCGCAGAGCGACAGCGCGGCGATGGTCGCCGCGAGACGACACGGTCCGCGCTGGCGCAGAAACTCGCGCACCAGACACCTCGACGGGCGCAGCATCCGTGCGCCCGAACGGCTGTCGGCCCTTGCGCGCACCATGCGCGCAATCCCTTTTCCTGATTCATCTTACAGGTTTCTGCCCAGGCGATTCAAGCACGGCCCGGTTTCGCCGGCAAGACCCTGACTGGCAAGCAGTTACGACCGAACGGGCGGATCAGCGCTTCGGGTCGAGCTTCTTCCAATCCGCCAGGAACCGCTCCAACCCGATCGTGGTCAGCGGATGATCCAGCAGCTTGCGGAACACGTCGTACGGCATCGTGCCGACGTCGGCGCCGGCCTTGGCGGCCTCGACCACATGCAGCGGGTGGCGGAGGCTCGCGGCGAGGACCTGGCAATCGAAGGCGTAGTTGTCGTAGATCTGCCGGATTTCGTGGATCAGCGCCATGCCGTCGTGACAGATGTCGTCGAGCCGTCCGAGGAATGGCGAGCAAAACGTCGCGCCGACCTTCGCGACGATCAGCGCCTGCGCGGGCTGGAATATCAGCGTCATGTTGACCTTGATCTGCTCATCCACGCAGCGCTTCAGCGCTTTGACTCCCTCGGGGATTGTCGGCAGCTTTACGACCACGTTCGGCGCCAGCGTTGCCAGTTCGCGGGCCTCCTTCATCATCTCGTCGGCCGTCACCGAGACGACCTCCGCCGAGACCGGCCCCGGCACGATCGAGCAGATCTCGGTGATGAGCGGACGGAATTCGCGCCCTTCCTTAGCCACCAGGCTCGGATTCGTCGTCACGCCGTCAAGGACGCCCAGGTCCCGCGCGGCCCGTATCTGATCGAGATTGGCAGTATCGAGAAAGAACTTCATCCGCCCGGCCTCCCGTCAAGCGCGGGCATTCTACCCGAGGCGGCGGCGGCGTGTGAACCACACGGGCGTGAGGCTCAGAAGGCCCGGCGAATCAGGTTTTTGAGCAGCAGGCCGAGCGGCGAGCCCTTCGGGCCTGCGCGGAATCCGACGAGTACGTAGGTTACGTCATCATGCGACGGCGAATCCGTTCCGGTGAACTCCGCAAGCGCATCGTGGAGCATCGCGCCCAACTGGGCACATGACGCCCGTCGATGCGCGTGCAACAGGGCATCAATCCGCGAATCGCCGAAAAGTTCGCCGCGCGGATCGCGCGCCTCGAGAACACCGTCGGTCAGCAGCAGCAGCCGATCGCCCGGCTCGACGCTCAGCAGTGTGCGATCGTACGAAGTGGCCGCATCCACGCCGAGCGGCAGGTTGGCGAGACCGCCGTCCAACGAACCCTCGCGCACGATGACGCGCGACCATCGATCCTCGCCGCTCCGGAAGAACCACGCGGGCGGATGTCCGGCGTAACTGATCGACAGTCGACGCCCGATGGCATCGTATGTCGCGACGGCCGCCGTCGTCATCGCGCGGAAGCCGATCTGCTCCAGCCGCCGGTTCACGGCCGACAACACACGCCGCTGATCGGGCGTGTTCATCGCCCGTCGCAGCAGCCGGTGCGCCTCGGCGCTGAAGGTCGCGACGGCCTCGCCGTGCCCGACCACGTCGGCGATGCACAATCGCGACAGGTATCCCGCGCTGCAAACCGACAGGTAGTGCACGTCGCCGCCCCGGCCGCCGTCGCACGGCCGGGAGTAGATCACGCCGGCCATGCCGGGCAGCTCCACCGGCCGTTCGATCGCGCGATTGCCGCCGGCGATTTCGGAACAGACGAGGCGCAGCGCATTCGATGTCCGGCCGGGCACGTCCGGGGCGTCGGACGGCGCGAACGCCGCATCCGCGAGCATCTGCACCGTGTTCAGCGTCGAGGTCCGCATGGCAGGTTTTCCGGGAACAGCGTTCCGTCGCGCAGGTTCGATGGGCAGCGGCGACGCCTCGGCGGCGATGCTGCGAGTCGAACCTCCGCTCCGGAATAGGATGCGGCCGGACCGGCGAGGGTTACATGCGTCAGCGGGCGTATTCGACGGCGCGGACCTCGCGCAGCAGCGTGACCTTGATCTCGCCGGGGTAGGTCATCTGCTCCTCGATCCGTTTGGCAATTTCGCGGGCGATCCGCATGGCGTTGTTGTCGTCGATCGAGTTGGCATCGACGATGACGCGGACCTCGCGACCGGCCTGGATGGCGTAGGCCTGGGTCACGCCCGGAAAACCGGTCGCGATCGACTCCAGCTCCTCCAGCCGCTTGATGTAGCGCTCCAGCGATTCGCGCCGACTTCCCGGTCGCGACGCGCTGATCGCGTCGGCGGCGGCGACGAGCGGCGTGTACGGGCTGGTTGCGGGCACATCGCCGTGATGTCCGGCGACGGCGTTGATGACTTCCTCGCGCTCCTGGAACTTGCGGCAGATTTCCGCGCCGATGGCGGGATGGCCGCCTTCGACCTCGTGGTCGACGGCCTTACCGAGGTCGTGCAGCAAACCGCAGCGTCGCGCGAGCGCGCCGTCGAGCTTCAGCTCGTCGGCCATGATCTGGCACATGTAGGCTACCTCGATCGAGTGGCGCAGGACGTTCTGACCGTAGCTCGTGCGGTAGTGCAGTCGTCCGAGCAGGTCGAGGATCTTGCGGTTCAAGCCGGGCACGTTCGCCTCGATGCTCGACTTCTTGCCGATCTCGAGGATGTTGCGCTCGACCGCCGCGCGGGTCTCGTTGACCACGTCTTCGATCCGCGTCGGGTGGATCCGGCCGTCCTCGATGAGCTTCGCCAGCGCCTGCCGCGCGATCTCGCGGCGCACGGGATCGAACGCGCTGACGACGACCACGCCCGGCGTGTCGTCCACAATCACGTCGACGCCGGTGGCCTTCTCGAAGGCGCGGATGTTGCGCCCTTCGCGACCGATGACGCGGCCCTTCATCTCGTCCGAGGGGATGTCCACGGTGCTGACGGTGGAATCGGCCGTGTGTTCGGCGGCGTAGCGCTGCAGCGCGGTGACGACGATCTCCCGCGCCTTGTGCTCGGCCTGGTCCTGCGCTTCGGCGATCCGTTTCTGGACCATTTCGCCGCACTCGCTGGCCAGCTCCTGCTCCAGTCGCTGAAACAGCGCGGCCCGCGCCGCCTCGACCGACATGTTGGAAACGCGCAGCAACTGATTGCGCTGTTCCCGGAGCGTCTCCTCGACCTGCTGTTTCATCGCCTCGACGGACCGGGCGGTTTCGCGCAGGCGGGCCTCGCCGGTCTCGATCGCCTTTTCCTTGGCGATGAGCGTCTCGAGCTTGAGGTTCAGCAGGTCCTCGCGCTTGTCCTGCCGCTTTTCGATTTCGCGCAGCTCGACCCGCGTCTCCTCCGTCTTGCGCTCGAATTCCTCCTGGCGTTTCAGGAAGACCGCCTTCGACTCGACCTCGGCCGCGCGGACGACGTCCTCGGCCCGACGCGCCGCGTCTTCGCCGATCCGTTTCGCCTCGGCCCTCGCAAGCAGGATGTTGCGACGCCCGATCCACTGAAGGACGAAGTAACAGCCGATCGCGCCGGCGGCCAGTCCGGCGATGAGCGGATACCAGGTCGAGACCTCGGCCAGGATCAGGGGCCCCATGGGTCTGCCTTTCGCGGAGGCGATGACGCTTCAGTGCCGCTGCAGGATCGGGCGCAGAATCAACCCGGAGAGCATGCACGCACGGCCCAGACCCGGCCGAGTCGCAGGTGGGTGATCGATGAGACGACCGATATCGACGCGCGCCAGCCCGTCGCGCAGGACTAGTTTGAGCGGTCACTCCTTCGAGCGCCGCGTTGCGCTGTATGCGTTTCCGGAGATTGTGCGATCTGCCGCCGCCGGTCGAATGACGAACGGATGGAAATGAAATGAGTCAACCGCCGCGTATACGCCATGAATCCCGGATCCTCGCTGTTGGCCGCCGGGGGTCGTGCTCGAACGACATCCGTGTGCGGACGCCGTTGCGATCACTCGACCCGTCGCGGTGTCCGACCGTGCCAAGCCGGACCACTGTGCACGTCCCACCTTGCGCCCGCCTGAGACGGACGAAGGTCAACGTTCTCCTTTCTGAACAAAGCCCGAACTTGCGCGAAGCGCCGTTCGTCGGGCCTCGTGAAAAACGTTTCAGTATCCGGGGCATTTACAGACGCCCCGACTCCGCATTCTAGTATACGGGAATCGACCGCGCCGTCAACGGAATTCCGATCCGGACGGAACAAGGAAGCTTCTGGTGCGTCTGGATTTATGCGTATGTCCTCGGGTCGCGGACGTCTCGGAGGTACCGTAACCTCGCAGCCGACCCTACCATCGTACTACCGTCGCGACCCGACCGGGTCGGACTGGGGAGTCGCCGTCTGATGTCGCTCCGACCCCTGCTGATCAACGCTCTTGCCATCGCCTTGATCGCGGCCCCCGCGGTCGCCGCCGAGTCCTCCGCCCGCGGACCGCACGTCAAAGCGACGCTGCTGGCGGATCGCGCGGCGGTACGGCCGGGCGAGACATTTACGCTGGCGCTGCTGCTCGATCCGGACCCGGAATGGCACATCTACTGGCAGTATCACGGCGGGTCGTCGGGCATGCCGACCGACGTTCGCTGGGAGGTGCCGAAGGGCTGGACGGCCGGCCCCCCGCTGTTTCCGGTCCCCAAGGCCAAGCTCGACGAACTCGGCGAGATGACCTACATCCTCGAAGGCCGGGTCGTCATCCTCGGCGAGGTCGCGGTCGCGGCGGATGCGCCGATCGGTACTGCGGCGACGATCGGTGCGCGGGCGTCCTGGCTCGTCTGCCGGAAGGAGTGCATCCCTGGCAACGTCGCGCTGACGATGTCGCTGCCGGTCGAGTCCACGTCGCGCAACGCAGTCGAGGAAACCGGCAAGCTTATCCAGCGCGCGCGACGCGCCCTGCCGCTCGCGAGCGACCAGGCGAAGTACCTTCGCATTCGTACGGAGGCCGGCGCTGGCCGGATCAGGCCCGGCGATCGCTTCGAGTCGAAGCTCATCCTCGATATTCAGAAGGGCCACCACATTCAATCGGCGAAGCCATCGGAGGCTGGATTGATCGTCACCGAGGTCTTTGTCGCCCCGCCGACCGGGTTGATCCCATCCGCGCTGAAGTATCCGCCCGGCAAGGAGCGGACCGTTCCGGGACTTGGAAAGGTGAGCGAGTACGACGGCACGGTCACGATCGGCGTACCGCTCGAGGCGACGGAGGAGCTGCCCTCGACCCCGATCGTCCTCACGGGCGTCGTCCGCTACCAGGCCTGCACCGACTCGGGCACGTGCTATCCACCGCTGGCCGTGCGCTTCGAGATTCCGTACTCCCCCGCCGCCGCGGCCGCCCGGGCATCGTCCGACAAGTCGGCTGCACCGACGGGCGATGCGCCGCACGCTGCGTCGCCACAGCAATCATCGGCGGTCCCCGCTCCCCCCGGGCAAGAC
Source organism: Phycisphaerae bacterium (assembly GCA_023150615.1). Classification (GTDB taxonomy): domain Bacteria; phylum Planctomycetota; class Phycisphaerae; order UBA1845; family UTPLA1; genus JAKLKO01. The sequence goes on from JAKLKO010000014.1 coordinate 24,346, forward strand.
GCCGCCGTCAGCCGCGCGCCGACGAGGTTTAAGACGAGCGACAACACCCCGGGAACCTGGCTCGACCGCGCGCAGCGCTTTTTCCTGCGATTCGGCATCTTCGGGTACCTCGCGATGGCGGCCATCGGCGGATTCGTGCTCAACTTCATGCCGTGCGTCCTGCCCGTGATCTCGATCAAGGTTCTCTCCTTCGTCAACCAGGCGCACGAGCACCGCTGGCGCGTCATCCTGCTCGGACTCTCGTTCGCCGCCGGCATCATGGTCTCCTTCCTCGCGCTGGGCATCCTGATCCTCGGGCTGGAGAGCCAGTGGGGCGGGCTGTTTCAGCGCCCGCGCGTGGTGATCGGCCTGGCCGCCGTCGTCACGGCGTTCGCACTCAGCCTGTTCGGCGTCTTCTCGCTCAATCCACCGCGCGTGGTGAACGAACTCGGCGAGAAGGCCCGCGGCGAAGGGGCCGGACACGCCTTCGCGATGGGGCTGATGGCGACGTTGCTCGGGACCGCGTGCACGGCGCCATTCCTCAGTGCGGTCGTCGCCATCGCCGTGCAGCAACCGCGCGCGATCGGAATGGCGATCTTCCTCGTCGCCGGGTTCGGGATGGCCTTCCCGTATGTCCTGCTCGCCGCGAATCCGAACTGGCTGCGGATCATCCCGCGACCGGGTCGGTGGATGGAGACGTTCGAACGCGTGGTCGGCTTTGTTCTCCTCGCCACGGTCGTCTGGCTGCTGAATCCGCTCGGTTCGCAGATCGGCCCGGTCGGACTGCTCTGGACGATCGTCTTCCTGCTGCTCGTGGCGGCGGCGGGGTGGGTGTACGGCCGGCTCGGCTTCGACGCGCCCGTCGCGCGGAAGGTCCGCGCGTGTGCCACCGTCGCTCTGCTCGTCGTCGGTGGATGGTACTTCTGCTTCCGCTGGGTCGCGCCGATCGATCGTCTCGTCGCCGAGCAGATCGAGCTGCGCAAGAAGCTCGCCATGGCGTCGTGGGTCGGCGGAGACGGCCGGGCGCCGGCACGCATCCGCGTAGATTGGAAAGACGGCTCGGAGATTCCGTGGCAGACGTACTCGCGCCAGGCGATGGAGCTTGCGGTAAAGGCGGGCCACACGGTGTTCGTCGACTACACCGCCGACTGGTGCGTCAACTGCAAGGCGAACGAAAAGCTGGTGCTCAACACGGCCGAAGTCCGGCAGGCGATGCGCGACCTCGGCGTCATTCCCTTCAAGGCCGACTTTACGTCCGAGGACCCGGAGATCACCGCGGACCTCGCGCGGTACGGCCGCAGCGGCGTGCCGATGTATCTCGTCGTTCCGGCCCGTGCCCTGGACCGGGCGGTCGTGCTGCCCGAGGTGTTGACGAAGGGGCTGGTCATCGACGCGTTGCGCAGCGCCGGAGCAAGCGATGCGAAGCCGGACCGCGTGGCGATCCGGCGCGACGAGGTCCGCGGATGAGGGGGGCGATCCGATGCCGCGCGGAACAGGTGACGGCTTGTGACGCGCGTCCACCGCGGCGATAATCCATGTGACTGAGCCGCAATCGGCCAAGAAGCTGCGCACCATGCAGAAACCGCTTCCCGAGCTGCCACACATTGGTCCCGACAAGGCGCTGGCCATCGGCACGTATGGCGAGACCGTCGCGGCGTATCGGTACCTGCTGTTCGCCGAGCGGGCCGAGTCGCCGCGGCTGCGCGATGCCTTCGCCGCGATGGCCGACGAGGAGCAGGACCACAAGCAGCGGCTGCAGCGTTTGTTCGCCGAGCTGTACGCGGATTCGACGTTTTTCCTGACCGAGGACGACAAGCAGATGGTCTGCGTCGGACCGCGACTGGTCGACGTGCGCGACGCGGCACACTTCGCCGATGCGCTGCGGTTGACGCTGGAATCGGAGCAGCGGGCGTCGGCGTTCTACCGGCGGCTCAGCACGCGCGTGGAGGAAAACCGTCTGCGGGCCCTGTTCGCCGAGCTGGCCGAGGAAGGCGTCGAGCACTACCAGCGGCTGCGCGAACTCGTGCGGGACGTGGGCGCCGGCGGCCATTGAATCCGCGCGAACGGGTCACGCCCGACCGTCCCCGGGTCCGCCGCGGATCGCGAACTCGCGCTGTCGCGCGAGGTACGCCAGCAGGCGGCGAACATCCGCCGGTGACGCCACGCGGAATCCGGCGCGCGTATCGCCCGGCCCGACCTTCACGCCGACGTCCGACTCGCGGAGCACGCCAAACGCATCCTCATCCGTCGCGTCGTCTCCGAAAAACACAACCCCGTCCGCCTTCAAGCGGTCGCGCAGCATCGCCAGCGCATCGCCCTTGTGCGACGCGACGACGCTCAATTCGATGATCCGCTTGCCCTCGCGGACGAAGATGCCCGGCCACGACCCCGGTCCATCCAGGACCGCGCGCCACGCGTCGGACTCGGACCGCGCATCGCACGCGCGAGTGTGCAGCGCGACGCCCGACGGTTTCTCCTCGGCCCACGCGCCCGGAAACCACTCGGTCAGCGCCCCGACGGTTTCGATGATCTCCCGACGCAGGGCGCGGCGTTGCGGCGTCATTTCGCCGACGATGTCCGGTTCGAACTCGCTCCCGTGACTGCCGACGAGGATCAGTCCGCCCCGTTTCGGCAACCGCGCGTCGAGGTCCCGCCAGGATCGCCCGGAGATGATCGCGGCGCACGTTCGCGGGAGCGCCACGAGGCGATGCAGCGCCTCGAGCGATTCGGGATCGGCACGCGCGTCGTCTGCGCTTTCGACGATCGGCGCCAGCGTTCCGTCGAAATCGCAGCCGACCAGCAGCACGCCTGCTCGCGACAGTTGATCGAGCCGATTCTCCAGCATCGTCACTCGCGCATCGCCTTCAGGAAGGTGTCGGCCCAGAAGTGCACGTCGTGGCGCCGCACGTTCATGCGCAGGATGGACATGCGCTTGCGCGACTCCTCGTTCGCCATGCGCAGCGCCGTCCGCAGCGCGCGGACCATTCCGTCCGTGTCGTGCGGATTGACGATCAGCGCCCGACGCAGTTCATTCGCCGCACCCGCGAATTCGCTCAGGATCAGCACGCCCGAGTTGTCCAGCCGCGTTGCCACGTACTCCTTGGCCACGAGGTTCATGCCGTCGCGCAGCGGGGTCACCACCATGATGTCGGCCGCGAGGTAATACGCCGCCAGCTCGCGCCGCCCGAAGCTCCGCCGAAAGTAGTGCACCGCGACGAAGCCCGGGACGCTGTAGTCGCCGTTGATCCGCCCCACGATCCGCTCGATCCGCGTGCGAATCTGGCGGTACTCCGACACCGTCTCGCGGCTCGGAACGGCGATCTGGATGAACACGCAGTTCTCCGCCGAGGCCTGGCGACGCCCAAGCAGTTCCTCGAACGCCAGCAGGCGCGACTCGATCCCCTTGGTGTAGTCCAGCCGATCGACACTCAGCAGTATCCTGCGGTGCGAACCGACACGCCGGCGGATCTCGCGCGCGGCGGCCTGGACTTTCGGATCGGCCGCGATCTGCTCGAATGTCGCGGTCTCGATCGAGATCGGATACGCGCCGACGCGAACGGTCCGGCCGTCGAACTCGATCCCGGCCTCGGACGGCTCGGCCGCCGCGAAGCGGCGCGCGGCGCCGCGGAAGCTGTTGGCGTCGCTCTGCGTCTGAAACCCGACGACGTCCGCGCCCAGCACACCCTCGACGATCTCGCGCCGCCACGGCAGCCAGGCGAACAGATTCACCGGCGGGAACGGAATATGGAGGAACAAACCGATCCGCAGGTCCGAACGTATCTGACGCAGGAATTGCGGAACCAACTGGAGCTGGTAGTCGTGGACCCAGACCAGGTCCCGCGGCCGGGCGAGATTCGCGACCGTCCGTGCGTAGCGGCGATTCACCTCGACATAGGATTTCCACCACGAGCGGCGGAAGACCGGCGCGACAATCCCGTCGTGATAGAGCGGCCAGATCGTGCGGTTCGAAAACCCCCCGTAAAACCCCTCGATCTCGCTTGCCGACAGACCGATCGGCCGGATGCGGATGCCCTCATGAAGGAAGGAGCGGCCCTGCGCACCGCTCGTGCCGGTCCAGCCGACCCAGCTCCCGCCGGTCCGCTTGAGCAGGGGCAGCAGCGCGCTGACCAGGCCACCGGGACTGACGTTCCAACGCGGGCCGGCCCCAGGGCGCTTCGCCCGCTGCACCGGCAGCCGGTTGGCGACGGTGATCAGACTTCGCGGTCGCTTTCTTCGCCTTACCCCATGGGCATCCACCATCCTTTTTGAGCAACTCCATGGCAAACCTATGTTACACCCGGTGGCCGGTCGATGCGACCATTCTAGCGTCATGTTTGAATTGGGATCGAAACGGTACTATATTTGCGCGATGCGCGCCCGCGGCGACCGCCATCGCCCACGGATCAGCGAGGTGCAGAGCATGACGAGCGTCACCCGCGACCAGGTTCTCGACGCCTTGCGTCGCGTTCACGATCCCGAGCTCCGCAAGGACCTTGTCACGCTGAACATGGTCAAGGACATCGCGGTGCGTGAGGGCGACATCCGCATCGGGATTGAGCTGACGACGCCCGCCTGCCCGCTCAAGGACGCGATCCGCTCCGACGTGGAGCGCGAGGTGCGCCGCCTGCCTGGCGTGCGATCGATCGACATCGACTGGACGGCACAGGTCCGCGCGACGATACGATCGCAGAACGCGCTGCCGGGCGTCAAGAACATCATCGCCGTCGGCGCGGGTAAAGGCGGCGTCGGAAAAAGCACGATCGCGGTCATCCTCGCCGCCGGTCTGCACCGCAGCGGCGCGCGCGTTGGATTGCTCGATGCCGATGTGTACGGGCCATCGATCCCCAAGATGGTCGGCCTCGAGAACGAACGGCCGAGCGTCCGCGGCGAGAAGATCCTCCCGCTGACCGCCGGCGGCGTCTTCGTGATGAGCATGGGCTTCATGGTCGAACCGGAGCGGGCCGTGATCTGGCGCGGACCGATGGTCCACGGCGTGATCAAGCAGTTCCTCGACCAGGTGGAGTGGGGCGAGCTGGATTACCTAATCGTCGACCTGCCGCCTGGGACCGGCGACGTCCCGCTGACGCTGTCGCAGTCGATCCCGATGACCGGCGCCGTCGTCGTCTGCACACCGCAGGACGTGGCCTTACTCGACGCCATCAAGGCCCTGCGGATGTACCAGCAGCTTAACGTCGACATCCTCGGCATCGTCGAGAACATGAGCTACTTCATCGCGCCCGACACGGGCAAGGAATACGACATCTTTGGCCGCGGCGGCGCGGAGAAGGCCGCCGCGCGGCTCAAGGTCCCCTTCCTCGGCGCGATCCCCCTTAACGTCGCCATCCGCGTCGGCGGCGACACGGGCAATCCGCTCACCGCCTTCGACGAGACGGATCCGGCCACGGCGAAGGCCGTCGACGCCTTTGTCCGCACCGCCGCCGGACAGGTCAGCATCCGCAACGTCCTGCGGCCCGCGCCGCTCGATCTCAAGATCACCTGACGGGCGTCGCGGCGCGGCCTCGGACGCCTTCAATCCGCTTCCGCGGCACGTTACGATTCGACCATGCCGCGCGTCCGCGTCAGATTCCTCGGACCTTCCGCCGACATCGCCGGCGCGCAGGACTGCGCGCTCGATGTCGCTGACGGAGCGACCGTCGGCGCGCTGGCGGGAAAGATCGCTGAACAGCATCCATCGCTCGGTCGCGCGCCGGGCGTGCGACTGGCCCTCAATCGACGTTTCGTGGCGCTCGATACGGTCGTGCGCGACGGGGACGAAGTGGCCGTGATCCCGCCGGTGTCCGGCGGCTGAGGTGGGAGCGGATTGTGGCACGCAAGGAGTTCATTCGGGGCAGCGCAGCGGGCACGCCGGTGGAGGCCGCGTCCGACGCGCCGCCCGTTCGCGTCGATCCATCGCGTGTGTTTGCGACGCGCGAACCGATCTCGGCGACCGCGCTCGTGGAGGCGCTGCGGCGCAGTGACGCGGGTGCGGTCGCGACGTTCGAGGGCACGGTTCGAGCCGAGCGCGACTCGGCGGGCGGGCGGGAGCTCGCCGCACTGGAGTATGTCGCCTACGAGGAGATGGCGATCGAACAGATGGCGCTGCTTCGCGACAAGGCGCTTCGGGAATTCGCAGTGCTCGACGTTGCGCTGGCCCATCGGCTCGGGCGACTGCCGCTCGGCGAGGTCTCGGTCGCGGTCGCGGTCGTCGCGGCGCATCGGGCGGCGGCCTTCGACGCATGCCGTTGGCTGATCGACACGCTGAAGGTCGACGTGCCAATCTGGAAGAAAGCCGTGTGGTCGGACGGGGGCGCGAACTGGACCGATCCTCTGGCGGATGCGGGCGCGGAGTCCTGAACCGTGGCTTCGATCGGCAGGAAGTCTGCGAGGGGCGAGTCTCCCGACGCTCGCGCATCCCGCGCGCGACGGATTGTGCAGGAATTACACCGGCTCTACGTCGACGCCGACTGCGCGCTGGAGCACCGCGGCGCGTGGGAGTTGCTCGTCGCGACGATTCTCTCGGCGCAGTGCACCGACGAACGCGTGAACAAGGTGACGCCGAACGTCTTCGCGCGTTACCCGACCGTCGCCGAGATGGCTCGCGCGGAACCGGGCGAACTCGAAGCGATCATCCAATCGACGGGGTTCTTCCGGAACAAGGCGAAAAGCCTGCGCGGCGCTGCGCAGGCGATCGTCGAGCGCTTCGGGGGCGAGGTGCCGTCGAACATGGAAGGGCTGTTGACGCTTCCAGGCGTCGCGCGGAAGACGGCGAACGTGATCCTCGGCACGTGGTTCCGGAAGAACGAAGGCGTCGTCGTCGATACGCACATCGGGCGGCTGGCACATCGGCTCGGCCTGACGTGGCGCTCGCGTAATGACAAGGACGCGGTGCGGATCGAGCAGGACCTGATGGAGGTGCTCCCGCGATCGGAATGGACTTTCGTCGGGCATGCGCTGATCTGGCACGGTCGCCGCGTGTGCGCCGCGCGAAAGCCGAATTGCGGCGGATGCACGCTTGCGAAGTGGTGTCCATCCGCGTTCTCGTTCGAACCGACGCCGAAGCAAACCCGGAAGGAGCCCGGTCACCGGGGTGCGAAACCCCGGCGGGCCCAACGCGCTAAGTTGAAGGGCGCCAGCAAGTTACGAACAACCCCATGATCGCGACGATCGCGCGCCGAACGCCCTACTCGACTTGCACGGCCTCAAAACCCCTCGCGCCCTTCGAGATGCGCCACGTGCTCCAGTGCGGATCCTGCCCGAACACGACCGTCCAGCCGCTCTGCGCGCACTCCTCCAGGACGCGCTGCTTGGTCCGCATGTTCTCGTAGGGAAGCAGATCGTAGGCCATGTTGTAACGCAGGCCGAGGTGGGCCGCGGTGGGGATCAGGTCCGCGACGTGCAGCAGGCCGCGGTCGGCATGATGAATCAGCACGCCCTGCTGATGCCGCGTATGGCCGGGCAGCGAACGGACCGAAACTCCCGGCGCGACCTCCGCCTCGCCATCGACAAGCTCGAGTAGACCGGCGCGCTCCAGCGGTGCGAGGTTCTCCTCGCGATACGTCGCCGTCATCACGAAGTACCCGGCGCGGGAATCGTCCCATTCCCCGCGCGGCACGATGTAGCGCGCCCGAGGAAAGGTCGGCCGAGCCCCGCGTCCGTCGGGATCAAACGTCCCTCCGCCGGCGTGATCGAAATGCAGGTGCGTGAGGATGACCACGTCGATGGATTCGGGATCGATCTGCACGGCCCGCAGCGAGTCGAGCAGCCAGGTCTCGGACAGCGCGAAGATCTCTCGATCGCGGGCCTCGTACTTATTCCCGATGCCGGACTCGACGATGATCCGCCGGCCGGCCGTCTCGACGAGCAGGCAGGTCGTCGTCAGCTCGATCCGATTGAGTTCGTCGGCGGGCGCGAGCCGTTGCCAGAGCGGCTTCGGGATGATGCCGAACATTGCCCCGCCGTCGAGCTTCAACCGTCCGCCATTGAGAAACGACACCCGCAGGTCGCCGACGTGCAGCGGCGGTCGTGCCCAGCCGGGCGACTGTGCATGATGCTTCTTCATGAGCGAAGCTTACCGCGCCGCACGGAGGGCGGCAGTCCGTCCGCGCACCTGAATCTGGCGCGAGAACCGGAGCGGCGCGCCCGAAATGGGCGTCGCGTTCGATCCGGATAACCGTTACACTTGGACTCGATGGACTCGAACTCGCTTCGAGGCAGGTAGTCCTTGCCAGGCCGGATGACGCGACCTACGATAGGGCGTCTCCCAGTCCAAGGCGCCGATCGCGCGCATCCCTCGCATCCGGCGCCTGGGGAAGCTGTCTCGCTCCAGCAGCGAATGTCCAACGGGCTCATGACAAGACCTGTCGAAATGGCACAGTCGCTCAGCCTGCGCCCGTCCGTTGCGCCCGCCGCGGAGTCTGCCGCGATGCTCGAACAGGCCGGACTGCGATGGTGCGTCCAGCCCGGCGGCGAGCGGCTGATCGCATCCGACCGCATCGACTGGTCCGCCCTGCGCGACGGTCCAGGCCTTGCGCGAATCAAGCGGAACGGGCACCGCGACGTCTGGCGGCTGCGGCTCGACGACGGCGAGTACTTTATCAAGCGCTACCGCCTCGACACGCTCGCGGCGCGGCTCAAGGCGATCTGGCGCGGGCCGGTCGCCGGACTCGAATGGAACGCCGGACATTACGCCGCCGAACACGGCATCGCCGCCGTCTGGCCGATCGCCTTCGGCTGGCGGGCCTCGGGGAGCGGCCGCGGGGCGTCGATCCTCGTGACGCGGGCCGTTCCGGGCGCGCAGCCGTTGTGCGACTACTGGATGGCGGTCCGCGACGACCGGCCGCGCGCGTTGGCGATTGTCGCGCAGGTCGCGCGGCTGATCGCGCGGGCGCACCAGTGCGGGTTCCACCATCGCGACATGCACGCGGGCAACATCATCGTGCAGACCGAGCAGTGCCCGCAGCCGGCGCCGCTGTTCGTCGACCTGCACGCGGTGACGATCGGCCGAAGCGTCGAGCCGCGCGAGATCATCGCCAACCTCGCGCAGCTCAACCAGTGGTTCCGACGCCACGCGACGCGAACGCAGCGGCTGCGATTTCTGCGGGCCTATCTGGCGGCGCGGGACGAATTTGCGCAGGCCGGCGCGCCCGCAAGGAACTGGACGATCGATCCCCGCGAGCTGCTGTCCGTGCTCGACGCCGCTGCGAGGCGACACGCCAACCGACTCTGGTCGAAGCGCGACCGGCGGTCGATGCGCACCGGACGCTACTTCTCGCGGATCCGGCCCGCGCCGGGGTGGCGCGGCCACGTGCTGCTCCAAAGCAAGCACGCGCGCGCAGGGTCGCGGGCTTCACAACTCGTCTTCGACCGTGCCGAGTGGAAGCGATGGCTGTCGGACCCGACGGCGTGGGCGGATCCGGACGGCACGCAACTTCTTAAGGACTCGCATAGCGCCCTCGTTTGCCGTACCGAACTTCCCACGCAGCCGCCCCTGCCGGTCATCTGCAAACGGCCGCTGCCGCGAAGCCTCTGGAAGCGCTTTCTGTACGCCGTCGGCCCGTCGCGGAACCTGCGGGCCTGGCGCCGAGCGAACATGTTGCTCAATCGCGATCTTCCCGCGGCCCAGCCGTTGGCGGTAGCGGAACACTGGTGGGGACGACTGCTGCGGGTCGACAGCCTCCTCATCACGGAGGTGGTCGAGGACGCCGTCGATCTCGAGACGTTTCTCGTGCAGCGCGTCACACGGCTGGCGCATCGCGAGAAGCGCGACGTGCTGTTGCTCCTGACGGACGCGCTGGCCGAACTGGTCCGCGACCTGGCCGACCGGGGCTTCGTGCACCGCGATTTCAAGGCGGCAAACGTCCTGGTCCGCTACGACCCGGCCCGGCACCGAAGGCCGGAACTGATCCTGATCGACATGGACGGGATCCGCCACCGGGATCGACCCGCGGCCGACGCCGTCGACCGGGCCGTCGTCCGGTTGCAGGTCAGCCTGTCGACATGCCCCGCGCTGACGCGGACCGATCGGCTGCGGTTCCTCCGCCGCCTGATGATCGCGACGCGCCGGTCGGTGCGAGATTGGAAGGCCGAGTTCCGTCGGCTTGCGGCGCTGGCGGAGGCAAAGCTGACGATCAAGGAATCCCGCCGCCAGTGGAAGCTGGCCCGCTACGGGCGGGAATAGCCCGTCGCCGCCGATCCTCGCGGCAGACCGCCTCGATACTCCCCCGTTCCGATTCGAGATTTCGCCGAAGAAAAAGGCCCCCCGGACCTGCGGTCCGGGGGGCCTTGGACTTGCACTTACCTGTACCCGATCCGACGCCGCTCGGGCGGTCGGATGCGTGCACGTGCCTTTGTTACGGGCACGCCACGTTCGGGTCGCCGATGCCGAGCAACTTGTTCACGAACAGCGTCAAGTCGACACCATCGACGTCATTGTCATCATCCATGTCGGCACAGGCACAACCCGTGGCCGTACACGTCCCGGCGATGCGGCACTCGACGAACTTGCGAATGTCGCGGCCGTTGACCCGGTTGATGTCGGAACCCGAATCAACCAGGTTGCCCGGGCAGGACGGCGGCGGACACGCGCAGCCTTCACACGCATCGGGCACGCCGTTCTCGTTCGTGTCGGCACCGGTCGCACCGGCGTCGTACGCTTCGAACTCCAACATCGTGATGTTGTCGATCGTGATCGCGCCCGTATCGATGTTCGGGTTGACCGCGGCCTTGCGGTTGTTGCTCACCAGGAACATCTGGCGGATGTTCGAGGAGAACGCACTGACCCGATTCGTCTGCTCGAGCGAGCCGTTGTAGTCCGCGTCGATACCGATCAGGAGATTGTCGCCGTCATAGCGGCTCTCCGGATCGGGCGTCGTGAACTCGTCCCGGCACAGGTCGGTCTCGAGGACGAGGCGGAAGCACGAGTCCGTCGGCCACGTCATGGGCGTCGGGAAGCTGCCCCAGATCTCGTCACCGTTGACATCGAACCCGGCCACGAACTGAACCTCGTTGCTGGCCAGGGCGCCGATCGGATCGAGGTTCGAATCGACGTCGTCGGGATAGTCGATGCCCGCACGGACCAGACGAATGATCTGGACGAGCAGCGAATCACCCTGGGCGCCGACGACACACATCGTCTCGCCCGCATCCATGCGGACGTCCATGACGAGCTGCTGGCGGCTGAGCTGCACGGCGTCGTCAAGTTCGCCGTACAAGCCGGACAGGATGCCCCAGCCTTCCGACCCGTCGATGGGCTTGTTCACCGGATCGGTGTCATCGACGAGCATGCCGATGCACTGGTTGTTGCCCACCTGCACCGGACAGGCACCGACGGTCGCCACGACCGCGAAGGCCGTCGCCGGAGCGAACAGGTCGAGGCTGCTGATGCGGCCACCGACGAAGTCGTAATCCGGATCATCGGCCACGTTGTCGTTGTCGCCGTCGGCCGCGAGCGGATCGTCGGTCGGCTGACCGGCGATCGTCTGACCGGCGACGAACGTTGGATCGATGCCGTCATTCTCCATGTCATGGAACATGTTGATCCGATCCGATGCCGGGAACGGACCGGCGATCGGCACCTCGCAGCCGTCCGGGATACCGTTCGGCTGACAATCCGGCTCGCACGGCTGGCTGGCCGGGCCGCCGAAATCGGTCAACTGGTTGCCCGGAGCGGCCGTGCCGGCGCTGGCGACGCAGCCCGGTGCGATGTCGCAGTTGTCCGTGCGCCCGTTGCAATTGCAATCGAGCGACGGCATGTCGCGAACCTCGCAGCCGTTGGCGATGCCGTCGAGATCGCAGTCCTCGAGGGCCACGTCGAACGGCGTCGACTTGCGGAACCGGGCGTTGTCGAAGTAGACCGGATTGTCGGTCACGGGCAGCGGCTGCTTGTTGGTCATGCACAGCCAGTACACGTTCGGATTGGGCACGATCGTGCTCAGCGGCGGCAACTGTGCGATGTCAACGAACACGGCGCCCGGCAGGGCGGCATTCGTCGGCAGGGCCACGCCGTCGATGTCGTAGCGGACCTCGAGCACGCGGCTCGGGTCGGTCAACATGCCAAGCGTGAAGCAGGTGCCTTCCGGAACGAAGTTGCTCAGGAAGAACAGGCTGCCGATGCCGCCGAACTCGGTTGCCTCGCCGACCAGGATTTCGACCTGGCTGGTGGTGTTCAGGCGCGTGAAGAGCGCCAGGTTCACCGCGTAGGTCGCGTTGTCCTGCGACGTGATGACCATGACCGTGTCATCCGGCGTGAAGTCCGTCGGAATCCACATGTCGATCTGGGCGTAGGTCATCAATCGCGTATCGGAGTGCATCTTCGGACTGACCATGGCGTAGTCGAAGAAGTCTCCGACGCCGGCGTTGGCGTCCTGCTTGAGACGCAGGGCGCCGCCGCTCATGCATCCCGGCATGTCGGGATCCGACACGGAGTTCACGATCTGCGCCGCCGCCGTCGACGGCTGGTTGTTGGTCGTGAGGAAACCGAACGCACTGAAGAACCCGGTGTCCCAGTTCTGCTGGCCGACGCCGGTCGTTCCGCTCGGATCCATCGCGCCCGCCACGTACGGCGGATCGTTGAAGTCGATCAGACCACCGACGATGGCGCTGAACGGCGGGTTCGGCTCATTGGCCGGGGCCACCGGGGCCTCGCCGCCGACGGTCTGACAGCAGTCAGGCACGCCGTCCGCGTTGCAGTCGCGGGCGCACGTGCTGTTCGGGTTCGGGGCACACGGATTGCCAATGGAGCCGACGCACGAGCCACCCTCGCTGACGGCGATCTCGCAGGCATCCGGCAGGCCGTCGTTGTCGCAATCGGCCTCACACTCGTCCGGAATGTTGTTCGCATCGCAGTCTTCGCTGGTGTTGCCCGTGATGTCGCACGGATCGGCAATGCCGTTATCGTTACAGTCGGGCTGACAGTTGTCCGGCACGCCGTTGTTGTCGCAGTCATTGCCGGTGAGCTGACACTCGTCCGGAATGCCGTCGACGTTGCAGTCGGTGGACGTGCCTCCGGCGATGTCCAGATAGTCCTGGATGCCGTTGTTGTTGCAGTCCTTCTCCTGCGGCTTCACGTACATGACGAACTGTCCGACGCTGGAGATCGGCGGCAGCGGATCCTTGAGCTGCAGGTTCTCGTCGAGCGGCGCCTCGTCGCCCGTACTCGGGAGCGTCCGTTCCAGCGCGATGCCGAACGCATCGAGGTTGTTGTGCAGCACCGACCCGGCCGCGGAGGCCGTGTTCGGCGAGTCGTACTCCGTACCCGGGCCGTTCTCGCCGGTGATCGGCGCCATGCGGCACACCTGCTGGATGATGCCGCCCACGAGCGGGCTGTCGAAGTGGAACTTCGTGCCGAACACGTGGTTGACGACGCCGGTCGTCGGAATGGACTGGAACAGTTCGTTGAGTTGACACGTGTAGTCCGGATCCGGGTTCGGGCCGCCCTGCGGCTTGCCCATCTGAGCCAGGACCGACAACAGTGCGTTCATCACGACGGGGTTGGGCGAGCCGTCCACGTAGGCCGGGGCCGGCATGCCCGTCATGTTCATGATGAACTCGTCCTTCGACGGGGCCGTCACGTCGATCCAGCGGTTGCGGAAGAAGTTCGGACCGACCTTGGTCTCGATGCCGTTAATGATCACCGTACCGGTCGTGTCCGGATTCCCCGAGACCAGGTAGCTCAGGCCTGAGGCCGGAGCGCCCATGCAGTCATCCGCGATGCTGTCGCCGCAATAGAGCTTTGCCTGACCGACGGCCAACTCGTACAGAATGTACGCGCGGTTGACGCTCGTCAGCTGGACGTCGAAGTTGCGGAAGTCGATGAGGACACCCCAGATGCGACCCTCGTTCTCGTCGTCGCTGGTGTTGGTCCAGCGATAGCGGCTGAAGGAGAAGTCGCCCGGTTCGCCGGTGTCGGGCAGCAGCGTGTCGGTGTTGTTGTAGATCGCGATCCACCAGCGACCCGGCCCGAGCGTCGGACCGGAGAAGTCGGCGGCGTAGTCGTACTCGGGGCCGCCGGTGAACGGGTGGAAGGTGCCGCGGAACGTACGTCCGGCGTCACCGATGAACTGCGAATAGACCAGGCCGGCCGGACTGATGTCCGGATTCGGCGGGTCGACGCCGGCGTCCTCGTAGATCTCGATCGTGAAGAGGTCTTCGAGCGCAGGGTTGATGTCGGTCACGTCGGTGCCGTTGCCCGGAGAACCGTAGGTGCCGGTCCACTCCGCGCGGGCCAGCGTCACGGTACGATCGAGCAAGAACGCGTCGGCCGAGACGATCTCGAGACCGGGCTTGCGGTCAGAGGTCGTCGCCATTCGAGCCGACGTGCCTTCGATGACCGGGCGGACGCCGGCGAGCGGCTGATGCGCCTCGGGCATCGCCGGCCGATAGGAACCGAGACCCCAGCTTCCGCACACGAGGTTGCAGGGCAGGTCTTTCTCGGTCGCCGGCGGGTTGGGACAGTTCGGAATCGCGATCGGCGGGCGCATGCCCCACGCTGCGTAGTTCCGGTTGTACAACGCTCCGTCGAAGCCGGAATGCGCGGACTCGGCGAGGTTGAAGTTCGGGCCGGCCGTCACGTTCGGAACGAAGTCGGCCTGATTGCCCAGCAACGTGGTGTTGGCATCGAACGGGATGATGCCGTTCGGGTTGGCCCCGAGGGCGCCGCCGTTGCGGGCCGGGTCGTTTACGTAGGAGACGACGCCCGCGCCCGGCGTGCCGGTGGTCAGCTCGATGAAGAGACCCTCGGCCAGCGTCAGGTCGCGGCGGACGCGGTCATCGCAGGCCCGCGTGAAGATGAGCCGCGGCCGGATCGCGAGGCGCGACCAGTAGGTGCCGTTCGTGGACGTGGCGACCGCGCCGATCGGGTAAAGGACGATTTCGCCCAGCGGCTGGGCCGCGCCGTCCTCCACCATGTTGACGTTCCAGTCCTCGGCCCAAGTGCGGTCCGAGTACGTCACGTGCACCGGTTCGCAACTGATGAGGTTCATGTCGCTCAGGACGTAGTCCGTGCCCGAGCCGTTGGTATCGAGGTTGATGGCCTGCGGTCGCTCGAACTCCGTGTCGTAATCGGAGATCGTGGTATTGATCGGCTTGCCCTCGAAGCGGATCCGCTGCTGAACCGGACTGCTGCCCAGATCGAAGAAGTTGGCCGGGATGGCCGGGATGCGGAGCAGCGCCGGCGGCGTATGGACGCCGGACGGAGCGCCGACCGAGAAGTAGGTTGCGCCGGTCGAACCGATCGGGCGACAGCTCAGGGTCTTGTAGCGGTCGGAGGCGGCAGGAATAAAGCCCTGCACCACGTTGCCGAGGTCGACGTGCACGGCCCAGTTCATCCACGTACCGGAATCGCCGGAGCCGAGATCGATGATCCGCATGCGCCATTCGCCGGGTCCCGTCCCGTCGCCGACGTAGGTACCGCCGTACACGCGGCCGTTATACGTCGCGAGCGGCGATGCCGGCTTGTAGCGGCCGAAGACCTGGAAGTTCGAGCGGACGTTGCGGAATTCGAGCGTTGAACCACCCGACGACTGGCCGTCGTCGAAGAGGGCCCTGACGCCCTGGTCCGGCGAGTTGCCGGTCGTGCCGTTCCACGGTCGGTTCATGAGCGTCGCGGTCAGGCCCGCGTGAATGAAGGTCACGACGTAGTCGCCGTTGGCGATGTTGTCGTTCGGCGTGGCGTTGTTACGCAGCTCGAACGAGATGTTCAGGTCGGCGATGCCGTTCTGCGGCGAGAGGCTTCCGAACTGCCGCGGGTTGGTCCCGCCGATGGCGTTGTTGTCGATCACGTCATGCGGCAGGTTGCGGGCCACCTCGGGGAACGGAACGGTGAGACCGCCGCCGCCGGATGAGAACTGGCGGAAGCGCTGCGGATTGCAGCTCTGGGGATTCGGCTCGGCGCCGGAGATGACGCCGCCCGTGGTACCACCCGAAAACGCCGGCACGCGGCACATGAAGAACGTTTCCCAGTCGCCGCAGTCGACCTTCCCGTTTCGGTCAATGTCGGCACACTTGTACGGCTCGGTGCCGGTGACGTTGGCGTTGAAGTTGGCGTTGATCAGATTAACCAGCGTGTCGCGATCGTTCGTGTCGATGACGCCGTTTCCGACCGCGTCGCAGTCCGTGTTGTCCACGTCCGCGTCGTCGATGTCGCAGGCGAACGGCGCGGTGTAGCTGCCGTGCGTGGTCGACACACCCTGCGGCGGAGTGGGGAAGTCCTTGCTTTGCAGCGAGAACCAGATGCCCGCCCAGGCGCCGAGGCCGACCGGGCCACCGCACGTCGTCGGATTGTCGCAGATGCGCATACAGTTGGAGTTGCCGTTGTCGTTCAACTGGCCGGACGACGTGTTGCCCCGCGCGGCGAAGATCAGGCCGCCGAAGTCGTTCGGCGCATCATTCGTCTCGACAAAGATCTGGTAGGTGAACGCACCGGCCGGCATGGTGAACGGGAAATCCGTTCCGTTCGAATACGACGAGAACTTGAGCTGGATCGTTCCGTCGTCTGAACCGGGGGCGCACCAGGTCAGGTCCTTGAACGGGGCGTTCAGGTTCGGAAGGCTGCCGTTGGAGCAGGCCGGCGCGAAGCCTTCCGTGTAGATGCGGACGCGGAACTTGACGAGGTCGGGCGAGTCGGTCGCGTAGCCGATCGTGATGCTGTGGACGTTGCAGGCGACGGCCATGTTTCCGTCGTCGAGGGTGCCCGGCGCGGTGGTGCCGACGTTGACCTCGGTGAAGCCGAGCGTGGCCTCGTGGAACCAGCAATCCTCGCCCATCTCATCGGCGAGCTGGTCATTCATGGTGCAACCGTTGGCCCGCGGCGTCGCGCCGGCGCCCGGCAGGGCCTCGGCGGCGTTGGGGTTGTTCGAGTTGAACGCGCCCGGAGGAACCGGGAACCACTTGAGCTGCGGCCAGTCCTTGGTCGCGCGGTTGACGATCGGGGCGTCGGCGCGGAACTCTGCATCGCGCTCGGGCGAGACGCGCTTGTCGACCTGCGGCGTCGGCGCGGCGGCCTGCACGTTGTCCTGCGGCTGCTGCGGCTGCACGTCCTGCGGCTGCGGGACCGGATTCAGAGGTCGGAACGCGCGCTGTCGCGGCGTTTGATTCGTCGCGTCGGCCGGGACGACCTGGCGCTTGGTGATGTCCTGTGCCGGGACGAACTGTCGCAGATTCGAAGTGGCTGCGGCCGCTTCCGGCGCCGGCGTCGCCGGCTTCGCATCGATCGGGGTCAACAGATGCCCCGCCTTGGGCGAGAGACTGAGGACCGACTTGCTGTCGGGAGTCGCTTGTCCGGTCGGACGGCTGAGTCCCGCCGCGAATCCGAACAATGCAACGGCCGAGGCCAACGCGATACCGTAGCTCGCAGCCTTCTTACCTGTCATTGATCTTGCTCCTTCCGAAAAACCCGTACCAGAACGCGTTCCGAAATCAGAAAAATCGAAATAGACGGGGGCCGCAGCCTGCGACCGACGTCTCAACGTTTATGCTCGCCCGTGAATCCGATCCGACGCGACCGTGCGTAGCGATAGTTGGTGCACGCGACTGTCGTTTCACCGTGTTGCGCAACCCGTACCCGCACCTGGTCATCCGGCCGGTTCGAGCGTGCACAAGACAGGGTGATCGCTTCTCCACTCCTCCTCCGGTGCGCATCCGGACGCTGGTCGGTGCGTAGCACGTACGCTGGCCGGGCGCGCAACCCTTGCTGACTCCTCATTTGACCAAAACCGCGTGTCAGAGTCAAGGCGATTCCGGACCCCCGGACATCGGACGAAATAGTCCGATATGACGCGCCTGACCGCCTCCACCGGCGTTCGCCGGACGGCGCGACGCATAGAAAGATCGACGCGTCCCGACATGGGTTTCACGTTCAACTTGCGGCGCGACCCAACCTCAGATACGTCCTGCGCCGTCTGACGTCCCGGTTAGACATGCACGCGGCCGGAAACCTGGCCTGGCCGAGGATTCCCAGCCCGCGTCTCGGTCGCCTAATAGCTCGTATGGACCGATATGCCGGAAAGGCAAGTCCGAGATTCCGAGAATCTGATTATTCGCAAGCGGACGTTCGCGACCATCGCCGCGATCGCCGCCATGCTGATTGCCTTCGCGTGCGTCGTCGCTGGACGGCAGCACCTGCGGGCGTGGTGGTGGGCACGCGCACTGGCCACCGCGACGGAGCCGGGTGCGATGGCCCGATACGCCGGTCGCCTTGCCGCGGAGGGCGACGCGGCGATGGGTGCGATCGGTGGATTGCTGGATCACTCGCGACAGGATGTTCGCATGTTCGCGGTCCTGTGCGCGGCGAACATCGGAAGCCCCGCGGCGATCGACGCGCTGGTGCGGGCCATGGGCGATGCGGATGCCGAGGTCCGCCTGACGGCAGGGACGCAGATCGGCATTCGATTCGGGTCGCCCGCTCGGGAACGCCTGCAACGGCTCGCGGCGGCCAGGCCGCGCGATCGCGCGATGGCCGCGGTCGTGGCGTTGGAGCGGAGCACCGATCCGGCCGCAACGGCGGATCTCTGCGCGATTGCAGGGGCAGCCACGATCGATACGACCGTTCGAGCGCAGGCCGCGGACAGCCTCGGCCGGCGAGGCGACGCCGTAGCGGTCCCGGCGCTGACGGCACTTCTCGGCGTCCGTGATCCGATTTCGCCGCCGCTGCTGAACGCGATTCGGGACGAGATTGCCACGCGGCGGATTGCGGCCATACAGGGTGCTGGCGGTCCGACGGGCCGACGGGACGACTCAATTGCGACGCTGGCCGATGCGGCGGCGGGGGCGCTGCGACAGATCACCGGGCGCGACTGCGGGTATCACGCGAGGCTTTCCGACGCGCAGCTCGCGGAGGTGACCGAGTGCTTTCGGGCCGGTGCCGCAACGAAAGCGAGCGATGACGCTCGATGAACGGGAGGCTTCGTATTCGGCCGGAAATGACAAGGCCGCCCGGGCGGGCGGCCTTTGCTCGAGAAGCGTGGACCGGGCGCGTGCCGGATCAGCGTCGTCGGCGTAGTGCTGCGAGGCCGGCCAGCGCCAAAAGCGACAGCGACGCCGGTTCGGGCGCGATGATCCGCACGATGGCCTCGAACTCCTCCGCGCCGCCGATCGGACCCAGGCCCAGCTCGATGTAGAGATACCCGTCGTCCGCGAGGTCGAGCGCGGGACCGATGGTCGAGCCGGCGGCCTTGAAGTCGAAGACCTGGAGGTCGGCGATCATGTCGCCGTTCACGTCCAGCGTGTCGCCCGTTCGCAGGATGAGCGACGACGACGTGTCGAGCGTCGGGCCATCGCCGACGAAGAGCGCTTCGACGAGGGACGCGCCACTACCCCAGCCCCAGACGTGGGCGACAAGGTTGCTGTTGTTGATGGACAGGGCGCGGATCGCGGCGCCGCTGGCGAGCGTCAGGCCGTCCAGCGTATTGCCCTCGCGGACCTTGATCGCGCCGTTGTAGGCGACGGCGATGTCGAACGTCGCGGTGCTCGTGCGGGCCCCGAACACGTAATTGCCGGCGTTGTTGATGCCCGGGCTGTTGAAGTCGAGCCAGTTGTCGCCGCTGCCGGTGGCCGTGCCCTCGCGATGGGCCATGACGCCATCGACGTAGAGGAACAGGTCGGAGGCAGTCGCCTCGGTCGTGTCGAGCACGTGGACGTGGTGCGCGTTGTTGTCGGAGACGTCGAAGTCGAAATCAACTCCGCTCGATGCCTGGATCGTGAAACCGCCGACCACGTCGCCGGTGGACAGCACGGGGACGATCACCGGCGTCGCGGTGTCGGTGCTGCGATACAGCGTTCGATTCTGCGTCGAGCCGCCGGACGTCGCCGAGCGACCCGCGATCCACCACGCCGTACCGTCGGGCTGCATCGTCGGGCGGCTGTTGAACGTGATGAATTGTCCGGCGAACCCGGGGGCCGGGTCGGTCCCACGGAGCAGCGGACCGTTGTGCGTGTAGACGCCGTCTTCGCCATTGATCGACGGGCTGTAGACGAACCCGCCGGAGTTGCTGACGCCCATCGTGCCTTCCGCGCCCGTCAGGGTCTGCGCGGCGCTGCCGCTGAAAAAGACCGGACCGGCGTTGTGCCAGATGATCCGCTGTCCGTCCGCGAGACTGGCGACGAAACCGACACGTCCGTTGCCGTCGGTGAACGGCGAGTTGACGGCGGAAATCGTCGAAGTTCCGACCGGATCGCCGACCTTTGCGATCATGGCGGCGGGAATCGGCCCGGCCGCACGAGCGCTTGAAGTCGTCAGCGCGGGGACGACGACGATAACAGCAATGCAGGCAATACGAGTTTTCACGTAGACCCCTCCGCCCCCACTCGAACCCACTCTGCCGACTGAACGTCCGATGCCGGGTCAGCCCGGCCGGCGACGCACGGCGGAATCCGCTGGCAGCGTCTATTCTCGCGAAACTAACGTGCGCTTGTCAACTCGATCCGGCCGGCATCTCGGTCATCGCGATGCCCCGGTGTCGCAAGTCTGACGCGATCTACGGGCAAACGCCTTGGAGCAAACAAGTTATGAACAGACCCGTGTCGGTCGAGTTTCGAAACGTGTCGCCGTTGATGTCCGCGGCGCAAAGCTCGCGCTGCGTGCCGGTTCCGTTCAGCGTTGCCGCGACGAACTTGCCGATGTCGGCGCCGTCAACCGTGCCGTTGTCATCCATGTCGCCCGGCGAACACGTGACGGTCACGAGAAACCCGTTCGCGAGCGTCGCCGCCTGCGTGTCCGGGTTCGTGACGACGACGTTCCACGGGCCGATCACCGCGCCGGCGAGATTCAGGCTGCACGTGATCTGGCCGGCGTTCACGACGTTGACCGCCGTCGCGTTGATGTCGGGCTGGCCGGACTTCGTCAGCCGGACGGTCGCGCCCGATTGGAAGTTCCCGCCGGCGAGGTTGGTGACGTTGACGATCGAGTCGGTCTCGCCGGTGTTCGGCGTGATGGAGGAGATCGTCGGCGCGGGCAGGACGGACGCCACCTGCCCGGTCACGAGCAACGCGTAGCCCTGCTTAAGCCCGGTGGTGTTCACGACCGGCGCATTGACGGTGATCGTATACGAACCGGGCGACGGCGCGTTGAGCAGGACCTGCTCGACGTTGTTAACGAGATCGGCCGAGCCGCCGGTCGCCGACTGGCCGCCGGAGAAGACGTTTCCGAGATACGTGGCCGGACCCGGCGCGGTGACGGTCAGGTTGAGGTTGTTGATGTAGGCCGGATTGGCGTTGACGGCGGCGGCCTCCTCGGTCCAGACGAGCGTGACCTTGAGCGGTTCGCTCGAGCCGGTGACGGTGACGTTGTAATTCGCCGACTGCCCGGTGCTCAGGCCGTTGGCGTTCCACTTGTCATCGAGCACGACGAGCATGCGCGTGTCGCCGGCGAAGTAGAGCGCGTTCTCGAGCAGGACGCGGCCCCAGCCTTCGCGATTGCTCGGATAGCCGCTGATGCCCGTCATGTCGACGGCCGAGTTGATGAGCATGGCCTTCATCAATGCGCCCGAGGGGGTGAAGGCATTGCCGGAGACGGCCGCGCCGGACGGATAGAAACCGTCGGTGAAATACTGCCGCACGAGCAAACCGCAGCCGGCGACGGCCGGACAGGCCATCGAGTTTCCGGTGAAGCCGGACCCCGTGAAGCCGCAGGTCGTGCCGGAATTCGAGGAGACGGTCGAGCAGCCGGGGGCCGTGACTTCGGGTTTGCGGCGTCCGTCCTGCGTCATTGCGAAGCCGACGCTGCTGCACTGGCTGCCCTGGTTTGGCGAATCGCTCGTCAGCACGACGGCGAGACAATTCTTCGCATTCTCGGGCGTCTTGACGGCGGCGTTGAGGTTGGTGCAGGCAAAGAGAACGAGGTTGTCCTCGTTGTTGAAGCTGAAGACGTCGATGGCGCGGCACCAGCTCGTGTAGCTGGTCGTGCCGTCGTCACCCCAACTGTTGCTATGGACTCGGCCGCCGTTGCCACCGTTCGCGTTTCGATTCTGGTTGAGGATCGTCAGCAGGTTCGACGAGCCGACGCTGCTGAGGTTCGTGAACGCCATCCGCGCCATGTAGGCCATGCCGCGGTTGGTCGTGCCGCCGCTGACGGGCTGCTCATCTCCGAGAAACGTCCCGGCGGTGTGCGTGCCGTGCGGATCGACCGCCGTGCTGCCGAAGTAGGCGACGATTTTGCGATGCGTTGAGCCGATCGGCACGCCGAGCGGATCGGCAAAGGAACAATGATCAGTACGCACACCGCCGTCGATGTGCCCGCCGACCTGGTTTTCTCCGTGCAGCCCCTTGTTCCACACCGTCGTCGAGCTCGAGACGTTTGTCTGGAGGATCCAGCGGTTGGTGCTGTTGCGGAGCACGGCCTCCGACGCCTCCTCGATGAATTGCACCGCCGGGATGTCGGCGAGCGCCGCGTGCGTTCCGGCAGGCAGCGTCATCTCGAAAATGCCGGCTGAGCCGTCAAAGTCCGCGGCGGTGATCACCGCGCCGGGCAGCGCCAGCAGCGCCGCAAGGCCGGCGTTCACATCCTCGCCGGCGAAGAGCTGCACGGTCAGCTTGACGATGTTCTGCTGCTGAAGGGCGAGCCGCTCGGGCGTCTGAAAGGTCCGCTGGCCGATGGTCGGATCGAGCTTCCACATCTTGTCGAACGGTCCGACCCAGCGGACAAACGGCGTGTTCGAGAACTTGCCGGAATCGAATCCGGCGGGCAAGCGCACGACGTAGGCGTTCGCGGGCAGGTACTGACCCAGGGTCACGCCGATGGCCGCGAGCGCGTCGCGCTTCTCGGGTGTCAACGGTCCGTCGAGTTGGACGACGAACCGCCCGGCCTGTGCCAGCGGCGCGACGGCCGCGCCGTCACGCGCGCGGTGGATCGACGTCGCGGCGTCGAGGTGGATCGTGCCGGCACGCAGATGCAGCGCGTGCGGATCGATCGCGCCGATGACGCCCGGCGCTTGCGCGAACGATGCGCCGGCCGCGAAACCCGCGAGCAGCGATGAGACGAGGACTCCCCTTCCGAAATGCACCCGGGCGCGCATGGTACTTGCCTTCCCTTGTCTGTTCAGGGCGTCCCCGGCCGGACCCGACCGCGGGATGGACTCGATACGTCGACTCGAGAGAACCCAGGCCCCTCGAAAACACCGCGAGACGTGCGAGCGCTCCTGCTAGACTAGAACGTTACTCGCGGCCGACTGATTCCCGCGATCCGCGTTCCGGCTACCATCACGATCGGCTCGGCGACGCACCCGGATCGGCTTCGTTCGGAGCCGGCCGGGCGTCGAGCGGATGATCGAAGCCCGCAAGGGGCTGGATGGAAGACATTGTGCAGATTGAGGTTATCGGACATTGAACCCGGCCGTTCCGCCTCCTGACGAACTCGACGATGATCTCGCCGATCCCGCGCTCGCGGCCGACGATGAGCCGGCGCTCGCCGAGTCGCCCGACGACGAAATACTGGATCGTCCGGTCCCCCTCGAACAGGACGGCGTCGGACCGCAGCATGTCCGGCTGCGCCTCCGCCGCAAGCTCCCCGGACGCCGACTCGACAAGTACCTGCACGGCCGATTCATGCGGCTGTCGCGCACGACCATCCAGCGGTTGATCCGCCAGGGTTCGATCACGGTCAACGGTAAGCCGACGAAGTGCAGCTACGAGATGGAGGCTGGGGACGTCGTCGACCTGCTCATCCCGCCGCCCGAGCCGTACGAAGTCATCCCCGAGGCCATCCCGCTGGACGTGATCTACGAGGACGAGCACCTGCTCGCGATCAACAAGCAAACGGGCATCATCTGCCACCCCGCGCGCGCGACGCAGACCGGCACCATCGCCAACGCGCTGGCGCACTACTGCCGCTCCCTGTCGCACGGCGATGACCCGTTCCGGCCGGGCATCGTGCACCGGCTCGACAAGAACACGACTGGCGTCATGATCGTCGCGAAGACGGACGAGGCGCACTGGAAGCTGGCGCTGCAATTCGAGCGTCGCACGACGCGGAAGACCTACGTCGCGTTCGCGCACGGCGTCGTGCCCTACGACGAGGACGTCATCAACCTGCCCATCGGGCAGCACCCGACCGTGCACGATCGGTACGTCATCACCGGCCTGGCCGAGCGACTCGGCGGGCGATTCGCGAAGGGGCTCGGCAAGGAGGCGGTGACGCACTACTGCGTTGTCGAGCGATTCAACGGTTTTACGTTCGTGGAACTGTCGCCGAAGACCGGCCGCACGCATCAGCTCCGCGTGCACATGAGCCACCTCGGCCATCCGCTCGTCGGCGACCCGTTCTACGGCGGGCGGCACGTGACGCTTCGCGACCTGACGGGTCGGCCGGAAGACTCGACCGAGCCGATCTTCACGCGGCAGGCGCTGCACGCGTACCGGCTGGCGATCACGCACCCCTTCACGAACCAGCCGTTGGAGATCACGGCCCCGATCCCCGCGGACATGCAGCGATTGTATGAGCTATTGAAGGCGTATCGGCCGGGGACGACGAAGCGTTAAGCCGCCGCCTCGGGACCCTCCGGTACATGTCGAATGCCGATTGGAAACGGCGGCGCGGAAATGCGCGCGGATTCCAATGAACGGTTCGCGGCGCCGGACGATCGCGCTACGGTGAGGGCGCCGCGTGGACCACGGTCGCTCCTTTCGAATCCGTCCGGGTGTCAACGACTCTCCATCCGTCAGGTGTCAACTCCCTCGCGGCGAAGGCCGACGACACATCGATGTTGACGGCAACGCGCTCGATCTCGATTCTCTTCTGACTGGTGCGGCGACCGGCCTGATATTCGCTGATCTCTGCTCGCATGGGGTACCAGATACCCGCCGCGACCTCGCGGAACTCGTCGCACAGCACTCGCCGCGCTTCGCGACCATCCGCGTCGTAGCATACGATTTCGTGGCATACCGAGGGCCGGGATGGATCCAGAAAGAACTCGATCACGCACTGCTGCGAGCCGGGAACGCCGATCCGGACGAGGTCGCCGACGCAACCGGTGCTCGAGGTGACACCGCGCCGCAATTCGATCACACGAAAGAAGCGCGATTGAAGGCTCGAGATCGAGTTTTCCGGATCACTGCGTGCGTCGCGGCGGGCGTCCCGCAGGCTGCGCCAGAATCGTCCCGCGAAGGCGGGACTGCCGAGCACATCCCAGTTCATGTTCCCAAGCCACGAGGCGTCAATCCGGACGCGTTGTCGTCCGTGGTCGAGATCGTAGAGTATCGGCTTGGCTTGCGTTCCAGACGCCGCGGCGGCCGGCGCAATGAGAATGAGTGAAACGTCAAACTCCGGCGGCTGGCGATCGGCGCCGCCTTTCAGGTACGACCTCGGTTCAGGGAGCAAGGTCAGGTAGCGCTGGTCATAGCGAAGCGAGCCATCGTCAGCGGCTCGAACGCGTTCGCGTGCACGAACGTGCCCCGGCAGCCCGCTCGAAATCACCCGATCCTGCGAAAGCCGATCGAGCAGCATCCGGTCGGGATGATCAGCAGGCGGATTGCCGCCGGGCCAGCGCCGGCGTATCACGTTCAGGATGTCATCCGTACGGTCCCTCGGCGGAACAGGGTCCTGATCGGTCTCCGAGTTGATTACCACGTCAATTGTACGAATGCCGTTGTCCGCGGCCAGCGCATCGAACACGGCGCGATCGACCGCCGACTGTGCACTGCCCGACTCGGCGGTGCGATCCACCTGGGTGACGCACGCGCAGCCGAGAACCAGCAACACGATTGAACCCGTCATCGCTCTACCTCCCTTCATGCGAACGCTCCACCCGTCGCGCAAACCGTGCGAAATCCCGACGCGCGATCGTCAGCCGTTCCCGAACCCCGGGTCTTCGTTGGGAGGATTGGGATCGGCCGGCGGAATGGTCTGGGTGCACGAACCGAGCGTTACACAGGAATAGCCGTACCCGCAATGGGTCACCACCGTTCTTGGGTCGGGATGAGGATAGCATCGATCGATGAATTCGCAGTGCGTCAGACAGGTCTCGCCCCCCGCCGCGACTAGAATGCAGGCGATGCAGCCGGGACAGCCTGGGCCGCCAGCGAGACATGCACCGCATGCGGTACCGCATGCAATGTCGCCCAAAATACATGCCACGAAATGGGAATAGTTGTAGTCCGTCAAGCATGGCCGCGTGAACCCGACCGGGCCGTACATTTCAGCACACTCGTCGCCGCCTCCCTCCGCGAGCGTTGCGCCCTGACACCAGTCCCACTCCCAGTGTTCTAGTTGCGACGGACATCCTTGCAGTTCTTCAAAGCACTCGCATGGAATGTCCATCCGGGCTACGTCACACTTCACACACGGTGTCCCGGGCACGACCCGAGGATCCTGCGTGGGGCACTCATCCACCGCCCGAGCATCGTCGGTACGCGTCACGGCGCAAGCGATTACGGCAATCGCGATCGACAGAAAGCACGCTACCACGCGCTGCACGGCACATCTCCTTCACAAACTTGAATGCACCTCGCCATGGCACACGCCGCTGCGGCGCAATCCGGGCGCGGAGCAGCGGGATGCCCTATTGCTGTTCGTCGGCCAGCACGACCTCGGAATACCGGACGCGGGCGCAATGACTGCACGTACACCCCCTGTCGTCGCAGCGGCAGCGGCAGTAGTATCCCGGCGGACACGTGGTTGATGCCCGGCAATCGCCGCCCGGTGGCCCGGCGTACTCACACTCGCAGCGAGTGTTCTCCTCGGAGGTTGATGAAACTGCCGCACCACCCGACTGCACCTTCTCGGTGTCCAACGCGGCCGAGAAATCGAAAGTGGCATCAAACTGCTGCTTCGCGCCCTCGACCCGCAGTTGCAGCAGCCCGGTATCCTGGTCGTAATCGATCTTCGTGTAGCCGGGGATGTCGAAGATGACGCTCTGTCGCGCGGCGTCCGACTCGGTCATCGGGGCAAATCGATGGATCAGACCACTCGACACCTGTTCTCGCGTGAACCGGACGACGGCGTCCTCCTCGACAAGCGACAGGCCGATCGTATTGAGCTTGAAGGCGGTGATCTCATCATGACCGGTCTCGATCATGACCAGGCCATCCGGGCCGATCCAGACCGTGCCGAGGCCGTCGAACGGCAGTTCGACGGAGGGAACGACCGCCTCGCCGCCGGGGATCGGGCGCGGAGAGGATGGTTCCTCTGCCTGCAAGGCGGTCGGCCCCGCCGATCCCAGCCAGAATGCGGCCACCATTGCGACGGCGATGAAAACGACCGCAACGCGCATCACCCCGACGGACCGTTCCATTGTCAGCTCCTTCAGTTCACACCGCTCCGCCCACCCTTTTAGGTTTTGTTGCCTGTAATCGGGCCGTCGGTAAGGCGTCGGAGATTCATAAGCTGATTCTGAACAGTATGTTATGAAATTTTTTTTCCTCCGTGATCGTTCACTTAATTCGCCGGCTTTTTCTGCGAATGCTGGATAATGCCTTCTCCGATTCGCGGGCTCGAACGTAGCCCTGCCACGCCTCGGTCCTGCTCACGGCGGAACGCGAACAACCGATCATGCGCGCGATCCTTTCAACTGTGATTGAATAGTCGTTCATGCCTGCGGCCGCGTGCACGACCTGGAAAACGCGACCCTCAATCCCTTTGGTCCCTCGCCGAACAACTTTCGTGTGGCGCCGCCGAGCAACTCCTGTGGCCCGCGCCCGGCGCGGCGACGCCAGAAAGCGCGATCTGTCTCGAAGATAGACCTTCCATGCGAGGGTCCTCGCGACTCCGCCGACCGAACCGTGACAAAGTCGCGCAATCTCGCGAATCGATCGCCCGAGGTCGCCGCTCGCCCGCAGCTTGGAGATGACCATCCAAGCCCGCCCCTCCAGCGTCAACGTCCGCAGTTGCTGAAATGGCCTGCCGCGTGAGTTTCTCATATAGCAAGCGCCGATCAATCTGGAGATGATTCAGTGCAAACACCTCCATCCCCTTGGAAACCTGTTTTCAGCGTAGTCCCCCCCTGAGACGTGTCAAGCGGTTATTCGCAGTATCTCAAAGTGACATAGGTTGTCACTTCGTGACGCACCAGGTCGGAAACGGAACAATCGTCGATCCCAACCTGTTTGAGCCGAATTCTCGCGCGGCCTCTATCGGCCGGCCACGAGCTTGTCGTAGATACCTTCGTTGAACCCTACGATCAGCGTCCTGCCGCGCCGGATCGTCGGGGCGCGGAGGTTGCCCGTCGGCCCCAGCATCACCGCAAGCAGCTCGGCGTCACCCGGCCGGTCCTTTGACATGTCGAAGCGCACGACGTTCTTGCCCCGTGCGGCGATGACGACGTCGGCAGCGCGGGCGAGGCGACGGCGAAGATCATTGAGGAGCAGTCGGACATCCGGGCGTTCCTCGTCCGCGTGCTGGGCGTGGATGACTCAAGGCTGCGGGTGTAGCCGCTGCAAGGTCGCCGCGGCGAGGTTCGGCTTCAGGGGCTGGCTGCCGGCTGCGTCGTCGGTGACGCGGCGCTCGGTGCCTGATCCGCCTCGCGGAGACGTGCGGCGAGGGCGTTCGCGCGGCGAATCAGCGCTTGGGCTGCGAGTTGCGAGAATCGGTCGACTTGTTCGTCCGAGCCGCTGTTTGCGGCGGCCACGGCACGAAGGCACCGGATGAACTGTTCCGCGTCGGCGAGCCGGCGCGCGTCAATGGCGGCGTTGGCGCGGCGCTCCAACTCCCGGGACAGCGCGTTGATCGCGTCGCCGCGCTTCCAGATTCGCGGCAGGCGCCGGTTGCGCTCATCCTGCGTCATGGCCACCGCGTCCCGCTCGGTCCAGCGCGAGATCCGCAGCGTCCCGGCGGGCGACGCGGATTGAACGAGTTGCATCAACCCGCGGATCGCGCCGTCGGCGTCGCCGGCCAGCCACCGGTCCACGACCTGGTCGATCGGCATCGCGTCGCCTTCTTCGACGGGCGCGGTCGATGCCGCGGCAACGGACGGCCCCTCACGGACTGCGGTTTCCGCCGGCGGCGAGTTGCAGGAGCAAGCGGTGCCCAGGCAGCATGCCAACACCAGCAGTCCATGTGTTTGAAGTGGGCGGAGCCGACTCCGACCATCTCGGACCGCACGACCCAATGCCGAGGGCCACAAGGCTCTGTACCAAGTTGCGTTCAGCGCCGCCATCCTTTGTTGACAAGGCGGGCTAGGGCTGCGCCTGAGACACAAATGTCTGGTTTAAGTCATCCCAAACGCGAACCGCCTTCGTCGGGTTGATTTGAAACGTCGAGACTTGGGTTTCAGGATTGACGGAGATTGCGTTGACTTCAATGACAACTTCGACGCCCGGCGTTTGATCCGGGAGATAGCCGAAGAGCACAATGGACTGCGGAAAAACAAGAGAAGAGCTCGCCGGTCCCCAAGTCTTATACCCCGAGAAATCCGCTGAACTGAGCAACCGACCATCGGACCCGACGCGTTCGATACGGCAGGGGCGCAGTTCACTGGCGGGACTCACATAGACGCGGAATACGTAAGCTTGGCCGTGGCACACGCCGCCCGGAAAGTCCGCATACCTGCACGAAACCGGGGCGTCAGAGTGCGTTTGAGGCGCGTTGGTCCAGGTAACGTTCCAGAACGACTCAGGAACAGAGTCTGCCCGAACGTCCGTGAGGCGAATCTGGACGCCGTAGTTCGCGTCGGTGACGGGATATCGGAATTGCAGAAACTCGAAGATCGGATTCGGCACTCCCGGCAGAATGGCCGGGCTGTCGGTTGGCGAGACCGAAAGCGTGCCATCGCTCAGGAGGAGTTGGTATTTTTCCCCATCGTACGCAACATCGCTGTTCAGACCGGGTAGTCGCAGCGGGTCGGTGCATGAAACGTACCGATATCGCGAACCCGCAGCCCAGTAGGACACTTGGCCGAGCACGGGCTGTCCCTTGGCTTGTTGGAGTTCGGCCGGATCATCGGGGGACGCGTGGTGAATAAGGACGGCCGTCGAGGCGGTGAGCTCAACGCCGATCAGGGCCTGAAACTGGGAAAAGAGGGCGCGCAGCGCGATGGACTCCGCAGGGAGATCGATCGCGCGTCCCGTTGTCGCTCCCAACAAGATGAGCAGGACAAAGGTCGCGACAGCAGCAACGGCACGCCGCTGCGGTGGGCGGCTTGAAACGTCATTTCTGCATGTGCCTCGAACCATTGTTGAAACCTCCTATCCAAGCCGAACGCCGCTTCGACTAGCAGAATTCGGTCATGAGGGGTGGCCCACATGGGACCCACAGGACGAAAAGAAAGCGCTTCGCGCCACAGTTACTGGAAACGGTCCCGTGGTCTCCTGGTCTACTCACGTCTACGGCGGGCAACGCGGTGGGTGCCGGGATGCACCCAGGCGCGATACAAGGGATCGCGACGCCGCAGCGCAACGTGCCAGGTCGGATATAATAGAAATGAAACTCATGGATCGGCGTCTGTGCCTCGACCGCGCCATCAGCAACGGCCAGAAGGCATAGCAGGAGAATGCCCATCGCTCCTGTCCTGCAACTGATTCGCCTGGCGGGAAGCGATGAGCGCCGATTGGACCGTTCCATTGTCAGCTCCTTCAGTTCACAGCGTTCCACCCGCCCTTTTAGGTTTTGTTGCCTGTAATCGGGCCGTCGGCAAGGCGTCGGAGATTCATAAGCTGATTCTGAACAGTATGTTATGAATTTTTTTTTCCTCCGTGATCGTTCACTTAATTCGCCGGCTTTTTCTGCGAATGCTGGATAATGCCTTCTCCGATTCGCGGGCGCGAATGTAGCCCTGCCACGCCTCGGTCCTGCTCACGGCGGAACGCGAACAACCGATCATGTGCGCGATCCTTTCGGCTGTAATTGAATAGTCGTTCATGCCTGCGGCCGCGTGCACGACCTGGAAAACGCGACCCTCAATCCCTTTGGCGCTCGCTTTGCCCGTGCGACCTCGCTACGCTTGGGCCCGGCCACCGCGCCGTTCGCGGCGGCGAGCTGGGCGAGGTCTCGGCTGGCAGCGAGCTGGCGGCGCTGACGAAACTGACGGCGAACTGGAAGAGCGTGATCGAAGACGCGATCAGCCCGCTGGAGCGCAGCGCGCGGTAGGAAGATGGACCAGGCCTTTGAATCCTAACGAGGAAACTGCTGATGGGCGTGGATCGGCGATATCGCAAACCCCCCGTGGTTGAGGCGCTTTGCGAGATGTACTTCGAGGGGTCGGAATGGGACGACACGCTCATTGGGCAGTTTTATGAGCGCGTCAAGGCCCAGTTTCCGCAAAAGCGGCAACGGGAAATCCAGGAGGCCCAGGTGCGATTTTCGTCGGCCGGCGAGGCAGCCGCAGGCGTGCGCCGGTTGCCCCCACGCATGCAGTTCGTGACCGAAGCGGGCGACCGGATGATCCAGCTTGGCCCTGACCTACTGGTCGTGAACCAGCTCAGGCCTTACGCTTCGTTCGAGGAATGGGAAAAGACGCTGCATGATGCGCTGGACACCTATCGGGAGCTCGCGCATCCGAAGGGTCTCGCTCGCCTCGGTGTACGATACATCGACCGGGTGATCGTCCGGCAGCCGACGGTTCGGATGGAGGATTACTTCGCTCTTTACCCCGAGATTCCGCCAGCTGTCGGAACCAGCCACGGGGCTTTCGTGCTACGGGTAGAGTTTCCCGAGCGGCGACCCGGGCACAGGTTGCTGGTTACGTTCGGATCGGCGCCGCCTGAAGGACCGGGCACAATGGCGTTCCTACTGGACTATTACGACGTGTGCGAGCCCGGGGGCGCGACCACGGCGGAAGCCGTGCGGCCGATCGTCCGAACGGCCCACGAGAATGTAATCGAGGCGTTTGAGGCCAGTATCACCGATCAACTACGCTCGCTGTTCGAACCAGAGGAGAAGCAGTCATGACCGCGGTAACGGCAAGAGAACTGAACGCCCCCTATCAGTACGTTGTCGTCGAACAAGCGGTGAGCGACGTAGCTCGCCTGCTCGTGGAGGAGGAGCAGGAAGAGCTGGTCGTTTCCGACTGGTATCGGCGCGTGCGGCCCGGCCCGCACCGGAGCATTCTTGAGCTTGAGGGGCTGGGGGCCGAAATCTGGGTGGGCGTGGACGCGAGGCAATACGTCGACGAGTTGAGAGATGAATGGAACCATCACTGATCGTCTGCGCGACGCGCATAGAGTCCATTTCGACTCGATGACGCTGATCTACCTGATCGAGCGGCACCCATCCTTCGGGCCTCTCGTTCGCGAGGCCTTCGCTCTCGTCGACGCCGGTCGTTGCGTCGGGCTGTCGTCGTTCGTGACGCTGCTGGAGGTTCTTGTGAAGCCGTTCCAAGACGGACGGGCCGACTTGGCCCAGCGGTATCGGGACGTGCTGATTGGTTCGCGCGGCTTCTCGCTCTTTCCGCTTGATCGCAGGATTGCAGAGGATGGCGCAGGCATCCGCGCGCGGTACGGATTCCGTACGCCCGATGCAATCCAGCTCGCAACGGCAGTGAGGCACAGCGCGGACGCATTCCTTACCAACGACATAAGACTGAAGAAGTTCCATCAGCTCGATGTTGTTGTGCTCGATGACTTCAGCCCCTCGGCGCCCGTGCCGGAGACGGAGGGCGACGCATGACCGACGCACGCATCAAACCCTGGATCGAGATCGTCACGCTGCACGCCGACCTGCTGTCCGAGGAGTTCTCGGAGGACATCTTCGCGCTGGACCTCGGGCCTCCGGCCGACGGCAAGCCGAGCGTCCCGGCCGTGTACCGCGACCCGGAGCACTTCTTCCGGGCGTCGTAGCTGACGAGCGGGTTGAAGTCGCTGCTCAAGGACGTGCTGGCCCGTATTTAGGGCGCCGCCGGCGCCCGCATGCTGAAGCTCATTACGCCATTCGGCGGCGGCAAATCGCAGACGCTGGCCGGGTTGTTTCATGCAGCCAACCGGCGGAGGCCCCGGACGTCGTCCCGGAGGGCAAGGACCTACCGCGGCCGCCATCAACCGTCCCGGCGAGGATGGGATGTGGGACGAGGCGGATGGATTCTACTATGACGTGTTACGACTGCCGAACGGACACGCGCAGCGATTGAAGGTCCGTTCCATGGTGGGACTGTTGCCGCTGTGCGCCGCGACGGTGATCGAACCCTGGCAACGGGAATTGGTCGCGGAGTCGGTCTCCAGCATGCAGGAACGTACGCGGCAGATGCCGGACCTGTTCCGGCATATTCACCCGACCGGGCCGGGCCATCTCGGGACAGGGGATCGCGGCATCATCGCGTTGCTCAATCCGGAGCGACTTCGCCGCATCCTCGCCCGCATGCTCGACGAGCAGGAGTTTCTCAGTCCGTACGGCATCCGGTCCGTCTCGAAATTCCACGAACAGCATCCCTACGTACTGTACGTTGATGGACAGGAACATCGCGTCGATTACACCCCCGCCGAATCGACGACCGGTACGTTCGGCGGCAACTCCAACTGGCGCGGCCCCGTCTGGTTCCCGGTGAACGCGATGATCATCCGCGCGCTGCTCAACTACTTCCTCTATTACGGCGACAACTTCCGCGTCGAGTGCCCGACCGGCTCCGGCCGGCTGATGAACCTCTTCGAAGTCGCGAAGGAGATCGGCGACCGGCTGACGCGGATCTTCCTGCAAGGCGCGGACGGTCGCCGGCCGGTCTTCGGCGGAGCTGAGAAATTCCAGTCCGATCCGCAATGGCGCGACCATCTTCTCTTCTACGAGTACTTCCACGGCGACAACGGCGCCGGGATCGGCGCCAGCCATCAGACCGGCTGGACCGGCCTGGTCGCCAAGCTCATCCAACTGTTCGGGACCCTTGATGCGGAGCGGGCGCTGGAGCGAGGAAAGCGCGCCGCCTTCGATCAACGCGGGGCGCGCGGTGCTCCCGGTCGCGACGAGACTCCGATTTCGCGGCCGACGCCATCACCGACGCCGAAAACAACGAAGCGTCGATAACCCCGATCGGATTGAACCAGCGCGAGGCGCGCGTCGTCAGCTCGCGCGATACCGCACGACCTGGCCGCGAAACTCGAACGGCTGACCGCCCTTGCTGGACTTCAGCCAGACTTTCGCCATCCCGCCGGGCAGATCGTCTGTCTGACTCACGGTCGCCCACACCCCGCGGCCGTACTCGGGAAACTCGCCGTCGGCCTGCACCGTTCGAACCCGACAGGCGAACGTCCGGCCGCCGATCGCCAGCGACTCGCGCGGCAACTCGGTGATCTTCGTCGCGCGATTCGTCAACGGATGCGACGCCGGCGTGATCATCGAATCCACCAGGAAGTGCTGTACGCGAACGGCGTCGGTCGCCCCGCCATCCATCGGCGCGTACGTGCGCTCGACGAGCAGCCGATCCTCGTGCTTGGACACCAGTCTGGCCGTCACGCGCATCGGCTGCCGAACACCGGCGACAAGCTGATATCCTTCGTATTCCACCCACGATCCCGGGGCGAAGCGCGACCATCGTTCGTAGTCCGGGTTGCTCACCTTTCCCCCGAGGGACGCCGTCGTGATGCGCCGCGCCTGGCCGGACATGACAAGCGGCGCGATGTAGTGTTGCACGAACGGCGCCTTGACCGTGTCGGTGTGCCCGCCGACGTTGCCTTCCGCCTCGAATTCGGGCCGCCAGCGGATGTAGCTGATCTTCGCATATTGGGAGCGGGTCGACGCCGACGGGCGTGCGGGGGTCTGGAACCCCCGCAGACCGGCCGCGGCCACACCTTCCTGGCGATCGGCCGTGCCCGCCATCGGAACGAGATACGCCAGGACCGCGTCACTTTCGGAGGTGAAGACGAACATGCGGTTGCGGATGCGCTCAAGCGCCCGCGTCAGGTCGTAGTTCGCCGCGATCGAGGCCCCCAGCAGGATGACGTTGTCGACGGGGCAGTTCGCGGGGAGCGCCTCGAGCGTGAAGACGGCCACGGCCGTTCCGGCCGACAATCCCATGATCGTGACCGGCGCACCGGGATGCTCCTGCGCGTACGCCTGAATCTCCCGCGCGCACTCGGCGGCCCTGGAGCGCTTGTACTCGACGCTCGAGTCTTGATCGGCGACGACACCGAACCCGGTGTTCCAGCGGAAGATCTCTCCGGCGCCGTCGTAACCCGCGTCGAGCAGTCCGCGTCGCACGCCGCCGGCCCAGTTGCTGATGAGGCCGCCGCCGCCGGCGCCGTCGAGGTAATAGACGTAGCCGCGCGTCATGCGCTCCGCGCGGTCGGGCATCGGCATCGTGCAGCCGCCGCCCAGCGCGGCCAGCGCGATGAACGGCAACCCGCGCCCGCAGCGGGCGAACCAGCCGGTTGAGCTGTCGGTAGGACGCATCATGGGATCACCTCGACTTTGAGCGGCGCTCGCGACGATCGCGGGCGTGTCCGCATCGTACCGCCGAAGCCGTCGCGGCGTCGTCCCGAGTTCGGACCGATCGTCAGCCGCGCGGGATACTGGCCCGACGCGCGTTCAGGGATATGTGTGTTACCGAAGCAGCGCACCGTCAATCTTGTGGGACGTTTGTACGCCGTGCAAAACCGAACTCCCTTGATCGCAGCCGGTTAGCGGGTGCGTTGCGGCGCCGCCCGGACCGGCACGCGACGTGCGGTGCATTTGGGGGTAGCGTTGCAGACCGCGGCGTGCAGGGAAACGTCCGCGCGAAGAACGAAGCGCATCGCCGCCGTCCTAGGGGCGCGACGGTCACGAAGAGGACGCAAACATGGGAGAGAATGCCTCCGCGCGAGAGAGGTTGAGCCGCAAGGATTACGAGCGCGAGCTGGAGAAACTCCAGGTGGAACTCTGCGCGCTGCAGGACTGGGTCCGGCAGGAAGGCGAGCGGATCATCGTCGTGTTCGAGGGCCGCGACGCCGCCGGAAAAGGCGGGCTCATCCGGAGGCTGGTCGAGCGCGTCAGTCCGCGCGTTTTTCGCGTCGTGGCCCTGCCCGCGCCGAGCGATCGCGAGAAGAGCCAGCTCTACATCCAGCGCTACATGCCGCATTTCCCCGCGTCCGGCGAAATCGTCATCTTCGATCGAAGCTGGTACAACCGCGCCGGCGTCGAGCACGTGATGGGCTTCTGCGACGAGCAGCAGCACCACCGCTTCCTGGAGCTCTGTCCGATCTTTGAGCGCCACATCATCGGCGCCGGCATCCGGCTCGTGAAGTACTGGCTGGAGGTCAGCAATGAGGAGCAGAAGCGCCGCTTCGAGGCCCGCATCGCTGACCCGCTGCGGCAGTGGAAACTCAGCGACATGGACCTTCCGTCTCGGCAGAAGTGGTTCAAGTACTCACGGGCACGCGACCAGATGCTCGCGGCCACCGACACGGAGTGGGCGCCGTGGTTCATCGTCCCGTCGGACGACAAGCGCCGCGCGCGGCTGAACTGCATTGCGCACTTTCTGAGCCTGCTTCCCTACGAACCGGTCAAGCGGAAGCGCATCGAGCTGCCCAAGCGGGACAAGGACGACGCGTACGACGATGTCGCGTCGATCGCCGGGCGACGCGTCATCGAACAGACGTATTGACGGCGGGGTCCGCCTGCGGGCCGATCACGAGCGAGTGGAGGCTGAGCATGGGTCGCTATCGAGGCCGCGTCTGCGTCCTGACGGTCATTACGCTGTGGTGCGGCTGCGGGCCGGACGATCAAAGCGGGACCGCGGCCGCCCCTCCGCCGCCCGAGGTCTCGGTCAGCGAAGTCGTCCGCCGCGACGTTACGGAGTTCGGTGAGTACACCGGCCGCACTGATTCCGTCGCGACGGTCGACGTTCGCGCCCGCGTCAGCGGCTACTTGACACAGGTGGCCTTCGTGGATGGTGAGGAGGTCAAGCAAGGCGATCTCCTTTTCCGGATCGATCCACGCCCGTTTGAGGCGGCGCTCAAGCATGCCGAAGGTCAGAAGGCGCAGTGGCAGGCCAAGCTCGCGCGGGCGCAGGCCGACGTGGCGCGGTACGAAAAGCTGGTCCCGACCGGCGCCGCGACCGCGCAGGACCTGGACAAGGTCCGCGCTGATCAGGGCGAGGCCGTCGCCGCGATCCAGTCCGCCGAGGCCGCGATCGATCGCGCCAAACTCGACCTGGAGTTCTCGCGAATCACCGCGCCGATCGGCGGACAGGTCTCGCGGGCGCTGATTACGATGGGCAACCTCGTCCGCGGCGACCAGGATCTGCTCACGACGATCGTCTCACTCGACCCGATCTTCGTGTACTTCAGCATCAACGAGCGTGACGCGCTTCAGTTCCGCAACCGGGCGCGGGAGGCGACGCCTCCCGATGCCAGACGGCCGGACATCCGATCGATGAACATCCCGGTCTACGTCGGGCTTGCGAACGAGGAAGGCTATCCGCATCAGGGCAGCATCGACTTCGCGGACAATCGCGTCGATCCCTCGACCGGTACGATCCAGGTTCGCGGGACGCTCGAGAATTCGAAACGAGTGTTCAATCCCGGACTTTTCGCCCGTGTCCGCGTCCCGCTCAGCAAGCCGATCCCGTCGGTCCTCGTCACCGACCGCGCCATCGGCACGGACCAGAGCCAGCGCTTCGTTTATGTCGTCGATGACAAGAACATCGCCCAGTACCGCGCCGTCCGGCTCGGGCGGCTGGAGGACGACGGACTCCGCGTTGTCACCGAGGGCCTGCATCCCGGCGAGCGGGTCGTCGTGACCGGCATTCAGCGCGCCCGGCCCGGCAAACCCGTCGCGCCCCAGCGCATCGAGATGCCGCGCCTCGGGCCGGCGGCCGACACGCGCCCCGCCGTCATCGTCCCGGCCGGCGCGAACGCTCCCGCGGAGCACACCCGATGATCTCGCGCTTCTTCATCGATCGGCCGATCTTCGCGTCGGTCCTGTCGATCGTGATCACGATCGCCGGAATCGTGTCGCTCTTCGTCCTGCCGGTCGCGCAGTATCCGGAGATTACGCCGCCGACCGTGCAGGTCTCGTGCACCTATCCCGGCGCGAGCGCGGGCGTCGTCGCCGACACCGTCGCCGCCCCGATCGAGCAGCAGGTCAACGGCGTCGAGAACATGCTCTACATGTCGTCGTCGTGCACGAACGACGGTGCGTACAACCTCACCGTGACCTTCAAGCTCGGCACGAACCTCGACATGGCTCAGGTCCTCGTGCAGAACCGCGTGTCGATGGCGACGCCGGTGCTGCCGGCCGAAGTGAAGGCGGCCGGCGTGACGACCAAGAAGAAATCGCCAAACGTCATGCTGGTGGTCAACCTGTTGTCGCCGGACGGACGGTACGACCAGCTCTACCTCAGCAACTACGCCACGATCCAGATCAAGGACGAACTCGCGCGGATTGAGGGCGTGGGCGACGTGCTCTTCTGGGGCCAGCAGGACTACAGCATGCGCGTCTGGCTCGACCCGGAGAAGCTCGCCTCGATCAACCTCACGACGAGCGACGTCATCCACTCCCTCCAGGAGCAGAACGTCCAGGTCGCCGCCGGACAGATCGGCCAGCCCCCCACGGAGCGGGCGCTCGACTTTCAATTCACCGTCAACACGCTCGGTCGGCTCACGACGTCCGAGGAATTCGGCGAGATCATCCTCAAGTCCGGCAGCGACGGCCAGATCACCCGCGTCCGCGACGTAGCCCGAATCGAGCTCGGCGCCAAGAACCGCGACCAGAGTTGCACGCTGGATGGCAAGCCCTCCGTCGGGCTCGCCGTCTTCCAACTGCCCGGCTCGAACGCCCTCGCCACCGCCGATCGCATCCGCGGCAAGATGGTCGAACTGAAGGAGCGTTTCCCCGACGGCCTCGACTATGCGATCGTTTACGACACCACGCCCTTCATCCGCGAGTCGATCGACGAGGTCGTTCACGCGCTGCGCGACGCGTTCATCCTCGTGGCCGTCGTGGTGCTCGTGTTCCTGCAGAGCTGGCGGACCACGATTATCCCGCTCGTCGCCGTTCCGGTCTCGCTCGTCGGCACCTTCGCCGTCATGACCCTGCTCGGGTTCTCACTCAACAACCTCTCGCTTCTCGGACTCGTGCTGGCGATCGGCGTCGTTGTCGATGATGCGATCGTCGTGGTCGAGAATGTCGAGCGCTGGATCGAGAAGGGCCTGTCGCCGAAAGAAGCCTCGTACAAGTCGATGGAGGAAGTCACCGTCGCCGTGATCGCCATCGCCTTCGGGCTCAGCGCCGTGTTCATCCCCGTCGCGTTCATCGCCGGCATCACCGGCCAGTTCTACCGCCAGTTCGCGCTCACGATCGCCACGTCGACCCTGATCTCCGCGTTCAATTCGCTAACGCTCAGTCCCGCCCTGGCGGCCATCATCCTCAAGCCGCGTCCGGCCGGCGGACACGGGGCGAGCCTCGGCGATGCGCTCCCGCGGCTCGGCATCGTGGTCATTTTGGGGTTGCTCGCGTACCTGAAGCTGACGCCCTACCTCGCGCCGCTCTTCGGCGTGACCATCGGGAGCGGACACGCCGAAGACCACGGCGCCGCGACCTCCGGCGGCAGCGCGGCGCTGCTCTGGACAGCCCGCCTGATCGCGCTGGCCGTCGGATGCGCCGCGGGCTGGTTCCTCGCCGGACTGATCAACGGGTTGCTCGCCGGGTTCTTCAGGGGCTTTAACAGAGCCTTCGCCGCGCTCACGGCCGGTTACGCCCGCGCCGTCCGACTGACGATCCGGGGTTCCGTGCCCGTGCTTGTCGTGTTCGGCGGGCTGCTTTACGCGACCTACTTCGGCCTCAAGACGGTGCCAACCGGCTTCATCCCGTCTCAGGATAAGGGCTACCTGCTCATGAACATCCAGTTGCCCGACGCGGCCTCGCTCGATCGAACGCGGGCCGTCGTGGCAAAGTTGGACACCCTCGCGCGCGAGCGACCCGGAGTCCGGCACACGGTCGCGCTTGCGGGCCAATCATCCCTGCTGGCCATGAACGGCTCGAACCTCGGGTCACTGTACGTGATCCTCGATGACTTCGAGCATCGTCACGCGCCGGAACTCTACAGCGACCGCATCGCCGCCGATCTGCGCCGCCTGGCCTGGGCGAAGATCCCCGAGGCGGAGATCAGCGTCTTCGGCGCGCCGCCGGTCGACGGACTCGGCACGGCCGGCGGCTTCAAGATCATGGTTCAGGACCGCGCCGGCCACGGCCTGCAGGCGCTGGCCGAACAGACGGACGACCTCGTCGGCGAGGCGCGCGACGACCGGTCGCTCGCCGGCGTGTTCTCAATGTTCCGCGCCAACGTGCCGCAGATCTACGTCGACATCGACCGCAGCAAGTGCAAGAGCATGGGCGTGGCGCTCAGCGACGTGTTCAACACCCTCCAGACCAACCTCGGCGCCTACTACGTCAACGACTTCAACCGCTTCGGGCGCACCTGGCAGGTCAACGCGCAGGCCGAATCACCGTTCCGGTCGCGGCCCGAGGACGTGGCCCGGCTGCACGTGCGGAATGCGAGCGGCGACATGGTGCCGCTCGGCACGATCGCCGGCGTCCGCGACGTCACGGGCCCGATGATGATCACCCGATACAACATGTATCCCGCCGCGCCAATCAACGGAGTCCCCGCGCCCGGGCGCAGCTCCGGCGAGGCGATCGCAACCATGGAGCGACTTTCCGACGTGGTCATGGCGCGCGGCATGACAACCGAGTGGACGGAGCTAACCTACATGGAGATTCTCGCGGGGAACACGGCGGCCCTCATCTTCCCGCTCTGCGTGCTCTTCGTTTTTCTGACGCACTCGGCCGAATACGAGAGCTGGGCGCTGCCGCTGGCGATCATCCTGATCGCGCCCCTCAGCATTTCCTTCGCGCTGCTCGGCGTGTCGATGGCGGGCATCGACAACAACATCTTCGTCCAGATCGGATTCGTCGTGCTCATCGGACTGGCTTGCAAGAACGCCGTGCTCATCGTCGAGTTCGCCAAGCATGAACAGGACCACGGGAAGTCCCGCAGGGAAGCCGCCATCGAGGCGTCGCGCCTGCGGCTGCGTCCCATCCTCATGACCTCGTTCGCCTTCATCCTGGGCGTCGTACCGCTCGCGCTGGCGAAGGGCGCCGGGGCCGAGATGCGCATCGCACTCGGCATCGCGGTCTTCGCCGGAATGATCGGCGTGACGGCCTGCGGCATCTTCTTTACGCCTGTCTTCTACAACGTGATCACGTGGGTGACCGAGCGACGGACCCTCCGGACGAACCTGACGTCTGCCGCGGCGGAGACTCCATCGAACGCGGAGCAACACTGATGTTCCAACTGTCACACCCGCGGACGCGCGGCCGCATCATCACCGCGGCGATCGCGCCCGGTTCGATCCTGCTGCTGGCCGGCTGTCTGGCCGGACCGAACTACTCCACGCCATCGTCGTCCACCGCTGAGCAGTGGATGGACGCCGCGCACCCAGCGGTGCAGCGCGGCCCGGCGGTGTTGACCCGCTGGTGGGAGGTCTTTAATGACCCGGTCCTGAACACGCTCGTGCA
This sequence comes from Phycisphaerae bacterium, assembly GCA_023150615.1. Classification (GTDB taxonomy): domain Bacteria; phylum Planctomycetota; class Phycisphaerae; order UBA1845; family UTPLA1; genus JAKLKO01. Next base: position 65,657 of record JAKLKO010000014.1, read on the forward strand.
GCGCGCCTACGAGAATAACCCGACGCTGCACGCCGCGGCCGTCCGCGTCCTGCAAGCGCAGGCGGCGCGGGCCGTCGCCGTCGGACTGCTCTTCCCGCAGCAACAGGAAGCGACGGGGAGCTACTCCTGGAGTCAGACAAGCGAGAACGCCGGCGCGGCGCAGCCGGAGACGAACAAGCTGGAGTCCCGGCTCGGATGGGTTCGCGATCCGCAAGGAAGCCTGCTTCGTCGAGCCATGGGCGATCCGGGCATCGACAACACGTTCGGCAACTGGGAACTCTTCGGGCTGTCGGTCGGCTGGGAACTCGACCTGTGGGGCCGCTATCGGCGCGGCATCGAGGCCGCCGACGCCGCGGTGCTGGCATCGCTCGCGAACTACGACGACGTCCTCGTCAGCCTCATCGCGCAGGTCGCGAGCGAGTACGTCCTGCTGCGGACGCTCGAGGAACAACGCGAGATCGTAACGCAGAACCTGCAGATACAGCTCGAAGGCCAGAGGGTCGTGCAGGCCCGTCGCGACGCCGGAACGGCGACCGATCTCGATCTCGCGCAGTCGCAGGCCCTGGTGCACGATACGGAGTCGCAGATCCCCGTGATCGAGGCGAGCATGCGGCAGTCGACGATCACGCTGTGCGTACTGCTCGGCATGCCGCCGAAGGACATCTCCGATCTGCTCGGCCCCAAGCGGCCGATCCCCGCGCCGCCCGATGTCGTGCGGCTCGGCGTGCCGGCTGAGCTGCTGCGGCGGCGGCCGGACATCCGCCGCGCGGAACATCAACTGGCGGCGCTGTGTGCGAACATCGGCATCGCGACGACCGACCTCTATCCGCGCTTTTCGCTCATCGGCGACATCGGCCTGTCGGCCGAACACTTCCCCGACCTGTTTCGCGGCAACAGCTTCCAGGTTTTCGCCGGGCCGCAGGTCCGCTGGGCGATCCTGAATTACGGCCGGATCGAGAACAACATCCGCGTGCAGGACGCGGCGTTCCAGGCGTCGATCGGCGAGTACGAAAGCCTTGTGCTCCGCGCGCAGGGCGAGGTGGAGCGGTCGGTGGCGGGATTCGCCGGCGCGCAGCGGCAGATCGAGCCGCTGACGCGAAGCGTGGACGCGGCCGCACGGGCGGTCCGCGTGGCGCAGGAGCAGTACCGCGGAGGCATCGCGGACTACATCCGCGTGCTGGTCGCGGAGCAGTTCCTGATTACGGAGCAATCGCGGCTTGTCGGGGCGCGGGGCTCGGTCGCGCAAAATCTGGTGACGCTGTACCGGGCGCTCGGCGGCGGCTGGGAGCTTCGCGAGGGCAACGACCTCGTCCCCGTGGACATCAAGGAAGAGATGCGTCGACGGACCGACTGGGGAGGCATGATCGACAGCGACCGCGTTCCGCAGACACAACCGGCGGGCGAGCGAGAGCCGTCGTCATGAGTATTCGTCCCTTCACGATCGCCCGATCGTAGCAGGTTCCCATAAACACGCGCGCCGCGGCAGGATCGGACCGCCTCGCGCGCAGAATCGCGCGCCGCGCCCGTTGCGGCCGCCCTCAATGCCCAGCGCGGCTTCCGACGCCCGCGTCGATCGGATAAACTCGCGGGATCGGCCGCGAGCCGCGACGCCGTTCGCGCTCGACGCAGAGTCGCCAGATGACCGCCACCTTCCTGCGCACCACGCGATCACTCCGATCGACGGGCCGGCTCGAATCGCGCCTGTTCCTCACGGCCGCGATCGCCCTGATGCTCGGCTGGGGCATCTGGTTCGGCGTCTCGCGCCTGGCGGTTTACGAAATCAGCGATTCGGCCCGCGTCGAAGTCATCCACGCCGTCGTGCCCGTGCAATCGGACGCCGCCGGGCTTGTCGTGCAGCGGCATTTCAAGCTGGGTGACGACGTCCGCAAGGGCGACGTCCTCGTCGAGCTGGACGCCGAATCCGACCGCCGCGCATTGACCGAGGCGCGGACGCGCGCCGACGGCCTGCAACGCCAGCTCGACGGACTCGCGCGGCAACTGGAATCCGAGGAGAACTCGCTGCGACGGGCGCAGGCGGCGTCGGAAGTCGCGATCACCGAGGCCCGCGAGCGGCACGAGTTGGCGCGGATCAACGCGTCGTTCGCGCGTGAGGAGGTCGTGCGACTCGAAAAACTGCGCAAGCTCGGCAGCGCCAGCGAGTTGGAGATCCTCCGCGCCAACGCCGCATCGGAGGCGGCGACCCAGGCCGAGCAGATCGCGGCCGTCACGATCCAGCGCGTGCAGCGCGAGCAGGAGGAACGTCTCGAGAAGCAGCGTGCGCTGTGCGAGTCGCTGCGCAAGGACCGCGCGCGTCTGACCGCCGAACGGGCCGAGACGCAAGCGGCCATCGAGCGTCTCGAATTAGCCGTCGAGCGCCGCCGGATCCGCGCGCCGGGCCATGGTCGAATCGGCGAAGTCGTGGAGCTTCCGCCCGGTCGCTTCGTGCAGCCAGGGGACGTGATCGCGCGGATCATCCCGCCCGGCGCGCTTCGCGTGGTCGCCTACTTCCCGCCGGCGTCGGCGTTGGGCCGCATCGCGCCGGGACAGCCCGCGCGCGTCCGCCTGCACGGCTTTCCGTGGGGACAGTACGGCAGTCTCCGCGCGACCGTGACCGGCGTCGCGGAGGAGCCGCGCGACGGCAACGTCCGCGTGGAGTGCCGGCTCGACGAACCGCGTGCAACGCCGATCCCCGTCCGGCACGGCCTGCCCGGCGCGGTCGAGATCGAGGTCGAGCATCTCTCGCCGGCCGAATTGGTGCTCCGGATCGTCGGGCGGACTCCGGCGCGTGTTGCGGCGGACGAATCGGGGAACGGGTGATGGTGCAGCCCTCGTCGGTGCGGAATCGCGGGCGGCGCTTCATCGTCCCCGAGGTCGTTCAGATCTCGAACATGGATTGCGGCCCGGCGTCGCTCAAGTGCGTCGCCGACGGCTTCGGACTGAACGTCAGCTACGGGCGGCTGCGCGAGGCTTGCCAGACCGACCGCGACGGCACGTCCATCGACACGATTGAAGACATGGCTGTGCAGCTCGGGCTGCTCGCCGAGCAAGTCCTGCTTCCGGCCGACTACTTGTCACTGCCGGAAGGTCGGTGTCTTCCCGCGATCGTGGTCGTTCAACTCCCGACCGGCGCGACGCACTTCATCGTCGTCTGGCGTCGCCACGGACGGTTCTTTCAGATCATGGATCCCTCCGGCGGCCGGCGGTGGATCTCGGTTCAGCGGCTGCTCGACGATGTGTACGAGCACGTCCACGCCGTCCGCGCGGCGTCCTGGCGAGACTGGGCGGGGAGCGACGAGTTCTTGCGCGTACTGCGGGGGCGGCTTCTGTCGCTGGGCGCCGGTTCGCGCGCGGGGGAACTCATTGACGCCGCGCGGTCTGACCCAGGCTGGCCGACGTTCGCCGCACTGGACGCTGCGACGCGCATGACCGAAGCGACCGTCCGCACCGCCGGGTTACGTCGCGGGCGCGACGCGTTGCACGTGCTGGAGGCCGTATTCGAACGTGCGCGGCGCGAGCCGATCGAGCCCGATGCCGAGTCAAAGGTCATTCCCGCCCGATACTGGTCCGTACGTCCGGTCCGCGGACCGGACGATCGCGAATGGCTCGCGGTGCGGGGCGCGGTGATGCTGCGGTTCGCCGGCCGGGCCGACGTGGCCACGGCGGCGCAGCGTCCGGCAGCGCCGTCCGGGCTGGAAGACGCCATCGACTCAACCCGGCGCGGACCGCTCGTCCGGCTGGTCGGGCTGCTGCGCGACGACGGCGTGCTCGCGCCGCTGCCGATCGCGCTGGCGCTGGCGACCGCGTCCTCGGGCGTGATCGTGGAGGGGCTGGTGCTGCGGAGCCTGCTCGACGCGAGCCGCCTGCTCGGATTCGGCTCCGAGCGCCTGCTCGTGCTCGGCGCGCTGATCTCGTACGCCGCGATTCTCGTGATGCTCGATCTGCCCATCGCCGCCGCCGGATACCGCGCGGGCCGCGCGCTGGAGCTGCGCCTGCGCATCGCGTTTCTCGACAAGGTCACGCGGCTCGTCGATCGCTACTTCCAGAGCCGGCTCATCTCCGACATGGTCGAGCGCTGCCACAGTCTGCATCTGCTGCGCGCGTTCCCGCCGATGGCGATGCAGCTCTGCCGCTCCGGTCTGACCGTCGCGCTCCTGACGGGCGGGATTGTGTGGCTTCATCCGGCCGGCGTCGTGCCGGTGCTGATCGTCGCGGCGGTCGCCGTCGGCGCACCGCTTGCGGCACAGGCGATGCTCGCCGAACGCGACCTGCGCGTCCGCACGCACGCCGCGGCGCTGAGCCGCTTCTATCTCGACGGAATGCTCGGACTGCTGGCGATCCGCGCGTGCGGCGCCGAGCGCATTCTGCGGCGAGAGCACGAGGGCGCCGTCACCGAATGGGTCCGCGCCGGACTCCACCTCCAGCGCGCGGCGGTGGCCGTCGAATTGATCGGGGCGGCGACGACGTACGGGACCATCGCGTGGATGCTGTTCGGTCTCTTCGTCCATTCACCGCCCGGCGGCTCGCTGCTGCTGCTGGTCTACTGGATCCTCTCGCTGCCCGCCGCGGCGCAGGAGTTTGCCTCGATCGCACTGCAATACCCGGCCGCCCGCAACACCGCGCAACGCGTCTTTGAACCGCTCGATTCACCCGAGACAACGCGCCCGACCTTGCCGCGCGGCCGCGGCGCATCGTCCGATCGAGCCGCGCCGCCCCCGAAGCGCGCGGCCTGCGCGATTGTGTTCGACCGCGTCGCCGTCCGGGTCGCCGGCCACACGATCCTCGAAGACTTCTCGCTCTCGATCCCGGCCGGCGCGCACGTAGCGATCGTCGGTCCGTCCGGCGCCGGCAAGACGACGGTGCTCGGCCTGTTGCTCGGGTGGCACGTGGCGAGCCGCGGGCACATCCTGGTCGACGGCGAGCCGCTGACGGAGGAAAGCGTCGAGCCGCTCCGCACCGCAACGGCCTGGGTCGACCCGACCATCCAGATCTGGAACGATTCGCTGCTCGGGAACCTGTCGTACGGAAACCACGGTGAGTCGGTCCCGTCCGTCGCACGTGCGCTGGTCGATGCCGACCTCGAGTCCGTCGTCGCGGCCCTGCCGAACGGACTTCAATCATCGCTCGGCGAGAATGGCGCAAATGTCTCAGCCGGGGAAGCGCAGCGCGTGCGGCTGGGCCGCGCGCTGCTGCGGCCAGGCGTCCGACTGGCGCTGCTCGACGAGCCGCTTCGCGGACTCGACCGGGTTCAGCGCAATCGCTTGCTCGATGCTGCGCGGCAGCGGTGGAAGGGCGCCACACTGCTCTGTGTCACGCACGACGCAGCCGAGGCGCAGCGATTCGATCGTGTGGTCGTGCTCGTGGGCGGACGGATCGTGCAGGATGGACCGCCCGAAGCGCTCCTCGCCGCGGACGAGTCCTGGTTCCGCGCGATGTTCGATGATCAGGAAGCGCTACGGCAGGCGCTCGACGCCGGCACGACGTGGCGACACGGGCGAATGTCCGGCGGCAGGGTCGTCGGACCATCGGGATCGGAGGCGCCATCATGACGCGCGCCGCGATCATCTGGCCCGCGGACCGGGCACACGAAGCGATCGAGGCCTTGGCCCGTCGGAGTGGCCTGGTCCGTTCGGCCCCGCCGATCATTGCGTCGTCTGCCGACCCGCCGGGCGATGCGCGGGAGCTGGCGCAACGCATCGATCGCGCGACGCAGCAGCTCGGATTGGAAGCCGAACCGGTCCGCACGGACTATCTCGATCTGGACGTAGCGCTCAGCGACGCCGCCCCCGCCCTCTGGCGGATCGAATCGCAGGATCACCCGGGATACGGGATCGTCGCCGTGGTGGGCAAGGCCCGCGGGTCAATCATGGTCCTCGACACCGATCTGGGCGTTTGCAAGGTCCCGCTGCACGAGATTCGGGAACTCCTCGTCCGCCGAATGGAATCCGCCGCGGCGCGGGAAGTCGAATCGATCCTGTCCGGCACGCCGCTCGATGAACCGTCACGATCGAAGGTGCGGTACGCCCTGGTCCGCGAGCGTCTCGCGCACGCGAAGATCGACGGCTGCTGGATGCTCCGGCTGCCGCCCGGCGCTCCGTTCCTGCAACAGCTTCAGCAGGCGGGGGTCCGACGATCGCTCGTGAACCTCATCGGACTGCACGCGGTTCAGCAGGCGTTCTGGATCATCGCCTGGTGGATCGTCGGCGCATCGGCGCTCATGGGACGGACCGATCGCGGATGGCTCACGGCGTGGGCGCTCGTCGTCGCATGCATCGTCCTGCTTCGGCTCCAGTCCTCCTGGACGTCCGGGCGGCTGCTGTACATCGCGGGCGGATTGCTGAAGCAGCGATTGCTCGCCGGAATCCTCCGGCTCGATGTCGAAGCACTGCATCGCCAGGGCAGCGGCCGACTGCTGGGAAAGGTGCTCGAGTCCAGCGCGATCGAGCAACTGACGCTCTCCGGCGGATTCAACACCGCACTGGCGATGATTGAGCTTGTCTCGGCGGCCTTCGTGCTGGCCATCGGTCCGACGCGGGGAATCCACCTGCCGCTGCTCGCCGCGTGGATCGGGCTTGCGGCGCTCGGAACGTGGCGCTACACGGTCCGTCGCCGCGCCTGGACCGCCGCGCGGCTCTCCGTCACTCAGCAACTCGTCGAGCGGCTGGCCGGTCATCGCACGCGGCTTGCACAGGAACGTCCGGAACGGTGGCACGAGGGAGAGGATGAGGCGCTCGAGGATTACGCGCGGACGTCGGCATGGCTCGATGACAGCGCGCTGGCGATGTCGACGCTCGTTCGTACGTGGGTCTTCGCCGGCCTCGTCGGGATCGTCCCCGCGCTCACGTATGGCGGACAGCCGGCGACGACGATCGCGATTGGAGTCGGCGGCATCCTGATGGCCGCTCAGGCCCTCGCTCGATTCAACGCCGGCGTCGGAAGCCTGATTGGCGCACTGATCGCGGGCGGACAGATTCGCGAACTGTTCCGCGCCGCCCGTGCGGAATCGCCGCTGCCGACACGCGACTTGGTTGCCCCAACGGCCGAGCGGGCTTTGGACGCAAAGGGCGTGCGATTCCAGTACCCCAACCAGCATGAGCCGATTCTGCGGGACTGCGATCTGCGCCTCGGCCCGGCCGATCGCGTGCTGATTGAAGGCCCGTCCGGCAGCGGCAAGTCCACGCTCGCAAAGCTCTTCGGCGGACTGCTCGAACCGCAGGCCGGAGTGGTGCTCCTCAACGGCCTGGACCGGCCGAGCATCGGCGTCGAGGCATGGCGACGCCGGATCAACTTCGCGCCGGCCATGCACGAGAATCACATTTTCACCGGGACGTTGGCGTTCAACGTGCTGCTGGGCCGCGGCTGGCCGCCGACGCCGGACGATCTCGAGGCGGCGGAACGCACCTGCCGCGAACTGGGGCTGGGCCCGCTGCTGGATCGCATGCCCGCCGGGATCATGCAGCTCGTCGGTGAGACGGGCTGGCAGCTCTCGCAGGGCGAGAAGAGCCGAGTATTCGTCGCACGCGCGCTGCTGAGCGGCGGCGACGTGCTGCTGCTCGACGAGAGCTTCGGTTCCCTCGATCCGGTGACCCTGCGGCAGTGCCTCAAGGCCGTCTTGGCACAACCGCAGGCGGTCTTGGTATTCGCCCATCCGTAGCCGGCGGTTGGGAGGAGCAGGACCGGAACTCGTCCGGCCCGTTCGTGCCGCAAGACCGCTTGAATCGACGCAAACGGAACGATACGATGCACGCAGGCTGGAAGCGGGTTCAGCCTGACGACGCTTCGTGCTGAAGCCCGGGCGCCGACTGCGTCGGTGTGTGGGTTTTCGGAGGCGCCGACGGCGGCGGCACCGTGAGATGAGCCAGGCGCCGCGCCAAGTCGTACCCGATTGGAGATGCGATATGGACAAGCCGAAGCCGATCGTTCCGTTCTTCGCGCAATTCCTCGAGGAGCAGGAATATCCGCGCGTCAAGACCAATCTGAAAGCCGGCCCGAGAGGCGGCGGTGGTGGCGGTGGCGGCGGTGGCGGTGGCGGCCCGCCGATCGTCACGATGAAGTACCCCTCGGACGACGACGAGGGTGGCGTCGAGATCTGATCGACTCCACGCGTCAAATTGGTTAGCGTTCGCAGTGCCCGCGGATCGACAGCCGCGGGCATTGCATTTTTCGCGAACTGATGTGAAAGGTTCGCGACGAGCCACCTGCGGCGCGGCGTGCACCGCATCGACCGCGGCCGCGTAAACCTCCGACGTCGACCGAGGGCGTCGTGCCCACCGGACACGGCAAGGTCCTGCTGCTCACCCACCGCGACGACTTCGACGTCGTCGATCGCGTCGCCGCCGCGCTCGCGCGTCGCAGTCGGGAATCGCTCCGGCTCGACCTGGATCGCTACTCGTGCGACTGGTTCCTCGCGCAACGAATCGGCGGCGACGCCGAAGGCGGGCGGTTGATCCTGGGTGATTCGGCGCTCACCGCCTCCGACATTTCCGCGGTCTGGGTTCGGCACTGGTGCCCGCCGACCATCGATCCGCAGCTCGATGCGGACTTCCGTGACGGGTGCATCCGCAACGCGACCGTTGCGATCCGCGGGTTCTTCGAATCGCTCGAAACGACGGCATGGCTCAGCCATCCCGCCCGAGTTCGCGAGGCCGAAAACAAGGTACGGCAACTCCGCATGGCGCAGCAATCCGGCCTGACGATCCCTCGGACCTTGATCACCAACCACCCGCCCGACGTACGGGCGTTCTTCGACGACGTCGGCGGCGAGATGGTCGCGAAGTTGCTCGTGAACCTCTCATCGAGCATGGGCCGTGCGCCCGTGTTCGTGCGCACGAGCCGCGTGACGGCCGCGCACCTCGAACGACTCGACGACCTGCGGCACAGCCCCATGATCTTCCAGGAGCTCGTCGCGAAGCAGTGCGAATTGCGCGCCGTATACGTGGATGGCCGGTTCTTCGTCGGGCGGATCGACGCCGCCGATCGAGCGGATTGGCGCACCGCCTCGCCCGATGAACTGCGCTGGACCTGTGACGTGCTTCCGGAGGCGACCGAGGCGGCGTTGCGAACCTTCATGAACGCGATGGGGTTGCGATACGGCGCGATCGATCTGATCCGCACGCCCGCGGGCCGGCACGTCTTCCTCGAGGTGAACCCGACCGGAGAATGGGGCATGCTGGAGCGCGATCTGCATCTGCCGATCAGCGATGCGATTGCCGACGCCCTCGCAGCCGGAGCCCAGCCGTGAGCGTGCTCATCCTGACGCGGAGCGATGACAACGAGAGCGTCGACATGGTGACGCGGGCGCTCGTCGCGCGCGGCGAGCGCGTCGTCCGACTGGACAGCGACCGCTTCCCGACCGAGGTGCGCCTGGCGCTCGTCGACGGCGCGCACGGGGCGAGCGTGACGATGATCGATGGCGACGCCGCGCACGACCTCCGCGAGGTGCGCAGCATCTGGCTCCGCCGCCACCACGTCGCGGGCCTGCTGCCCTCCGACATGGACGCCCAACTCCGCGCGGGCGCCGTCGCCGAGTCGCGGGCGGCGCTGTTCGGCCTGCTCGGCACACTCAACGCCTTCTGGATGGACCCGCTGCCGGTCATTCGTTGGGCCGGCCAGAAGCCGATTCAGCTTCGCGTCGCGCGGGAACTCGGTCTGGCCGTGCCGCGGACGCTCGTCACGAACGACCCCGAGCGCGTCCGCGAATTCTCGAGAAGCTGCCCGCAGGGCATCGTGGCGAAGATGCTCGCGTCGTTCCGCGTCCTCGACGACGGCATCGAGAAGGTCGTGTTTACCTCGCCCGTCTCCGAAGAGCACCTCGACCGCCTCGACGACCTCCGCTGGTCGCCCATGACGTTTCAGGAGCGCGTGCCGAAGCAACTGGAGCTGCGGGTCACGATCGTCGGACCGCGCCTCTTCGCCGCGTCGATCGACTCGCAGGCCTTCGAGCGCGCCCGCGAGGATTGGCGACGCGACGGCCTGGCGATGCTCGATGCGTGGAAGCGCTTCACGCTCCCGGCGGATCTGGAGCGGCGGCTGCTCGAACTGATGAAGCGCCTCGACCTGAACTACGGCGCGGCGGACTTCGTCGTCACCCCCGACGGGCAAGTCGTCTTTCTCGAGATCAACCCGTCCGGCGAATTCTTCTGGCTCGAACGCTGCCCGGGACTGCCCATCTCGGACGCGATCGCGGACGTGCTCACGGGCCGCGCGGCGGGCGGGGCACGTGCTGATCCATGAGGATCGGGTTTCCGTCGAGGTCGTTCAGCGTGAGAAACGCCGGGCCGGTGGCGGAGTCGTCGGCCTCCGCCTCCAGCGTCAAGCCGCGGCGCGCAAGGACTCCTCCAACTCGACCAAGCCGCCGTCGAAGCAAGCGGAAGCGACGCCTTCAGGGCGTACCTCCAGACGATGGCCCGCTTCCACCAGTACAGCTTCGGGAACTGCACGCTCCTCGCCATGCAGCGACCGGACGCCACTCGCGTGGCCGGCTTCAATCGCTGGAAGGAACTCGGACGCTTCGTGAAGGCCGGCGAGAAGGGCGTCGTCATTATCGCGTCGATGCTGATCCGCAAGTTGCCACAGCGAGTCGCCCGCGGCGACAAGTCCGACGACTCCAACGGCGGGCCGACCGCGGACGAGGCCGCCGAGAAGCTCCGGCGCTTTAAGGCCGTGTACGTCTTCGATGTCAGCCAGACGGACGGCCCGCCGCTGCCGGAGCTGCATCGCGTCGGCGGCAACCCCCAACGGCGGCACGCAACGGCTCAAGGATTTCATCGCCCAGCGCGGTATCACGCTCGAATACGCCGACGACATCGGCTCGGCGGACGGCGTGTCCAAGGGCGGCAAGATCGTCGTTAAGAGCGGGCTACCCGAGGCGGAGGAGTTCGCGGGTCCTGGTCCGCGAGCTGGCCCACGAGATCCTGCACGAGACGGAGCGGCGGAAGGAAACGACCCGCGCCATCCGCGAGACTGAGGCGGAGGCCGTGGCGTTCGTCGTGTGCCAGGCGATCGGCCTCGACACGAACAGCGCCTTCAACGACTGCCGAACCTGTGAGACCACGTGTCGACCGCGTCGGTACGAACCAAACCACTGAAGCAGCTCGCGTACTGACACGCTTCGTTTCGTCCCTTGGTCCAGATCTTCGCGGACCTTTTTCAGTTGATCGGGCGCCCAAGCCATCGTGGCCGCTCCTTTTGTTCTGCCGTAGAGTTTACGATCGCAACGTGCTTGAACCCAGCGACCTCGATCTTACAGTTCGATGCCCGCCCGGGCCTTGTCCAGGTGAGCGTTGATCGCTTTCGTCAGCTCGGCCCGGCGGGCGGCCAGGAAGCGTTGGTAGTTCTCGATCGCCCAGAGATCGCGATCAAGCGGTTCACCCTGGCACGTCAGCGCGTCCTCTCCGCGCTCCTGGACGATGTCAGGCAGGTACTTTGCCGGGTCCTTCTTGCCGAGGAACCGATTCGTGCCACCTGAGATGAACGCCATGTTCGCGATGTCGTTGATCTCCTTCGGCGTGTAGCGCCCCTGCAGCAGGGCCTTCGGGAAGATGTGATGGCACTGAATAAAGTGCAGCTTGCCTTGGTGCGTGAGCGAGATGCCCAAGCCGCTGTGCCAGTCCCTCGCCCCTTGCTCTTTCAGCGCCAAGAACACGAGCGGAAACACCGGGCTGCGCGCCTTGCGCCCTTCCAGGTCGGCGGGCTCAAAGTACAGCCTGCCGAATTGGAGCTTGAGCTTGTCGACCAATCCGCTCGGCGCGCCACCTCCGTAGAGCACGTTCAGGTCCGCATCAAGCGCCGTTTCGCTCGATCCCGAATAGCGCCCGCGGGCATTCGCCACGTGCAACCAGAAAAGGAGCAGCCGCTCTTCGACCTTCGTCAGCTTGCCCTTGCGGAGCTGGCTGTACACCGCGATCGGGATGAGCAGGAACGGCGACGACAGCATCGACTCATCCTCGATCTCCGCATTGGACCGCAGGAAGTTGACGGCGAATCGCAGGCCCTCCTTCGCCTCTTCCCATCCCTGCTTCAGATGTTCGATCGAAAGGCTTCCGACAGTGCGGAAACGGCACTGATGGCTAGCGAACACGACCATCGCACGGACCAGCAAGCCGAGCTCGAACGTGAACCACTTCTTCTCACACTCATCTTGGAACTGCTCCAGCAGCTTCAGCAGGTCGTGCCAGCGAGCAGTGATTTGCGCAAGGGCGAGGTCCGAACCGCGCAGCTTCATCCCGAGTGAGTTCACGCGGACGAAGATCTCGGCGACCTCCTCGTAGTTGAGGCTCTTCTCCAGCACCTGCATCACGTAGGGGTAGCCGCGGATGTCTCGCAGCCGCTTGAGCCGCGCCGTGTACTTCTCGTATCGAGGGTCGTCGAACGATACCACACCCGCGCGTTTCAGGAACGGTTGGTCCGATGCCGTCCGAAAGACCTCTGTGACGGAGACCCAGTTCGGCAGCGCCGCGAGCGCTTTGCTCGCCACGACGAACGTGAGTTGGCCGAGCCGTTGCTGGATCGATGCGAAGTCGTCGTCCTCGTCGTCCCCGTTCTCATCGAGATCGTCGTCGGCATCGAGCGGCGATTCTTCGTCCGCCTCGACCTCGGTGAACTCGCCAAACTGGTCGGGATGCTCGAGGTTGAACAGGATGTCGATCGGCTTGCGCCGTCCGCGCACCTTGACGGGCACGCCACGCAGCACGGCCGAAAGCGACGTCAGCCGCTGCTGTCCGTCGAGCAGCAGCTTGCGGCCGTGAAACGGGCTCGTTTTCTGATCGACTCCGAACTCCTGCGTGGGCACGACGTGATCCGACTCCCACACGAGAATTGTGCCGGTGGGGTAGGCGCGGTACATCGAGTCCAGCAGGTCGCGCACGCGCGGGGCCCGCCATACGTACCGCCGCTGCATCTCGGGTAGTTGCAGTTCGCCGGATTCGATCTGACCGACAAGTTCACCGACGGTCGTATCCGTCTTACCCATGTTTCGCTCCCGATGACCCTCCGCAGCGGCGCGGGCTTACGGGTGCATGCCGAGGATCCCGTTGGTTTGCCAGCCGGGCGTCGTCGCGGATGTGCTCCTGCTGTTCAGGAGTATTCCACTCCTGGGGATCTTGCTCGAAGCGGCAGTACGGGCAGAACGCGCGCTCATCGGGCACCTTGTTCCGCCAATCGTCGAACACAACCTTGAAGTGCCTGCCGCACTCCAGCGACGGGCAGCGTCGGTCAATGTATTCCTTCTCGTCGAGCGGAAGGTCGATGGCGATGTGCATGCCCTGTCCAAGTCGTCGCAGAGCTCGAAGGGTTTCATCGAACATGGAACGCCCTGTGCAGTTCCCGAAGCCGTGAAATTTGTGAAAAAACTCGGGGCGACTGGATTCGAACCAGCGACCTTCTGCACCCCATGCAGACGCGCTAACCGGACTGCGCCACGCCCCGTCCGTTCCCGCCATTACACGCCCGCCGCCGAGCCGTGTCAAACCGCGTCCGGACCGCGCGCGTCACGCGCCCGCCCGGGCGATTCCGACAGCACCCGGCGAGGCCGCGACCTCACGTCCGCAGGGAGCAGTTAACCGGCAACAGACACTCGCGCAAGGACGACGCCGCCACCTCACATCTGCGGGAAGCAGTTCGCGATGGAGTAGTACGCCGCAATCCCGATGTACAGCAGCAGGTTCGGCGGAAACAGCAACAGCCGCAACGTCGAGAAGGGATCGAACGGGTTGTTCAGCAGCAGCGTCAGGATGCCCCAGAAATCGCCGCACATCGCCCGACCCTCCGCGCATTCCCGAATCGCCGCGCGCCAAAACCCCCCGCGCCCGTACGAACCTCACGCGATGACCACCGCGCCGCCGCACACAACGCAAAGCGCCCCGACGCGCGTATCATACGCCCGATGACCGAACCGCAACACGCCGCCACGACGCCCGCCGGCTGGCGAACCTGGCTCGGCCTCAACGCCTCCACCGTCGCCCTCCTAGGCGCGATCCTGCTCGTCACGGCCAGCACCGAGCTGTGGTCCCCGCTCATCCCCGACTACCTCAAGGCCCTCAAGGCCGCCCGCGCCGCCGACGCCGCCACAATCCTCCTCGTCGGCGCCTACGGCCTCTACCGCGACGGGCTGGAAGCGATCAACTACTTCGCCGGCGGCGCGATCGCCGGCCGGTTCAACACCCGCCGCGCGCTGCTCGCGTTCAACGTCCTGCCGCTCGTCGGATTCGCGCTGCTGTTCATCTGGCCCTCGCCGATCGCCGTCTTTCTCGCCATTCCGTTCATCTTCGTCTGGGACAGCATCGCCGGGCCGGCCACGATTACGGTCGTCGGCGAGTCGCTCCCGTCCGACCGCCGCACGATGGCCTTCTCGCTGCAGTCCATCTTCCGCCGCATTTCACGGATCGTCGCCTACTGCATCAGCGCGCCGCTGATCTACGCGCTCGGGCGCGTGGACGGCGTCCGCGCCGACGTCGCGATTGCCGTCGCGCTGGTGCTCATCGCCGCCGCGATTCAGCTCCGCTATATGCGCACCGCCAGCCGCGACGCGACAATCCAGATCCACCGTCCGGGCGAACTGCTTCGCCGTTTCGACCCCGACCTTCGCCGATTGCTCGCCGCTGACGTGTTCGCGCGCTGGGCCGAGGGCATGGCCGGCCCGTTCATCATCCTATACTGCACGCCGCTGCTGTCCGAGTCGCTGGCCACCGGGACCGCACTCTACCAGTCGGTGCTGCTTAACATCCAGGCCGGCGTCAACATCGTGCTCTACCTGCTCATCGGTCCGCTCGCCAGCCGCGCCGGACTGGCCAAGAAGCCGTACATCGGATTGACGTTCGTGTTCTTCGCGCTCTTTCCGATCAGCCTGATCGTCTTCGGCCGCACGCTCGGTTCGATCGGACTGATGCTGGCCTTTGTCGTCGGCGGCCTGCGCGAGATCGGCGAGCCGGCCCGCAAGGCGATGATCTCCGACCTCGTCCCGGCCGATGTCCGCTCGCAGGCGATCGGGCTTTACTGGAGCGTCCGCTCGGTCGCGGTCATGGCCGCAAGTCCTGTCGGCGCCGGGCTCTGGCTCCTTGGCGAGGCCGTGCGTCCCGGCAGCGGTCCGGCATTCGCGTTCCTGACAGCCGGCGCGCTGGGTCTGGCCGGGGCGATCGGGTTCTACCGCTATTTCGGACGCGGACCGGCGCCGGCCTGATCTGGCGGGGGCGGCGTGAACCGCGACCCGGGAATTCGTTCTACCGACCGGAGCAAGTGGATTCTCGCAGCCGCCGCGTGCCGGCATCAGGGAGTTGATCATGTTCTCGATTCGTATGAGAAATGTCCTTGTCGTGGTCCTTGCGGGCACCGCTTCGGCGCTGGCCGGAGTCGAGGACCGGTTTCCCCTTTCGCGCCACGTCCCGGCGGATGTGTACTTCCTGTCCGCCTCGCGTCACAACCCGGAGAACGAGTTCATCGACGCCTACATGGCGAAGGTCTGGAGGGCGTTTGAGGAGAGCGGCATCTCCGAGGCCGTCTGGGACCTGATCTCCGAGAACGTCACCGACGAGCAGGCTGAGGAAGCGGAGAAGATGATCGCGAAGTGCCGCGCGTTGTGCAGCGGTGTGGACTGGGGCAGTCTGTTCGGCGACGAGGTCATCGTCACCGGGCGCGTGAGCTTCCCGAGCTGGGAGACGATCTTCGTCCTTCGGAACGCGAAGTCGAAGCCGCAGAAGAACTTCGAGGGCCTGCGGGCCATCGTCCGCGAGATCGCGGCGCTCGCGCCCGACCAACTCGTCGTCATCGAATCGGATTTCGAAGGCGCAAAGCTCTGTGCGCTGTCGTTCGGCAAGGAGGTGCCGGTTTCGATCAACGTCGGCTTGCGTCGGGACGTCGTGTTCATGTCGCTCGGCGATTCGCTGCTCAAGGACTATCTCCGGGCGATGTCGAGCAGTGACCGGCCGACGCTCGTCAAGACCGAGCGATTCCAGACGGCCTTCGCGAAGCTCGCGCCGCCGGAATCGGAAATCTCTTTTTTCGATCCGTCGCGCATGATGACCGGCATGCACGAGATGTTCCGCACCATCAGCGCGCTGGAGAAGCAGGCGCGCCGATCGAAGCCGGCCCCGGCCGCCGCGCCGCGAGCGAAGTCTCGATCCGACGCGGTGTCGGAGGATGAGGACGACGAGGACGAGGACGATGACAAAGGTGAAGGCGAAGACGACGATGCGATCGCGGCGGACGCACCGAAGCGTCGCGCTCCGCGCGCCGCCGAGGGCGGGCGAGATCATCCCGATCCTCAGCAGGTCTTCGCCCTGTTCCATCGCGTCATCGACGACGTGATGATCTTTGACTACGTCGCCTCGACCGTGCACACCGAGGGATACGGCGTCGTCACCGACTCGATCACCGCGCTGACGCCCGATGCGAAGTCGCGTCCGGCCCACAAGATCGTCGTCCTGCCCACGTCCGACGAGCCGTTCGACCGGTTCCTGCCGGTTGAGACGACCGCGTTCTCGGTCAGCGAGCTGGCCGACTTCCGCGCCCTCTATCAGTGGATTCGCACGCTCTTCACCGAGGCGGTTCCCGGCGGAACGTCGGCGCTGGAAAACTGGGACGCGTTCCTCGAGTCACAGGAGTTCGACATCGAGAAGGACCTGCTCGACTGGATGGGGAACCGCATCATCTTCGTCACGCTTGGCGAGGGGAAGTTCCGCCAGCCGCAGTGGGTCGTGCTCTTCCAGGTTCGCAACGAGAAGCTCGCGCGGCAAAAGGTCCGCGCTGCGCTGAGGTTCGTGAACAGAAAGCTCGGAGAACAGCAGGGTCTGATGTTCACCGATACCGAGATCGCCGGCCGCAAGTTCCAGCAGGTCGCCCATCCGTTCATGATGATGCTTCAGATGAAGCCGATCGTCTGGGGCACGGCTGAAGGCTATCTCGTGCTCGGCGGCGGCGAGGACGCCGTCGCGACCTGTCTCAAGACCGCGGCCGGCAAGCACCCTTCGATCCGCACGTCCGAGCGCTTCCGCAAAGAGTCGCGCATCCCGAAGGGCGCGATCGTCTCAGCGAGCTTTACGGACACGACGAAGTTCGGCCAGGAATTGCAGGCTGCGCTCGGCGGAATGACGATGGGCTTCGGCATGTTCACGGCCATGACGCCGATCCCGGATGAAGCAGGCGGGAAGATCCTCAAGGCCATTCCGAACATCCTCGCCAAGCTGGTCCCGGTCGTCGGGGAGCTGAACTTCTACCGATCGGATTCGTCCTTCACGACCTTTGAGGGCGACGCGTGGCGGACCCTCTCCGTTACGAACTACAAGGACCCCGCCGCCGTCGCGGCCGAGGATTCCGAGGACAACGGCGATGACGAAGCCAAGCCCCGCGTCAGCCGAACGAAGAAGCCCGCGAAGTCCAGGGCCGAGGACGCCGACGACGAGCGCGACGATGATGATGACAACGGCGACGGGGAAAACGGCGAAGAGGACGACGACTGAGTCGCGGCACTGAACCGCGTCCACCGGCTGCGTCAAGGAGAAGCAGTCGGACCGATCAAGTCGGTCCCCGGTCGCGCGCTCCAGAGCGGCGCCGCCCACGCCGGTGACTCCGCGCGGATTCGTGCCAGTGCCGCACGATCTTGCTCGGAGCCGACAAGCCAGATCAACCGCGCCGGGCCTGCGCTCGGCGCGCCGAACTGTGAAGCGCTTTCCGCCAGGAGGTCCCACAGGATCCGCTCCTTCCAGTCGTGCGCCAGCGCCGGACGCCGGATCTCGTCGTACGTCTGCGCCAGTTGCCGCAGGAGCGTCGTGCCGTTCTCGCGCGACGTGGCGGTCTTCAGGCACGTGAACACGAGCAGCGCCGCGGAGACCAGCTCATCGTCGAGGTGATACGCCATGCCGAAGCAGCGGGCGGCCGCGGAGTACCGCTGGCGGCGAAACAGCGCACAACCGAGCAGGTACCACGCGCCCGCCGATCGCGCACGGCCCGCCAGCAGCAGCTCCAGCGCCGAGGCACGATCGTCGGCCGGCGTCTCGCGCCACAACGCCGCCGCCTCGCGCAGCGCCCGACGATCGCGCCGCACCCGCGCGAACTCCGCGGCGGCGATCGTCACGCCGAGCAACCCGATGATCAGAATCGCCCAACCCATGACTGCGCAGCGCTTCTATCGACGCGGCCGCGTCGCGTCAACGCGGCGTCCGTCAAACCGTTGCGGCGTCCGCGCCACGGCGTAGAATCCAACCGCAGATAATGACCCGTATCGGAGGCACCAGAATGCAACGCAACATCACCGGACTGATCCTTGCCGGCGTCATCACGGCCCTCGCGCTCGCGGCGATGAACGCGCCCGCCGGCGCCGGTGCAGACCCGAAGCCGGCATTTCAACCCGCCTTGCCGCTCGAGCGGCTGATGGAAGGCCAGGGCCAGCTCTACAAGCACCTCAAGGAAGCCGTCCTCGACGGAAAGGCGAAAGAGGCCCGCACCTACGCCTGGATCCTCGCCGAGCTGGCGAACGTCAACCGGCAACACGCGAAATCGCCGCGATACGATGAATTCGCCTCCACCATGTCCCGCGAGTGCGCCCGGCTGGCCGATCTGCTCAAGGGACGCGACACGAAGCCCGGCGTCCCGGTCGTCAGCGAGATCGGAAAGGTCTGCGAGTCCTGCCACAACGAGTTCGCGAAGAAGAAAGAGTAGTCGGGTCGCGCGCTACGGCGCGCCGTCGCTGCCCCACGGTGCGACCTTCTCGAAGATGCGGATCTGCGGCTCGGCCATCCCCGGAAGCGGCCGACCGGCGAATCGCTCGCGGAACGCCGCGGTACTTCGGAGCGACTCCAGCGGCAATTCGTTCCCCGGTGCGGGCGCGAACTGCCGGTCCCATACGATCAGCGCGCCGATCGGCGCGGCCGCCGCGCGTCGTCGAAAGCCCGGTTCCTGCGCGGGACGGACGCGCCCGCTCAGATACTCCACGTAGACATGCGCGGTCACGATGGGCCGATCCGCAAGACCGGCCGAGCGGACCCACGCCATCGCCTCCGAGGCTGCCGCTTCGCCGGGACCGGCCCGAAGCGGACCGGCCATGTGCCAGAACGCCAGGGCAGCCAGCACCGCCAGCGCGGCGCCGACCGCCGGCGCGGGATCGACGCGTCGACCCGTACCGCGACCTCGCGCCAACCACCCCTTCACGGCCAGCAATGCCAGCACGCCGGTCGAAATCCGCATGGCCCACACGCCGCGGTGAATCTCCGGCAGGAACGCCGGCACTTCCGGCCGCCGAATCTGCACCTCCAACGCGATCCACAGCGCGATGAACGCAAGACCCACGGCGATGACCGCCCGGCGTCGAACCTCGTATCGCGTGGCAAACAGATGTTCGAGACACCGGGCCGCGGCGATGCCGATGAGCGGAGAGATCGGCACGAGGAACCTCGGATACCCGCCCGAATCGTACGCCCCCAGCGCACGGATCGCGGTCTGCGCGAGAAAAAAGACCACGATGCTCCCGCCCACCAGTCCGCCGCCAGCGGTCGAATTCAATCGCAACACGCCCGCCCAGCCCAGCGCCGACAGCGATGGTCCCCACGCCTCCAGCGAGCGCGACAGAAACGTCAGCCATCCGCCGCGGCCGTACTGCGACGACGGACGCGGTTCGAGCCAGCGCGACACCACCGTGGGCATGCCGACGGCATACGCCGCGACGTTGACCACGACGGGCGCCCAGACGATCGGCCAGAGCCGCCACAGCGCGACGCCATTCACCGACGCAACGATCAGCCACACCGGCAGCAAGACGATCGCCTCGTGCCTCGTGACGAACGAGAGCGACACCAAGGCCGCCGACAGCGACCATCGCCGGCGCTGCGCCAGGTAGATTGCGCCGGTCAGATAGAACGCCGTCGCCGTCTCCGTCAGCGTCGTCTGCGACAGGTTGAAGTACAGCGGCTGAAGATAGACCAGCCCGGGAACGAGCCACGCGAGCCGGAATCCCTCGCGATCCGCGATGCGATACGCCCACCACGCCGTGATCGCCGACAGCAATACCGACCACATGCGGGCCGCCGTCCAGCCCCACTGCGCGGGCAGCGCGTAGAGCGCCGTGAACCCCGGCCGGCCCCAGTCGTCGAGCAGGTACGCCGGATACTCGCGGGTCCAGCGGGCCATGAGCAGGTGCGTGAGGTCGTCGAACTGATGCACGCCGTCGCTGCGCAACGCGTCGATCAGCGACACGCCGGCGCAGACCAGCAGCAGCGCCGCGGCCGGGCCACTTCCGCCGCCGCGGACCGGCGCATCGCGGAACTCGGTTACGGGGAACCGCGGTTCGATGGCGTCGCCTCCCGATCCTCACGCGATGCGCCGCAGGCGCCGCGCACGAGGGCCGCGCAGTGTCGCGGATCGACCCGCAGTCGCCAAGTTCGCGCCGCGCGCGTATCCTTTCGCGCATGCCTCGCTGGCACGTCGGCATCGACATCGGCGGGACCTTCACCGACGCGTGCGCGTGGAACGGCCGCGACTACCGCCGCGCAAAGGTGCCCACCACGCCCGATGACTTCGTTCGCGGAGTCCTCACCGCGATCGACGCGCTCGATCTGAAGGAGGCGTTCGACCTTACCGCCGGCTCCACGATCGCCACCAACGCCCTGCTCGAACGCCGCGGCGCCCGCGTCGCCTTCATCGCCACCGATGGATTCCGCGATCTGCCCATCATCGGCCGCCAGAACCGGCCGGACCTCTACGCCCTGCACGTCCGCAAGCCCGCCCCGCTCGTCGATCCCGACGATTGCTTCACCGTCGTCGAACGCCTCGACCCGGACGGCAACGTCGTCACTGCGCTCGATGCGGCACAGTCCGAGGCCGTCCTCCGCTCCATCCGCGATCGCGGCATCGACACGGTCGCCGTCTGCCTGCTCTACAGCTATCTCAACCCCTCGCACGAGGACGCCGTCGCCGAGCAGGCCGAAGCGCTCGGACTAACGCCTCACTGCTCCAGCCGAATCCTGCCCGAGTTCCGCGAGTTCGAACGCGCGGCGACGACGATCGCCAACGCCTACGTCGCCCCCCGAACGGCCGCCTACTTCCACCGGCTCGCGGACGCACTGCGACCGCGCGGCGCGGGGAACATCCGCGTCATGCTCTCCAATGGCGGCCAGGCGTCCACCCGCTACGCCGCGCGCCAGCCGGTCCGCACGATCCTCTCCGGACCGGCCGGCGGCGCGATCGCCGCCGCTCACGCGGCGCGCGAGCTTGGCATCGCCCGCGCGCTGACCTACGACATGGGCGGCACCAGCACCGACGTGGCACTCTGCGACGGACAGGTCGAACTGACTCACGACACCGTGCTCGACGGCTGGCCGATCCGCGTCCCCATGCTCGCCATCCACACCATCGGCGCGGGCGGCGGATCGATTGCGTCCATCGACGCAGCCGGAGCGCTCGCGGTCGGCCCGCAGTCCGCCGGCGCCGATCCCGGACCGGCCTGTTACGGCCGCGGCGACCAGCCCACCATCACCGATGCGCACTGCGTGCTCGGCCGGATCCGCCCGCGCCACTTTCTGGGCGGACGGATGCCGATCGACGTCGCGCGCTCCGAAGCGGCCGTCGGCCGGATCGCCGCCGCACTGCGGTGTGATCTGCCGTCCGCCGCGCGGGCCATCATCGCCGTCGCGAACGCCTCGATGGAGCTGGCGCTCAAGGTCGTCAGCGCGCATCAGGGACACGAGCCGTCCGACTTCTGGCTGGTCGCGTTCGGCGGAGCGGCCGGTCTACACGCCTGCGATCTGGCGGACGCTCTGGGGCTGCCCGGCGTCATCATCCCGCCCGACCACGGCATCCTCTCGGCGACCGGGATGCTTCTGGCGGACCGCATCCAGGATTTCTCGCTCACGCTGCCGCGCCCGACGGCCGACGCGCCGGACCTGCGGATGCTGCAGTCCGCGTTCGGGGCGCTGATGGATGAGGCCGCCGACGCGCTCTTTCGCGACGGCCACGACCTCGACGAAGCCGACTGCGTGCGCTCGATCGATCTGCGCTATCGCGGGCAATCGTGGGAACTCACCGTGCCGGTCGAATCGCTCACGGACGCCCGGCGGTTGCTCGCGCCATTCCATGAACTGCACGCGCTACGCTACGGAACGTCCGAGACATCCGCCCCGGTCGAGACCGTCACGGCGCGCGTCCGCACGATCGTCCAAGTGCCGAAGCCTCGCCGCAGCGAACGGCCGGCCGTCAATGACACGCCGGAGCCGCTGGAACGCGCGGAGATCTGGTTCGACCGGCCGCAATCCAGCGCGGTTTTCGATCGCGCGGCCCTTCACGCCGGACAGACGCTCGGCGGACCCGCGCTCGTCGTGGAACCGCACGCGACGACGGTGATCCCGCCCGGCTGGACGGCACGGGTCGAGCCGTTCGGGCATCTCCGGATATTCAGGACGTGATCCCCATGACATCGCGCGTCGACTACCGCGGCGGAGCCGCCTCGGCTGCCGGAGCGGCGCTCGACTCGGGTGTGGCGGCCGTCGGCTCCTCGACCTGCGGCGGGTGCTCGACCGACTCGCCCAGTTGTTCCAGCCGGTTCCGCGCCTGCTCCGCCGCGATCGTGTCGGGCCAGTTCGTGGCGACCGAGCGGTAGTAGTAGATCGCCGCACTCGGCTGCTTCGCGCGCTCGTAGTAGCGACCGATGGTCAGTTCCTTCTCCGCGCGGTTCTCGCGGATCCGTTCGAGCAACTCCGGCACGCCGCGAGCCTCGTCCGTCCCCGGATAGCGTTGCAGGTACTGGTGATACCGCTCCTCCGCCTCGAGCAGCGGCGCATCGTCGAACTCGATTCCGGCAAAGCTCGCGAACGCCGCGTCCGCCGCGCGCTGCAGTGCCAGACGCTCGTACTCGCCGCGAGGAAAGTCCCGCGCCAGCCGCGCGTACGCCCGCTCCGCTTCGTCGAACTCGCCTTTCTGGAAGTGATAATCGGCTTGCATCCGCAGCGCCTGTTCCGCCACGCGCGTTCCCGGCGCGCGGTCGTCGATGATCCGGTTGAGAAAGTCCAGCGTTTCATCCACCGCGCTGACGCGGAGCATCCCCTTCAGCACGCGCCGCTTGTGTCCCTTGAACAGAAACATCTCGGCCACAATCAACTCGCGACGGATCGCGCGCTCCGCCACGTCCGTGCCGCCCCAGCCGTTCAGAATCTCGTCGTACCACTCGTGCGCCTGCCACAGATCGGCCGCCCGGCCGGCATCCGCCGCGTACACCTCCGCGTCCGCCGACGCAAAGAGCGCCTCGGCGTACAACGGTGAGTCCGGATACGACTTCCGCCACGCCCGCAGCGCCTTTCGCGCCTCGCCGTACCGGTGCTCCGCCAGCAGTCGTCGCGCCAGCTCCAGATCCCCCGCGTCGGTCCCCGGCTCCGGCGGCGCGACCTCGATCCACTCGCGCGTCTTGGGGTCATAAACGAATTGCGACGGCGAGCCGGGTCCCGGTTCGGCGGCTGACGCGCGCGGCGCGAAGCCCGCAGGCCACACAAGCCCCAGCAGCAATGATGCGACGATCGGCCGATGCATGACGGGCCGATTGTACGTCGCCGCGCCGACGCGTCCAACGCCGTCCGGCCGCCCACGGATCCGGCGTTTGCCGCCGCGCCGGGCCGGAGATATAATTCGCCCGCGTTCAAGAGCTTGAGGCGGCGGCGCTGCGGGGGCGCGGCAGTTCAGCACCGCACCGACTCGGCGGGATTCCGAACCATGCATCGGTCTGGGCGTCTACAACGATGGGTCGGCGGATTGTCCTCGTGCGCGCTGATCGCGCTCGCGACCGGCTGCGGCATGAGCACCGAGCGGCCCTTTCGCAAGGACGTGAAGACCGTCGCGCTGGACATCTTCGACTCGAAGGAGTTCCGCCGCGACCTGGAGTTGCAATTGACCGAGGCCCTCGCCAAGCGCATCGAGGCCGAAACGCCGTACAAGCTGGCCAAGAAGGGCGTCGCCGACACGCTCATCACCGGCGAGATCAAGGAGGTCCGCCAGGGCACGCTCGGGCGCGACTTCCGCACCAACCTTCCGCGCGAAACCGCCGCCACGCTCGTCGTCGCCTTCAAGTGGAAAGACCTTCGCTCGGGCGAAATCCTCGTCGACCGGCCCAACTTCGTGCAGACCGTCGATTACATCCGGCCCGTCGGCGAGAACTTCTACGACGCCAGTCAACGCCTCGCCGACCGCATGGCCGAACGCATTGTCGAAGAAATGGAGGCCGATTGGTAATCGGCCGGCCCCCGGGTTCAGCCGATACAAGCCCGGATGCCGTCCCGGCGCAATCGCCCGATAATGCGCGGCCGAAGCGTGCGACGCGGAATATCATCTACGGGACCGCGGAGCGCGGGAATCCTGAATGAGCGACCTGAAAAACGAACAGAACGAATCGCGACCCGGCGGCTCGCGCCCGCAGCCGCCCCGCATGCGCATGTCCCGCGGCGTCGTGAGCTGGATCGGGTTCATCCTGATCGCGCTCATGATCCTCGCGCTCATCAACGACGGCTTCAAAAGCCCCAAGCGGCTCCTCATCAGCGAGTTCTGGGACCAGGTCGAAAGCGGGAACATCCAGCGCGTCGTCCTCCGGGACAACTCCATCACCGGCTACCTGAAGGAGTCGCGCCAGGGCCGGCCGGTCAGCAGCGGGCCGGAGCGATTCGAGGTCAAGTACCCGCCCGCGGCGTTGCAGCAGGAGCTGATCGACAAGCTCCTGGCCAAGGCGGCCGAGCACCACTTCGAGGTCGAATACGACGAAACCAGCGGACTCTACGTGCAGCTCCTCGTCTCGATCGTCCCCTGGTTGATGATCATCCTCTTCATCTGGTTCTTCGTCTTCCGGCAATTGCGAACGACGGCCGGCGGCGCGGGCATGCTCGGCAGTTTCGGGCGCTCCCGCCACCGCGTCAGCAACAAGGAATCCGCCACGGTCACGTTCGCCGATGTCGCGGGGATTGAGGAAGCGAAGGAAGAGGTCCGCGAGATCGTCGAGTTCCTGAAGAACCCCAAGAAGTTCCAGCGCCTCGGCGGGCGCATTCCGCACGGCGTCCTGCTCGTCGGAGACCCGGGCTGCGGAAAGACGCTGCTCGCCAAGGCCATCGCCGGCGAGGCCGACGTGCCGTTCTTTTCCATCAGCGGCGCCGACTTCGTCGAGATGTTCGTCGGCGTCGGCGCCTCGCGCGTCCGCGACCTGTTCAAGCAGGCCAAGGAAAACGCCCCCTGTATCATCTTCCTCGATGAAATCGATGCCGTCGGACGCCGGCGCGGCGCGGGCTACAACGGCGGCGGACATGACGAGCGCGAGCAGACGTTGAATGCGATCCTTGTCGAGATGGACGGGTTCGACACCTCCGATCAGGTCATCGTCATCGCCGCCACGAACCGCGAAGACGTCCTCGACGCCGCCCTGACGCGGCCCGGACGGTTCGATCGGCGCGTCTTCGTCCCGCTGCCCGACATCCGCGGGCGGCTCGAGATCCTTAAGGTCCACGCGCGCAAGATCAAGCTCCGCCCCGGCGTCGATCTCATGCAGCTCGCGCGCGGCACGCCCATGTTCAGCGGCGCCGAACTCGCCGCCATCATCAACGAAGCCGCCCTCATCGCGACCCTCACCGGCAAGGAGGCCGTCGACATCGCGGACCTCGAGGAGGCCCGCGACAAGGTCCGCTGGGGCCGCGCGAACAAGTCGCGCAAGCTGGCCGAGAAGGAACGGCTTATCACCGCCTACCACGAGGCGGGGCACGCCGCGCTCATGTTCCTGCTGCCCGACTCCGACCCGCTTCACAAGGTCAGCATCATCCCGCGCGGGCCGGCCCTGGGGACCACGTTCCAACTGCCCGAGACCGACCGCTACACCATGAGTCGCCGGCAGGCCATGGCCACACTCCAGGTGCTCTTCGGCGGTCGCATCGCCGAGGAGATGTTCTGCAACGACGTCACCAGCGGCGCGGCCAGCGACATCCAGCGCGCCACGCAGCTCGCGCGGACGATGATCTGCGACTGGGGCATGTCCGACTCCCTCGGCCCGGTCCGTTACGGCGTCGATGAGTCCCGCCGCGGCGGGGCGTTGATCGAGCTGCCCGGCGCCGAATATTCCGAGAAGACCGCCGAGCAGATCGACACCGAGGTTCGCAAGCTCGTCGACGAGGCCATCGTCGGCGCCCGCACGCTCATGGAGCAGCACCGCGACAAGATCGAGGCCCTCGCCCAGGCCCTCCTGCGGCACGAAACCCTCGACCGAAGCGATGTCGAACGCATCTTCCGCGGCGAGCCGCTCGACAAGGTCACCCTGTCCGGGCTGATCGAAGGCGAATCCGTCCCGACACGCCGGTCCGAACCGACCGCCGCGACCGCCCCGGAACCGACGCCCGACCTTCCCGGCACGCTCCCGCAGCCCGGCATGGGCTGATCGACGCGCGGCCCGGTCCCGATACGTCGACCTCGCCTGCCGCCGCACGGACTGAATGCCGACCGCGTGCACGATTCCCCGTTCGCGCATCGCGCCGGCTTAGGTTTCCGCGCCCGGGGCGGGTATCATTAGTCGGAGGTACTGCGCGACGCGTCGCCGCTCAATCCCGGCGGCGCCGGAGCAGCGGGAATCGGGCACCATGGCGAACGCCGAAATCCTCATCGCCGGATCGGAAGACATCCCGATCCTGACGAAGCTCTACAACGAGATCTTCCGCCCGCCGCGCGATGAACAGTTCTTCCGCCGCCGATTCATGGGCCGGCGGAATATCCTCCTGCTGCTCGCGCTCGTCGATCAACGCCCCGTCGGCTACTCCGTCGGCTTTGAGCTCAAGCCGTCGGTCTTTTTCGCCTGGCTCGCCGGCGTTCTGCCGGAGTTGCGACGCCAGGGCATCGCCAGCCAGCTCATGGAGGCCCAGCACGCCTGGGCCGCCGAGAACGGCTACAGCTACATCCGCATCGAGTGCCACAATGCCCATCGCGCAGTCATCCACATGGCCATCGCGCTGAACTACGACATCATCGGCCTGCGATGGGATTCCGAGCGCAGCGAGAACCTGATCATTTTCGAGCGCTCGCTGACCGACGCCTGATCGGCATCGTGCGGCGCGGACGCCCTCTGAATGCGAACGCTCATCCGCAACATCGGCCGGCTCTATCTTGTTCCGCCCGGCCCCGTTCGCGCGCCGCAACTCGGCGACGTGCCGATCCTGCGCGATGCGGCCGTGTGCATCGACGACGAACGCATCGCCTGGTTCGGCCGGGATTCCAACCGACCGCCCGACCCGGTGGACGCCGAACTCGACGCGAACGGCCAGGCGGTCGTTCCGGGCTTTGTCGATTGCCACACGCACCTGCTGTTCGCCGGGACGCGCGAGGGGGAATTCGTCGATCGGATCCGCGGCAAGACCTACGTGCAGATCCTCGAGGCCGGCGGGGGAATCCACGTCAGCGTCGACGCCGTTCGCCGCGCATCGGAGACCGAACTGGTCGGTCTCGGCCGCGATCGGCTCCGGCGCATGCTCGCCGCAGGGACGACCACCGCCGAGGTCAAGAGCGGCTACGGGCTCTCGCCGGAAGACGAGCTGAAGATGCTCCGCGCGATCCGGCGCCTGTCCGGCGAACAGCCGGTGGAGCTCGTCGCGACCTACCTCGCCGCGCACACCGTTCCGCGCGCGTACGCGGACCGCGCCGAGGCCTACCTTGCCGCCGTCACGGCCGACGACGTGCTCGAACGCATCTACCGCGACGACTTGGCCGAGTTCGCCGACGTATTCTGCGAACGCGGGGCGTTCACGCCCGCGCAAGCCGAGCGATTCCTGCGAGAATGCGAACGGCACGGGCTGCGTCCGAAACTCCATGCCGAGCAGATCACGCACAGCGGCGCCACGCGACTCGGCGTCGCGCTCAACGCCGTGTCGGTCGATCACCTCGAGGAACTCGACGACGAGGACATCGCCGCGCTGCGCGGTTCCGCGACGATCCCCGTCCTCCTGCCCGGCTGCAACTTCTTTCTGAACGCGCGGCCCGCGCCCGCGCGACGGATGATCGACGCCGGACTGCCCGTCGCGCTGGCGACCGACTGCAATCCGGGATCCTCCATGATCGAGTCGATGCCGCTCATCCTCTCGATCGCCTGTACGCTGCTCCGCATGACGCCGGTCGAGGCCCTCGTCGCCGCCACCGCCAACGCCGCCGCCGCCATCAACCGCGCCGACCGCATCGGCGCGATCGCCACGGGCCACCAAGCCGACCTGCTCCTCCTCGACGTTCCCAACGTCGAACGTCTCGCCTATGACGTCGGCCGAAACGCCGTGCGCACCGTTCTTAAACGAGGGCGAGTCGTTCACCAAGCTTGACCGTGGACCGTCCGGCCGCCGGACGGTCCACGCCTTGATTCTTCACGCCGATTCCGGGAATCTCCGCATTCGCCGCCCCGTCGGCCGAACACGAGGATAAGAGACCCGCATGCCGCGAATCGTCGAGTGCGTTCCGAACTTCAGCGAAGGCCGCCGCCCGGAGGTCATCGACGCGATCTGCTCGAAGATCACCGCCGTTCCCGGCGTTCGGCTGCTCTCGCGCGAGATGGACGCCGATCACAACCGCGCCGTCATCACGTTCATCGGTTCGCCCGATGCCTGCGTCCGGGCGGCCATCGACGCCTGCGAGGAGGCCAGCCGGCGGATCGATCTCAACACCCACAAAGGCGAACACCCGCGGATGGGCGCGACCGACGTCATCCCGTTCGTCCCCGTCGCCGGCGTTACCATGGACGACTGCGTCGCGCTGGCCCGCCGCGTCGGCGAGCAGATCGGAACGCGGCTGAACATCCCCGTCTATCTCTACAGTTACGCCGCCACTCGTCCCGAGCGGCAGAACCTGCCCGACATCCGCAAAGGCGAGTTTGAGGGCCTGCGCGACCTGATCGGCAGCGACCCGGCACGCACGCCCGACTTCGGCCCGAACGCGATCCACCCCACGGCCGGCGCGACCGCAGTCGGCGCGCGCGACTTCCTCGTCGCCTACAACATCTATCTCGACACCGACCAGGTCGATGTGGCCAAGAAGATCGCCGCCGGGATCCGCTTTTCGTCCGGCGGCTTTCGATTCGTTCAGGCCGCCGGCTTCGAGATCGCCGAGCGCCAGTGCGTGCAGGTCTCGATGAACCTCACCAACCCGGCCAAGACGCCGCTGCACCGGGTGCTCGAGACCGTCCGCCGCGAGGCCGGGCGATTCGGCGCGAACATCACCAGCAGCGAGATCGTCGGACTCGTGCCGCTTGCCGTCGTCGCCGACGCGTTCGAGTACTACGTGCAGGTCGAGCGCTGGAAGCCCGATCAGATCCTCGAAACGCACCTGCTCGACGCCGAGACGACGGCCGGCTTTCTCGAATCATGCGCTGCGCGGACGCCGACCCCCGGCGGAGGCTCCGTCTCCGCCTACGCGGGCGCGCTCGGCGCGGCCATGGTCGCCATGGTTGCGCGGCTCAACGACAAGAAGAGTGAGCCGGGACCGCTCCATGAACAGATCGACGCCGCCGAGGCCCTGATGGGCCGCCTGAACGCCCTGGTCAAGGAGGACGCGGCCGCTTTCGACGCCGTCATGGCGGCGTGGAAGCTGCCCGACGATGATCCGCAGAAGCCCGCGGCGAAGCAGGCGGCGCAGCTCCGTGCGACGCAGACGCCGCTGGAGACGATGCAACGCGCGCTCGACGTGATGCGACTCGCAAAGGACGCGGTCCAGAAATCCAAGGCGAGCTGCCTGTCCGACGGCGGCGTCGCCGCGTTCATGGCCCATGCCGCGCTCGAAGGCGCGCGGCTCAACGTGATGATCAACCTGCCCGAGATCGGCGATGAATCACAGCGCGAGGAACTGCGGCGGCAGGCGGCCTCGCTGCGAGACGAAGCCGCGGCGCTTCGCCGCGAGATCGACGCCCTGCTCGCCGGAAATTACGGCTGATGCGCGCGGACGGGACGAGAGACATGAGCCGCGAATCGAATGGCCGGTGCGGTCGGTCGCCCGCGCGCGGGAGAAAAGGACGCCGTCCGTGAACCTCGACGCATTCCTCCAGCATGTCAAGGACATCGAGCGCGACGCCGTCGTCGAGATTCCGAATTGCCGGACGGTCGACGCCCTCCGCGCCCTCGAAGCGCGGCACGTGAAGGCGCCGCTGGCCGAAGGGCTCAAGCAGCTCAAAACACTCCCAGCCGAGGCCCGCGCCGAGGCCGGAAAGGCCCTCAACGAGGCCAAGCAGCGCTTGACGCAGCGCTTCGACGCGGCGATCGACGATCTGAAGCAGCGCCTCATTGCCGACGAGCGCGCCGTCGCCGCCACCTACGATCCGACGATCCCCGGCCCCGTCGTGCCGCGCGGCGCGCTGCACCCCGTCACCGCCGTCCAGTGGGAAGTCGAGCGTGTCATGACGGGCCTCGGCTTCACCGTCGTCGGCGGACCGGAGATGGAGACCGACTTTCACAACTTCGAGGCGCTCAACATCCCGGCGACACATCCGGCGCGCGACACGATGGACACGTTCTGGCTCACCAACGGCTGGCTGCTCCGCACGCACACGTCGCCGTGCCAGGTCCGCGCCATGCTGACCTACGGCGCGCCACTCCGCGTCATCGCCCCCGGGCGCTGCTTCCGTTACGAGACCATCGACGCCTCGCACGAGAACACCTTCTTTCAGGTCGAAGGCCTGCTCATCGACCACGGCATCTCCATCGCGCATCTCATCGCGGTCATGCGCCTGCTCCTGCGCGAGCTCTTTCAGCGCGACGTCAAGGTCCGTCTGCGGCCCGGCTTCTTCCCCTTCGTCGAGCCCGGCTTCGAACTCGACATGTCCTGCGAGATCTGCGCCGGCACCGGCTGCCCGACCTGCAAGCAGAGCGGCTGGGTCGAGATCCTGCCCTGCGGCATGGTCCACCCGAACGTGCTGCGCTACGGCAACATCGACCCGCACGAGTTCACCGGCTTCGCCTTCGGACTCGGGCTGACGCGCCTGGCGATGATGAAGTACGGCATCGCGGACATCCGCATCCTCAACAGCGGCGACCTGCGCGGCATCGTCCCGCAAAACCGCCTCACCGGACCGCAGATCGGCGGATGCAGCGTCCGCAAAAACCCGGCCTGAACGCGCCCCCGGCCCGTTTCGCGGCTTCACACGCGCAGCGCGTCTAACCGCCGCGAATCGCCCCTGACCCGCGCGCGTCGCGGCGAAAACTGCTTGACTTCCCCCAAACCCGACCGACAATGGCCGAGCACCGGCGCGGAGTTGGCGCGTCGTAATCACAAGGAGTATCGAACCATGCGTACCGTCAAGGCGTTCGCTCTCGTCGTTGCAGCGGGCCTCCTGGCCGGCTGCTCGTCCGTCACCGGCACTTGGGTCAGCAAGGGCGGCCCCGATCAGAATGCAAACCCCATCGCCCGCGTCACGTTCGCCGGCGACGGCACCTTCACCGCCGAGGCCGACTACGGCCCGAAGGGCAAGCAGGCCATGTCCGGCACCTGGGAGTGCAAGATGGGCAAGCTTTGCCTCGAATCCGACGGCCAGAAGCGCGAGTACGACGTGTCGGTCAAGCACGGCGAATTGACGATTTGCAAGTCCGGTGCGCCGGCCGATGCCAAGAAGTACACGATGACGAAGATGAAGGGCAAGTCGATGTGGGGTCTGTAAGCCCGCATCGAACGGCGTCCGCTCCGCACCGCCCGTATCCCCTCGAATGTCGGCCCGTCCGACCCGGCGACGCCGGGTTGGACGGCCTGCGCGCCGAACACTAGAATCCCGCGGTCGCCGACGCGCGGGGCGATTGGCGAACCCTTGTCCGAGTGAGAGGAAATGACCATGGCCGGCCCTCGAGACCAGATTATCGAAGAGCTCAAGACCGCTTATCGAATGGAGCTGGAAACGGCGCTGAATTACGTCGCGAACTCCATCAATCTCGACGGCATCCGCGCGGAGGAGATCAAGAAGGCGCTTCAGGCGGACGTCACGGAGGAGATGAACCACGCGCAGCAACTCGGCAACCGCATCAAGACGCTCGGCGGCGCCTGCCCCGGGTCGCTGGCCCTGAAGTTCACTCAGACCGCCATGCAGCCGCCCGCCGACACCACGGACGTCATCAGCGTCATCAAGGGCGTCATTGAGGGGGAGAACAACGCCGTCGCGCAGTACGAAAAGCTCATCAAGTTGTGCGATGGAGTCGACTACGTGACGCAGGACCTCTGCATCACGATCATGGGCGAAGAGGAGATCCACCGGCGCGACTTCCAAGGCTTCCTCAAGGAATACACGAAGTAGCCGGGCGCTGCGATGGCCAGGTCCGATGCCGACGTCCGTCCGGGGAAGATCGAGACCGTCGAGCCGATCGGCAAACGGATCCTGATCCGCAAGGACGAAGACAAGAAGAAGACCAAGGGCGGCATTCAGCTCCCCGACAACATCGAGATCCCCACGATCACCGGACGCATCGTCGCCGTGTCGGCGCAAGTGGATCGCGACGAGGACTTCCCCCTCCAGCAATACGACCGCGTGCTCTTCAACCCCAAGCACGCCATTCCGGTCGACTTCGAGGGGGACAACCGGCTGTTCGTCGTGCCGGTCGAAGACGTCGTCGCCGTTTTCCGCCGCACGACCTAGCGGCGGCGCACGCGCTCAGGGCTCGTTGTCGGCCTCGTCCGCCTCTTCGCCCCTGTTCAATTTGCCGCGGCCGCCCGCTTTGCTCGACTTCGACTCACGATAGACCGTGATCTTCGCCGCCAGCGACGTCGTCTTATTCTGCGCATCGCGCACGCTCGTAATCGCCGCGCGCCGACCGGTCGGGACGTCGTGCAACTCGATCTCCTCTCCGCCCAGGCGAATCCGCGTCTCGTCGTTGACCTTCACGCGGATCATCTGCCGCCGCGCATCGGTCGAGCTGCCCGGATATCGCCGAGAGATCGTGATCACTCCGCCTTTCACGTCCACCGACTCCACGGTCCCGTACAGATCCGGATACGGATCCGAGATCGTCAGCCGACGCGCGACGTCCGATACGCGGCCGTTCTCCTCACGCAGATACACCCAGATGCGCATCTCCGGCCGGATGTCCTCGGCCCGGAACGGCTCGCGCGACTTGATGATCTCCGTGTCCGCGTCGAAGCGGATCGTGTGCCGCGGCTGGCCCGCCCGCTTGCTGCCCTTCACAACGATCTCGCGCTTTTTCAGGTCGATCCGTTCGACCGTGCCGAGAAAGTCGTAACCGCGCCGCACCGGCCGCTGCTCGTCCGGCGCCGCCGCGACCATCACCGGAATCGCGGCGACGATCAGCACCCCGCGCAGCAGCCGCCACATCGGTCCGATGGCCCCGTCCATCACCCACCTCCCTCGCGCCTAGCGCGATTGCGGTTCCAACGCCTCCTGCTCGATGGTCCGCGCAAACTCCTCTGCCAGCGCATCACTCACATACCCCCGAATCCACGTCAGCGTAAAGTTCAGCCTCCGATCGAACCGCGAGAACGCCGGATTCCATCCCGGCGGCGCCGACAGCGGCGTCGCGCCCCACAGGTTCGTCACCCGCGCCCCGCAGAACTCCCGAATGGGCGGATCAATCTCGCCATAATACGAAAACCCCGAGGCGTACGGCTCCAGCCCGATCGGCAGCCCCAGCAGGATGCGATACTGCCACGTCCGCATCAGGCCCGCCATCCAGATCAGCGCCCAGTTCGCCTCCGCCATCCCCTCCGACTCGAACCGCTCGAGCTGCGCCTTCAAGTCCGCGCCGAACATATGCGAATCCTCGATCAGCGCCCGACGCCCGCACAGCGTCGCCGCCACGAGGTAGTTCCCATGCACCGGCCGGGGACCCGCCGGCCGCACGCTCTGCGGCAGCGTCACGAGATACGACTCGGTCTCCAGTCCGCGCGCGAGGTACAGGCGGTGCAGTGCGCGGATCACGCAGCCCGCCAGGTACCGCGCGTAGATCCCTTTGCCGGCAGGACACTTCGCCTTCGCATTCGACTGGATCCGCTCGACCTCGTCCGCCTCGAAGACGCGCAGGCGCAATCCGAGCGCCCGCGAAGGCTCTGGCGGCGCCGAATCCAACCGCACGCGCTGCACTTTTCCGTAATCACGATGAACCCGAAACGCCTTGCGGAAGAGGCGGAACCGCGTGCCGAACGACGCGCCGCCCAGCGGGTCCAGGCCCATCCCGTCCGGACGCAACGCTGCCGGAAGCGCCGCCGGACCCGGCGCGCGATCCATCCGCGCCAGCTCGGCGAGGAACCACTGCGCACCCTCCGCATCCATCAGCGCATGCGGCCAGCGCAGGCACACCCGACCCTGCCCGTTCGGACCCGCGTAGTAGTCGATCCGGGTCAGCGGTCCGGCGTGCAGGTCGCACGGCTCGGCGTAACGCCGCTCGCAGCGCCGCCACATCTCGCCGAGCCAGTCCGACGCGCCGCTCAGGTCGTCGTAGCAGTATGCCGAGTCCGCCAGCGACGCGGGGGCCTTCGGCAGCACCCACCGCGGGCGACCGCTTACCAGCGACGTGCGGACCCGCGCCGCCGCGACCGGATGCTCGCAGTACATCCGCCGCAGCGCCGCCCGCACCCGTGCCGGGTCGATCTCCCCCTCCACGTCCATCAACATCAGGGTGACGTTGCCAATCTGGCCCCGTGCAACCATCAGCCGATCGTGGGCGTAATAGAGGTAATCGCACGGATTGAGCGCGAAGCGGCGACGCCGGACGCGCCCGTCGGGTTCGCAACCCGCGGCCTCATGCTCGCTCGCTCGCGACGCCGTCTCCAGCATCGGTCTCGCCTCGAACCGGAAGTCGTCGCCTCGACCTGCCGCGCCAGCCTATCCGCGCTTGCGGCCGAACGGTAGCCTCCGTACCATGCGGTTTCGACCCTCGCCGCCGGGGCTTGCGAGGAGAATTGGATTGCTCGAATACACCCTCTGGACCTTGGCGGCCCTCTATGCACTCATCGCCGGTGCGTGGGCCTGGGGCGTTATCCGACTCCGCACGTTCAAGTTCGACGAGGATTTGCGACTCACGCCGCTGCCCGTCTGGCCGGCCGATCGCAGCGCCCCCAGCATTGACGTCGTGATCGCCGCGCACAACGAGGAGGACACCATCGGTCCCTGCCTGACGGCCCTGCTCCAACAGGGCTATCCGAACCTCCGCATCCTCGTCGCCAACGATCGCAGCGACGACCGGACCGCCGAGGTCATCGACGGGATCGCGGCGCGTCACGCCGAGGTCCGCCAGGTCTGCGTGCTCGATCTGCCCGATGGCTGGATCGGAAAGACCCACGCCCTCTCGGTCGCCGCGACGGAATGTACCGCCGACTACATCCTCTTTATCGACAGCGACGTCCGCCTGGTGCCCGGCGCGATCAACGCCGTAATGAAGAAGACGCTCGACGACCGCCTCGACTTCCTCAGCCTCTGGCCCAGCCTCGAACTCGAGAGCTTTGCCGAGCGGTTGCTCACGCCGCCCGCCGGCTGGCTCCTCAGCTTCTGGGCATTGCTCAGCACCGGCGCGGGCGCACGACCCACCGACGTCAAGCTCGGCAACGGCCAGTTCATGATGCTCCGCCGCGAATGCTACGAGAAGGTGGGCGGACATGTCGCCGTCAAGGCCGAGCTGGCCGAGGACGCCATCATCGCCAACACCGTCGCCGCCATGGGCTTCCGTCGCTGGGCCGGGCTTGGACGCGGCGTCTACATCACGGCGCGGACCGGTTCGCTGCAACGCACCATGAACGCCATCACCCGTGTCGTCATCGGCAGCCTCTGCACACAATGGCGCGTCCTCGCCAGCACGCAGATCCTCCTCGGCGGCTGCGTCATTCCGATCTGGCTCTTTCCGCTCAGCCTCGCGCTCTGGATCGCCTTTCGACACCCCGCCGCCATCACCTTCGCCACCATCGCCGCCGTACACTACGTCGCCATGACCATCGTCCTGCGGCACCTCTTCGAGCTCACGCTCGTCAAGCGCGGCTCGCTCCTGTGGTTCCCCATCGGCTGCGTCCTTGTCAGCGGCATCCTCGTCTGGTCCTGGCTTGTCATGACCGGCCACGGCGCCGTGCGCTGGGGCAAGACCCGCTACGCCGTCCGCGGCTCGCGCATCCTCCACACCATAGGCGATGCGCCAACGCGCGTCGCCGCCGCGTCCTGAAATCCCGGCCGAATTCGCACCGCTTTCGTCGCTTGACGCGAATCCCATACTTTCCAGATACGGTCAGCGACCGTGTCCGAACAACCCATGTTCAGCGAATCCGGGGGCAGCCTGGAGGGCGCTGAGATGCAACGGACACGACTCGCGATTCTCCCCACGACCCTCCTCGGACTCTTCGCGGCCACCGCGCACGCACGCGTCTGGTTCTACGTCGAACCCGAAGGCTCGGCGAACAACGCCGCGGCCGGCTTTCGTGAAGCCGCCGGGCCGCTCGCCGAGTTCGACTTCGAAGACCCTGCATTCGGACCTTCCGGCAGCGAAGTCCCGGTGTTACCGCTCGCCGGCGCGGACCTCCTCCTCGACGCATACGATGCCGGGCCGTACGTGCCGACGGTCTGGAACTCGCGCGAGTTTGACGATCCCGGACGATTCGAGAACCGCGCTCTCTATGTCGGTTCGACCGTCACCATTCGCTTTACCGGTCTGCACAAGCTCCGCTCGTTCGGCGCGTGGATCTTCGACGACCGCCGCGCGTACGATGCCGCGTACCTCGTCACCGTCACAGAACGCAACGGTCAGACCTTCGCCGTGCGACTGGAGAACGACCGGCCGCTGAATGCGTGGGGGCATGAGATCGAGGGCTTCGTCGGCGTGATCTCGACCGCCGGCCTGGCCGAGATCACGATCACGGCGATCGATCCCGAGTCGGGCGCGGCGATCCCCGACGAGATCGAACTCGATCACGTCATGGCCGGCGTCTGGCCGGTGCTGCCGGCGGACGCCGCGGGGGCGTGGCGGAGCGACGACGATGAGGATTCCGCGCCGCCGCGTGCAGACGACCGCCGTTCAACCGAGCCGCAGGAGAGCGGAAGCTCGGACATCCCGGCCGAACCGGGCGCCGCGAACCGCAACCGGCGCGATTCCTACCGTTCGCGCTGATCTGCGCGCAGCGCCACGATGGGGCCGCGCCGGCGACTACCCGACGCCCGTCATCTCCGGCAGGTTGACGCAGTTCAGGAAGTCCCGCGAATCGCGATACACCTTCACGATCCGACCCACCTCCGCCGCAATCGCCATCTGCGCCTGCTCCGTCGATGCGCCCACGTGGTGCGTCCCGTACACGTGCGGCGCCTCGACCACCGGATCGGCGAACTCCGATTCGCCCGCGCCGGGCTCCTGCTCATACACATCCAGCGCCGCGCCGGCGATCACGCCGTGCCGCACCGCGTCCGCGAGCGCCGCCTCGTCCACAACGCCGCCGCGGCTGCAGTTGATCAGGAACGCGGTCGACTTCATCATCCCCAGCTCGCGCTCGCCGATCAGATGGTGCGTCGGCACACCGCCCGGAACGTGCAGCGTGATGAAATCCGACTTCCGCAGCAGCTCCTCGAACGGGACCTTCTGAATCCCCAGCTCGCCCTCGATCGAGTGCCGCGAAATCGTGTCGTGGTAGAGCAGATTCATCTCGAACGCCGCCGCACGCCGCGCCACCTCGTAACCGATCCGCCCCAGGCCCACGACGCCCAGCGTCCGCCCCTTCAGGCCCAGCGCCTTGCTGTACTCCTTCTTGTTCCAGGCCCGCCGCCGCAGATCGACTGTCTCATCCACGATCCGCCGGTCCAGCGCAATCATCAGCCCGATCGTCAGCTCGGCGACCGCCACCGCGTTCTGCCCCGGACAGTTGCACACTCGAATGCCGCGCCGCGTCGCCCCCGCGACGTCGATCGTATCAACGCCCGACCCCGCGCGGATCACCAACTTCAGCGCCCGCGCCGCGTCCAGCGTCTCCCGCGGAACCTTCGTCGATCGAACGATCAGGATCTCCGCCGCGGAATCCCGAACCGCCTCGGTCAGTGCCGCGCCGCTCGTGCCGGGCCGGTAGTCCACCTCCAACCCCAGCGCCTTCAATTCACGAATGCCCGCCTCCTCAAACTTGTCCGCGATCAGGACCTTCATGGAAATACCTCCGGGCGACGCCGGACCGCGCGGTCCGGTGCCGGATAAGGTGTGCGACGGGCATCCCGATTATAGTGGCAAGCCGTAACGGCAGCCCTCCGGAGACGAGGCCCATGAAAACCCACCGGCAGGAGCTTTGGTTCGAGACCCCGCAGCGCCGCGCCTACATGAACATCACACCCCAGGTCGAACGGGCCGTCGCCGAAAGCGGCGTCCGCGAAGGCCTCTGCCTCGTGAACGCCATGCACATCTCGGCCAGCGTCTTCATTAACGACGACGAGCCCGGCCTGCACGCCGACTTCGACCGCTGGCTCGAGCAGCTCGCCCCGCACGAGCCCGTCCGGCAATACCGCCACAACGACACCGGCGAAGACAACGCCGATGCGCACCTCAAGCGCACGATCATGGGCCGCGAGGTCGTCGTGGCCGTCACGAAGGGCCGGCTCGACTTCGGTCCGTGGGAGCAGATCTTCTACGGCGAGTTCGACGGCCGCCGCCGCAAGCGCGTGCTGATCAAGATCATCGGAGAATAAAGCGTGCCACGCGCGACCGAACGACCGCTGACGCCGCGCTTCGGCGCCCATATGTCCATCGCCGGCGGGCTGCACCGCGCCATCGACCTCGCCGAGGCCGCCGGCTGCGACTGCGTGCAGGTCTTCGTCAAGAACCAGCGCCAGTGGTCCGCCCGCCCGCTCCGCGACGACGAGATCGCCGCCTGGCACGCCGCGCAGCAGCGCACCGGCATCGCCCCGGCCATCGCCCACGCCACCTACCTGATCAACCTCGCCTCGCCCGACAACGCCATCTGGCAGCGGAGCATCGCCGCCTGCGCCGACGAACTCCGACGCTGCAGCGCGCTGCGCATCCGCGGACTCGTCATCCATCCCGGCGCGCACATGGGATGCGGCGAAGCCGCCGGATGCCGGCGCGTCGCCGACGCGCTGCGGATAATCCTCGACGAATTCGACGATCCGATCGTTCGCCCGCTGCTCGAAATCACCGCCGGCCAGGGCACCTGCCTCGGCCACCGCCTCGAACACCTGGCCGGGATGATCGATCGCTCCGGCCGCCCGGAGCGGATCGGCATCTGCTTCGACACGTGCCACGCCCTCGCCGCTGGCTACCGCTTCGACACGGACGAGACGTACGCCGCGACGTTCGACGAGCTTGATCGGCGGCTCGGCATCGCCCGCATTGAGTGCTTTCACCTCAACGACTCGCGCCGCGAGTGCGGCTCGCGCGTCGATCGACACACTCATGTTGGCGAAGGCTATGTCGGACGCAGCGCCTTTCGGCGGATCGTGACCGACCCGCGATTCCGAAACGTCCCGATGATCCTGGAAACCCCCAAGGGCACGGATAACCGCGGCCGCGACCTCGACCGGATCAACCTGCAGCGCCTGCGCCGACTCGCGCGTCCCGCGCCACCGGCTCCCCCGCGCCCGGCGCGACGCGCTGCTTCCGCCCGGCGCTGACGCGAGGCCGGACTACTGCGTTGTTTTCGGCGCTCCGTGGGACTGCTGGTAGCGCGCGAGGTTTGCCTGCAACACGCGCTTCATCTGCGCATCGTCGCACAGCTCGACCGCTTTCGTCTGAATCGAGATCGCCTGAATGACGTCTCCGCTGTCGAAATAGGCCCGCGCCAGCGTGTCGAGCACGCTCGCGTTCCGACCTCCGGTCAGCTTCGTCGCCTTCTGCGCGCACGCCATCGCCAGCGGCACGTCGCGATTCCCCTTGAAGATCTCCTCGTCGAGGATGCTCCATGCGAAATCGCCCAGCGCCGTCGCGTCGTTCAGCGTCTCGAGAATCCCACGTCCCACCTGCTCCGCCCCCTTCGCATCCTGCTTCTTCACGCGCAGAACCAGGTACTTGTGGAACGCCGGCCGCGGGTCGGCCGGATCGAGCGATATCATCTCGTCCGCAACCGAGATCACCTCGTCCCAGCGCTCTTGCGCCTGCGCCATCATCAGCCGCCGCTCCAGCAGATGCAGCTGCTGCTGGCGCGCCTTGCTCTTCGCGACGACGTTGACCCAGTTCGCATCGCCCGTCGCCTGAGCGATCTGGCGATCCAGGTCGACCAGCGGATTGCCCTGCCCAACGATCTTCCCGCCCTTGACGATGAACGCGTGCGGTATCCCCTCCACGCCTGCCGCCACGAGATAGTTCTTCGTCGTGCTTCCCTCGCGGTCAACGGCGACCGTGTATCCCATCTTCGAACCCTGCGCCGACACGTAGCGTCGCACCAGCGCCGGATCCTCGTTCGTCACCGCGATCACTCGCAGTTTCGTCGCCCCGAAATAGTGCTGCATCTCCGTCAGGTGCGGCATACTCAATCGACACGGACCGCACCACGTCGCCCAGAACTCGATCACGAACACCGTGTCCCGGCCGCCCTTCGACGGATCCACCGCCTCGCCGTTGATCCACTCCCGGATCGCCAATGGCGGCGCGGCATCCCCGACCCGCAGTGCTCCCAGCGCGGCGGACCCTGAACCAACCACCAACGCGAACACGATCAAAATCCGGCCCGACCAATGCAACATCCGATTCTCCGTCTCCGCGACAACGCCCCCATCGGGAGCTGACCGGCAGCACCCTTCGTGCCGAGCATGCCCCCAGGCTGACTGCGCCGCGCACG
This sequence comes from Phycisphaerae bacterium, assembly GCA_023150615.1. GTDB lineage: Bacteria > Planctomycetota > Phycisphaerae > UBA1845 > UTPLA1 > JAKLKO01. The sequence continues at coordinate 106,337 of JAKLKO010000014.1, forward strand.
TCCGCGCGATCTCGCGCCGAACGATTCTGACGCTCCTACGATTCGGCGTCCGGCATTCCCGTCCACGGCGTATCAGTCATCGTCGTCGTCATCGTCATCATCATCGTCGTCGTCGTCGTCGTCGTCGTCATCACCGTCTTCATCATCCGTGGCCGCCTTCTTGCCGTCTTGCTGGTAGCGCTTCAGCGTCCTCTGAAGCTCCTTTTTCATTGGACCCTTGGCCAGCTTGACGGCCTTTTCCTGCAGCTCGATCGCCTCGGATACCTGTCCCGCATCGAACTTCGCCCGCGCCAGCGTATCGAGAACCGCTGCGTCCTTGCTGTTCGTGAGCTTGACCGCCTTCTCCGCGAGCGCCGTGGCAAGCTTCAGATCCCGCGCATCCTCCATCGACTCGTCAGTGAGGATTCCCCAGGCCAGCTCATTCAGCTCTTCCGCCTCCTCGACATTGTTGAGGATCGCCTTGCCGACCTTCGCCGCCGCCTCCGTGTCCTTCTTGCCCGTCGCCAGGATTCGGTACTTTCGCACGAGCGCTCCCGTGTCGCCTGGGTCGAGCTTCAGGGCCGAATCCAGCGCCGCCAGCGCATCGTCCCACTCCTCCGCGCGCATCGCGTCGCTGTATTCCCTCATCAGCTCCATGCGCTTCTGCATTGCCTTCTGCCGCTTCTCCGCGATCTTCGTCCAGGCCGAATCGCCGGTCAGCCGGGCGATCTCGTCGTCCATCTCCATCGGGTGGCCCTGCCAGATGATCTTGCCGCCCTTCACGATGAACGCATGCGGGATGCCCTCAGCCCCGGCGGCGCGCATCCAGGCCTTCGTCGTCCGCTCGTCGTCGTCCACCGCGACGGTGTAACGCATCTTCTTGTCCCACAACTTGACGAACGGCCTGACGACCCCCTCGTCCTCGTCGGAGATGCCGACGATCGTCACCTTGCCCGACTTGGCGAAATGGTCCTGCATCTCCGACAGGTGCGGAATCGAAAGCCGGCACGGGCCGCACCAGGTCGCCCAGAACTCAACGACGTAAACGTGGTCCTTGTCGCCCTTCGTCGGGTCGACCTGCTCCCCCTTGATCCACGTGGCGATCTTCAATGGCGGCGCCTTGTCGCCGACCGACAGGTCCTTCGCCAGCCCGACGCCCGCCACCAGCAAGACGGCCACCGCCGACATCCGCACGCGATGCATGATCGATCCTCCGCTACGGGTGAAAACCGCGCGGCCGGTACACGCCGGCCGTGCCCGACTCGCAAGCCGATGAGTATACTCGTTTTCTACCCGTCGCGTCCCCTTGGGTGGCGGACGAACCCCAGCCGGAGCCGCCGGTCCGCTCCGATCAGCCGGTCGTCCGTGACGCAAACCTCGGGGGCTTCCCGAGTCCTCGCCGGGCCGACTCCCTCCAGCGAACCGAGCGCGTCGCGCCCGCCGATCAATCGCGGCGCGACGTAGATGCACGCCTCATCCGCCAGCCCGGAATCGACGAACGCCCCCAGCACGCGACCCCCGCCCTCGACCATGACGTTCGTCATTGACCGTCGCCCCAGCTCGCGGAGCAGCGCCCGCAGGTCGACCCGACCGCGGCGCGGCCTTACCCGCAAGACCTCAATACCGCGCTCGATCAGTCGCCGCGCGCGCACCCCGGACGCCGGCGCGCACGTCGCCACGATCAGCGGCACGCGCTGCGCCGAGCGTACGAGCCGCGAACGAATCGGAATTCGCAGCTTTGAATCGACCACTATCCGTACCGCCGTCCGCAACGTCCGCACGCCCCGCGGCGTGAGCATCGGATCGTCCGCGAGGACCGTCCCGATCCCGACGACGACCGCATCCACCCGCGCGCGCAGCGCATGCGCATCGCGCCGCGACGCCGGCGACGTGATCCACTTCGAATCTCCCGTCCGCGTCGCGATCTTCCCATCGACGCTCTGCGCCCATTTCAGGATCACCCACGGCGTCCGCGTCCGCTGAAGCTTCAGGAATGGCGCGTTCAATACGCGCACCCGCTCCGCCAGCAACCCCACATCGACGCGCACCCCCGCCGACCGCAACCGCCGGATCCCCCGACCCGACACCTTCGAAAACGGATCCTCCAACCCCACCACGACGCGCGAGACCCCCGCATTCAACAACGCCTCCGTGCACGGCGGCGTCTTGCCGTAGTGACAACACGGCTCCAGCGTCACGTAACACGTTGCCCCGCGCGGCGAAGTGCGGCACGACCGAAGCGCCTCAACCTCGGCATGCGGACCGCCGAACCGCCGGTGAAATCCCTCGCCGATCACCCGCCCGCTCCGGACCAGCACGCAACCGACCATCGGATTCGGCTCGACGCGCCCCTCGCCGCGCGCTCCCAGCTCGAGCGCCCGCTCCATCTGCTTGCGATCAAACGCCGTAAACCTCGCCACGTCCCCATTCTGCAAGCGCCCCCGCCGCGCGTCGACTCCCACACGCCCCGCGCGAATCGGCTAACATCCTCGCAGCCACAGGAGCCCAACCCGATGAAGGCAGTCCGCTTCCATCAGACCGGAAAGCCCGATGTCCTCAAGCTCGAGACCCTTCCCGATCCCGTTCCCGAACACGGCGAACTCGTCATCCGCGTCAGGGCCGCCGCCATGAACCGCATGGATGTGTTCCTTCGCAGCGGATCATCCTCCATGCCCGGGTTCTCCATGCCCCACACCGGCGGATTCGACGTCGCCGGAGACGTCGCCGCCGTCGGGCCCGACGGCGACAAGTCACTCGTCGGCCGGGCCGTCATGGTCAAGGCCCGCGTCACCGGCCCCGCCGCGACCGGGAAGCTCGACATCATCGGCATCACGCGCCCCGGCGGCTTCGCCGAATTCGTCCGCGTCCCGGCGAACGCCATCCTGCCCAAGCCGGCGCACTACTCCTACGATGAGGCCGCGGCCTACCCCTGCGTCTACATCACCGCCGTGTACGGCCTCGTCTACGCGGCCCGGCTCAAGCCCGGCGAAACCGTGCTCGTCCACGGCGGCAGCAGCGGCGCAGGCATGGCCGCCGCGCAGGTCGCGAAGGTCGCCGGCGCGCGGGTCATCACCACCGTCGGCTCGCCCGAGAAAGTCGAGATGGCGAAGTCGCTCCTCGGCGCGGACCTCGTTCTCAATCACCGAACCGACGACCCCGTCGCGAAGATCCGCGACTTCACCTCCGGCCGCGGCGTCGATGTCGTCTTCGATCCCGTCTGGGGCTCGTCCGTCGCGCGGACGATCGAATGCCTCAATTGGCGCGCCCGCTGGATCGTCCTCGGCATGGTCGGCGGACTGACGGCCGAGGTGAACGTGCTCAAGATCATGTTCCGCGAGGTGACCGTCCGCGGCATCGTCGAGTTCCTCGCCTCCGAGGATCAGATCAACGCCACCCTGGCCCTCGCGCACCAAAACCGCGTGCGACCGATCATCGATCGGGTCTGGCCGCTCGAACAGCTCGCCGATGCACATCGCCAGATGGAGGCCGGCCAGTTCTTCGGCAAGATCGTCGTCCGGCCCTGAAGGGCGGCCGGACTGGACCTTCGGCGACGAACTCCTATACTCCACAATCGCAGCGGCCGACCCCGTCGCGGTCCGTGGAAGCCGCGCTCGAACACGTATCCGTTGCCGTTCATCGAGGGGTCCACATGAAACGCATCATCGCGATCCTGCTACCGACACTCGCCGCGTTCGTTGCCATTGCGCCCGGCGCAACGCCCGCCGACGACGACGTCCGACTCGCCGTGGCCGATCCTCCCGCAACGGCCGCGCGGCGCTCCGCACGCCGGCGAACGATGCCCGCCTACACCGTCGCCAAGGTCGACAACGGCGGCGTGATCGTCGGCACGGTCACCTATCGCGGACCGACGCCCGCAGAGCAGAAGCTCCAGATCGTCAAGGACCACGAGACCTGCTCGAAGGGACCGGCCGTCCGCCCCGCTATCCGCCTCGATGACAAGAGTCGCGTCGCCGAGGCCGTCGTGTTCCTCGCGAACATCACACAGGGCAAGGACTTTCCGAAGCGCGACAAGCCGCCGGAGATCAACCAGCATTTCTGCTCATTCTCGCCCAACGTGCAGGTCGTGTACCTCAAAGAACCGGTCGAGATCGTCAACAGCGACCCCGTCGCGCACAACATCAACGCCTCGCAGCGCATCTACACCCTCTTCAACATCCTCCAGCCCTCAAAAGACATGCGCTCGACCAAGACATTCGATCGGCCGGGGCTCGTCGAACTCAAGTGCAACGTCCACGACTGGATGCGCGGCTTCGTCTACGTCATGCCGCATCCTTATTACCAGGTCACCGGCGCCGACGGCGCGTTCCGACTCGACGACGTCCCGCCCGGTGCGTACGAACTCGGCGTCTGGCAGGAACACCTCGCCGAGCAGTACGTCCCCGTGGAGGTGAAGGCCGGACAGACGGCAACAGCCCCGATCGTGCTGGAACCGAAGTCATCCGGTGATTGAACACGTACTCAGCCCCGCCGCGCCCGATCGGCGCGACGGCACAGTCACGAAACGATTGGAAGGAGGTCTTTCAACATGACATCGCGACAGACGAACCGCTCACGCTGCCTCGCTCTCGCACTGACCACCGCAGCGATAATGACCCTCATCGCGCTGATCGCCGCGCCGCAACCAGCATCCGCCGAAAACAAGGCCGCGGGCGAGAAGACGCTTCAACCCTTGCTCCCGGTGCCCATCCCGCCCGACAACCCGCAGACCGAGGCCAAGGTCGAACTCGGCCGCATGCTCTACTTCGATCCCCGCCTCTCCGGTGACAGCAGCATCGCCTGCGCCAAGTGCCACGATCCGGCCAAAGGCTTCTCCAACGGGCTGCAGATGTCCGACGCCTACCCGGGCACGAAACACTGGCGACACGTCCCCACCGTCCTCAACGCCGCCTATCTCAAGCACCAGTTCTGGGATGGCCGCGCGCCCAGCCTCGAGGCACAGGCCGTCGGCCCGATCGCCGCGCCGATCGAGATGAACCAGAACTACACGCACCTGGTCGAGAAGCTCAGCGGCATCCCCTATTACGTCGAGCAGTTCAAGAAGGTCTTCAACTCCGACGTCAACATGGACAACCTTGCCAGGGCCATCGCCGCCTTCGAGCGGACCATCGTCTCGAAGCCCGGTCGCGTTGATCGCTACCTGAACGGCGACAAGTCCGCGCTCAAGGAATCCGAGGTCCGCGGCATGGCCCTGTTCACCGGCAAGGCCAACTGCATCGCCTGCCACCACGGGCCGGTCCTCAGCGATGGCGAGTTCCACACCACCGGCGTGCCGGAGATCGAGCCGCTCAAGACCGAGACCGACCGCATCGCCACGCGGCACTTCTTCGCCACCGACCAGAAGTACCCCAACCCGCGCAGCGTCGACGCCGACTACGGGCGCGAGCTGATCACGAAGAGCGCCGCCGATCGCGGCCGCTTCAAGACGCCTGGGCTGCGCGAGCTGAAGTGGACCGCGCCGTACATGCACAACGGCGCGTTTGAGACGCTCGAAGAGGTGATCGAATTCTACAGCAAGGGCGGCGGCAATCACCCGAACAAGGACCCGCTGCTCAAGCCGTTCAAGCTGACCGATCAGGAGTTCGAGGACCTGCTCTCGTTCCTCGAGGCCCTCTCATCGCCCGAGCCGCTCAAGGTCACGAAGCCCGAACTCCCGAAAAAGGTCGACGGCACGCTGTAGCGACCCGCGGAGCAGATTCAGCCGTCTCGCCCACCCGCCGGGAGGCGGCCGTCCCAGTGGACGGCGTCCTCAACGAACGCCTGCGCGGGCGCGCTGCGCGCGACCAGCGCCAGCGGCAGCATCAGCATGCGGACCGGGGCGACCACCGCCAGGAAGCTGCGCAGCGGCGTGTTGAAGAGGGGCCAGGACCGGCGCGCATCGTCCGGGGTTTCCGCCATGACCCGGCGGCCGCTCAGTGTTCGTAATAGGTGTGCTTCGACCGGCCTTCGAGGATCTGCTCGCGGCCCCAGGTCGGCCAGCGGCTCCCACACACCGGCCACGCGTTGCCGACGACGATTCGGGCCAAGGATTACACTCGTGAACAAGTGCGAGCGGTGTACGAGCGGGTTTATGGTGACTTGGGCGTAGGGGATTGCGTACAAAAAGGGGACATTCTACTTTTTCCTTGCTCTGCCGGGCCGCAGCGGCTAGTCTCCCCAGCCATGCCCCGCACCGCGCGGGCCGCCGTCGGCGGCCTCTGTTATCACGTCATCAACCGCGGCAACGCCCGCATGAGGGTCTTCGACCGCGACGCCGACTACGCCGCGTTCGTCGATCTGCTCGCCCGCGCCCGCCAGCGCGTTGACGCCCGCCTGCTCGCCTTCTGCCTCATGCCCAACCATTTCCACCTCGTCCTCTGGCCGCGCCGCGATGGCGACCTGGGGCGCTACATGCAATGGCTGCTCACCGCCCACGTGCGCCGCTATCACAGCCTCCGCGCCGGCCGCACGAGCGGCCACGTCTGGCAGGGCCGCTTCAAGGCGTTCCCGATCGAGCAGGACGCGCACCTGCTGACCGTCATGCGTTATGTGGAACGCAACGCCCGGCGCGCCGCGCTGGTGCGCCGGGCCGAGCAGTGGCGATGGTCGAGCGCCTGGCGCGGCCGGCCCGAACACGAGGCCGGTCTGTTGCACGCGGGGCCGGTCGAGCGCCCGCGCGACTGGCTGCGCCGGTTAAACACGCCGCAGACGGCGGCCGAGGAGCAGGCCGTGCGGCGGAGCGTGGTGCGCGGCCGGCCGTTCGGCGGGGAGGCCTGGGTGCTCCGGATGGCGAAGCGGCTGGGCCTGGAATCGACGATCCGCCCCCGCGGCCGACCGAGGAAGAAAGAAAAGTAGAATGTCCCCTTTTTACTTGGTGCAGGGAGCGACGGAGAATGCCGTGGTGGTGCAGCAGCTTCTGGATGACCTGGTGCAGCGCGGGCTGGATGCGAAGCGGCCGAT
>JAKLKO010000015.1 GCA_023150615.1 Phycisphaerae bacterium
AGATCGGCCGTACCAGCATACTTCTCAGGGATGATCCCGAGGCTGTCGTCTGACCGACGACAGCCTCGTGCTTTTTTTGCGCATTGCCCGATCGGCTCGTCGGGTGTACACCCCATCGTTGGATCGCCGCGACCGCAGGACCGCCCCGATGGACACCACTCGCGTCAGCCTCATCCTCCGCGTGAAGGACCCGGCCGATCAGTCGGCGTGGCGCGAGTTCGATCTCATCTATCGCCCGATGATGATCCGCTTCGCACGGGCCCGCGGTCTTTCGGAGAGCGACGCGGACGAGATCAGCCAGGAGTGCATGGCGGCAGTCCACGAGCATATCCGCCGCTTCGAGTACGACCCGGACCGGGGTCGATTCAAAGGCTGGCTGCGAACGCTCGTCAACAACCGCATTCGCAACCGGCTTCGCGATCGGCACGAGTTCCAGGCCGATTCGGTCGCGTTCGCGGAGGTACGGGATGACGATCCGGGCCCGGATGCCCTGTTCGACCAGGTCTGGCAGCAGGAGCACCTGCGGCACTGCCTCGCCACGGTTCGCGGCGAGGTCGATACGAAGACGTTCGACGCGTTTGTGGCGCACGTGATCGAGGATGCGCCGGTCGATGACGTGTGTGCTCGTTTCGGCCTGACGGCGAACCAGGTCTATCTCGCCAAGTCGCGCATGCTGCGGCGCATCCGCGAGCGGATGATGGAGTTGCTCGGCGAGGATTCGGCCTGAGGCGGCGGTGGGATCGGAGTCCGAGCTCGTCAGCGCGGGGCCGGCCCTTCGACCGGCCGCGTCGCGGCGTCGCCCGCTGTGCGCTGCGACGCATCGAGCATCAGACGGGTGAGCAAGGCTCGCGAGTAGAGAACAACGAATAGCTCGTCCGTCGTGGCGACGACGTGACGAAGTTGTTCGGCGCGTCCGGCGACATCCGTCTCCTGCACGGCGTCGCACAGTGCGACGATCTGTTCTGCGAATCCGTTCGGCGCGCGGCGCAGGCACGTCTCGCGATCGATCTCTCCGCGCAGGAACCGCAGAAACGTCGAAATCCAGCCGAGTCGCTCGGTCAGCGGGATCGACATCCGCCGCGCGAGATCGCGCGCAGCATCCGGGTCGCCGGTCCACGCCGCGCCAACCCATCCACCCAGGGCCGCCGTCGGGCGATACGACTTCAGGATCATCGCGTTTGCGGACAGAGGCGCGCGGCGCGGACCGCGCGAGCTTGCTACGACACCGAGAAACTCCGAGAAGAACTCAACCGCCTCGCTGGTCGCCTGATCCCCAACACGCCGACTCAGCGCGATGGCCGTGTCGTCATCGCCGAGGCACCAGGCGGACACGAGCATCATCAGCCGCGCCGTCTGAAGCGAATCCTCCCGATGGACCGATGCGCCCGCCTCGGACTTCTCCAACTCATCCACGGCCATCGTCGCCAGGCGCCGCACCTCGGCGAAGTCGTCTCGCGATATCGCGACGCGCGCCAGCACGACGTGTCCCGTCCCGCTGGCGCCGATCGAGATCAGGTGCCGGCCGTCGGCCGCGTGCCGTTCGCGAAGCTCGGCCGCGCGTTGCGCATCGCCGCGGTGCTCGGCGAGCAGCGTCATTCGCGCCAGCAGGTCGGCGCGGACGTCGAAGACGAAGGGCACGGTGGGATAGAGCCGGGCGGCCGCATCGACGTCGGCCAGGGCTTCGTTGGCCAGCCGCCATCGCGTATCGACGTTTCGCGGCGCCGCTCGCAGCAGTTGGAACCAGCTCGAAAAGCCGCGGCACCAGAGCGCAGCGCCGGAGCCGGGGTGCTCGGCGACCATCCGGTCAAATTCGCGCCGCGCTTCCTCGTGCCGGTTGAGCAGCGTCTTGAGCATGGAGTGCAATCCGCGCTCGAGCAGCGTGCCGCGCTGGCAGCGCTGCGCCTCGGCGAGGTCCATCAGCGCTGCCGCCATATCCTGCCGTTCGGCGTTGAGGCCCCCGCGGAGGTAATAGGCGAGCGCCTGGTCCGGATTCAGTTGCAGCGCCCGGTCGGCGTGCCGGCGGGCGTCGTCGAGGTCGATCCGCAGCAGGCGCTCCCAGCCCTGGTAGGCGTGCCGCAAGTCGGGGCTGAGTACCGCGGCGTCCGGCGATTCGAGCAATCGCCGAAGTCGCCCGCTGTCCATCACGATGATTGCGTCGTCGATCTGCTGAACGAGCTGCTCTTTCGCGAGGCGGCGCTGGTCGATCAGTCGTGCGCGGAGCGTCAGCCCGACTCCGACGCCGACCATCGCGATGACCAGCGCGGCCCCCAGCGCCATCGCCGCCTTGTAGCGCGGCAGCGTCTTTCGCAGGACGTAGAGCCGGCTGTCGCGCCGCGCCTGGATCGGCTCGCCCGCGAGATAACGCTCGAGATCGTCGGCGAGCGCACCGGCCGTCGCGTAGCGACGCGCGGGGTCCTTGGCGAGGCAGCGCAGGACGATGGTGTCGAGGTCGGTGTTGATCGGGCCGTGCGAACGCGACGGGGTGATGCGGCGTGTGCCGCGCTTGGGAATGCCGCGCTCCGGCGTCCAGGCGCGGCTGGGCGCCTGCGGCAGCGATTCGGCGATGTGATGGAGGACGGCGGAAAGCCGGCCTTCGACCGGGTAGGGAAACGTGCCGGTCAGCAGCTCGAAGAGCACGACGCCGAGCGAGTAGATGTCGGCGCGATGATCGACGCACTCGGAATTGCCTGACGTCTGCTCCGGCGCGAGGTAGGGCAGCGTGCCGAACAGTTCGCCGCTGAGCGACACGGCGGTCGTCTCCGACGGGTGCACCGACTTGGCCAGGCCGAAATCGACGATCCGCGCCACGCCGCCCGTCGCGGCCGACTCGACGGCGCCAGCGGCCGTGTCGATCAGAATGTTCGACGGCTTGAGGTCGCGATGCACGATGCCGCGCTCGTGGGCGTATTCGACTCCGCGGCAGATGGTCGCGAACAACCGCAGCGCGGCTTCGAGATCGAGCCCCCGGGATCGGACGTGATCGTTGAGCGGGCGGCCGGCGATGTAGTCCATGGCGCAGAATCGTTGCCCGTCGGCGGTCAGCCCGGAGTCGAAGACGGTCACGATGTTCGGATGTTTGAGCTGCGCCGCGAGCGCGACTTCCCGCTCGAAGCGCTTCCGCGCCGCGGGCGTCGCGAGCGCGCCGTCCCGGAGGATCTTCAGCGCGACGTGGCGACGCGTGCCGCCCTGCATCGCCTGATAGACGATGCCCTGCCCGCCGCGGTGAATCTCGCCGAGGATCTCGTAGCCCGGAACGGTTGGGACGGTCGCAGGCTTCGTTTGCGCGTTGGCGACCGGTGGCGCCGGAGCGCGGATGCCCCGGAGATCGGCGATGACTGCGTCGTCGGCGCGGCGGAGCGCTGCAATCCGTTCGCGGCACGCCGTGCAATCGGAAAGGTGGCGTTGAATCGCCTCGCACGCGTCGGAGGCCAGGTCGCCGTAGTGGAACGCCTCGAGCGCGGCAGGTGACGGGCATTCCGGCATGGCTGCATGATACCGACTCGGACGGACGCGGATTCGGCGCTGACGAATCGCGGTCCACGCTGCGGTCGAGTCGGTCTCCGTCTCGTTGTGTTTCCGTAACTCAAATAATATCAATACGTTAGCGTCGATCCGGTTCATGCTGACAGATCGATCGCTCGCGCGTGTACCTCCTGTGGCGGCCGATGTCGGCCGGCCCTTGAGACCGGAGGTCGTGCGATGTTCAGCCTGACGCGATCCAATCGAGCGAGCCCTGAAGACGGAACGAGCCGGAACGTCGAGGTCCGCTGCGTCGTTCGTGACGCGATGCTCTGCATCGAGTGGACGACGGAGCGCGTCGGCGAGGCGCAGATCGCGGCAGCGCTGGATCTCGCGACTCGGGCGTTCGCCGCCGCCGTGGTCCGCGGCGTGGTGTTCGATTTCGCCCGGGTCCGCTGCATTGGTCCCGCGTGGACTGTCGCACTGGCGCGGCTGATCGACTTTCAGCGACGCTGTCGCGTCGCTTGCCGGATCGTCGGGCTTGCCGGACAACCGGCGGCGGTCGTAGCGCTGTACGGCCGGAACGTCGAGCTGCGGTCGCTTGTTGCGACGGCGCGATCGGCGGCGTAATGAAGGGCAGCGGCGCGGCGGCCCGTCCGCCGATGGCTGAGTGTCATCCGAGCGCGACGACGCAGCCGATCACCCAGAACATCAGCACGACGTCGACAACGATACCCACGCACGCCATCCAGCGCAGCGGGATCAGCCCGGTTCCGTAAATCAACGCATTGGGCGGGGTGGAGACCGGCAGCGCGAATCCGAGGCTGGCGCAGAGCGTCGCGATCCACACGACGTGAGTCGGCTCGAATCCCACGCTCGGCGCAACGCCGATCGCCAGCGGCACGATCAGCGCCGCCGTCGCGGTGTTGCTCGTCAGCTCCGACAGAAGCACGGTCACCGCGGCGAGACCCACAATCAGCAGGAGCGGGCTCCACTCCGCGCGGACCAGGGCGTCGGCCAAGGCGTCGGCCGAGCCGCTCGTCTTCAGCATTCGGCCCAGCGTCAGGCCGCCGGCGAACAGAAACAGCGTGTCCCAGTCAATGGCCTGAAAGTCGTGGCGATTGAGCACCGTCTGTCCGTCCGGGGAGATGCGAATGACGAAGAGCATGCAGGCAACGGCGATCGGGACGAGGGATTCGGGCAGGTTCGACTCGACCCATGTTCGAGTGGAGCTTCCGGCGCCGGTCAGGTTGATGACGAGCCCGGACGCAAGCCAGAGGGTCGCCGCGGCGGCGATGGCGATCAGGGACCAGCGTCGCCCGCGGGCGACGACGTCGGGCGGCAGCTTCCACACATCCGAGCGAACCGGCGCGGCGGGTCCGACGTCCGTTGCGGCCGCGAGCAAGATCCATCCCGGCGACGGCGACACGCGCTCGCCGCGTCGGACCGGCAGCCAGCGGTTCGCCAGGTGCAGCAGCCCGGCCGCCAGCAGCACGCCGCCGATCCAGACCGGAAGCCCGACGCGGAGCCAGCCGATGAAGGTCATCGCGGAATCGAGCTTCTTGATCTCGCCGTAGCCGAGGAAGTTCGGCGCGGTGCCGATCGGCGTCGCCATGCCGCCGAGCGTTGCGCCGAGCGACAGGGCCATCATCACGCTCGCGGGGTGCGCCGAGTGCCGCGCGACGCTGGCCACGATCGGTAGCAGCATGGCCGTGACGGCCGTGTTGTTCTGCGCCATGGACATGATGCCGGAGACGACGAGCACGGCGACGATCAGGACGATCGGCGGGCCGCTGCGGACGCGGGCCCAGAGCCGCCCGGAGAGCATCCAGTCGAATGCGCCGAACTTGTCGAGGCTCCGCGCCAACAGAAACGCGCCGAGATTGAGGAAGATGATCGAATCGCCGAGCGGGGCGACGGCCTCGCCCCACGGCATGACTCCCGCAAGCGTCGCCGCGACGGGGATGGCCAATCCGACGACGCCGAGTGGGGCGATCTCGCTGATCCAGAGCACGAGCGTCGTCGCGGCGATGGCCGCCGCCTTGCGCACCGATGCGTCCGCATGCCATGGGACATGAGCGACGAGCAGGAAGACCGCGGCCGCCGTGGTCAGAACCAGAAGCACGCCGCGCGCCTTCATCGACCGTATGCTCCTCGTGGACGCGCACGGCGGCAAGTCGGCGGATGGACCGTGCTCGACGGCCGTCGACATGGATCCCTCAAACGTCCACAATAGGCCTAATGAGGCCAAAGCGCAAGAAGATCGCCGTGTTCGCGGGGACGTTTGACCCGCCGACGAACGGGCATCTCGACATCATACGCCGCGCGCGGCTGCTGTTCGACGAGCTGATCGTGGCCGTCGGCCGAAACCCGGAGAAGGCCCCGTGCTTCAGCGAGGCGGAGCGCGTTCAGATGCTCCGCGAGTTGACGGCGAACATGGACAACGTCCGCGTGATGTCGTATCCGGGCCTGACGATGGATTTCGTCCGCGAGCACGGGGCCACCGTGATTATCAAGGGCATCCGAGATTCGTCCGATCTCGGCTCGGAGCTGCAACAGGCGAACGTCAACCAGATCGCGGGGGCGGTCGAGACGGTGTTTCTGCTCAGCAGCGACCAGCACGCCATGACCAGCAGCGCGCTCATCCGTCAGATCGTCGAATTCGGCGGGGGTAATCCGGAGCGGCTGCGCCGCCTCGTACCGCCGACGGTCGCGCGCCGGCTGCGCCGCCTCGTGCGGCGCAATCACGGTCGCGGCAACGGGTCTCGCCGGCGGAGGGCGCGGCGATCGCGCGTCAACGGTCGCCGAGCACGTCGAGTTGCCCGGCGATGATCTGCCGTCGCGCTGCGGCGAGCGCGGACCTCGTCGCGGGCGACAATCGACCTTCGAATCGAGGATTTACGACCGCGTCGACGATGCCGCTTCGCAGGTCGCCCACCAACACCTGATCGCGAAACGTCCCGGCGGCGATGGCGTCGAGCACCTGCTCGAACGCCCGCTCCATGTCGATCACGGCGCTGGCGGGCACGAGGTCGGGCAGGGCGTCCTTCTGATCGCTGTTGGCGCCGAAGACGAAGACGCCGGCCTTCCTCGCCGCTTCGAAGATGCCGTGCGACGCGGCGTCGGCGTTCTGGAACAGGACCTTCGTGCCGCGCGTGTCGATGAGCGACGCGGCCGTCTGCTGCGCGCGGGCGACGTCGTCCCAGCTCCCGACGTACTGCGCGAACGTCGGATAGCCGGGCTTGACCGAGCGTGCTCCACGGGCGAAGGCGTTCATTGTGTGGCGGACCGTGACGATGTCCTGCCCGCCGATCAATCCGGCCGGCCCTTCGGGCACGAGTCCGGCGGCGATGATCCCGCAGAGGTAGGTGGCTTCCCAGAGCCGGAGGTCGAGGGTCGCGACGCCCTCGCCGGCGTCGGCGCTGCCGGTGACGAGGAAGTGCGCGCGGGGGAAGTCCCTCGCGACTTCGCGGGCCGCCTTGACGTACTCGCTGCCGTGGCAGACGACGAGTGTGTAGCCCTGCCCGGCGTAGTCGCGCAGGTCGGACTTGAAGGTCGACCGGTTCGGCGCGAAGGTCGCGCTCGTCTCGACGCCGCGCCGCTCGCGAAGCGTCCGCAGCGCGGTGCAGGCGAGCTGATTCCAGCCGCCGTCGTTTTCCCGGCCGGGATGCAGCAGTGCGACGCGGACGACCGACCCCGGCGCCGACGTCGTGGGCTGCGTGGCGGCGGGCGGGGAGTCGCTGCGCGGGCAGCCGACCGCGGCGATCAGGGACGCCGTGCCGGCGATGCACGCGAGTCGTCGCCGCGTCATTTCACTCGCCCGACGTGGAGCAGGCTCATGATCTCGGCCCGCGTTGCCGAGTTCGTGCAGCACTCGCCGCGCACGGCCGACGTGACCATCACGCTGCCCGACTTCTTCACGCCGCGGCAGGTCATGCAACTGTGTACGGCCTCCATCACCACCGCGACGCCCTTGGCGTGCAGTTCGTTCATCAGCAGGTCCGCGACCTGCGTCGTCAGGCGCTCCTGCACCTGCGGACGCCGCGCGAAGGCCTCGACGACGCGGGCCAGCTTGGAGACGCCGATGACGCGGCCGTCGGGCAGGTAGGCGATGTGGGCCTTGCCCTCGAAGGGCAGGAGGTGATGCTCGCACATCGAGACGAAGCTGACATCGCGGAGGACGACCATTTCGTCGTAGTTCTCGGTGAAGAACGTGCGCGTGTACTCGCGCGGGTCGATGCGCATCCCGGAGAACATCTCGGCGTACATCCGCGCGACGCGGTGCGGCGTGCGCTTCAGGCCCTCGCGGTCCGGATCCTCGCCGATTGCCGCCAGAATCTCCCGCACGGCCGCGGCGACCCGCGCCTCGTCGACCCCTCGCTCCCGCACCGTCATCTCGTTCATGGAACGTACTCCCCGTATTTTTCCGACGTCGCCAAGTCGAATCCGTGATGAGACGCATTATAAGGCGCGTCTTCGAACTCGGCCCGACAGCGGTAGCAGACCGTCACGGTGCCCGTCACGAGGTAAAGCAGCGCGTCGATCACGACGGCGGCGGCGAGGATCGACCAGGTCAGGATCATTCGCTCGAGCGCGAATGCGATGCACGAGGCGAGCGCGGCGAAGATGACCACGGCGAGTCCCAACCGCTGCGGGAAGTCCCGCCGGACGAAGAACTCGCGCCCGCCGCACCGAGGGCAGGTCTCGAGCGCGGCGGCCGGCTCGCCGGCACGCCGCGGAATCGCGACGGCCGATCCGCACCGGGCACAGGTCACGGATGTCGCGCTGGCCGATCCCATCGCCGCGGTGACGCGACCACCGCAATGCTCCCGGGGACAGCGCAGCCGGATCTTCATCTCAGATCGCCAGCCCGGCCGTGCGGAACAGATACTGTCCGGACAGCTCGCCGAGGAAGACAAAGATCATCGAGAGGTAGAGGATGCCCGTGGCCGACTGCGTGCTCCGCCGGCGGACGCAGTCCCAGATCATGAGGGCGAACACGCCGGCCCCGAGGATTCCGACGGCGACGCGGATCGAGAGCGTCAGCCAGAACCACATCGGGTCCGTTGCGATCGTCGGCGATGTTGAAAAGACCGGCCGCAGCGCGACCGCGACCCATGCACCGCGGACCGCGATGACGATGAGCAGGACCTTGGCCAGCCGGCGGAGGGGCGAGATCGTCATGCCGGTCTCGGTCAGGTACCGATGTCCGAGCAGCATCGCCGCCGTCACCGCGCCGAGCAGCAGTGCGCCGAGCGCCACCGTCCCGAGCAGCGCGATGGACGTCTGCGGCCCGGCCTGGCGCGCCGCGGCGTTTGCGACCAGCGGATCGGCCCGGCCGGCGAGCTGCGTCGCAGCCAGGATTGCCGCCGCGCCGGCGATCGCGGCCGCGACTCGTTGCGCGGCGCCGGCGGTTGGGGCCTGGGCTGCGTTAATCGCCAGCCAGATGATCGCCGCGGCGAGCGCGACCATCGACGCCGCCCCGATTCCCATCGTCGGCGGCGTCGCGGCGCGATTGAGCCAGATCAGCCCGACTCCGCCGATCAGCAGCGCGAGCGAGACGATCGCCATCAGGCGCACGTAGCGCCACGCGATGTCCTGCACGCGGCTCAGCGCGATCATCGCCATGCAGCCGGCGGCCAGTTGCAGGAGAAAGACGCTGGGCATGATCGATCCGCCGGACCCGCGCGGCGCCGCGGAACGCGTCGTCGTCGGCTATCCGTGCGAACGAATATACTCGATGAGGAGGCGCACACCGAATCCGGTCGCGCCGCGCGGACCGAGCGCGTCGTCGCGGTCGGTCGTCGCCACGCCGGCGATGTCGACATGGGCCCAGGGCACGTCGCCCTCGACGAACTCGCGCAGAAACATCGCCGCGGTGATTGCGCCGGCGGGCTGTCCGCCGCTGTTCTTGATGTCCGCGTCGCCGCCCTCGATCTGTGCGCGGTACTCGTCCCACAGCGGCAGGCGCCAGCAGCGATCGCCCGTCCGCCGTCCGCACGCCAGCAGCGCGTCGGCCAGCGCATCGTCGTTCGAAAACAACCCGGCGGCGTGCGCGCCGAGCGCCACGGAGCATGCGGCGGTCAGCGTCGCGATGTCGACCATGACCGCCGGACGGAACGTCCGCTGCGCGTACGTCATGGCGTCCGCCAGGATCAGCCGGCCCTCGGCGTCGGTGTTGACGACCTCGATTGTCTTGCCGTTCATCGCGCGGAGGATGTCGCCGTTGCGGTACGCGTGTCCGGAGATCAGGTTTTCGGCCGTCGGAATCACGCCGACGACGTGCGCGGGCAGCTTCAATCTCGCCGCGGCCACCAGTGCCGCGAGCACCGCCGTCCCGCCGCACTTGTCGTACTTCATGTCCGGCATGCTCGCGGCAGGCTTGATCGAGTATCCGCCGCTGTCGTGCGTCACGGCCTTGCCGATCAGCACGATCGGACGCCGGCGCGACCGGCGCCCGCGGTACTCGATGACGATCAATCGCGGCCGATGCACCGATCCCGCGCCGACGGCGAGCAGCGCGTTCATCTTCCGCTCGGCCAGTTGCCGCTCGCCGAGCACGCGGCAACGCAGGCCGTAGCGTCGCGCCAGTCCCGCCGCGCGGCGCGCAAAACCCTCCGGATGCGCCACGTTGGGCGGATCGTGCCCGAGGTCGCGGGCGAGATTGACGGAATCGGCGGCGCAGACCGCGCGCTCAACCGCTGCGCGAAGGCGCACGGATGTGGCGCGGCGCGACGCGAGCGTCATTCGCTCCGGCGGCCGGGAATTCGGGCGGTTCTTGAACCGGACGTAGCGGTAGCCGCCGAGCGCGGCCCCTTCGATCCAGGCCGCCAGAACGCCGCCGTCGTGCGATCGGCGCGACAGGGCATCGCACGCGACCAGCGCGTGACGTACCTGGTGCCGGGCGCACCATTGCACCGCCGTGCCCGCGGCGCGGCGGACCTGGTCAGGCATCGGACGGGCAGCCGATCCGAGACTGACCAGCGCGATTCGCTTCCAGCGATGCCTCGCGGCGAGCAGATGGCCGTCGATCGCGCCTACCTCCGACAGTCCGCGCGATCCATCACAGAGCTCGGCCAGGCGTTCGCCGACGAGCGGTTCGAGTTCGCGCAGCTCGGCGCGATCCGCGCGGCCGTCCTTCGCGCGGACGGGGATCAGCAGGGCGTCGGCCCGCACGTCGCGCGTGAGCCGTCTCAGCCGTATCTGGAGGCGTCCGTCGGCCATCCCCTGCCTCGTACCTGACCAACTCTCCACGCGCATTCTCGCGCGTTGTCGACGTGGGCGATCTTGCCCGCGCGTCGTCCGGCCGGAGCGTTAGCGCCTGGCGAGCAGCAACGGCTGCGATTCGCCGGTTCCGTCTCCGGGCGATCGCTCCACGACGACGGTATTCTCGCCGAATTCCGAGTCCGTGCCTGCTTTCTTCTTCACGACCTTGCCGCGGTCGTCGAGTTGCTCATCGGCGCGGGCCGTCACGCGCCGCGCGATTGCGAGCAGGTCTTTCTCCAGCCGTTCCTTGTTGATCCGTCGGATCGTTGCGCAGGCCTGCACGACCTCGCCGATGTAGCGCTCGAAGATGTTCCGCCGCTCGCCCTCGTACTGCTGGCGCTTGCGGCGGTTCAGGTACGCCTGGAGCTTCCGGCCGCACTCCTGGATGGCGAGCTTGATCTCCTTGCGGATCTCGTCGTAGTCGGCGATCGCCTCCTTGCTCTCGCTCGTGAACGGGACCCAGACGCTGGCCATGTGCACCATGATGACGATCGGGCCGAGCGGCACGCCGCCGCTAGGCTGAGACAGGCCGTAGCGCCGCCAGTCGGTGTCGATCACGCTCTTGTGCATGCAGCACGCCGATTGCTGGTACAGCAGCGGCACGCGGTTTGCGAAGCGGATGATCCGCGCCGGCTGCGTCGATCGCGCCTCGCCGTCGCCGTTCGACTTCGTCGCGTCCGGATCGCCGTCGTCCGTGCCGGCCGGCGACGGCCCCAACTCGCCGCCGAACGCGAGGCCGACCTCGATCTGAAACGGATTGCCGCGGTAGACCGCCGGATCGCGCGTCGCCGCGGTGAAGAACTCCGCCTTGATGCCCTTCAGCAGCCCGGACAGGATCTGCTCCGCGCCGATCGGCGCGAGGCAGTTCGTCGGCGGGGCCATCAGCTTCGTGGCCTGGATCGCCTTGTAAAGCGTTTCGGCCTCCTGCCGCGCGATGCGGCGCGGATGGGCCCGTGGGCTGAGCTTGGCCTTCGCGCAGATCTCCTCGGCCGCCTTGGCGCCGACGCGGCAGAACTCGCTCTGGAGGAAGCCGCTGAGCCAGTGCGACCTGGTCTCGTGCAGCATCTTGATCAGCACGCCCAACTCGACGCCGTACGGGTGCGGCTTGATCTCCTGCGGATGGTTTGGCAACACCTCGGCGGAGCGCTCGAATTCGATCCGTTCGCCCGTCAGCGTGATGTACTCGATCCGCGCGTGCGGGTTCGCGATTGCGGTCAGCTCGAGGTATTCGTCGACCGATTGCCGGCCCTTGGCGTAGCTGCCCACCAGCTCGATCTCGACGGTCGTGCCGTGATCGAATCCGACGTCGACCGTCTTGTCCTGCACGATCGTCGGCTCGTTCTTCTTCGTGTCGATCTGGATCTCGTAGTAGTGCGCCTGCTTGCGGCGGCCGGTGCGGCTCGTCACCTTCAGGCTCTTGCCGGTCGTCAGCAGGCCGTACATCCCCGCGGCTGAGATGCCGATGCCCTGCTGGCCGCGGCTCATGCGAAGCCGGTGGAACTTCGAACCGTACAGCAGCTTGCCGAAGATGCGCGGGATCTGCTCCTTGACGATTCCCGGCCCGTTGTCGTGCACCAGGACGCGGAATCGATCCTCGTCCACCGGGTCGATGCGGATCGACAGGTCGGGCAGGATGCCCGCCTCTTCGCACGCGTCGAGGCTGTTGTCGACGGCCTCCTTGATCGTCGTCAGCAGCGCTTTGCGCTTGTTGTCAAAGCCGAGCAGGTGGCGGTTCTTCGCGAAGAACTCGCTGACCGAGATTTCGCGCTGGGCGCGCGACAGCGATTCGGCCGTGGCGGGCGCGCGTTCCGCGCGACGGGGGGATCGGGCGGGCTTCGCCGGCCGGCGGGCGGCGCGCGCTGGATGGGCTGTCGGAATCTGACCTCGATGCGTCGGTCCTGAGGCGAAGGGCAGGTCGAGCTGTTCTCGGCGTTCCTTCGCCGCGGGTTGCTTTCGAGCCGTCCTCGTGGCCATCCGAACTCCCGTCGGTCCGATTCCTCGACGCCAGTTGCGGATGCGTCGCATCACCATCTTATCGGAATCCGGAGTCCGCTCAAGCAGCACAAACTGAGCAGGACACGGGTGTTACGATGCGATTCGGCACACCGGACGCCGCCGGCAGCGCGCGGCAGGTTCAACCACGAATCCCCGACGGGGTTCAAGGCGGTGATGATTTCACAGGCGCGCCTAATCGGAGTGTCGAGCCCTTGACTCGAATCCGTGATGCGTTAAAGTTGAGCAACCGCGTTGGGGAAAACTTCTAGAGACGACTTCCGATAAGACGATCCCCAGCGCCATAACAAAGTCCATCACCCCCCGGGCTTGGCTATCCCCCCCAAGCCAAGCCCACGATGGAACGGGAGCGATAGAGAGTGTGCCTGTCGCTCCCACTTTTTTGCGCTCATTTCGGCTTTGAATCGCGCGAGCCGCTCCGGACGTTTCTGCGCCGCCGCGGCGGCGCTCATAACTGAATCCCCGCCTCCATGCGGACGATGATCGCAGCGTGCACCGGGATCGGCGTCGCAATCCCCGAATCGGAGTCGGGCGGCGACGACCCCGACCGCTCCGTCGGAGTCCGAGATGTTCGATTCGTCCGCACGCCGTGCCCTCGAAGCCTCCCAGATCGCGACGCAGTACCAGGCCGGCATGACCGCGTACGAGACCGGTCGCTTCGAGGACGCCGTTTCGATCCTCTCGCGGATCGCCGACCGGATGGACCTGACCGGCACGATGGCGAAGTTCCACCTCGGCCGCGCGCATCTGCACCTCGGGATGACGGCGCTGCGCGAGCGGCGCTTTCGCGAGGCCTCCGACCATCTCCAGCGCGCCGCGGCGCTGAATCCGACCACCGCCGACCTGCCCCGATACCTCGCCGCAAGCTACGTCGGCCAGAAGCGATTCGACCTCGCCGCCATCGAGTTCGAGAAGCAGTGCGACCGGCGCACCGACGACGACGCGGTGATCCGTCGCGCCCTTGCGGAGTGGCGCCTCGGACGGCTGACGCACGCGCTGTCGATCCTCTGGAAGGCCGTCCACGACGAGCCGCGCCGCGCCGACCTGCGCTTTCAGCTCGGGCTGATGCAGTGGGCGGACGAGGATCGCGACGTCGCGCTGAAATCGCTGGCCGAGGCGGTGCGGCTCGCGCCGCTGAACGCCGAGTACCGCCGGCACCTCGGACTGGCGCTCGGTTGCACGGGGGACCTGGTCGGTGCGGTCGAGCACCTGCGCGCTGCGCAGCAGATCCACCCGAATGACGCCTGCAACGCGCTGCTGCTGGGCCGCGCGATGCAGGCCGCGGGAAGCGACGTCGTCTCGTGCGACGTTCCGCCCGTACCGCCGGCGGCACCCGCCGCCGCGCCGGAGACGATCGAGCGACTGGGTGAGATCATCACCCGCGATCCGGACTTCGTCGAAGCATTCCTGTCGCTGCCGCAGACGGGCGTGGACCGCGAGGTCTTCGCGACGCTCGCGGCCACGCTTCGCTGGGCGACGGAGCGCCGGCCGGAGCTTGCCGACCTGCACTACCACTGCTCGCGCGTCCTCGATCGGCTCGGAGATCGCGAGGACGCCATCGCCGAGGGGCGACGCGCGGTCGAGATCCGGCCCGACTTCGTCGCGGCCATGATCCAGCTCGGCCGCCTCTACGCCGAGACGGATCGCACGCAGGAGGCGATCGACCGGCTTCGCGCGGCGATCGACGCCGGCGGCGACTACGCCGACGTGCACCTGCTGCTCGGGCAGCTCCATCGCCGCACGGGCGATCCGGCGGCGGCGCGCCGCGCGTTCCAGCGGGCCATCGAGATCAACTCCGATTTTCAGGCGGCACGGCGCGCGCTGCGCGAGCTGGCGGTCGTCGAGGGGGCGTAGGACATGGCGTATCTGCTTGAAATGCTCGGCCGCGGATTGCTCAGTCACCTGGCCAGCGCGTTCTCGACCGTGCTCGTGCCGCCCGACGACGAGAGCCTCGAGTCGGTCGCGGGCCGCGTGCGCGAAGCGCCGGAGGACGCCGAGGCCCGCGTCAGGCTCGGCGCGCTGCAACTTCGCCGCGGCAACTCGGTCGCGGCGCGGCAGACGTTTCAGGCGCTGCTGTCGACCCGGCCCGGCCTGCCCGCGGCGCTGATCGGCCTGGCCTGCGCCCGGGACGATCTGGGCGACTCCGATGGCGCGCTGGATTGTCTGCGCGAAGTGCAGAAGCTGGACCCCGGCAATCCGGCGATTCTGTTCTGCCTCGGCCTGTGCCATGAGCGATGCGGTAACGTGCCGGAAGCGCGGGCGTACTATCGCGATGCGCTGTCCATCTGCCCGACGCTGCGCAATTCGCTCGAACGCCTCGCGGCCATGGCCGTGCGCGAGAACCGCCTCGATGAGGCCATCGAACACTACCGCCGATTGTGCGATCTGGACCCGCAGCTCACCGACCTGCACCTCACGCTCGCCAATCTCCACCTCCAGGCCGGACGCAGCGGCGACGCGATCGAACGCTACGAACACGCCCTGGCGCTTGAGCCGGGCAATTGGGAGGCGCAGAACGATCTGGTCAGCGCCTACGAAAACGCCGGATTGCTGCGCGAGGCGATCGAGCAGCTCCACGCGATGCTGGAGCGCGAGCCGGATGCTGCTGACGTTCACGTGCGGCTCGGAGAGCTGTACAGCCGCGTCGGGAACGACGAGTGCAGCGTGCGACATCTCGAGCGGGCCATCGAGCTCAGTCCGGAATACCTCGAGGCCCGCGTCAAGCTCGGCACGCAGCACCTGCGCGCCGGCCGATACCTTGAAGCGGCGCAGTCCTTCAATGTCGCCACCGAACTGAACGATCGCCTGATGACGGCGTACGTCGGACTGGGTGTCAGTCAGCATGCGGCCGGCCGCGAGCAGGAGGCGCTGGAGTCGTTCGCGATGGCGGCGGGGATTGAGCCCAACAGCACGCTGTTGTTCACCGAAATGGCGAGGACGCACCTGCGGGCATCGCTTGCCGCACAGGCGGACCGCTACTTGCGCGTGGACGCGGACGATCCATCAGGCGAGGCGGGGCCGGTCGGCGATCTGGTCGGCATGCAGATCGAGCGGCTGGAGCATGCGCTGCAACTGAATCCGACGCACGCCGACCTGCACTACCGGCTCGGCATCCTGCGCAAGAGCCGCGGGGAAGTTCACGAGGCGATCCGGTGTTTCCGGCGCGCGACCGAGATCAACCCGTGCTACGTCAAGGCGCTCGTGCGACTCGGGCTGGCGCTCAAGGAGGTCAACCGCGTCGATGAGGCGATCGAGATGCTGCGCCGCGTGACGGAGCTGCGGCCCGACTGCGTGGACACGCACTACCAGCTCGGCCTGCTGTTCGTGCAGCGGAACGACTTCGAGATCGCGGTGGAGCAATTCCAGCGCGCCGTACAGTCGGAGCCGCACAACATCGACTTCCAGTCCAATCTTGCGCTGGCGCTGCAGAACGCCGGGCTGATCGATCGCGCCAACGCGACGTGGCGGCTGATCTGCGAGCTGGACCCGCAGTCGGACGTGGCCGACCAGGCCCGCGCAATCCTCGCCAAGAACCGCAGCACGATGAACTAGTGACGGCGCGCGGCCGGCGGGGACGGCCAGGGGGCGTGGATGGCTTGCATCGCAGCGCGGCGTGCGTCAGAATCCCCGGCTCGATGCGAGTGAAACTTCGACCATCCATGCAGCAGTTCGTCATCTGGTACCGCTACAAGAAGCCGGGGGACAAGGCGTTCGGCCCGGTGGTGCAGTACCGGCTGTACGCCCACGACATCGCCGAGGCCTGGGCCACGGCCCGGCAGTACCTCAACTACGAGGGCGTCGAGATCGTCGACGTCGTCCCGATTTAGCAGATCCGTGGGTTCGGCTGTGGAACGGGTCCGTGGTCTGGGGGCGGCGGATTTTTTTCCGCGATCGCCTTGACATATCATGAAATCATGATATATTGACAGTATGAAGCCAATTCGACCCCGGCCCGACCCGCTGCCTTTCCCCGTGCTTCAGCGCGTCGCCGACGCTCTCCGCGTCCTGGCGCACCCGCGCCGCCTCCAGATCGTCGAACGACTCGCCGCGCAGAAGCTCGCCGTCGGACAGCTCGCAGCCCGACTGGACCTGTCCCATGCCGCGTGCAGCCAGCACCTGTCGCGCATGCGGGCCCAGGGGCTCTTGCGCGCGCGTCGCGAGGGCAAGACCGTCTACTACGAAGTCTGCGACCCCAATGCCATTAACGTCATTCAGTGCATCCGACGCCACGCGCGCTGACCTTGCCGCGGCGTCGAACGGAGACCCGACATGACCCCGCCGCGAAAACTTGTCATCATCGGCGGCGTCGCCGGCGGCGCCACCGCCGCGGCCCGCGCCCGGCGGCTCTGCGAATCGGCCGAGATCGTGGTTCTCGAACGCGGACCGTACCCGTCGTTCGCGAACTGCGGCATGCCGTATCACATCGGCGGCGAGATTGCCGACCGCGAGAAGCTGTTCCTGCAAACGCCCGCGTCGCTGAAGGCCCGGCACAATCTCGACGTCCGCGTCCGCAGCGAGGTCATCGTCATCGACCGCGCGGCGCGGCGGGTGACGGTTCGGCGGCTTGACGACGGTCGCGAGTACGCCGAGCCGTACGACAAGCTCATCATCTCCACCGGGGCGGCTCCGATCCGGCCGCCGCTGCCGGGCATCGACCATCCCGCGATCTTCTCGCTCCGGTCGATCCCCGACATGGATCGCATCCGCGCTGCGGCGGAGTCCGCGCGCGACGCGGTCGTCGTCGGAGGCGGGTTCATCGGCCTGGAAATGGCGGAGAACCTCCGTCGCCGCGGGCTGAACGTGCACGTCGTCGAGATGCTGGACCAGGTCATGCCGCCGCTCGACCGGGAAATGGCCGAGGCGATCCACGCACAACTGCGCCTTCACGGCGTCGCCCTGCGCTTGTCGAGCGCCGTCGAGTCGTTCGCCGATGCGGGTGGTCGCGTCGTCGCGCGGCTCAAGGGCGGCGAATCGATCGAAGCCGACCTGGTCGTGCTCGCGATCGGCGTGCGCCCGGAGTCGGCGCTGGCGAAGCAGGCCGGCCTCGACATCACGGAACGCGGCGCCATCCGCGTCGATGAGCACCTGCGAACAAGCGACCCGAACATCTACGCCGTCGGCGACGTGGTCGTGACGCGCGACGCGGTGACCGGCGGCGAGGCGTTCATTCCGCTCGCCGGGCCGGCGAATCGGCAGGGTCGAATCGCCGCCGACCACATTTTCGGCCGCGAGAGCCGATATCGCGGTTCGCAGGGTACGAGCATTGTGCGGGTCTTCGACCTCGTCGTCGCCATGACCGGCGCGAGCGAGAAGACACTGCGCCGCGCGGGCCTCGCGTACGAAAAGGTCTACGTTCATCCGGCGCATCACGTCGGCTACTTTCCGGGCGCGACGCCGATGTCGATCAAGCTGCTGTTCGCCAAACCGGACGGCCGCGTGCTTGGCGCGCAGATCACCGGTCGCGAGGGCGTCGACAAGCGGATTGACGTACTTGCGACGGCGATCCAGGCCCGAATGACGGTCTTCGATCTCGAGGAAATGGAACTGGCCTACGCGCCGCAGTTCGGCGCGGCGAAGGATCCGATCAACATGGCCGGCTTCGTCGCGGCCAACGTTCTGCGCGGCGACGTGCGAATCGTACACGCGGACGCGCTGGACGGAGCCGTGCTGATCGATGTCCGCACGCCGGCCGAGCACGATGTGGGGGCGATCCCCGGCTCGACGCTGATCCCGATCGACGAACTGCGGGCGCGCATCGCGCAGGTGCCGCGCGACGGGCGCGTCGTCGTCTATTGCGCCGTTGGGCAGCGAGGCTACACCGCCGCGCGGATCCTCGCGCAGCTCGGCTACGACGTGGCGAACCTGTCCGGGGGGTATCGCACCTACGTCGCCTATCATCCGCCGACGCGCGCAGCCAGCGCGGCGCCGACCCCGGCCGCACCGCCCTCGCCCGCCGCATCGAACGCCGCGCCATCGTCGGCCGCGCCCGCGGCGTGCGCGCCGAGGCCGCAGGCGGGCGGATCGCCGTCGGCGACGGCCGAGCTGGACGTCCGCGGCTGTCAGTGTCCCGGTCCGATCGTGGCGATCCGCGAGCGGATCGACGGGCTGGCCGACGGGGACGTGCTGAGCGTCCGCGCGACCGATCCCGGATTCGCGGCCGACGTGCCGGCCTGGTGCCGGCAGACGGGCCACGAGTTGGTCGAACTGCGGCCGGAGAACGGCCACACCCACGCCTGGATCCGCAAGCGTGCGGCGTCGCCGGATCGAACGGCGCGGGCGGAGGCTCCGCGTGACAAGACGCTGATCGTCTTTTCGAGTGACCTCGATCGCGTCATGGCGGCGTTCATCATCGCGAACGGGGCGGCGGCGATGGGGCAGAAGGTGACGATGTTCTTCACGTTCTGGGGGCTGAACGTGCTGCGCCGCGCGGACGCGGTTTCGCGCGGCAAGCCGCTGCTCGACCGACTGTTCGGATGGATGATGCCGCGCGGTCCGGCGCGGCTCGCGCTGTCGCGGATGAACATGGCGGGCCTCGGCACGGCGATGATGAAACACGTCATGCGCCGCAAGCAGGTCGAGCCGCTTGCGGCACTGATGGAGCGCGCGGTGCGGCAGGGCGTGCGGCTCGTGGCGTGCGCGATGTCGATGGATGTGATGGGGATCCGGCGGGAGGAGTTGATCGACGGCGTGGAGCTGGGCGGGGTGGGCAGTTATCTGGACGCAACGGCGACGGCGAACGCGAATCTCTTTATCTGATCGCGGCGGATGCCGTCGCGCCGGCCGCGGGGTATAATGACGGTGCAGAGCGGGCCAGACGGCCGCTCGACGCGCAGGCGTCGGGAGGAAAGTCCGAACTGGGCAGGGCACGGCGATGGCTAACGGCCACCGGCAGCGATGCCAGGGACAGTGCCACAGAGAATGAACCGCCGATGGGGTCGGCGTGCGGATCGATACACGTGATCGATCGGGCGACGACTCACAGGCAAGGGTGAAAAGGTGCGGTAAGAGCGCACCGCGCGGCCGGCGACGGCCGCGGCATGGCAAACCCCGCCGCCAGCAAGCCCAAATAGGCAGCGAATCCGACTTGAGCGGATGCGACGCGGCCCGCGTCGCGTGAGTTGCGGGTAGGGTGCTCGAGCCGGCGAGCAATCGCCGGCCCAGATAGATGGCCGTCCGCGCCGGGCAACCGGCGTCGACAGAATTCGGCTTACCGGCCCGCTCTGCATTTTTGTTTCTCGCCGCGGGGGTGTTTTGCTGCATTACGGGGATCGCCGTACCGTTGTTGTGGCTGGGGACTTGGGGACTCGGGATTCGACGAGATTCGGTGCTACGGCGAGGTGGAGCCGATTGGCGGCGCGCCGGTCGTGGGAGAGTGGATTGGGTTCGTCGGTCATGACGGCTTCAAAAGAAAGATGCTGAACAAGCTGAAAGAAGCTGAACGTTCCTTTCTGGCGGTGCGCGGGGCGGGTCCGCGCGGGGCGAATCGACGCGGGGAACGCTCGTGGCCAGAACGTCCGCCCCGATGCGGGCACGCCGATTCGATTCCGACGTGCAAGGTGTGACCGGGGCGCACGGTGACGTCAGGCCAGCGCACAATCCCGATCAGCGTTTCGGGTCGAGGGATTGCGGAGTGTCGTTCGGCGATGGAGTCAGCGCGGGGTTTCGCGCTCGCGACGTCGGCTCGATGGGAGCATCGGCGTTTCGTCATCGGCTCGGCAGGGGCCTCGCCCTCCCAAGCGGGGACGTCGCCGGGCACGCTGTTGTGAATCCGGCCTTTCTCAACGGATCACGAATCTATCGACCGCGCCGGCGGCGCCGTGCGCGCCGCGCGACAATCATCCAAGCCAAGACGCCCAGAGCGCCCGTGGTCGGCTCGGGTGTCCAGAGTTCATAGCTGAACTGACCGGCACCGGTGACGAGGTTCCACGGAATGCCGATCGGGTATTGCACTGCGAATTCGCCGCCGTTGGATTTCTCCCAGCGAAACGTGCTGAACGGATCGCCGACCTGCGAGACCTCGAGCCAGAAGTCCGTGTTCGCCGCGACGGGGAACCCGGCCGACAGCGTCACGTCGTAGCGGTATTCCTTGCGGGTAGGTAGTCCGAAGACTTGGAACCCCGTATACACCCGCGGCGGGTTCAGGAACTCCTCCTCGTAGCGCAGCTCGCCCGGCAGGCCGCCGGCGTTGACGTAGAATCGCACGCGGATCGTCTCCACCGTTGGCGGCACCGGATCAAGGTCTTCGTCGATATTCCCATAGAACGCCCAAAAGACGACGCGGTGTGTCGTATTAGCGGCGCTGAGACGGAAGCGATCGGCGACGATGGATCCGCGCAGGACACCGAAATCATCGTAGAAGGCCGTATCCCCGGAGATGCCGCCGAGCCGATTCGGCGCCTGGCGATGCAGGAGCACGTCCTGCGCGAAGGCGGGTTGCGCGGCGGCAAGACCGGCAAGCCAGACCGCGGCCGTCATCGAGAATGCGAATGCAGATCGGCGCGCAAGAGCAACCATAGATCCTCCCGTTGGGCCGTCGCGGGGCATCGACCGGCCCAGGTGCCGCGGGAGGGGCGTGCGTGGACCCCTCATTGTTCAGTATAGCACGGGTTTCCGGACAGCCAGGCGCAATTCGCGTTTTACTCGCATCTCGCCCGGCCGCCGGACCTGCGATCGAGTGCGATCCGAGCGTCGCGCTGCGACGCGTTCCGATTCATGATGTGGCGCCGGTGCTTCAGTTACCTACCTCAGCGACGCGTGTGTGTCACTCTGCCGGATCCGACCGGACGTGATCGACAGTGCGCAACCTCTCGGCCGGCGAAACACTGGCCGCTTCGATGCGCGCGGGCGGCGGTGCGATCAGAGTCGCAGGAATGGGAAGTCGTCGTCCGGCTCGTGGTCGATGGCATCGAGTGGGCGGGCGCGGATCGGCCGGGCGTGCTTCTTCTGCGGCAGGAAGCGGATCAGGAGCAGGCCGGCGACGAAACCGCCGATGTGTGCCCAGTACGCGACGCCGCCCTGCTGGAATCGCGTCAGGGCGGGCAGGCCGTTGAGCACCTGCAAGACGGCGTAGACGCCGAGGAAGATCCAGGCGGGGAGCATGACGGTGGTGAGGTAGAAGCCGATCGGCACGAGCGTCATGATCCGCGCGCGCGGAAAGAGCAGGATGTAGGCGCCGAGCACTCCGCTGATTGCGCCGCTCGCGCCGATGAGCGGCACGAGTCCGTCGGGGTCGATGAACGTGTGGGCCAGCGTGCCGATGACGCCGGTCGCGAGATAGAACACCGCGAAGAGCGCCGGGCCGAGCCGGTCCTCGATGTTGTTTCCGAAGATCCAGAGGTAGAGCATGTTTCCGAGCAGGTGCATCAGCCCGCCGTGCATGAACATGCAGGTGAAGAGCTTCATCGCCGCAGGCAGGGCGGTCGCGGTCTCGGCCATGGATTTCTGCGGGATGGCGAAGATGCGGCCGGTGCGGCGGTCGCGGACGAGTTGTGGTCGGGCGTCCATTTCCATCTCGCGGATCGCGTCGCGGACGTCAACGACGTCGTGCGTGAGCGCTGCGGGGACGAAGCCGAAGCGCCAGACGAGTTCCTGGTAGCGTTGGCCCTGCAACGCGCAGCCGAGGAAGATGATGACGTTCGCGATGATGAGTCCGATCGTGACGACCGGGCGTCCGTGGGTCGGGTTGTCGTCGTGGACGGGGATCATTCGGGCGTGGTTCGCGCGGCCGATGGATGGGACGCCGCGGCGCAATCAGCGCCCGGACCGAGGTACAACTGCATGATGTGCCGGACGGCCGGGAGGATGAGGTCGAGACACTCGGCGACGGCCCTGGGGCTTCCGGGGAGCCAGACGACGAGCGTGCGGTCGGCGATGCCCGCGCCGCTGCGGGCGATGATCGAGAGTGGCGTGGCATCGTAGGACTTGCAGCGCATGATCTCGCCGAAGCCCGGAAGCGGCTTGTCGAGCAGGGGGGCAATGGCCTCGGGCGTGACGTCGCGCGCGGCGATGCCGGTTCCGCCGGTGGTGACGATCAGCGCGGCGCGCGGCAGCCACTCACGGACGATGGCGGTGATTCGCGGCAGCTCGTCGGGGACGATCTCGACGCCGGCGATCTCGAAGCCGGCGGACTTCAGGCGTTCGGCGACGGCCGGTCCGCTGCGATCGGGATTCGTACCGGCGGCGCGGGAGTCGGAGACGGTGATGACGACGGCGCGTGGCACGGACGGATGTTAGCGGGGGGGCGGTGGGGTCGCAATTCCGGGATCGCGCGGCGGTGCAGTCCGCGGCGGTTCGGGTTTCGGAGCCGACGCCAAAGCGGCGCCGAGCGCGAGGACGAGCCAGCCCATCGCGTCGCTTCCTGCGGCGCGCGCGGCGGGAAGGGCGAAGAGGATCATCGACGCGAGCCAGGCCGCGAGCGCGGCGACGGCGATCCAGCACAATCGCGGAGCGGTGACACCGTCGTGCGTGCGTCCTCGCCAGACTGTGCCCAGGAGCGTCGCGCCGGGGATGATCGCGGCGGCGTGCCAGTACGAAATCAGTTTTGGGTTTGCGAGCATCATGACGCCGACGAGGGCGGCAAAGATGTGTGCGGTCGTTGTGATCGATCGCGTGGCCCGAATGGCTCGATGCGCGATGACGCAAGTCACCGCGCCGGTGATCGCGAGCCAGATCGCCAGCAGTACGCCGGCCGGAAGCGTGGCGATCTGAACGCGGCCGCCGGCGCGGTCGTACGGGACTGGCCGCAGGAGCCGGACGAGCGATGAGGCGAGGCCCGATTCACGGTAGGTGTTCATCTGGCCGTCGCGGTCCTGCCAGTCGGTGAAGTAGTTCCACGGGGCGCGCGGACCGGCCGTGTCGGCGCGGAAGTGTCGCCAGCCGTCGAGTTGGCTCTGCCAGCCGAAGAGGATCGACAGCAGGCCCGGGCCGAGGATGAGCCAGGCCGCAGCGGCGCAGAGCGGCACGCGTCCTTTTCGCCGCCAGACGAAATAGGGCAGCAGCACGATGGGCAGCGGCTTGACGAGGAGCGTTACGGCGAGGGCGACACCGGCGCGGATCGGCCGGCCGCGCTCGGCGGACTCGAACGCGGCCGCGCAGCCGAACACGATGAGCGCGGTGAGTTGACCGACGCTGAGGTCGGAGACGATCCCGACGAATCCGACGGCGAGCACGAGCATCGGCCCGATGAGCCGGGAGCGTCGATCGTCGAACGCGCGTCGTGCGAGCCAGACCGCCGATTGCCAGTAGAGGCCGATCTGAATGAGCCACCAGACGGCGGCGGCGAGCTTCGGCGGCGGGAGGGCCATGAGCATGAAGAGCGGCCGGGCAGTGGGGGGATAGGCGAGCGGCAGGTGTGGACCGAGGCGGCCGGACTCGATCGCGAGGGCGCCGTCTCGTCGGAACTGGTTGAAGTCTCCGCTGTCGTGGCCGATGCGGTGGAGGGTCGAGGCGAGGGTGCCGGACATGAGCAGCGCGAAGAGCGCAAGGCCGAGCGCGTAGCACGAAGCGCGATTGCGGCGATCGGCGTCAGGATTGCCCAGGGGCCGGTCCCGCGCGGAACGAGGACGACCTCTATCCGCGAGTCGTTTCTTAGCGTTCGACCTGCGCGAGCTGTTGCGCGTAGTCGCGCTACATCATGTACATGCCGCCGTTGACGCTAACGGTCTCGCCGGTGACGTACGCGGCCTTCGGCGAGGCGAGGAACAGCACGGCGTGCGCGACCTCTTCGGCCTTGCCGAGGCGTCCGACGGGCGTGCTCTTCTTGACGGCCTCGATCGCCTCGGCCGGGACCGCGGCGGTCATGTCGGTTTCGATGTAGCCCGGGGCGACGGCGTTGACGGTGATGTTCTTGCGTGCGACTTCGCGCGCGAGGGACTTGGTCAGGGCGATCAGGCCGGCCTTGGCGGCGGCGTAGTTGGACTGGCCGAAGTTGCCCATCTGACCGACGACCGAGGAGATGAAGATGATGCGGCCCCAGCCGGCGTTGAGCATTCCGGGCAGGACGGCATGCGTGACGAAGGCCTGGCCGTTGAGGTTGACGTCGATGACCTCCGTCCACTGCTCGAGGGTGAGCTTGGCGAAAGAGCGGTCGCGCGTGATGCCGGCGTTGTTGACGAGGACGGTCACGGGGCCGAGGTCTTTCGTGACCTGCTCGATCATGCCGTGGACGTCTTCGGCATTGCCGACGTTGGCCTTGTAGGCCTTGGCTTTGCGGCCCATGGCGGTGATCTGCTTGACGACGTCGTCCGCGGCGGCCACCGCCGAGGCGTAGTTGACGGCGACGTCGGAGCCGGCCTCCGCGAGGGCGAGGGCGATGGCCCGACCGATGCCGCGCGAGCCGCCGGTGACGAGACTGACCTTTCCGCTGAGTTCCGACATGGCTGTGCTTCCTTTCTCGGTTCGGTCGTGACGGGGCGCGCCAAGCGGCGCTACTGCTCCGGGCGGAGATCATACCGTCGTCCGGGCTGGTCGCCAAAGGGCCTGTCGGGCGTTGCGGGGCGGCGGCGCGCGGTCTATCATGTGGCGTGCCATGACGCCGGAGGGGTCCGTCATCTGCCGATGTTGACGCGCTGGTCGGGCCGGACGCGATCCATTCCGGAGCGGCGCGTCCGTCCCGTCGATGCCGGTTTTTCGAGTTGAGTAGCAGGTGGAATTTCCCGGATGCGGGAGCGCGGAAAATGGAGTGGTGAACCATGGCCCGACTGTTCAAGGACATCACGGAGACGATCGGCAATACGCCGCTGGTTCGGATCAACCGGATCATCCGGTCCGACGCGGAGGTGTATGCGAAGCTGGAGTTTTTCAACCCGTTGAGCAGCGTGAAGGACCGCATCGGGGTGTCGATGATCGACGCCGCGGAGCGGAGCGGTCGCGTCAACAAGGACACGGTGTTCATCGAGCCGACGAGCGGCAACACGGGCATTGCGCTGGCGTTCGTGTGCGCGGCGCGCGGCTACCGGCTGATCCTGACGATGCCGGAGTCGATGAGCCTCGAGCGGCGGGCGCTGCTGGCGGCGCTGGGGGCGGACCTGGTTCTGACGCCGGCGTCGGAGGGCATGTCGGGCGCGATCCGGCGCGCGAAGGAGCTCGTCGCCGAGACGCCGAACGCGCTCATGCCGCAGCAGTTCGACAACCCGGCGAATCCGGAGATCCACCGGAAGACGACGGCGGAGGAGATCTGGAACGACACAGACGGTCGGGTGGACGTGCTGGTCTCGGGCATCGGCACCGGCGGCACGATCACCGGGTGCGGCGAGGTGCTCAAGTCGCGCAAGAAGTCGATCCGCCTCGTGGCGGTCGAGCCGGAGGAATCGCCGGTGCTGACGCAGCATCGCGCGGGTGAGCCGATCAAGCCTGGTCCGCACAAGATCCAGGGCATTGGCGCGGGCTTCGTTCCGAGCGTGCTGAACACGGATATCTACGATGAGATCATCCGCGTGAACTCGAGCGATGCGATCGCGTGGGGCCGGCGGTCGGCGCGCGAGGAAGGGATCCTGTGCGGGATTTCGTCGGGCGCGGCGCTGTACGCGGCGGCGCAGGTGGCGGCGCGACCCGAAAGCGCGGGCAAGCTGATCGTCGTCGTGCTGGCCAGTTGCGGGGAGCGGTACCTGAGTTCGGCGCTGTTCCAGAATTCGTAGGCCCGCGTTCGACCGGGGCGGCACGGCTGCGGCGACGCTTGCGGATCGGCAGGTCCGCGTCGTAAACTGGCCGCATGACAGAAATCCGAGCCACGAACGTCGTCTGGCATCACGGCCACGTCGATCGCGCGCAGCGCAACGACCTGCTCAAGCAGAAGGGTTGCACGATCTGGCTGACCGGGCTGCCGTCTTCCGGCAAGTCGACCATCGCCTTTTCGCTCGAGCACCTGCTGGTTCAGCGCGGCCACTTGGCGTACGTGCTCGACGGCGACAACATCCGCCACGGGCTGAACAAGAACCTCGGCTTCTCGGCGTCGGACCGCGCGGAGAACATCCGGCGGATCGGCGAGGTGGCGAAGCTGTTCGCGGATTGCGGCGTGGTGACGCTGACGAGTTTTGTCAGTCCCTACCGTGCCGATCGCGACCTGGTGCGGGAGCTGCATCGCGCCGGCGATCTGCCGTTCATCGAGGTCTTCATCGACACGCCCGTCGGCGAATGCGAGAAGCGCGATCCGAAGGGTCTGTACGCCAAGGCCCGCGCGGGGGAGATCAAGGGCTTCACCGGCGTCGATGATCCGTACGAGCCGCCGCTGTCGCCGGAGGTGACGCTCAAGACGGCCGAGCGTTCGCTCGAGGAGTGCGTCGCGCAGCTCGCGAACGAGCTGGCGCAGCGCGGCCTGATCAAGGCGCTCTGATCGCGCGGCGTCGGGCCGCGGCCGGTCGATGTTGATCCGCGGCGCCGTCGGGCTACAGCCGGTCTTCGAGCGCCTGGATATCCACGCCATTCGTCGTGAGGTCGCAGTTCACGTCCGCGGCGGACCGTTCGGCCGGCGTTGCGCCGAGGGGGTTGATCAGGGTCTGCGTGAACGGGGGAATGTCGCTCACGCCGACGATGCCGTCGCCGTTGACATCGCCGCTGCACGGCAGGCGCACCGGCAGCACGGACATCTGTCGGACGTCGCCGACGATCGCGAGGCTGTTGGCGAAGAAGTCCGAGCGCTCGCCGGCGGACATGAACAGGTTGTCGGCGTCGGCGTCGTGCAGGCGGATCACGCGCTTCGTGCTGTTGTCGGTCACGAGCACGTCACCGTTGGCGAGGCTGACCACGTCGATCGCGGTGAAGTTGGCCTCCGACGTCTCCCAGACGACGACGGCCTCGCCGGCATCCTGCGCATCGCCGTCGCTGTTTGCGTCGGTCAGGCGGAGGAGCTGATCGATGCCGCCGGTCAGCAGTTGAAGCGTGTAGATGGCGCGGGGTCGCGCGGCGTCGAGCTCGAGGGCGGTGCCGGCCGTTGGCGTGATGCCGGAGGCGTTGGCGGCGTCCCAGAAGACGGAGAACTCGCCGGCGTCGTCGGCGCGGCCGTTCATGTTGGCGTCCGCGAAGCGATAGACGCCGTGCAGTCCGGACGATGAGTTGCGGAGGTAGCCGGCGTCGTCGGCGTCAAAGGCGATCTCCTGCGGGCTGTAGGGGCCGTTGCCAGGGCCGAACGCGCCGGTGGTGACGTAGTCGGTGACTTCGCCCGCGTCCTGACAGTCGCGGTCGGCGTTCAGGTCGACGAGGCGGTAGATGCCGTCGTTTCCGTTCGCGTTGCCGGCATTGACGACGTAGGCGCGGCCGAGGGAATCGACGGCGGCGCCGGTGGGGAAGGCGAAGCTGACGCCGGAGAGATTGGTCACATCCGCGGCGACAATGCTGTCGAGCGCGTCCTGCGCATCACCATCGTAGTTCCGGTCACCGAGGAAATAGACGTTTCGATTGAGCTGATCGCCCATCAGCGCCAGTCCGCCGGCACCGACGTTCAGGCACGTGGGGTTCATGGGGCCGATCGTTCCGGCGCTATTGGCGGCGCTGAACCAGAGGAACACCTCGCCCGGCTCGTCGATGACGCCGTTGCCGTCGAGGTCGATGACGCGGTAGATCGCGTCGTTTGTTCGATCGTTGATGAGGAACTGCACCTGTGCCTGCGTCGCGGCCTGCGACGCGAGGCAAGCGAGCAGGGTCAGGACGGCGGTCGTCCTTGGGATCGACATCTTCCGGCCCTCCGGCATGGCGTGACGACACAAGCGTATCGAGAATGGCACGGCGGAATCAACGGCCGTGGTCGGGGGCGAGTCGGCGGCGCCGATCCGAAGTCGGCCGCCGCTGCGAGCTATAATGCGACGGGCCGCCTGGGAGTTGCCTCATGTCCCGGACCATGTCGCTCCGGACGCTTCTGAACGACAACACGCGATCGGCCGCGCCGGAGCTGATCCGCCGCGAGGCCGATCGGCACGGCGGGGCGGCGGCCATCCGCTGTTTGGCGTGCGGGCATCGGTGCCTGATCCGCGATGGTCGGGCCGGGGTGTGCCGCGTGCGATTCAACCGCGGGGGCGAGCTGCGCGTTCCGGGGGGATACGTGGCGGGCGTGCAGGTCGATCCGATCGAGAAGAAGCCGTTCTACCACGCGTTTCCCGGGCGCGATGCGCTGTCGTTCGGCATGCTGGGGTGCGACTTTCACTGCGGCTATTGCCAGAACTGGGTGACGAGTCAGGCGCTGCGCGACGACGCGGCGGTGTCGCTGCCGGAGTTCTGTACGCCGGAGCAGATCGTGGAACTGGCGGTCGAGCACGATGCGCCGGTGATGGTGAGCACGTACAACGAGCCGCTGATCACGTCGGAGTGGGCGGTCGACGTATTCAAGCTGGCGCGCGAGCGCGGGATCGTGTGCGGCTACGTCAGCAACGGGAACGGCACGCCGGAGGTGCTGGAGTTCATCCGGCCGTACGTCGATCTGTACAAGGTCGATCTGAAGGGGTTCGATGACAAGCACTATCGCGAGCTGGGGGGCGTGCTGTCGAACGTGCTCGACACGGTCCGGCGGCTGAAGGCGATGGGCTTCTGGGTCGAGATCGTCACGCTGGTGGTGCCGGGGTTCAACGATTCGGACGACGAGCTGCGGCAGATCGCGGACTTCATCGCCTCGGTCTCGCCCGACATCCCGTGGCACATGACGGCGTTCCATCCGGATTACAAGATGCAGGACGTGCGGCGGACGCCGGCGGAGGCGCTGCTGCGGGCGTACGACATTGGTCGGCAGGCGGGGCTGCGGTTCTGCTATCCGGGGAACCTGCACGGCAGCGTGGGGGAGCGCGAGAACACGCGCTGCGCATCGTGCGGTGAGACACTGATCCGCCGCCGCGGGTTCTACGTCGAGGAGAACCGCATGGGTCCGCACGGGGCATGCCCGAAGTGCGGCGCGCGGACGCCGGGCGTCTGGGAGACGACCGCGCCGCGATGCTCGGACGGCGACGGCGTCCCGCGGCCGGTGCGGTTGAGATAGACGGGGCGGATTCGGCCTACCTGGGGGAGATCTTCAGGAGATGGGCGACGCTGCCCAGGTCGCGGATGACGTCGGTAGTGGCGCGAATGGTGCACGAGGCGCCCTTCATGGGCATGACGATCCGCGGCGCGTGCGGGCGCACGATCCAGATCCGACCGCCGCGTCGGCGCGGGTCGAAATTCTGCGTGCGGATCTTCTTGCGCTGCCGCGCGGCCCGTTGAGTCGCGGCGTCCTTCGCGAACAAGCGCGAGAGGGTCTTGGCGGCGCGCTCGCTGCGGGGATTGCGCGTCATCTCGAGCGTGACCATTGTTCCGGGCTTGATGTCCGGCAGCATCGCTGACCTCCGTGGAAATCGAGCCCCGCAGTATATCCGACCTGTCCGGCCTGACAAGCGACCGTCCTGCTCGCAAACCGCGGGCCAAACGGACGTTGCCGCGACCTGCATTCGCGGACGCGGCGCGGACGATCGGAACTAACGTGTCGGCGGCCGGCCGGTCTGATTCTGGTGGCCAGGACATCTGCCAGAATCGGGGGGCGGGAGGCGGCGGCGATGAGCGGTGCGAGGAGGATCGGATTGCGAACACCAAGCCGCGGACCGGCCGTGGCCGGATGGGCCGTCCTGCTGGGGCTTGTCGGGGCGATGGCTGGTTGCGGCACCGGGATTTACGAGGACTTCGCGGGCTACCTTTACGAGGTGCGTCACGGCTATTACCCGGGCCACGGCGATTACGTCGAGGTGGTCGACGATGATTCCTTCTCGTTCGGTTTCTCGTTCTTCGACTGGTTCGGTTCGTCGTTCGTGGGCGATCCGTACCTGGACGGGTATTACGGCGGGTACTACGACGACGGATATTACTACGACGATGGGTATTACGATGATTACTACGACGGCTACTACGACGATGGGTATTACGACGATTACTACGACGATTGGGAAGACGACGACGCGGATTGGTGGAACGACGATTGGGATGATTGACGTGCGGAGTACGCGAGCGGTCCCGGCGTGACCGATTCGTCCGCAAGCGGCGTCGAGTCGAGTCCGGGTCGCGCGCGATACCAGAGCACGGCCGCAGTCGCCAGGAGTAACCCCACGTCGAACAGCAGCGTCGAGATGCCTGCCTTGCGGTTTCCGCCGAAGCAGCCGCACGAGATGTCCAGTCCACGATAAAGCGCCGAGGCGATCGCCACGAGAAAGGCGAGCAGCAGCACGAGGACGATTTGCGCGCCGACGCGTCGCCAGGACATCGTCAACATGGCGATACCGGCCGACATTTCCCACCACGGCAGGATGAGCGCGATGGCGTTGATGTACTCGGTCTTGACGAGCTGGTAGCGCTTGATGTCGGTCGCAAAGGCCGCGGGGTCCGCGATCTTGACCGCTGCGGCGTATATAAAGACGCCGCCGACGATCCACGCGAGGACCGTCCGCGGGACGCGCCAGGAATCGACGACCAACGCTTCGCCGTTCATTCCATCCCCGTGGCGGTCGGCAGGTCGGGCTGCCGGCCGAGGACTTCCCAACCCGGTTCGAACAATCGCAAGTTCGCCTTGTCGAAGCCGTTACTGACAAGAAACTCGAACACCTCGTTGCTGGCCTCACAGTGGCCGCCGCCGCAGTAGATCACGATCAACCCATCGCGCGGGAGCGTCTGGAAGATGGTGTCGAGGTGCATTTCTTTTTCGGTGGATGGGATGTTGATTGCGCCGGCGAGGTGGCCGGCGGCGTACTCGTCAGACTTGCGGGCGTCGACGAAGGTGGCCGAAGCGCTCTGCACGTGCGTGCGGAGTTCATCGAGGCTCATCATGACCGAGGCGCGGAGCTCGAG
Source organism: Phycisphaerae bacterium (assembly GCA_023150615.1). Taxonomy (GTDB): domain Bacteria; phylum Planctomycetota; class Phycisphaerae; order UBA1845; family UTPLA1; genus JAKLKO01. The sequence goes on from JAKLKO010000015.1 coordinate 31,522, forward strand.
GTTCTCGCCTGGATTGGCGCTGACGTTCGGATCGCGCAGCCAGGGGAGCCGGTCGGGCCGCACGGCGTTGGCGTAGCCGGCGGCCGCGGTCGATACAACGAGCAGGACCAGCGCCTTTCGGGCGTTGTTCAGCATCTCGAGCGATCCTCGATTCGTCGCGGGCGATGCGCGGCGGCTAGCCCTTGCCGTGACCGCCGGTGTCGGTCTTTGGCGGCGTTCCGGGCGTCTGTGCGGGCGTCCCGGAGGCCGGCGGCGGTGCCGTCGTCCGCTGGATTTCGATCGGCCGCCGCATCTGGGGGTTGTTGGGCTTGGCCGCGACCGGCGTCGTTCGGATCGAGCCGATGGGGATCGAGAACGACTTGTGGTTCTCGTTGTCGGTCTCGAAGGAGAGCTTAAGCGCGTCGTTGTCGGGCACGGAGAAGCCGACCGGAAACTTCATGACAATGCGGAAGCGCTTGCCTGGCATGTCCTCGTGCAGGGTGGTCGCGACCTTTTCGTCGGAGACCTTGACATTGGTGATCTTGAGCGGTTTCTCGGTGTTGTTGGTGACGTAGACGGCGCGGTCGACGGCCTGCTGCATCGCCCCTTGCGGGAGGATGAGCTTCTGCGGGTTGGCCTCCACGGCCGCGGGGACGTAGCACATGATGGGGATGGTGAGCTTGGCGAGCTTTGAGCTGTTGGTGTCGATGCTGATGTTGGCGCGGTTGGAGCCCATATTGAAGGGCGGCAGGGCGCTGACCTTCAACTCGAACTGCTGACCGGGTTTTACGGGCTTGACCTCGACGCGGAACATCGGGTTGTCGCTCTTGACGTTGGAGAGCTCGAGCGGCTCATCGGTCTTATTATCGATCGAGGCGGTCTGGGTCTTCTCCTTGCCGTCGGCGATCGAGCCGAAGTTGATGAAGTTCGGCTTGACCTCGATCGGCATCCAGACCTCGCCCTTGAGCCAGAGGGTGACGTTCTCGGAACCCGGCACGTTGCATGTGACGCTGATGGTCTTCTGGATCGGACCGTTCATGCGCTCGGTCTTGAGCAGGATGGGGATCTTGCCGGTCTTGCCAGGTTCGACCTTCTGGTCCCACTGGCCGGCCGTCGTGCAGCCGCAGCCGGGTCGCACGGCGGTGATCTCGAGCAGCGAGTTTCCACGGTTGGTGAACCAGAAGTCGTGGCGGATCGGTTCGCCGGACATGACGCGACCGAATTCGTAGGTCGGCGTGTCGAAGACGATCTGCGGACCTTCCCCCGGCTTGGCCGGCGCCGTGACCGAGCCGGGCGTCGGCGGCGGGTTCGTCGGCGGCGGGAGCGGCGGGACGGCGGGCTTCTGTGGATCGGCCGGGTTCTGAACGGCCGGTGGTGTCTGCGTCGGCGGCGGGTTTTCGGCCTGCACGCTGTTCGCGCCGGACAAGAGCAGCGCTACGACCAGGGACGACGTTGCGATACGACGAAGGTAGAACGGACGCATACGTTTCCTCACTTGCTCTGCAACCAGACAATACCGGCTTGATCCGAGGGATCCGGGGCGGCGAATGTGTTTGCGACGGTCGTGAACTGACCTGTCGCGGCTCGCTTCCCGCGGACGCACTCCACGTAATGGCATAGACGACCGATGGGCCGGAGCGTCACCAGTCAAAGCGCGCATTGTAGCAGAAAGGACGGCGATCGGGATGGCCACGGCGCGGGTGCGGCGCGGGTCCGGGAATGATTGTAACTTGTTGTAGGTGATTGATTTGCGAGTGCTGCCGGGATTCGGCCCGACGCGGCTCGATCGCCAGGGGTCGAACCGCGTCGGTGCTCGCTCCGCCCGCTTGCGGAGTCTCAGCCCTTCGACGTGACCGCGATTCGTTTTGGTCGGCTGCCCGGGGCCTTCTTCAGGCGCATGGTCAGGACGCCATCGACGACCTCGGCCGAGACGTTGTCGGCGTCGACCTCGGCCGGCAGTCGGATGCGGCGTTGGAACGAGCCGTAGCGAGTCTCGCTGTGGACGAACCCGGCGGACTTGCGTTCATGCGTTTCGCGCTTCTCGCCGGTGATCGTCAGCACGTCGTCAGTGATGGAGACGTCGAGGTCCTTCGCTTGGACACCCGGGATCTCGGCGCGGACCGTGATCTCCTCGGGCGTCTCGGTCAGGTCGATGGCCGGTGCCCAGCGGTCGGACACGCCGTTGCGGAAGTCGAACATGCCGAACGGATCACGGAAGAACCGCTCGACGACGCGCTCCATCTCTTGCCGCAACTGGGTGAACGCCGCCGGGGCGATGTCGGTCATGGATTCGTTACGTCGCTTGTTTCTCCAAGGGATGATCGACATGGTCTTCACCTCCTTTTCTGAAAGTCGAAGTCCACGTTTCGCCGTTTGCGCCGGGGCGCCGCGGATCGGCGCGGCGCCCCGGGTCCTCTCGTGTCCGCCTCAACCGGCGCGGACCGGGATTTTCCGCGGGCGGGCTTCCTCGGACTTCGGCAGGTGCAGCGTGAGGACGCCGTTGGCGATTTCGGCGGAGATCCGCTGGGCGTCGATCCACTCGCTGACCTCGAAGCTGCGATGGAAGTCGCCGACGCCGTATTCCCGCATCAGGTACGCCGTTTCATCGTTCTGTCGCGGCTCGATGCGGGCGTGGATGGTGAGCGTGCCGTTCTCGAAGCGGACGTCGATTCCGTCGCGTCGCGCGCCGGGGACATCGGCAATGACCAGCAGCTCTTCCGGCAACTCAAGGATGTCCACGTTCGGATGATAGACCTGGCCGTTGCGCGTCTGTTCGGCGCGCGTGGCCGGCCGTTCCTTCGTGCGGCTCAGTTCGGTCGTGGCAGGCATGGCAATCGTCTCCTTTCTGGGTCGTTGTCGCGGCGCAACGCCGGCGCTTACTTTTCCAACATCCTGACTTCGATCTTCCGCGGTCGAACGGCCTCGGCCTTCGGAACGGTGACGCTCAGGACGCCGTCGCGCAGCTCGGCCGCAACCTTGTCATGCTCGATCGGTACGGCGAGGTGGATCGTGCGGGCGAACGAACCCATGCCGCGCTCGCGCCGATGGACCGACGCCGACTCGGGCGTGGTGTCTCGCCGCTCACCCTTGATGGTCAGTTCATCGCCCGAGACCAGGACCTCGATGTCAGACATCTTCAGGCCCGGCAGCTCGGCTTCGACGTAGATGTTCTGGGGATCCTCCCAGACGTTCATCGCGGGGAAACCGCGCGTCGGCAACATGCCGAACGGGTCCCAGGTCTGGAAGCTCGGCAGGACGTCGCTGAAGAGCTGGTCGATCTCGTCCCGCAACCGATGGATCGGATTCACCGTGTTTCGAGACAGCATCATGGTTGGGTCTCCTCTCTTTCGTACTCCGTTTCAACCTCAATCCGGCCGACCTGTGACCGGCCTTCGGTCGCCTGACGTCGGCGGACCGACAGGTCGGGAGTTCGGCCATGCGCCGCGGCGCTGACGCCGGCCGCGGAAATTGCGTGGCTCACGCAAGGACTGTGTTTGCAAACCCCGTGCCAGACCGCGTCGGTTTGCGACCACGCCTGGGGCGTCGTCAGCCGAGAAAAGCGGACTGGTCGGCCCGAAATTCGCGTGCCGCGTGTCACATTGGCAGACAGCGACCGGGCCGGTCACGGGAGATCACGGGGCGGCGGGGGTGGATCGACGATGCTCTGTAGGGTGGCGTATTATCGCGCCGGCGTTTGGAGGCCGGCGCGGGATGCGGCGAATCGCGGACTGGATGAGCTGGAATCAGGCGTTCGACGGCGGGCTGTACCTGCCGGACGAGCGGGCACGCACGGCGCGGCTTCCGATTGAACGGATGGCGGTCGGCGAGACGCTGTGGGTGCCGTTGCAGGTTCGCGGCGATGAGGCCTGCGAGCCGGTTGTGACGGCGTCCGCGAGCGTGCTCGGGGGCCAGTTGCTAGCGGGCGGTGGATCGGTTGGATCGGCGGCGGTTTACGCGCCGACGAGCGGGCGGCTGGCGCGGTTCGATCGCGTCTGGACGGCGTGGCATGGATTTGTGCGCTGCGCGGTGTTGGAGCCTGACGGCCGTGATGCGTGGGCCGAGGTTCGGCCGTTCGCGAGCGCGACCGCGGCGGAGGAGGTGCGCGAAGCGCTTCCGTCGGCCGGGATCATGTGTGACCGATCCGGGCGGAGCCTTCATGCGGTGCTCGTCTCGGCCCGTTCCGCGCGCGCCGACGTCCTAATCATCAACGGGCTGGAGACGGAGCCGTACCTGACCGTCGCTCTGCGATTGCTCGTTGAGCGCGGTGTGGAGGCGGTGGGGGCGGCGCGACGTTTGGGCGAGGTCGGCGGGTTCCGGCGGACCGTGCTGGCGGTGTCGCAGCGTCATCGTCGGCTGGTCCGCCGTTTGCGCGACATCGCGCGGACGAGCGGCGTCGAGGTCGTTCCGCTGCCCGACAAGTACCCGCAGTGTCACCCGCTGCTCCTGATCCACGTGCTGCTGGATCGCCGCATCGCGGCGGGCGGTTCGGCGATCGACGCCGGGGTCTGCGTGATCTCAACGGCCACGCTGGCGGCGTTCTCGCAGTGGATGGCGACGGGCCGGCCGCCGGTGACGCGCGTGCTGACGGTCGCGGGCGGCGCGGTGGCACGGCCGGGGACGTACGAAGTCGCGATCGGCACGCCGATCGCGCGGGTGCTGGAGCGAGCGGAGGCGTCGGACGGTGTGGAATGCGTCGTTTCGGGCGGGCCGCTTACGGGCGTGGCGGTGGCGCGATCCGACGCGGTGGTGTCGGTGCTCGACACGGCGGTGTTGGCGCTGGAGGCCGCGCCGCGACCGGGTCCGGTGCCGTGCGTGCGCTGTGGTTGGTGCATCGAGGACTGCCCGGTCGGGATCGATCCGACGTCGCTGGTTCAGCTCGAAGGCCGGTCGGCGTGCAGTGCGGAGGAGCTGCTGGCGCTTCGGAGCTGCATTGATTGCGGGCTTTGCACGTATGTCTGCCCGGCCGAGCTGCCCCTGGCCGAGTCGATCGCGCGGAGCCGCGCGCGGTTTTCGTCACGTGCCGAGGTGCCGACATGACGGGGAACGCCGCGAGCGCGGTCGAGACGCGCAATCCGCGAGGCTGGGGCTGGCGGATGCCGGGCGCGCCGTTCGTCCGGTCGGGGCAGAGCCACGCGCAGATCCTCGCGGCGTGGACGATGGCGACGATGATCGTCGCGCTGGCCGGCATCGTGCTGTACGGCCTTTCGGCGGCGCAGGTGATCGCGGTGGCGGCGCTGACGGCGCTGGCGACGGAGGCGTCGCTGTCGGCGCTGGCGATGCGGCAGGTGCCGGGCGGACTGATGCACGCGCTGGTGACGGGCGTGCTGCTTGGGTTGACGCTGCCGCCGACGGCGCCATGGTTCGTCGCAGCCGCGGGGGGATTCCTCGCGATCCTGGTTGCGAAGTGGATGTTCGGCGGTTTCGGGCATCACTTGTGGCACCCGGCCGTGGCGGGTCGGGTGATCGTTCAGTTTCTCTTCGCCCAGCACCTTTCGTTTTCGCAGGGTCTCGTGCAGACGCCGATCCTCGCGCCGGGCCACTTACTCGTCGGGCAGATCTCCGCCGCCGTCTCGATTCCGGCCGAGTCGTACCAGGGCTGGTCGAATACGCCGCTGGAGGATTCGCCGCGGGCGGAGGCGTTTTTGCTGGAGCGACCGGTGCAGGTGCTCCGTCGGATGGCGTCGGGATCGCTCGACGTTGGATTTGCGGAGCCGTGGACGACGCTCCTGCGGGACTACCTGCCGCCGTGGAAGGACACGGTGCTCGGGACGGTGCCGGGCGGAGTCGGCGAATCGTGCACCATCGCGCTGGTCGTCGTCGGCATGTACCTCATTTATCGCGGTCATCTTCGATGGCAGGTTCCGGTTTGCGTGCTTGCCTCGGCGGCGCTGACGGCGGCGATCCTGCCGGTCGCCGTGCCGCACAGCTCCGGCGCGCTTCGGATGCAATGGCTGCCCGCACTGGTCGTCGAGGACAAGGTGCCGGTCGGCGCGGCGTACGTGCTGTATCACGTGACGGCCGGACAGCTCATGCTTTGCGCGTTTCTGCTGGCGGGCGACATGCTGGCCGGCCCGCTGACCGTTCGCGGACAGCGGTACTTCGCCGTCGGAGTGGGCGTGATCGCGATGCTGATGCGCCTGTACGGCGTGCTGGAAGGCGAATGCTACTGGGCGATCCTGATCATGAACACGTTCGTGCCGGCGATTGACCGTCGCACGCGGCGTCGACCGCTCGCGGTGGAGCCAGCGGCCTAGCGGCACGGCCGGCGTCGTGGTCGAGTCGACCGGGAGCGGATACACTCCCGGGCATGCAGACATCAACACGCGCGGGGGCTCGGGAAGAATCCAGACGTCGCTCCGATCCATCGAAGGGGTTCCTCGACGCGCTCGGACGCGTCCGCCGCCCGGTGATCGTGGGCCACGTGACGCCGGACGCGGATTGCCTGGGATCGATGTTCGGGCTGGCGCAGGTGCTCCGGACGCGGTCGGTCGGCGCAGTGGCGGTCCTGCCGCATCGCCGAACGGCGAAAAAGCTGCACTTCATGCTCGATCTATGCGATCGGGACCTGGTCGTCGAGCACGTGCCAGCGGAGGCCGATTCGGCGATCGTCGTCGACACGGCGTCGGCAAAGCGATCGAACGTTGAGGGCGGCTTCGAAGCGCTGGCGCATCTGCCGAGCTTCGTCATCGACCACCACATGACGAACCCGGACTTCGCCACGCACAACTGGGTCGATCCGCACGCGGCCAGCACGAGCGGGATGGTCTATCGCCTTGCTTCGCTGATGCGCTGGACGATCTCGCCGACGGTCGCGTCGCTGCTGTACGCGGGCGTGCACGGCGACACGGCGGGATTCTCGTTGCCGAACACGACGGCCGAGGAGCTGCGGATCGCGTCGGAACTGCTGACGGCGGGCGCGGACGTCTCGCACATCGGCGAACAGCTTTGCCGATCGCAGGGGCGGCACGACTTCGAGCTGCTGCGACGCGTGTACGACCACACGCACGTGACCGACGACGGACGGATCGCCTACAGCTTTCTGTCGTACGCGGACATTACCGAGTCCGGCTGCTCGGCTGACGACATCGACGACCAAGTGTCCATCCCCCGCGCGCTGAAGGGGATCCGGATCGCGATGCTGTTCACCGAGGGCGAGGCGGGGGTGATCCGCGTGAACCTCCGCGGCGAGGGGCAGACCTCGGTGCTCGAAATCGCCGAGCATTTCGGCGGCGGGGGCCATGCGCAGTCGGCGGGGATCCGTGTGCGGCACGCCTCGATGGACGACGTGATCCACAGGCTCCTGGCGGCGGCGCACGCCCACCTCGACGGCCGCGCCCCGAAACCGGGCGGGGCCTGATATCGGCCGCGAAGGACGCCTTCGGGGGGGCATGTACGACGTAGGAATTTCATCCGAACCGGGTTTTTGCGAGCTTCGTAAACAGGGTGTGGGGCCCGAAAGCGGGCCTCTACTTCCTCCTTCTCTGCGATGCCGGAACTCCGGCAGCCACGCGGCGGCGATCATTTTGCGACGATCGCCGCCGCGTGCCGTTTTCGGGCCGGGAATTCTCGTCTGCACGTGCGTTTCGTCGGGAGTCGGGACGTCCATAACCGCCGGTGTTGACAAGCGCTTGCGCGGCGTCTAGAGTTCGCCTTACGATTTCGGGCCGGGCGCGAGGTTTCCGCGGTCGAGCAGCGTTCGACCGTCGGGCCTGCCAGCGCTCGAGACGGACGATCAGTTGGCGCGGTGATCGGGACGTCCCCCGCAAGCTCATCCGAACCACGCTCTGTCGCCGCTCGCCGAATCGAGGACGCACCAGACCATGCGCATCGCTCTCGTGAATCCAATCGCTCGCCGCACGCAGGGTTATCACACGATCGGCAGCAAGATCCCGCAACTCGGACTCCAGGTGCTGGCGCAACTGACGCCGCGCGAGCACCACGTTGACATCATCGATGAGATCTTCGGCAATGACTGCACCGATCGCGTTATCCGGCGCGGCAACTACGACCTCGTCGGACTGACGTCGTACACGAGCGGCGCGACGCGGGCCTACGAGATCGCGGCGCAATGCCGCCGGGAGGGGATTCCGTGCATCCTCGGCGGGCCGCATGCGTCGGCCGTGCCGGAGGAGTCGGCGCAGCACTTCGACTCGGTGGCGATCGGCGAGTGCGACGAGATCTACGGCCAGATCCTGGCGGACGCGGCCGCGGGGCGATTGCAGAAGTTCTATCGCGGCGGCCTGCCCGATCTCGACGTTGCGGGCCGCGGCCGGGCGCGCCAGGAGTTGCAGCCGATCAACGGGCAGTACGACGTTTCGGCAATTCAGACGTCGCGCGGCTGTCCGGTGGGGTGCGAGTATTGCAGCGTGACGAGCTTCAACGGCGCGCCGATTCGGCGGCGTCGGACGGAAGACATCGTGGAGGAGTGGTTCTCGACGACGAAGCCGTTCATCTTCGTGGTGGATGACAACTTCTTCGGTGTGGGGGAACGTCACGCGATCTGGGCGAAGCAGCTCCTGCGCGAGATCATCGCCGAAGGTCATCGGCGGAACCGGATCGCGGCGGCGCTGCGTCGCGCGCCGCGCCTGCGGCGTTGGCTCGGGTTTGCGCCGCGGCTGTGGTTCAGCCAGACGACGATCAACATGGGCGACGATCCGGCGGGCATGTCGCTGGCGGCCGAGGCGGGCTGCGTCGGGATGCTCGTGGGCTTCGAGACGTTCAACTCGGACAACCTGAAGGAGTTCCACAAGGGGATCAACCGCAAGAACCTGGAGCGCTACCAGACGCTGGTGCGCGGGTTCCAGCGGCACGGGGTGTCGGTCTTCGGCGGGTTCATCATCGGGGCCGACGCGGATGACGAGAACACGGTCGCCGCGACGGCGCTTCAGGCCGTGCAGCTCGGGATCGACACGATCCAGATTACCAACCTGACGCCGCTGCCGGGCACGAAGATGTACGACCGCTACATGGCCGAAGGCCGCGTCTTCGCGACCAATTACCCGCAGGACTGGGAGCGGTACACGTTCGTCGAGACGGTCTATCACCCGAAGAACATGACCGCGGCGAAGCTCGACGAGTGCATCTACGAGCTGCGCAACCTCGCGGCGCGGGAGAACTGGGTCTGGAAGCGCACGCTCCGCACGCTGTGGCGAACGCGGTCGCTGACGACCGCGATGTTCATTCACGGCATGAACTCGGGGTGGAAGCGCATGGCCCGCGTGCAGGCGCCGCGCGACGAAGAGCGCTACGGCGTGCGGCTCCACCGCAGCGTCCGCACCGAGACGATCCGCGAGGCCTTCGGGCTGTTCCAGCGGCGCTGGGTCCCGGCGCGGCTGAGCGTCCAGGGCTCGCCGGTCACGGCCTGATCCCGCATCCGATCCGCGATTGTGTCGCCGGCCGATCGCCGCGCTACCGTGCGTCCGTCGGCGGGCCGACTTGGACCGTCGTCGTCCGGCGGTAGGCCTTGTTGACCTTCAGCGTAACGGTGCACGCGACGTCGTAGCGCCCGGGCGCGGCGTAGACGTGTGCGGGGTTCTGTTCATTCGAGGTCTCGCCGTCTCCGAATTCCCAGTGCCATTTCCGCGCCTCGGGTTTCGCGTCGCAGAGGAAGTGCACGAGCATGCGATTGCGACGATCGGTCTTGACGGCCCGCAGGCGGATCCACGGGCGCTCGCGGACGATCTTCTCGAAGAAATCCCATGCGAGCTTGACGTCGAGGCGGCGGTGGCTGCCGGCCAGTTCCATGCGCTCGACGAACATGTTTCGCTCGCGGAGCCAGTCGGTGCACGCAATGGCCTCGGTGCGGAGCGGATCGGTCTGGCCGTAATAGATGAAGATCGGCTGCCAACGGTCGAGTCGATCGGGATCGACGTCGATGTACGATGGCTCGAAGGTGCCCTGGCGGATCGCGAGGGCGCGGAAGACGTCGGGGTGTCGCAGGCCGGTGTGCAGAATCGCGAACGCGCCGGCCGACCAGCCGGTCATGAAGACCTTTTCCTCGGCGATGTTCCGCGAGGCCTTGAGTGCGGAGACGAGGTCGAGGATGAACTGTTCGTCGGCGTTCTGCTTTCGGAGTTGCTGGTCGGCGGACGGGCGGAAGTCGCCGCGCGTGCCCTGAAGGTAGGGCGCCGCAACGATGACGTCATTCCGTTCGGCGAAGAGCGCCCATTCGCGGATTTGTGCCCAGGCGGTGTCCCACGGGTTGGTGCCGTGGCATGCGATGACGAGCGGGTAGGCGCGGCTGCGGTCGTAGGTGGACGGGACGTAGAGGTAGTAGCGGCCGCCGGCGGGCAGGCGCGCGTCCTGAATCTCGGATTCGGTCGGAAGCGAGGTGGTGACGGGGCAGCCGGTCGGGCACGTCAGGGCGAGGGCGATCAGCGTCACACGGACGGCGGCGCGGCGGGCCATACGGATGCGGTTTAACCGGCTTGTTCGATCGGTGGTCATCTTCGGGCCGTACTCTAGGGCCGCGGACGGGTGAATGTCACGCTTGCCCCGCGGGATTCACAGGGGGTATACTTGACGTTCTCCCGCGAGCCAGGAGGTTCCCCCCATGACGGCGACGTTGGAAGGCAAATCGGTCCTCGTGGTCGATGACGACGAGGAGATCCGCTCGGCGGTGGAGCTTGCGCTGGTGGACTCGGGGGCGACGGTCCGCACCGCAGCGGACGGCAACGCGGCGATCGACCTGGTCCGCGAGGTGAATCCGGACCTGATCGTGCTGGACATCATGCTGCCGAAGCGGAGCGGCTTTCTGGTGCTGGAGAAGCTCCAGCCGAAGAAGGTGAAGGGCCAGCGGCCGTTCGTAATCATGATTACGGGCAACGAAGGGAAGCGTCACGAGTCGTACGCGCGGTCGATGGGGGTCGACGACTATCTGAACAAGCCGTTCCGGATGGATCGGCTGCTGGACACAGCGGCGCGGCTGCTGTCGGCGCCTGCGGCGTCTTAGGCGTCCGGCGCAGGTTCAATTCCGACAGGCACTTGGATTTCGCCCTTGCAACGGGGACGGGGGGTCGCTACCTTATTGCATTCGTTTTCTGGCCCGTTCGGGCCAACTGAGGTCCGCGGCGTCGCGGGGAATCTGGAGTAGCGCAGGCGCGATGGCACTGGCACAGGTACGCAAGACCGAGTTGGTGGGCAGCTATCGGGTTCACGCGAAGGACACGGGCTCGCCCGAGGTCCAGATTGCGCTGTTGACGGAACGGATCGCGCAGTTGACGGAGCACCTGAAGACGCACAAGAAGGACCACTCGTCGCGGCGCGGGTTGTTGAAGATGGTTGGAAAGCGCTCGAGGCTGCTGAAGTACCTGACGGCGCTGGATCGGGACAGGTATCAGAACATCATTGGAAAGCTGGGACTGCGAAAGTAACGATTGTCGGTGGTCGGTCGATCGGTCCGAATTCCCCCTTCTTTTCTCTGGCAACAGCGAGTTGATGCGAATGGGAACGATCGGCGCGGCGGGGATCGCCGCGCCCGGGCGGACGCCGCTGCGCGCGGGGCGCGACCGGCCGCCGAGGAGTTTCGTGTGAAGTGAGTTGTGTTTGTCGGAAACACGGATGGATTGTCGGAAGGACAGGGTGACCGAATCATGATGACGTATCGAGTCGAAAAAGAGATCGGCGGGAAGCTGCTGTCGATCGAGTCCGGGAAGATGGCTCGCCAGGCGCACGGGGCCGCGACGGTGCGGTACGGCGACACGGTGGTTCTGGCGACGGTGGTGACGGGCAAGCCGCGCGAGGGCATCGACTTTTTCCCGTTGCAGGTGGACTACCGGGAGAAGATGTACGCGGCGGGCAAGTTCCCGGGCGGATTCTTCAAGCGCGAGGGGCGGCCGACAACGAAGGAAATTCTGACGATGCGGTTGATCGACCGGCCGATCCGCCCGCTGTTCCCTGACGGGTACATGGACGAGGTGGTGATTCAGTGCATGGTGCTGTCGTCCGACCAGGAGAACGATCCGGACATCCTGGCGATGATCGGGGCGTCGGCGTGCCTGTGCGTCAGCAAGATTCCATTCGAGGGACCGACGGCGGCGGTCCGCGTCGGGCGCGTGGACGGCGAGTACATCATCAATCCGACGGTGCTTCAGCGGAATGAATCGGACCTGGAGATCGTCCTCGCCGGGCACCGCGACGCGGTAAACATGATCGAGGTGGGCGCGCGGGAGTTGCCGGAGGACGTGATCACCGGTGGGATCGCCGCGGGCTTCGAGGTCATCCGCGAGGTGTGCGACCTGATCAACGAGCTGGCGGAGAAGGTCGGCACGAAGAAGGAATGGACGCCGCCGGAGCCGCTGACGGAGCTGCGCGAGAAGGTGGCGTCGATGGCCGAGGCGAAGCTGCGAGCGGCCAAGCGCACGACGGCGAAGCAGGCCCGAAACGAGGCCGTCGAGGCGGTCTATACCGAAGTGATGGACACGATCTCGCCGAAGGACGCGGTGAAACCGCAGTACACGCGGGGGCAGGTGTACGCCGAGTTGCAGCGGCTGGAGGAGCGAGTCGTCCGCGAGACGATTCTGAACGACGGCATTCGTCCGGACGGGCGCGGGACCGACGACATCCGGCCGATCAAGTGCGAGGTGGGCGTCCTGCCGCGGACGCATGGATCGGCGCTGTTCAGCCGCGGCGAAACGCAGGCGCTGGTCGTGGTGACGCTGGGGACGTCGCGCGACGAGCAACTCGTCGACGACTTGCTTGAGGAATACAGCAAGAAGTTCATGCTGCACTACAACTTCCCGCCGTTCTCGGTCGGGGAGGTGCGGCGGATCATGGGTCCGAGCCGGCGCGAGATCGGCCACGGTGCGCTGGCGGAGCGGGCGCTGGAGGCCGTGCTGCCTTCGCCGGAGAAGTTCCCGTACACGATCCGAGTGGTCAGCGACATCATGGAGTCGAACGGGTCCAGCTCGATGGCGTCGGTGTGTGGCGGGACGCTGAGCCTGATGGACGCCGGGGTTCCGATCGCGCATCCGGTGGCGGGCATCAGCATCGGCATGGTGTCGGACGGGAAGCGCGAGGTGCTGCTGACGGACATCCTCGGCGAGGAGGACCATTTCGGCGACATGGACTTCAAGGTCTCCGGCTCGCAGGTGGGCGTGACGGCGGTGCAACTGGATCTGAAGACGCGCGGGTTGCGGCATGAGCTGATCTGCCAGGCGATGGAGAAGGCGAAGACGGCGCGACGCGCGATCCTGCGCGAGATGCTCGGGGCGCTGCGCGAGCCGCGGCCGAACATCAGCGCGTACGCTCCGCGCCTGCTGACCGTGAAGATCAACCCGGAGAAGATCGGAAAGGTCATCGGACCGGCGGGCAAGGGCATCAAGGGGCTGGAGGCATCCACCGGCGCGACGATCGACATCAGCGACGACGGCACGGTGTATATCTCGTGCCTCAGCGCCGAAGGCGCCGAGGCCGCCCGCGCCGCGATCGAGGCCATCGCCGAAGAGGTCAAGATCGGCCGCATCTACACGGGGCGCGTCACGTCGATCAAGGAGTTCGGCGCGTTCGTCGAAGTCGTTCCGGGCCAGGACGGTCTGTGCCACATCAGCGAGCTGTCGAACGACTACGTGCAGCGCGTGGGCGACGTCTGCAAGGTCGGCGACATGATGAAGGTCAAGGTGATCGCGGTCGACGAGCAGGGCCGGATCAAGCTGTCGCGCAAGCAGGCCATGCGGGAAGAGGCGACCGCGTCCGCCTGATCGCCGCGGCCGGTCGGTCCCTGACGGTCGATCGCGGGGAGGTCGGACGATGACACCCGACGGGTCCGCCTCCGCGCCGCAAGCGGCGGGCGGCGCCGCGGCGCAGCTCGTGGAGCTCACGAAGGCGACCGGCGGACTGGCGCACGAGGTCCGCAATCCCCTCTCGACGCTGCGCGTCAATCTCCAGTTGCTCGCCGAGGAATGGCGGGCCCTGGCCGATCGCGACGTGTCGCCGTCCGAGTTGGCCGCGGTCTGCCGCCGCAGCACGCAGCGGCTTGGCACCCTGCTGAAGGAAGTCGATCGCGTCGTCCAGATCCTCGACGGCTATCTCGGGTTCGTGGGTAAGGATCGCCCGGCGCTGGCGGACGTCGACCTGCGCGTCGTGATTCAGGAACTGGCCGAGTTTTTCGAACCGCAGGCCCGGGCGGCCGGAATGCGGCTTGACGTTCGCCTGTCGGACGATCCGCTGGTCTGTCCGCTCGACGAAGGTCTCGTGCGTCAGGCGCTGCTGAACCTGTTCATGAACGCGCGGCAGGCAATGCCGGGCGGCGGGACGCTGATCGTGTCGGTCACGGACCAGGGCGCGTGGGCACGGATCGAGCTGATCGACACGGGCTGCGGCATGGCGCCGGACGTCTGCCGGCGCGTGTTCGAGCCGTATTTCACGACGCGGCCGGGCGGCACGGGACTGGGGCTGGCGACGACGCGGCGTATCGTGCTGCTGCACGGCGGCCGGATCGAGGTGGATTCGGAGCCGGGCGTCGGGACACGCTTCAGGCTCGATTTTCCGCGGACGACGGAGCGTGCGGCGCGCTGACGACCGCGCGCTGCGGATCAGCCCTCGTACCAGCGTGACCGCACGTCGCACGCGCGGCGACACCACATCTCGTCCTCGACGTCGAACTGGCAGCCCACGAGATAGCCGCCGGCCTCGGCGGTGCAATGCCGGACCACGGCCGGCACGCGGTGGGCGTGCGGATCGTGCCAAAAGAGCTTGACGGCGACGTAGGATCCGACGGAGTAGGGTTGAGCGGAGTGGAACGCGAGCCCGAGTTCCGAGGCGTTGTGCAGTGCGACGCTGACGTCGCATTGTCCGCGCGGCTGAAGCGTGGTGACGAGCAGGGGCCAGCTCCGGTGATGCCGTCGGGTGCGCCGCCGGCCGAGGTAGGCGTCGCATGCGGCGCCGCGGCGCGTGACGGCGACGAACTTGGCGATTTCGCGCCGCATCGCGGAGACAATGGGGACGATTGCTGCAGCTTCGGCTGCCATTCCACGATCCTCCACCTACAGGATGTCACGCCGGAAGCGCAGCGCGAACGTGTGCGATCGTGTCGGCCCCCGACTGTGAAACCAAATACGATATGCGCGGGGTGCGGACAAACGGCATTGATTATCAGACGGGCGGAACGGCGATTGGCGCGCGGAGAAACCCGGCCCTCCCCCCCAGGGCCGGGAATTCCCTGATCTGGTTTCTCGCGGAATGCCGGCCTCAATGTCGCCGGTCCCTTCACGTCGGTCGCGTGAGGGCGGGGGTTTACAAAAAGGTCGGCCGATTCTGCTGCGGGCCGGGGGCATGCTCGTTGCGCCGGATCCAACCGCGTCGTGGATTCCGCGCGGCCGGAACGGGCGTCGGCGTGTAACATGTTGGCGTGCACCTAAGATTGGAGAGTCCGAATCCGCTGGGAATGACCTTTGGCGAATACGCGGCGCATCGCGGTGTCGATGTGCGGCGGCAGCCGGCCGTCCGCGCGGACTACGCCGCCCTGTTCGGCGGCGGTGCGGCGTCGGCGGCGTGGGTTTCGCCGATGGTTCGGGATCGCCGCGATGGCGAACTGACCAAGTTTGTGCAACGGCTGGGGGACGGACTGGAGTCGGAGTCCGTCATTGTCCCGATGGGGGGCGCCCATCGGAGTTGGAAGACGCTCTGCGTTTCGTCCCAGGTCGGCTGCGCGATGGGGTGCACGTTCTGCGAGACGGGTCAGCTCGGGCTGCTGCGGAACCTCACCTCGGCGGAGATCGTCGGGCAGGCGGTAGCCGCGCGGCGACACTTCGGCGCGACGGTCCGAAACGTCGTGTTCATGGGCATGGGCGAGCCGTTCGATAATTTCGACGAGGTCGTGCAGGCGGTGCGGGTGCTGAACGATCCGTTCGGTCTGTCGATCGCCAAGGGCCGGATCACGCTCTCGACCGTGGGTCGCGTCGATGGCATCCGGCGGCTGGCGGCGGTGGGCTGGCGTCGTATCAACCTGGCGGTTTCGCTGAACGCCCCGAACGACGCGATCCGATCGCGCATCATGCCGATCAACCGCTCATCGCCGATGGCGGCGCTGCGCGAGGCGTTGCTGGCGTATCCGATGCGGCGCGGCGCGGCGATCATGATGGAGTACGTGCTGATACCCGGCGTCAACGACGCTCACGAACACGCGCTGGAGCTGGCCGAGTACTGTCGGCCGATCCGCTGCTGCGTAAACGTCATTCCGTACAACCCGCGGCGCGATTCGCCCTGGCCCGCGCCGAGCGAGGCGTCGGTCACGCAGTTTCTGGATTGGCTGGAAGCGGCCGGGCAATTCTGCAAGCGCCGCATCACGAAGGGCCGGGATTTCATGGCGGCGTGCGGCCAGCTCGGCAACCGGGCGTTATCGCGCCGGCGCGGCGCGGGGTCGCTCCTGTCGGCGACCTGACCCGTGCGGCGGTGAACAGCCGTGCGGGGCTTGACGTTCGGGGAATTCAACCCAGAATGCGATCGGAGGATTCCGGACGGATTGATTGGATCGATCCGGCCGGCTGAGCGTAGACATGATCAGGAGCGGACCCTCGTCCACAAGGGAGGTGGCAGGCATGGAACTCGAGATTTTCGGCCGAAAGGTGCTGCTGGATGATGCCGCGCGCTTGCACGTGGAGCGGAAGCTGGAGTACGCCCTGAATCGTTTTGAAAAGCGGATCACGCAGGTCACGGTGCGTTTGGCGGATGTCAACGGACCGCGCGGCGGCGTGGACAAGATCTGCGCGATCGAGGTGACCGTGCGCCCGCGCGGACTCGTCCACGTGGAAGAGAGGGGCGACGACTTGCACGCGGTGATCGCAACCGCGGCGGACAAGGCGGGTCGCGCGGTTCGTCGGGAGCTCGACCGGCGCAAGGACCGAACGAAGTCGGCTGCGCGACGCGCATCGGTCAAGCGGACCGGTGCGCCGCGGACTCGCTCGCGCGCCGCGTCGTAGCGGTGGACGGGGCCCGAAGCGGCGACGGGGCCGGTCGGTCGACCGTCCGCGACGAGCCTGTCAGTATTCGATGATGACGGTCGCGTTCGTATCACCGGCGCTGCCGCCGGCGATGTAGTCACGCGCCGCGTCTTCCCCGAGCACAAACGCGCGAAAGAACATGGCCGTCCAGCGGCCGATGGTCTCGGTGGAGACAGACGGCACGAGTTGCGGTTGCGCCAGGTCGATGACGGACCCCGGCGGGTTGTTCACGTCGCAGATTGCAAAGTGGTTCGCGCCGATGAGCGAGACGAGCGCCCGCGGTCCGTTGATGAGCCGGTCGTACGTCCGTCCGGCGTTCGCGAAGCCGGAGATCGAGTCGCGGTCGCCGCGCAGGATCATGACCGGGATGCCATCGATCGAGATGGGGTCGTCGGCGGTGGGATCGAGGGGCAGTTGCAGGTCGGTTCCGTAGGTTGCGACGGCGCGAAGCGCATCGGGGCGGGTCGCTCTGCCGTCGCAGAGCGGGGCCTCGCAGCGATTCTGTACCGCGGCGAGCGCCGCCGCTCCACCGAGCGAGTGCCCGAGCAGCGCCAGTCTCGACACGTTGATCCGTTGAAACAGCGGCGAGTCGGCGTCGTCCGCGATGGCAGACAGCGCATCGAGCAGGTCCGGCACGATGCTCCAGCGCGTCAACAGACCGGGCGGCACGGCGCTCAGATAGTTCGGCACGGCGACGACGAAGCCGTACGAGGCGACCGTCCGGGCCACGCCGCGGAACCAGAGCTTGTCGACGTTCGCGCCCTGGAGCAGGATGACCACCGGATGCGGCGCGTCCGGCGGCGATTCGAAGACGGGCCAGTACACGTCCGACAAATGACCCGCAAGGCAGGCCTGCGTGAATGCGACGACGTCCGTCTGCGGCGTTGCCGGCCCGACGGCGGCCGGACCGGGCACGATCAGCCTCGTCTCGGGCGTCGTCGGCAGCGGAAGGAGCGCGCAGATCAGGTCGCACCCGGCCGCGGATGCGGTGAGCAATGCGGTGAGCACGAAGCGGCGATGATGTGATCGAATTAAGCTCATCGCGGACCCGGCGGCGTCGACGAAAGGGGCGGCCCGTACTTCAGCGGATAGGATGGTAACGCATGACGGGCGATCCGGTCGATGGCGCAGGCCCCGGTTCCGATCCGCCGCCGTGGCGACGGCGGCCGCGCTACAGTGGCACGCATCCGCGCCGCTTCGATGAGAAGTACAAGGAACTCGATCCGGCACGCTTCCCCGAGATGCAGGTGCACGTCCGCGCGCAGGGGCGTACGCCGGCCGGGACGCACGTCCCGGTGATGGTGGAAACGGTCATGGAGGCGCTGCGACCGGCGCCCGGCGACGTCGTGATCGACTGCACGATCGGGTACGGCGGTCACGCGGCGGAGTTTCTGCGGCGGATCGCGCCGGGCGGCCGCCTGGTCGGCCTGGATGTCGATGGTCCCCAACTGGAACGGGTGCGGGCGCGATTCGCGTGTGCTGGCGCATCGATCTCGCTGCATCGATCAAACTTCGCCGGTTTGCCGAAGGTGCTGGCGGCCGAAGGACTCGCGGCATGCGATGTCATCTTCACCGATCTCGGCGTCTCGAGCATGCAGATTGACGACTCGGCTCGCGGCTTCAGCTACAAGGTCGACGGCCCGCTCGACATGCGGATGGACTCGCGGCGGGCGCTGACGGCGGCCGACTGGCTGGGACGACTGTCGCGCGACGAATTGGCCGAGGCGTTCCGCGACCTGGCGGACGAGCCCGATGCGGATGCGATCGCGCAGGAGATCGTCGATCGCCGCGCGGCCGCGCCGCTGACGCGGACCGCGGAACTGGCGCGACTGGTGCGGCAAGTCAAGAAGCGTCGCGGTCGGATCGCATCGGCCGGCGAGTCGGCGGCGCGGGTCTTCCAGGCGATCCGCATGATCGTCAACGATGAGCGGGGTGCGCTGTCGGAGTTTCTCCGTGTCGCGCCGGACTGCCTTGCGCCCGGCGGCCGATTGGGCGTGATCAGCTTTCACAGCGGTGAGGACCGGCGGGTCGCGCGGGCGATTCGCGAGGGGTTGGCCCGTGGCGTATTCGTCGATGCCAGCGTGGAGCCGATCCGCCCGGACGCGCGGGAACGCTACGACAATCCGCGGAGTGCATCGGCGCTGTTTCGGTGGGCGCGGCGCGGTGCGTAGCCGCGCACGAGGTCAGTCGCCCGGCGGCGCAAGCACGAGCGCTGCGAGCGGCGGAAGCGTCAGGCGGATGGACTGCGCCCGCCGGTGCATCGGCACCGGCTCAGTGTCGTGCGTTTCGGGCACCGGGTATCCGCTGCCGCCGAACGAATCGGCGTCGGTGTTGAGCACGACCCGGTACCGACCGGGTCGATTGACCCCGATGCGGTAGTCCTCGCGCGGCACGGGAGTCATGTTGAAGACGCCGATCAACTGTTGCGCATCGTCGTTCCGCTCGAACGACAGGACGCTGTGGAGGTGATCGTCGCAGTCAATCCACTGAAAGCCGGCCGGCTCGTGATCGCGGCGCCATAGACAGGGCGAGGCGTGATAAAGTCGTCCGAGCGACTCCAGCAGGTGGGCGAGGCCGATCCGCGACGGGTCCTGCGCGAGGTGCCAGTCGAGGCTGGCCTGGCAGTTCCACTCGGACCATGGGGCGATCTCGGTGCCCATGAAGAGCAGCTTCTTGCCCGGCCGCATGTATTGATAGGTCAGGAGCAGTCGCAAGTTCGCGAACTTCTGCCAGGTATCGCCGGGCATCTTGTCGAGCAGCGAGCGCTTGAGGTGCACGACCTCATCGTGGGACAGCGGCATGATGAAGCGCTCGCTGTATTCGTAGATGGCAGCGAACGTGAGCTGGTTCTGATGATGGCGGCGGTGGATCGAGTCCTTCTTGAAATACTCGAGCGTGTCGTGCATCCAGCCCATATTCCACTTGAAGTGGAAGCCGAGGCCGCGGTCCTTCGTCGGCGCGGTGACGCCCGCCCACGCGGTGGACTCTTCGGCGATCATCAGGCAACCGGGATGCTCTGAACGAACGATGTCGTTCAGCTCGCGGATGAAGCGCAGGGCGTCGAGGTTCTCGCGACCGCCCTGCGGATTCGGCAGCCATTCGCCCGGCTTGCGGCTGTAGTCGAGGTAGAGCATCGACGCGACCGCGTCGACGCGCAGCCCGTCGACGTGATATTCGCTCAGCCAGAAGAGGGCGTTGGCGATGAGGAAGTTGCGGACTTCGTTCCGGCCGTAGTTGAAGATCAGCGTTCCCCAGTCGGGATGCTCGCCGAGCCGCGGATCCTCGTACTCGTAGAGCGCGGTGCCGTCGAAGCGGCGGAGGGCGAAGTCGTCGCGCGGGAAGTGCGCCGGCACCCAATCGAGGATGACGCCGATGCCGTTCTGGTGACAGAGGTCGACCAGATAGCGGAAGTCGTCCGGCGAGCCGTGTCGCGACGTCGGCGCGAAGTAGCCGGAGACCTGGTAGCCCCACGATCCGGCAAGCGGATGCTCCATGACGGGCATCAGCTCCAGCCAGTTGAAGCCGAAGCGCTTCATGTGCCCGATCAGGCGCGGCGCGATCTCGCGATAGGTCATGGGGCGATTCGCCTCTTCGACGACGCGCGCCCACGAGGCCAGGTGCACCTCGTAGATGGCGATGGGTTCGCGGGCCGCGTCGCGCGTGGAGCGGGCGGCGAGCCACTCGGCGTCACCCCAGGAATAGGTCGAGGCGAAGACGCGCGAGGCCGTTGCGGGCGGCAGTTCCATCGACTGGGCGAGCGGATCGGTCTTGAGCCGGAGCATCCCCTCTCGGGTCTTGACCTCGTACTTGTACAGTGCGCCGGGCTGGACCGCGGGGATGAACAGCTCGAACACGCCCGTCGCGCCGAGTTGCCGCATCGGAAAAACCCGGCCGTCCCAGCGGCAGAAGTCCCCAACGACGCTGACGCGCCGCGCGTTGGGGGCCCAGACGGCGAAGGCCACGCCGTCCACGCCGTCGATGCGGCGCGGATGTGCGCCGAGCCGGTCCCAAAGTCGCCGATGCGTGCCTTCGCCGATCAGGTGCTCGTCGAGCGGACCGAGCGTCGGCAGGAAGCGATAGGGGTCGTCGCGGACCCACGTCGCACCGCCGGGGAAGTGAAAGCGCAGCCGGTATTGCAGCGGAAGCGTCGCGCCGGGCAGGAAAGCCGCGAAGAGGCCCTGATCGCTGACGGGCGCCATGGCGACGGCCTCGCCGCTCGGCAGCAGCACGTCGGCCGTCGATGCGTCCGGATGCAGGGCACGGACGACCGCGCCGGATCGGCCGTCCATCTCGGCCGGATGCGCGCCCAGCACGCGATGCGGATCGCAGTGATCGCCGGCGAGCAGGGCGAGCTGTTCGGCGTCGTCGGCGGCCAGGGGCGCACCGATCCGCGGTCGGGCGGTCGTGACGGGGGTCGGCGTCATGGGAGCGCTTCGAGTTTCAGCAGGCTAAGTGAATGCGCGGCGACGTTCAACCCTTCGGTCTTGATGATCCGTGAGCCGCTTCGCGCCGTGCTCAGGACCTCGCGCCAGGCGCCCTGCGCGGCCGTCGGGAGGCGGAAATTCACGCCGCGCGCGCCGGCGTTCAGGATCAGCAGCAGCGTGTCGCCGGTGATGCGACGGCCGCGTTCGTCGACTTCGTCGGTCGCCTGTCCGTCGATCAGCATGCCGACGACGTGACGCTTCGGATCGCGCCAGTCCGCGTCGGACAGCTCGTGGCCGTCCTGGCGGAGCCACGAGAGGTCCTTCGGTCCGGCGGCGTGCATGGGCTGGCCGCGGAAAAAGCTGCGGCGGCGCAGCACCGGGTTTTCGCGACGGAGGGCGAAGACGCGGACGGCGAAATCGAGGAGGGCACGACGCGCTTCATCGAGCGACCAGTCGACCCAGTTCGACTCGTCGTCGTGGCAGTAGGCGTTGTTGTTGCCGTGTTGCGTACGGCCGAGCTCGTCGCCCGCCTGGATCATCGGCACACCCTGGGTGAAGGCGACGGTTGCGAGAAACGCGCGTTTGAGTTGCTCGCGGAGCTGGACGATCTCGTGCTGATCGGTCGGACCTTCGACACCCCAGTTACGGCTCAGGTTGTGGTCGGTGCCGTCGCGGTTGTCATGGCCGTTGCGTTCATTGTGCTTGCGCTCGTAGCTGACCAGGTCGTGCAGCGTGAAGCCGTCGTGGCACGTCACGTAGTTGATGCTCGCAAACGTGTGGCGGCCGCGCGCGGCGTAGAGGTCGCTGCTGCCGGCCAGCCGGAAGCCGAGTTCGCCGACCTGGCCATCGTCGCCGCGCCAAAATGCGCGGACGTTGTCGCGGAACTTTCCGTTCCACTCGGCCCAGCCTTCGGGGAAATTGCCGACCTGGTAGCCGCCCTCGCCGAGGTCCCACGGTTCGGCAATGAGCTTGACGCGCGACAGGGCCGGGTCCTGCTGGATCATGGCGAAGAACCGGCCGAGGCGGTCGACCTCGTGCAATTCGCGGGCCAGCGCCGGGGCGAGGTCGAAGCGGAAGCCGTCGACATGCATCTCGGTGACCCAGTAGCGCAGGCTGTCCATGACGAGCTGCATGACGCGCGGATGAAGCATGTTGAGCGTGTTCCCGCAGCCGGTGAAGTCGACGTATTCGCGGCGCTTCTTCGGATCGAGTCGGTAGTACGATGCGTTGTCAATGCCGCGGAGCGAGATCGTCGGGCCGAGGTGATTGCCCTCGCCGGTGTGGTTGTAGACGACGTCGAGGATGACCTCGATACCCGCGCGATGGAGCGTCTTGACCATCGACTTGAATTCCGAGACCTGCTGGCCGAGCCAGCCGCTGGCGAATCGGCCGTCCGGCGCGAAGAAACACGCGGAGTTGTAGCCCCAGTAGTTGGTCAGTCCGCGTTCGACGAGCACCTTCTCGGTGATGACTGCGTGGATCGGCAAGAGTTCGACCGCCGTGACGCCGAGCTTCTGGAGGTGATCGACGATCGGATCGGACGCGAGGCCGAGATACGATCCGCGAAGCGGCGCGGGCACGTCCGGATGGCGCATGGTCAGGCCGCGGACGTGGCACTCATAAATCAGCGTGCGATTCCAGGGGATCCGCGGCGGCCGGTCATCGCCCCAGGTGAACGCCGAATCGACGACGACGCACTTGGGCATCGCCGCGGCGCTGTCGACCGGGTCCGGCGCGCCGTGACCCGGCAGTTCGCCGCGGAACGCGTCGTTCCACGCCAGTGGTCCGCTGATGGCGGACGCGTAGGGATCGAGCAGGAGCTTGGCGGGATTGAAGCGATGCCCGCGCTCGGGGGCGTACGGACCGCGGACGCGATAGCCGTAGAGCTGACCCGGGCGGACGTCGGGCAGATAGGCGTGCCAGACGAAGTTGGTGCGCTCGGTCAACTGGATGCGGTGCGATTCCTTCGCCTCGTCGCCGTGGTCATACAGGCAGAGGTGCACCGACTCGGCGTTTTCGGAGAAGAGCGCGAAGTTCACGCCCTCGCCGTCCCACGTCGCGCCCAGCGGTTGCGGTTGGCCCGGCCAGATGCGCATCAGGCAGGCTCCGCTCGGGCGCTGCGACGGCCGCGGGGCGTAATGCGGCAGCGTTGCGTCATCGCGCGCGACTCCCAGGCGGCCGCAGGATGCGGAAGATGTGGGCGACGCGTTCGGCGGGGTCCAGCCGCACGTAGCTCCGCGGTCCGCGCCAGGTGAATCGTTCGCCAGTCAGGACATCTTCCACGTCGAACGGAAGATCGACGGGAAGCCGCAACTCGTCAAGCGGCACGGGCAAGTGGGCATCGGCGGCGTCGTGTGGGTTGACATTGATGACGATCAGGAGGTCGTCGGTCGGGTCGGCCTTGAGAAAGTAGAGCAGCGATGCGTGGGCGGGGTCAAGGAACGTGACGTTGGTCATTCGCTGCAGCGCGCGGAAGCGGCGGCGGATGCGGTTGATCGCCGCCACGTCGTCGTTGATGTTCCCCGGCGCGGAGAAGTCGCGCGGGCGGATCTGGAAGATGTCCGAGTCGAGCGGTTCCTCGCTGTCGGGCCGCACGGCCTGGCCCTCGCACAGCTCGAAGCCACTGCAGATTCCGTAGATCGGCGACAAGGTGGCAGCGGCGATCAGGCGGATGCGGAAGGCAGCGCGGCCGCCGGTCTGAAGGAAGGCGTGGATGTTGTCGGGCGTGTTCGTGAAGAAATTGCCGCGGAAGGAGGCGGCGCGCCGCGGCGATGCCAGCTCGGTGACGTACTCGCGGAGTTCGTCGGCGGTGTTGCGCCACATGAAGTAGGTGTACGACTGGCAGAAGCCGAGCTTGGCCAGGCCGAGCATGGGCTTGGGCCGCGTGAAGGCCTCGGCGAGGAAGATCACGTCGGGATGGGCGGCCTTGATGTCGGCGATCAGCCATTCCCAGAACGCGAAGGGTTTCGTGTGCGGGTTGTCGACGCGGAAGATCCGCACGCCGCGGTCGATCCAGAATCGCAGGATGTCGCGGCAGGCGCTCCAGAGCGCTGCGCGGTCCTCGCACCAGAAGTTCAGCGGGACGATGTCGTCGTAGGTGTGCGGCGGGTTTTCGGCGCAGCGGATCGAGCCATCTGCGCGGACGTGGAACCAGTCCGGGTGCTGGCGGATCCACGGATGGTCCGGCGAGCACTGCAGCGCGTAGTCGATCGCGACTTCCAGCCGGAGGTCGGCCGCGGCGCGGACGAAGCGATCGAAGTCGGCGACCGTTCCGAGCGCGGGTTCGACGGCGGTGTGGCCACCGTGCTCGTTGCCGATGGCCCAGACGCTGCCAGGATCGCCCGGCGCGGCGACGCGGGCGTTGTTGCGGCCTTTGCGATGCGTGCGGCCGATCGGGTGGATCGGCGGCAGGTATACGACGTCGAAGCCGAGTTCCGCGATCCGCGGCAGGGCGCGGATGGCATCGTCGAAGGTGCCGTGCCGGTCGGGCGACGAGGTCTGCGATCGCGGGAAGAACTCGTACCACGCGCCGACGCCGGCGCGCTCGCGATCCACGACGATGGGCAACACGCGCTCGTACGTCGCACGCAGACGGTCGTCGATCGTGCGCTCCATCGCCGCCGCCAGTTCGGCATCTCCCGCCGCGCGGATGCGAGCGTCGATCGGGGTCCGCGCATCGCAGAGCACGCGAGCGGCGTCCGGCAGGGTCGATCGGTCCGCGAGCGCCGTGCGGATCATCCGCGCGCCGTCGAGCAACTCGGATGCGACATCCTGTCCGGCCTCGATGCGGGCGTGCAGGTCGCGGACCCAGGTCCCGAACGCGTCGATCCACGCCTGAACGGTGAAGACCCAGCGGCCGATCCGGTCGGGCAAGAAGCGGCCGATCCAGCGGTCGGGGCCGTACTCGTGCACGAGGGGGGAGAAACTCCAATTGGAGTCTCCCGGTCCGCGATAGTTGACCCTCGCCGAGATGAGACTGAAGCCCGCACCGAAGATGTCGGCCGAGACCTCGATCGGCTCACCGAGCAGCGATTTGGCGGCGTAGCGCCCGCCGTCGAGTTCGGGCTGCACGCGTTCGATGACGAGTCGCGGCGACTCGACGGCGGCGGTCGGTCGGGGGTCCGGGTCCGTGGCGTCCATCGCGCTACGAGACGAGCAGCAGGTTGAGCGGGTTTTCGAGATAGCCGATGACCGTCCGCACGAAGCGCGCCGCGTCGGCGCCATCGACGACGCGGTGATCGAACGATAGCGAGAGGGGCAACTGCATCCGCGGGACGATCTGCCCATCGCGGACGGCCGGTTGCAGCGCCGTGCGGCCCAGTCCGAGGATTCCGACCTCGGGGTAGTTGATCATCGGCGTGACAAACGTGCCGCCGAGCGGACCGACGTTGGTGATCGTAAAGGTCCCGCCGCGCAGCTCGGCGATCTCGAACTTGGCCGACCGCGCCCGCTCGGCCAGGTCGGCCAGTTCCATCGAGATCTTCACCAGGCTCCTGCTCTCACAGTTGCGCAGCGCGGGCACAACGAGACCGCGCGGCGTATCGACGGCGACGCCGACGTGGACGTAGTCCTTGTAGATGATCTCGCCCGCCGCCTCGTCGAAGGAGCAATTGAGGATCGGATGCTGTTGCAGCGCGCTGGCGACTGCCTTGATGACGAAAGCGGTGAGCGTGAGCTTCGCGCCTTTCTGCTGGAACGCGGCCGACTGTTGTTTGCGGAAGTTCTCGAGGTCCGTCACGTCCGCGACGTCGCAGTGCGTCACGTGCGGGACGATTGTGTAGGAGCGGACCATCTGCCGCGCGATCGTCTTGCGAATCTGCGTGATCGCCTCGCGGCGGATCGGGCCCCACTGCGAGAAGTCGGGCAGCGGCTCCGTCGAGGCGGGTCGCCCCGGCTCCAGCGAGGGAGCGACCGTTGCGGGCGCGGTCGGCTCGGCCCGGCGCGGCGCAACGCCGGTGCCGCTGGGACCGGCGAGCGAATAACGCTCGAGGTCTTCGCGAACGATCCGGCCGCCCGGGCCGGTACCGCGGACCTGCGTCAGGTCGATGTTCATCTCCCGGGCCAGTCGCCGGATGGCCGGCGCTGCGGGGATCGGCCCGCGCGGCTCGACGGTTTCGGAGCGGCGGGTCGCCTCGGCCGCGGCGCGAGCGGGCTGGGACGCCGTGATCGCCGGCGCGGGTTCACGTCTCGGCACGGCCGGTGGTGCAGGGGCGCGTGCAGGCGTCGTGGCTGGAGCGGTGCGGGGTGGCGCCGCGGGCGCTCGGGCCGGCGTCGGCGACGGGGGCGCTTCACCGCCGGCGGTTTCGACGGCCAGGAGCACCTGTCCGACCTTGACGTTGTCGCCGGACTTGACGTGCAGTCTGGACACGACGCCGGCGAAGGGCACTGGAATCTCGACCGCGGCCTTGTCGGTCTCGACCTCCATGATCATCTGGTCCTCGCGGACGGTGTCGCCCTCCTTGACGTGGATGTTGATGATCTGGGCCTCGTGAATACCCTCGCCCAGGTCGGGAAGCTTGAACTCCTTCGCCATCGGTGATTACTCCGCGTTTTCGCGCGACCGCCGCCGCACGCGCCTAAAACGTGACCACGTCACGCGCCGCCGCCACGATCCGCCGCGAGTCGGGGATGAAGTACCGCTCGGTCGCGAAGAACGGCATGATGACGTCGTAGCCGGTCACGCGACGGATCGGCGCTTCCAGGTACATCAGGCTGCGCTCGCAGATCCGCGCGACGACCTCCGCGCCCGGTCCGCAGGTCCGCGGCGCTTCATGGACGACGACGGCCCGGCCGGTCTTCTCGATCGATGCACAGATCGTCTCGGTGTCCATGGGCGAGATCGTCTGGAGGTCGATGACCTCGGCGTCGATGTCGTGTTCTTCGGCCAGCTCGTCCGCCGCCTCGAGCGTCGGACGCAGCGAAGCGCCGTACGAGATGATCGTGACGTTGGAGCCGGGCCGCGCGACGGCCGCCTTGCCGATCGGGAAGTCCTCCGGATCGTCGGGCACTTCTTCCTTGAACGCGCGGTAAGACGCCTTCGGTTCGTAGAACACGACCGGATCGGGATCATGCACGGCCGCGCGCAGCAGCGCCCGCGCGTTCCGCGGTCCGGACGGAATGACCATTTTCAGACCGGGCAGGTGGGCCCAGATTGTCTCGCGGCTCTCGCTGTGGTGCTCGATCGCGCGGATGCCCGCACCATACGGCATGCGGACGACCATCGGGCACGTATAGCGGCCGCGAGTCCGAGTCCGGAATCGCGAGACGTGATTCTCGATCTGGTGGAACGCGTGGTAGCCGAACCCGGAGAACTGCATCTCGATGACGGGCCGCAGCCCGCGCAGGCACAGGCCAACCGCGACGCCGGCGATGCAGGATTCGGCCACGGGTGCATCGACGACGCGGTCCTCGCCGAATTCGTCGTAGAGTCCCTCGGTGACGCGGAAGACGCCGCCGTCCTTGCCGACATCTTGTCCGAAGATCAGCGTGTCCGGGTCCTCGCGCAGAATCTCGCGGAGGGCGAGATTGAGCGCCTGGACCATCGTGAGCTTCGCCATACCTGCGTTCCTGCGCGCCCGCGGCGCGTCCGAACCTACGCGTCCGCCAGTTGCCGCGGCTCGGGTTGCTCGGTCCCATCGTCCGACGACAGCGCCGCCATGGACTCTAGAAACTCCCGCGCGTGCGCCGCGAGGCTCGGCGGCATCTCGGCGAACGTGTGGCGGAAGCTGTCCATCGGATCGGGCTGGTACTTTTCCGCGCGCTCAACGGCCTGGCGGATCTCCTCGGCGATCTCCGCCTCGATCAGCTCCACCGCCGCGTCATCGAGCAATCCGGTGCGGACCATGTATTTGTGAAAGCGAACGAGGGGGTCTTTCGGCTTCCAGCACTCGACCTCTTCATCCGAGCGGTATTTCTTCGGGTCGTCGGCCGTCGTGTGCACGCCGAGCCGGTACGTCACCGCTTCGATCAGCGTCGGACCGCCGCCGGTGCGAGCGCGGTCGGCCGCCTCGCGGGCTGCGACGATCATGGCGAAGATGTCGTTGCCATCGGCCTGAATGCCATCGAAGCCATAGGCGATGCACTTTTGCACGAGGGTGGGCGCTTTTGACTGCTTGTCACGGGGCAGCGAGATGGCCCAGTGGTTGTTCTGAATGACGCAGATGAACGGGAGCTGGTGCACCCCCGCGAAGTTCATGGCCTCGTGGAAGTCGCCTTCGGACGTGCCGCCGTCGCCGAGAAAGCAGAATGCCACCGACGGATCGCCCTTGAGCTTGCAGCCCCACGCGATGCCCGCGGCGTGCAGGCACTGCGTCGCCACCGGCACGCAGATCGGCAGGTCGTTCACGCCCTCCGGAACGGACGCGCCATACTCGTGCCCGCCCCACCACAGGATGATCTTGTCCATCGGCCAGCCGCGCCAGAGCATCGCCGCCGGCTCGCGGAACGACGGAATGAACCAGTCGTTCGGCTTCATCACGAAGGCCGGCCCGAGCGACGCGGCCTCCTGGCCCATCGCGGGGCCGAACGTGCCGATACGGCCCTGTCGCTGAAGACGCAGCAGGCGTTCGTCGAGTCGCCGCGACAGGAGCATCGCGCGGTAGAGCTTCTTCAGCTCGGTCGGGCTGAGCTTGGGATCCAGCGCGGGGTCGGCGTTTCCCTCCGAATCGAGGATCGAGAGCGACTCGATCCGGTGCGGCAGTTGTATCGGACGGCGAGGCAACGTCTCCTCCTTCGGCACCTTCCGGCGACGTGCGTGCGCGGAATCGCGGCCGTCGCGCGCCGGACCATCGTTCGCCGGGATTCCCGTCGGAATCGTCGACCGCGGCCCGGCCGGCCGGCGTTCGCGGATTGTAGCGGAAGGCGCATCGGTCGCAACGATTCGCGGGCGCGGCGGGATTGTGCGGTTGCACCAAGCGCGGGAGTGAATCGGGGCGCACGGGTGCGCGATCAGCCGAGGTGTCGCCGGTACCAGTCGATCGAGCGACGCAGCCCTTCGTCGAACGTCACGGACGGTTCGTAGCCGATGACTTCTTTCGCGCGTCGGATGTCGGCCCAGGAGTGCTTGATGTCGCCGGGCCGCGCGGGCACGTACTTCGGCGCGACGGCGGTGGCGAGCAGCGCGTTGATCCGGGCGATGACCTGGTTAACGCTGATTTGCTCGCCGCAGGCGATGTTGACGACCTCGCCGCAGACGCGATCGGCCGAGGCAGCGAGGAGATTGGCCTGCACGACGTTCTCGATGTACGTGAAGTCGCGCGTCTGCTCGCCGTCGCCGTAGACCGTCGGCGGCTCGCCGCGGAGGATTTTGGTCACGAACGCGGGGATCGCGGCGGCGTACTGGCTGGTCGGGTCCTGTCGCGGACCGAAGACGTTGAAGTACCTCAGTGAGATCGTCTGGAGCGCCCAGACGCTCGCAAATGCGCGGCAATACTGCTCGCCGGTGAGCTTCTGCACGGCATAGGGGCTGAGCGGGTCGGAGCGCATCGACTCGATCTTCGGCAGCGTCGGCGACTCCCCATAGGCCGAGCTGCTGGCGGCATAGACGAAGCGGCGGACCTTCGCGTCGCGGGCGGCCATGAGCATGTTCAGGGTGCCGTTGATGTTGCAGCCGTGGCTGGTGACCGGGTCCTGCACGGACTTGGGGACGGACGGCAGGGCGGCCTGATGCAACACGATCTCGACGCCCTCACAGGCCGCGCGGCAGGTCGCCGCGTCGCGCATGTCGCCTTCGAGCAGCTCGATGCGGTCGAGGAACGGCGCGAGGTTCTCGCGCTTGCCGGTGATGTAGTTATCGAGGACGCGGACCGGCTCGCCCGCTTTGCACAGCGCTTCAACGAGATGCGAACCGATGAAGCCGGCGCCGCCGGTGACGAGATACCTGGGCACGGGTCGCTCCTGATCGATGGATGCGCCGCGGCCCTGATACCGGCCGTCGGTACGGATGCGGACGCGGCGGCGCGCATCGCACAGATTCTATCGCGGATCGACGCCCCGCGCTTGAACGTCCGGTCGCGCTCGCCGCGGCGCTAGTCCGTCCGTCCGACAATCACGATGCCGGCGCGGTCGGCGGCCTCGATCATCCGGTCGCGGTCGAGCATCAGCGTTTTATCGCCCTCGATCACGAGCACCGCGCCGCCCGCCGCGGCCATCTGCTCGATCGTCGCCGGTCCGACCGTCGGTACGTCGAAGCGCGGGTCCTGGTTCGGCTTGGCCGTCTTGACCAGCGTCCAGCCGCCGGCCGGACACAGCTCGCCGCAGCGCGCGATCAGGCGCGCCGTGCCCTCGATCGCCTCGACGGCGATGATGTCCTTGTCCTTGACGGCGACCGATTGGCCGACGTCCAGGCGGCCCATCTCACGGGCGATGCGCCAGCCGAGGGCGACGTCGTCCCCCTGCGCGGGCGTCGGGCGTCGGCGCGTCAGCACGCCGACCGGCGCGAGCGCATCGCGGCAGTACTGCGTCGAGTCGATCAAGCGGACGCCCTTCTCGGCCATCGCGTCGGCCACCGCCCGCAGCAGCGTGTCGTTTCGGCGATCGGCGGCCCTGAAATACCAGATTCGAATGCTAGTCCAATCGGGCAGGTAGGCCAACCACTGCCGCCAGCGCGGCAGACGCAGCATCTGCGCCTTTTCCACCGCGCCGGCCATGATCGCCTCGCGCGCGCCTTCGCGGCGGAGGATGCGGATCCAGCGGCCGGCCTGGACGATTCCCGCGCGGTAGAAGACGTCGCCGGTCTCGCGCAGCGATTCATCGGCGCAGCCGCGGAGCGCGATGACGACGACGCGCCGGCCGGCCGCGCGGGCCCCGTCCGCGACGAGATGTGGAAACCGTCCGGATCCGGCGATGAGGCCGAGTGTTTCGCGAGGAGAGGGGGCCGTCATGCGTCGGACAGTATATCCGCGTCGAGCGTCGCGGAGGTGGGCCCGGCGGTTTGGTCGGGTTGGAATCGACGCGAGGCTCGGCCGGACGATGGGCCGTGGTGTAGAATGCGGTCGTGGGTTTGCTTCGTGCGTTCATCTCGTTGTGGCGCGGCACGGCCGACCGCGACGCGTTTCTTGCGTATCAGACCGGGCTGCTCGACTGGGCGCGCGACGTGCACGGGCTGACGCGCGACGAGTACGCCGCGCAGTTCGAGCGCCGCTACGTCTCGGCCGACGACCGCGACCTGTTC
The DNA here is from genome assembly GCA_023150615.1 of Phycisphaerae bacterium. GTDB lineage: Bacteria > Planctomycetota > Phycisphaerae > UBA1845 > UTPLA1 > JAKLKO01. The sequence continues at coordinate 63,033 of JAKLKO010000015.1, forward strand.
TTCGAGTACCTGCTGGCGGCCAGCAAGGAGGCGCCGAGCTACGTCACCGATCATCCGCGGATGCTCGACGACCGGCGTCGGCTGTTCGAGCGTTTCGGGCTGCCGGTGCTGACGATGCGCGAGCTGCGCGACCTGGAGAACGACCGCCTGCGTCGGATGAACTCGCCGCTGCGGTTGTAGCCGGACCGGATTGCGAGAGCGTCGCACGGACGTCTCGTCCGCGGCGGGCGCTCGGTCATCCCTTGACTCCCGTCAGCGCGACTCCCTGGATGAAGTACCGCTGCGCCAGCAGGAAGATCAGGATCACCGGAACGGTCATGACGACTGCACCGGCCATGATCAGCGTGAAGACCATCTCCTTGCCCGCCATGAATGAGAACAGCCCGAGCGCCAGCGGATAGAGCCGCTGGTCGTTGACGTAGATGAGCGGGCCCATGAAGTCGTTCCAGACGTACATGAACGTGAAGACGCTGATGGCCGCCAGCGTGGGCTTCATCAGCGGCAGGGCGACGTGCCAGTAGATGCGGAAGAAGCCGCAGCCGTCGATCTTGGCCGCGTCCTCGAGATCGCGCGGGATGCCCTTCATGGCCTGCCGCAGCAGGAAGATCGCGAACGCGTCGATGCCGAGGCACGCGGGCACGAACAGCGGCGCGAGCGTGTTGTACCAGCCGAGCTGACGGTAGATGACGAACGACGGGATCATCGTGACCTGCACCGGGATCATCAGCGTCGCCAGCACGAGCGCGAAGCAGAGTTGACGACCGGGCCATTGCAGCCGCGCGAACGCGTACGCCGCCAGCGAGCAACTGAAGCACGTCCCGGCGATGTTGGCCAGCGCGAGGAACGTGCTCGTGCCCAGGTAGCGCCAGAAGGGCACTTCGGCCAGCATCTCGCGATAGTTGTCCGTGCCCTTGGCCCAGTATGCCTCGGCGGGCGTGCTGCGCGAGACCTGCACGCGCAGACGCATGACGTTCGGCCCGTGGTCGTACTGCGGGCCGGCGTCGATGCGCTCGAGCCGGACGTAGAGCTTCGGCGCGAGTCGATCATCGTCGGGGCCGGGCAACTGGAAAGAATCCTCGAGAAAGCTGTCCTCGCCGAGGTACTTCGGGGCGGCGGAGCGGTACAGCTCGCCGTTGATCTCGGCCAGTGCGCGAAGCTCGTGCCATGTCTCATCGCGCCGAACGCCGATCGCGACGCTCTTGAAGACCGGCCGATCGCTCGCGGCCGGCGGTAAGGCCGTGAGGTCGCCGCCGCGCGGAAACTCGACCGGCAGCTCAAAGTCCGCGGCCAGTTCGAACGCCTCGCCCCGGCCGAAGTCGTAGCTCACGACGGCCATCGGCTGCTCGTCCTCGCTGCGATAGGCGAGGCGCGCGACGCCCGCGGGGTCCGGCCCGAGCCGCCAGAACTCATCGACCGGGGTCCGGCCGGTGACGTCGTGCATGCCGTAGTTCGTGTCCTTGACGATCACGCGGCTGAGTGCGACGTAGCGGTAGCCGGGGTTGAACGCGTCGGGGAGCATCTGCGGACGCTGCTCGATGGCCTGCCGCACGGCGCGAACGACGGCCGCGTCGTCCTGCGTCCACACCGCGCCCGGCAGCGTGGCCCTCAGGCGTGCGTAGACGCCTTCGGCCGTTTCATCGACGGCGTCCTGGTGATCGGCGGAGCGCGACAGGGCCTGCAGGCGGCGATTGCCGCGGCGCGCTTCGGCGTCGATCCACGTCTCGACCGCGCGCGCGATCTCGTCGCGGAGCAGCGGCCAGAGCGTTCCGCTCCACCGCGCCGCATCGACATCGTCGGGCGGCTTGAGCTCGTGCGTAGTGCGATCGACGTACGGGCTGGTGGCCCGCGGGACGGGTGTTCGAGGGAAGATCCGCAGCGTGTCGCTCTGGACTTCTTTATCCATCTTCCAGCTCGTGCCGAGCAGCCAGAGATAGGGCAGGACGAAGACGCACGAGCCGGCCAGCAGCACGCCGTGCAGGATCAGGCTTCGCCAGGCGGGTCGCGCGCGGTGCATGGTCGGTCACTCTCCGGCGTAATAGACCCAGCGTTTCGACAGGCGCATGTTGATGAGAGTCAGCGTGATCAGCAGGAGCACGAGCACCCATGCCATCGCAGCGCCGTAGCCGAGCCGGAAGTAGGAGAAGCACTCGTCGAAGAGCTTGTACACGTAGAAATAGGTCGAGCGTTCGGGATAGCCGTTGGGCGTCATGATGTACGCCTGTGTGAAGATCTGAAACGTCTGGATCATGCCGATGATGAGATTGAACAGGATGTAGGGGGAGAGCATCGGCAGCGAGATCTTGAAGAAGCGTCGGATCGGGCCCGCGCCGTCGAGGGCGGCGGCTTCGTAGAGGTGCGTCGGAATGTCCTTCAGGCCGGCGAGCCAGATGATCATGCTCGAGCCGGCGGTCCAGAGGTTCATGATGATCAGCGCCGGCTTGCTCGTGGACTTGTTGGTGAGCCAACTGATCGGCGTGCTGAGCGAGAACCAGTCGAAGTGCGCGTGCATCCAGTTGATGACATGTTCGATCCCGACGGCGCGGAGCAGGTAGTTCAGCAGGCCGTTTTGCGCGTTGAAGACCCAGAGCCACAGGACGCTTGCCGCGACGACGGGCATGATTGCGGGCATGAAGAAGAGCGTGCGATAGACCTTCATCCCCACGACGCGGGCGTCGAGCAGCAGCGCTAGGCCGAGTCCGATGGCCATGCTGATCGGCAGACCGAGGGCCATGAAGAGCGTGTTGGCCAACGCCCTGCGCACGCCGGTCGGCACGGTCTCCTTGCCGCCCGGGTCGGCTCCGCCCCAATCGACCGTAAACATCTCGCGGTAGTTGTCCAGCCCGACGAAGACAGAAGGGTTGATGATGTCCGTTGATGTGAAGCTCATGACGGCGGAGAAGACCATCGGTCCGCCGCTCAGCACAATAAACCCGACGAGCCACGGCAGTGCGAAAAGCACGCCGGCGGACCACTCGCGGCGATAGAACCCGCGGGCGCGGTGGCGCCGCCGGAAGCGGACGTACGTAACCACGGCCATCAGTCCGACGAACGCGACGTACGCGAGCGTGAGGATTCGCCAGGGTACCGCCGGCCGGTCGCGGTCGCCGTCGAAGAACTGCGACAGACCGCGATTGACGCGCTGCGCCTGGTATTGCAGGGCGGCGCGCGGCTCGACGGTGTGGCTCCACGCGATGTTTTGCGCATCGGCCTGCGCGTTCCAGAGGAGCTGGCCGACGGGCGAGACGGGCCGGAATCGCCCGAAGGCGAGGACGTCGCGGTGGGAGGCGATGGCGCGCTTCATGCTTTCGGGCATATCGGGCACGTCGATGTAGCGGCGGAACTGCTGCTCGGTCAGGCGCTTGTTGGCCATGAGGCGCGGCACGTAGAGCCGGCCCTGGCCCCGCTCGCGCTGCGCATCGTGCTCGTTCATGACGGCCGCGCCGCCCTCGGGCGAGGAGAGGAACTTGATCAGCGCCCAGGCGGCGTCGAGCTTCTCGGGCGGACACGTCGACGGGATGCAGTATGCGAATCCGGCGACCCACGTGGAGCCGCGCAGGCCTTCCTTGCGTCGCGCCTCGAAGACCGGCGGCGCGACGGTCGCGAAGCGCGTATTGCGCGCGTAGCGCGCTAGGTCGCGGAGGAACCAGTCGCCGTTGACAAACATGGCGATCTGGCCGCGATAAAACGGGTGATCGGCGCGCTCCTGGTAGCCCTTGCGGAAGCCCTCACACTTGTCGAAACCGCCGAGCGCATCGTAAATGTCGGTTGTCCACTCGAGTGCTTCGACGATTCGCGGGTCATCGAGCGTGCAGGTGCGGCCGTCGGGCGACATGAACTCGCCGCCGTTTGCAAAGCCGTAGAGATACAACCACGCGTTGCCGTGCTGCGGCTCGAAGCCGATGCAGCGCAGGCGCCCTTCGTCATCCCAGCGCGTGAGCGTGAGCGCATAGCCGTCCTGATCGAACACCTTCACGCGCTGCCGTGCGCGTTTTGGGAGCGACAGCGGCTTCTTGCCGTGGGGCGAACGCACGCGCAGCCGGTGCGCGTCGAGCACCTCCGCGACGATGCCGCGCGTCACGGCGCCGTTTTCCGCGATGACCGAGACCGTGTCGCCCGGCCGGACGCGGCGGACGGGATCGCCCGATGTGAATTCGGCCGACGCAGAGCGGACGATCAGATCGTCGGTTTCCGCGTCGGCGACGTCCCAGCGCTTGCGGAGGATCTGCTCCCACGTCTCCGGCGGGCGCGGGCTTCCGGTGTCGTCCACCCGCCCGGCCTGGATCAGCAGGTCCGTGTTGTAGTACAGCACCCGCGTGTCCATGTAGTTCGGGATGCCGTACAGGCCGACCTTGCCGTCGGGGTTGCGGCGACGATCGGGATCGCGATAGAGGCATTCCTCCCACGTCGGCGCGTAGTAGTCGGCCGGGTCGACGAGGTATCGACGGCGCCGGGCCGCTTCGGCCTCGGCGGCGCGGATGGCGGCCGCGTCGGGAGTCGGCGCGGCCCGCAGCGCGGCGAGCCTTGCTTCGGCCTCTTCGACGAGCCTGCGGTCGCGCTCGATGAACTCGGTCAGGTCTCGGAACGCTCCGCGGGCCGCCCAGGAGCAGATGGCGAAGCGATCGTACTCGACCACCTCCGGCGGGACGCCGCCGGCGATGCCGCACATGAGTCGCTGCGGATTGCCCTCGCCCTCCAGGTTCGTTCGGACCGCTCCGGAGCCGAGGATGCCGCGGTAGTTGCGGTCGGCGAAATGTCGCTCGAAGGCATCGACCGCTTCGAGCTGGCGACCCTCGTACGGGCCGTTGAACCAGATGGTGACCTCGGTGGCCGGTGGTCCGCCGGCCACATCGCGGTGCGACGGGGCTTTCGGGTAGAGCGCGTAGAGGACGAGTGCCGCCAGCGCCGCCCGGACGAGGAATCGAGAGCGTGACATGCCTCACCGCGCCCCGCGCCGGGCTACAACTTCGATCCCGCGCGCACGAAGACTGCGCCCGTCCAGCCCGGCAATGTCCCGCCCTTCAGTCGGCCGCTGTCGATCTTCCACCGCGGGGCGACGCCGGCTCGCGGCCGGATCGTCGGTCGCGCGGTGGGGTCGTTCGCGGGCGGTGCGACCAGCTCGGTGTCGCGGTCGTCATCGAGGCGGATGAGGGCGCCGTCCTTCAGGCCGCCGAGCGGCACGTCGACCCGATAGGGCTTCGCGCTGTTGTTGAGCACGACGAGTAACGATTGGCGCCCGAGCGTCCGGGAGTAGGCCAAGATGTTTCGATCGTCGTCGGTGGCGAGAACCCGGAACGATCCGAGCTGTAATGAGCGGCTCGTGTTGCGAATGGCGATGAGACGGCGGAAATAGTCGCGCAGGCCGGGGACGGGCCGCTCGTGCGGATCGTCGTTGGGCGGCAGGTCGTCCCAGTACATCGGCTTGCGGCAGCTCGGATCGTCTGCGCCATACATGCCGACCTCGTCGCCGTAGTAGATCATGGGCGCGCCGAGAAACGTCATCTGGCAGAGCGTCATCAGCTTGACGCGCTTGTAGCATTCGGGCGTGGGCCGCGCGGGGTTGTAATTCGGGCCGTTGTCCTGAAGGCGGTTGGCCTTGTCGTATTCGAGATCGGGGTTCATGAACATCGACGCGATGCGATCGGTGTCGTGACTGCCGATGAGGTTCTGGAGGACGAGATTGACCTGGGCTTCGTAGAAGGCGAGCGCGTCCTTCAGTTCGCGCGCGAACTGCGATGCGCGTGTCGCCTTCGCGCGGTTGACGAAGAAGCGCTGGGCGCGCTTCGCAAACTCGTAGTTCATCACCGCGTCAAAGGTGTCGCCGCGGAGCCAGTCTTGCGCCGGGTCCCAGATCTCGGCGACGATGTACGCGTCCGGGTTGATCGACTTGACGAGCGCCCGCCAGTCGCGCCAGAAGTTGGCGTTCACGTCCGTCGCGACGTCGAGCCGCCAACCGTCGATGCCGTCGGACGGGTCGCCGTCGCCGTTCGGGTCCATCCAGCGGCGCGTGATGGCGAAGAGGTGCTCCCGCACGGGCCGGGACAGTCCGGTCTCCTCGACGTGCCGCAGCCGCGGAAGCTCGCCGTTCTCGCGGTCCCAGCCGCGATAGCGGAACGGCTTGAAACTCGTGATGTCGAACCAGTCGACGTAGGGCGATTTCTGCCCGCCGCGCTGCACGTCCTGGAAGGCCCAGAACTCGCGGCCGACGTGATTGAACACACCGTCGAGGATCACGCGGAAGCCCATGCGGTGCGCGTCTTGCAGGAATTCGAGGAACAGCCGGTCGCTGTCGGACCACTGCCAGGACTTCGGATCGGCCGTTTCCCCCTTCAGGCGAAGGCGGCTGTCGCGCACGGCGAAGTGATCATCGATATGGCGGTAGTCGGACGCGTCGTACTTGTGCAGCGACTCGGCCTGAAAGATCGGGTTGAAGTAGATCGCGGTGATTCCGAGGTCGCGGAGGTAGTGCAGCTTCTCGCGAACGCCCTGGAGGTCGCCGCCGTAACGCCGCTTGAAGATGTTGTCGTAGAAACGGCCCTGCTCGCGGTACCCCGACTGGGTGGCCATCGACCCGTCGGACTTGCGCGGGCGGTAGAGCTTGAACCACTCGTGCTGCCAGGGAACCGCGGTCGGCGGATCGTTCGACGGATCGCCGTTGCGGAAACGCTCCGGGAAGATCTGGTACCAGACGGCCGTCTTGGCCCAGTCGGGGGTTTTGAAACGCTTGTCCGGCCGGAGCCGAAACGGTTGTCTGCGCTGTTTCATGCCGGGCTGAATCCCCGCGTCGTCCAGGCGGCAGATTTCGTCGCCGTCGCGCAACACGAACTCGTACGTCGCGCCGTGGGCATCATGCTGAACAAACGCGGTCCAGTAGTCAAAGCCGAAGCGAGTCGCGGACTTCGTCAGTTCGACCGATTCGGCGAGTCCGTCGCCCTCGATCGTAACGGACTCGACGTCGTCGGCGAGCGTGCGCAGGCCGATCCGCGCCACGTCCGCCGCGAGGGCGTCGACGTCGTCAGGACGGGATGGATCGTGGCGCACAGCCTCTCGACAGACGTGGACTGGACGCGGCGGCCCGAATCGCGCCGCATCGTCGCCGACCAGCACTCCGCTGTTGAAGTTGTCCTTGCCAGCGGATGATCGGAATCGCGGATCGGCGCGCGGGTCCTCGCGCCAGTGCACGGCGTTCACGACGAACTTGTAGGCGTAAACACCTTCAGGCAGTTCGACGATGCGACGGAATCGGTCGTCCGGCTCGTCGTACATCGGCGCGGAACCGATTCGCCACTGGTTGAAGTCGCCGACGACATCGATGCGCTCGACCAGGAGGCCGGGCGGCAGCGCAAGATCGGCGGCGCGTACGGTGAACTCGTGACCACGGGCCGGCACGACGACGGCGGCTCGATCGGTCGGATTGAACATGATCCAACTTGGACCGGTCGAGGAGGCTGGCGCCTCCAGCGTCGCAGCCGGCCGGGCTTGTTCGTTTCCGACTGCCGGCCGGATGCGGATCTGCGTCGGCGGTGCCACGTCGGACGGCAGGGATGCCGCCCAGCGGCCATCGCCCAACGGCAGGAGTTGCAGACGGCTCGTATTGCCATCCCGGCCGCGAAGCTCGGCCAGCCAGCCATGTCCGGCGTTCACCGTGACGCAGGTCTGCTCGGATGACTTCCCTTCGTCCAGCCGCAGGCAAACCTCGTAGCGGCCCGGCCGGTCGAGCGTATGGCGCGCGCGGAGGCCGTTCAGGTTCGCGCTGAGGCGGGTCGGCATGACGGCTTCGATCGAATCCATGCGGCGGACGGTGAACTCGGCATGCGCGAGCGGTCGATTCTGCGCGGGCAGACTCGCGCGGCCGTCCAGCGCAAGCTCGCCGCAGCCCATCGCCGCACCGCGGACGATCAGGACCGGCTCGGGCCGGGTCGGCTCCGCGCGTTCGAGGCCCCAGCGTCGCGATTCGACGTCGAGCCAGAGCGTATACAGGCCGGTCTGCGGGACCGCCAGCTCGATATCGCGGCCGGGCTGCTCGAGTCGGTCCGCGTCCGCCGCGCCGAGATGGCGATTCCAGGATGCGTTGAATGTGAACTTGAAGGTGTAGGAGCCGCAGATCCACCGTCGGCGCAGTTCGTAGCGGTCGCGGACGCGCGTGAGGCGGTATTCCGAGTCGCCGGCATTCCAATTGTTGAACGAGCCGGCGAGAGAGACTTGCTCGTCGCTGCGTGCCTGTCCAAGCGCGATCGGATGCAAAAGCGCGAACAGCGCGACGGTGGCGGTCTTCAGTGCGAAGCGCATCGTCGGGCCGCGGCGCACATGCGTCGTTCGTGGATCCGATTGCGTGCGGATTTCGGTGGATCGCTCGGCGGGGACGTTGGATCGATGGGCGTGTCGGATCGGGCGCATGGGGATCAGCCGGGCTTCGGAGGAGGTGCCGCCGACTCGCGGGCGATCAGCCGGACGGGCCGCGTCTCGCGGACGGACCTGCGGCGGCCCTCGACGAGATCGAGCAGGCATTCGCACGCGTGATAGCCGAGGTCGTGCAGCGGCGTCTGGATCGTGGTCAGCGGCGGGATGCAGTACGCCGCCTGGCGCAGGTCGTCGCAGCCGATCACCGACAGATCGTCGGGGATGTGCCGTCCGAGGTGCGTCAGCGTGGCCATTGCGCCGATGGCCATCTTATCGTTTCCGGCGAAGATCGCCGTGAGCTTCGGATCGCGCTTCAGTAGAAGGCGCGCGGCGTCCGCGCCGCCCTCTTCGGTGTACTTGCCATCGACGACCATCGACTCGGGCAGCGAGTGTCCGGCCGCGTTCAGGGCCATCTCGAAGCCGTGGCACAGGTCGTGGCTCGTACGGACCTCGACCGCGCCGCGGATCAGTCCGATGCGGTGATGCCCGAGGGAAAGCAGGTACTCGGCCGCGAGCCGGCCGGCCGCTTCGTAGTCGCAGCGCACGTAGTTGAGATCGAGCCCGTCGATGTAGTTGTTGATGATGAGCATCGGGCGCAGTCCGTCTTCGAAGTCGGCGAGGTACGAATCGCGGCTGGTGACGCCGATGCAGAGCATGCCATCGACGAAGTGGCGATCGAACAGTTCGCGGTACTGGCCGCGGGCGATGAAATCGGGGTCGGCCATTTCGAGCAGCAACTTGTACTGCGACTTGGCGGCGCACTCGTAGGCGGCGCTGATCAGCTCACCGACGTAGGCGTCGGCGAAGGCGTTTCGGAGTTCGGGAACGAGGATCGCGATGATGTGCGATCGTCGGGCTTGCAATCCCTGCGCGAGGCGGCTGGGTCGATATCCGAGTCGATCCACTACGTCGAGGACCCGTTTTCTCGTGGCGGAGCTGATGCGGCTGTCGCGCTTGTTGAGGACGAGCGAAACGGTGGTGAGGGACGCGCCGCTTTCGCGAGCTATGTCACGGATGGTAATATGCTTGCGCTTTTGCATGAAATGCAGGGCCCCAGGGGCGTTACGATCCAACGTCGTGAACTGCACGGGGGATCACAAGGCAGGAAATCGCGGGAACCGAACGTGATGAAACGATTTGGCCTTTTTTCCGCCGCACGTATTGCAATAGGTCTGGCCTCCGGTATACTTGAGTAGTAAAAGGTTTTACTTCGCTTAACGATACCCGACCCGATGGCGAAATTCAAATGTCCTGCCAACGAATGCGAGAACTTTCGGGGGTTCCAGAAATCCGGGGGTCGGCTTGCAGGGTTCCTATAGACATCGTGGTCCTGGGCGGCGTTTTCCGAGTTCGGGGGCCGGACGTCCGGCGGTCGCGCCGCGGCTTTACGCTCATTGAATTGCTGGTCGTCATTTCGATCATGAGCCTGCTGATCTCGATCCTGTTGCCGGCGCTGTCGCGAGCACGCGAGTCTGCGCGGCGCACGGTGTGCGGGTCGAATCTGCGGCAGGTCGGCACCGCGTTCTGGAACTACGCCGAGGACTTTAAGGGCTGGTTCCCCGCCAAGAGCATCTTCAACTGGGACCATGAGACCGACGGCGAGCCAACCGTGTCGCGGTTGGCGACGGTCCAGCATCTCGGCACACGAAATGCGGACGGCCCGGACGGCTGGTCGCTTCAGTTCGCCGGTATCCTGCGCGACATCCTTGAACGCGGATACACGCATTTCGACGCACCGCAACCGAAGTACCTCCCCGATCCCAAGATCCTCATCTGTCCGAGCGATCTGACGGGCAATCAGCTTGCGAGCCAGCCGAACCAGGACAATCTTCCGACGATTCCGGTTCGGGCGCTGGCGGACATCGCCAAGATGAATCGCTCGATCCGAGCGCCCGAAAAGAACTACAGCTACATGTATGTGGCGCTGTGGCGGAACGATGATCGGGCGGACTTTTTCATGATGGGCGACGAGAGCAACAAATCCGACAACCGGACGGATTCGCTGACGGGACTGACGCCCGACGACAACCACGGGTTTCAGGGCATCAACGCGCTGTTCTGCGACACGCGTGTGGAGTGGGTCCAGTCGAAGGGCGGCGATTTTCCATCGTTGCAGCAATTGGCCTGGAAGCTGTGGGGCCCGGCGGTCAGCGCGCCGGTGCGCTATCCCGGATCGATGGGCAGCCGCAGCTCGGAGGTTGAGACGATCGACTGACGTCGGTCGCCGCGCCGATCGGCGGTCCACTGGGATCGACGCGTTCGGGTGCGGCGGAGTCTGGAGAGGGTCGTGACGCGGCGGGCGCCGGGCAGGGCGAGGTCCGACATCCGCGGGCGCCGCGACGGGAGGCAGGAAAGAGCATCGCATCGAGTGCGGGATCGTCCGCACGTCGTTCCGCACCGCGTGCGATGCCATCATGTGAGTTTCGACCCCGCACGGTACGGCGGAACGGTCCGGCGATGGGCGTCCAACAGGGGGCGAGCGCTCGATCCGGAGCGGGGATTGATTGCTTCGTTACATGCGAGGAGGTAGTTCGATGTGCTCCATTCGTTTCTCGGCGTGCGCGGTCGCGGCGGCGGCCGCAATCGCGATGACATCGGCCCGCGTGTCGGCGATTGACGGCGCGGGCATCCCGTCGGACATGGCGGGGTCGCTTATCGCGACGCAGGTCAACCCGACCGGCTTCGGCGACAACAAGACCGTTTCGGAGCAAGGGATTCTCGTCGGCAGCGAGCTCGATTCGCTCTGGGTCAACTTCGACCAGAACGACTTGTGGATCGGCATCGTCGGCAACCTGCCGAACAAGCTGGCGTCGAGCCAGTCGATCGTCATCCTGATCGATGGCTCGAACCAGAACGATGAGCCGGTGGCCGGCACGCCAAACCTGTTGGCGGTCAGTACGACGCTGCCGGGCTATGGCGGCGGCCAGCAGGCGCTGATCAACCTGGGCAACACGGTCCTTGAGCCGGGCTTCGAGCCGGAGACGGCGATCGTCGTGAACCGGTTCGGCGAGCAGACCTACGTCGACTCGTGGTACCTGCCGCAGAACTTCCAGGACTGCTTTGTGCTTCCCGACTGCTTCAGCACGACCCTGGTGGATCCGAATCCGTATAACGGCGAGGAGATCTCGGTCTGGATGGACACGACCAACGTGGTCGGCGTCGATTCGAACGAGGCCCTCGATGGGACCGGCGCGGGCTCGCAGGAAGAGAAGGCCGCCGGCGCGGTCAAGGGGTTGCGCATTCGCATTGATCGGGCCTACTATGGCTTCTACCCGGACGTCGACCGACCGACGCTCCGGATGATGGTGATCCTGACGGCGCCGGATGGCACCGTGAGCAATCAGATTCTGCCGCCGCTGATCCAGGGCGACGACCCGGTCGCGCCGTGCGATCAACTCGTGTACCCCTACGATCAGGGCTCGTGTCTCATGACGCCGAAGGCGAATTTCGATAATGCGTATGTCGATCCGGGCACGATGCTGCCGGGGCGGACAGGACTTCAATTGGCGGAGATCGACTATCCCGAAGCGGAAGATCCGCCCGGGGCGTACAACACGCCCGGCGCGGCGGGGCTGGATGGTTCGGACATTCCGGCGGGCTTCGGCGGGACGGCCGTCGCGGTGCAGCAGATTCACACGTCGTTCGGCGACGCGGTGAACGGCACGCTGATCTACAACACCGAAGGCTCGGAGCTGGACCAGATGTTCGCGCGCGTCAACGAGGCGATGGGCCAGCTCGAGCTGGGCATCACCGGAAACCTCGAGGACAACGGAAACAAGCTCGTGATCTTCATCGACGCGGATCCGACTGTCGGCGAGAACCTGCTCGATTCGAACGGCGATCCGGCGGACAACTTCTCGTGGCTGCGCGGCTGGGAAGGCCGCAAGCTGGACGCGGACTTCGCGCCTGAGAAGGCGTTCGTCGTGTCGAACTTCGATTCCGGCGGCGTCGACACGCTCTACGTCGACAAGTTCAACCTGCTCGAGCCGAACGTCGCGCCGTACACGAATGTCAAGGTCTACATGGGTTCCGTCGGAACGGGGACAGGCTCCGGCGTACTGACGGGAGGGGACAATCCGAACGGCAGCGAGTTCGCCTTCGACAATTCCAATGACCTCGGCGTGCTCGGGATCGGCGACATGGGCGGGCTCGGGCTGCCGTCGTCCGCCACGTTCGGATTGGAGGCCGTCATCAAGTTTGCCGACCTCGGAATCACGTCGCAGCCGTGCCGTTTGAAGATCATGGCGATCGTGGCCGGAGGCGACGGCGGGTACCTGTCGAACCAGTGCCTGGCCGGCCTCCCGGTTGGGAGCGGAAATCTCGGAAACGAGGGCACGGGCGATCCGGACTTCGACTTCAGCGCGATCGCGGGAGACCAGTTCGCGACGCTTCAGAAGCAGCGGAAGGGCGACCTGTTTCCTTTCCCCAATCCGGACTGCTGCCTGAACGCCAACGACGCCAGCGCGTTCGTGCTCGTGGCGGTCGGGCTGGACACCAATCCGGCCAAGATCGCCATCGCTGACGTTTATCCGCCCGCGACGGGCGATGGAGTCATCAACGGCAATGACGTCGCGGAGTACGTCGGATTGCTGTTCGACGAGCCGGCGTGCCCTTAGCGCGGGCGGTCGGCGCTCGATGGGATTCTGGCGACGGCCCGGCCCGTCCGTGTGGCGACCGGGCCGTTCGCAAAGGCGAAGGCTGAACTGCAAGGAGTCCGATACGTGATCTCACGTCGCGTTCTGCTCTGGACGACGGGCGTACTCGCCGTTGTTGCCGTATCGGTCACGGCGCAGGATCCGCCCGATCGCCCGATGCTCCAGTACTTCGAGGCGAAGTGGGACACGATCCGCTATCGCATGCCGGACGTGTTCGTCGCGGGCTACGGGCGGCTCTGGCTCCCGCCGCCGAGCAAGGGGCAGGGCGGCGCCGCGGACATCGGCTATGCGGTGTTCGATCGTTTCGATCTGGGCACAACGTCCGCGCCGACGCGCTACGGTACGGAGTCGTCGATCCGGCTGATGATCGGGGAGGCGCATCGCGCCAACGTCGAGGTGACCGTCGACTGGATCATGAACCACAACGGGACGTGGGACAAGAACACGTCCGGGTTCCTCGCCAACGGCGGATACCCCGGCTTCGTGCTTGAGGTGACCGGCGTCGATCCCGACGGCGACTTCCACGCGTATTCCGGCGGATGTCCGCAGTCGACCAGCCCGGGCACCTGCTACGACCTCTACAACGGCCGATTGCTCGGGCTGATCGACATCGCGCAGGAAAAGAACCACCTGTACTTTCGCCACCCGACGCAGTCCGATCCCAACAACATCCCGGCGGGCCTGGTCTACAACCAACCGAACGCGGCCAACGCGAAGAAGTACGGCGACACGGCCTTGCCGGCCCAGATGATCACGAATCCCGGAACGAGCCGTCATCCCGGCTCGTCGATGCTGACGTTCTATCCGTTCAATCTCAACGACCCGATGGCCGGCGACCCGGTGCTGGAGAACGCGACGGGCGTGCTGCTGCGCGCCACGCGGTGGATGCTGGAGGTGATCGGCATCGATGGCTTCCGGCTCGACGCGGCGAAGCACATCCCGACGAGCTTTTGGGATGTGTACTGGGACACGGCCGTCTACAACCGCCATCGACGGCTCGACGGGACCTACGGCATCCCGTTCTCGTACGTCGAGGCGGTGATCGACAACGGCACGATGGTCAACTGGGTGCGGAGACCCGGCGAGCCGGGCAGCGGCACCGGTTGGCCCGCGCAGGGGTGGGAATTCGGCAACCGCGATGCGCTTGATCTGAATGAGGCCGGTCAGCTCCGCGACCTCGTGTCCGCGGACGGCTCGGGTTCGTGGGAAAACGTGATGAACGCGTCGGTCGACAACGTTGACGGGTTCAACAACGGCACGATCGGCGTGCACCACACGAACAGCCACGATAACGCGATCGCCGATGACGAGAACGACTTCGTCGCGGATGCGTACGTGTTCATGCGGACGGGCCAACCGAACGTATATTACTGCGCGCGGGAGTTCGGCGCGCCGCCGGGCAATTTCCCCCGTGCAAACGGCCGGGACGACGCGATCGGCGTCGGCGGCAACCTGATGACGCGCCTGGTGCAGATCCGCAACGGATACGCCCGGGGCTGGTTCTACCCGATCAACAGCACCGACCCGGTCAACCAATCCGCGGCCGACGTGCTCGTCTTCACGCGGCGGACGCCGAACAGCGTCGACAACCTGCTGGTGGCGCTGAACGACCGCGAGAACGCGGGCGGCGTCGAGACGCGAAACGTCCAGACCGCCTTCCCCAACGGCACGCGGCTGCACGAGCTGACCGGCAATGCGACCGATCCGGTCGTCGATCCGAGCGGACAGATTCCCGACGTGCTGCTCGTGACGACCGTCGATGGCTCGCCCAACCGGCTGGTCGACGCGAACAACGTCACCAACAAGTACCTCAAGGTTCCGAGCAACCGCAACGCGAGCAGTGTGTTGCATGGGCGGGGCTACGTGATCTACGGCCCGGCCGCGCCGAGCGGCACGTTAAGCATCGTGGGTGCATCGCAGGTGCTGCCGCCGGACGACGCGTCCGTGCCGGAGTACCGCCGTCGCATTACGCCGATCCACGTGATCACCGAGAATTCGTTCACGATCCGACTCCAAACGACGCAGACCGACCCGCTCGATCCGAACACCGACGACTTCGCCTGTTTCCGCATCGATGCGGGGTTCCAGGACTACAACGGCAACGCGGCGGTCGATCACCCGACGGGCTTTCAGGCCGGCGCGGAGAACTTCCTGACGGTCAGCTCGCCGCGCTTCACCGGCGGCATCGGCCTGTACGAGCAGACGATCGACGCGACGCAGTTGTCGGAGGGGTTTCACTACATCAGCGTGTGGGCCTTCCGGCACCGCGATGATGGCGGGTTGCCGATTTTCACGGACTTCCGCGCCGTCATCCTTGTCGATCGCGTTCCGCCGGTGGTCACGCTCGTTGCCCCGACACAGACCGGCAGCGGCGACATCCCGAGCAGCACGTACCAATTCGTCGCGACCGTCGATGATCCGGACGTGCAGGCCGTGCACTTCCTGATCGACCAGCACTACACGACCGACATGGTGGCGGCGGCGAACGCCGGCAACCTCGCGACGCGCGACGGCACCACGTATCGCCGGACGTTCAACGGTCTGATCAAGGGCAATCACCGGCTCGACGTCGTGGTGTTCAACAGCCAGGGAACGCCATCGGTGACGACGTACACCAACCTGAACTCGACCGCGTCGTTCTTCGGTGGTCTTGGCGACCTGAACAGCGATTTCGCGATCGACGGCGACGACCTCGCACCCTTCATCCGCGCCGCGACCGACACGGAGCTGGTATTCCGCCCGGCGGGAGATTTCAACGGTGATGGTCTTAACAACTCGAACGACATCCCGAGTTTCGTGCAGAAGCTCCTCGGACTCTGATTGCGACGATCGGTAAGCCATGCGGTTTCAACGGGTTATGATTCGTTGGGCTTTGGAGGGCATCGACGGATGGCGGTCCGCGGAATGCGCGCGCGGCATTGACGCGCGGGCCTCGGTCTGGTAAATTGTTTTACTGAAGGGAAGTTGCTCGCTTCCGCGCGGGGGCGCGGGATGCGGAGCGGGAAAAGGAGCGTTCCAGGACTTGATAACTCGGATTCTCGTGGCGTAGCGCGAGCGATGGCCGCGCGACCGGCACGGACCGGGTCAACGCGAAACGAAGGAGCACGGAGATGAAGAAGCTCATCGGAATGCTGGCGGTCGCTCTGATCGTCTCGACCGCGTCGGCGCAACCCTACAACGTCCGCGGCGGGTTCAACGGCTGGGGCGAGTCGCAAATGAACGACGACGGCGACGGCACCTATTCGCTGACCGTCGGCAGTCTCACGCCCGGCGGAACGACCGAGTTCAAGATCGCGTTCAACGACTGGGCGCAGTCCTGGCCGGGTAGCAATGCCGAGGTCGCGATCGATGCCGGCGGCTCGATCACGTTCCACTTCCGGCCGGGCGCGATCGCCGACGGCTGGAATCCGGGTTCGGATCGCGTCGGTTACAACGATCCGTTGCAGTTCGGCTGGGAGATCATGGGCGCGTTCAACGGCTGGAACGACGGTGTCGACACCGCGGCCCGACAGATGACGAACATGGGCGGCGGCCTGTACGTCGTGAATTACACGATCGCCGCGCCCGGCACGTACGACTTCAAGTTCCGCAAGTCGGGAAGCTGGGACATCTCGATCGGCGGCGATTTTGGCGACTCAGCCGGCAACGCCCAAGTCACCTCGACCATGCCGAACGAGCTCATGCAGTTCGCGCTCGATCTTCCGAACGGCCGCTGGCGGGTGATTCCGGAGCCGATGACGATCACGTTCCTGGCGGGCATCGCCGGGCTCGTGGCGTCGCGGCGACGCGCTCGTTAGCCTGAAACGAGTCACACGGCTTTCATCGCGCGGGCGTGCCCGATGGGGTACGTCCGCGGCGTTTTTTACGCCCGGCGATCGGATTCGTTCGGGCCTCTCCAGCCGGTCAACGCGGTAGAATGGCGGCGTGTCTCCGCCGTCCCCTGGCTCCCATGCGACCGATCCAGCCTCACCAAAGAAACCGGTCGACCGTGCATCGCCGCGCGATGACGCGGGGCGACGATCGCGGCGCCATCGCTTCGTTTTTCGTCTCGTAGTCGTCAGCTTCCCATTCGCGCTGCTCGCGGCGGCGGAGGGCGTCGCGCGGCTGGCCGGTTACGGGGGCTATCCGCCCGCGATCAAGTACGTCGGCTCGGACGGACGGCGCCCGTGGTATTCGACGTACCGCCCCGGTGTCGACACGTACTTTTATTCGCAGCTCTCGCTCACCGGCGGGATGCGCTCGTTCGCGTTCGTGACGCCCAAGCCGCCCGACACGGTGCGGATCGCCTTTTTCGGCGGATCGGCGATGCAGGGCTATCCGCAGCCTCTGCCGCTGACGAACGGCGCGTTCCTTCAAGCCATGTTGCAGGACGTCTGGGGGCCGTCACGGCGGGTCGAGGTGCTGAACTTCGGCGCGACGGCGATGGCGAGCTTTCCGGCGATGGAGTTTCTCAAAGAAGCGCTGCCGCACGAGCTCGACCTCGTCGTGATCATGAGCGGCAACAACGAGTTTTACGGCGCGTACGGCGTGGCGTCGCTTCACCGGTCGGGCATCTCGCCGGCGGGCATGCGGATGATGCGGTGGTTGCGGAGCCTCGGCCTGAAGCAGTGGATCGACGCGCGCCGGCTGCACATGCCGCCCGATCCGGCCGTCCGCAAGCAGCCGCTGATGGAGCGCGTCGTGGCGGTCGCGCAGGTCGGGCCCGACGATGCGCTGCGCGAAGCGGCGGAGACGTCGCTTCGAGCGAACCTGGTTGAGATGGTCGAGTGCTGTCGCGCGCGCAACGTCCCCGTCATCGTCTGCACCGTCCCGACGAACGAGTCCGGCATGGCGCCGATCGGCGAGGATGTCGCGCCGGAGCTGGGCGATGCCGATGCCGCGCGCTTTAACGGGCGCGTCGCGGAGGCCGAACGGCTCGTCAACAACGAGCCCGCGAAGGCCGCCGAGCACGCGCGGGCCGCGCTGGCCCTTTGGAGCAAGCATGCGCGGACGCACTACATGCTGGCCCGCGCGCTGGCGAGGCTGGGAAAGCACGAGGCGGCGCTGGCGGAGTTCATCGCGGCCCGCGATCTGGACACGATGCCGTGGCGGGCCACGTCGGCGGCGCGTCGCGCGGTGCTGGCGGCGGCCGGGCGCGGGGCGACGCTGTGCGACATGGAGGCGGCGTTCCGCGCGGCGAGTCCTGGCGGGGCGATCGGCTGGGAGCTGATGGATGATCACGTGCACATGACGCTGCGCGGGCAGGCGCTGTTCGCGGAGACGATCGCGCGGACGATGGGGACGCTGTCCGGGCCGCTGTACGTTGATTCGCGGCGGCTGGCAATGCTGCCGGACTGGCGGGCGTATGCGGCGCGGTTTGGCCACACGCCGTTCGACGACTACACGGCGCAGAGCCGCATGCGCGTCCTGTTCGACATCGGCTTTATGCGCCGCTCCAACCCCGAGGCGACCGATCGCGTCGCCCGCCGCTGCGAGGAGCTGCTGGCGGCGATGTCGCCGGCGGATCGCGCGGCGGTCGCGACGTGGGAGGATCCCGGCCTGCACGTGACCGATCATCGTCCGATCACGGGCGTGGTGGGGTACTTCCGCCTGTCGCGCGGGGACTACGCCGGCGCAGCGCCGCTCTTTCGCGTTGCGCGGGAGTGCGTGTCCAACGTCTCGCTCTGGCGGCTTCAGTACACGTGGTACCTGCTCGACTGCATTCGTCACCTGCGGCCGGCGCTGACGGACGAGGATCGGGCGCTGTGCGCCGAGGCGATCGAGGTGGGCGAGCTGCTGCGCCGGTTTGCGGGATTCCGCGACCCGCTCGGACCGAGCTACCTCGGGATGGCCTATCACCTCGCCGGGCGCTACGACGCGGCCGTCGCGTACCTGGATGATGCAGTGCGCTACGCGAAGGGTTGGGAGGGCGTGCCGGTGGTCGAGGCGCTGGCCGATTCGCTGATCCGCCTCGGGCGCGTCGATCGCGCGCGGTTGCTGCTGAATCTCGCGCGGCGCGATCCGGCGATGGTTCCGACGGTGGATCGAATGCGCGCGGCGCTCGGCGATGTGGCGGGATTCGAACCGGCCGGTCCGGGTTCCGCGCCGGCGTCGAACTGACGGGCGGCACGGTCCGTAAAAGCGAAGACGCCCGGCGCGTCGCCACTGCGACACGCGGGCGTCCGTTCGAGCGAGCCCGACGGGGCTCGAACCCGCAACCTCCGGCGTGACAGGCCGGCGCTCTAACCAATTGAGCTACGGGCCCAATAACGGCATATCGGCCCCGCAGAACGGGGACATGCCGAACCCGGAACGTTATGCGCGAACAGCGACTCTGTCAAGCGGCGACGGTCGACCGCGGCAATATTGGCGGCGTCAGCGGCAATATCAGACCGCCGGCCGGTTGAAAGAACGCGGGCGATTGTAGTCGCCGGCGGGCCGATGGAGGTACATACTGTCGTGGTTGCGCGCGGCCGACCGCGGCGGAGATCGGATCGATGCTGGACGCGATCGGGAAGTACGTCGGCGGCAAGGTCGTCACGACCCTGTGCGTGATCGCCGCCGCCGGAGCGGGCATCTGGTTCTGGCGGCATCCGGAAGATCTCCGCGCGCTGTGGTACGTCGCGCGGCAGGCGCTGGTGTGGATCGGCTTCGCGGCGGCGCTGCCGTGGACGAGCGCGCTGTTCATCCGGCGCGTGCTGGCGTACGAGTCGAACACGGCCGGATACGTGCTGCTCGGCGCGTACGGCGCGCTGGACGTGCTCGCGGCGTTGTGGCTTGCGGGCTGGCGCGTTTCGGGCGCGTTGTCGTGGATGGTGCTTCTTCTTGGTTTCGTCGCGGCCGGCGCGTATAATTTCGTCGTGTGTGAGTCGCTCGCACGGCATGCCGACCGCTGAACCACCGTTTCTCATGACCCGGAGGTCGCGCACATGACCGGCCCACGCGCGGGAGATCGCGTTAGCGAATACGTGCTGACCGAGCGCCTCGGCACGGGCGCGTTCGGCCAGGTCTGGAAGGCGACGCACCACATCTGGCGCGACCGCGTCGTCGCGATCAAGATCCCGACGGACCCGCAGTACGTCCAAAACCTCCGCCACGAGGGTGTCGCCCTGCACGGCCTGGAACACCCCAACATTGTTCGTGCCCTCGGGCTCGATCCCTTCGCCGATCCGCCGTACTTCGTCATGGAGTACGTTGACGGCTGCTCGCTGCGCGACTGCCTGCAACGCCATCCGAACGGCATGCCCGTCGGCGCGATCGCGGCCGTAATGCGCGGCGTGCTGGCGGGCCTGTCGCACGCGCATCAGCGCGGCGTCGTACATCGCGACATCAAGCCGGAAAACATCCTCGTCGCCGGCGGAGCCGATCGTTCGGTCGACACGATCGTGCCCGGCGACGTGAAGGTGACCGATTTCGGCCTCGGCCGGGCGATCGGCCTGACGACACAGAGCATCATGCAGTCCGGCAGTCTTCGGCCGACGGAGGGGCCGGGCATCTCCGGGACGCTGGCGTACATGTCGCCCGAGCAGCGAGAGGGCGCCGAGACCGATCCTCGCTGCGACCTGTACTCGCTGGGCGTGGTTCTTTTCGAAATGGCCTGCGGCGAGCGCCCGAGCGGGACCGAGACGCCGGGCAGCCTGCGCAGCGGACTTCCGGTCTGGGTCGATGCCCTGTTCACGCGGTTGTACGCGCGGCGCGATCGGCGTTTGTCGCGCGCGGACGAGGCCATGCAGATGTTGGAGGAAGGGTCCGTTCCTCCGGTCGTTGAGGCGGCGTCCGGGCGTCGCACGATTCCGCCGCTGCCGCCGACGTGTCCGGCGTGCGGGCATCCGACGCAGCGCGGCGATCACTTCTGTACGCAGTGCGGTCATCAGATTTCGGGCGACCCGCGCCGCTGCGCGCACTGCCGCGGATACCTCGAGGACGATGACCGTTTCTGCATCTTTTGCGGGGCGCCGGTCGATCCGGTGTGGGCGTGATGTTCATCAACGTCGGACCAGGCGCGCCGGCTCTGTTCTCGTGGATCGTCCTGATCCTCGTGATGGTCTTCGTCTTCTGCTTCCTGCGGGTACTGTGGCGCGCAGCGTCCGGGGCCGAATTGGAGCCGCCGGCGATGGGTCGCGCGCGGCGTCGGAACCGGGACCGTTTTGACGCTGGCCCGCCGCGCTGTCCGAATGAACTGTGCCTACATGAGAATCGGCCGGCGGCGCGTTTCTGCGCGCGGTGCGGCCATCGGCTGGTCTGATTGTGACGACGCCGTCGCCCGCGCTATCTGAATACGCCCGTCGCGCCCGAGCCGTCGAGCAGGAGTTCATCGCGGCCTGCGCGGCGCAGTTTGCGACCGCGCCGGCGCGGCGGATGCTGGCGGGTAAACAGTTCGAGACGTCGGAGACTGACGCGTCCGAGGACGTGCATCGTGCCATGGTCGATCGCCGCCTGTTCGGCGTCGACGTCAAGAACTCGCTGCCGTGGGGCCGATCGCTGCAACTTCGCGGGTACAAGCGGCGCTGGCTGTTCGGGCGAGCGCTCACGTCGATGACGATTGCGACGGTCGTCGCGCCGCCTGATTCGCTGCTGGACGGGCGTCCGCCGGCGCCGGTGACGCTGACGGAGGTGCGCGAGCACCTGCGAAAGCTCGTGGGCGTTCGTGCGGCGAACACGCCGCATTTGGTCGGGATCTGCAGCCCAGGCGGCTTTTCGCCCGAGGTCTGGAACGCGTCGTTCGACGACCGGAACGTGAAGGTTGTCCTGATCGAGCCGCTGTCAGGCGGCGGCTGGCGCGTACAGTCCGCGTCGAAGTCGCTTCCGGCCGATTACGTTCGCCTGTTCGATCCCGAGGGCGGTCGCGATAAACTCGAACGGGTCCGGCGCGAGATCGAGAACCGCCGGACCGATCTGCTGGTGGGTGGACTGTCGGCCGAGACGCTCGGCCGACAGTTGGCCCTGCCGCGCGAGGTCGTCGAGCAATCGTTCGCGGCGGCGTGCCGGGCCGACTCGGAGCTTCGGGTCTCGCGGCGGTCGGGCGACGTGGTGCTTTATCGCGGCGTGGATTCCGCCGACGGGAAGGAGAACGGCTCGATGTCCGTGACGGATTGGATCCGATCGCTCTTTTCGCGCGAGGGGGACCCGGCGCGGCAGATCAACCATCTCATCGAGCGGCGAAACGCGCTGGCACAGCGCCGCGACCGAATCTACGAGGACGTGTCGAAGCTGGAGGAAAAAGAACGCGCGCTCGTTGAGGAGGGCAAGCGGAACACGTCCGAGGTGGCGCGGAGGCGCCTCGCGGCGCAGGTCGCGCAGCTCCGCAAGGAACTTGCGCGCTGGAACACCAGCGCCGCGATGCTCAACCAGCAGATCAACGTCATCAGTACCGACGTCCACAACCTCACGCTGCTCCAGCAGGGGCAGATGGCCCGCCTGCCCAACGCCGAGGAACTGACGGAGCACGCCGTCGCCGCCGAAGAGATGCTCGAGACGCTTTCGGCCGACGCGCGGCTCGTCGAGGGGCTCGAGGCCGGCCTGGCGCAGACGGTCATGACGGACGAGGAAGCAGCGATCCTG
>JAKLKO010000016.1 GCA_023150615.1 Phycisphaerae bacterium
TGCGGAAGCAGGCATCCAGACGCCCGGGTCGAGCGGGACGTGCGCCAAGGAGAAAACGCCTCCGCGCGCCCACGGGCCGGTAGGACAAAGCCCCCGCTTTGTCCGCATCCACCGCGCGGACCCGGTCGCTCCGCGCGCAGACGCTCGCGCGATGCGCCGTAAAATCTCGCCGAATTTCGGAGAATCTTACTTGGCTGAAATCTCACCCCCCGGGACAACTCCGACCTGCACCGCTCAACGCGCTCACGACGTTCCGCCGATGGGCCGCGCGACGCGCACGGGTCGTACGGCCCCCCATCGAGTTCGACACGTTGTGGATTCGCCGTCTACGGACAGAGCGTATCCGGATCCGTCAGCAGTTTCGTCACAAACAGGGTGATGTCCACCGCTGAGAAGGCCGAGTCGCCGTTCATGTCGGCGCAATAGCAGATGTCGGGGGATACGGCGCAGCCGAGCCCCGGCGTTCCGCTGGTGTAGCAGCCGACGAAACACTCGATGTCCAGGCCGTTGACCTTCCCATCGCTGTTCATGTCGCCGAGACACGCGCAGGGTTGCACGCAATCGCAGCAGATCTCGATCGATCCATCCGGATTCACGGTCCGCCGCTGCCTGCAGATCATGCCCGGGGGACAGTCTCCCACGCACACCGGCCCCGTGCCCGTCGCCAGCCGGATGGTCCCCGTTGTCGAGCCGGATCGGCCGGCCAGCGGTCCGCCCGGCGCGCCGACGAAATCGATGCGGTACGTGATGTCGAAAAAGCTGTCGACGGCCCAGTCTCCTGTGGGCAGTTGCGTCAGCGTCGTGTGTCCGGGGCTGGGCATTCCGAAGTTGGTTCCGCCGGTAATGCGCAAGAGGTCGAAGTCCGGGTCGCCGATGATCTGGCCCTGCATCCGGAACATGTCGGTGTCAAACGACTGAATGGAATTACCGGGGATGCGCGGCGCGGTATGCACTTCGATGGCCATCGGCAGCGCGATGAAACGGTTGTAGCCGAACAGCGTTCCGGTCCCGTTCATGTTCAGAATGAGTTGCGAGTCGGAGCAGGATTGCTCGCCACCGAGGCTGCCGCCGGGCTGATAACAGGTGGGTGGCTGAGCAAACGAGCACGCGAACGAAGTGGGATTGCAGGCGAAGTTCGTGTGTGTCGGGTCGCACTCAATGGTCGTTCCGGCGGGGAGTCCGTCGATGATGTCCATCGTGTCGCCAGTCGGGCTGTTGTAGTTGCAATTCTCGGGCGGCAGATGCACCGTTCCCGTGCCATCGTCCGGCTCGGTGCAGGGTGATTTCAACCCCGGCGCCGCCTCGACGTGGCACGCGAGCGGGCTGCGGCAATCGCAATCGGTGACGAGGACCTGACCGGTGGAGGGGAAGTGCCGCATGCAGCGCGCGATGCATCGCTCGCCGTCGTTCGGGCAAATGACCTGGTTGTCGCACGAACTGAAATCCGGCAGCGGCTCGCACGGAATCGGCTCGCACTCGCAGCAGATCTCGATCGATCCATCGGGGTTGACGTTTCGGATCGTGCGGCACCTCATTCCGGGCGGACAAGGACCGACGCACGTCGCGCTCTGTCCGGTGTGATAGCGGACCGCGCCCGTCGTGGAACCGGACAAGCCGGCCAGCGGCCCGCCGGGCGCGCCGATGAAGTCGATGCGGTAGGTGATGTCGAAGAAGCTGTCGACGGCCCAGTTGCCGCCGGGAAGCAGCGCCAGCGTCGTGTGTCCGGGACTGGGCAGGCCAAAGTCGGTTCCGCCGACGACCCGCAGCAGGTCGAAGTCGGGATCGAGGGTAATCTGGCCGAACATGCGGAACATATCGGTGTCAAACGACTGGACCGGGTCGCCGGGCATCCGCGGCGCCGTGTGGATCTCGATGCCGACGGGGAGGTTGATCACCCGCATATAGCCCGCAAGCGCACCCGTGCCGTTCATATTAAGCATCAGCGATGCGTTGGTGCAGGACTTCTCGCCGCCGAGCGACCCGCCCGGATCGGTGCAGTCGCCGACGAACGTCGGAAACGAGCAGACGTTGATCATCGGAGTGCAGACGAAGCTGGACAGGTCGAACTCCGACGCGATGGTCGAGTTCGGCGGGAGACCGTCGATGATGTCCATCGTATCGCCGTACGGATTGCGGTAATGACATCCGGCGGGCGGAAGCTGGACGGTCCCCGAGCCATCGTCCGGAACGAGACAGCGATTGGCCGCGCCGCCAACGATCTGAGCCTGACAACTTTCCGGAAATCGACACTCGCACTCGGTCACGATCGTATCGCCGCTGTCAGGGAAGTGCAGGACGCAGCGCTTGACGCACTGATCGTTCGGATTCGGGCAGATGACGTCGGGGCAATCGCGGAAGTCCGGCGTGGGAACGCATAACTGCGCGCTGGCGCCGTTCCACGCACCGGCGACGACGATCAACGCGATCGTGGCGATCGTCCAGGTGGGGCGCGGCCGGGATGTAGCGATTCCAGCAGCGCGGACGAGACGATGGTAGTTGACGGCGGGACAGGACATTCTGGGGCCGACTGTCGTCTGAATGGACATCGGAGTTCCTTTATCGTGCGGGCCGCGCCACTGGCGAATCCGGGCGACGAACGCGCGCGGTAGCCGAAGCACGGCGCAATAGAAGTGCGGCGGGCTGAGACGCTGTTCCTCTCCGGCCGCAGACGGACAAGACTTGACCCGACGGACTCAGCTTATCCAATTAAGTGCTTCAAAGTCAACAGTTTATAGTCGGACCGCCCCCTTTTTCGGTCCCCGCGCGAGTCGCGATTGCCGCGAATCGCAGATTCTGGCTTTGCTTCAGCGCCGACCGGCCTGCACCGGCCGATCATCCGATCGCGGCGACGGACCGGAACTGACTGGCAACGTTCTAGTTATGAAACAAACGAATTTCGGGTTGACTTATCCGATTTTCGATGTACTCTTGTTATTGGCCACTGCGGGCATGTGTGCGGGTGCTTAGCGCGCCCGAAGCCCGCACTGGTCGGCGCGGACCATCGACGGAGGGTCGAGACGGTATCCGGCAAGACCTGCTGATTCGCACGGCGCCCGATCCGGTCACGGGTCTGGCGCGGCGTGCCATGTTCAACGCGGTGGGCATGGATGGGCAGGTTCCTCAATGGACTCTGACGGGCGCGCGACCCGGCGACACTCGTTTCGATGCGACGAGCGATCGCGGAAGGAGGGTCCGATCGAGCGCCGCATTCGTCACATCTCGATAACCAGAATCTGATTCTCAGGAATCATGCCCGAACGTTGGAGCACCGGGAGGACTGCGCCCGCTGCGCAGCCTCAAACGCGCCGGCGCGTCGAAGGCTCTGCATCCGAACTTCCGTCACGCGCGCCGACGCCACTTCACACCCGTGAAGGAGGTACATCGATGGCTCTTCATCGATCCCGGTGGACGCCCGCGGCGCTCTGCGTCGCCGGCGTCCTCTCGCTGGTTTCCGCGACGGCGCGGGCGGAGACACAAATCCAGGAAATCCGCGTCGTGATGATCAACGGACAGGCGACCAACCTGCTGATTTGGAACGATCATGGCGCTCCGCTCGACCCGATCGTTCTGCTTCGCCTCGATCAGCTTCGGCTTTCGGTCGTCGTCGGCACCGGCCAACTCGGCGACGGGGGCCTCCAGACGTGGGGACGGACCGGCATCCACCTCGCGTCCACCGACAGCCCGGGCGTCAACGACTACTGCGTCGACCATGCCGATCATCCGTCCGGACAGACCGGGCAGACCGAGTTCTTCGACGTCGTCGTGCCGGACGATGCGTGCGGGATCCTCCTGCTGACGGTCACGGCGTTCGCGAACGCCTCGACGAACTGCGATCCGATGCAGCCGTCGGCCGTGGCGATTGTCACGCCCGGCCTGCTGACGATCGGTCCGCAGCAACCGGACGTCGAATGCTTCGATCGCATCGAGCGCTGCCTGTCGGCCGAGGGGAACACGCAGGTCACGATCACCGAGAGCGACCTGCTCCCGAACGGCTTGGGCAGCATCGACCCGAACTGCGGCGTGGCGCGGGTCGTTGCGATTCAGCGCGAGGACCTTTACGGCGGCGGTCGCTTCTTTAGCGGCCGGGCCGCGGTCTTCACGTGCGACGACATCAGCGCGCTTCTGCCGTCGATCCCGGGTCGTCCGCCGGGGGCGCATCTGGTGCGGATCGTGGTAGGGGATTCGGAGGTGCCGGAGAACTTCGGTTATTGCTACACCTACGTGACGATCCGCGATTGCACCCTACCGGCGATCGTCGCGTGCCCGCCGAGTGGCGACCTGGCGGTCAACGGCAACTGCGTGGCGACGCTGCCGGACTACCGGCAGACGCTTGTGTCGACCGATCCGCCGGTCCCGTTCGACAGCGCCGAGAACGTCTCGGACAACTGCACGCCCTGGTCGTTGCTCTCGATGAAGATCGGCGGCCCGCCGCAGCGTCCGGGCATCTACCAGGTTCCGGCGCCGGGCACGACGTACACCTTCCTCGATGCGCAGCAGCAGCCGCGCTGCCCGAACGGTGATTCGCAGGTCGTGACGCTGTACGTGGTCGACTCGTCAGGCAACGTCAGTTCGTGCAGCTTCACGGTCTATTTCGTGGACACGACGCCGCCCGAGGTGACGTGTCCGCCGAACATCGACCTGCCGCAGTTCCCGCCCGGGTTCTGCGGGCGCGAGCTGACGCTCGATCCGCCGATCGTGTCGGACAACTGCTGCATCTCGTCGGTCTATCCGACCGTGTCGGGCAGCCGCGCGACCGGCGCGAAGACGAACGGCGTGTGGGTCTTTACGTTCCCGATCGGACGGAGTTTCGTGACGTGGCACATTATCGACTGCTGCGGCAACGAGACGACGTGCGTGCAGGAGGTTCGAATCTTCGACATCGAGGATCCGACGATCGAATGCCCGCCGGACTACCCGATCGATCCGCAGCAGCCGATCTACAACGATCCCGAGCAGTGTTCGGCGTTCGTCGAGATCGCACCCCCGGTCGTGGACGACAACTGCGACATCCAGTGGGTGGTCAACGATTACAACTGGACGGACGACGCGTCGGACGTCTATCCGGTGGGCACGACAACGGTCACGTGGATGGTTTTCGACGAGGACGGCCGGATGGCGACGTGCTCGCACAAGGTTACCGTCTTGGACGGCGAGCCGCCGTTCCTGGGTCTGTGCCAGTGCGTGAATAACTTCGGGTCGATCTCGCCGCTGAACTTCGGCATCGTGGAGATCAACGAGCCGCCCTGCAACACGATCACGCCGCAGGCGGTCGTGGATCAGCTTCTGGCGAAGTGGATGTCGGACTTCGGCTGGTGGCTGCTCTTCGGCGCGCATGACAACTGCGGCTTCGTCGTGCACATGATCGAGTTCGACCGCACCGGTCCGAGCACGTTCGTTCCGCGCGTCGACGCAAACGGGCGCTACATCCCGCGCACCGCGCCGCTGCCGCTCGGCTTGTCACACGTCATGTTCGTGGCCGAGGACGCGGCCGGGAACTACTCCGACGTTTGCGTCGTGGAGATCCTCGTGACGCTCGGCGAATGCTCGAGTCCGCCGCCGCCGCACGGCGCCTGCTGTGCGGCCGACGGCTCGTGCGGAGAGCTGACCGAGGCGGACTGCCTGCTGATGGGCGGAACGTATCAGGGCGACGACACGTCGTGCACGCCCAATCCGTGCCCGCCGCCGGCACCTCCGCCGCCGCCACCGCCGCCACCGCCGCCACCCGCGGCGGTCGTCGGCGCGTGCTGCCTGCCGAACAACCAGTGCGTGGAAGCCACGGCGGCATTCTGTGCCCTGGTGGGCGGGACGTATCGCGGGGATCAGACGACCTGTGGCGACACCGGTCCGTGCGTGTCGAGCGACCCGCCGCCGATCGATCCCGGTCCGGGTCCGACGCCCGATCCCACGCCGGGTGCGGATCCAAATCCGACGGTGAATCCGGCGTGGACCCTGTGCGGATGGGGAGCGGGATTCTCCGCGTCGGTGGCTCTGATCGGGCTGTTAGGGATGCGTCGCACGGTTCGCCGGCGACGTGAATAGGCCCATCGCGCGTGCAGCCCCGTCCCCAGTCGCGTCCGTCGGGGCCGCACGGTGAACTGCCGCGGGGGCGTCCGGTTGCATCGCCGGCCGACTCCCGCGGCCTTTCTGCCGCGCTGAAGCGCTTCCTACGGCTGCACGAATTCGATCTCGCCCGCAGCGGGGACGAGTCCCGCCTGGTGCGCACGGCCGAGCAACTCGATCACGGCGGCGCGGCCGCGCACGCCGTAATCCAGCGTCCAGCGATTGACGTACATTCCGACGAAGCGATCGGTCAGCGGCCGATCGAGGTCGCGGCCGAAGGCGATCGCGTACTCGACCGCCTCGTCGCGGTGGCGCAGGCCGTATTCGACGGACTCGCGGAGCAGTCGCGCGATGGTCCGCATCGCGCTCGGACCGAGGTCGCGGCGGATGACGTTGCCTCCCAGCGGCAGGGGCAGACCGGTCTGGGACTGCCACCAGACGCCGAGGTCGACGACCGCGTGCAATCCGAGGTGGCGGTAGGTGAGCTGGCCTTCGTGAATGACGAGTCCGGCGTCGGCGCGGCGATCAACGATGGCCTGCATGATCTGGTCGAACGGCATGACAAGATGCCGAAAGGGCGTCTGGGCGAGGCAGAGCTTGAGGGCGAGGAAGGCCGTGGTGCGCTCGCCGGGAATCGCGATGACCCGGTCGCGGAGCTGCGGAATCGTCGCGGGTTCGCGCGTGACGACGATCGGTCCGTAGCCGTCGCCCATGCTGCATCCGCAGGCGAGCAGAGCGTAGCGCTCGCGGACGAAAGGGTAGGCGTGAAGGCTGATGGCGGAGACCTCAAGCTCCCCGCGCTCGGCGCGCTGGTTGAGCGATTCGATGTCGGCCATTTCGTGGACGAAGCGATACGGCCCGGTGTCGATCTTCTCGTTCGCGAGGGCATAGAACATGAAGGCGTCGTCGGGGTCGGGCGAATGTCCGACGCGGATGGTGACCGGGGCCGATGTCATTTCGCGGAACTCCCTTTCGGCAAAGGGGGGCATTATAGAGCGTGCCGCGGCGGGCGTGTGTCGCGGCGAGGAGGCTTCTTGCCGGTGGCGCGGGCCAAGGCTACGTTGCAGGCCGCGAGGGCGACGCCATGCGGGTCTGGCTAAACGAGCAGGAGATCGCCGCGGCGCTGGACCGGATCGCGGACGCGGTGGCGGCGTCGATTCCGGCCGGCGCGGACGTGGCGCTGATCGGGATTCGCTCGCGCGGCGACGTGATCGCGCGGCGCCTGCGGGAGCGGTTGCAGGCGCGCGGCGTGCGCGACGTGCCGATCGGCACGCTGGACATCACGCTTTATCGTGACGACCTTGCCGAGATCGGACCGAATGCGGTCGTGCGCACGACCGAGATCGACTTCGACGTCTCTGACCGCTACGTCGTGCTCGTCGACGACGTCATCTTCACCGGCCGCAGCATCCGCTCGGCGCTGGACGCGATCATCGACCTCGGCCGGCCGCGGGCGATCCGGCTGGCGGTGCTGGTGGACCGCGGGGGCCGGGAGCTGCCGATTCAGCCGGACTTCGTGGGCGCGACGTCGCGCGATCCGCGCGAGCATGTGCGCGTGCTGCTGCGCGAGTGCGACGGCGTCGATCGCGTGGAAGGAGGGTCGTGATGGCGATCTCGACCGAGCGCGGCACCCCTCCGGCCGGCATGACGCCCGTTCCCGGCGCGACGCCGGTGGCCTGGCCGTACCGCAATCTGCTGGCGCTCGAGGACCTGACGGCGGAGGAGATCGTGCACATTCTCGACACGGCCGAGGCGTTTCGGGACGTGTCGACGCGAAGCGTGAAGAAGGTGCCAGCGCTGCGCGGGCGGGTGGTGGCGAACCTCTTCTTCGAGGATTCGACGCGGACGCGGACGAGCTTCACGCTGGCGGCGCAGCGGCTGTCGGCGGACCTGGTCGATTTCTCGTCGAAGGGCTCGTCGGTCAGCAAGGGCGAGAATCTGCGCGACACGCTGCGGAACATCGAGGCGATGGGCGTCGACGTGGTCGTGATCCGGCATCCCGCGTCGGGCGCGGCGGCGATGGCGGCGCAGTGCGTGCGATGCAGCGTGGTGAACGCGGGTGACGGCCGGCACGAGCATCCGACGCAGGGCCTGCTCGACATCTTCACGATCCGGCAGGCGAAGGGTCGCATCGAGGGGCTGAACGTCGCGATCGTCGGCGACGTGGCGAATTCGCGCGTGGCGCGCTCGAACCTGCACGGCCTGCGAAAGCTCGGCGCGTCGGTGACGTTCGTCGGTCCGGCGACGCTCGTGCCGCGGGCGTTTGAATCGCTCGGCGCGCGGATCTGCCACGATCTCGACGCCGTCATCGGCGAGTTCGACGTGATCAACATGCTCCGCGTGCAGCGCGAGCGCATGGCCTCCAACGTCTTCCCGAGCTTCGAGGAGTACTCGCGACTGTTCGGCCTGAGCGGGGAGCGGCTGCGCCGCGCGCGGCCGGACGTGCTTGTGCTGCATCCCGGGCCGATCAACCGCGGCATCGAGTTGACGGCCGACGTGGCGGATGGTCCGCGGAGCGCGATTCTCCAGCAGGTGACGAACGGGCTGGCGGTGCGGATGGCGGTGCTGTTCCTTTGCCACCAGGCGGCGGGAGGATGATCGCTCAACCGAACGCGATTGTTGAAAGGAAACTGGGCGGTTAGACTGGGCGAGCGCGCTGGTGATTGAGCGATGAACAAGCTTCGTGAAGTCGTTGCAGCAATCCGCCGGGACGCGCGGAGTATGAACCCGATCGAAGCAACCGGCGGACCGCTCTCGCCCGCGCCCGAACGGCTCAACGACGTCGTGCGCCTCATCGTCGACGCAGTACACCCCCCGCGGATCGACCAGTTCGGGTCCGCCGGACGTGGACAGATGGGCCCGAACAGCGATCTGGATGTGCTCGTGGTGGCCCCGGGCGGCGCGGATACGCGACGCGCCGAAGACGCCATGTATCGAGCGCTGTGGACGCTGGGCTTTGCCGCCGACGTGATCGCCTTGACGCAGGACGATCTTCAACGATACGGGTCCAACCCCTATCTGATCTACCACGAGGCGCTGACGGAGGGGAGGGATCTCCACCGTGCCGCCGGATGACGCCATCGTGGGATCGCCCGCCGAATGGGTGCGGCGCGCCCAGTCCCATCTTGCGATCTGTCAGCATCCCGAGCCCCCTGCGGCGCTGTGGGAGGACCTCGCCTTTCATGCCCACGCTGCGGCCGAATGCGCGATTCGATCGGCAGGCGGTCCATGACGGCGAGTCTATTGATCCGCGGCGGAAGGGTGATCGATCCGGCCGGCGGCCGCGACGGGCCGGCGGATGTGCTGATCGTCGACGGCCGGATCGCGGAGGTCGGCGCCGTGCGCGACGGCCCGGCGGAGGTCATCGACGCGAGCGGGTGCGTCGTCTGTCCGGGTCTGATTGACATGCACGTGCACCTGCGCGAGCCGGGCAACGAGGAGAAGGAGACGATCGCGACCGGCACGGCGGCGGCGGTGGCGGGCGGGTTCACGACGGTTTGCTGCATGCCGAACACGAATCCGCCGCTCGACCAGGAGTCGGCGATCGAGTTCATCTATCGTCAGGCGGCGCGATCGGCGAAGTGCCGTGTGTATCCGATCGGCGCGCTGACGAAGGGCCGCGCGGGCAAGGAGCTGGCGGAGATCGGCACGATGATCCGCGCGGGCGCGGTGGCGTTCAGCGACGACGGTTGCGGCGTGGCGAACTCGGCCGTGATGTTCCGAGCATTGCAGTACGTTTCGATGTTCGACAAGCCGGTGATCCAGCATTGCGAGGACCCCGAGCTGGCGGCGGGCGGCTGCATGAACGCCGGCGTGACGGCGACGCGGCTGGGGCTGACGGGGATCCCCTCGATCGCCGAGGAGGTGATGCTGCAGCGCGACCTGCTGCTGACGGCGCAGACGTCGGCGCGCTATCACGCCGCGCACGTCTCGACGGCCGGGTCGGTGACACTGATCCGCGAGGCGAAGCGCCGAGGGGTCCGCGTGACGGCCGAGGTGACGCCGCACCATTTGCTGCTGACGGAGGCGTGTTGCGCCGAGTTCGACACTCACGCGAAGGTGAACCCGCCGCTACGGACCGAGGCCGACGTCGACGCATGTCGTCGCGCGGTGGCGGACGGAACGATCGATTGCCTCGTGACCGACCATGCGCCGCACGCGTCGGATGAAAAGAGCCTCGAGTTTCAGGATGCGCCCTTCGGGATCATCGGCCTCGAGACTGCCGTGCCGTTGACGCTCGAGGTGCTGGTGGAATCGGGGTTGCTCGACTGGCCGCGGTGGGTGGCGTGTTGGACGGCGAATCCCGCGCGAGTGCTCGGGCTTCCGCGCGGCACGCTGTCACCGGGCGCGGAAGCCGATGTCACCGTGATCGATCCGGCGGCCGAGTGGACCTACGACGTCGAAAAATCGTGTTCCAGGAGTCGCAATAGCCCGTTTCACGGCCGAACGCTCCGCGGCCGGGCCGTCGCGACGATCGTCGGGGGGCAGGTGGGGTTCCGTCTGGCGTGATGCGAAAGCGCACCGCGACCGGGACGCTAAATCGGTTTAGTTCACGGGAATCGAAGGATTGCGGATATCAGAAATCCGGTCGCGGTCGGCGGGTTTTCGTTGACGCCTGCGCAAGGGGCGGTAAAATGGCTTTTTGCACGGGCATGCATGTTTTGGTCGATGGGTTGAATCTGCTCTGGGCGGCCCGCGCGGACGTGGGGGGCACCTGGCATCTCGGTCGGTCCCAGCTTTGCCGGATGCTGGGCGAATGGGCGACGCGAACCGCGTCGCGACTCACGGTGGTGTTCGACGGCCGCGGGCCGGATGGTCCGTTGGCCGATCAACTCGGCGACCCTCGGATCGACGTTCGTCAGAGCGGCGTCGGTCGGACGGCGGATGAGGTCTTGACCGAGTGCCTGAGGGAGTATTCCGGCGTCCGCGAGGCGCTGGTGGTAAGCAGCGATCGCGCGGTGCAGGCCACAGCCCGGCATCGCGGAGCGCAGTGTGTGAGATCGGAGGAGTTCTTTCGTCAGCTTCGGCGAGTGCTTTCCGCGGCGCCCGAGGCGACGGAACCGGGAGAGAAGTGGCGGGGTCTCGAGGCGGACGACGGCGTCCGCTGGCTGCGGGAATTCGGATTGGAACCGAATTCGCCGCGGCGGATCGAGGAACCCTGAGGACACGCGATCGGCCGAGTCAGGGGCGCGGTGTATTGCGTCCCGGCCATCGTGGCGGCAGCCGCAGGAGGCACAGCGATGTCCCTACTTCGCCACAATCCGTTCGCACACGCAATCGAGCGCGACCTGCCGCTGGAGCGTCGCTGGGCGACGTCGCGATTCGAGGAAAAACGGGAGTTCGAACGGCACCACATCGTTACCGACGTGTGGCTGCTCGACCTCGAAGGACTGACGGTCCTGCGCTGTCAGACGGACGACATCGGCCAGGGCGGTCTGCACGCGACCGTCCCGATCGGCTTCGGCCTCGCGGTCGGCCAGCGCTACGAGCTGCGCCTGCGATCGCACGCGGACGGTGCGCCGACGCCGCGCGGCGCGGGCTGGTCGGCGTGCTACGGCACCATCATCCGCACGCGATTGCTCACGAGCGGTGACCAGCATCGGCTCGGCTTCGCGATGCGCTTCGATTCGCCGCAGCACGTGATCGTCCACTGATCGCGAAGCGCGCCGGCCGTCCGTCGGAGCCGCCTCGATTCACGGCAGCATCAGGTCGAGGAACGGCGCGACATCGGCGCCGTTGATCATCCCATCTTCATTCAGGTCGCCGTGCCGGATGTCGCAGCCGGAAAAGGCGGCCGCGTAGCCGGCCGGATCGATCAGCGCCATCACCAGCGCGCTGACGTCGCTCGACTCCAGCAGGCAATCGCAGTTCAGGTCGCCTCGGACCGGCGCGACGATCTGCAACGTCAGGGCCGTCGCACCGTACGAGATCGCGGTCAGCGCGCCGTTCGACGGGCACTCGATCTCGATCTGCGGGAAGGTGCCGGCAGCCGAGCCGTAGGTCAGGATGACATACGTATCACCGGGGATCGGCACGTAGGGTGCGACAAAGCGGATGTCGAGCTTCCCATCGAGGGTTGCGGCCCCGTTGACCGCGAGTCGGTCGTACTGGCCCGGCGCGGTGCCGCCGATCTCGATCTCGAGGCGACCGGCGTTGGTCTGCGCCCAGTTGCCGGTGATGGTCTGCGTGCCGCGAGGGTCGCCCGGCGCGAGTGTGGCGGCGTTGACGACGCTCCCGAGGATCTGTCCCGTGCCGCCGATCTGTCCGCCGTTCACTCGGATCGTGCCGGAGCATTGCAGCGCGCCGTTGACAAGGGTCTGGCCGCCGGTCTGCGAGTAGTCGCCGGTCCGGTTGAGCGTGCGCGATCCGTCGATCTGCACGAGGCCGCGGTTGATGAATGGGCCGTCCGTGATGTGCAGGCCGCCCGCGCCGGCGACGTGAATTACGCCTTCGTTGACGACGTCGGAGGTGAGGTTCGGGTCGATCGTGATGGGAACGGCCTGGTTCGCGCGGATCGTGCCGTAGTTCGTCATGCCGAGGAAGTCGAAGCCGACCTGCCCGGCGCCCTCGATGGTGTTGTCGACGTTGATGAGCCGGTCGGTGCCCGTTGCGCCGAGGATGCGGTTGTTGTTCGAGTTCGACAGAACGACCGTTCCGCCGCCCGTCAGCATGATGACGCCGTTGATGCGCAGGGTCGCGGTCGATGCGGCGGCGTTGAGCCGGAGCGTGCCGGCGTTGACGCAGCTTCCGGGGGCGACGAGGCTCAGCCCCGCGGTGTTGCCGATCTCGATCTGACCGCCGGCAGGATTGTTGAGTTGGCCGGTGATCGTGTTGATGCCGGACGCGGCGCGAATGATGCCGCTGCCGCTGTTGGCGACCGCGACGGAGTTGAACGTGGCGCCGTTGAGCGTGATCAGGCCCGCGCCGAGGACGTCCACCGCGCCGCCCGTGATCGTGGCGCTGGTCATGCTGATCGTTCCGCCGTCGGCGCGGATCAGGCCGTCGTCGCCGGCGTCGGAGTTGGCGTACGTTCCGGCCGCGAGCTGGAGCGTCCGGCCGGGTGCGGCGCGGATCTCGCCGGTGTTGATGACGCCGCTGTTGGAGGGGTCGATCGTCAGGGCCGCGGGCTGATCGGCGATGATCGTGCCGTGGTTGGTGATGGCGAGCAGGTCCGCGCCGAACTGTCCGGCGCCGTGGATGAGGTTGTCGACGTTGATCAGGCGGTCGGTCGCCGCGCTGCCCACGATGCGGTTGTTGACGTGGTTGCCGAGCATCACCGTGCCGCCGCCGGAGAGCGTGACGGTCCCTCCGCTGATTCGGAGATTCGTCAGCGAAGCGGAACTGCTCAGCGTCAGCTCGCCGGCGTTGAGGATGCTCCCCGCGCCCGCGCCGCCGACGACCGTCAGGCTCTGGCCGTTGTTGATCTGAAGCCGGTCGCCGGCCGAGAGCGTAAGCCGGTCGATCACCGCGTTCTGGTTGAGCACGACGGTGATGTCGGCCGGGTCTCCATCGTCAATGCGGACGTCGTGCGTGTTCGCGCCGTTGTTGGGGACGCCATCCGGGTTCCAGTTGGCCGGGTTGCTCCACAGCGCGCTGCCGCCGTCGCCGTCCCAGGTGGAGACGATTTGCGCTGCGCGCGCATCGGGGGCGGAGATGGAGACGAGTGCGGCCGCCCCGATGAGCAGGGCGCGCCATCGCGCGAGCGAGCGGCGCATCGGTGAGCCCCTGATCCGACGAATGTGGCTCGGTGCGAGACGAGCCCCCAGAATCGCATTGTCGAGTATACGGACGAGAGATTTCGACAGT
This sequence comes from Phycisphaerae bacterium, assembly GCA_023150615.1. Lineage (GTDB taxonomy): Bacteria > Planctomycetota > Phycisphaerae > UBA1845 > UTPLA1 > JAKLKO01. Next base: position 13,867 of record JAKLKO010000016.1, read on the forward strand.
CAACACCGGCCGGGCGAGGGAGGCGAGGTCCGCAGAAAGGGCGCGCGACGCGTCGTGGCGCACGGAGTTCTGGGGCACACCGTTCCGTTACACATGTCCTCGTTTGGGCGCGCGTGTCGCATCGATTGGTGGTCCGCGGCGTTTGCCCTTCACGAGATAGAAGCCGACGGCATAGCAGTACACCGCGACGGGCACGAGATGTGACCTGCTCCCCGAAACTTGATCCGGGTCGAATGAGAGTCTTAACTGCCCGGTGTGCGGGCATGGAGGCTCTCGATGAAGCGAACACGACACAGCCCCGAGCAGATGATCGCCAAGCTGCGTGAGGCGGACACGGGCTTCGCGAATCAACGGAAGGAACAGCGCCAGGTACGCGCGCGGTTTGTAGTCGCGATAGAGCTTGATGACTCGATGCGGCGCGTTCCACCACGGGTCTTCAGGGCGGAGTCGCGCGACAGCCTGTTCGGGGGGGAATCGACTCCATGTTTGGGCCTCAACCGCCCTGCCGATAGCGCATCGCAGGGGAGGGCAATCGACACGATCAATCAATTGATCTTATGAAATAGTCGCTCGTACCGTGTTATGTCGCAGTCTGTTACAGCATTGCAGAACGCGTACGCATGGCGATTCCCAGCCGCGCTGCCGCCGCTGGGAGCCCAATGGGCGTGTCGGGGAATCGAAACGGACGCGGCTCAATGCCCGGCCGAGGCGACCATCTGGCGGCGGGACTTGAATTCCGGCGCCTCCTTGATGCACGTGCCGAGGATGCCGATGGATTGCGCGAACGCGTGCCAGCCCGCGCGGTCGAAGTGCGCCGGCAGATCGCCGACGGTCGGGTACCCGGCGTCGTTGGCCTGCGGCGCGACCTGCTCCCAGTTCTGGAACAATCGCCCCCAGTCGCTCTCCAGCGCGGCGCGCATCATGCGCTTCGCGCGCGTCGGATACCAGAACGAGTCGTGGTAGATCACGCTGGCGATGTACGCCCACGGCGCCAGCCACGTCTTGAGCGACCACTCCAGCGCCGTCTTCAGCTTGCCCCAGTAGATGCGGTGCTGCATGCGGCTGGCGAACGTCATTCGCTTGAACGGGCCGTCGAAGTTCCAGTTCTCCGCGGCGGCCGTGCGGTCGCCCACGATCTCGATCTCGCGCGGGTCGCCGCAGCCGAGGCCGAGGTCGTGCGCCAGCCGGATGAACTTGATCGAAAGCGGGTCCATGCCCATCAGCTTCGCCGCGACCGCATCGATCGCGACCTGGTCGGCCGAGGCGAGCAGGACGTTCTTGACATGCGGCACCATGCAGCGCGGGCCCGGTCCGTCGCCGGCGAACGTGCCATCCATCACCGCAAATACGCCGCGATGGATCTTCTTCTGGATCATGAGCAGGTCGACGAGCGTCTCGTGGATGACGGGGTGCGTCCAGTGCCGGTGTTCGTTGAGCAGGCCACCGAACGCGTTCTTCATCGCGCCGGTCATCGTCGTAAAGATGTGCGTCTTGACCGTCGGGAGGTGGATGATGTTCTCGCCGATGAACCGCCGCGGAATGTGAAAGCTCTTCGGATAGACCTCGTTGAGGCAGAGAAACTTCTTCGTCAGGTCGCCGACCGCGTCACGAATGTCGATCCATGGCTCGCCTTCGTAGAGATGCACATTGCGCAGCCCGTGCGCCTCGATGACCGGAAGCTGCTGGTTCTCACGTTCGCCGAGGTGCGCGTCGATGACGACCGTTCGATTGTGGCACGCGTGGATCAGGTCCGGCCGATACCCGTCGCGCTTCATCGCGCGGATGACGCCATCGAGCTGCCAGGGCGTCGTGCTGCTGCCGGGAAAAAAGAAATGCCACGAGATGTTGACCTTCAGCGCCGTGTCGGCGTCTCGAGCCACGACGTCCTGATAACCGGCGAGGTTCATCAGTTCGTGGTAATCGCGCCGGATCGTGGCGGGCGACGTTCGAAGGATGGCGACGGTGGACTTGGGCATCCGGCCTGGGTTCTCCGGCATGAGGACGTACGCAGTTTATAGCGCGGAAGTTCGCCGCGGCAGCAAAAAAAACCGCTCGCGCGAATCGTGCGGCCCATGGTCGTGCCGGCACTCCGCTCAGCGCGCGGGAAACGCGGATCGGGGCTGCGATCGGCGAGACGGTCGATCCGGCGCCCTAGACGTGTCGCGCGAAGTGCGCCACACGCGGCCTCGCCAGGCGCTCGTAGTCGGTCCGGGCGATCTTGATCGCCTCGGTATGCCGGCCGCTCTGGAAGACGAGGTAGTCGTCCGCCTGGATTGAATCATCCATCCAGGTCTGCACGCCGTACGGCTCGCCGAAGGGCGGTTCCGCGCCGATCTCGCAGTCCTTGAAGATGTTCTTCATCTCGGTCTCGGTCGCCAGCGCCGCGTAGCGCTGCCCGGCGAGCTGCGCGACGCGCTCGAGGTCGACGCGGTGCGACGCGGGCACGACGCAGAGAATGAAGTCGTCGCCCGCCTTGACCAGCACGGGTTTGGCCACCTTGCTGCCCGGAACGTGCTCCCGCGCAGCCAACTCCTGCGCGGTGTAGACGCTTCCGTGCAGGAGTCGGACGTAGGGGACCTTGTTTCCGTTGAGGAAAGTCTGGATATCCATGGCGCGCCTCCCGCGATGCGCGCACCGACCGGCGGACCTGTGGACGTGTCGGACGACCGGGGTCGTCCGGCCGGTGCAAACGATACCGGCGACGGGCATTGAAATTATAGCGACGCGAACGGCATGCAACAGGTGCTCGATTCCAACGCGGCGGGGGCGGGAATCCGACCGTCGCCCCGGGTCATCGGCGGAGTTCGTCGACAGCCTGCGTGGCCGCGGCGCGCAACTCGGCGGCGGCCTGCGTCGCGGCGCTGCGTGCCTGCCGGGCGTACGGTCGTGCGGCCTCGATGGCCTGCGTCGTCGCGGTCCGGGCGCGGTCGACGTAGGGGCGGGCGCGTTCGGCGGCCTGTGTCGCGAGCGCCTTGCCCTTTTCGATCACCGGCTTCGCTTCCTCGCGGACCTCGGCCGCGGCCTGCGTGGCGGCGGATGTCGCGGCCTTCGTCTTGCGACGGGCGGCTTCGCGCTCGGCCGGATCGCAGCCGGCGAGGATTGAGACCAAGATCATCAGGAACAGGTAGATTCGGGCGGCGGGCATGTCGGCCTCCGCGGCGGGATCGCGGGTATCGTACGGCGCGGCTGCGAAACGTCCAGTCGGCGCGGACGATTGCCGGGCCGGCCTGCGTAGAATCAGCAGGGGCGCCGTGCCCTGGCGCGTGCGGGAGTCGGGATGCCGATCTACGTTCGATGTCCGAAATGTACAAAGGACGCGGCGGTCTCGCGCGCGGCGATCGGTCAGCGCGCGAAATGCGACGCGTGCGGCACGATCTTCCCGGTTCCGTTCGGCAGCGGCCATCTGGTCGTCGAGTGGGGCCTGTCGGAGACCGGCCGGCACATTCCGCTCGCGCCGCCGCACGCGGTGACGATTGGCCGGGCGGACGACAACACGCTGCAACTGCGCGGCGCCTCCGTGTCGAGACATCACGCGCGGATCGACTGGGAGCAGGGCGGCTGGGTCCTGCGCGACGCGGGGAGCGGCAACGGGGTGCGCCTCAACGACGTCATCACGCGCGAAGCGCGACTCTCGAACGGCGACAGCATCATTCTCGGCGAGTTCGTCCTGCGCGTGACCATCGGCGCGGCGCCGAACACGGCCCTGGAGTCGCTCGCGCGCGCGGAACTGGGCGCAAACCCGGCCGCGTTTCCCGGCGATCCGCGCCTCGAATCCCCGGTCGCGCCGCTGGCCACGCCGCGCGCGGCCGATCCGAGGGAGCGCACGGCCGTCGGGATGCGCCCGACCGGCGCGCCGTCCGTCCCGGCGGTCGTGTCGTCGCAACCGGCCGCTGACGCGCGTCCGCCGGTTTCGGCGATGGATGCCGCGATGTTGCCGCGGCCGGCGGCGCACTCGGTCACATGGGTTTACTGGCTGATCGGCGCGTGCTCGATCGTGCTCGCCGGGGTGATCCTCGGCATGCTGCTATTGTGGGGCTGAGGACTGAGTCGGCTCCGCGGAAGCGGTTCGGGTCTTTGTCGCCGATGGCTTCTTTCCGGGCCGCGTCTTGATCTGGAAGTCCGCGTCGGCGAGCCGGACATCGCCGTCCATCGCCTCGTAGAGATACATCGCGTCGAGATCGCCGTTGGGAAGCCATAGATAGACGCCGACCGGCAGATCGGTGCGCGGGTCGATGTAGAGGTCCATGCGCTTGTTTGTGTAGGGATCGGAGCGGGGGAACTTCAGCTCGATGCGGTGCGCCGGCTGCTGCCGCGAGCCGGCCCGCTCGACACCGCGGTAGCGGATCTCGGCTTTTCCTTTTGCGCGCTCGATGCGTTCGAGCGTGCGGTCCATCATCCGCGCGACGCCGAAGTCGGTGATGGGGTTGCGGGCCTTCTGGAATGTGACGGCGTCTTGCACGTTGTAGCGGGCGACCGCTGGCGGCAGTCCGAATAAGCCGATGCGCGGCAGGAGCAGCACCTTGTTCTCGTGTCGGCCGCGGACGAAGGCGGCCTCGACGTACTCGCTGTCATCGTCAAGCCATTGAAAGTGGACGCTGAAGGGCTCGGCGCGGAAGCTGGCGCGGATGCGCTCCATCTTGCGGAGCGTCGGCACAAGCCCGAGGCGCTCCTGACGATAGAAGTCGAGCCGATACTGCCTCTGCGCCCGGGCGTGGTCGCGTACGCGTTGCATATATGCGAACGGGTCCTTCGCAACGGCGGCGGCCTGCGATTCGAAGCCGGCGATGGCGCTGCCCTGCAGAACGCCGGGACCCTTCGCGCCGCTGCAACCAGCCCCTCCGGCCGCGGCCGCGAGAAGCACGAGAACGTGGAATGCTCGAACGCGCTTCATTCCGTTGTGACTCCTGTGCATGAGAAGCGCGATGCGGCGTCGCGCGCGTGCATACTATAGGGCGTTCGTGACGATCGGGCGAGTTCGGTTTGAAAACGGCAGCCGGCGGCGTCACAATGCGGAGACGCGACGCGGAGCGGCTCGAGGAGCAACGATGAAGGGTGTCATCCTGGCGGGTGGAACAGGATCGCGGCTGCTGCCGCTGACCAAGGTGACGAACAAGCACCTGCTGCCCGTGGGTCGCAAACCCATGATCTACTACCCGCTGGAGAAGCTCCGCGACGCGGGATTGCAGGAAGTCCTCGTTGTGACGGGCGTGGAGCACATGGGTGACGTGGTCAGCCTGCTCGGCTCCGGGCGGGAGTTCGGCGTTCGCCTGACGTACAAGGTGCAGGACGAGGCGGGCGGCATCGCGCAGGCCCTCGGGCTGGCGGAGAACTTCGCCGGCGGGGACAAGCTGGCGGTGATCCTCGGCGACAACGTCTTCCAGGATTCGCTGGTCGACCAGGTCAAGGCATTCGACGCGCAACCGCGCGGCGCGCGAGTGCTGCTGAAGGAGGTGCCCGATCCGCACCGTTTCGGCGTGGCCGAGGTCTCGGGCGATCGCGTCGTCTCCATCGAGGAAAAGCCGAGGAATCCGCGCAGCCGCTACGCCGTCACCGGCATCTACTTCTACGACACGGCGGTGTTCGGGATCATCCGTCAGCAGAAGCCGTCGGGACGCGGCGAAATGGAAATCACGGACGTGAACTGCGCGTACCTGGCGCGCGGCGAGCTGACGTACGATTTCCTGCGCGGCTGGTGGAGCGACGCGGGGACGTTCGAGTCGCTCGGTCGGGTGCATGAGCTGGTCGAGCGCGAGGCGCCGCGATGAGTGCGGACTCGTACCAGCCGAAGCGCCTGCTGGTGACCGGCGGGGCGGGGTTCATCGGCTCCAACTTCGTGCACTACCTCATCGAGTCGACCGACGTCGAGGTCGTCGTGCTCGATGCGCTTACCTACGCCGGCAACCTCGCCAACCTCGCGCCCGTCGCGGAGCATCCGCGCTACGCCTTCGTGCACGCCGACATCCGCGACAAGGCGAAGATGATCGAGGTCATGCGCACGCATCGCATTGACGCCGTCGCGCACCTGGCCGCCGAAAGCCACGTCGATCGCTCCATCACCGGCCCGGCCGTATTCGTCGAGACGAACGTCCTCGGCACGCTCAACCTCCTGCAGGCGGCGCGCGAGACGGGGGTGCAGCGCTTCCTGCAGGTCGGCACCGACGAGGTCTACGGCTCGCTCGGGCCGACCGGCCGGTTCAGCGAGACGACGCCGCTCGATCCGCACTCGCCCTACAGCGCATCCAAGGCCGCGGCCGATCACCTCGTCTCCGCCTTCTGGCATACGTACGAGTTCCCGACGCTCATCACGCGCTGCTCGAACAACTACGGGCCGTACCAGTTCCCCGAGAAGATGATCCCGCTGATGATCAACAACGCGCGGCAGGACAAGCCGCTGCCGGTCTATGGCGACGGGCTGAACGTCCGTGACTGGCTTTACGTCCACGATCATTGCAGCGCGCTGTGGGGCGTGCTGACACGCGGCCGGCCGGGGTCGGTCTACAACATCGGCGGCGACAGCGAAAGGACCAACGTGGAGGTCGTGCGCGAGATCCTGCGTCTGGTCGGCAAGCCGGAGCGGCTGATCACGTTTGTGGCGGATCGGCCGGGTCACGATCGGCGCTACGCGATCGACGCGTCGAAGATCGCGTCGGAACTGGGGTGGCGTCCGACGGTGACGTTTGAGGAGGGCCTGGCGCGGACGGTGGCGTGGTATCGCGATCACGCCGACTGGCTGGAGCAGATCGTGTCGGGGGAGTACCAGAAGTACTACGAGCAAATGTACGGGCAGCGCGGCGCAGCGCGGTGATCAGGCACGAGTCGGTGCGGCGGATTCGGCCGCGCCGGAATACCGTTGGATAGGCATCGCCGACGGCGGCTCGGGCGGCGGCTCGTCCGGTTCGGGGAGATCCGCCGCGAGCCGCTCGAATTCCGCCTCTCGGGCGAAGAACGCCTCGACCACGGCCGGGTCGAACTGCGCGCCGGCGCCGCGCAGAATGATGTCGCGGGCCGCCGCGTGCGACATGGCCTCCTTGTACGGCCGGCGGGTCCGCAGCGCATCGTAGACGTCCGCCAGTGCGGCGATCCGAGCCTCGAGCGGGATCTCCTCGCGCGTCAGTCCCTCCGGATACCCGGAGCCGTCGAACCACTCGTGATGGCTTTCGGCGATCGTCACCGCCATGCGCAGGAACGCGGCGCCGGAATTCTTCTCGAGCACGCTGCGGAGACAGTCGGCGCCGATCTGGCAGTGGGTCCGCATGACGCGCATCTCTTCCGGCGTGAGCCTCTCGGACTTTAGCAGGATGCGATCGGGAATGCCGACCTTGCCGATGTCGTGCAGCGGCACGGCGCGGCGCAGGTTGGCGATGAAGGCATCGTCGATGACTTCGTTGAATCGGCAGCGCGAGCGTAGCTCCTCGGCGAGGATGACGCAGAACCGCGTGACGCGCTCGACGTGCTCGCCGGTGTCCTGATCGCGCCGCTCGGCGAGCTTGGCCAGCGCCACGACGATCGAATTGCGGGCCTCGTCACGCGCCTTGCGCGTCAGCAGTCCCTGGATCGCCGACGCCGCAATGTGGCTGATCATGTCGATGCACTCGAGTTCGAGCGGCGTGAACGGCTCGTTGCCGATGCGGCCGGTGACGTTGAGCACGCCGATCGCCGTGCCCGACATGCCCAGCGCGTGCGACACGAGCGGCATGCTGGCGTAGTACGGCGACGGATAGGCGCCGGGTTTCGCCGTCGTCTCCGACGGCGCGTCGTTGACGACGACGGTCTCCTGCGTCGCGAATACGCGGCCCGCGGTGGCTTCGCCGAAGCGCACGGCGATCCGGTCCTTGAGTTCGTCAGCGATGCCGATCGACCGGGCGACACGCAGTCGGCGCCGCTCGGCGTCGGGCATCATGATCGAGATCCGCCGGCACCGCGCCAACAGCGCGGTGGTCTGGATCGTGCGTTCGAGGACTTCGTCGAGCGAGTCCATCGCGGCGAGCGTGTGCGAGTACTCGAGCAGGATGTTGAGCGCGCGGGCCTGCTCGCCGCGGAACTCGTTGCTTTCGGTCAATTCGCGGCGCGCGACGTGCAGCCGGACCATCGTGCCGACCCGCAGCACGAATTCCATCGGACGCGGCGGCTTGGCGAGGTAGTCGTCGGCCCCGGCGGAGAAACCCTCGAGCAGATCGTCGTCGCTGCTCCGCGTGTTGAAAATGACGATCGGGACGTCTCGCGTCTCGGCGTTCTGGCGCAATTGTCGCGCGATCTCCAACCCGTCGGCGCGGCCGACGTCGAGGAGCACGACGTCCGGCAGGAATTCCGCGGCGAGCCGCCGGGCGTCGGCCTCCCGGCCCGCAACGCAGATTTCCATGCCGCTTTGGCCGAAGCACGTCCGGCAGAGTCGCTCGATCGATCCATCGTGGTCGAAGATCAGGATTCGTCCCTCCGGCGGGAGGAGGTTTTGGCGCGCAAGCCGATCGAGATCGAGTCCTCGCGTGGCACTCGACGCGTCGACCAGCGTGGCGTCACGGCCGTGGATCATGACGCGGTTTCGCCCGGAGCGCTTGGCTCCGTACAGGGCGGCGTCCGCGGCGGTGTAAAGGTCGTTGAAGTCCTTCATCGCCGCGGTGCGCTCGGCGACGCCGACGCTGACCGTGGGGCGCAGGACGTGCGCCTGGTAGGGGATCTCAGTCTGTTCGATCGCCCGCCGAAGGCGCTCGGCCGCCTGCGCGGCCTGCTCCATCGCCACGCCCGGACAGAGCACGAGGAACTCCTCGCCGCCGACGCGGTACACGGCCTCGCCGATGCGGCAGAGCTGCCGCAGGCGATCGGCGATGCCGCGCAGCGCTTCGTCGCCGCCGTCGTGACCGAACGTGTCGTTGACCTTCTTGAAGTGGTCGATGTCGAGCAGCATGACGGCCAGGTGGCTGCCCTGGCGGTCGGATAGCGCCCAGCACTCGGAGAGCCGCGCCATCGCGTCGCGGCGATTTCCGAGTCCGGTCAGCTCGTCGGTCGAGGCGGCGTGATTCAGCTTCTCGTTGACGATTGCGAGCCGGGCGTTCTGCAACGCCACCTCGCGCGTCGTGCGGGCCAGATCGGTCTCGAGCTGGATGATCCGCTCGCCGGCGCGGACGCGCGCGAGCAATTCGCCGCGGCGAGCCGGCTTGCTCATCACGTCGTTGGCGCCGGCGTCGAAGGCCTCGATGACGTGCCGCTCGTTGCCCGCGTCCGTCAGGACGAGCACATGGACGAAGCCCGCGCCCTCGTGCTCGCGAATGGCGCGGCACAGGTCGCGCTCGTGTGACCGGCTCGTGCTCCAATCGGTGATGACAATCCGCGGACCGTCCGCCAGCAGCGTCCGCAGGGCGTCGGCCGCGTTCGTCGCGGCGAGCACGTCGTACCCGCCGGCGGACAGCTCATCCCGCAGCGACGCGAGCGCAGTCGCGTCGCCGTCCACGACGAGAACTCGCTTCGGATCGCTCATGAGCATTCGCGCCAGACCCCCGACGTGGCCGCGATTCTGGCGCCAGGCGCAGGGTGCGCGCGGTTCGCGCGGCCGCGTCGTACTGCATATCGGCTCGGTTCCGTGGTAAAATCGGGTTCGGCGATGATTGAAGGACCGCGGGCAGGAGGCGGCGACGACCGAGAATCCGCGCGACGTCGTTCCACGGTCACGCCGCCTTCGAGACACGAGAGGAAACGGAACCATGATCGTATCCGGGTTTCTGGGGCTGGCGATTCTGCTGCCCGGTCAGGTCCTGACCCCGCCGAACCCGCCGCCGAGCGTCGGCGAACGCCCGCCGGAATTTCAGGTCGAGCGCTGGTTCAACACCGACGAGTCGATCACGCTCGAATCGCTCCGCGGCACGTACTCCGTCGTTGTCGTCTGGCACGCGCGCGATAACTACAGCCGCCGACTGTTCCGGACCTACGAGAAGCTGGATCGACGCATGCGGCGCGACGGCGGCCGGCTGGTGACGCTCTGCGTCGAACCGGCCGCGACGGTCGAGAAGCTGGTGCTCGAGAACCACTTGCGGTTTCCGATCGGGGCGGAGCGGAACACGGCTTACGACTACGGCAAGTTCGTCCCGACCGTGATGTTCCTCGACAAGGACGGGTTCGTGTCGTGGATCCGCAACCCGATCTTCCCGTCCGATTTCCCGGAGCTGGAAACGACGATGGCCGCGGCCTTCGGAAAGCCGCCCGAGCTTCCGGCGGCGATGCGCAATCAGGAGCTGCCGACGCTACCGCCGGTCGATCAGCGCGATCCGCGGATCAGCGACGCCGAGGGCTTGTTTGCTGAGGAGCGGTACGGCGAAGCCTTCGCGGCATACGCCGACGTCGCGGCCAATCCGCTGAACGCGGCGTCGGGCGACTACGCGCGGGCCATGGTCGACTACATGAAGCGGTATCTGAAGATACGCCGCTACATGGACGTGCAGCTTCCGGAACTGAAGTGTTCGATGTACCTGCGGCTGGCGCGGATCGAGGCGGCCGAGGGGAACTACGACGTGGCGCGCCAGCACTACGAGCGGATCCTGCGCATCTTCCCCCAGGGGGCCGACGCCGTGCTGGCGAAGCGCGAGATGGAGTCGCTCCCAGCCGCGTCCGTCACGACGACGCGCCCAACGACCGCGCCGGCGCGCTAATCGCCGAATTTGATCCCCTGCGCCAGCGGCAGTTCGCGGGAGTAGTTGACCGTGTTCGTCTGGCGGCGCATGTAGGCCTTCCAGGAATCGCTGCCGCTCTCGCGGCCGCCGCCCGTTTCCTTTTCGCCGCCGAACGCGCCGCCGATCTCGGCCCCGCTCGTGCCGATGTTGACGTTCGCGATGCCGCAGTCGCTGCCGGAGCACGAGACGAACAGTTCCGCCTCGCGCACGTCATTCGTGAAGATCGCCGACGACAGACCCTGCGGAACGTCGTTGTGATACGCCAGCGCCTGCTCGAACGTCGAATAGCCGATCAGGTACAGGATCGGCGCAAACGTCTCCTCCTGCACGATGCGGAAGTCGTTTCGCGCCGTGGCGATGCACGGCGTGACGTACCGCCCGCCGGGGTAGTTCGGGCCGGAGAGCCGCTCGCCGCCGTAGAGAACGCGCCCGCCCTCCTGCTTCAGTCGCTCGATCGCCTTCATCATCGCTTCAACCGCATCGACGTCGATCAGCGGACCCATGAGCGTGTTTGGCTCCAGCGGATCGCCGATGCGGACTTGCTTGTACGCATTGACGAGCCGCTCGGTCAGGACCGGCAGGATCGACTCGTGCACGATCAGCCGACGCGTGCTCGTGCAGCGCTGCCCGGCCGTGCCGACCGCGCCGAAGACGATCGCACGCAGCGCCAGGTCCAGGTCGGCGCTCGGCGCGACGATGATCGCGTTGTTTCCGCCGAGTTCGAGGATCGTGCGACCCAGCCGCCGGCCGACGACCTCGCCGACGTGATAGCCCATGCGGCACGAGCCGGTCGCCGAGACGAGCGGGATGCGATTGTCGCCGATGAGCCGCTCGCCGACGGTGCTGCCCTTTCCGATAACGAGGCTGAAGATCGCCGGATCGACGCCGCCGTCGCGGCAGACTCGCTCCGCGATCCGCGTGCAGGCGATGGCCGTCAGCGGCGTCTTGCTCGACGGCTTCCACAGCGACGCGTCGCCGCAGACCGCCGCGATCGCCGCGTTCCACGACCATACCGCCACCGGAAAATTGAACGCCGAGATGATGCCGACCACCCCGAGCGGGTGCCACTGCTCCATCATGCGATGGGCCGGCCGCTCGGAGGCCATCGTCAGACCGTAAAGCTGCCGCGACAGTCCGACGGCGAAGTCGCAGATGTCGATCATCTCCTGCACTTCGCCCTCACCTTCGGCGCGGATCTTCCCATTCTCGAGCGTGACGAGCTCGCCAAGCTCCTGCTTCACCTCGCGCAGCGCGTGGCCCAGCCGGCGGATGAGGTCGCCGCGCACGGGCGCGGGAACGGTCCGCCAGCGCCGGAACGCCTCATGCGCGCGGGCCACGACGCGCTCGTAGTCATCGACCGAGGCCTGGCGCACGCGCGCGAGCACCGCGCCGTCGATCGGCGAAACGCTCTCGAGCACGTCTCCGCCGCCGAGCCACTCTCCGCCGAACGCGCCGGGGCTCGTCTCCTCCAGTCCGAGCGATTTCAGCAAGCGATTCATGTGCCAAACTCCACGGATCGTTCCCGAACTCAGGCGTCCAGTCGCCGGATCGACTCGCGCATCAGCGTCGCCGCCTCATCGACCACCTCCGGCGTCACGTCGAGCGGCGGCCGCAGTCGGATCGATCGCTCGCCGCAGCGCAGCGTCAGCAGCCCGGTATCGTAGCAGCGCTGCCAGAACCGATCGCGCGTTGCCCGATCGGGCAGGTCGAACGCCAGCATCAGCCCGCGCCCGCGCACGGCCGTCATGATCGCATGCTCGCGGGCCAGGCGCATCAGGGCGTCGAGGAACAGGCGGCCGAGGCCATCGGCGTTCGCAATCAGGCCCTCCTGCTCGATGATCCGCAGGTAATGTGTCGAGCGGACCATGTCGCAGAAGTTGCCGCCCCAGGTGGAATTGATCCGGCTCGGAAGGCGGAAGCAGTTGTTCTTGACCTCGTCGATCCGCGGACCGGCCATGACGCCGCAGACCTGCGCCTTTTTGCCGAACGCCAGCAGGTCGGGTTGGACGCCGAAGTGCTGGCAGCACCACGCGCGGCCCGTCAGTCCGACGCCCGTCTGCACTTCGTCGAAGATCAGCAGCACGTCGGACTCGTCGCAGAGGCGTCGGAGCGTGTGGAACCACTCGGCGCGGAAGTGCCGGTCGCCGCCTTCACCCTGGATCGGTTCGATGATGATGGCGGCGATGTCGGTTCCGCGCTGCGCGAGGATGTCCCGGATCATCTTTTCCGAAGCGGCCTCGCGCTCGGCGGCGTCGGCCGATCGTCGCGGCTCCGGCAGCGCGAAGTCGATCGCCGGCGCGGGCACGCGCGGCCACGCGAACTTCGCGAAGTAGTTCGTCTTGTTCGGGTCGGTGTTGGTCAGGCTCATCGTGTAGCCGCTGCGGCCGTGGAACGCGCGCTCGAAATGCAGGATTTCGGTGCCGCGCTCGCCGCGGCCGGCGTCGAGGTTCTTGCGGACCTTCCAATCCATGGCGACCTTGAGCGCGTTTTCGACGGCCAGCGCGCCGCCCTCGATGAAGAAGTAGCGTTCCAGCGGCGGCAGCCCGACGACGCGGGCGAAGGTGTCGACAAACGTTGCGTACTGCGCGGAGTAGACGTCGGAGTTCGCGACCTTGGTCTTCGACGCCAGCAGCAGTTCGCGTTCGACGTCCGGACGGCTGAAATGCGGGTGGTTGAAGCCGATCGGCATCGAGGCGTAGAAGCTGTACAGATCGAGCAGCCGGCGGCCGGTCGGCGCATCGACGAAGCGGCAGCCGCGACTGCGCTCCAGGTCGACGACGAGCTTGAAGCCGTCAACCAGGATGTGCTTTTGAAGTTCGTCGACGGCATGGTCCGCGTCGATGCAACGGGCCGGCGCCGCGGTCGATGAAGTCAGGTTTTTGTGCATGGTCCTTCTCGGTGTTTGGCGGTGGACATCGTCCTGAATATCGCTGACGTACGGTAAGTCGCTTGAGGCGCGACGCGGCGCCGCTCCGCGACGCCGCGGTGACGATGCGGATCGAGGAGCGTCAGTTGTTGAAGATGACCGAGAAGAAGGCCGGGCGGAACAGCGTGCCATAGCCGCGCATCGACGCCGCGCGAGGAAGGCGGAGCTTCCAGCTTTCCCCGTGAACGATCAGGTCGTTGGGCACGTCGCGCGACATCCGAACACCGGCGAAACCGTGAGAATTCTAGTCCCTCGCGGCGCGGACGGTCAATCCGCCGGCGCGGGCTCGTCGAGGCCTTCGGCGTACCGGTGTTCCAGCCAGAAGTTGAGCAGCAGGACCGCCACGCCGACGACCAGCAGTGCATCGGCGACGTTGAAGATCCACGGCCAGATCGAGTGTCCCGCGACCTTCGCCTGGATCTTGATGAAGTCGCGAACGACGGGCCGGTGACCGGCGATGACGTCCGGCGTCCGCAGGTGCGGTCGCGGATTGCGGCCGGTCTTGAAGTCGCCGACGACGACGGTGTATTCGCCCTCGTCGATGAGCTTGCCGATGTGGCGTACGCCCGACGTCGTGTCGTAGACGACGTACGCGCTCTCCATTGTGCGGTCGTAGAGATTCCCGAGCGCGCCGGCCAGGACGCAGCCAAGGCCGAAGTGAATCCAGCGATGCGCCGGCGTGGAATGGCAGAACAGATACAGCACGAACATCAGGGCGAGCACCGAGGCCCCGATGAAGATCGGCGCGAAGCCCGCCCCCATGCCGAAGAGCGCGCCCGGATTGAGCGAAAGCTGAAAGTCCAGCACGTCCTTGACGATCGTGCGCGGCGACTCGGGCGTGAGCGTCGAGAAGGCCCACTCCTTGCTCCACAGATCGAGCGCCAGGCCGATCGCCGCCACGAGCCACAGCCGCGCGTGGCTGGCGCCGTCGCGGACCGCGCTGCGCTCCGCACGCGGGGTCGCAGCGCGGGCGGCGAAGGCCTCACCGTGTGCGATGCGGGACATGCATTCCTCGTCGACCGTGTGACCTCGCGCGACGTCCTGGTCTATCGGCAGTCGATTGCGCCGACGCGAGCGGCCCCGCGCCGCCTAGGCCCAGCGCTTTTTCGGACGACCCTGTTGCTCTTCCAGGCGACGCACGTGGGCGATGCAGAATCGTGCCCACGGCTGCGCGCGAAGTCGGGCGCGGCTGATCGGACGGCGCGTCGCCTCACAGATACCGTACGTGCCGGCGTCGATACGCGCCAGCGCCGCGTCGATCTCCGCGAGGATCTGCTGCTGGTTCTGGATCAGGCCCAGCGTGAATTCCTGCTCGTAATTGTCCGTGCCGACGTCGGCCATGTGCATCGGGACCTTCGACAGGTCGCCCGATGCGTCCTGCCGGTTGCTGCCCAGCGCCTCGGCCGACATGCGACTGACGTCGCCGCCGAGTTCGCGGCGCTTCGAAATCAGTAATGCGCGGAAGGACTCCAGTTCCTCCGGCGTCAGTGGCGTCTGCGTCAACACCGGAGCGGAGCCGTCCGCGGCATCGTCCGCCTCGTCCGTCGGCGGCCCGCCCGCTTGCGGCGCCAACCGCCCGTTGCCGTTCGCCCCCGGTCGAGCGCGGCCGGGTCGATCGCGATCCTCGCGTCCGTTCGACGCGCCGTTTGGCGATTTCACGTCTTTCCCTTCTCCTTGTGATCGACCACTAGCCCGGTGCGACCCGTCGCGAGCCGATCCCCTCGCAGGGCTGGACCGGCCGGCCGGTCGAAACATGCGATGCTACCGGGCACCGAAGCGCCTTGCAACCCGCCGCGCTGCGCCTGCGGCGGCGTGTTCGGACTCAATCGTCCTCTCTCGCGTCCCGATACTCATCGAGCCAGGCCATCTGGATCGCCTCGAGCTTCGCCTCGTTCGAGGTCTTGGGATCATCGGCGAAATCCGGCAGTGCGAGCACCCACTCCCGCAGATCGGTGAATCGAACCGTCAGCGGGTCGAGGTCCGGACGCTGCTCGTGAAGCAGGATGGCGATGTCCTGCGAGTCGGTCCACTTGAGTTTGCGGCCCATCGTTCGACTCCTGTGTCGATGCGTTCGCCGGGACTGTAGCCGCCGCGCGGCCGACTGCCCACCGGTTTCCGCGCATCGCGCGGCGGACTCAGTACAGCGGATTGATGACCAGCCCGGTCGCCAGCTTCGGATAAAAGTACGTTGTCTTCTGCGGCATCAGCTCGCCGGCCGAGCACACATCCCGCAGCTCGGCCATCGTGCAGGGCTGCATTACGAAGGCCGGTCCGCGCGATTGCTTCGCCTCGGCGATCGCATCGGCCAGCGGCTTGACGTAGTGGATCGTCGGGGGCGTGCCGCTGCCGAGCCGACGCGTCACGATCTCGTCGATGACGTAGCGATGGAGGATGGCGTAGCTCAGCCGCCGCCATGCCGGCGCGCGTTGCGGTTCGATTGAAGCGAGCACGTCGGCGTCGCGCGGCTTCAGGATGGCGAAGCGCCCGGCCTCGCCGTCGAACAGTCCGATCGCCTGCGGGCCGGCCTCCGGCAGCCGCGCGGCGAACTCCCCCGCGTCGCGCGCCTCGACCGAGCGCCATTCGAAACGGTCGCGCAGCGCCTCGGCCAGCGCGTCCGTCACCCCCGGCCGATCGACCAGCACGCGGTGCGTCGGCAGGATGATCGCGCCGAGATCCTCCATCGAGACGAACACGGCCAGCACGAATTGCGCAGGTTCGTCCGCCGCCAGCGGCCCGCGCTGTGCCGCCACTTCGTTGCGGTAGTTCAGCGCCGTTCCGTAGCGGTGGTGGCCATCGGCGATGAAGACCGGCCGCGGCTGCAGTTGCATTTGGACCTGCCGGATGGCCTGCGGATCGCGGACGATCCAGAGCCGGTTCTCGACGGCCTCGGCGGTGGCGATGACGTCCGGCGATCGCGAGACGCACGCATCGAGCGTGCGACTGGTCGTGTGATCGGGATCGGGATACAGCCCGAAGATTGGCGAGAGATTGCAGCGCGTCGCGCGCATGAGCTTGAGCCGATCTTCTTTCGGGCCACCGAAGGTCTGCTCGTGCGGAAAGACCTTGCCCGTGCCGAATTCCTCGAGCCGAAGCCGCGCGAAGAACATCTTCCGCACGTAACGGCGTCCGCCGACGTCGAAGTGCTGGTGATAGACATACAGCGCCGGCACGTCGTCCTGAACCAGCGTGCCATCCGATCGCCACGTCTCGAACAGCCGGGCCGCCGCCTCGTACGCGCGGTCCGGACCGGCCTGCTTCGGCGGCGTGTGGGGCAAATCGATCGCAACGATGTTCCGCGGATTCGCGACGAGCAGCGCGGACTTCTCGGGCGCATCGAGGATGTCGTACGGCGGGGCGATGAGCGTGCTCTGGTCTGCCTGGGGATAGCGGATCGCGCGGAACGGGTGAATCTCGGCCACGGGTTCCTCCTGCGCTCAGGCGCGGGGCGGCGCCGTCAGCGGGCTCATGATCGCGCGGCGGTGTCCAGCTGTCCAGAATCGGCGGGGGCCGATGCGCCCGCCGGGGCGCGGAGCGGGAGAATGCGCATGTCGATCAGACGCGCGCGGATCTCGGTTGCAACGACGTCATGGCCGATCGGCGTCCAGTGCTGGTCGTAGCTGTAGTAGAGCTGCCGGCCGGCGGCCGTCTCGCGCCGCAGGGCGCCGGTGAGGCTGATGAACGCGACGTCGTCGCGCTCGCACCGGTCGCGGACGACATCTTCGATCGCGCCGAGGCCGTCGCGGAGCCGCGCAACGAACTCGCCGCCCGTCGGTATCGATCGCCTGGATCGCACGGCGACGAAGTCACGGACTTTGTCGATCGGCAGACGGTCGATGACCAGCGGCACGACCACGCGGGCCTTCACGGGTGCGTACACGACGACCAGCCGCGCGCCGGCGGCGCGGCACTCCTCGCGCACGTCGGCGAGCACCTGCCGCGCGACCTGCCACGACCGCGAGGCGGCGTACTCCTCCGCGGTGATGAACAGATCGTTGAGCTGCTTGGCCGCGAAGGCGTAGTAGCGCGGCCGCTCGCCACCGCGGATCTCGATCGGCAGCCACGAGAGCCGATCTCGAAGCTCATCGGTCGGCGTCGCGTTCAGCCCGGCCATGATGCGGACGATCCCGCGCTCGAGTGCGACCAGCAGCGGCGACGAGCGGAGGATCGTCTTGAGGCCGATCGTGGGCACCTCCGTTGCCGTCTCCGTCGCGCGAAAATCGTTGCCCTCGTAGAGCAGCAGCAGCACGACGCGCGGCCGGCATCCAAGCCCGACGGTTCGCAGCGCCGCCAGCGACCGGGCCGGGGAATAGCCCGACATGCCGAAGTTGCCTGCCGCGGCTCCCGTGAGCCGCTCCAGCCGTGCAGGCCACGTCTGGTCGTCCGAGACTCGCGAACCTTCGGTGAACGAATCGCCGAGCGCGATCAGGTCGTATTCGTCGCGGTTTTGCGGGTTTCGGAATCCAAATCGATCGGTGGTCAGCGTGCAGCGGACGACGCCGTAGCCGGGACCCGCGTTCGGATACACAATCCCCGGCGCGGGCACGTCATCGTGCTCGGTCCGAAGCGTCAGCCCGGGCGCGCGATGGTACGCCGCCGCGTCAAGCACGTAGTTGGGCGGCATCAGCCATCGCATGACAAC
Source organism: Phycisphaerae bacterium (assembly GCA_023150615.1). GTDB lineage: Bacteria > Planctomycetota > Phycisphaerae > UBA1845 > UTPLA1 > JAKLKO01. Next base: position 32,090 of record JAKLKO010000016.1, read on the forward strand.
GTCCGCCGGAACGAATGCCAGCAAGATCGCCGCGAAGACCAGGAGCAGCCGCAGCGCCCGTCGTCGCAGGCGCGCGGCGTCGCCGGCCGACGCGACGTAGAGCACGACCGGCGTCGCGATGAGCAGGCCGAGCAGCCAGTAGAAATGCGAGCGCGAGTAACGCCCGAGCAGGACCGGTTGCTCGCGGGCGATCAGCTCGAAGACGTTGCTCGGAACGGCCCAGGCAACGGCCTGCGCAACCAGCAGCCCGAGCGCGATCCAGCGCGTCATGTTACGGGATGTGACAGCGACGGACGGCATCGCTCGTTCAGCGGCCGGTCCAAACCGACCGCGCGGCACACCCTACCGACCCGTCGGCCGTTGCGGCAAGCCGCGATGCTTGAGCACGAATCTGAGGAAGCTGCGCAGGTGGTGCCACCCGTGTCGACCGAATGGTACGGCGCTGCGCCGCTGGTGGGCATGGATGCACTCAACCTCGGGGCAATACACGACGCGCCGCCCGCGCCGCCACGTCTCCAGGCAGAGATCGACGTCCTCGAAATAGAGAAAGTACCGCGGGTCGAAGATGCGACCGTGTTGGACGTCGCTTCGCCGGATGAACAGCGCGCCGCCGAAGCCCCAGTCCACGTCCCGCGGCGCGGACAGGTCGACGTCTTCGTAGTGATAGCGGCGGAAGAACGCCGGTCGAATCCCCAGCGCGCGGAGCGGCGAGCGCGCGTAGATCGCCACGGGCCAGGTGTAGAACCGCCGCGCCGAAAGCTGCACGCGGCCGTCGGGGTACCGCAGTCGCGGCAGAAGCACGCCGGCTTCGGTGTGTTCGCTCAGGTACCGCCGCGCGGCCGAAAGCGCGCCGGGCGTGACGCGCAGGTCCGGATTGGCCACGAGCAGCAGGTCGCCGCGCGATTCGGCGTACGCGGCATTGATCCCGGCGGCGTAGCCGGCGTTCGCGCGGTCGATGATCCGTGCGATCGGCCGCGCACCACACGGCAGATCGATCTTCTGCTCCGGCGAGTGATTGACGATCACGACCTCGAGCGGCTCGTCCGGCGGATGCGCGATCAGCGACTCGACCAGACCGGCCGTCTCCCCCGCGCAGCGATAGCTGACGCTCAGGACGCTGATCATGGTTCGGTCGCGCGGCCGAGCAGCCGTCGCAATCGCGGCCGCACGATGAGGTCCCACCAGTCGTGCGTCATGCGATCGTTGATTTCGGCGTCCGAGATCCGTGCGAGGGCGTGCACGATCTCGCGCTTGCGTCGAATGGCCGCGCGGCTTCGCAGCGCCGCCCACTTGCCCGCGAGAAACGCGCGCGCCCTGCCGTGGCCGATCTCCGCCGCGAACTGCAGCAAGAGAAACGCCAGATGCGCGGCGGCGTGCTTTCGTCGCAGCGCCGGCGACAGCAGCGACCACCAGACGATTTCCGCGTTTCGCGCCGAGTGAAAGTGCATCGTCCAGCCGCGCGGATCGTACGAAGCGCTCAGGTGATGATAGCAGATCGAATCGGCCGCGAGCACGCAGCGCCATCCGGCCCAGTTCAGCCGGAAGCCGAGTTCGACGTCCTCGTAGTAGCTCACGAGCGCTTCATCGAGTCCGCCGACCTGCTCGATCGCCGCGCGGCGGTAGAACGCCGATGCCCCGCAGGCCGAAAACGTCCGCGCGTCGATCGACCGGGCCGCATCCACCGGCCGGCCGTGCAGTCGCTTCATCGCGCCGCCGGCGACGGTGTACGCGTCGCCCGCCGAGTCGATGCGGTGCGGCGGCTCGGCCAGGAGCACGAGCGACGCGACCGCGCCGACGTCGGACTGCTCGAACGGACGAAGCGCGGCGCTCAGCCAGTTCCGATCGACATGCGTGTCGTTGTTGAGCAGCGCGACGAACGGCGTCGTCGCGGCGGCCAGGCCCATGTTGCATGCGCCGGCGAAGCCCAGGTTCTTCGGGGTTGTAAGTAGCGTGGCGTCGGGACGTGTTTCGCGGACGAATCGCACGCTGTCGTCGGTGGATCCATCATCGACGACGATGATGCGGAAGTCGTCGCGCGACTGCGCCGCCAGCGAATCGAGCAGCCGCGGCAGGAAACGCCTGCCGTTGTAGTTCGGGATGACAACGGTGGCGGTGGACTCGGCCATCGACGGTTCGCAAGCGACGCGCGCCGCGCCGGCGCGTGAGTTCGCAGCGGCGCGGTTGTAGCACGTGGACCGTTTCGCCGTCCAGCCGCGCCGACCTAGGGCGTCGACGGCTGCGTCGTCGCCGCCGGCCTGCCGGGCTCGGTCAACCAGCCATCGACCACGTCTGCGGGCCAGTCGCGGCTGATGACGCGCTGCGTCTTGCCGGACCGCACGACGATCGCAGCGCGGTGTTCGCTTCCGCCTTCCGCGCCCAGCGGAACGGCGTAGCAGACCTCGTCGCGGCCCTTCCAGACCGCAAGCAGCCGCGTCTGGCCCTTCGGATCGGGGTCCTTGACCAGCTCCGTCGACTCGCCCGTCGCCAGATCTTGCATCGTCACGCGACCCGCATTGCCGTACAGCAGCACGCGCCGCCCGTCCGGGTTGACTTCGAACAGCGGCGCGTTCTCGGAGAACTCCGCGTCGAAGTCCCGCGCGAGCAGCCGCACGACCGTCGCGCTCATCCGCGGATCGAGGGCGAACAATCCCGCCCGCTGCGGCATGTCGCGCGGCGTCGCCGGCAGCGTCAGCTCGTACGACGAGAAGACGATCCGGCCATCGGCCAGCCAGCGCACCGCCGAGAACTGGTTGAAAAGCACGCCCGCGCGGTCCTCGCACCGCGGATCCCCGGTCAGCAGCGCGCCCGACGCGTCCGCTACCTCGGCCGTCGCCACCGCGCCGAGCAGGACCGTGCGGTCCTCGTCGCCCGGCGAGATCGGGCAGTAGATGAACGCGATCGAACGGCTGTCCGGGCTCCAGTCGTGCTCGATCGACACCCGCGACGCGACGTGCAGCGGCGCGCCGCGCCCGTCCGCCGACAGCGCGATCAGTGACAAGTTCACGTCCTTGTCCGGGCGATCGCCCCGCAGAACGGACACGAGCCGGCCGTTCGGCGCGACGTGCGGCGCGCGGAGCTGATCCAGCGACTTGAGCAGCGTCGGTCCGGCGCGGACCGAATCGCCGTCGACGTCAAAGACCTGCATCGTCCAAACGGACACGGTGAGCGACGCGAGGTCTTTCCACATCTTGTCGCCGACGTGCCGGCGCACGTCGTCGCCCATGTGATCGCGGACGTACATCAGCGCGCCCTCCTGAATGCCGCCCGACACCGGCGGCGTGTAGCGCGGCTTGAACTGTTCCCACGGGCCGTCGTGCTTCATCGCCTGGTCATGAAGCTGCTGCGCCGCGACGAGCGTCGCCTCGCGCTCCGATTTGGACAGGATCGGCTCGATCTCCGCCCAGGACTTCGCCTCGATCCCATGCAGGCAGGCGATCCGCCGGCCGTCCGGGAACCACGCGACGGCCGCCGCGTTGGGTAGTCGGACCGGCGACAGCGTGCCGTCGGACGTGCAGAACCGCAGTCCGTCGGCGGCGACCACCGCCGCGCGAGAGCCGTCTGGCGACCAGACGATCCGCTTCTCGGGGATGCAGCCGATCAGCGCGGCGGCGCCGACGACGAACAACGACATCCCGGCCATTCGATTGCTTCGCGATTTCATAGGGCACCTTTCGTTTGCGGAATTTCCAACGGGGACGTCCAGCGGATCGTCCGAGTTTCGCCAGCGCGCGAATCGCGCGGCGGATTGAGTTCATCGATGTCCACGCGCCAGATGGAGCGCGAGCCGCCATTCGCTGACGCGAAGGCGATCCGTTCGCCCGATGGCGCTTCGGCCTGGGGCATCGATCGCGTGCCGACAAGCACGCCGATCAGCAGGCACGCCGCCATCGCGACGGCTGTCCGCACGCGCACCAGCGGGATCCTGCCGGCTGACGCGATGCGCCGGCGCGGGAATGGCGCCAGTTCGACGGCCGCCGAGTCGCCAACGGTCTTGAGCGCCCGCGCGGCCGTCTGGCCGATCGATACCAGTTGTTCGAGTTCGGCGCGTTCGGCGGGCCGTTCGCGAACGTAGGCGTCGAGCAGTTCAACCGCGTCGGGCGAGAGCTGATCGAGCGCCCGATCGAGCATCAGCCGGCGAAGGGTCTCAGGTCTCATCGTGATCTCTCCCGGCGACGCCGTTATGCGTCGCCTGCATCGTCTCGCGCAATCGCTCCATCGCATGGTGCAGCCGCGAGCGAATCGTGCTTAGCGGCAGCGACAGCACGTCGGCGATCTCCACGTAGCTCAATTCATGTCGGAGCCGAAGCTCCAGCGGCTCGCGGTAGATCGGCGGCAACCGCTCGATCGCCTCACGCATCGCGTCGAGTCCGTCATCCCGGCGTTCGACCGGGGCGGCGACGTGCTCCGCATCGAGCGGCTCGGCCGCCCGATGCCACCAGCGCCGGTGGAACGCCGACGCCACGTGCCGCGCCACCGCAAACAGCCAGGCCCGCGGTGAGGCGCTCTCATCGAGCCGCTCGCGGAACAGCGCCGCCTGCACAAACGTCTCGTGCAGGAGGTCCTCGGCATCGCGAGACAGGCCCGGCCGGCCCCGCAGGTAGTGCAGCAGTTCCGGTCCGTGCTGCCGGTAGAGGCCCTCAAGCTGTTCCACGGTCACCGCCACTCGCACGCCTCAGGCCGGATCGGGCTCGAACCATCGATCCCGGTTACGGCACTGTGACGTAGCGCGAGGGGGTTGGAAAGTTGCAGAAAAATCGATCGGATGCCGGAGTCGCCATGGCGCGCAGGGCCGACGGCGCGGCGGGCCGCGACCTCCGATCGAAACCAGACCGATCCGCAAGTGGTTGAGATGGTGTGGGTTACAGGTTCCGGCCGATTGCTCCGGCGCTAATCTCGCGACGACTTCTTCCGCCGGCCGAGTTCCGCGCGGGCCGCCTCCAGCTTCGCATCGACCTCGTCCCGTTCGGCGTCGAGCAGGTCGTGGTACGCCTCCTCGTAGCAGTCGATCGCCTCGCGCCACTTCCCGGCTGACGCCGCCTCATCGCCCGCCCGGACTCGACCCCGCGCGGCCTCCGCGTCTTGCATCTCGATGATCAGCGCGGGCGCCTCGGAATGTGGATCGCGCCATGCAGCCGCCTGGAGTTTCTTCATGGCCGCCTTCCAGTCGCCGTGTCGCGCGGCCTCCTTGCCGCCCTCAATGAGGTCCATCGCCAGGGCGCGATTGAGCTTGGCCTGGATCTGCGGGTTCATCTCGAACCTGGAGGCCTTTCGATAGTGCTCCGCGGCCTCCTCGTAGTCGCTGTTCTTCATCGCGCCGTCGCCGAGCGCGACGTAACTGCTGAAGTAGCGCAGCGCCTGCACGCGGCTCGTCAGCTCATCGACCTCGCCGTTCGACGCCAGCGCCTTGAGCTTCAGAAGCGCATCGTCCGCGTCGCGCGGACTGCGACGCCGCAGCGCATCGATCACGGCGTCGTACGCCGCGTTGTATTCCCGCTGCGTCTTCGACTCGGCCGGTCCGAGCACCGCCGTTGACTCCGGCAACCGATCGGTCGGCGCAGTCGAGACCGGATCGTGCGTCGGCGCGCTCGCCGGCGCCTCGGGCGTTTCGACGGCCGCGGGGCGATCCGACGCGCCGTGCGTGCGCTGCGAGTCCGCCGGCACGGCGTCCGACGCGGGCGCACCGTCCGCGGCCGGCGGCGCATCGTCCAGTCCCAGCAGCCGCCGCGACTCCTCTTCGCCGAGCTGCATGCGGAGTCGTGCCGCGCTCTGCGCCTTGATCAGCTCGCGCCGCAGCGGGTTTATCAGCTCGCGATCAATCCCACGGTTGGATGCCTCGCGGAGGAACTGGTCGGCGGAGTCGAAATCCTGCTTCTGCATCGCCCGCTGGGCCTGCGCCAGCGGCAGCCAGCGCAGGATGTCCGCGTGCAGGTCGTAGAGCCGCGCGCCCTTCACGGGGACCTTCAGCGCTTTTTCGAACAGCTCGATGGCCTCGCTAAACCGACCGGCCGTGTAGGCGTCGCGCCCCAGGATGAACAGCTCGCCGAGCTGGTGGTAGCGCGTCGATGGCAGGAACGGATAGACGCGGTTGACGCCATATCCGCCCGCGCCGATCGCCGCGAGCACGACGGCTGCGATGGCCGCGCGGCGCAGCGTCCGCGCCGATCGTCGCCGCGACCACGGCTCCATGGGCGCGGCGCAGCGGATCTGCTTGAGATCGATCGGCGCGGAGATCGGCACGACCGGCTGGCGGCGGAAGGAGGCGCTCGCCGCCGGCATGCCGCTCTGCCTTGGACGGAAAAAGTCGTTGTCGCGCGTCGCCGCGCGGATCGTCGTCGTCTGTGGCGCGCCTGACGGCGGCGCAAAGATCGGCGCCGGCGCCGAGGTGACATAGCCTGCGTCCGGCGGCGGGCCGGGCAACGCCGGCCAGTACGGCGCGGGTCCCGAGGCGTGCAGCGGTGCCGCGGTCGATGGTGCGGCGTAGCCCGTCGGCGGCGGCAGGATCGGCGCGCCCGGCGCGGGCGGAACGATCGAGACCGCACGCGACGAGCGGCTGAAGTTCTGAAGCAGCAGTACAATCAGGTCGTCGGCCGTCGCAATCCGCTGGTCGCTCGTCTTGCTGGTCAGGCGCGACACGATCGCCGACAGGACCGGCGGGATGCGCCGATTCAGCGTGTGCGGCTCGGGCAGCGATGACTCGGGCTGCCGATGCCACGCGGCCCAGTGCTCCGCCGTGTTTCCGCCGACGCAGCGATGCACCAGCTCGTCAAACGCCGTCCTTCCGACGAGCATCTCGTACGCCGCCACCCCGAGCGAATAGAGATCGACGCGTTCGTCAAACGGGCGCTGAAGGAAGATCTCCGGCGCGGTATAGCGCGGCGACGTGATTGTGAAGTCGAGTTCTGCGCCGCCGGCCGTCGCCAGGCTGAAGTCGGTGATGTGCGGTCGGCCCTGCGGATCGATAACGACGTGATGCGGCGTCAGGTTGCGGTGGATCACGCCTGCCCCGTGCACGGCCCGCAGGCCCATCGCCAGCCGACCGAGCAGGTCGAGCGCGGTCTGCGGCGCGGGCGGCCGCTTGAGCAGGACGGCCTCAAGCGTCTCGCCGGGGACGTACTCGGTGACGATGAAGAGGCCGCGGCGCTCCTCGATGAGCTCGTGGATCTTGACGACGTAGCGCGACTCGACGCCCGCCTGCGCGAGGATGTACGCCTCGCGGCGGAACCGGCCGCATGCCCGCGGATCGTCGGCCAGATGGGGCGCGAGTTGCTTGACGACGACGAGGCGGTCAAGCAGCGAATCGCGCGCCCGGTAGAGCGTCGCATGATCGTTGCTGCCGAGCCGGTCGAGAATGCGATACTTGCCGAGGCCGCTGCCGGTGCTGATCGACTCGGCGTCCGAGACCGCGGGAAGGTTTGGCGCGGCGTTTCCCGCAGCGCCGGGTGGCGATATGGGCGCTGGTTCCGACGCGGGTGGGGATGCGGGGCGTCGATGTTCAGGTTGCTCGGTCACGACGACGGAACTCCGCCCTGCGAGGACGATCCGATAACTCGAGGACGCCTGAAAATCGTCCGGTGCCGGCCCGCGACGATCGATCGCCGCGAATCCGGGTCACGTCCCCGCGTGGCGGCCGGTCCGCGGAAACTCCGCCGGACGAGCGTCAATCCTGGAATCGCTGCCGAGACCCGAGGAATACTATGCCGCTCCCACGTGGCGGTCTAGCGCGACGCGCATCGGTATCATTGTGAACCGCGCCACCGTCGATTAGAATTCCCCATGTTCGAGGTTCCCTGAACGATCCCACGCACGCGGTCAAGGTGACGCGTACGGTGCCCGCCTGCCCTGTCATGAACTGGCTCATCCTCATCGCTGCGCTGGCGCAGATGCCTCCGGCGCGGGTCCAGACCCGGCCGATCGAACGCCGCGAGGTCGCACCCACGCTCACGCTCGTCGGCACGGCCATGCCCATGGCGCGGACGGTCGTCTCGTCCGAAATCCCGGGCATCGTCGCCGAACTGCCGATCGACATGGGCGACGCGGTCCGCGCCGGAGAGGTCCTGTGCCGGTTGCGCCGCGATCCGCGCCGGATGGCGCTGGACGAGGCGACGGCTGCGCTCCAGCGGCTGGAGGCCGCGCACGCCGAGGCGGCCGCGATGGTCCGCAAGGCCGAGTTCGACAGGAACCGCATGGAAGGACTCTGGCGAAAGGCGCAATGCTCGGAAAAGGAGTTTCGGGACTCCGTCGCGGAATTCGATGCGGCGATGGCGCGGGCCGACTCCGCCCTGCATGCCGTCGAGTCGCAGCGGGCGCTGGTCGAACGCATGCGCGACCAACTCGATCGCACCGAGATCCGCGCCCCGTTCGACGGACGCATCGTCGCCAAGCTGACCGAGGTCGGCCAGTGGCTCGCGGAGGGCGGCGCGGTCGCCGAGATGGTGGCACTGCGGACGATCCGCGTGCGCGTCAACGTGCCTGAGTCGGTCGCGCGGTTCGCGGACATCGGCGCGCCGATCCACGTCCGCTTCGACGCGCTCGAAGGCGATTTCGTCGGGAAGCTGGCGCGAATCGCCGACGCCGGCGACGCCCAGGCGCGGACGTTTCCCGCCGACGTGGACGTCGAAAATGCCTCCCACCAGATCAAGGCCGGCATGTTCGCGCGGGTGGATTTCCCGGCCGCGCCTGCCCGGCCGCAACTCATCGTGCCGAAGGACGCGGTCCTCCGTCGCGACGGCCGAACGCTGATCTACGTCTTGCGAAACAGGGACGCCGGATCGATGGCCGAGCCGACGACGGTCTCGATCGTCGCCGAAGTCGATGCCGACGTCGCGGTCAGCGGCAAGGGCCTGGTCCCCGGCATGCTTGTCGTGGTCCGCGGCAACGAGCGTCTCTTCGGCACCGTGCCGGTCCTGCCGGAACCCATGACCTCGCCGACCGCCCACGCTGCATCGGACTCGTCCGCGCCCGCCGCCGCGCCGGCTGCCGCCACGTCGCGGCCTGACGGTTCCGGGGGCGCGGCGCGATGAACATCGTCCGATTCTGCATCGACAACCCCGTCAAGGTCGCCAGCGCCGTCCTGCTGCTCTGTCTGTTCGGACTGCTGACCGTCGTGCCGCCGTCGGTCCTGCCGTCGCCGATCCGCGTTCCGGTGCAGCTCACGCCCGACGTCGATCTGCCGATCGTCTCGGTCCAGACGTTCTGGGAGGGCGCCAGTCCGCAGGAGGTCGAGCGCGAGATCGTCGAACCGCAGGAAGAACAGCTCAAGAGCCTCGTCGGCCTGGCGAAGATGACCAGCAACTCGACCGAGCGCCAGGCGTCGATCGAGCTTGAGTTCGCCGTCGGCACCGACATCGACGTCGCCAAGCAGGATGTCTCCGACGCTCTGCGCCGCGTGAAGTACCAGATCCCCCTCAACGAATTCGACAACCCCGTGGTCATCACCGGCCGCGCCATGGGCGAGGAGGCCATCGCCTGGATGATCCTCCGCAGCGCCCGACCGGACGTCAACGTGACGACGCTGTTCGATTTCGTCGAACGCGAGGTCAAGCCGATCCTCGAGCGCGTCGAAGGCGTCTCGAAGATCAGCGTCTTCGGCGGACAGGAGCGCGAGATTCAGGTCGTCGTCGACCCCGCCAAGCTCGCCCGCGCGGGCATCACGTTCCGCGAACTTCAGGACGCCCTCGCGCGGCAGAACACCAACGTCTCGGCCGGCACCAGCGCGCAGGGCAAACGCGACATATTCATCCGCACGATGGGGCAGTTCGAATCGCTTGCCGATATCGAGCAGACCTTCATCAAGACCGGGCCCGGCGGACCGATCCGCGTCCGCGACGTCGCAACGGTCTTCGACGGGTTCAAGAAGCAGTACGAGTTCGTGCGGAGCATGGGCGAAGCGGTGCTCGCGCTGCCGGCCTACCGCGAGATCGGAAGCAACGTGGTCGAAGTCATGGAGGGGCTCCGCCGCGCCATCGACCGCGTCAACCGCGAGGTGCTCGGGCACCGCGGACTGGAACTGACGCTCACGCAGGTCTACGACGAGACCGTCTACATCCACTCCGCCATCAAGCTCGTCCGCGACAACATCTGGTACGGCGGCGCGCTGGCAATCATCGTGCTGCTCCTCTTCTTGCGAAGCATCCGCGGCACCACCGTCGTCGGTCTGTCGATCCCCATCTCGATCATCGGCACGTTCCTCGTCATCCCGCTGGCCGGCCGCAACGTCAACGTCGTCATGCTCGCGGGCCTGGCCTTCTCCACCGGCATGGTCGTCGACAACGCCGTCGTCGTGCTGGAGAACATCTACCGCCACCTCGAGATGGGCAAGGACCGCCGCACCGCCGCCTACGATGGCGCACACGAGGTGTGGGGCGCGGTGCTCGCCAACTCGCTCACCACGATCATCGTCTTCCTGCCCGTCGTCTTCGTGCGCGAGGAGGCCGGCCAGCTCTTCCGCGACATCGCCATCGCCGTCTCGGGCGCGATCGGTCTGTCGATGCTCGTCTCGATCGCCGTCATCCCGCCGCTCGCGGCGCGGATGCTCGGCCGCACGTCGGTCGGGGACTACAGCACCGGCGGCGGCCGGATCGCGCGCCTCGTGGCCGCGACCGTGCGACGCATCAACCGCAAGCTCTCGACGCGACTCGCCGTCGTGCTGGGCCTGACGGCCGCCAGCATCGTCTTCTCGTGGATGCTCTCGCCGCGGCCGAGCTACCTGCCGTCCGGAAATCGCAACCTGATCTTCGGCTTCCTGATGACGCCGCCCGGATACAACACCGTCGAGTTCCGCCGCATCGCCGAACGCCTCGAAAACGGCGATTGGGCGAGCGGGCAGATCGGCATCCGCGAGTTCTGGTCGGTGCGCGAGGGCACGCCGGAGTACGAGCAGCTCTGCCGCCGCTGGTCGGACATGGTCGAGCGCGTTGTCGTGCCGCGCAAGCAGGCCGAGCAGGCCCACGCCGACCGCCGGCGGGCGCGCGAGATTCGCCGCGAGATCGCCGAGTGGCGCGTGCCGCCGCCGCCGATCGAGAACTACTTCTTCGTCGTCTTCAACAACAACTGCTTCATGGGCTGCACGAGCGCCAACCCGCGCGTCGTCCGGCCGCTCGTCAACGTCCTCAATACCTCCGGGTTCAGCGTCCCCGACAGCTTCGCCTTCTTCTTCCAAACCTCCATCTTCGGCCACCTCGGCGCGGGCAACTCGGTCGACCTCGAGATCCGCGGCGACGACCTGCGGCACGTCACGCAGGCCGCGCAGGCGATCCTCACCGCCTGCATGCTGCGCTTCGGCGAGCGCCCGCGCCCCGACCCGCTCAACTTCGACAGCGGCCGGTTCGAGGCCCGCCTCATCCCCGATCGCGTTCGCGCGGGCGACGTCGGCATGAGCGTGTCGGACGTCGGCTTCACCGTGCGGGCCTGCGCGGACGGGGCGATCGTCGGGCAGTACCGCGAGCGCGGACAGAGCTTCGACCTCTCGCTTCACGTCGCGGGCACGCAGGACGCAGTTGGCGCGGGCAGCGAGACCGAGCAGATCACGAACGTGCCGATCTGCACGCCCACCGGTCAGATCGTGCCGCTTTCGTCGCTCTGCAACATCGAGCAGACCCTGGCCCCGCAGCAGATCAACCACATCGAGACGCAGCGCTCGGTCAAGCTCGAGATCAAGCCGCCGCAGGGACTTTCGCTCGGCGATGTCATCGACATTATCGAAAACGAGATCGTCGCCCCCATGCGTGGGGACGGCTACGAGCTGAAGACGCCCGACGGATCGCAGCGCCTCACGATCGCGCCGGACGTCATCGTCGGACTCGCCGGAAACGCCAGCAAGCTCCGCACCACGTGGGATTCGCTCAAGTGGCTGCTCATGCTCTCGGGCCTGATCTGTTACCTGCTCATGGCCGGCCTGTTCGAGTCGTTCACCTATCCGTTCGTCATCATGCTGACGGTCCCGCTGGCCGTGGTGGGCGGTTTCGCCGGTCTGGCGATCGTGCACGCGTGGACGTGGTTCGACGCGACCGCGCCGATCCAGGAACTCGACATGCTGACCATCCTCGGATTCGTCATCCTGCTTGGCATCGTCGTCAACAACGGCATCCTCATCGTCCACCAGTCGCTCAACTTCGCCCGTGATGGACTCCCGATCGACGAGGCGATCGTCGAATCGGTCCGGACGCGCATCCGGCCGATCCTCATGACCGTGCTCACCACGCTCTTCGGACAGCTCCCGCTCGTCTTGCGTCCCGGCGCGGGCGCCGAGCTTTATCGCGGGCTTGGCGCGGTCGTCCTCGGCGGACTGGCCTGCTCCACGCTCTTCACGCTCATCGTCATCCCCGCCATGCTCTCGCTCTTCGTCGGCGGACGGGCCCGCTTCGGGCGCTGGCTCCTTAGCAGTGCCCCGACGACGGAACCCCGACCGATCCCCGCGTCGACCGAGCACATGCCGCCAACGCCGGGACGGCGCATCCCGGAGCGCGTCGTCTGATCGACCGTGGCACGGCGTCCCGCGTGCGGTCGAGGCGAGGCCCGACTACCATGTGATCGTGAAGATCGCGCGCTACATCGACGCCGAAGGCCGCCGCGGCATCGGCCGCATGGTCGAACCGGACCGCGCCGTGCCCCTCAACGGCGATCTCTTCGGCCCGCACGTGTTCGACGGACCGGCGGTGAAGATCGCCCGCTTCCTCGCGCCCGTCGATCCGCCGAACGTGCTGGCCATCGGGCTGAACTACCGCAAGCACGCCGAAGAAGGCGGCGCGCGAAGCCTGCCCACCGAGCCGCTCCTGTTCATCAAGGCCACGACGTCGGTGATCGGCCCCGGGGACGAGATCATCCTGCCGCATTCCGCGCCGTGCGAGGTCGACTACGAGGCCGAACTGGTTATCGTCATCGGCCGCCGCGCGAAGGACGTCTCCGAGCGCGATGCGCTCGACTGCGTCCTCGGATTCACCTGCGGCAACGACGTGTCCGCCCGCGACTGCCAGAAGACGCGCGACAAGCAATGGGCCCGCGGCAAAAGCTTCGACACCTTCTGTCCGCTCGGCCCCGTGATCGTCACGCCCGACGAGATCGATGCGCAGAACGTCGGCATCCGCTCGATCCTCAACGGCCGCACGATGCAGGACTCGAATACCTCCGACATGATCTTCCCCATCCGCACGCTCGTGAACTTCCTGTCGCACCAACTGACGCTGCTGCCGGGTACGGTCATCCTCACCGGCACGCCCGAAGGCGTGGGCTTCGCCCGCAAGCCGCCGGTCTACCTGAAATCCGGCGACGTGATCGAAATCGAGATCGACGGCATCGGCCGACTGCGGAACGAGGTGCGCGCGGACAGCGGCGTGCGATGACACACGATCGACGGGCCGGCGATGCGTCGACGCTCGCGGTGGATCGCGGCGCGGCGGCGGCCCGCGCGGGATGGCTCGGCGGATTCGCAGCGGTGCTCGCGTTCGTGCTCGTCGCAGCGTTCCGCGCCGTGCGCTGGCAACCGATGTGGACCAACGACCGCGCGACGGTGGTTGCGCTGGCGTTTGTCTTCGCGGTCGTCGCGTGCATGGTTGCCGCGGTCGCGTGCCGCGCAATCTCGTGGCTGTTGCTCGCAATCTGGCCGCGGCACGTCGGGATCGAGGTCTCGTCCGATGCGATCGTGCTGCGGCTCGGCCCGTTCGGCGTGCGGAGGCTCGACGCCGCGCGATTGCGGAGCGAGCCGAATCCCGAGGCTGAATTCGATGCGCTCACACCGGACGATGACCCGATGCTGCCGCGGATCACTCATCCTGGCGTCGCGGGCGACGTCGTCGAGCACGTCGCGCGGCTGACGCGCGCAACCGCGCACGAGATTCAGGCGTGTCTGGCACGCGTATTGCCCGGTGTCAGGCATGACTCCGCGGCGACCGGTCCGGATGCCGCGGATCAAGGATTGCCGAAGTTGACAGGTGGAAATTTCCGCGCTAGCATGCGAAATTCCACACGGGAGCGCGGGCCGTAGGGATCGCACAGGATGAGGCGCTTAAAAGACGATCGAGTCCGGAAATGGTCCGGTCTGCCCATCCGCCGCATCTTCTGGCTGCTGATGATCGGCAGTCATCTGCCGACCATCGCGGGCGTGTGGCTCGCCGTCGGCGGCGATGCTGCGATCGATCCGGTCCGCCTCTTCGGCTTGGTCGCCGCCCTCAGCTTCTTCGCACTTAAGCTGTTCGATGTCCATTGGCTGCGCTTCCGGCACAGCCCGCGAACGTGGGTCGTGCTCGCGCTCGTGCTGGCGCTCGTGCACGCCGAATCGCTCGGTCTCGATCCCGACCACACGATGGCGCCGCAGTCAATCGCTGTGCTGACCGGCGCGGCCATGCTCGAGCCGGTGCAGCGACGGTGGATCCGATTCTACGATCAATACGTCCGCGCCCCGCGCCGCCCGGCGCCCTCACGCGGACTTCTGCCGGCGCCGATTCGCTCGGCGCTCGAACTGGCCGCGGCTCGGCCGTGGTGGACGCTCGTCCGCACGCTGGCCCCGCCGCGCGCGCCACCCTGCTGATTTCATTCTGATCGGTCCGGGAACGGCCTGACGCCGATGGTCCCGGGCGCCGCGCACGCGCGACTTTCCCGGTCTCCTCGACGGCTGATCGCCCCGCACCGAGTTCCGTCCGCGCGCCAGCCACACCGGCGGTTCGCGGATCAACCCGTACCGCTATTTACGGAGTTTCGGAATGAAATCAGTGATGTATGTCATCATCGCGTTCGCGGCCTTCGCCGGCCTCGCCCGCGGCGAGGAGTTCCGTCTCCTCACCGGCCTCAATCCGGGACGCTACCCCGGTCCGGCCCGGACCATCACGCCGCTGCCCGGCCCCGGCTCGCCCGGCACCGTCTACGACGGGCAGCGGCTCGGCGGCGCGCCGAGCCTTGGTCCGGTCGTCACCTGGCAGGGCTCCGGCACGCCGCTCTATCCGCCGAATCACGTCGGCGCGCTGAGTTTCTTCTTCAAGCGCGCCAGCATCCCGTTCGTCAATTCACCCTACATCGGCATCGACTTCCTCGGCGGTCCGCTGCTCGATCTGGATGGAAACCCGAATGACGCCGAGCGCCGGCTGACGCCCGTCGATTCCATGACCACGCCCGCCGAAATCCCCGGCAGCGCCAGTCACATCGACCTGACGTTCGACCTCAGCGGCGGGACCGTCGTCCTGACGGCCTTCGATGCCACGGGTACGAACGAGGGCGGTCCTGGCGTCAATCCGGGCGTGGCCGTCACGCTCAACCTGCTCGCCGACGGGGCACTCAATGCGCTGCCGGCCGGGCCGATCAACCCCGCGTTTGACACGCGCGTCGGCACGGTCACTCCGTTTGCCGGCACGGGCGGCACGCTCAACAGCGTTTATCGAATCGAGAATCTGAACGTCGAGCTGTGGTACGACTCGATCGATCCCTTCAGCGGATCGGCCGAGGTCCTCGGCACGTTTCAGCACTTCGAACGCCTGAATGGCTGGCTCGTGCGGCGCGATGCCAACACCGGGCAGTTCCCGTCGCTCGCGGGAAAGGGCCTCGGCTCGACACGCTGGCCCGCGATCCTGACGTCGGTCGTCGGCCAGTCGTTCACGACGGCGTTCGATCCGTTCGATCCGATCCCGGGCACCTCCGCGAGCGTGACGATCAGCGACGGCTTTCCGGCCGATCGCTATCCGCTCTCCGGATCGCTCGGCGTCGCGATGACGGATTTCGGCGGCGATCTCGGCGCGTACTTCGACGCCGTCGTCGTGCCGCTGCTGCCGGCGCAGGCCAGCGGCTTTGTCTATCTCGAATCGTCCGGCTTCGGCATCAACAACACCGGCGATCCGATCTTCGGCGACACGATCGGCTACGACATGGTCGTCGTCGCCGCGTCGACGACGACGGTGGAATTGCCGGGCGACGTCAACGGAGACGGCAGCGTCAACGCCGCCGATGCCGCGGCGCTCGCGGCGGCGCTGGTGAATCCCGCCGCGCTGTCGCCCGTGCAGCAGGCGCGTGCCGACGTCAACGACGATGGTTCGCTCAACGGAAAGGACGTGCAGGCATGGCTCGACCTCGCACTTTGATTCATTCGTATCGCCGCGCGCGGGCGGTCGGCGCGCGGCCGGGACAGTCCGGTTTGGACCGCAACAACGAAACGGTGTTTTCCAGAGGGAGTAGAGAGATGTTCGTTCGGAAAGAAGTGGGTTGGCTCGCCGGGGTCCTCCTGATCGGCTGCGCCGCGCTGGCGCGGGGCGATGCCTTCGAGTTGATGACGGGTCTCGACATGCGCCTGACGCCCGGCCCGGCGCGCACGGTCGTGCCGATCCCCGGTTCGCCAGGCATTCCCGGCTCGTTCACCGATGGCGACCGGCTCGCCGGTACGTCGCCCGCCGGCGCCGCCGCAAACTGGCAGGGCAACGGCACGCCGTTCTTCGCGGCGAACCAGTTTGGTTCGCTGAGCTTTCTGTTCCGCCGCGGCTCATTCATCGTCCCCGCGCCGGGCAATCCCGTCGTGCCGCTGCTCACCGTCGAGTACCTCGGCGGGCCGCGGCTCGATCTCGACGGCGATCTCGGCAACGGCTCGCGCAGCCTCGTCCCCGTGCCGAATCAGACGCCGGTGACGCTGCCCGGGCTGTCGAGCTTCGTCGACCTGTCGATCAACTCCGCCGCCGGCTCGATCCAACTGAACCACATCGACGCCACCGGCTCAAACGAGGGTTCGCAAAACCTCTCGCCGGGCAACGGCGTCACGGTCAACACGCTCGCGGGCACGTCGCCCTCCGGCTCGCCCGGCGCGGCCATCAACCCCGGCGTCGATACGCGCACCGGCACGCTGACTGCGTTCTCCGGGACCGGATCGCTGACCGGTGTCTATCGCATCGATTCGCTCGGCTACGAACTCTGGCACGACTCCATCGATTCCGCGTCGAGCACCGCGTCGACGCTCGGCACGTTTCAGTATCTCGGCGCCTTCCGCGGCTGGCTCATCGAGCGCGATCCCAACAACGGCCTCTTCCCGACGCTCGCCGGCCAGGGCCTCGGCTCGACGCTGTGGGCCAGCGTCGACGTCAGTCGCGTCGGACAGATCTACAACACGACGTTCCCGCCCGTGCCGACGGCCACCATCGTCGATGGCGTGCCCGGCCGCGATGTCTATTCGGCCCCGGGCAACGGCGGCCTGCCGCTGACGGCCTTCGGCGGCGACCTCGGCGCATACCTCGACAGCGTCGTGCTGCCGCTCGCCGATCCGAACACGCGCCGCGTCGTCTATCTCGAGGCGGCGGGCGTCGGAATCAACAACAGTCCGGACCCCGTGTTCCGTGAGACCAACGGATACGACGTGGTCCTGATCGCGCAATCGCCGGTGCCCGAGCCGTCGATGCTCGCGCTCATGACCGTCGGCCTGGTCGCCGTCGTTCGAAGACGCGCCGGTCGCTGAGACCGGCCGCGTCGCGGAAAGGATGGTGTCTGCAATGCGTCGTCGAAACGCGTTCACGCTGATCGAGATGCTCGTGTCGGTCTCGATCATCGCGGTGCTGATGTCGCTGCTGTTGCCGGCGCTGCGCGGCGCGCGGGAGAAGGCCCGCCGCGTTACGTGCCAGTCCAACTTGCGCCAGATCGACGCGGCGTTGTGGAACTACTCGATCGGCGCCGAGGGACTGCTGCCGTTCGTCGAGACGCCGATGACCAACGGCACCAGTTCCCGCCCGGGCTTCGGCCGGTCCACGGTGCCCGATGCCGACATCAATCCGTTCGACCGCGTCCGCTGGCCGCGATCGCTGCCCGGCGTGCTGCTCGCCGACTTCCTGGGAAGCGAGGAGCGCATCTTTCTCTGCCCAGCCGCCCTGACCGGCTGGCCGCGCAAGGACGGGATGAACTTCCGCTTCACCTATCGCGACGCGGGCGCGAACCAGGTCAACGGCAATATCGAGCCACCGGGGTCCTACTTGCGCGAGAACTTCGGCTTCCTCGACGGGCGGCAGCTCGAGCGCCTGCCGACGCGCTTTACCGGCGACCCGCTGCTTGATTCGCAGATCTACGCCAAAAGCCGCAGCACGTACCTGCGCGACCTGATCGTCCGCGTGAACGATCGCGTCGTCGGTCCGCACGACGGCGGCGTCAACGTGATCTCGCGCGACTTCGATGTCGAGTACCGCGACGCCCGCGCGACGATGGAGGACCTCGGCAACTACGGCAGCGGCGTGCGGTTCTGACCCGATCAGGCATCGCCGTTGAGCCGCTGAGTGCGCCGTTCGGCGTTGATTCAACTCGCGCGGCGGACCGCGCTCGCACCACGCCGGTCCGCGAGCCGTGCACGCGATCGTCCGCCGGCGCCCGATTCCGCGCCCGCCCGGACCCGCGATGCCCTGGCGCGTAAGCGTTGATCGCCGCCGCGCTTGCATAGCCGCTCACGGTCCGTCTGCGCGTGCCCGGCCGCCCTCCCACGACGATCCGCCTTTGATGCGCCCCGCGACTCGGCCTTATGATGAAGTGCCGGAGTTCAGAAGCGAACGAACCTCTTGCCTCGCCGGAGGACCGGGCCGATGGCCGAAGGGTCAAGCATCGAGTCGATCTCGCACGAACAGCGGCGCTTTGTTCCGCCCAAGGACTTCGCCGCCGCGGCGCACATCCGTTCGATCGAGGATTACGAGGAACAGTACAAGCGCTCCCTCGCCGATCCCGACGGCTTCTGGGCCGAAGTCGCGGCGGACTCGCACTTCTTCCGCAAGTGGGATCGCGTCTTGCAGTGGGATCCGCCCTTCGCGAAGTGGTTCGTCGGCGCCACCACCAACGTCTCGTTCAACTGCCTCGACCTGCAACTCCAGCGCGGCCGCGGCGATCAGACCGCCATCCTCTGGGAGGGCGAGCCGGTCGATGCGCAGGGCCGACCGCGCGACGTGCAGCGCATCACCTACCGCGAACTCCACCGCCGCGTCTGCCGTTTCGCCAACGCCCTCAAGTCCATCGGCGTCCGAAAGGGCGACCGCGTCACCATCTACATGCCCATGATCCCCGAGCTGGCCGTCGCCATGCTCGCCTGCGCCCGAATCGGCGCGCCGCACTCCGTCGTCTTCGGCGGCTTTTCAGCCACGGCCATCGTCGACCGCGTCAACGACGCCGAGTCGCACGTCGTCATCACGGCCGACGGCGGCTGGAGACGCGGCGCAATCGTCCCGCTCAAGGCCACGGTCGACGAGGCGGCCCAGGCCTCGCCGCTGATACGAACCGTCGTCGTCGCGCGACGCTGCGGACAGGAGATCGCGATGCAGCCGGGACGAGACGTCTGGTGGCACGACATCGAACAGGGCGCGTCCGACGATTGCCCGGCCGAGCCGCTCGACGCCGAGCACATGCTCTTCCTGCTCTATACGAGCGGAAGCACCGGCAAGCCGAAGGGCATCCTCCACACCACGGCCGGCTACATGGTCTTCACCGCGTACACCGCGCGGCTCGTCTTCGACCTCAAACCCGACGACGTCTACTGGTGCACCGCCGACATCGGCTGGATCACCGGGCACAGCTACGTCGTTTACGGCATTCTCCAGAACGGCGTGACGACGCTGATGTACGAAGGCGCGCCGAACTTTCCCGAGTGGGACCGCTTCTGGAGCATCATCGAGCGCCATCGCGTCACCAAGTTTTACACCGCGCCGACGGCCATCCGCGCGTTCATGAAGCAGGGTCCGCAATGGCCGAACCGCCGCGACCTGTCCAGCCTCAAGCTTCTCGGCACCGTCGGTGAGCCGATCAACCCCGAGGCCTGGATGTGGTACCACGCGCATATCGGCACGCAGCGCTGTCCGATCGTCGACACGTGGTGGCAGACCGAGACCGGCGGCATCCTGATCTCGCCACTGCCCGGCGCGACGCCCACCAAGCCCGGCTCCGCCACGCGGCCGCTCTTCGGCGTCGACGCCGCCATCCTCGACAAGAGCGGACAGGAGCAGCCGGCCAACTCCGGCGGCTACCTCTGCATCCGACGCCCCTGGCCCGGAATGCTCCGCGGCATTTATGGAGACGAGGCCCGCTTCCGGCGGCAGTACTGGTCGGAGATCCCCGGCGTCTATTTCACCGGCGACGGCGCCCGTCGCGACGCCGACGGCTACTTCTGGATCATGGGTCGCGTCGACGACGTCATCAAGGTCTCCGGCCACCGGCTCGGCACGGCCGAGATCGAGTCGGTCTTCGTCGCGCATCCGAAGGTCGCCGAGGCGGCGGTCGTCGGCTTCCCGGACGAGATCACCGGCGAGGCCATCGCGGCGTTCATCACGCTCAAGACGGGCATCGCGCCCTCGCCGTCCATCAAGGACGAGTTGTCGCGGCACGTCGCGCACACGGTGGGGGCGATCGCGCGGCCGAAAGTGATCCGGTTCACCGACGCGTTGCCGAAGACCCGCAGCGGCAAGATCATGCGACGCCTGCTTCGCGAACTGGCGACGAAGGGCACGGTCGAGGGCGACACGACGACGCTCGAGGACTTCGGCTCCATCGCCCGACTCCGCGAGGAGGAGTCGTGATCGCGCCGCGGCGGTGACATTCCGCGGCGCGGCGGTCCGAACGCGACCCGCCACCTCCGGCGCGCGGCGGGGCTTTCCAGCCGCGGCGTTTTCGGCTAAGATGTGTTCCGTGGAATCTGGTCGGCGGGAGCCGCGGCGGGCGGTGTCGACGGAGTCGCCGATCACGCGAGTCGGCCGTTGGGGCGGTGGCGCGGTGGACGGCCGATCCGCGACGAGGGTCTCATCCGTCCTGAGGCAAGGGTCGCGACATGGGCATGGAAGCAGCGTGTAACCTGCGCGTCGGCAAGGAATCGTACCGGGGCCGCGCGCGGATGGACGCGGATCACATCGACTTCACGGGCCAGACAAAATTCAGATTTCGCCTGTCCGAAATTCGCGAGCCGTCATTCGCGTCCGGCACGCTGCGCTTCGACTTCCACGGCAACAAGATCGCGCTGTCGGTCGGCGACCGCACGGAGAAGTGGTACGACGCGGTGATCCATCCCAAGTCGCCCGCCGACAAGCTCGGCGTCCGCGCCGCGTCGATCGTCCGCGTCGTCAATCTCGACGAAGAGGCCATCCTCGATTCGATCGCCTCCAAGAAGGCGATCATCACGCGCGACCGCGGCGATTCCTGCGAAGTCATCCTGCTCGGCGTCGATAAGCCGGGCGATCTCAAGCAGCTTCCGAGTCTCGCCGAGACGCTTCGCGCCGATGGTGTGCTCTGGGTCGTCCTGCCCAAGTCGGCCCGCACCGTCACGCAGGGAAACGTCCAGGCCGCCGCGCGGCTCGCCGGGCTTTTCGACCTCAGGCAGGTCAGCCTCTCGGACACGCACGCGGCCTACCGCCTCGCGCGGGCCTCGGCGCGGCGCAACAACGGGGCGCGAATCGCCGCAGCGGCGAAGCCGTCCCGCGCGCGGAAGACCCGGGATTGACTGACCGCCACCCGACGTTCGCCGCCCCGGCCATCGACCTCGACGAGCGCACCGGCGGCGACGCGGAGGCTCGCCACATGATCTCCTCCTGCCGCGCGATCATCTTCGACATGGACGGCACGCTGACCCGACCCGTCCTCGACTTCGACGCGCTCGCCGCGCGGATCGGCATCGACGAAGGCCCGATCCTCGAGGCGATGCAGCGCATGGACGACGCGGCCCGCCGCCGCGCCGAGTCGATCTTGCAGGAGGTCGAGGCCGACGCCGCCGCGCGCAGCGAGCTTCAGCCCGGCGCGATGGAGGTCGTGCAGGCCCTGCGCGACGCCCGCATCCCCACCGCGCTCATGACCCGCAACTCGCGCTGCTCGGTCGAGACCTTTCTCGATCGTCACGGCCTTCGTTTCGATGCCGTCCGAACCCGCGAGGACGGCGTCGTCAAGCCCTCGCCCGAACCCGTCCACCAGCTCTGCCGCACGCTCGGCGTACCGGCCGGCCAGACTTGGGTCATCGGCGATTACCGCTTCGACATCGACTGCGCGATCGCCGCCGGCGCAACGGCCGTCCTTCTGCTCAACGACGCGGGAACTCCCGACTGGGCCCGCACCGCCCACGTCGTCATCCGCGACCTGCGCGAGCTGCTCGTGCCGCTCGGACTCGCCGCCGCGACGCCCCGCTGCGGCGCGGAGGCGTGACATGGCCTCGCTCGCCGTTGCTAACCTCGTGCATCGAAAGCTCCGCAGCGCGCTGTCCATCCTCGCCGTCGGGCTTGGCGTCGCCATGCTGATCGTCATGCTCGGCCTGTCGCACGGCACGCTCGACGAAGTCGCCGACCGTATTCAGTCCGTCGACGCCGAACTGGTCGTCCTGCCGCAGCACGAGAACATCATCTTCACCGGCGGCGCCGCCTTCAGCGAGAAGTACCGCCCGCTGATCGAGCAGGTCGAGCTGGACGGGCGGCGCTGCGTCGCATCCGTCGTCCCCGTGCTCTTCGACACCGTCCGCATGGGCGGTCAACAGCAGCGCCTCTTCGCCATCGACGCCGCCGACCTGCCGATCTTCCTCGGACCGCGCCGGCTGGCCTCCGGCACGTTTTTCGAAGCCCCCCTCCGACTCGCCGCGCACCTCGATACGCTGCGCAACGCGCAGGGCTACTACGACCCCACGCGCGTCGATCCGGCCGCGCTCGATGCCGCCTGCGAGCTCCTGCTCGATTCCCGGCTCGCGCTCGTCGGCGGATATCGCGTCGGCCACACCGAGACGATCCTCGGCCGGACCTTTCGCGTCGTCGGCATCGTCGAGTCGGGCGTCGCCGGTCGCGTCTTCTGTCCGATCCAGGTGCTCCAGTACATCAAGTGCGCGGGCATGCCCTGGGCCAGCATGTTCTTCGTCAAGCTCGCGCCGCCGCCCACCGGTCACGAGGCCGGTTACGCCGATCGCTGCGCCGCGGCGATCGCCGACAGGACCAAGGCCCGCGTCGAGCTGAAAACGGCCTACGGCGCGCTGCTGGCCGAGAGCTTCTCGCAGATCTATATGTACATCAACAGCGCCAGCGCGGTCTCGATCCTCGTGTGCTTCCTGTTCATCCTCCTGACGATGTACACGACCGTGCTCGAACGCACGCGCGAGATCGGAATCCTCCGCTCGCTCGGCGCGGGCAGCGGCTACCTCGTCCGAGAGTTCATGGCCGAGGCCCTGATCATCTGCGGCAGCGGCACGGCCGTCGGAATCGCCATGGCCTACACCGCGAAATACACGATCGAGACCGTCCGGCCGCTGTTGACGGTACGGATCTCGCCGACGTTCCTGTTCCTCGCGGCGGTCATCGGCCTGGTCGGCGGCATCGGCAGCGCGTTGTATCCCGGACTACGCGCCGCGCGGATCGATCCGGTCGCGGCGCTGAATTTCGAATAGGCACGGCGCGTGACACATCGCAGCGACATCCTGCTCGAGGCCCGCGGCGTGCAGCACGCCTATCGCGAGGACGGCCGGACCTATCCCGTGCTGCACGGCGTCGATCTGACGCTGCGCCGCGGGGAATTCACGCTCATCATGGGTCCCAGCGGGTGCGGCAAGACGACGCTCCTGCACATCCTCGGACTGATGATGCATCCGACCGCCGGTCGGATCGAGCTGGACGGCGTCGAGCTGACCGGCCTGCCTGACGCGGAGCGAACGCGCTGTCGCCGCGAGCGCATCGGCTTCGTGTTCCAGCGCTTCAACCTGCTGCCGATCCTCTCGGCCCGCGCCAACGTCGAGCTGGCCCTGCGACTTCGGCGCGTGCCTCTCGACGGCCAGGTCGGGCGCGTTCTCGAGCAGGTGGGTCTCGCCGACAAAGCGCATCTCAAGCCCCGCGCGCTGTCCATCGGAGAACAACAGCGCGTCGCCATCGCTCGCGCCGTCGTCGGGCGTCCCGCGATCCTGCTCGCCGACGAGCCGACCGGCAACCTCGACTCCGCCAACGCCGATCGCGTCCTTGCCCTGCTGCGCGATATCCACGCTGCCACCGGGCTGACCACGCTCATGATCACACACAACGAACGACTGGCCGACGTCGCCGATCGCGTCCTTCACATGCGCGACGGCCGCCTGACGGAGTGAGCGGATGACGCCGACCGAGACGGCTCCATCGCACGCAGCGCCTGATGCGCGATCCGACCGGATCAACCTTCGCGCCTGGTTCGTCGGCTTTCTGCTCTGGATGATCGCCCTCGAAGAAATCGCCCGATTCGGAATGCGATCGGCCGACGCCGGTTCGTCGCTCGGCTGGGCCGCGTGGCTCCTGTCGCTTTACGCGTTTTACCTGTCGCTCTGCTGCACGCTCTTTCCAGCGCCGACGACATGGATCGTCCTGCTGCTCGCCTCCGACTCCGTCGCCGCTCAGGTCGGCGCCTTGCATTTCCCCCTCGCGCGCCTGCTGATCGTCGCGACGCTCGGCGCGTTCGCCACCGGCATCGCCAATCTCAACGAGTACCACGTCTTCACGTTCTTTCTCCGCTACGGCCGCGTGGCAAAGGTCCGCGACACGCGGCTCTACCGCGCGGCGGCCCGCTGGTTCTCGACCAGCCCGTTCCTCGTGATCGCCGCGTTCAGCCTGATTCCCATCCCCGTCGACGTCGTCCGCTGGCTCGCGATCACCTCTCGCTACCCCCGCGGCCGATACTTTCTCGCGTACTTCGTCGGCCGCTGGCTGCGT
The DNA here is from genome assembly GCA_023150615.1 of Phycisphaerae bacterium. GTDB lineage: Bacteria > Planctomycetota > Phycisphaerae > UBA1845 > UTPLA1 > JAKLKO01. The sequence goes on from JAKLKO010000016.1 coordinate 56,689, forward strand.
TATGCCGGTTGGGCCGTCGCGTCGATGGGCCTGCGCCTGACAGTGACGCATATCATTCTCCTTCAGGCGGCGCTCGTCGTCCTCGTGGCCGGCAAGATGGGCCTCGGCCTCGCGCGGCAGCTTCGCGGACGGTCGCCGGACGGTGGAGTCGCCGCGGCCGGGTCGCTCAGCCCCGCGACGTGCACCGGTGGCTCGGGGAGCTCGCGATGAACAGGCGTCGTTCGGTCACGAATCGGGCGGCAATCGCCTGCACCTTCGCGGCCGCGTGCGCATCGGTCGCACAGCCGACGACGACCCGGCCGTCAGCGCCGCCGTCAACGACGACCGTCCCCGCCTCCGCGCCGACTTCGTCCGGCTCGGCCGCCATTGACGCGCTCCTCGACCGGCTCGAGACCAAGGGCCGCGTCATCCAGGGCCTGTTCACCCGGATCGAGTACCACGACATCCGCGTCGAGCCGGTTGAAGATGTGATCCTCAAGCGCGGCGAGCTCCTCTTCCGGCGCCTGGAACCCAATTCGAAGTTCCTCATCACGTTTCACGAAACAGTCGCCGGCGGCATCAAAACCGCCTCGCGCGAGGATTACCTGTTCGACGGCGTCTGGTTCACCGAGCGCAGCGAGCGCGCCAGGACCGTCATCCGCCGCCAGATGGTCCGAGAGGGAACGCAGATCGAGCCGTTCAAGCTCGGCGCCGGACCCTTCCCGTTGCCGTTCGGCCAGACGCGCGCCGACATGGTCCGCAACTTCATCATCTCGCTCGACCCGCCGCGCGCCGGCGATCCGCCCGCGACCGACCACTTGCATTGCATCCCCCGCGCCACGAGCGACGTCGCCCGGACCTACACCCGCGTCGAGATGTTCATCGATCGAAAACTCGAACTGCCCGTCCGGCTCGAAGTCGAACGCGTCTCCGATGGCAACAGGATCAGAGTCGACTTCACTGACCTCAACCCAAACGAGTCGCCGGCCGCGTCGCGCTTCCAGATCGATGCCCCCGGGCCCGACTGGGACACGCGCGTCGAGCCGCTGCCGCCGGAGCCCGCGATTCCGCCCCCGGGCGGCGGGGTGAACGCTCGATGATCGTCGCACCGCTCTCGATTACGATGTTCTCGGCGGGTTCGTCGATGATTGGATTATCATGTTGATCCCCGCGCGTCCTAACGCTCGATCGTCGTTAGACCGACGCCGCCGGTTTGAATTCGGCCGCGTCGCCCGCGGGCTTGCGTTGCTCGCCGCAGCGCTGCCGGGGTGCGCGCCGCCGCCGGGTTCCACCATGCGAAACGACCTCACCGCAATGCGCACCAGCCTCGTGACGATCCGCAACCACGCCGGCCAGTCGCACACGTTCAACGTCTGGGTCGCCGAGACGCTCGACGAGCAGATGCTCGGCCTTATGAACGTCACTGATGCCGAGCTGGACAAGGACGAGGGCATGCTCTTCGTCTTCTCGCGCGACGAAGTCCGCGGCTTCTGGATGCGCAACACGATCATTCCGCTCGACATTGCCTACATCCGCTCCGACGGGACCATCGTCCGCACGCTTACGATGCAACCCCTCGACGAATCCACCTATTCCTCCGTCGAGCCGGCACGCTTTGCGCTCGAAGTCCGCGCCGGCGAACTGGCCGCCCGCGGCATCGCCGCCGGCGATCGGGTGGAAATCCCGGCTTCCCTGCTCAACCCGGCGCCCTGATCGGCCGAACTCTTGAAATGGCAGGCGGCTGGACCGCTCGCCACGGCATGGATCAATCGGCGTGGCACCCCAACTGAAACTCGCATTGCCCGAAGACCCCGTCCGCGACGTGCACGGCTCGCGCGACGGTCCGGTAATCCGGATCGTCCCGTTCGGATCGCTCGATCACGCGCCGCCGGCGCTGCGCTCGATCATGAGCGATGCCCCGTGGTGCGAAGTCGTCTCCATCAACACCGCCCGACTCGACAAGGCGCTCTGCCTCCGACACGTCGACGCCGCCGTCGTCGTCGATACCGATCCGGTCGATCCGGCCGGCGGCGATGAGAAGCCCTACGAAGACCTGATCGGCGTGCTCCGCCGGCATCGCCTCGGCATCGTCGTCATGACCACGCGGCCCTGGCTTTATGCCGGCCATGCAATGGGACTCGTGTGCATCTCGCCGGAGGCGTCGGTCGAGATGCTGCGCGGCGCGCTCGTCGCGATGTCGCACCTGCGGCCAGTCATGCGCCAGATCGACCTCGAGCTGACGAGCATGCAGCATCTCGGCGACCGCCTGGCGCGGCACTTCGAGGAGCTGGATCACGAGCTGCGCCTCGCCGCGCGGCTCCAGCAGGACTTTCTTCCGCGCGAACTGCCGCGGCTCGACGCGTTGAAGTTCGCCACGATCTACCGCCCGTGCAGTTGGGTCAGCGGTGACATCTTCGACGTCTTCGTCCTCGACGAGCACCGCGTCGGCTTCTACCTCGCCGACGCCGTCGGCCACGGCGTCGCCGCAGGGCTGCTGACGATGTTCATCCGCGAGGCGATCCGAACCCGGCGGCTCGAGTCGCACGGCGCGCCGTTTATCCGCCCCAGCGTCATCCTCAATCACCTCAACGATGCCCTCGCCGCGCAGGCACTGCCCGACTCGCAGTTCGTCACCGCCTGGTACGGCGTCGTCGATACCCGCACGCTCGAGCTGACCTACGCGACCGGCGGGCATCCGCCGCCGGTGCTCGTCCACGCCGACGGCCGCGTCAGCGGCCTGGAAGGCGACGGCTGCCTGCTCGGTGTGTTCGGCCGACAGATCTTCGAGGACCGCACGGTCACGCTCCGGCCCGGCGAGCGACTGCTCGTCTACAGCGACGGCTTCGAGTCCGCGCTGCTCGAGCCGCGCACGCCGCGCGCGCCGATCGCGCTTGCCTCCGACGTCGCCGCGGTCGCGCACCGACCCGCGCCCGAATTCATCGACGCCCTCATCGAGCAGCTCGACGCACAGCCCGGCAGCCTCAGCGCCGCCGACGACACGACGCTCGTGCTCGTCGACGTCGTCGATCGCTGATCGGTGCCTCCGCCGACGCGCCGACTGCCTTGAGCGCGCCCGCCGCGTCACTATAATGCGCCCATGCAAGGCGACATCGACCGCGTGCTGATCTCGCGCGAGCAGATCGCACAACGCGTCCGCGGCCTCGCGGATGAAATCGCCGCGGTCTACGCCGACGATGCGGCCGGTCTCGTCATCGTGCCCATCCTCGCCGGTTCCCTCATCTTCTGCGCCGACCTCATCCGATGCCTGCCCTTCAAGATGCGCATCGCCCTCATGACCATCAGCAGCTACCGCGACAAGACGACCGTCGGCGCCACGCCGCAGGTCGTGCACGACCTGACGGCCGACATCCGCGGCCGGCATGTCCTCGTCGTCGACGACATCCTCGACACCGGCAACACCCTCGGGCTTGTCATGCGCGACCTCGCGCGGAGGCAACCGGCCAGCCTGCGCATGTGCGTCCTGCTCCGGAAGAAGGGCAAGGCCCCGCCCTCGCTCAAGGCCGACTTCGTCGGCTTCGACATCGAAGACGTCTTCGTCGTCGGTTACGGACTCGACTACGACAATCACTACCGCAACGCGCCCGACATCGGCGTCCTGCGGCCCGAGCTGTATGCATGAGACGGCCCGAAACGCGTACGCCGCGCGATCACGACGCCCTGCACTCCGACTCGCCGGCCGGTCCCGCGGGCGCCGTCGAACTGGCCGACGTGCTGCCGCAACACCTGCTCAGCGGCGGCGAGATCGTCATCTTCGCCATCAAGCCGTCGCTCTGGTTCATTCCGCTCGTCAGCGCGCGCTGGATCGGCGCGATGGTCCTTCTCGGCCTTGCCGCGCGGTGGCTGCCCTGGACGTCCATGACCCTGCCGCTCATGAAGCTCGCCGTCGGCCTCGGATTGCTGCGACTTGCGTGGGCCACGATGCAGTGGTCAACGCGTCTCTATGTCCTTACCAATAGACGGGTTATGCGCATCCGCGGCGTGTTCACGGTGCAGATTTTCGAGTGCCAGCTCGGGCGAATCCAAAACACCGCGATTACGTTATCCATGACGGAGCGCGTGCTCCGCGTGGGGACGATCCTCATCAGTACCGCCGCCGGCGTCGAGGGCGGCGGCAGCGCTTCGTGGAAGATCGTCGCCCGGCCCGTAGAGATCCATGAACAGCTTCGCGCCGCCATTGATCGGGCTCGGAACCGGGGCAACCATGCCGTCTGACCGAATCTCCGCGATGTTCTTCCGTCTACTCTGCCTCCTCCTGCTCACCGCGTCGCTCGCCGCAGCGCAGGACGATAAAACGGAATCCCTGCCGATCCCCAAGGACCTCGGCCCGCAGCAGAAGCAGTTCGAGGACATGGTCGAGCAGACCCGCGCCCTCGGACCGTGGGAGCAGCAGGCCGCGCTCAACGCCCAGGCCGCCGACCTGTTTTTCGAACGCCAGAACTGGAACAGCGAGCCGGACCAGTTCGCGCGCTCGATTCTGCGCGACGTCGACCGCGTCCCGCCCTGGCAGTTCAAGGAACGCATGGACGTCTTCCTCAGTGGCATGCAGGGGCGCTATAACCTCACCGAGAACCAGAAGTCCGACCTCGGCCGCCGGCTCAATCTCGAATCCATGCGACTGACCCTGACGCACTTCAAGGACATGGCGCCCATCGCGATGGAGATCCTCAAGACCCGCAGCACCGGCCAGCCCTTCACGGCCGAGCAGGTCGCGCGCTGGAGCGCCGCGATCAAGCCGATCCTCGATGACGGCCGCCACGCCATCGACCGCGTTGCGCAGGAATTGATGAAGACCATGACGCCCGAGCAGCGCCGCATCGTCGAGATGGACCTCGCCGCGTTCCACCGCCGACACGGCGACGTCGCCGGCCTGGTCGAAAAGTGGGAACGCGGCGAGTGGGATCCGACCCAGTGGGGGCTCGACCACGATCCGATTCACGCCGCCGCGGTCGCTGAGGTCCGCGCGCGACAGGCCGCGCTGCAGGCCATCGGACGCAGCGACGCCAACGCCCGGCCGGTCGAGCCGCCCGCGAATCCGGAGAACGAGTCGACGTGGGAGCGCTACGTGCGCGATTTCGCCGCGGCGCACCGCTTCGACACGGTGCAGATCCGCTCCGCCCGCGCAATCCTGGCCGAACAGGTCGCCCGCGCGACCGCCTTCCGCAAGTCGCACGCCCGTCAGATCGCGCAGCTCCAGGCCGCCGTTGCCCGAGAGACCGACGTGCAGCGCCGCGGCGAAAAGGCCCGCGAGTTGCAGGACGAACTCGCGCCGATCGGCGAGATGTTCAAGGAACTCTGCGCCCGCCTCGAAGAGTTGCTCACCGCCGAGCAGCGCATCGCATCCTCGTCGAACCCGCCGAAGGTCGACGCGCCTCAGCCGTCACGCCCGCGCCGCTGATTCCTCCGCTCCGCCCGCGCGAGCCGGCGCAATTCTCCGCGCGACAGCGTCTCGCGCCAGCCGTCCGGCCGCCGCCGCCCCAGCCGTCGCAGGTATCGCAGCGCCCGATCGCGTTCGAGGGTGCGCCGCACCTCGGCCACCAGCCGCGCCTCGCGTCGCACGACGCGGGCGAGCGGGGCGCTCGACTCCCGGCCGAGTTCGCGCAGCGAACGCCGCGCCTCCGGTTCCGGAATCGACAACCGCTCATCCAGGATGCGTCGTTGCAGCGCCGCGTCGGGATCACTCGAGCGGGCGACCCGGGCCCGCACGGCCCGCAGCGCCCGAAGGATCCGCTGTCCGATCGCCTCGCCGATCGTCGGCGCGCCGCGTTCCCGCAGCGCCGCCGAATCGCGCGGACAGGCGGATCTCGGCGCGGCCCCCGCCAGCCGTTCCGGCGGCCCGCTCACCCGTCGCGGCGCCGAACGCGGATCGTGGCGATCGCCCCCGCGCCACCGCGCCCGCGCACGCCGCTGCGTCGAGACCGGCACGCGAATGCTCGATACCTGCTCGTGCAGCCAGCGGCTCATCGCCTCGTGAATCCGCGCCAGCGCGTACGGCGCGAACTCCCCGTGACGATCCCGCTCGTGCGCCCGCACCGCCGCCGCCAGCGCGACGCATCCCTCCTGGATCAACTCGTCGTGCAGATCAGCGTCGATTTCGCCGCCGCGCATCCGGCGTTGTCGGCCGAGCTGCAAATAGACCAGCGGCAGGTGCTCGCACACGGCGCGCTGCTCGCGCGCCGTCAGACGGTGGGTCGACGTTCGGCCCATGCCACGGCTCCCGTCCGGCGACGCACCCGCGCGCCGGCGGACCTAACTTATGCCGAACTTTCATTTGTGTCAAGGTCTTGACGGATTGCCAAAGTCGATCCGGCCAAAGGACAGGCGGCGGGCCCGACAACGTTCGGATCGGTCTTGCCGGGGAGTACACGTGAAGTCACGCGACAAATCACGAACATTTGTGGAATAAATGCGATATTGCATAACTCATTTTTCTAAAGTAGGTTATATGCATTTGTTTGGCTGCAACTGATTTTTCGTTCGGCTTTGCCCGTTGCGATTGCTGCGCCACGGGATTAGCATTCTGGGCGTGCCAAAGCAAAAACACGTGATCGGTTCACTTCGGTCGCTCGACGCGATGATAGCAGAAACGCAAGAGCGCCTCGATGCGTTGCTGAGCATTCGCAAGATAGCCGCACGCTCGCCCGACGTGCTCGCGGAATTACTTCGCGGATTGGACACTGGCCGCTCTACGGCGCGTGGCCGTCCGGGCGGGGGGGCTCGTGGCGAACCTCGCGTGGAGGAGAACCCAACGATTCAGCGGATTCGCTTGTTTCTCGAATCGCGCGGCAACCAATTCACGCCGACCCCGACGATCGTCGCGGAGACCGGACTTTCTCGCGGCGCCGTGGGGGGCGCGCTCTATTCAAGTGGCCTATTCGAGCGACGCGACCACCCGAGCAACCGCAAAGTAAAGCTATGGAGATTGAAGGAGACGTAACGAGTCGTAAAAAGCCCGCGGCCGGTCCGGCTCTGGGTGCCGGTAGCCGGCCGCATCAGGAGGTGAGCAGGCTGTCCAGCGTCGCCCGGCAGTTCCGGATCGTGGCGCTGGCGCCGCTCACCGATTACTGTCTCGTACCGTTCGATGCGAGAAACGGCATCTGGACGCAGCTTACCGGATCGTACGAACACCGATCGCGATGCCGGGCGAACTGACCGAACCGCCGAGCGACACAAGCGGATACTCGTAATCTCGAACGATCGGCGATTCCGGACCCTCGCGCGGGGCACCGCCCGGTTCGTTATCGTTAGATTGTACTTTGGAGCGTCGCGATGGCAACGGAAATCCGGACACCCGCTGTTCTGTCGATGATTGTTTGTGACGGCGTGCACCGGGACCCGAGCACGGGCAAGTTTACCATCTTGGGAACGTTCAATATTATCGGGTGTAGGCAAACGCCGGTGACCCATGAGGTTATGTTCGTCTATCTCGCGCTCACCGACGCCCTTGGAACCACGCCGCTGACGCTCGACTTGGTCTCCGCCGATGAAACAACTACGATATTCAAGTCCGAGGTTTCGATCGACGTGCCTGACCCCCTCGTGGTCGTCGAATTGCCTTTGCAGGCCAGAAACGTCACGTTCGAGAACCCCGGCGAATATCGGCTCAGGTTGTTCTGCGCCGACGAGCCGTTGATGGAACGAAGGATCGTCGTGGCAAAGTTGCCGGAACCCGGGGAGGCGCGCGATGCATCCGACGAGAGCAACGATTGAAGCACTTGATTTGTCCAAGGCTTCATTGCCGTGGGCTCCTCCGCCCACCCAGACCCTTGCCTCGATACCCCTTGAGACTCTCCGACGGTTGTGCTCGGGACGACCGCTCCGCAGGCAGCATCGGAACAAGAAATGAGCGACCCGCTGAGCCGATGCCCGTTCGGTGGGCTGCGCCCGCATAGTGATCCTTCTTGAATCGGGCCTCGCAATGCGAAATCGCCGCCGGCCGGCTGCGCGGCGCTGCTTTCATCCACCGTCTCGGTGCAAAGCCCGTTCACACTCCCGGCGTATCGTCATCTGCGTCCAGCATCGCGGCCACCTCCGCCGCCGGCCGCAACGCCGCTCGAACCGCTTCCGGCGACGCGACTTGCAGATCGATCGACTCGCCGATCCGCAGCGGTCCCACCGCCGTCCGACGCAACGTCTCACAGCATCCGCCGACGCCCAGCGCCCGGCCGACGTCGCGCGCGATTGACCGAATGTACGTCCCCCGCCCGCAGCGGATCCGAAGTTCCACCCGCGGCCACGCGTATCGCACGACCTCGATCGAGTCGATCCGCACCGCCCGCGGTCGCGGCGTCGATGACTCGATCGCCGGATCGTCCGACGCGCCCGCCTCGCTCATCCGTCCGGCGTCGGCGCCCGGTCGCCCGTGCCGAAGTTCCCGTCGTGCCCGCTCATACGACGGCCGACCGCCGATTTTGATCGCGCTGAATGCCGGCGGCGTCTGCTGAACCACGCCCACCATCGCCGCCGCGGCCTGCCGCACCGCTGCCTCGCCCGGATCCGCGCACCCCTGCACCGGCTCGAACTCCGACTCCGGATCGAGCGTTGCGCTCGTCACGTCCAGTCGCACCGTCGTCTCGTATTCCTTCGTCAACCCCATCAAGCGCTCAACCAGCCGCGTTGCACGGCCGACGCACACCACCAGCACTCCGGCGGCAAACGGATCGAGCGCCCCGGCGTGCCCGACGCGCCGCTCGCCGAGGATCGGCCGCAGCCGGTACGCATACTGCGCGCTGCTGGCGCCCGTCGGCTTGTAGAGGTTGATCACGCCCTCGACCGGCACACGGCTACTCCAGCGTTAATCCGATGGCCCGACACTGGCGCGGCGTCAGCGGCGTCGGCGCGTCCTCGCGCAGCAGGTCCAGTCCCAGCACCGCCGCGATCGCCGCTTCCAGCGCATCGATCCCCGTTCCATCCAGCGCCGAGATCCGGCACGCGTCCGTCCAGAGCGCCGCCGCGCGCTCCGCACCGGGCACATCGCACTTGTTCATGACCCGCACGCGGGGAGCATCCGTCTGAAGCGCCGCGAACACCGCGTCATGCCTCGCGCGAAGCTCCTCCGGCGCCGCCGACGCATCCAACACGATCAGCACCAGGTCCGCCCCGCGCGTCTGTTGCAAGCCGAGTCGGATCGCCTCATCCTCGATCGGATCGTGCGTCGCACGCAGTCCGGCCGTATCGGTCAGCGTCACCGGCCAGCCGGCGATCGAGGCCCGTTCCTGCACCCAGTCGCGCGTCGTGCCCGGCAAATCGGACGTGATGATGCGCTCGCGACCGATCAGCCGGTTCGCCAGCGTGCTCTTTCCGGCGTTCGGCGGACCGACGACCGCGATCGAGATGCCGCGCAGCACGCGCATCGCCGACCGGCTGCGCTGCAGGATCGCCGTCCGCTCGGCGGCATCCCACGTGCCGGGCGGCGAATGGCGCCGCAGGAACTCCGGCAGGATCGCCCGTTGATGCAGCAGCCAGCGCGACAGACGCCGCGTGTCGCAGCGCGCCAGCGCGGCATCGATCTCACGGATCGTCGGATCGGCCTCGTCATCGGCGATGAACTCGTCCGCCCCGACGTGCCGCGCGCCGCCGCGCGTCAGCGCCGCCACGATCCGTTCAGCGATGCGCACGCTGCCGTGCAGGCAGATCTCCGCCTGCCGCCCGCCGTCGAACACGCACACGATCGCGTCGTCGACCGGCTCATGATCCACCACAAGTCGGCACAGCGTCGGCCGCCCGTCGATGTACTCGACCGGCCCGTCGCCGCGCCGATGCCGCGCCAGGCCGCGCAGCAATCGCTCGCACGCCGCTCCGCGAAGCGCCACCACCGCGATCGCTCCCGGCGACGGCGCCGTCAACAGCGCGACGCGCGTCTCGGCCGCGGACTCGCTCATCGCTGATCCGTACGCTCCGCCGCGCCCCGATACGCCAGCGCGATCCCCCGAATGCACAGGTCCGGAACGACCGCGTCGACGAATTCCACCGTGTCCGCCACCAGCCGGCTGTAGCCGCCCGTCAGGATCAGCTCCGGCCAGTGCTTCAGATCGGTCGCGTAGCGCTCGACGATTTCGCGCAGTGCGCCGGCCGCGCCGTACAGCAGTCCGTTGTTGATCGCTTCCTCGGTCGTCGTGCCATACGTCGACGTCGCCGCGTGCACCTCCACGAGCGGCAGCGCGGCCGTGCCCTCGTGAAGCGACGCCGATTGCAGCCCGAATCCAGGCAGGATCGCGCCGCCCAGAAACACGCCTTCGTCGTTCACGCAGTCGATCGTCGTCGCCGTCCCGTAGCTCGCCACCACGCACGCCCGCCCGACCTGCTCGTACGCCGCCGCCGCCGAGCACACCCGATCGACGCCCACGCGCTGCGGCTCCTCGACTGCAAGCGACAGCGGCAGCCGAACATCCCGGCCGACGACCCGCGCCGTCGCTCCCAGAATCTCCTCCGTCTGGCGGCACACGCGCTCCAGTACCGTGGGAACCACCGACCCGACCACGACCACGCGCTCCCGGTCTTCCGGCAGCGACTCCCATTCCGCCTCGAGCGCGGTGCCGAATTCTTCCGATTGGTCGGGAAAAAAGCGTTCCACCGACTTCACGTCGGCCGAAATGACCCGCCCCACGGCCACGTGCGAGTTGCCGATCTCGATCACCAGGAGGTTTGCCGCTCGGCCCGACAGATTGGACGATTGCGGATTCACGTCTCAATTCCGATGCGCCGACGGCCGCGGCGAACAATCAGACCCGATTCGCCGATAACGCCCTCGCCGGCCTGCGACTGGGAATTATCCGTACCCGCTCCGCAGTTAACACTGATGGACAGCGCTGTGAATCGAGCCTACCGCAGCGGCGTACCTTTCGCCTCTAACTTCCTTCCCTCGAGCGAGCGGGTCGCGCCGCTCGTCAGTCGCCCCGTACCCGACGGGGCGATTTTTTGGCCGGTCCATCCGCGTCCGCGATGGGCGAGGCGGGACTTGAACCCGCACGGGCGTGAATCCGCCCTGGGGATTTTAAGTCCCCTGCGTCTGCCATTTCGCCACTCGCCCGCCATCGCCGTCGCATCCTACCGCGAACCTCCGCCCGCCGGGAGACGTTTCGCATCGACACGGACGCGCTCGTGGTCTAGGATGCCGGGGGGAGGGGCTGGACACGATTCTCCCCGGAGCCGAACCCATGACCTCCACGTCTACACACGATGCCGGCACGACCGCCGCCTACCGCGAAAAATTCGCGGCGCTGCTCGGCGATCGCGACCCGCTGGACGTCTTCACGACGACGCCCGGCACGCTCGAAATGCTCCTCGCGCCGCACTCGGCAGAGCTGCTGCGAAAGCGGCCGTTTGCCGATCGCTGGACCTGGACCGTCAACGAGATCGTCGGCCACCTCATCGACGCCGAGATCGTCTACGGCTTCCGCGCCCGGCTGATTCTCTGCGAAGACCGGCCGGCGATTACGCCCATGGACCAGGAAAAGTGGGTCGCCGGACAGCGCTACAACGATCGCGAGCCGGCCGAGAATCTCGCCGCGTTCCGTGCCATCCGGCAACAGTCGATCGACTTCTGGCGGCGCGTGCCGCCGACTGTCATGCAGCGCGTCGGCATCCACGCCGAGCGCGGCGAAGAATCGCTCGCAACGATGGTCCGCATGCTTGCCGGCCACGACCTCTCGCACATCGACCAGATCACGCGCTACCTAGACGCTCTGACCGGGAAGGCGTAACGGCTCGCGGCGGCGATTCGGCCGGTCCCCTTGCCGTGGCGGCGCGATCGGGATTACCATCCGCGGGGTTCGTTGCATTGCGCGGGGAACCGCGCACCGCGTGAACCGCGTGTGGAGAGGTGGCTGAGTGGCTTAAAGCGACGGTTTGCTAAACCGTTGTACGGGCTAAAACCTGTACCGGGGGTTCGAATCCCCCCCTCTCCGTTCGCCTGCGGCGAACTGAGCAGGTGAGCAGTAGAGAGTCGGGCGAGAAATCGAGCGAAAACGCAAACGGGCGCTATCGCCGTCGTGCGTGGATGTCCGTCCCTCTCTCCCGATCGGAGATGGTTGGGATAAGGGCAATTCCCCCGCGCTCCACGGGCCGAAACCTCTGGCAACCGACGTGCGACCTCCGCGCGAGATGCGCTTTTCCAGTTTTCGCTGGCCGTAATCGCGGCAGCCTGCGACCGCAGGTGGGCGGCGCGATGGGCACCGCGTGACGTTCGTGGACGAATCCCTGAAAGCGATCGCGGCGGGTCCATCGTGCCGCGATGCCCCGCGCGCCGAATCGACGGCGCCCCTCCGGCGGCTCTCGACTCCAGGCCCCGCCGTTGATTTCCCTCCGCCCCGCGGTAAGCTGGAGTTGCCCCGTTGCCTTGGGACCCACATGACCAGGCACCCGGTGTCGTTCTGCGCCGCGGCCTCCACGCATCGCGAGTCGCCCGAAACCGCCTTCCCTGCCGCCTGGCAGCCGCCGGAGCCGACTCGATGACCGGCGCAACCTCGGACCGGCGCGATCCGCCCGGCGCGCCAACGTCGAAGCCCGCGCTTCGCCGGCGCTCGATCTGCTTCGCCTGTGGCGATCTTCTATTCCTGTCGGCGGTCGGGATGGTCGCGACGCTGGTAATGCACGGCATGCACCTCTTCGACTGGAACTTCGCGCTCGTCTCCATCGTCGGAATGGCGGCCGCAATGCTCGCGCAGATGCTGATGGCGTTCGGTGTCGCGCCGCTGCTCGGGTCGATCGAATCCATGACGCCCTCGATGGTCGTGGGCATGATCAGCCCGATGTCCATCTGTACGCTGCACATGTTCGGATGTGAGTCCAGCGGTGGGATGGCGCTCCTGATCGGCGCGGCCTTCGGTGCGCTGATGTTCGTGTTCGTCGAATTCTACGCCGCCCGAGTGAGGCGATCGCCCGGCTGCCTCCACCCCCTTCGGCCGAGGTGAGCGATGTCCTTCGTGTGGGACCTGCGCGCGAGGCTCTACGACGTCTGCGAGGGTTCGACGCTCCGCCGCGGGCCGGCCAAGTCCGCGCTCTTCCGAGACATGCAGGGACGCGTGCTCTTCGTGGGCGTCGGAACCGGTGTGGACATCGCGCACTTCCCTCCGGGACGGAGGATCGTCGCGATCGACATCAGCCGGGAGATGCTCCGCCGCGCCGAGCCGCGCCGCGCGAAATACGCCGGAGACCTCAAGCTGGTCGAGGCCGACGCGATGAACCTGCGATTCCCCGACGGCGCCTTCGATACGGCCGTCACGTCCTGCACGTTCTGCTCCGTGCCCGATCCGGTTCGCGGCCTGAAGGAACTCCATCGAGTCCTGCGGCCGGGCGGTCGGTTGCTGATGTTCGAGCACGTCCGCAGCCGCCATCCGGTCTTCGGGCTGACCCTCGATCTCATGACGCTCTGGACCCGCCGGCTGGGCACGGAGATGAACCGCGACACCGTACGAAACGTCCTCGCGGCCGGCTTCGAGATCACACACATTGACAGCGTGTACCTCGATATCATTCTGGCCATTCGCGGACGAAAGCCGGACGCACGGGCGTCATCGCGCAAGTCGCATCTTGGATAACGCTGCGATCCGAACGGCGCGCATGCTCGGCATGGCCCTCGGGGCGCTGAGCTTCGCTGTCTGCCGACCGGCCGCGCCGCGCCTCGACGCGAGTGCGTCCTGCGGGCGGCGGCGATCAGTCCGCGTGTCCGCCCGGTGACGACGGGGGGCTCGTTCAGCCCGGGCCGGCCATCGGTGCCGGTCTGCCGAATCGAACGAGCAGGGCCGGCAACACCAGCATGTTCAGGACCGTCGACGAGAGCAGCCCGAACACAATGACGCGCGCCATTGGCGTGAGGATCTCCGTGCCCGCTTGTTCATGAGCGAGCGCGACGGGGATCATCGCGAGTCCCGCGGCCAGCGCGGTCATCATGATGGGCGCCAGCCGCTCCATTGCGCCGCGAAGGATCGCCTGCCGGAAATCGGCGACTCGCTCGTGCGTCTGCAAATGCCGAATATGAGAAACCATCATGATGCCGTTGCGGGCCGCGATTCCGAAGACGGTGATGAATCCGATGATCGACGCGACGGACAGCTCCCCATCGGACAGCAGGACGCCGCCGACACCGCCGATCAGCGCGAGCGGGAGATTGACCATGATCAGCAGCGCATCGCGCATCGAGCGAAACACGACGTGGAGCAGAAACCCGATCCCCAGGATGACGATGACGCCCAAAACCGCGAGCGTGCGCCCGGTCTTCTCAGCGCTTTCGAATTGGCCGCCGTACGCCACGTAGTATCCGGGCGGGAGCTTCACGCGGGAGGGGACGGCCCGGCGGACCTCGTTCACCACGCCGGCCAGGTCGCGATTCGCGACGTTGCACATGACCACGATCTTGCGCTGGACGTCCTCGCGGCTGATGAAGTTCGGTCCCTGATCCTGATCGATGCGGGCAACGGCGCGAAGAGGGATGATCGGCCCCGCCGGCGTGTGAACGGGAATGTCGCCGGCCGACTGCGGATCGGGCGGGTCGCCCACACGCAGCACGAGTTGGAACGAATGGCTGCCCACGAGGATTCGCGAGACCGGCATGCCGCGATAGGCGGCCTCCAGTGCGTGCGACAGATCGGGCGCACGCAGACCGAATCGCGCCATGGCGTCGCGGTCGAACTCAATCCGCAGCGTCGGAATGCGGACCTGCTGCTCGATCGAAAGGTCGACGACTCCGCGGATGCCGCGCATCACGGATTCCGTCTGCTTCGCAAGCTCGCGCAGCTTTCCGAGGTCATCGCCGAAAAGCTTGACCGCAATGCTGGCGCGAGTTCCGGAGAGCATGTGATCGATGCGATGGCTGATGGGCTGGCCAAACGTCGCCTGAATCCCCGGAATGATGGCCAGCTCGGCGCGAAGCGCCTCCAGCAACTCTGACTTCGATCGGCGGCGCTGACCCAGCCGAAGCGGCGCGTCCATGTCCAGCGTCAGGTCGATCTCGCTGGCCTCGACGCCCTGAACGTGCTCATCCTCCTCAGCACGACCCGTCCGACGGCCGATGGCGACGATCTCGGGATGCCGCATCAGCGACTCCTCCGCGAGGTGTGCGAGGGCATCGCTCTCTTCGAGCGATGTCCCGGGCACCGTCACCAGTCCAACCACGAGGGCGCCCTCGTTGAATTCCGGCAGGAACCCGCGACCGAACCGCGACGCCGCCCCGGCGGCCGCAACGAAGGCGATCATCGTAGGCACGACGACCATCCACGGATGCCGTAGCGACCAGTTCAACGGAGCGGAATAGGCCTGCCTCAACCGTCGGACGAGCCAGGGCTCCTCCGTCTGATGGATCGTCCGGCTGTTGGGGAGGAGATAGAAGCCGAGCGCGGGTGTCAGCGTGAGTGCCGTGACGAGAGAGGCCATCAACGACAGGCAGAATGCCAGTCCGAGGGGGCGAAGGAGACGCCCTTCCACGCCGGAGAGAAAGAAGATCGGCGCGAAGACCAGCAGGATGATCACCGTCGCAAACACGATGGATGCGCGGACTTCGATGCTGGCCTCGTAGATCACGTCAAGTACGCGTCGGCGCGTGTTGTCGGCTCGCTTTGCATTCTCGCGCAGCCGCCTCACAACGTTTTCGACATCGATGATCGCATCGTCCACTAGAGCCCCGATGGCGATGGCCATTCCGCCGAGAGTCATGGTGTTGATCGTCTCCCCGGTCAACTTCAGCGCGATGATCGACGTCGCCAGCGAGAGCGGAATCGCGAGGAGAGTGATGACGCTGGCGCGCAGGCTCCAGAGGAAGGGCGCCACGATCAGAATGACCAGCACGCCGCCATCGCGGAGGGCATGGCGCGTATTCGTGAGGGAGGCTTCGATGAATCGGCTCTGTCGAAAGAGGTTCTTGTTGATGCGCATTCCCTCGGGGAGCGACGCCTGAATCTCGTCGAGAACGGCATCGAGCCGGGTCGTCAGCTCGAGGGTATTGACGCCCGGTTGCTTCTGGATCGCCAGCACGACGCCCGGCTCGATGTGGGGCTCCCACGATTCGCCCCGTCGCGACGCGGCCGCCGTCCCACGCTTGACCGCGGGTCCGACGCGAACGACTCCGAGATCGCGCACGCGCACCGGTACGCCATCGCGCAGCGTGACGAGCGTCTTGCCGATGTCATCCACCGTGCGCATGCGACCGATTCCCTGGACGACGGACTCCTCCGCGGCCTGCACGGTGAATCCGGCGGAAACGTTCTCATTGGCCTCGCGCACGGCTGCGGCGACCTCGTCGATTCCGATCTCGTAGGCGCGGAGTCGCGCCGGCGACAGGACGATCTGATACTGCTTCTCGTCGCCGCCGATGGGCGTGACCTGTGAGACGCCGCCCACCGACAGCAATCGGCGCCGAACGTGCGTGGTCGCGGTGGTGCGGAGGTCCATCGGGCCGTGACGGTCGGAGGTCAGCGAGATGAACAGGATCTCCCCCATGACCGACGAGATGGGCGCGAGCTTCGGCGGCTCGGCCTCCGGCGGGAGCTTTCCCGCCAGCGCGGCGAGGCGCTCGGTGACCGTCTGGCGGGCACGATAAATGTCCGCGCCCCAATCGAATTCGACCCACACGACGCTGATACCGACCGCGGTTGCGGATCGGACGCGGCGGACGTGGGCCGCGCCGTTCACCGCCGTCTCGATGGGGAAGGTGACCTGCGTCTCCATCTCCTCGGGGGCCATGCCTCGGCCCTCACAGACGATCGTGACGGTGGGTGGGGTCAGATCAGGAAACACGTCGACCGGCAGGGTCGTCGCCAGATACCCGCCGGTGACCAGGACGATCAGTGACACGATCACGACCGCGAGTCGATTGACTAATGACCAGCGAATGAGCCAGTTGATCATCGCACGCGTCCTGCTCAGTGTACGTGGCCGGGGCCGAAGGCCGACCCGGATAATGCGGCGAGTTTGACGAGATTCGCCCCGCGCGACACGACCCGTTCGCCGCGGCTTACTCCGCGGATCACCTCGACCAGGGTTCCGTCACGCGCGCCGAGCACCAGCTCTCGCTTCTGAAAGAGTTCGCCGCCAAGCAGCACGAACGCGATGGGGGCGCCGTTCTCCATGACGATGGCCTGTTCCGGAATCCCCACCGTCCGACGCGTTGCACCTGTCTCCAGGAACACCTCCGCGAACATCCCGTCCCGAAGTGACCCTTCGGGGTTGGGAATCTCGAATCGCAGAGGGACCGTGCGCGATGCCGGATCGACGACCGACCCGAAGTGTACGAGCTTGCCGCCGCTCGTCCGCACGTCGATGCGCCGGTCCGGATAGGAACTCGCCACGACCAGTGCGTTGGGCGTCGCAGGAAGTCGCGCGAGGTCGAATTCCGAGACACGCACCGAGACCCAGACACGATCGAGATTGACGATTCGGAACAGTTCTTCGTGTGCTTCGAGCTGTTCGCCGTCCACGTGCGAGGCCGATACGACCTGCCCGGAAATCGGCGCTGTCAGTCGAATGCGAAGCGGATCCTCGCTTCCGCCGTCGATCGCGGGTTGCCGCGCGGCCTCCCTGAAAATATCCAGTTGTTCGGCGACTTCGTCGTACTTGGCTTTCAGCGCGACCGCGGCGTCAAATTGCGCCTGTGCCAGCGCCAGGTCCCGCTCGACCTCGTACATCTCGCGCTGGGAACTGACGCGCGCCCTCTGCAGGCCGGCCAGGCGATCGTACTCGCGTTGGGCGAATTGAAAATGCGCGCGGGCCTCGTCGACGCCGCGCTGAATCTCCACCGCCCGCGTGCGGAGTTCCAGCGCGTACGTCGCCGTTTCGTTCAGGGTCGGGACCGTTGGCTCGAGCACGGCCAGCACCTGGCCGGCGCGGACGGACGCTCCAAGCCTCGGCAACCCCTCTCCGCTCGGCGACAAGAGGCGGCCCGCAACGGGCGCCAGTACGACCGCGGAACGTTCGAGCGGCGCAACCACCTCCCCGGCGCACTGCACGCGTTCGACAAGGGAATGCTCATCGGCCGTGTGCAGCAGCATGCCGATCTTCCATTGCTGCTCCATCAGGAATGGAACGGCATTTGCTGGATCCGCCGGCTCCGGCCTGGCGGCGCTGGAAGCGCGCATCGCTGCCTCGTCCGCGTGCACGACCAGCCGGCCGAGAGGAATCTCGTCGGAGACCTGCGGTCCCCGCACGAGGATCCGCGCATCGAATTCACCGGCATCGGGAAACGTCAGTTCCGGCGTGTAGAGGCCGTCTCGCTTCGGCGCGGCCAATCGCGCAATAATCGGCTCGCTGCTGCCGCGGCGGGCCTCCAGCACGAATTCGCCCGACCGCACCGGTTGACCGTCCGCGAGGACGCTCAGGTGAGCCAGAAACCGCGCGGGCCTTTCGGCGACCAGGGGCGGGTATTCCATGAACAACTCAAGCTTGTGAGTAAAGTGGGTCACGCTGACCGGCTCCGGCCCTTCCTCGTGGTCGTCGCCGTGCGGAGGAGGCCGTTGGCAGCACAGTTGGAGAAGCAGCAGTGAGCCGCAGTAGATGATTCGCGCGATCATGGCGAGCCTCGAAAGGGGCCTGAACTGGGAACGCAAACAGAATCGAATCCAGAACAGCGCTGGATCGGAGACAACGCACGGAGAGACGACCCGGTCGGAGAGCCGGATCAGATCAGAATGGCGTGATTGGCGCGCAGGATCAGCGCGATGGCGTCGTCGGTGGAGATGCACGGCGTTTCGAACCCGCGAAACCGCTGTACATCAACGGCGTCCGACTGCGTGTGATCCCGCGGCCAGACAATCGAGAGTTCGCAGATCGGCAGAGCGACGGTCCGCAAATCGCCGGCTCGGACCTTCACGATGGTCGGCGTCGCAGCCGGGAGGCGGATCACCACGCCGTCGGGAACGGGCGCGCCGATCGACGCGGGCTCCGCGGGGCGGACGTCGGGCGTGTTGAGTGCATCCTCATCATCGCCGTGAACGTCGGCGTGGACGTTCATCAGGCGCGTTTCGGGCGAGCCGTCCGCCAGCCGTCCGACGTCGTGCGCATGCACCCCGTGGTCGTCGTGGTGGTGGAGGAGAAACTCGCGCCCCGTCAGCGACGAGAGAACCAGGTTCGGCAGCACGGCAATCAGCGCCGCCCAACGGGCCATCAGCCCGAATCGCCGTCTTGTCCCTGCGGCCAGGCGCATCGTCCGCAATCCGGATGCCACGAAAACCAACCCGGGCGGTATCCTAGGTCACAGGGGGCGGCTGCATCAAGCGCGCGGAGCGACACCTGCGCCCTGACCCCTCAGCCGGCAGACAAAGCGGCGCCCGACTCGACACGCGCGGAATCGCCAACACCAAAATGCTCGCGTGCTGACCTGGACGCCCTCGGTACTGTGATGGCACCGATTATCGGCCGCCGAAGCTGCAGCGTTCGCCATCGTGAACCGCTATCGCGTCACGGCCATTCGTTCTGCCGTCTCCCTCAGCCAACGGGTCATGTTGGGGTGCGGACAGAAGCCGCGACCGTCCGCGACGTAGGTCAGGCCGTTCAGGACCTCCTTGTAGGGTCCGAAGCCCGAGACGCGGAACGGCACGACGATCACGCGTCCCCCGTCGCGGTTTCCTTCCTCGACGAATCGACGGATCCGCTGTTCCGCCGCGGCCCGCTTCTCCGGCCAGTCCTCGCGCAGCGTCTCACAGCGGATATGGCGGAACCGGCCGAGCTGGTTGATCTGCTGCGCGCGCTGGGACATCCTCGACAACCACCGCTCGTTCTCGCCATCATCACCCGGCCCGTGGCCCAGAATGAGGATCGATTCCCGCGCCGGCTCGCGGCTCAACGCGCGGACGCGATCGATGAGAATCTGATCGACCAGCGGCGAGTCGGCCACGCCATCGCGGCTCATGATGATCCGGGCCGTGGTTTGAATCCGGCGCGGTGGTTCCATGGCGTGGCCCGCAGAATCCTCCGAATGCGACGCATGCCCGGTCGGGTCGTTCATCTCGCTCAGCGACAGACTCCCGACAGACGGTTTTGCACTCGATGCATGCGATCCCGACGCGGCGCACGCCTCGCCGTGTGTGGAAGGGCCGTCGCTGGCCATCGCGTGGTGGCCGGCGTGCGTTGCCGGCGCGGCCGCATGCGCCGCGTGCGGATCGTCCGGCAGGTCCGCGCGGAGTCCGAGGATGTACTCCGTCGGCGCGAGAAAGCTCTCGCCGGAGATGAACATCCGCACCACGTGGATCTTGTCGACGCCGCGGGCTTCCAGACGCCGGATGGCTGCTTCGATCGTTGAGGGCGTCGCCATGCCGAAGGCGATCTCGGTCGGCGCCTCCTCGCGCAGCGGCGACACGACTTCTTCGACTTCGCGGTTCCAAGTTTCATCCCCGCCGTGGGCCATGATGAGGATGCCCGATTTCGATTGCGTGCATCCTGCTGCAAGTAAAAGAGTTACCGCAATGAACGACCGCGCCATGATTCGCTCCTTTCACATTGAGACTGAGTCTCAGTATCAATAAAATACCCCCGTCACCTCTGGCGTCAAGTGGCGATTTCTGCAATTCCCTCCGTCGCGCAACGGGGGTTCCGCCACCGCTGCGGGTGGGGCGGTCGCTCGAGGATTGCTCCGTTCCAGCGCTCGCGGCCGGGTGTTCGTCCGATGCGGATCGCTGCGCCCGAACCCGCCGCGAAGAACTTACGGCCATCCGACGGCGGCTCCGCGCCCGCCCGACCCGCCCACGCGGGCTACCATCCGACCACCGTGGCGCGCATGCTACGCGCGCGTCGCAATCAAACATCGACCGGAGCCACCGCATGCCGAAGCGCGTCCTCATCCTCTGCACCGGGAATTCCTGCCGCAGCCAGATGGCCGAGGCCCTCTGGCGGAATCTCGCGGCCGGCGCGTGGGATGCGTGCTCCGCCGGCACGCGTCCGGCCGGCTATGTTCACCCGCTGGCGATCGACGTGATGCGCGAGCTCGGCATCGACATCGCGCCGCAGCGCAGCAAGCACATCGATGAGCTGGCCGACCGCGAGTTCGATCTCGTCGTGACCGTCTGCGAAAACGCGCGAGAGACGTGCCCGACCCTGCCCGGCGCGAAGCGCACGCTTCACTGGCCGTTCGATGACCCCGTCGCCGCGATCGGCACCGATGAGCAGCGCCGATCCGAATTCCGTCGCGTCCGCGACCGGATTCGCGATCGAATCGCGGCGTTCCTCGCGCAGCGCGGCTGATGTCCTCGCGCGTGGGCCGTCCGGTCGCGCCGCGACGACTGCGAACCGCGGCGTTTCGGCACAGTTTGAGGCCGCGCCCCGGCCCTTACCCGTTTCGCTCCGTTCGGATACACTCCCTTGCTGTCCCGTCTGCGTTCCGGCGGAATCTCCGCCGCCGAGCCTGGCGCGAGGCGCCTCGCGCCTGGGAGAATCGTCATGAACCAGTCCCGAAAACTCCGTCTCGCCCGATCGGTCTGCGCCCTTGCCGTTATCACGTTGCTTGCGCACCCGGCGTCCTCACCGGCCGTCGACACCGGGTGGCCGCGCGAGCTGGACCACCCAAAGGCCAAGATCACAATCTACCAGCCGCAACTCGAATCGTTCGAAGGCGGCCGGCTTACGGCCCGCGCGGCCGTCAGCGTCGCCCCGAAGCCGGACCAGCAGCCGGTTTTCGGCGCGGTCTGGTTCGAAGCGCGCGCGGCCACCGATCGCGACTCGCGCCTCGTCTATCTCTCGGAGCTGAAGGTCTCACACGCGAAGTTCCCGAACGCGACGCCCGCGAAGCTCGCCGAGTTCTCTGAATTCGTCAAGCAGCACATGACCGAGTGGAATCCGGTCGTCTCGCTTGACCGCATCCTTACGGCCCTTGATTCGGTCGAGAAGCGCCGCACCTCGCAGGCGATGGTCAAGAACGACCCGCCAAAGATCGTCTTCATGGACTGTCCGGCCGTCCTGTTGACGATCGATGGCAAGCCCGAGCTGCGCCCGATCGAAAAATCGAGCCTCATGCGCGTCGTCAACACGCCGTTCGTCGTCATCCTCGATCCGCCTTCGCGGACGTACTACCTGCGCGGCGACGGCGCGTGGTTGTCGGCGAAAGACGTCGCGGGACCGTGGGAATCGGCGACGAGCGTGCCGGACGCGGTCGCAAAGACGGTCCGCGAGGAAGGCGACCGCGTTGTCAACAGCTCGGCCGCTTCCGCCGCGAAGATGCCGCGCATCGTCGTCGCGACCGAGCCGACCGAACTCTTCATCACCGATGGACCGCCGAAATACACGCCCCTCGGCGACCTCGATCTGCTCTATGTCAGCAACACCGACCGCGATGTCTTCATGCAGGTCTCCACGCAGAAGACCTTCGTGCTCATCTCCGGCCGATGGTTCGCCGCCGCCTCCACGGCCGGGCCGTGGACCTTCGTCCCGGCCAAGTCACTGCCGTCCGATTTCGTCCGCATTCCGGAGGACTCCGACAAGGCCGACGTGCTTGCGCACGTGCCCGGCACGGACGAGTCGCGCGACGCGATCAACGAGATGTACGTGCCGCAGACGTCCGTCATCGACCGCGCCAAGGCGGCGCTGACGGTCGAGTACGACGGTGATCCGAAGTTCGCTCCGATCGACGGAACGAAGATGAGCCACGCCGTCAATTCACCCGACGACGTGATCCGCGTCGGCGACATGTACTATTGCTGCCACGAAGCCGTCTGGTATCAGGCCCCCGCCCCGACCGGCCCGTGGACCGTCTGCACCGCCGTGCCGCCGGAGATCTACACGATTCCGCCCAGCTCGCCCGTCTATCCGGTGACCTACGTCAACGTCTATGAATCAACGCCTACCGAGGTCTACGTCGGCTACACGCCCGGCTACGTGGGCGAGTACGAGTGCGACGACGCAATCGTCTACGGCACCGGCTGGTACTATCCGGCGTGGCTCGGCCGTCACTACTACGCGCGGCCGCGGACCTACGGCTTTGCCGCCCGCTACAATTCCGTGACCGGCAGTTGGGGTTACGCCGTCGGCGCGGCCGGCGCGCACGGGTGGGTCGCGTACGGCTACCACAACGGCGTCTTTCATCAGGGTGCATGGGCCGCCGGCGGATTCTACGGCGGGGCGCACGGCGCCTGGTGGGGCCACGGCGGTTACCACCCGCATCCCGTCCCCTACGCCGGCGCAACGCCCAACGATCGGCTCGGACGCGGTGAATGGCACGGCCGTGAGCAGAACATCTACAACCGCGCCGAGAATCGGATCCGCAATTCGCCGCGAGACGACTTCGCGCGCCAGGCCCCGCGCCGCGACTTCGCCAAAGACCGGCCCGCCCAGCTCCCGGCCGACCGCCGACCGCGTGGCGTCGGCGAGGCAACTCCGCGCATCTCGTCGGATCTCGGCCGCAACAACGTCTTTGCCGACCGCGATGGAAACGTCTATCGACGCTCCCAGACGGGATGGGAACAACGGTCGCCGCAGGGCTGGTCTCGACCGCAACCGTACGACAATCGGCGGACGCAGGCGCCGCAGCGCTCGTATTCGTCGAATCGCGACCTCGATCGCTCCTATCAATCCCGCTCGCGCGGCGAGTATCGCTCCAACCGCTATCAATCGTCGCCGGGCGGCGGAGGGCGGTCTTTTGGCGGAGGCGGCGGACGTCGCGGCGGCGGGCGGCGCTAGCGTCGCCGGGGCGCGCCGCGGTGGCGTGGTGGAACTGATGAAAACCTTGCGACGCGGACCCGATGCCTGACGCGACAGCGAGTGCGATCGACGATCCCCGTCTCGTGCCGGAGCCGCCGGCCGTCCGTCGCCGGCTTCCTGCGATCGTGCGCTGGCCCGCCATGATGCTCGGCGTGCTCGCCTTGGCCGGCATGTCGGCGTGGATGGGACTGTCCGTCTATTACACGAATCTCCACGGCGCCGCGCCGCGCCGATGGTCCGCCGTCGCGGTGGTCATCGCGTCGATCCTCCTCCCCGTGCTCTGCCGATCGCGCCGGCGCGGCGTCGCCGCGTTTCTCCTCCTGTTCATCGGCGTCGTCCTTTGGTTCTTCTCCGCGCGGCCGAAGGCCGACCTCGACTGGGCCCGCGACGTCGCCGTCCTGCCGACGGTGGACGTCAACGGACATCGGATCCACGTCCGCAACATCCGCAACTTCGACTACCGCAGCGAGACCGACTTTACGCCGAGCTACTACGACAAGCCCTTCGATCTCCGGCGCCTCCGCAGCGTCGACTACATCCTCTCCTATTGGGCCGGCCGCGCCATTGCCCACGCCTTCGTCAGCTTCGGCTTCGAGGGCGACGAGTACCTTGCCATCTCGATCGAGACCCGCAAGGAGAAGTCGGAAAGCTACTCCGCCGTGGAGGGGTTTTTCCGCCAGTACGAGCTGATCTACGTCGTCGCCGACGAACGCGATCTGATTCGACTGCGAACGAACTGCCGCGGCGAAGACGTCTACGTCTTCCGGCTGCGGACCCCGCCGGGGAAGATGCGGGCCGTCCTGATGGACTACGTCCGCACGATCAACACGATCGCCCGAACGCCGCGCTTCTACAACGCCCTGACCGAAAACTGCACCACGAGCGTGCTCGCCCACTTCCGCTGCGCGCCGCCCTATCCGCCGCTCAGCATCGATGTACTCCTCAGCGGATACTCGGCGCGATACGCCTACGCGACCGACTCGCTCGATCGCACCATGCCCTTCGACGAACTTGAAGCCCGCAGCCGGATCACCGACGTGGCGAAGGCGGCCGGAAACGGTCCGGACTTCTCACGCCGCATTCGTGAAGGACTCCCGGTGCCGACTCCCCGCGTCGACCTGCCGGAAACCGCCGATTGGATGAGGAACACTCCATGATGACCGAAACAACCGTCTCGATTCGTTCAGCGCAGCGCCTGCGCCTCGGACTGGTGGCCATCGCGCTGGCGGCCGGCTGCTCGCAGCAGCTCATGCCCACGCCGAACATCTACCTCCGCTCGACGAAGGACTGCTTCGACGACGTGCCGGAGCACTTCCGCAACAACAAGGTCGAGGTGCTCTATGTCACCGACCGTGCCCGCACCGGCGAAAAGCACGACCGCTGCGCGTACGGCGCCGACCGCTCCGATTCCCTCGCGTACGGCCTCTGCACGGTCGCGATCGGCAGGAACGTCTCGTGGCCCGACCTCGTCAGGGAAAGCCGCTCGAAGACGCGCTGGACCAACCTCGCGCTGTCCTGCGAGACGATCCGCGAGCTCGGTCGCCTGCCCGACACGCCCGTGCCGGTGGTGCGCGTCGATGGCGCGCTGCGCGATGATCCGGCCGCCATCGCCGAGGCCGAAGCCGCGCGCGAAGCCTTCGCCGGGCTCGTGGCCGAGCGCGTCGCGCGGTCGCCCGAACGCAAGCACGCCTACGTCTTCATCCACGGCTTCAACAACTCGTTCGAGGACGCCGCATTCATCGCCGCCGAGCTGTGGCATTTCCTCGGTCGGCGCGGCGTCCCCATGATCTACACCTGGCCCGCCGGCCGCAGCTATGCGTACGACCGCGAGTCCGGCGAATTCACGGTCTTTCACCTCAAGCAGTTTCTGCGCGGCCTCGCGTCGTGCCCGTCGATCGAAAAAGTGCACATCCTCGCCCACAGCCGCGGCACCGACGTGCTCCTCACCGCGCTGCGAGAGTTGCACATCGCCTACAAGGCCGCGGGGCAATCCGGCGGCAGCGATCTCAAGCTCGGAAACGTCGTCCTGGCCGCGGCAGATCTCGATCTGCAAGTCGTGCGGCAGCGGATCGTGGCGGAACGTTTGCCGCTCCTGCCGGAACGCCTAACTGTCTACGCATCGCCGACCGACCGTGCGATCGAGGCCGCCGAGTGGCTCTTCAAGAGCGGCCGGCGCGTTGGCGAGCTCCGACCCGACGACATGACACCGAAGATGCGACAAAACCTCGGACACCTTACAAACATGAGCATCATCCAGGCCCGCGTCGGCGGCAGCTTCATCGGACACGACTACTTCCACTCCAGCCCCGCCGTCAGCTCCGATCTGATCCTCATGCTGCGCGATGATCGGGGCCCCGGCGCCGAGCACGGCCGGCCGCTGACGAAGCACTTCGACAATTTCTGGGAGATCGGCGACGAGTACCCGGGTCCGGCGAAAGGCAAGTCGCCCGCTGCCGCGCGGCGTTGAAACGGCCGCGCACCCGCCGATATTAGCGGTCCGCGACGGCGTGCCGCCGGCGCACCGTCCGCCGGCCGTTGTCCGGGTTGACCGCGCTACGTATTTTTACTACAAGAACTGTTTCGCGCGGGCGTTCTTCGCTCCGAAGGGTCGGCCCGCGACCTCGGGTCGTCGCTCGGCCGGATCGTCACAGCCCTGACGATCCGGAGGCCGAGACCGATGTTTTGTCGGGACTGGGTTTGGGTTTCCCTGTCCCATGTTCTTGGGTTCCGGCTCGCGCTCGTCGAGTTCATCAGAGTGTCGCGACCCGGGACCGACTCGATGGACCATCACGCCGCCGCGGGTTCATTCCGCCATGGCCGTAGGTTTTTTCGTTTTTGAGGGTTCCTGAAACGATGGCCCGCCCGATCCCGCTACTGGCAGTCGCAATCGACTCGTGCTGCTGGGAGTACCTGCAACCGTTGCTGGACGGCGGCCGCTGCCCGACACTTGCCGCGCTGGCGAGTCGGGGCGCGCGAGGTCGGGTCAATTCCGCGATCATCCCCGTCAGTCCGACCGCGTGGTCGTCGTTCATCACGGGCAAGACGCCCGCGCACCATGGCGTCTTCGAGTGGCAGGTCCGCAAACCCGGCGGCCTGCTGGTCCGTCCCGTTACCGCCGCCGACCGTCACGGCGCGCCTTTCTGGGAGTACATCAACGCGGCCGGTCGCCGCGTCGGCGTCGTGGCGATTCCGGTCACGTATCCGGCGCCGGCCCTGAACGGCTTCTTTTTCTCGGGGTTCGATACGCCGCCCGTCACGACCGGATTCGCGCACCCGCCCGATCTCTTCGCGGCACTCGGGCCCGCGCTGGCGGCGCGGACTGAGTGCCTTCTGCCCGTCCGCGCGCGGCACGGACCTTCGCTCGACGGCGTCCCCGAGGCGGATTTCGACCGCGCGCTGACGGACGCGACGATCGAGTGGCAACGCCGTCTTGACGTGGACTGCCTCGTCATCAACTACATGAGCTTCGATCACCTGAATCACTCCGTACGCGACGTCCGCGTGCTCCATCGCTGTCTGGAGAACATCGATGCGCAGATCGCGCGCCTGCTGGAGGCCGTGCGGCCGGAATCGACGCTGGTCTTTTCCGACCATGGCGCGGTGCGGAACGCCGGCGCGTT
>JAKLKO010000017.1 GCA_023150615.1 Phycisphaerae bacterium
ACCGCGCGGGCCCACAACTCCCAGTGTCGCTCGCTCCGCAGCCGCCCCGACTCGGCGGCGAACCAGAGGAGCCGGGCGTCGATGACCTCGACGACGCGACGGTCGGCCTGCGGCTTTTTGAGCACCAGCCGGTACGCGACCAGCAGCCGCGACGTCATCTCGTCATTGACGCGGCCGTCACCATGGTCCGCGAGCGCCAGCTCGCTCGTCCGTTCAACCGACATCCTATTTGTTCGGCGCTGGACAAGCCTAACGAGTTCCCGGCGCAGTTCCGTCCAGACTTCGGCCGGTGGGAGCACGCCGTTCGCGCTCCCCGTAAGCTCCACCAGGTCCTCCTGGAACGACCCGAGCCGTTCGCTGTACTCCTCAAACTCCTCGAACTGCCCGAGCCGCTGGGCCCAGTCCAGTCCCTCGGCCGAGAGCGTGCGCACGGCCTCCAAGGCCTCGGCGTCGTCCGGGCCGGCGACGCTGGCGACGGCTGCCGCCAGGTCGAGGATCGTCGAGGAATCGGATCGGCCGCCGGTCCCGCGGTAGTAGTCCATCAGGCCGTCGCGGAGGATGGGGAGGGCCTCGTCGGAGAGGCGCGGATGGCTGCCGGCGATCCGGATCTGATCGATGATGAAGATGTAATAGCGCCTCGTGGCGCGGGGATGTCCCAGCGGCGTGAACAGCTCGTCGATGAGGAAGCGGGCCAGCTCCGGCGAGACGCCGTGGTCCTGCCGGATGCGGGCCTGCCACGTACCCAACAGCCGGTCTACCCGCGCGACGACCTCGTCGTGGTAGGCCAGGTAGATGTCGTTATCCGGAAGCAAATCGCGTCCTTCGCGCTCGAGGCGCTCCTGCTCCTCGTCGCTTCGAAACACGGACTCATCGTTTTCAAGGGGCGGCGGGATCCGCGGCTGGGCTGCGGCCGACCCCGGCAAGAGGCAGGCCATCAGCACGATTCCGCGCAGGAAGGCCCTTACGACGGCCAGGTGCGATGCCGATCCAACCCCGCGACGATGAAACACATGCAACCTCGCGTCTGCTAGACGCGGACCGATATTCCGGCCGACGATCGGACGGGTTGCCGCCACTCGTCGACCCCATAGTGGGATCGAACGGCTACATTTGTCATATCAACAGCCGATCGCGAGGCGCTCGCTCGATTCGTCTTTTCTTTCCACGGCCCGAGTCGGGCCGGCCTCCGGCGAATCGGGGTCCGTTTGGCGATTCAACCGCAGCCGGTGGTGGGAGGATTTGAAACTGACGGTATTGTGGGGGCATTTACGCGGACGATCGGGTGGCATTTTCGGCGGGGGCCTCGCAAGGCATTCCACGAATGGAGGCCGACTCGCCCCGAGCTCGGCGGCCGAGCGACCCTACGGCATCTCGAACTTCACGTCCGGGTGCCGCACCGTCAGGACCGGGCAGTGTGCCTTTCGGACCACGCGCTCCGTCACCGACCCCAGCAGCACGTGCGTCAGCCCGCTGCGGCCGTGCGTGCCCAACACGATCAGGTCGATCGAGTTCTCCCGCGCATAACGCACGATCTCGAGAAACGGCCGGCCCGCGACCACTTCGCCGGTGACGGCCTTGGGCGTGTTCGCGCAGTACTGCTCGATCCAACGCGCGAGTTGCGTGCGGGCGTTGTTGACGACTTCCTCGACCGGCGGACCGACCGGAAGGCCCTCCGGTCCCATCGCGGGCCAGTACTGGTATGCCTCATCGACGACGTGCAGCACGTCGAGGTCGGCGCGGTATTTGTCCGCCAGCGACACGGCGAAGTGCGTCGCATGCGCCGACAGCTCGGAGAAATCGGTGGGGCAGAGGATGTGCCGGAACGTGATCATGTGCAAAGCCCTCGCCGTCCCGTCGCACGCCGCAGGTGCAGCGCTCCCGCTACGTTATCATAGCGTCTCTGGGGGTCCGGTGTTTGCCCGGATTCGCCGCCCGCCGCTATACTCCGCCCGTCGTTCGTCGCGGGAATCCCGGTCATGCGCCTCAACGTCCTCGAACATCGCCACGCACCGCGTCGCCGCCTCCCGCCGTGGCTCAAGAAATCGCTGCCGACCGGCGACGGGCTGCTCGCGACGCGGTCCATCGTCGCCCGCAGCGGCGTGGCGACCGTCTGCGAGGAGGCCCGCTGCCCGAATCTCACCGAATGCTGGTCGAAGCGGCACGCGACCTTCATGATCCTCGGCGACAAGTGCACGCGCCGATGCGCGTTCTGCGCCGTCGAGACGGCCCGTCCAGACCCGCCCCTGCCCGACGAGCCGCGACGTCTCGCCGAGGCCGTCGCCTCGCTCGGCCTGTCGCACGTCGTCATCACCGCCGTCGCCCGCGACGACCTGGCCGACGAGGGCGCCGGGCACTTCGCCGAATGCGTCCGCGCCATCCGCGCGCGCCGGCCGGCGTGCGTGATCGAGGTCCTGCCGGCCGACTTCCACGGCCGCGAGGAATGCGTCCAAGCGCTCTGCGACGCCGGACCGGACATTTACAACCACAACATCGAAACGGTGGAGCGCCTGCAGCGGGCCGTTCGTCCCGCGGCGCGCTACGAGCGCTCGCTGCACGTGCTGCGCCGCGCGAAGCAGTTGCGGCCCGGCGTCTTCACGAAGTCCGGCATCATGGTCGGCCTCGGCGAGTCGCGCGGGGAATTGCACCGCACACTGAAGGACTTGCGCTCGGTCGCTTGCGACATTCTGACGGTCGGGCAGTACCTCCAGCCGACGCCCGCGCACGCGGCCGTGGACCGCTACGTGCCGCCGCAGGAGTTCGACGAGATCGCGGACGAGGCCCGCGGGCTGGGCTTCCGATCGGTCGCGTCCGGTCCGTTCGTGCGAAGCTCGTACAACGCCGCCGACGTCTACGAGGCGATCGCCGCGCGGCGGGAGTCGTGACGTGTCGCATCCCGCGATCGAAAAGCTCCGGGGCAAGTTCATCGCCTTCGACGGCCCGGACGGCTCGGGCAAGGGCACGCAGATCAAGCTGCTCGGCGATGCGCTCGCCGCGGCCGGAATCGCGGTCGTCTTCGCCAAGGACCCGGGCGGGACGACGATCGGCGACCAGATTCGTCACGTCCTGCTCGATTACGACCTGTCGAAAATGGACGTGCGCTGCGAGACGTTTCTGTTCATGGCCTCGCGCGCGCAGCTCGTTGGCGAGGTCATCGAACCGGCGCTGAAGCGCGGCGCGACCGTGCTCTGCGATCGATTCATCTCATCGACCTGCGCGTACCAGGGCGCGGCCGGCTACGACCCGAAACGCGTGGTCGAGCTGGGCGCCTACGCGGTCGGCTCGACGTGGCCGGCGCTGTCGATCGTGCTCGACGTGCCGCCGGAGGTCGGCTTTGACCGCACCGGTCGCAAGCCGCCGTCGCAACG
Organism: Phycisphaerae bacterium; assembly: GCA_023150615.1. Classification (GTDB taxonomy): domain Bacteria; phylum Planctomycetota; class Phycisphaerae; order UBA1845; family UTPLA1; genus JAKLKO01. The sequence continues at coordinate 3,366 of JAKLKO010000017.1, forward strand.
ACGCGAGAAGGACGTCAGCGGGCAGCGCATGATGTTCCACGACGTGCACACCGACGCGATGGAGTCGCGGCCGCTCGATTTCCACGAACGCGTCCGCGAAAACTTCCGCGCGCTGGAGAAGGTCTATCCGCGTCCCGTTGTGCATGTCGACGCCGTCGGCGACCGCGACGCGGTACACCAGCGGGTCTTGCAGGCCATCGCCGATGCAGCTTTCTGACGTCGCTCATCAGGACACCGCCCGGCGTCGATTGCGCGACGCCCTCGCAGCCTGCCGCGTGCCGCACGCCTACCTGTTCGCGGGACCGGACGGCGTCGGCAAGCGGATGCTGGCGGTGCGGTTCGCGCAGCGGCTGCTCTGCGCAAACCCGGCGCAGGACGCCTGCGGCGCGTGCGAGGAGTGCGCGATGATGGCGTCCGGCGTCCACCCGGACTACCACTACGTCGATCGCGGGCTGAAGAAATTCCATCGCGACAAGCGTGTTCAGGCCCGCGCCGCGATCAAGCTCAGCATCGACGTCATCCGGCAGTTCGTGATCGAAGCCGTCTTGTTGCGGCCCGTGCGAGGCCGCGCCAAGGTCTTCGTCATCGACGAGGCCGAGCGCATGAGCCCGGATGCGCAGAACGCGCTCCTGAAGACGCTCGAAGAGCCGCCGCCCGACACCTACCTGATCCTGTGCACGCGCAGTCCAGAGCAAGTGCTGCCAACGACGCGTTCCCGATGCCAGGTCGTGCCGTTCGGACCGTTGCCTTCCGAGTTCATCATCGAGCGACTGACGAACGAGCATGGCATCGACGCGGCGGATGCAAGGCTGATCGCGGAGCTCGCGGGCGGGCAATTGTCGGTCGCAGTCCAGTACGCCGAGCGAGAGGTCGCGGCTCGCGCCGTGGAACTGCTGCGACTTCTGACCGGCGTCTTCGACGATCCCATCGCGTTCGGGAAGGGCGTTCGCGAACTGGCGGAGGCCATCGCGAAGCGGGCCAAGGAAGCGGCCAGGGCTGAGACCGACGATGTCGAGGATGACGTCGAAGGCGACGCGGACGAAGACGGCGGGCACGAGATTTCCGCGAGCGACACGGCGAGAACGTCCCGGCGCATCGTGCTGAGTCTGGTGGGTGGCTTGCTCCGCGATGTCCTTCGCGTGGCCTGCGGCGACGGGCCGCGGGCCGTCAGCCGGCCGGCGGACGTGGCCGTCGTGGAGACGCTGGCCCGACGCCTCGGTCGGCGCGGCGTCGTCCGGGCACTCCGCGCCGTGTCCGACGCCGAGGCTGCCCTGGAGCAGAACGCCAACGTGGGGCTGGTCTTCGACGCGCTCGGGCTGGCGACCAGCGGTCCCGCGCCGGTCGCCGTCGCGCGCTGACGTTTCTTTCGCGGCGCAAGGGCGATAGGATACCGCAAGTCCGGGTCGGGCCGGATCACGAGGCCTTACATGGTCGCACGCCACGAGCTGCCACAGGCGCCACGCGAACGCCCGAAGGGCGGATGCGATCCCAACGCGCGCTGCGGCAACGGCCTCGAAAAAGTCTACCCCACGCTCGCCGTCCGCTACGGCTACATGAAGCACGTCGGCGAGTTCACCTACGCCCCCGGCATGCTCTTCGGCTGCCGTGGACGCGTCGTGATCCAGACCGATCGCGGCATCGAGATCGGCGAGCAGGTCAGCCTCACCTGCACCGGCTGCGACAAGTCCGTCAGTCGCGAGCAGATGCGCCTCTACGTCCAGAACAGCGGGCAGGACTTCTATCGCCTCAAGAATGGCCGCGTCCTGCGCGAGGCGACCGAGGAAGACCTGCGCGAGGACATAAAGATCCGCGAGGAAGCCGACGAGAAGCTCCGGTTCATCCGCCGCCTCGTCACCGACCGCAAAATTCCGATGAAGGTCGTCGCCTGCGAGCAGCTGTTCGGCGGCGAACGGATTGTCTTCTATTTCATGTCCGAGGTCCGCGTCGACTTCCGCGATCTCGTCCGCGACCTCGCACACGAATACCACACGCGGATCGAGCTGCGGCAGGTCGGCCATCGCGACGAGGCCCGCCTGCTCGCCGACTACGAGATCTGCGGACGCGAATGCTGCTGCAAGAACTTCCTCAAGACCCTGCGGCCGGTCTCCATGCAGATGGCCAAGCTCCAGAAGTCCACGCTCGATCCGTCCAAGGTCTCCGGGCGCTGCGGCCGACTCCGATGCTGCCTGCGATACGAACACGAGGGCTACGAAGACCTGAACAAGAAGCTGCCGCGCGTCGGCGCGCGGGTCCGCGTCACCGAGGGCGTCGGCACAGTCGTCGATCGCCAGATCCTTACGCAGCTTCTGTTGATCGAATTCGACAACGGCCGGCGGACGGCCTACCCGATCGAGGACGTGCTCGAACGCGACCTGCCGCATCCCGCCGGCGGACCGGACTCGCGTCCGGCGCGACCGGGTGGCGGAGGATCGGGCGACCGCGGCCGCGAAGGTGGTCAACGCCGCCGCGGCAACGGCGGTTCGCGCGATCGGCGCTCCGATGCACCGCGATCGGGCGAGGCGCGACGCGGCGCCGAAACTCGACCTGCCGACGACCGGCCGTCGCCGCCGTCCGCCCGCGAGGCGGATAATATCGACACCGGCGACGGCGCAGCGTCCGGTTCACCGCCCGCGCAGACGGATTCGCAGCCGCCGCAGGCCGATTTCGACGGCCCGGATGCGTCCGCGCCAGAAGCGCGTTAGAATCCCGGGCGATCGTGGAGAACGCTCCCATGTCGATACAGGCCGCGGAATCGCGTCGCGAAGACGTTGTTGCGAAGAAGCGCTACCCCGATGCCGCGGTGCGCTTCGTGCTGGACGGTCTGGAGTTCACGGTCGAGCGGTCGCACGGCCCGGTCTCGCCACAGTGGCTTCAGGTCGCGCGCTGGTTGTCGCGCCACAACCTCGAGATCGGCCAGCTCGCGCGGCTGTTCGACGAAGGCCGCCTCCCGCGGAACATCCGCCGCGCCCTTATCGCCGTCGGTGGACCGGGCGCGTTTAACCGGCACGTCAGCGGACGGGACCTGTGCGACGGCCTGCGCGACCTGGCGATTCAGCGCTGGGGTTGGATGGCACTTCACGTCCTGCGGCACTGGGGCGTCGAGTCGACCGCCGACTTTGGCCGCATCGTCTTCGGCCTGATCGAGTCCGGCCGCCTCGCCAGGCAGCCCGACGATCGGATTGAGGACTTCGATGACGTGTTCGATTTTCGCGAGGCGTTCGACCGCTCGTTCGCCATCCGGCTGCAGCCGTCGGTCACCGATCAGGCCGCGGAGCCGCGCGGATGAAGCCGTCCGAGCCGCCCGTTGCGCGGAGCATCGGCGACGACTACGCGTGGGAGACCGAGCACGCCCCGCGGATCCACACGATCTGGCTCGTGATCCCCGCGGTCGTCTTCGGCGCATGGATCGTCCTGCTCGCCTGGATGGCCTGCCGCCGCTGGTTCGGATCGTTGCTCTAACCCTGACGCCCGCCGTATGAGCGTTCTTGCCGCGGCCACCGATCCCGCGATCGTCACCGCCAACCTCGATGCACTGCGGATCGTCGATGCGACGGCGGCCCGTGCCGTCGAATCCGCGGCGCTGCCGGCCGGTCTCGAACTGCGCGCGACGCGCGACGCCGCCCTGAATTACTGGTGGCCCGACGCGGGCGGCGGACGCTGGCTCGGCCGGACGTCACTGCCCGCGGCGCGCTCGGCCGGACTCATCGAGAGCTTCGCCTTCGGACCCGGAAACGTCCTGCTCGTCGAATGCGGCGGCGGGCACGAACTGCTCGCGCTGCTTCAGCGATTGCCCGCGCATGCAGCCGTCTTCGTTATTGAGCCGGATGTGCAGGAGATCGCGCTGCTGCTCCGGCTGCACGATGTCGCGCAGGCCGTGGCTGCGCGGCGGCTCTGGCTGTTCGCCGGGGACGGCGCGTGGGACGCGGCCGCCGATGCGATGCGACGCGAGCCGGGCCTGCTACCGCCGCAGCGCGTGCTGGCCTGGCCGTGGTGGACGACGCAGCGCGTCCGCGAAATCACCGAGCGCGTCACGGCACTCGCCGCCGACGTGGGGCGACATCGCGAGGCCCGCCTGCGAGAACTCGCCGCGCCCGCCGTCGCGCCGCGGGTCGGATCGACCGCGGTCCTTGCGCTGCATCCATCGCGCGAATCGGTCCGGCTGGCGGAACGACTCGCCTGGGGCCTCGACGAGCGGTGCGTGCCGGCCACTCGGTTCTGTCGCGATGCACCGGCGCGAATGCACTCACTCGCGCTCGCCGAGCATCTGCACGCCACTGCGCCGGAACGGGCCATCCTCGTCGACGCCCTGCGGGCCGACGCCGATCGATGCCTGATGCCCGACGTTCGCGTCATCTCGTGGCTTTCGCCGGGTTTCAACGTCTCCGCCGAGTGGATCGCGGCGATCGGTCCTCGCGACAGGCTCGTCGTTTCGACCGCGGCCCAGCTTGCCGCGGCCCGAGCGGCCGGCTTCGACGCGACACGCCTCGTTCACCTGCCGCCCGCCGCGAGGATCGTGCCGACCACGCCCCGCCGCCGCGGCGTGCTCGTGGCCGATGTCGGCGGGACGGACGCGCGGGCCGTCGGGTTGACGCTCACTTCGCACGTCGCGCTCTGGAACGAGTTGGTCGCGGTCGTCGAGCGCGTCGCCGGCGCCTGCACCGCGCGGGACGCGGAGCGCCTGCTTCGCGACGCCGAACATCGCAGCGGTGTCAGCCTCGACGACGCGGACGTCCGCACGGAATTCGTACGTCGCGTCCGCGAATTTCTCATCCCGACGCTCGTGAATCGCGCAATCGTCCATGCCCTGCAAGGCGCGAACATCGAGGCCGACGTATACGGTGAAGGCTGGCCGGCCACATTCGATTCATCGTTGCGCCTCGCAGGCGTCCGACCGCCCGCCGACACCGCGTACGACTGGGTCATCCACGGCGCCGTGACGGACGAGCCGGATGCAGATCTGCTCGACGCCGTTGCGGCCGGGGCCGTGCCGATGATCCGAGTCGGGAGCGATCATCGTCTGCCGGATGCGTTCGGCGCGTTGCTCGGCGATCGGCATGTCCTGACATTCGCGTCGCCGGACGAGTTGGTGCGGACGATCCGCCAGCTCTCGCCGGCCGCCGATAACCCCGCGGCGCAACACGTCCGGTCGCGCCACACCTGGGCGCTTCGACTCGACGAACTCGCCGCGCGCTGGCCCGACGCTGGAATCGGCCGCCGCTAACGAATACGCTAGTCCACAGGAGGTTGCCCATGTCCCGCGCCGCGTCTCGCGAGTCCTCACTGTTCAATCACTCCCGGCGGCCCGGATGCCGCGTCGTCGTCACCGGCCAGGTGGGCGTCGAGAAGAAACCTTTCCTCGAAGACGTCGCCCGGCTGGCGTCCTCCCGCGGCCGGTCGATCAAGGTCTGCCACGTCGGCGACATGATGTACGCCGAGGCGCCGGACGTCGTCCGCGGCCGGATCCTCGATCTGCCGCGGGCGCGGCTGAACTCGCTGCGCCGTGCGGTCTTCAAGGACATCCTCGTTGAGGCCGAGCGAAGCGAGTACCTGATCGTCAACACGCATGCGACCTTCCGCTGGAAGCACGGGCTGTTCGAGGCCTACGACTGGGACCAGATGACCGCGCTTGACGCCGACCTGTACGTCACGCTGGTGGACAACGTCGACGCGGTGCACGAGCGCCTCAGCCGCGAGCACGACGTGCCGCACACGCTCAAGGACATCATGGTCTGGCGCGAGGAGGAGATCCTCGCCACCGAGATCCTCGCCCACGCCCTGCGCGGGCACGGGTCGTACTACGTGCTCGCCCGCGGCATCGGCCCGGGAACGGTCGAATCGCTCATGCGCCTGATGTTCGAGCCGCAGCGCAAAAAGATCTACCCCTCGTTCCCCATGACCCACGTCATGAAGATGCCCGACGTGCTCGCCGAGATCGACGCCTTCCGCGCCGCGCTCGCCGAGCACTTCATCTGCTTCGATCCCGGCGACCTCGACGAGAAACGGTTGCTCTTCGAGGCCGGCGAAGCGACCAAGCGCGGCGAGGACCGCATCACACTGACCGTCAACGGCCGGCCGGTCGTCTTCAACGTGCACGACGTGACGACGGTCGCCAAGGACATCGACAGCCAGATCTACGCCCGCGACTTCAAGCTCATCGACCAGTCCGACATGATCGTGAGCTACGTGCCCGAACTGCCCGGCGGAGTGCCGGGCCTCAGCAGCGGCGTCGAGCGCGAACTCCAGCACGCCTTCGAGGGCACGAAAGAGGTCTACGTCATCTGGCGGCCGAAGGCCGAGCCGTCGCCGTTTGTCACCGAGACGGCCACGCGGGTCTTCCGCAGCGTCGATGAGCTGTTCCGCTTCTTCCAGTCGAAGGGCTACATGGGCGACTACCAGCTTAACCTGCCGACCTCCGGCGCGGCCCCGCGCGAACGCGGCCGGTTCGGGTAGTCGTTCGACGCGCGGCGCGAGAACGCATGCCTACTCGGCATGCTCAACACGCGGCCCCACGCGTCGCAGAATGTCCGCTGACAGAGCGACATGTAGTCCGAGTGCGATCTTTGGCACGAGGATCGCGCCAAGCACGCACCGCGCGCTCAGTAAGCTGCGCGCGCGCGGCGCCAGAGACACCAGTCCAATCGTGATGGCCGCAGTCGCAGGAAACAGCCAAGCCACGACCCGGACAGCCGCGCGCAGGCGGGGGTCGCGTGTCCGTTCCGCGAGACTCGTCAGGCTGAGCGCCTGTAAAAGTAGCGACACCACAAGCACCGCCGCGTACGCGCCCAGCCACTCGGGCGATGCCACGCGGAGCTGATCCGCCCGGAGGGACGGCCCGATCGACAGGCCGAACTCCGGGCAGACGCGGTCGATCCGTGTGCCCCGCAGGTCATCGTCGCACCAGAGACAGGTCACGCCCTCGGCAACGGTCCCGTCCGAGAGGACAACGCCGGGTTGATCCGCGGTGTTCGCCGAACCTGCCCTGGCGAGTCGTGTGCTCTTGAGCTTCGAACGCGACGGAGATTCTGCTTCGGCCGCCCCTACGAATGCCCCGTGCCGCCGCAGTGCTTGCAGATGTCCTTCGCCGCCCCGTAGCCGTACTTCTGCCCGATCGCCGCCAACCGCGCCAGCTCATCTCCCGACAGCGGGATCACCTTTCCCAGCAGCCGCGCGATCAGCGTCACCAGCGCCGCGTGCTCGACCTTCTCCAGCTTGTGGTACGCATCCCGCAGGCTCTTGCCCACCGTCAGGCTGCCGTGCCGCTCGAGGATCAGCGCATCGTGATCCCGGATCAGCTCGCGGATCACCTGCGGACCCTCCTCGCTGCTCGGCGTCGCATAGCGCGTCGTCGGAATCGTCCCGAAGATCAGAACGACCTCGGGTATCACGCACTGCGCCAGCGACTCGCCCGCGAACGAAAACCCCGTCGCCACCGGCGGGTGCGCGTGCACCACCGCCTGCACGTCCGGCCGCTGCCGATAGACCGCCAGGTGCAGGGCCATCTCCGACGACGGCGCCCGCACCCCCGACACGATGCGCCCGTCAGGCGCGACCTCGACGATGTCCTCGGGCTTCAGTTCTCCCAGCGCCGTGCCGCTGCCCGTGATGAGCAGGTGCCCGCCGCCGGTGCGGCACGAAATGTTCCCGTCCGTCGCCGCGACGAACCCGCGCTCGTGGATTCGACGGCCGATCTCGACGATCTCGCGGCGCAGCGGCCAATCGGTGCTCATGCGGCGAAAACCTGATCGACGACGCCCACGACGACCGAGCGGATCGGACCGTTGCGGTCGCCGACGATCTGCCGAGCCGAGTTGCCCTCGTCGAGCAGCAGCACCGTCTCGCCCGCCCCCGCGCCCACGACATCGACCGCGATGAGATAGCTACCGTCCGGCCGGCCATCGACGCCGATGCGATCGACCAGCAGCAGTCGCCGCCGCCCGTAGAACGGGTGGTGGATCGTCGAATAGATCCGGCCGCGAACGACGCCGAGCGTCACGGCACGCCTCCGTCGTCTCGCGCCACGCAATCGACGATCCCGATGATCGTGTGATCGACCGGCACAAACGTCTCGCGCAGCGCCAACGCGGCCTCCCGCCCGCCCTCGTAGTAGATCAGCTCGCCCGGGCCGGCCATGCCCGTCGCGTCGGCGGCGACCAGCGCCGCGCCCTTCGGCCGGCCGTGCTTGTCGAGCGGCTGGATGATCAGCATCGGCACGCCGGCGAGGCCCTCGTACACGACGCAATTGACGACACGGCCGATGACCCGTCCAAGCAGCATGACGATCACCGTTTGAATCGCGATGTCTCGCCGATCTCGCGCAGCAGGGCCGGATGCACCGCGGGCGTAATCGAATGCCGCACCTCGATGCCGCGCGGCGCGGCGACGCCCGTACCGAGCGCGATCGCGGCCTGAACGTCTGCGAGTTCGCCGTCGAGAAAGACGATGCCCTTGCCGCCCAGCCCGTCGCCGGTGCGGATCTCGCGGATATGCACCGCGGCGCCCTTCACGGCCGCATCGGCCGCGTGAACGACGGCGGGAACGGTCGACGTTTCGATCACGCCGAGCGTATCGGCGCTCGGCCGCGAGCGTTTTCCGCCGACGGCCGACTGTACGGACTCGTGCGCATCAGGCAGGAACACGTGGTCGCAGACGGCGTCGCCGCCGACGCGCAATCCCTCGCGGTACGACTCGTCCACCTCGCCGACGCCGCCCGTGATGAGGATCAGGTAGCGCCCGGGCTGAATCGTGCCGGCGCGGAACGTCGTGATGGCGGCCCGCTTGACCATGGCGTCGCCGGCGCGCGTGCCGGCGGCGATGGAGCAGAAGTCAATCAACGCAAGGGCAGGTTCGGCCATCAGACGATCCTGAAGTGATCCACCAGCACGCAGCGCCGCTCGCGCGAGAACGATCGCGGATCGGTCATGCCCTCACCCGTCGGGCTGGCGATGGAAAACGATGAATAGCCCTCGCCGCCCTCGCCCAGTCCGGCGTAGATCGGCGCGTTCTTGACGAAGATGCTCGTGTTGATCTCCCGCGCCATGCGGCTCAGCCGGTCGATGTGCTTCGAATGCATCGCCGCCGAGTGCCCGAAGCCGTGCTCCGCGGCCTTCGCGAGGTCGATCGCCTCGTCGGCGTTCCGCACGCGCGCCACGGGCAGGACGGGCATCATCTGCTCGGTCCAGATCAGCGGGTGCTCAATTGGCACGGGACAGACGGCGAGCCGCACCGAATCCGGCACGCGCAGGCCGATCTTCTCCAGAATGACCGACGGGTTCTTCCCGATGAAGTCCTTGTTGATCACGCCCGGCTTGCGCGGTCCGCGCGTCTCGGTGAAGACGACGCGCTCGATCTGCCGCACCTGCGGCGAGGTCAGGATGATCGCCTGCTGGCGGCTCATCTCGGACAGCAGCGCCTCGGCGACGCTCTCGACGACGAACACCTCTTTCTCGTCCGTGCAGATCACGTTGTTGTCGAACGCGGCGCCGAGCACCACGTCGCGCGCCGCCCTGGCGATGTCCGCCGTCTCGTCGATGACCACCGGCGGATTGCCCGGCCCGGCGCAGATCGCGCGCTTGCCGCTGGCCATCGCCGCCTTGACGACGCCCGGACCGCCCGTGACGACAAGCAGCCGCACGCCCGGATGCCGCATCAGCTCGCCGGCCGTCTCGATCGTCGGCGACGGGATCGCGCACACCAGGTTCGCCGGCCCGCCGGCCGAGATGATCGCCTGGTTGATCAACGCGACGTTCTTGACCGAGACGTTCTTCGCGTTCGGATGAACGTTGAAGACGACCGCGTTGCCCGCCGCCAGCATGCCGATCGTATTGCAGATGATCGTGCTCGTCGGGTTCGTCGTTGGCGTGATCGAGCCGATGACACCGTACGGCGCACGCTCCATGAGCGTCAGGCCGCAGTCGCCCGTGTACGTGACCGGCACCAGCACCTCGGTCCCGGGCGTCTTGAGCGTGACCAGCTGGTTCTTGCGGACCTTGTCCTCGGCGCGACCGAGGCCGGTCTCCTCGGCGGCGTCGCGGGCCAGCTCCTCGGCGTGCGCGAGCATCGCATGGCGGATCGCCGCGAGGATCTCGTTGCGTTTCGCCAGCGACGTCGCGCGGTAGCGGACGAACGCGTCGCGGGCCGCCGTCACCGCCGCGTCGATGTTCGGGAAGATGCCGGGCGGCCACGCCGTCGCGGTCGGCGGAACGGCCGCGGGAGGAGTCGACGCCGGCGCGCCTGCGGTCGGCGCGGCGGTCGAACCGGGCAGTCCGAGCTGCTCGATCACGCGCCGCGCGATCTCATCGATCTGGTTGTCGTTCAGGCTGGTCGCCACGTCGTCCCCGATCGAATCGCCGCCGTCCGGCGATTACCGGTCCGCCCCCTTGCGGTACTTCATCTCACCCGCCACGTCCCAACTGTCGACGATGCCCATGATCACCGCGTCGCACGGCCGGTCCTTCGTCGCAACCGTCTGCCTCGCCGAGCTGCCGGTCGCGTACATCACGACCTCGTGCATCCCCGCGCCGACCGCGTCGACCGCCACGACCGGCGCGCCCGACTCCTTGCCATCGACGTCGACCGGACGCAGCAGCAGGAACTTCAGCCCCTCCATGGACGGGTCCTTGCGCGTCGAAACCACGGTGCCGATCACTCGCGCCAGCAGCATGACGACTCCTCCGGCGATTACGGAACGTCGGTCGCCGGCCGATGCGCCCCACGCCGCGCTGAAGCGCGACGCCCACGCGCCCGCCGCGCGCCGACGAACCCCGCGCCGATACGCGTCAGGCCTGACGCGGCAGCTTCTTCATCTCGGCCTTGCCATCCTCGGCCCGGCCGAGCGGAAGCACCGCATCCACGTTTGCGTGCGGCCGGGCGATCACATGGACGGTGACGATCTCGCCGACGCGCGCCGCCGCCGCCTGACCGGCATCCGTCGCCGCCTTGACCGCCGCGACGTCGCCCCGCACGACGGCCGTCACGTAGCCGCCGCCGGTCTTCTCGTAGCTCACCAGCTCGACCTTCGCGGCCTTCACCATCGCATCGGCGGCCTCGACCATCGCCGCAAACCCGCGCGTCTCGATCATTCCCAACGCTTCAGCCATGTCGAATACACCTCCACGGACCGCGCGGACCGCTCAGTCCGCGCGCTCGATTCTCACTTCAGGGCCCGGCCGCTCACGCCTTCAATGGCGGCCAGCGCGGCCTGGCTGCCCACCATGATGTCTCGTTCCTCGCCGCCCAAATAGACGCGCCCGAAACTTCCGAACGCGCGGATCTCCAGCACGTTGATCTCGGCCGACTTCTCCGCCTCGTTCGCCGCCAGCGCGGCGTATCCGGCCGGCTCGACCTCGAGGATGAAGAACGACTGGCCCGCCAGGAGCATGTTGCCGTGCCGCATGCGGTTGATGAGCTGGCTCTGATGATCATCGACGCGTCGGATGATGTCGCTGTAGAGCACGCGCGGCTTGAGGCGGTCCTGCTCCTTCAGATTGAGCGCCGACAGGATCGCCGCCCCGGCCTGGCGCACGTCCGCCTGCGAGTCGCTGTGGATCTCGAGCATGCCGTAGAGCCGCTCGACGATCTGCATGCCGGGCTTGACCGGCGTGGTCTTGAGGGCCACATCGGTGACGCGGTTGATCTCGATGCCGGGCGAGATTTCGACGAACAGCGACGCCATGCCGCTGTTGGGAAGGAACCCCTGCGCCACGGTCGCCCAGAACGAGGCGTTCTGCGGCTGTAGCGTGTCGAGGAAAACGTAGCAACGCAATTCCGCCATCGTGTCGATCCCGTAACGCGCCGGGCGCCGGACCGCCCGCGCCGTCTCAGTACTTGCCGGCCGGCGCAGACGCGCCGCCGGCGGATTGTCCCAGCGCTTCCTTGACGATGCGGACGCCGGCGCTCGCGCCGATCCGCGTGGCGCCCGCCGCGATCATCGCCTGCGCATCGGCGTAGCTGCGGATGCCGCCGGCGGCCTTCACGCCCATGCCGCTGCCCGCGACGATCTTCGACATCAGCGCCACGTCGTGCGCCGTCGCGCCGCCCGGACCGAAGCCGGTCGACGTCTTGACGAAGTCCGCGCGGGCCCGCTTCGCCGCCACGCACGCGCGGGTCTTCTCATCGTCGGTCAGCAGCGCCGCCTCGATGATGACCTTGCAGATCGCCCCGCCGTCCTCGCACGCCTCGACGACCGCGCGGATGTCGCGATAGACGTACTCGTCGTCGCGCCCCTTGAGCGCGCCGACGTTGATCACCATGTCGATCTCGCTCGCCCCCTCCCGAATCGCGCGACGCGCCTCCAGCGCCTTGGTCTCGATCGCCGAGGCCCCGAGCGGAAACCCCGCCACCGAACAGACGCGCACGTTCGTGCCCGTCAGGCTTCGCGCTGCGAGCTTCACGTAGCACGGATTGATGCAAACCGACGCGAACCCGTGCTGCCGGGCCTCGTCGCACAACGTGCGGATCTCGTCCGGCGTCGTCTCCGGTTTCAGCGCCGTGTGGTCGATGAATGACGCCAGATCGGCCGGGATCACGCCGCCGCCGGCGCGATACCCGATGCGGCCGGCGCCCATGCCGACCAGTCCGCGAACGGTCTCGGGATTGTGATGGGCGCAGTGCCCGTTGCACGCCGGTCCGCAGCAGGAGCAAACCTCGACCGCGGCGAGCGGCGCCCCGGCGGCCGCGAGCATCTGCCGGATCCGCTCGGCGACGCGCTCAATGTCCTCCGCCGAGAGCGACTCCAAGGCGATCTCCTTCTGCGACGCCGGCGGCGCGGATGACCGCGGCGAGGCGAGTGCTGCGACGGGCGTCGGCCGGCCGGCATCGAGGGCGTCGATCATCGCAACGCGCTTGCGATGGCGCTCCTCGGTGCAGTCGGTCGCGAGCCAGGTTTCGACGACCTGCTCCGCCAGGCCCGCACCGATCAGCCGCGCGCCGAGCGTCAGCACGTTTGCATCGTTGTGTTCGCGGCTGTTACGCGCCGTCGAAACGTCGTAGCAAAGCGCGGCGCGGACCCCTCGGACCTTGTTGGCCGTCATGGCCGATCCGATCCCGGCACCGTCGATGATGATACCACGATCGGCCAGGCCTTCCGAGACGCGCGTCGCGACCGCGAGGGCGATCGCGGGGTAATCGACCGGCTGCGGATTGAATGCGCCGCAGTCCTCGCACGCGTAACCGCGCTGCGTCAGCCACGCGCGCAGATGCTCCTTCAGGTCGAATCCGCCGTGATCGGAACCAATGGCGATGCGGATGGGAGCGGACACCACAGGGCCTTGCCGGGAAGTTCGATGGGCCGTCGAGGCGGCGAACCCATCAGTGGACCCGTTCACGACGTTTCTGTCAAGGAATGCGCGTTATCGGTCCTGCGCGATTCCGTCCATCAAGACTTATCGGTTATCGTGCCGCGCGAATGGACTCGACCGATGCCAACCCGTCCAACCGGCCCCCGGTCCTCTACCTCGCCGATCGACTCGCTTACGAGCGCCTCGGTCCCGCGATTCGATACCTGCTGCTCGGCCTCATCGACGAGCCCTTCCAGCCCGTGCTCGTCGGCCCGCAGCCGCGCCGCCGCGTACTGCTCGAAGGCGCGCTGCCGGTCGTGCCCTTCGAGCCGCCGAACGCGCTGCTCCGGCCGTGGGCGATCCGCGCGATGATCGCTCAGCTTCGAGAGATCATCGACCGCGTTCACGCCGAGGCCCCGCCGATCGTTCACGCCCTGACGCACACCGTCGGAGAGGTCGCGCTCCGCGCCGCCGAGGCGCTGGGCGCCGACCTCGTCGTTTCGTTCGGCGAGCGAGTCGATCTCGGCGCGCGGTCGATCCGCGCGCTGCTCGGCCGCGCCGCCGTCGTCATCGTTCCCTCCGACGTGCTGCGCGACGAAGTGGTCCGGCGTGATGTCGCCGTCGCCTCGCTCGAGTTGATTCGCCCCGGCGTCCCCGCCGAAACCGAGGCCGCCGCGTTCCGTGATCCGGGCCGCGCGCCGGCCATCGTCTATTCCGGCCCCGTGACGGTCGGCAGCGGCGTCGCTGAGCTGATCCACGCATTCGCGAAGGTCAAAGCGCATCGGCACGACGCGATGCTCTTCCTGATCGGCAAGGGCCGCGCCGAGGGCGAGTTGCGCCACGTCGCCGAGCGGCTTGACGTCGTCGAGTCCGTGACGTTCACGGGGTTGATCGAGCCGTGGACGCGCGCGATGGGCGGTGCGGACGTCTACTGCCTGCCGCGCGGCGAAGAGGCGTATTCGATCGTGCCGATCCACGCCATGTCGCAGGGTCTCACCGTCATTGCCGGCGCCGGCGGCGTGCACGACGGCCTGATCGACGAGCAGACGGCCTGGACATTCCCGCCCGGCGACGTCGATGCGCTGGAGCTGCGGCTCCGCCGCGCGCTGACCCAGCCGGACGAGGCGCGGGCGCTGGCGCAGCGGGCGATCGACTACGTTCGGACGCGGCACTCGGTCGCGGCGATGGTCGAGGCGCACGCCTGCGTTTATCGGCAGTTGTCGCTCCGATCGCGCTCGCTGCCGCTCGGCGGCCGATAATCGCTGATCCTTCGGCGGCACCCTGCAAAGGGCTTTGACCCGGCGCGGCTCGGCGGAGTAACATCACGTGGCGGCGGGAGGGTCGCCGTCACATCCATTGGACGGGGGAGAAGCAATGAAGACGCAACATGCGGTTCGCGCGCTGGCGGGTCTCGCACTGACGCTGGCCGTGGTCGGATGTCACGAGCCGACGGTCTGGCCCTACACCGGCCCGCGGGTTTATCTCATTCAAGGTACCGACAAGGAGCGGAGCGACGGACTGGCGCCCGTGCGCGATGCCCTGCTGGAGCATGAGATCAACGCGGCGATCTATTCGCCGGACGACTGGCTGAAGATCGTCATCGACATCGACAAGGACCCGGACGAGGAGGCGATCCTCGTCGGCCACGGCCATGGCGCGTTCCTCTGCACGCAGGTCGTGCGCCATTACGCGCAGCATCACAAGACCAAGTTCATCAAGCGCGTCATCACCGTCGACGCGTTCAACAAGGACTGGCCGCACCGCTGCGAAATGCGCCCCGGCGCGAAAAACCAGGTTCCGCCCGAGCCGATGCCGATCGGCCACAACGCCCAATTCGTCCACAACGTCATCCAGCGGACCCCGGGCAGCGCCTGGGGCACCGATATCGTCAGCACGCGCAACAGCAACGTCGCCGAGGAACACCCGTACTACTGGTATGACAACTACTGGTACACGCGGCCGTTCACCGGCCAGCCGATCGCCGCGACGGACCTCACGTCGAAGGGCGTCGACCACGAGACGATTGACAACGATCGGGCGCTCGTTGATCGTATCCTGACGTTGTGTCGACAGGCCGCGCTGAGCCCGTTCCACTACACGCCCCTCGAGCATCATCCGCATGGCGAAGCGTCCCGCAGCAAACAGCCCGCGAACCGCGGCACCAAGGCCGCACGCGGATGAGCTTGCTGCCGCGCGGCGGACAAAAATCGCCGTTCTGATCTGCACGCCGGTGGGCCTGCTCGCAGGCGTGCTCTTTTTCCCGCAGCTTTTCGCCGCCGACGGCGTGCTCGCAGGTACGCTGCGGCAGGTCCAACTCACGACGCCGCAAGGCGCAGAGTCCATCCGCCGGCAGTCCGCCGCCGAGTGGCGCGCGCGTCCGGAGCTCTCACGCCGCCTGGCCGCGCAACTCGGCGCGATGGAGATCGTCCGCTCATTGCAGGTCTCCTCCGCCACGCGGCCCGCATTGCCGGACGATCCGGCCGGCGCCTTTGCCGCCGACTTCGACAACCTGCCCACGCGGCTGGCCGTCGCGGAAATCGCCGCGGCGCGCGTCCCCGCCGATGCGCCCCCGTCCGCGCGGTGGGAGGCGATCGATGCCGTGCTCAAGCGCGCGCCGCCGGCCACGCGCTGCGACCTCTACGAGCGGGAGATGGCCGACGTGTTCGCCGCGGTCCTGACGGCGCTGCGGCTCCCGGACGATGTCGCGGCCCGGCCGGTCGTGCAGACGTTTCTCACGGAGCGGACGCCGCTGGTCGCGACGCAATGGTCAGCGCTGACCGCGACCGCCGATGCGCTTCTCCACGAGTTGTCGGACCGTTCGGAGACCCCGCCGGAGCAGACCGCGTCACGGATTCGGCACCGCGTGCTCCAACTCGGGCGCGGACTGGTTGCCGGCGCACGAGATCCCGCGATTGCGCTGCTCGGCGCGGATGTGCTCGTCCGAGCAGCCGGCGCGCAACCACCCGCCCGCAACCGCGCGGACTGGGTCGCCTGGCGCGATGCGGCCCGGACACGCGTGCACACCGCCTTCGCCTCCGCGCCGCCGGACTGGATGGACCTGCGTCGCATCGCCCCGACGCCGACGACGCGGTCCTACGCGACGGCGGTCGTCGCCTACGCACTTGCGGTTGCGCTCGTTCTCACCGCGCTTGGCACGCTGGCCGGACTGTTGCTCTGCGGCATTCATCGCTTGTTCGTCCGCCGCCGCACGGCCGCCGTTTCCTCGCCGGCACATGCCTCGCGGCTACGCCGTGCTTCCGTGCCTGGTGCGATGGTGACGACGCTGATCGTCGCGCTCGGACTTGGGGCATTCACGGCCCGGCGGTTCCTGACCGGGGGCTACGCCGTCCCGAACGGGTACGGCGCAATCGCAGCCGCCGCAGCATTCTTCGGCCTGATCGGACCGGCCGTACTCGTGCGGTTGTTTGGCCGCGCCCGCGTTGATGCGACCGGCGCGACCCCGCCGCCTCGCCGACGTTCGGCCCGCGCGTACGCGACGTGCTGGGCCGTGCTCAGCCTCGCGGCGCTCGCCGCGATGCTCACCCATCGCGCAGCCGCCCGAGATCTGCGCGATGCAATGATCGCCGCGTGCCACAACGAATTCGATGCCCGCCTCGGGCCCGACGTCCGCGCGCAGTGGCTGGCGGAGATCGACCGTCTCATCTCCGCGTCGGGCTGGAGCCTGTCACCCGCCGCAATCGCGCCGCCGCGCTGATTCGCTATAATCGCGCCGCGTGATCGCCCGCATCCTCAGCATCGGCACCGAACTGACGCTCGGCCAGACGGTCGATACGAACTCGGCCTGGCTCGCGCAGCAGCTCGCCGAACTCGGAATCGAAACGGTCGCCCACGCGACCGTCCCGGATGAGCTGGAGCCGATTCAGGCCGAGATCGAACGCGCCGCGCGCGACGCCGATGTGCTGATGGTTACCGGCGGACTCGGCCCGACCCAGGACGACCTGACGCGCGAAGCCCTCGCCCGCGTGATGAACGTCCCGCTCGACTTTCACGCCCCGACGCTTGAGCGGATCCGCGAGTTCTTCCGCTCGCGAAACCTCCAGATGCCCGAGGCCGACCGCCGCGAGGCGATGGTCCCGCGCGGCGCCACCCTCCTCGATAACGACTGCGGCACCGCGCCCGGGCTCCGCGCCCGCATCGGCCGCTGCGATGCCTTCGTACTGCCCGGCGTGCCGCGCGAGATGCGATCGATGTTCGACCGCACCGTTCGGCCCGTGCTGGCCGGACGCGGCGGATTCATCCTCCAGCGCGTGCTCCGCACCTTCGGCCTGCCCGAAGCGCGGATCGGCGAGCTGATCGCCGACCTGATGCAGCGCGGCCGCAATCCAACGATCGGCACGACCGCGCAGGCCGCGGTCGTCGGCATCCGCATCAACGCCAGGGCCCGCACGCTTGACGAGGCGGCCGCGCTGCTCGACCGCGACGCCGCAGAAATCCGCCGGCGCCTCGGCGACTACGTCTTTGGCGAGGGCGACGCGACGCTTCAACAAGCCGTCGCCGAGTTGCTCTGGCGGCACGGCCGGACGGTCGCCACGGCCGAGTCCTGCACCGGAGGCCTGCTCGCCAAGGCGCTGACCGACGTACCGGGCAGCAGTCGCTATTTCCTCTGCGGCTGGGTGACCTACTCCAATGCCGCCAAGCAGCGCGAGCTGCGCATCGACGCGGCCCGCATCGAACGTCACGGTGCCGTCTGCCGAGAAGTCGCCGAGTCGATGGCGCTCGGCGCGCGGACGCTCAGCGGCGCGGACTACGCGATCGGCATCACGGGCATCGCCGGCCCCGAGGGCGGATCGCCCGAAAAACCGGTCGGACTCGTTTACGTGTCGCTCGCGTCACCGGACGGTTGTGAGGTCCGCGAGCTTCGACTCGGCGAGTATCTCAGCCGCGGCGAAATCCGCGACCGCGCCGCGAAGGCCGCGCTGAACATGCTCCGCCTCGCGCTGCTGACATCGGCGTCGCAGCCGAAGGCGGCCCCGGAGATTCGCGCGTGAGCAACCTGACGATCCGCCCGATCATCGGCATGGAGACCCACGTCCAGCTCGCGACGCGAACGAAGATGTTCTGCGGCTGCCCGGTCGAGTTCGGCGCGGAACCGAACAGTCGCGTATGCCCCGTCTGCCTCGGTTTGCCCGGCGCGCTGCCGGTGATCAACCGCCGCGCCGTGGATCTCGCGATCCGGATGGGCCTGGCGCTCAATTGTCGCATCGCGACCTTCAGCAAGTGGGACCGCAAGAGCTACTACTATCCCGACCTCCCGAAGAATTACCAGATCAGCCAGTACGACCTGCCCATCGCGGCCGAGGGACACTTCGAACTGCCGCCGCGGGATGCTGGCGAGCCGCGCCGCGTGCGGATCCGCCGCGCCCACCTCGAAGAAGATGCCGGAAAGAACCTCCACGAAGGCCTCGACCATACCCGCGTTGACCTCAACCGCGCCGGCACGCCGCTGCTCGAGATCGTCACCGAGCCGGACCTCGCCTCGGCCGACGAAGCCTTCGCCTTCGCTTCCGAGCTTCAACGCCTCGCCGTCTGGCTCGGCGTCTCCGAAGGCGTCATGCAGAAAGGCCAGATGCGCTTCGAGCCGAACGTCAACGTCGCAATCACGTTCGGCGGCGTCGAGTACCGCACGCCGATCGCCGAGATCAAGAACCTCAACAGCTTTCGCGCGATTCGCAACGCGATCGCCTATGAGATCGACCGGCAGGTCGGCGAATGGCGGCGCGACCACGATTACACGCTCGAAAAGTGCGGCAAGCTCAACCTCGGCTGGGATGACGACCGCGGCGTCACCGAGTTCCAGCGCAGCAAGGAAGAGGCCCACGACTACCGCTATTTCCCCGATCCCGACCTCGTGCCCGTCACGATCTCGGCCGAGCAGATCGACGCCATCCGTTCCGAGATCGGCGAGCTTCCGCTCGCCCGCCAGGAGCGGCTGCGGATGCAGCTCGCCCTGACGGACGTCGACGCCGCTACGCTTACCGCCGACCGCGCGACGAGCGATCTGCTCGCCGCCGCGATCGCCGTCGGCGGCGATCCGAAGACCCTGTGCAAGCAGTTCATCAGCTTCTGGTCCGCGCAGGCCAATGCGCGCTCGACGACCATCGCGGGCCTGGGCGTCTCCGCTCCGCGGCTCGCGGAACTCGCCAACCTGACGCGCGACGGGACGATCTCCGCGACGGCCGCCGCGACCGTCGCGCAGAAGATGCTCGACGTGCCGGCGGCTCCGCGCGAGATCGCCGCGGCGGCCGGGCTGCTCCAGGTTCGCGACGAAGCGGCCACCCGCGAATGGGTCGAGCAGGCTGTCGCCGCGAATCCCCAGGCCGTCCGCGATGCAAAGGAAAACCCCAGGAAGCGCCAGGCCGCGGCGGGCTTTCTCCGCGGGCAGGTGATGAAAATCTCCGGCGGCAAGGCCAACCCGAAACTCGTGGGCGAACTGATCGAACGCAGGCTGGCGGAACCGTAACCCCGCCGGCGCGGTCCGCGCCGCCGTCGAACGCCGCCTGGACCATCGGTACCATGGCCGCGTGGCCGATCCCGACTCGAATTCCATCACGACGCCGAACCTCGCGGATCGCGGGGGCGGACCGCTGCTGCTCGCCGCGACGTTCGTCGTGATGACGGCGTGGACGTGGCGCAAGTGGCCGCATGTCTTCATCGACTTCGGCCGCGAGCTGTACGTCCCGTGGCAGTTGACGCTCGGCCGGTCGCTCTACTCCGAGTTGGCGTATTTCAACGGCCCGCTGTCGCCGTACGTGAACGCGGCCCTGTTCCGCGTGTTCGGGATCGGCCTGACGACGCTGATGATTGCGAACCTCGCGGTCCTCGTCGGCGTGACCGTGCTGCTGTATCGCCTGCTCGCGCCGATCGCCGGCCGGCTCGGCGCAACGCTGGGCGGATTCGTGCTTCTGACCGTCTTCGGCTTCTCGCAGTACGCCCGCGTGGGAAACAACAACTACGTCTGTCCCTACTCGCACGAAACCACCCACGGCATGCTGCTTGCGCTCGCCGCCCTCGCGTCGGCCATCGCCTGCGCTCGTCGCGGGCGGGCGCGCTGGCGGGTTGCGTGCGGACTGGCGCTCGGCGCTGCATTCCTGACCAAGACCGAGGTCTTCGCTGCCGCGGCCCTCGCCTGCTTCACCGCGCTCGGCCTGCACGCGGCCGTCGCTCGGCAACGACTCGCGAACGTCCTGCGCGATGGCGCGATCGTCGCGGCCGGCGCGTGCGTGTTGCCCGCGGCCTTCGTGCCGCTTGTCGGAATCGACGGCGTCCTGACGCCCTGGACGGCGCTGTTGCGCAGCGACGCGCTCTCGAACGCGCTGCTCCGGTCGGTCATGGGAATCGACCGCCCGTGGGAAAACCTGGGCGCGATGCTCCGCGCAGGCGCCGTCGTCATTGCGGCGCTGGTGGCCGCCGGCGTCATCGCGGCCCTCATCGAATCGCGCCGCAAGGCGACGCGCTCCGATGCGCTCATCGGCTTCTTCGTCCTCTGCGCGCTGTGCGGATACGCGGTCGATCCGCCCGTTCTGCTGGATACCGTGCGCGCGCTCCCGCTCGGCGTCGTCGCGGTGCTGATCGTGGCGGCCAGCCGGACGATACGTCATCGACACGATGCGGACCGGGTCGCCAACGCGATCGCCACTATCGCGCTCGGCGTCTTTTCGCTCGTCATGCTCGGAAAGATGATCCTCAACGCGCGTGTCTATCCGTACGGCTTCGCGCTCGCGATGCCCGGACTCGCGCTCGTCACGGCGGTCATCGCAGGAACGCTGCCGGCCGGCGTGGGGCTCGGTCGCGGATCGACGCTGCGCGCCGGCCTGAACGCCGCGCTGGGCGCCTCGCTCTGCATTGCCGCGCTCAGCGTTACATGGCGTGTCTTCGAAGAGAAGACCGTGCCGGTCGGCCGCGGGCACGATCGCATCATCGCCGCGCGCGGCGACGAAGGTCCGGCGGCACTGGCCGCCCTCGAGGTGATCGAGCGCTTCGTTCCGCCCGACCGCACGCTGCTCGTTGTGCCCGAAGGCGTGATGCTGAACTACCTGACGCGGCGCACGAATTCGACCCCGCACTACAACTTCGTCCCGCTCGAAATGGCCGTCGCCGGCGAGTCGCGAATCCTCGATGACCTCCGCCGCGCGCCGCCGGACTATGTCCTCGTCGTCCCGAGCTTTACGCCGCGCATCTACGGCTTTGAGCGCTTCGGTGCGCCAGGATTCGGCGAGTTCATCTGGAAGTGGATCGAGCAGTCCTACGATCCCCTTCCCGAGGCGACTCCGCCCGATTCCCTCGCCGCGGCGGTGGGCTTGCAGCTCCGGCGCTATCGAGCCGCCCCTGTTCCGTCGACGGTCCGCTGAGAGTCCGCGATTCCTCGTCCGATCGCATCGCCGTCAGATGCGGGTTCAGGGACATCGCCCTCGCCAGTGCGTTTGGCGCAACGCAGACTGAATTCAGACACTCGTGGCCGAATTGCCTCGTTTTACGAGAATCTCCTATCCGGTATGAGCGAAAGGGCTTCTGCAAACAGAATGCACGCGATTTTAGGAACACCTCGATTCGGCGATTTCGAAAGAATCGCGAATCTCCGCTTCGCGCGTTGAACCCGGAGGGATACACTCTGCGAGACCTCGCAGAACCCAGGGAGCCGGACCGAAAGACCCCTCACGTCCGGCGCGGAAAGAAGCGCGGCTCCCGCAATTCAGAAAAGGACGGAAGCTATGGACTCGACGTATCGGGCTCGAAAAGTCTGCATTCTCATCATGGCCGTTTCGGCCCTCGCCATGCCGGCGTTCGCAGGCCCGCCCGGCACCTTGTATTTCAGCGAAGACAGCAACGGGAACGGTCTGTACCAGTTGAACCAGTTCACCGGACAGGCCATGCATCTGGGTCTGTCCGGCGTGACAAGCCACACCGTCGGATTGAGCGAATCCGGCAATCCGGGTCTGCTCTACGGCTCGACCTGGACCGATCTGGTCCACACCAATGCGAACGGCAGCGGAGCGAACAACGTGGGGACGATTACCGGCCAGGGCGAATTCGGCGCCGAGGGCATGGCCTACGATCCGACCACCGGCGTCCTTTACGGCGCGATCAACGGAGCGTTCTTCACGATCAATCCCGCCAACGGCCAGATCAACACGATCCTGGCAGCGCCGCCGGGTGGCGCCGATATCGAGGGCCTCGCCTACGGCCGCGGCCGCATCTACGGCCTTGCCGGCTTCGCTGGGCCGATGGGCAATCTCTACGAGTACAGCATCGGTTTGAACGCGTGGTCGCTGATCGGTTTCTCGGGCATTCGATTCAATCTGCCCGGACTGGCCTACGACCCGTTCCGCGACGTGCTGTACGCCAAGGGTTCGCAGGACACGAATCTGTACGCCCTCAGCCCCGACACGGCGGCCGCGACGCTGATCGGTGATACCGGTCTTGTCAGCGGCGGCGGCCTCGCGTTCGTGCCCGAGCCGGCTTCGATCTGCCTGCTCGCCGCCGGTCTGCTCGGCCTGCGTCGCCGTCGATCGTAGTCGACGGTCGTCCAGGTCGTTTCAATCTTCGCGGGAGGCGCGCCTGCGGGGTCGCGCCTCCCGTTTTTTCTTTCGCCACCGGAAAGGGCCGACCTCAACAGCCGACGACTCGTGCTCGAGCGAGCACCGTCTGCCGGGACCGCGTCCCGGGTCACGACAACCCGCCGCCAAGTCGCGTGCCGACCTGGTACACCGCGAGCGACCCGACGTACGCCAGGACCGTCATGTACGTGAACATGATCGCCGGCCAGCGCCACGAGTTCGTCTCGCGTCGTACCACCGCCAGCGTGCTCACGCATTGACAGCACAGCACGTAAAAGACCATCAGCGACAGGCCCGCCGCGGTCGTGTAGATCGGCCCGCCCGCCCGCGGCCCCGATTCCCATCGCGCCGCCCGCATCCTCTCGCGCAGCGGCGTCGTATCGTCATCGCCCGATCCGACGTTGTAGACGACGCCCATCGTGCTCACGAACACCTCGCGCGCCGCGAAGCTGCTCAGGATCCCAACCCCGATCTTCCAGTCGAATCCCAGCGGCCGAAGCGCCGGCTCCACCACGTGACCGAGCCGCCCGATCCACGAGTGCCGAAGCTGCTCGCCGGCCGCCTCGTCGCGGATGCGCTTCAGGTCGGCGCGGACCTCGTCCGGCACCTCCGCTCCCCGCGCGACCGCCGCCGGGTCGAGTCCCGCCGTACTCAGCCGGGCCTTCGCGCGCCGATCGGCTTCGCTCCACGCGGTCGGGTGCCGCGGAAAGTACGCCAGCGCCCACATGACCACGCACAAGGCCGCGATGATGGTCCCGGCCCGCGTCAGGAACAGCCGGCTCCGGTCCCACATCGCGCGAAGGATCGCCCCCGGACGCGGCAGGTGATACGGCGGCAATTCGAGCAGAAACGTCGCGCGCGGTCCGCGCAGCACGGTGCGCTTGAAAACCGCGGCCATGAGCAGCGCCGCGACCGTGCCCACGACGTACATCGCGAAGATCACGCCCGCCTTGAGCCACAGGCTCGCGCCGAATACCGCGCCGATGATCGTGATGTACACCGGCAGCCGCGCCGAGCAGCTCATCAGCGGCGCGACCATGATCGTCGCGAGGCGGTCCCGCGGATTCTCGATCGTCCGCGTCGCCATGATCCCCGGTACCGCGCACGCGTAACTCGACAACAGCGGTATAAAGCTCTTGCCGTGCAGCCCGACGCCCTGCATCAGCCGGTCCATCAGGAACGCGGCGCGGGCCATGTAGCCCGAATCCTCCAACAGCGCGATGAACAGGAACAGGATGCAGATCTGCGGAAAGAACACCACCACCGCGCCGACGCCGCCGATGACTCCGTCCGCCAGCAGGTCGCACAGCGGCCCGGGCGGCAGCGCCGTGCGGAACGCGTCCTGCACGAACCCCTGGCCGGCCTCGATCATCCCCATCAACGGCTCCGCGCCCGAGAAGATGGCGACGAACATCAGGAACATCACCGCCGCAAACGCCAGCGCGCCGAAGACCCGATGCGTCAGCACGCGATCGATGCGGTCGCTGATCCGCTCTCGCCCCGCCGCCCCCGGCGATGTCGGCCCGACCGCGCGCTGTACGACCCGGCCGATCCAGGCGTAACGCTGCTCGACCACCAGCGATGGCAGATCGTGCGTGCCCGCCGCGATGATCTGGCGACGCGCCGCGGCAATCTCGTCGCGAACGCGCGACGGCAGGTCCTCCGCCTCCGGCAAGAGAGGCGCGGCATCCCAGTGATCGACCATCAGCAGCAGCGCCGCACCATCCGCGCTCGCCGCATCGCAAAAGCGCAGCTCCATCAGCGTCCGCGCCAGCTCGCCCACCGCCGTCTCGATCGCATCCGGCAGCCGCCAGCCGCGGACCGGCCGCGTTCGCGGCGACGGTCGGAGAAGCGACGCACGGAGCGCCTCCAACCCGATCCGCCGCGTGCCCACCGTGCCGACCACTGGGACTCCGAGCGCCGCCGACAACGCCGCGCAATCGACTCGCAACCCCGCCGCCTCGGCCATGTCGAGCATGTTGCACGCGATCACGACCGGCCGACCGAGTTCGAGGACCTGCGCCCCCAGATACAGATTGCGCTCGAGATTGGCCGCGTCGACGACCACCAGCGTCAGATCGGGCGCTTCAGCGCCGGCCATCCGGCCGAGCAGCGCATCGCGCGCCACGCGCTCGTCGGGCGATCGCGCCGAGAGGCTGTACGTCCCCGGAAGATCGAGCAGCGTGACCGGCGCGCCCGCGCCCGTCAGACGCCCTTCGCGCTTTTCGACCGTGACGCCGGGGTAGTTGCCGACGTGGTGACGCAACCCGGTCAGGGCGTTGAAGAGCGTGGTCTTTCCGGAGTTGGGGTTGCCCGCAACGGCGACTCGCAGGAGCGTCGATCGGCCGATCGCCGTCGGAGCGACGTCGGACATCGTGCTTACGCCACGGCGGGAGCGGCCATCGGCGCTGTCAAAGCTTCGCCGGCCGGGTCGTGTGCGAGGTGGATGCCGCGGGCGTCGGCGCGCCGCACGCTGAGTCGGTAGCCGCGGACCTCGATCTCGAGCGGATCGCCCAGCGGCGCAATCCGCGTGAGGCGGACGATCGTGCCGACGATCACGCCCATCTCCTGCAAGCGTCGACGCAGCTCCGCGCCGACCTCGATCGCGCGGACGCGTCCTTCGCGTCCGAGCGGGAGTTCCGCAAGCGAGTATTCGCCATCATGCCGCGCGGTCATCGTGTGCGCTCGCTCGAAGGCGCCGGGACCGGCCGGACGTGGATCAACTCCGCGAGCCGCCGCGCGATTGCAACGCGCGCCCGATCAATGCGGCAGATGATCGGGTCGGCCGCAGCCACGATCGAGATCCGGCGCCCCTCGCCGAAGCCGAGTTCGCGCAATCGCAGGGCTTCGGCACTTTGGCGGACGCGGGTGACAACGACGCTTGTGCCACGTGGGATCGCGTCCAGTCGTACCGCGGCGTGGGAGTCAATCGTTGCGGCGTTGGGGGTCTTCATGGTGATCGTCCGCACCTCCCGGAAATTGAGACTCAGTCTCAATTAATGCTAATGGCGGACACGACGGTCGTCAAATCGGAAAGCGAATTGGGCACGCTTGGCCGGAAAAGGCCGGTGCATCAGAAGTTAGGCAGATGTTCACCCGGGGTTTTTCGGAGCCGCAGACGTCGACGCGGAATGGCTCGATGCACCGGCCGAGGCGGTCGCCTCGATCAGGCGGGCCTTCATCAGGCGACCGACCTTGAACTTTACCGTCCGCTTTCGGCCGACGTGGACGCGTTCGAGTGTCTTGGGGTTCTGCGCGACCCGGGCCGCGCGGTCCTTGCTCTCGAACACGCCGAAGTCACGGAATTCCAGACGGTTGCCGCGACCCAGCTCATCGATGATCTCGTTCAGAAAGCTCTGAACGATGCGTTTCACAACCACGCGTTTGCTGTCCGTTCGTTCCGCGATGCGGTCGATGAGGTCCTTCTTGGTAATCGTTGCCATGCTCGTCGAGTCCTTTGCTGACTGTCGTGCCCGAATTCCAACACCGCGCTATCGCGCCGACCGCGTCCCCGACGGTCGTGCGGCGCGGACACCCGGCTACTCGACTCTTCCCTCCGAGACTAGCGCAAGTCATACTACATCAAGCAGTTTGCGTTACGCAAGGCTTTTTTTCAGCCGCCGGACGTTCATAAGTACTTGTACATAAACGATAAACGTTCGATCCCCGTTCGGCGCCGCCGCGGATTCCGCAGCCCGCTTCCGCCGCGGCTTTGACTTTAACCTCATGTTTTGTTTGGAGTTGCAGGCTTCAGACAGGCCCGACAGCGAGGTCCGTCACCGGCGGCAGACCTGCCGCGAGCCGGAACGACCCGAGGCTGTCCGTGGCGAGCGCCTACCAGCCCACCATGCTGTAGCCGGCGTCGACGTAGTGAATCTCGCCCGTCACGCCGCTCGACAGCTCGCTGCAGAAGTACAGCCCGGCCTTGCCGACCTCGTCCGCATCGATGTTCCGCCGCAGCGGACTCTTCGTCGGGTAGTGCTCGAGCATCTTGTCGAAGCCGTCGATCCCCGCCGAACTGAGCGTCCGGCACGGACCGGCCGAGATCGCATTCACGCGTACGCGTCGCAGGTCGCCGAGGTCGGCCGCGAGGTACCGCACGCAACTTTCGAGCGCGGCCTTGCACACGCCCATCACGTTGTATCCGGGAACGAAGCGGATGCTGCCGAGGTAGGTGAGCGTCAGCACCGACGCGCCTTCGCGGAACAGGTCGAACGCGTGCTGGCATACGGCGACGAGCGAGTACGCGCTAATCTCCATCGCCTGCTTGAAGTCCTCGCGCCCCGTACGATAGAAGCGGTTCATCAGCGAGTCGCGACTGGCGAACGCGACGGCATGCACGAGGAAATCGATCGAGCCGTAAACGTCTTTCACCTTGGCGAAGAACTCGGCGATCTGCGGATCGCTGGTGACGTCCATCGGTTCGATGAGTTTGGCGTTGAGCGGCTCGACGAGCTTCCGAACGCGCCGCTCCATCTTCTCGCCCGGCAGGTGCGAGAAGCCGATCTCCGCCCCTTCGCGGTGCAGACGCTCGGTGATGGACCAGGCGAGGCTGCGGTCGTTGGCGACGCCGATGACGACGCCCTTCTTGCCACTCATCAACCCCATGAATCGACTCCTCGTACGCCGGGTTTATTGACGGATTCCGCGGATCAATCAGCAGGCGACCGGCCCGATAAGCCCGCGTGGCGACACAATAGTATAACCGGGGTCAGGCTGTCCAGTCCCGTGCGTAAACCGCTGCGCTGGAGGGAGTTCGGGTTGCGAGACTCCGCGAAGAGACGCGTCGGCGTCCGTGAGCTGCCGGGCTCGGGCGGTCGCTCGTCGGATTCGAGCCTGAGGCGCTCGGCCGACTCGTGCGCGCGACATCCGCGAGTCGTCCGTGCATCGCGTTCAGCGCAAAAAATAATGCGGGGCGTAGCTGCGTCCCGGTACGACGCCAACAACGCCCCGCACTGCAAGAGTTGGGATCCGGTCGACTCAGATCCCCAATAAGCGGCGGGTCAAGGCCTCAGCCTGCAGTGCCGAAGACTCGTTCCGATCCGCGTATTGACTGACGAAACAAGCGATGTCCTTTCCGTTCACCTGGCCGTCGCGATTGCAATCCTCAAGCTGTTGTGCCTGCGACGTTGAGAGGGCCGCGGTCACCGCGACCCGCTCACCCGACACGAGCTGCGTCGGGGCGCGGTCGTCGAACGACGGACGAACGAAGACGATGGCCACGGCCGCAGCGGCCGCCAGCGGAATCGCCAGACGCAGCCCGCGCACACCTCGTTGAACGGCCGGGGCCTTGGCAACCTGCCAGGGCAGACGGCCCGACGCCTGCGGGGCAAACACCCCGGCCCGGCGGGCCTCACCCAGCTCGTTCAACCAGTTGTGCATCGGGTTCGTCGGCATCGCCCTGATCTCATTCTCCATGTAGGTATTGCGAGGCGTCCCCCTCCTGCGCAGAAAAAAACTCGGAAATCTCGATCCCTCGGGCCTTCAGACTTTTTCTGAGCCGCGTGCAGATGTCCGGTATCCGAGTCTCGCGGAGCGTCGACTCCGGTATTCTGAGCCGTTCCGAGACCGCCCGAAGCGTCTCCCCCTGAAAGAACCGGTAATGCACGATCTCCCGGTCCTCGATCGACAATGCCGCCACGCACGCGTTCAGCGCGACCAGCAACTCCACCTCTGCCGCCACCCGCGCAGGATCGATCGGGTCGAACGCCGCCGATCTCCCGCCAGGCGCCAGATTGATCGGCTGCTGGCGCAGGTGCTCGCGGAAGACGTTTCGAAGGATGCCGATCAGCCAGAGCAGGAACGGCCGGGCTGGATCGAAGCTCGTCCGCACCTCGAAGCCGCGCCGCCACGTCTCGTTCGTCAGGTCGTCGATCCACTCACGGCGGCGACACATCCTCCACGCCGCCATCCGCAAACGCTCCGAATACGTGTGATAGAGTTGCTCGAACGCGGCCGGATCGCCCGCCGCGGCGGCACGCAGAACGGACTCATCCGCGGACGACGACATAGGCGCTGTGCGACGGCTCCGATTCGGCGACGGCCGATCGCCGCGCGCCAGAATACCGCACGCGAACCGACCCCGCATCCGCAGGCGGCCGATCGCTCGCGCGATCAACGATAGCGCGTACCGACACGGATGTTCAGGAAGCGACGATTGTAGTAGTTGAAACCGCCCGGATAGCTGCTCTGGTAGTCGTACAGGTACTCGCGATAGAACGAGACCTCGGGTCCGTCGTACGGGCCCGGCGTGCTCGGCCACTCGCTCCGCGCAATATCGGTGCCGTTCGGAAAGCCCGGCGATGCGTCGAACAGCAGCGCGGCCGTTCCGCGCGGCTCAGACTTGACCGAAAACTCCCGTTCCGGCGTGCAGCCTGCCGCCAGCCAGAGCAGCAGCGTCGCACCGAGAATCCCGATGGACCAGGCGAGCAAACGACCGTGCATCTTTCCCTACCCCCGGATAGCTCCAACCAATCCTAGGCACGGTGCGTGCCCGGCCGCGCGGGCGACGATCCAGTCGCCATTCGTCCGGAAAGACCGCGAGGCGTCCATGACGGACGTGATCGCATTCCGACTGTAACGGCTGTGCGGGATGCGCGAGATGTTGAGTTCTTCCCGCGTCGGCGTGGTGATTACACCGCACGCTCAGGAGCACGACCGCGGATTCGGACCCGCGCGAAGGTCACCCGGCCGGCGCGCTAATCCAGCGAGCCTTGCTCGAACACGATGTCCACCGGGATCGCCGCGTCCGAGACGCGGCCGAGATCGGCCGCGAGTTGCCGCGGCAACTCGCCCTGCGCTCGCATCCACGCCGCGGCGCCGTCGTAGTCGCCGTCGCCCTGAAGCGTGAGGATCTTCGCGGAAAGCGATTCCACCGCCTTTCGCATTGGATCGACGTTCACGCGATAGCGCCCGTCGCGGTCCCGCGAGAACGCGCCCGCTTCCGCGAAGTAGTTGAAGCGGAGCATGTTCGCCCGGCCGTGGGCGCTGGCTGCGCCGAATCGCACCGAGCGGAAGATGCCGGCCAGAAACGTCACGTAGTAATCCTCGATGCTGCCATCCTTCAGATCGCCGCTTTCGAGCAGCTTGCCGATCATGTACAGGCCGAGGATGTCGGCCTTGCCCTCCTCGATCGTCCCGGCCAGGTCGCGGAGCGCCTCGCGCACGGTCCCGCGCCCGTTGATCGTCTGCTTGATGCCCAGTCCGTGGGCGACCTCGTGGAACATCGTGTCGCCGAAGAAGGCGTCAAACGTGACGTGCCGGCGCTGCTCCGGCGCGATGAGCAGGTCGGCGATCGGCACAAGAATCTTGTCGAACTTCGCCCGCATCGCGTTCTTGAGCTGCAATCGCCGCGCGCCCTTGCGGAGCTGAATCTCCTCGTCGTTCGGGAGGTTGATCGCGATCGTCTTCGATCCCGCATTGCAATCGCCGGCGTAGTACACGACGTCGTAGGCGTTCAGGTCCGACCCGGTCCCCGGCGACTCCCGTTTGTACGCCTCCGGCACCGGCAGGCCGCGCTGCAATCCGGGCAGCAGGGCCGCGTACTTCGCCAGCCGCGCGCTCCAGGCCTTGTCCTTCACCAGCACGTACGCCTCGTGCGCCGCCTTGTAGCCGAAGAGCTGATCCTCGTACGTCTCGATCGGACCGATCACGCAGTCGATCGTGTTGTCCTTCATCTCGAGCCACGCCAGGTCGCTGGCGCGATAGTCGTCCGTCAGCAGCGCGTCGGCCCGAAGCTCGAGATAGCGCCGCAGGCCCGAATCCTCCGCCAGCGCCGCGGCCTGTCGAAGCGCCGCGACGGCCAGCCGCACCGGCTCGGCGAACTGCTCGTGATAATCGAGCGCGGTGAGATGCGCCTTCGCATCGCGCCGGATCACGCTGTACTGGCTCTTGAACGCCGCGGCCTGATCGGGGTGCTCCTTGATGAACTGCTCGAACTCGGCCTTCGTCAAGTCGTGCGGATAGAAGTTCGCGCCCGGCGGCTTCGGGCCGAATCCCTCGACGAACGGTGCGTTGTCGGCCAGACGGTCCCAGGGTCCGTAGTTGATCTCGACGAAGCGCCGCGTGTCCGGATCGCGGAGGGATGCGAGCAGCGGCTCAGGCTCGCCGTAGGCCTCCAGCCAGAAGATGCGGTCCATCTGCCGCGCCGCCTCGATCAGCAGCGGCAGCATGCGCCGTTCGTTCGGCGTCAGCGCGCTCAAGTCGGTCGTCAGCCTGACCGTGGCGTACTGCGCGACGCGCTCGCGCATTGTCATGGTCCGGCTCCGCGCCGCTTGCGCGACGTCGCGACCGGCCTGCGATTGAAGACATCCGGCCGGGGACAGCGCGATAAGGGCGGCGGTCGCGAGTGCGACGCGGCGAGTTCGACTTGGCATGTGGCACCCATGAGGTTCACGTTATCGGCCGGTGGCATCGTGGTGGGCGGCCGATTGGGAGTGGATTGTCGCCGGCGGCTCGCCGGACGCAAGCGCGGTCGGTCGGGCGATCGGATGGCCGTTTCGCATGGCAATCGCCGGAGCGGTTCGCTATCCTAGCCGGCTCGTTTGTCGAGCCGACGACGCGAGGGCCTGAAGGGATGACGAGCAACACCGCGGCAGGCGCCGGCGCTTCCGCCCCCCATTCCTCCGAGCGTACCTTCCTGGGTCATCCCATCGCGCTCTATGTGCTGTTCTTCACCGAGTTGTGGGAGCGATTCAACTTCTACGGCATGCGGGCGCTGCTGATCTTCTACTTCATGCAGACCTTCAACGTCGAACGCGGCCCGGCCAGCGAGTCGTACGGCGCGTACAACGGGTTGGTCTATGCGACGCCGTTGCTCGGGGGAATGCTGGCCGATCGCATCATCGGCTACCGTCGGTCGATCATCCTCGGCGCGATCCTGATGGGGCTCGGCGAGTTTGGCCTCACGTTTTCGGGGTTCGGAATCATCCCGCAGAACCACGTGACGATTTTCAGTTCGCTGGCGCTGGTCATCGTCGGAAACGGGTTCTTCAAGCCCAACATCTCGACGTTGGTCGGGACGCTCTACCGTCAGGGCGACAATCGCCGCGATACCGCTTTCACGATTTTCTACATGGGGATCAACATCGGCGCGTTTCTCTCGCCCATCGCCTGCGGCCAGATCGGGCAGCGCTACGGGTTTCACTACGGATTCGGTCTCGCCGGGATCGGAATGGTCGTCGGGCTGATCATCTTCCTCTGCGGGAAGCACCTTCTGGGCGATCACGGACTTCCGCCGAACCCCGAGGTTCTCAAGAGCCGTCGCGTCATGGGCATCCGCCGCGATACGGCGGTCTATGCAGGCGCGGTGCTCCTCGTGCCGATCGCCGCATTCCTGGTCTCGACGCCGCATCTCGTCATCCGCTACGCAGCGCCGGTCGTCGGCGCCGCCTTCCTCCTTTACGTGATCTGGGAGGCGTTTCGAAGTGAGCACGCCGAGCGAGTCGGCCTCTTCGCCGCGCTGCTTCTGATTTTCTTCTCGATCGTCTTCTGGGCGTGCTTCGAGCAGGCGGGCAGTTCCATGAACCTGTTCACGGAAAGTTGCGTCGACCGCACCGTATTCGGATACACGATCGAGGCCTCCGTGTTTCAATCCGTCAACGCGGCGTTCATTGTCCTCCTGGCCCCGTTCTTCACCTACCTTTGGACTCGGCTGGGGCGCGCGGGCCTCGAGCCATCGTCACCGGTGAAGTTCGGTCTGGCGCTCATTCAGGTCGGCGCGGGGTTCGTCTTTCTCGTCATCGCGGCGCGCCATGCGACGGGCGCTGCGAAGGCCGGTCTCGTCTGGATCTTTCTTGCGTACTTTTTCCACACCACGGGCGAGTTGTGCCTCTCGCCCGTCGGGCTTTCGATGATCACCAAGCTCGCGCCGGCGCGACTCGGCGGCCTGATGATGGGCATGTGGTTTCTGTCGTCCGCGTTCGCGCATCTGATCGGAGGCGTGATCTCGAGCATGACCGGTCGCGAGGGCGGCTTCGAGCCGGTGTTCAAGATGATCGTCTATTTCGCGTGCGCTTCGGGCGTCGTCCTGCTGATACTAAGCCCCGTCATCAAACGATGGGAACGCATCCGGCTCGAAAGTCACCATCGTTAGATGCAGCGCATTCCATCGCCCCGCGCGAGAGCCGCGCCGGCGCAGTGCCATCGGACGAATTCGTCAGTGCCCGCCGTGCGCGACCCCTTCCGCCGGCTTGGCCCGAAGGCAATCGAGGTAAACGAAAAGTGACAGGCCGACCAGCGCCGCCAGGCCGAGCCAGTTATTGACGCGTGCCCACCACTCTGCACTCGTGCCCCCGTCGATGATCCGTCGTCCCAGGTCGAGCGCGGGCATGACGGCCTTGCCGAAATACTGCTCGTCGAGGATCGCCAGTCCGTTCAGCAGGACCTCGATGATCGCAGCCCCGGCGATCAATCCCGATGCGATGAGGATTCCCTTGTCATTCCGTCCCTTCGCGAGCTTCTCGTCCTTTGTACTACGACTGACGAAATGTGCGACGATGGCGCCGAACAACAGGGGCGTATTGACGTCCATCGGCAGGTACATGCCCAGCGCGAATGCCAGCGGTGAGATTCCGATGAACGTCAGGATGACGGAGATGACTGCGCCTGTTCCGTAGAGCAGCCACGGAACCTCTTGGTTCGTGCCGAGGAAAGTCTCGAGCGTGCTGCGCATCATGTTCGCCTGCGGCGCGGGCAGCGGTTTGTTCATGGCGTCAATCGCGACGTATCCCGGCCGGTACGCGAGCACCATGATCACGATCGTCACGAGCACCGACGCCAGCAGAGACGCAACGATCGCGCTCCACTGGATGCGACGCGGCGTTGCCCCGATCCAGTAGCCGATCTTGAACTCGGTGACGAGCGTCCCGGCCATCGACAGCGCCGCGCACACCACGCCGCCGACGAGCAGCACCGCGAGCATGCTGGCATCGCCCTTCGGAAGACCGGCCTTCAGCAGTACCACGGCCGTGATGATGATCGTCGTGACGGTCATGCCCGACAGCGGCGTGGTCGAGATCATGGCGATGGCCCACGCCGAAACGGTGGTGAACAGGAACGACAGCAGCAGCGCGAGCAGCGTCGAGATGATCGCGAGCCGCGTCGCGCCCGGCATGCCGCCGAGGACGCTGAAGCGGAAGTAGAAGAACAGCACGGCGGTCGTCAGCAGGCCGATGACGAACAGCGCGGGATACCCGATATCCTGATCGGTCCGCTCGTGCTCATGGCGACCGCCGGTCGATCGGACAAGCCCTCCGATCGCCTCGCGCAGGGCCGTCGCCATGACCTTGCTCATGCGGAGAATCGAGATGAGCCCCGCGGCGAAGATGCCGCCGATTCCGATGATCCGCGGAATATTGTGGAAGATCTGATGCGGCGTGGCCTCCGTGAAGCCGGGGTGGCTGTTCAGGCGGCGCAGAGACTCGATGTCGAACGGCGCGAGCAGCGGAACCAGCACAAAGCAAGACAGAAACGAGCCGCAGGCAATGATCGTCGCATACCGCAGTCCGACGATGTAACCGAGGCCGAGGTAATACGCGCCCGTACCCATCATAAAGACGGCCTTGACGTGGTCCGTGAGCTTCTCCAATGCGGGGATGGCCAGCGGCTTGACCTTCTCCGAGAACTCGAGCCGTCCCGTGGTAAACGTGGAGGTGAACAATTTCGTTGCGAAGCTAAGGAAGTTGTACACGACGGCGATCAGAAACGAGTAGATCAGCACCCACGCCTGCCCGGACGAGCCGGAAGCACCCGTGGCGAGGATTTCATTCGTGGCCGTTCCTTCCGGAAACGGCAGTTTGCCGTGCATGTCGCGGACGAAATAGCGCCGGAAGGGAACGAGAAACACGACGCCGAGCACCGCACCCAGAAACGGCACGAGGAAGATCTGCAGGAAGAGCTGCACGTTGCTGAGATGGAGGCTCTCGTGCAGCTTCAGCATATAGATGGCGGGCATGGTGAAGCACGTGCCGCCCGCGACGATGCCCGATGTGGTTCCGATCGCGAGGATGTTGACATTCTCAAGGAGCGAGCTGCGACGCAATCCGAATCGCAGCAGCAGACCCGACAGGCCGACGGCGAGGATCGAGATCGGGATCGCCGTTTCGATCCCCTGTCCGGCCTTGAGCGCGAGGTAGGTGGCTGCCATCGCGAAGATGGCGTTCATGGCGGTCCCGAAGACGATCGACCGCGTCGTGATCTCCGGCACGCGCATCGTCGCCGGCACCATCGGCGTGTAGGTCTCCCCCGGCTTCAGTTCGCGATATGCGTTCTCCGGCAGCCGCGTCTGGATCGCCTGCTCATTCATCGATCAGCCCTTCACCGGTTCGGGTGTCCACTCGCCGCGGACCGCGTTCCGCAATCCGCCACGGCCGCATTCGCCGCGCCGCTACTTTTCCTTCCCCCATAGCTGCGCCAGTTCCACCAGCACCTTGACCGACGTCTCCATCTGCTCGAGGCACGCGAACTCGAGCGGTGAATGGAAATTGTGCATGCCCACCGACAGGTTCGGCGTGGGAAGACCCATCTCGCTCAGCCGCGAACCATCCGTTCCGCCGCGGATCGACTGGAACCGCGGCTCCTTGCCGATCCGCCGCACCGCCTCGGCCGCCAGGTTCACCGCCCGCGGCTCCTTCGCCAGCGCCTCGATCATGTTGCGGTACTGCTTCTGCACGTCGATCTTGATCTCCGCCCGCGGATGCTCCGCCCGCAGCGTCGCCGCGATCGACTCCAGCAGCTCCGCCTGCTCGGCCAGCTCCGCCGTGACGAAGCTCCGCAGCAGGATGCGGATCCTCACTTCCGGCACGCCGCCGTCGATCACGTACGGATGCAGGAACCCGTCGCGCCCGCTCGTCATCTCCGGCGCGAGCCGATGCCACGGCAAGCGCGAGACGAACTGCCCCGCCAGACGGATCGAGTTGACCATTCGACCCTGCGCAAAGCCCGGATGGATGTTCCGTCCCGTGATTGTCACGATCGCCAGGTCGGCTGAGAACGTCTCGTTCTCGATGCCCGCCTCGCCCTCGCCGTCCAGCGTGTACGCCACCGTCGCGTTGATCTTCTTGAGGTCCAGCTTGTCCGTCCCGTGGCCGATCTCCTCGTCGCACGTGAAGATGATGCGGATCGGGCCGTGCTTCAGCTCCGGATGCTCGATCAAGTGCGCGGCGGCCGTCATGATCACCGCCAGGCCCGCCTTGTCGTCTGCGCCGAGCAGCGTCGTGCCGTCGGTCGTGATCAGCGTCTTGCCCTTCAGTTCCGCCAGCCCGTCCGTCTCGGCAACGCGTATGACGCGCGACGGGTCGCCGGAAAGCACGATGTCCTTGCCATCGTAGTTCCGGCGGATGATCGGCTTGACGTTGGCGGCCGTGAACTCCGGCGAGGTATCCATGTGCGAACACCACGCGATCGTCGGCGCGGATGAGACGTTTCCAGGGATCGTCGCCATGACGATCCCGTGCTCGTCCATGTTGACGTCCGGCAGCCTCAGCGCCCGCAGCTCTTCCGTGAGCATCTTCCCGAGCACCTTCTGGCTCGCCGAACTCGGGTACGTCGCCGCGCCCTCGACGGCCGTCGTCTCGACCTTCACATAGCGGCAGAATCGATCCAGCAGCGTGTCCAAGACCCACCTCCGAAAGATCGCCCGACGGTCCGTCGCGCCGTCCGGACCGCCGCAGCCGACCGCGATGTACCCCCGACCGGCCGTTCGTGCAACTGCCCCCGCGCCGCCGCTCGCGTCCCGTCGGACGCGCCTCTACAATCCCGCCCCCGAAACCACGGAGGTCGCACATGCCGCTGAATCTCAAGGGCCGTTCGCTCTGCTCGATGAAGGACCTGTCCACTGACGAGTGCATGCAGCTCCTGCACCGCGCGATCGACATGAAGACGGAGCTTCGCGCCGGCCGCGCCGCCGTGCCGCTCGCC
Organism: Phycisphaerae bacterium; assembly: GCA_023150615.1. Lineage (GTDB taxonomy): Bacteria > Planctomycetota > Phycisphaerae > UBA1845 > UTPLA1 > JAKLKO01. Next base: position 40,132 of record JAKLKO010000017.1, read on the forward strand.
GGCAAGACGATGGCCATGATCTTCCAGAAACCCTCGTTGCGAACCCGCGTCTCGTTCGAGGCGGGCATGACGCAGCTCGGCGGTCACGCGATCTACCTCGCCCCGACGGACATCTCGATCGGCCAGCGCGAGACGACCGAAGACATCGCCCGCGTCCTGTCGCGCATGGCCAACATCATCATGGCCCGCACGTTCGGGCACGACATCGTGACGGATCTGGCGAAGTACGCGACGGTGCCGGTGATCAACGGCCTGTCGGACTTCGAGCATCCGTGCCAGATTCTCGCCGACCTCCAGACAGTGCTCGAAAAGAAGGGCAGGCTCCAGGGTCTCAAGCTCGCGTATGTTGGCGATGGCAACAACGTCTGTCATTCGCTGCTCTACGGCGGGGCGCGGGTTGGCATGTACGTCAGTTGCGGCACGCCGGACGACTATCGCCCGAACCGCACCGTCGTCGCGGAGGCGGCCGAGATTGCCGCGCGGTTCAACGCGAAGGTCGAGGTCGTCGCCGATCCGCACGCCGCCGTGCGGAATGCCGACGTCGTCTACACCGACGTGTGGGCGAGCATGGGGCAGGAGGCCGAGGCCGAGAAGCGCAAGAAGGTGTTCCCGCCTTACCAGGTCAACGCAAGACTGATGGCCTCGGCGAAGCCCGATGCGCTGATCCTGCACTGCCTGCCGGCGCACTATGGTGACGAGATCGACTTCGACGTCTCGCGCACGCCGAATTGCGTCATCTTCGACGAGGCGGAAAACCGCCTGCACGTCCAGAAGGCGCTGATCGTCTCGCTCCTCGGCGTGTAGCGGGGTTTGTAACGGATCGCCGGACGGCGCGTCCGGTGCGACGACGCGACCCGGCAGGGCGGCTACAGGTTGAAGAGGTTCCGCACGAGCGTGTTCACGACCGTGAAGATGATCGAGTTCAGCAGATTCTGAATCTCGAAGTTCAGCGCGCCGACCGGATCGGGAAAGCAGATCAACCCCTGAAACAGCGGCAGGCCGGCCACCGCCAGCACGACCGTTCGGCCCCGGCGCCAGGCGCGAACCGTGCGAGCGGCCGGGCGGCGCTTCGACGTGGGCGGTGTTGAATCGGGCATGCGTCGGCCCCCGTGCGCTGTCAGAATGGGAAGAAGTTGAGGAACATCAGCGAGATGAACGAGGAGGTGTAGAGCGTAATCGTGCGGACGATGTTCTCCGCCGCCACCTCCCGGATTGCGCCATCCGGGATGCACGACAGGCCGGCGAACACCATTGCGACCGGTAACCAGCGCGGCCGGGCCAGAAGCGTCCGGGTCAGATTCCGCATGGTCAGCCTCCTGCTCCCGACGCGCGCCGCCCAGGCGGTCCACCGCGCCGGACCCATTCGCGGATCATGATCTACGCGACGTATTGACGCAAGCTCTCGAAAACGGCCTCAACCGTCGATCCCGGCTGCGACGTGCTCGCGTTCTGCAACGCGAGGAAAAACGCGTTGATCAGCGCCGTGACCAGGCCGGTCAGCGACGTCTGCAGGCCCGTCAGGATCGCGGTTCGAACCTGCGGATCGCAACCGCCGAGCTGAAAGACCGTCGCACCGACGACCAGGGGAACGAGCGTCCATCGCCGCGTCGACGTCAGGACGGAGTGGAGCTTCATGAAAACCTCCCGTTGGAGCCCGGCGAGGAGTCGGTCGTCCGTCGGTTGGGCGCGGGTGACGCGCAACGATTCGACCGGACCACATCTTATGGGCCGCTTCCGGCCGAGACAAGCCGGCGCCCCGTCCGACTCCGGACGTAGTCATATCGGGTCACGGAAGGGGGGCGGTTTAACAATGAACCCGCGGACCGGATTCCCTTAGGCATTGTCATTGCGGACGATACGGTCGATCCGTTGTCCGAGCAGGCAGGTCACCTCGTACGAAATCGTCCCCAGGCTTCGTGCCAGCGACTCCACGCTGTTCGGCCGCTCCCGCCGGTCGTCGATCAGGACCACTTCGTCCCCGATCGCCACCGCCGGGAGCTCGGTCAGGTCGATCGCCGTCTGGTCCATGCTCACGCGCCCGATGATCGGCGCATCGCCGTGCTGGGTTCCGACGACCGCGTTGTTCGACAGGCGCCGCACGAACCCGTCCGCGTAGCCGATCGGGAGGATCCCGATCCGCGATGGCCGCTGCGCCTTCCATGTGTGTCCGTAACCAACGCCATGGCCTGTGGGAATCCGCTTCGTCAGCGTGATGTGCGCCGTCAGCCGCAGGATCGGCCGCAGATCGACCCGCCCCGCGAGTGACTCGGCCGGTAGGTATCCGTAAATCGCCAGGCCCGGTCGGATCATCTCGAAGTGCGACTCGGGCAGCGTCAGCGCCGCGGCGGAGTTCGCCAGGTGCCGCGTGACGCCTGCGGGCAGGAAGTCGGACAGCTGCGTGAGCTGCCGATGGAATTCGTCAAGCTGCTGTTGCGTCATCGCGCGGTCGGCGAGATCGGCGTTGGCGAAGTGGCTGTAGATCCCGGTCAAGCGCAGCGACGGCGCACGGACGATCTGCGCGACAAGTTCTGGAAGATCATCGGGCATCGCGCCCTGTCGCCCCAGCCCCGTGTCGGTCTTCAAATGCACGCGGGCGAGCGTTCGTCGCTTTGCCGCGGCGGCCGTGAGGTCATCCAGGCCGGCCGCGGACGAAATCGTCGTCGTCAGGTCGTGCTCGAGAATGGCGTCGACTCGTGCCGACCGCTCTGCCGCGTCGCCGATCGCCAGAACGCTGCCCAGCACAAGGATCGGCCGCGCCCAGCCGATCTCGCGAAGCTCGACCGCCTCGGGGATCGTCGCCAAGGCGGCCATCTCGACGCCGAGTCGCTCGAGCGCCGGCGCGATGATCCGCACGCCGTGCCCGTACGCATTCGCCTTGATCGCCGCGCAGAGTTTCGTGCCCGGCCGGCAAGCCGAACGCAGCGCGCCGACGTTGTGCGCCACTCTGGCCGGGTCGATGTGGGCGACGAGGTCGGAGCGCATGGTCGAATGATAGTTCATCGGCCGATCGACGGACACGCGGGGCGTCAAACCGGGGCGATCGTTCAAAATTGCGACCGCGTGAAGTGCCGCACGCCGATCCGCATCGCGAGCGATCCGCTCCCGAAGCCGAGCGCGATCTGGGCGGCGTAGATTCCGAGGTTGACCGCGTCAAACCGCGAAAGCGTCTTGAGAACAAAGACGCTCCGATAGCACAGCCAGCCGATCAGCCCCAGGCTCGCGAGCACGAGGATCATTGACGCGATCAGGTTGATCGTTCCGCCGACGCTGCTGGCGATCCGCGCGCCCGACGACTCGCCGTAGCTTGGCATCCGCGACCCGAGTCCGATCGCCAGTCCGCACAGTCCGACGCAGCTCGACAGCGTCGCCGCGACGTGCACCAGCGACAGCGTCAGCGGCAGTTCGAGCGCCCGGATCGACAACGCCGTCACCAGCATCGCCGCCAGCGTCGTCACCGCCAGCGCGAAATCGAACTTGGCCCAGACGATCGTCGACCGCGGCACGGGCCAGAGTCCCAGCAGCCAGATCTGCCGGCCTTCGAGCGAAATCATGGGAAAGACGAAGCGGCTCGTGAACGTGGAGAGGATGAGCACGACCGCGCCGTAGTTGAGGAAGCAGATCAGGCCCTGCCATTGCAGGTTGAATCCATCGGGATGCATCCGCGGCAGATACAGCAGGTACAGCGCGAGCAGGCCGAGCAGGATCGCGAGCTGCGACCACTGCATCGGATCGCGGAAGAACGCGCGGACATCCTTGAGGATCAGGCATCGCACCTGCCGCGGCAGGTAGCAGAACAGCACGTCGGTCGCGATCCGCGTCACACGCCCGCCCCAGCCGAACGTCCGCGTCGGGGAGGACTGCGCGCGGCCAAAGGCGGGCTGCACGTGGCGCGAGACGATCCCGACCGCCAGCCAGCCGAGGAACACCGCATGCGCGACGGTCACGAAGAGGTAGAACGCCGCGTCGGCGGGGCGGGCCTCGGCCGAGTAGCGGATCGCCTGCGTCACCCACGTCGACGGCAGCAGCGCGCCGCGGAGAAACCCCAATTCGGCAAGAAACCGCGACAGCCAGTGATCCGGATCCGCCCGCGACGCCCCCCAGAGCCGTGCCCACCAGAGCGTCGCTGCGACGATCGTCGCCGCCGCGAGCACGACGAAGATGCGCCGCGCCGACCGCGGCGTCCACATCGCCGCGGACCAGGCGGCCAGCAGTCCGATCGCCCCGGGAATCGGAACGAATCCGATAAACGCCACCAGGAACGTGACGTAAAAGTACCACGGCAGTTGCTCGACGCGGCCCAGGGCGACCATCAGCGGCAGGCCCAGCAGCACCAGCGACCAGCTCGCGAAGAACACGGCCTCGAGATAGACGATCGCCACCACGCTCCGCGGTCGCATCGGCGCGGCGAGCAGCCACGCCGGCTCCGGACGCCGGAACAGCGCCGAGTACGTCAGGATCGCGCTGGAAAACGACAGAAGCACGGTCATCGCGGCGAAGAAGATGTGGAAGATGTACGGAATGACGACCACGCTTTGCTCGCGGAACATCCGCAGAAACACGAAGATCCGGTCGAACATCTCGTACAGCGCATACCAGATCAGCGACGTGAACAGCACGACCGTGACCATTCGCAGCGGCGCCGCCTCGGCGGCCTGCGCCAGCCGATTGCGGATCAGTCGCCCGCGCAGCCGCAGCAGCAGCCGGAATCCGCCCGGGTTCGTCGAAGTCGTGGCGATCATGGGGTGCGGGCCGGCGCCGGCCGGTCCGGCGTTTCGGACGGCGTTGCCATGCCGTGCACCGCCTCCGCGGCGCGGTCGAGTTCCGCCTCCTCGGTGAGTTGCAGGAAGATGTCCTCGAGGCGCTGCTGCCGCGCGGCCTGCTGCCGGAGCTGCGCCAGCGAGCCCTGCGCGACGATTCTTCCGCGGTGCAGGATCGCGATCTCGTCGGCCAGCGCCTCGGCCACTTCCAGCGTGTGCGTCGACATGAAGACCAAGTGTCCCGCGTCGGCCCGCTCCCGGAACAGGTCCTTCACCACGCGGACGGTCCGCGGATCCAGTCCGACCATCGGCTCGTCGACCACGAGGACCGTCGGTTCGTGCAGCAGCGCCGCCGCGAGCACCAGCCGCTGCTTCATGCCGTGCGAGTACCCCTCGGCGAGCTGGTCCGCGAATTCGCCCATCCGCAGCAGCTCGACGTAGCGGTCGATCCGAAGCGACGCCTCGTCTCGAGGCACGTTGTAGATTTGCACCACGAAGTCGAGAAACTCCCGCCCCGTCAGCTTGTCGTACACGAACGGTTGGTCGGGCACGTACGCCATCCGCGACTTGGCCTGAAAGCCGTCGGTCGAGACCGGATGCCCGCAGATCTCGATCCGGCCGTGGTCGGGCAGCAGCAGGCCCGCCATCATCTTGATCGTCGTCGTCTTGCCCGCGCCGTTCGGACCGAGAAACGCGAACACCCGCCCCGTGCGGATGTCGAGCGACACGTCGTCCACCGCCGTCGTGCGTCCGAACGTCTTTGTGACATGTTCGAGTCGGATCGACATCAGTCGCCGGACCTCGCGGCCGACTGCGTCGCCGCCGCCATGGCTCGTTGCCGGGCACGCTGCCGCGCCGCGCGATCGAAGGGCTCGTCGCGCAGTTCCCACGTCCCCAGAAGCGGCAGGTTTATTCGTTGCCGAAGCACGTGTCCGCCCGCATCGGCCCAGCCGATCGCGTCGGTCGTCTCGATGCGGAAGCACTCCACCGGCCGGCCGCGGTGCCTGATCGTCTCGCGCCCGACGACCCGCGCCAGGCGCGTTGTGAACGTCGCCGTCCGGTTGCGGAGCAGCGCCAGACAGTCAAGCACGTGCAGCCGCCACGTCTGGCCGACGCGCAGCGCCGGCAGATGGTGGAACGGCCGCAGCGACTCGGTCAGCAGCGAGGACGTCCGCCCGTCGAGGCTGAAGTCGTGCACCGCCGACCCGACGCGCACCGTGCAGACGAAGTCTTCGCCGAGGCGCAGGCCCTTGAGACTGACCAGCGGCTCCGCGTCGCGCCGCAGGTCGGCGTCGAAGTTGATCAGCGACTGCTCCGGCTTCGAGAACGCCATCGCGCTCTCCAGCCGGAGCGTCGGCAGCCGGATCGCCCCGCCCAGCGGCTCCACGCCGCTCAGTTCCGTCGTTGACTGCACCGACAGGAGGTTGGCCTGGTTGTGCACTGAGACCCACGTCGTCCCGACGCGCCGGTCGCTCTCATCGAACAGGCCGACCTGGTAGTCGCCGGCCGGCACGAACCCGCGCGGCGGCTCATCCGACCGCCAGTAGGGCAAAACGTCGCGCGCCACGAGGGCGCTGAAGGCGATCGCCCAGACGACGACGATCACGAGGCTCAGCAGTCGGTTCATCGAGAATCAGCCACCCGCTGGACGCGACCGGGACGGCCGCACGCCGATTCTAGCTCCGCCGCGTCGAACCGGTCAAAGCCGGCGGTTGCCGTTGGACGCCGCCGCGGGTTGAATCTGCGTTGAATTGTCGGACGTGAGGCAACGGTGCGAAAACGGCCGTGGAAAATCCTGAAGCTCGCCGGATCGATCATCGCCGCTGCGCTCGTCGTCGCCATGGGAGTCTGCTGGGCGGGCATCCGGACGCCCGGCTGGTATCGTCCGTCGTTATCGGCGAATCTCGATGCGCAGGTCGTCCGCGATCGCCTGCGCGACGCCGCGCAGCAGTTCAGCGATGCGCTCATGACCCCCGGCGTCTTCGAGGTCCACCTCCGCGAGGATCAGCTCAACGAGTGGATCGCGCGCCGAAAGGAAATCTACCCGCTCGTCGACCGCGAGATTCCGTCCGATTGGTCCGATCCGCAGATCCTCTTCCGCGAAGGACGTATCCGCCTCGCCGCGCGCTACCTCGGCGTGCCCGGCGGGATCGTCGCCTCGATCGACGTCTCCGTCGGCATGGCCGGCGAGGCCATCGTCCTGCAATTGCAGCGCTGCCAGATCGGCTCGCTGCGAATCCCGATGGGCATGCTCCCGGCCGGCGCGGATTCGCGGATCGACAAGCAGCGCAACCGGCTGTGGCGCGGCAGTCCGCGGATCGAGGGCGACGTGCGGACCGGCCTGCGCGTCGATCCCTACGGCGTCTGGCCGAATGGCGACCGGGCCTACCGCGTGCTCGACGTCCGCGTCGGCGACAGCGTCATTCACTTTCGCATCGAATCGCTCGGACCGTCCTCGCGCAGCCTCCGCAGCGACCATGACGACGAGCCGGGGCTGTTCGGCGACAACTGATAGCGTCCTCGCAGCCGCGCGCCGAAGAACTCGACCGACCACGCCTCCGCCGACTCCGCGAGCACGCGGCAGGTGCCCATGTCAGATTGCCGCACGTGGCCGCGGTCGCCGCGGACAGGTCCCTCGTAGTCAAGGTAGTCGCGTCGGTGATCTCCGATGCGCTCGGCCGGCACCACGTCATCGTCGCCGGGGTTCGCGCGACCGGGCAATCGCCACGTTGCCAACCGCTCGCCTGCCTCGAGCATCAGGTCCCAGTGCGCCCCGCCGAAGCCCTCGTGCCGCAACAGCACGAATCGTCGCACGTCCGACCCCGTCATCGCGGCGCCTCCGCGCCGCTCGCTTGCCGCAGCGCCGACCGATCGGTAGCATGCGGCGCAACGGGAGGCGGTGCGAACGCGATGGCGAGCGTGCGACGACAACCCTGTCCGGTCGGTCGGGCGTTTCTCACGTCGGGACCGATCATGGCGTGTCTCCTGTGCGGGATGCTAGCGGGCTGCGGACCCTCCGACGAGGTCCGCCAGTTCAACCGCATGGGTCTCGAACACTATCACGCCGGTCGATACTGGGAGGCGATCGGCATGTTCGAAAGCGCGCGCAAGCTCGACCGCGAACGGCCGGAGGCGTCCTACTACATCGGCCGCTGCTATCTCGCCCTCGCTGAGCAGAAATACAAGGAAGACAACGATATCGGCGCGATGCGCTTCTGCGATCGCGCGGCCGCCGCTTTCGAGGCGTCCTACAACGCGTTCCCCGGCTACACCGATGCGATCCAGGGCAAGGCCGAAGCCCTGCGACTCCGCGGACGGCACGCTGCCGCGGTCGAGCTGGCCGCCTGGGCGTCCGCGCACGCCGGTCCGCGGGCCAAGATGCTGATCCTCGAGGCCCGCGAGCGCTCCAAGGCCGGCGACCTCGACCACGCCCTGCGATGCCTGAAGCAGGCCGTCGCCATTGAGTCGGACAACGCTGCGACGCACGCCGAGCTTGGCCGCTTCTACCTGCGCTGCGGAAACCGTGCCGAGGCGATCACCGCGCTGCAGAAGGCCTACAGCCTGAACCCCGGCACGCCGGAAGTCGTCACGGCGCTTGCCGAACTGGGCGTCGCACCAACACCCGCGTCGCCGCCATCGCCGCCGGCGTCATCGCCGTAGCGGCACGTGCCCCGGCCGTGCGGCAGACACGAGGGCCCCGGCCATGCAGGACCTTGAAAAGCGACAATTGCTGGACCTGGCGCGGCGCGCCCTGACCCGCTATCTGCGCGACGGCGAAACGGAACCCGACCGCCTGCCCGACTGGCCCGATCCGACCCCGCGCGGCGTCTTCGTCACGCTGCGCAACCAGGCCCGCCTTCGTGGCTGCATCGGCACGTTCGCGCCGACGTCGCCGCTGCCCCAAACCGTCTGGACGATGGCCGTCGCCGCGGCCCAGGACCCGCGCTTCGTCGACCGCCCGGTCCGCTTCGACGAACTGCCTTCGCTGCGGATCGAGATCTCCGTCCTCTCGCCGCTGGAAAAGACGAGCGATCCCCGATCGCTTGTCGTGGGACGACACGGCATCTACATCCGTGGCCCGCGCGGGCACGGCTGTTTCCTGCCGCAGGTGGCGACGGAGTTCGGCTGGGACGCCGGCGAGTTCCTCTCGCGCTGCTGTAGCGAAAAGGCCGGTCTCGCGCCCGACGCGTGGCAGCGTCCGGACACCGAAGTCTACTTGTTCACCGTGGATCACATGGATGAGCGCGACGTGGCGTAGATGGCTACGTCGGCCGTTCGATCTGGTACTTCTTGACGCGATAGCGCAGGTTGTCGCGCGAGATGCCGAGCGTCCGCGCCGCCTTGGACTGGTTCCATCCATTGTCGCGCAGCGCCTTGATGATCATCGCCTTCTCATATCCCCACAGCGACGATTCGGACTTGTCCGGCACGACGTGCTCCTGATCGCCGGCGATCTCCCGCGGCAGGTGCGCCGGCACGATCTGTCCGCCGTCCGCCAGCAGCACGACGCGTTCGACGACGTTCTGAAGTTCGCGGATGTTGCCCGGCCAGTTGTAGCCGACCAGCATCGCCATCACGTCGTCGCCGATGGACGGCACCCCGCAGCCCAGTTGGATCGCGGCGAGCTTCACGAAGTGCTCGACCAGCAGCGGGATGTCCTCGCGCCGCTGCCGCAGCGGCGGAAGCTGGATCGGGAAAACGTTCAGCCGGTAGTACAGGTCCTCGCGGAACGACTTCGCCGCCACCGCCGCCTGAAGGTCGCGATTCGTCGCCGCGATGATTCGCACGTCGGTCGAAACCGTCTTCGTGCCGCCGACGCGCACAAACTCCTTCTCCTGCAGCACGCGCAACAGCTTGACCTGCGTGTTCAGGCTGATGTCGCCGATCTCGTCCAGAAACAGCGTGCCCCCGTCGGCCAGCTCGAACCGTCCGATCTTCTGGCTCACCGCGCCGGTGAACGCGCCCTTCTCGTGACCGAACAGCTCGCTCTCCAGCAGCGTCTCTGGAAGCGCCGCGCAGTTGATCGCGATGAACGCCTTGTCACGCCGCGGACTGAGCTGGTGAATCTGCCGCGCCGTCAGCTCCTTGCCCGTCCCCGTCTCGCCCAGCAGCAGCACGCTCGCGTTGCTCGCCGCCACGCGGTTGATCAGATCGTGCGCGCTGCGCAGCGCCGGCGAGTTGCCGATGATCTTCAACTGCCCGCGCACCGTCTCCAGCAGGCCGCGGTTCTCCCGTGCCAGCCGCTCGTGCGCCTCCGCGTTGCGGGCCGCGTTCGCCGCCAGGTTCGCGAACACCTGCAGCAGGCCGAGGTCTTCCTCGTCGAAGTCCTGGCCGTTCGTCTTGTTCAACACCTCGACGACGCCGAGAATCTCGCCCTTGTAGATGAGTGGCGCGGCGATCAGCCCGCGCGTCTGGAAGCTGCACTTGTCGTCGATGCCCTTGAAGAAGTTCTTGTCCTGTCGCACGTCGCCGACGATCGCCGGCTGGCCCGTGCGGCACACCTGCCCGGCGATCCCGAGGTCCGCGTCGAACTCCTCGCCCACCAGCGCGTTTCCGCGATCGCCCACCGCCGCGCGGAACACGAGCTTGTTCCGCCGTCGGTCCAGCGTCAGCACGCTCGATGCCTCGGCCCGCATCACCATCGCCGCCGTCGACGCGATCGACGCCAATACGTGCGACGGCTCAAGCGATGCGTTGATCTGTGCCGACGCTTCGATCAGCGCGGTGAGCGTTCGCTGCGGCAGCGTGTGAAACAGGGTCGCGGTGCTCAAATTCGATGATCCAGCCTTCGGCCGACGTGTTTCCGGCCGTTGCGCGAGGGGTGGTCCGTACACGGGCCTTGTACCCCGGTGCCGGCCGGCGGTCGCCGTGGCGATCTAACTTCTTCTGCCAACAATACTTTCGGGTGTCACGGGTGTCAAGCGGACCATGACCCTGCGTCGAGAAACGGGTATGGTGCGGATTGTGTCGAACCGCTTGCAGGATCAGGACGTACGCAAAAGAGGATTGTGGTGAACGGAGCCGGTGCGCGGGAAGGTCCGTCGGACGAAGCGCTGCTGACGGAGTTCTTGAAGGGCCGTCCCGACGCGTTTGAAGCGCTCGTCGAACGGCACGCCCGCGACGTTTACCACTTCGTCGCCCGCTTCGTCGGGAACGCGGCGCTCGCGGAAGACGTGGTCCAGGAGACCTTCCTCCAGGTCCACCAATCCGCACGCGGCTTCGACCGCTCGCGACGCTTCAAGCCCTGGCTGTTCACCATCGCGGCCAACAAGGCCCGCGACCAGATGCGCAGCCGGTCGCGCAAACGCGAGGTGTCGGTCGACAGCCTGTTCGAGGGCGGCGACGGTGAGCGAAAGAGCCTGCTGGAGATCCTGTCCTCGCCCGCGGACGAGCCGGGCGAAACGGTCATTTCGGACGAGCAGTGCGACACGGTCCGCCGCATCGTCGATGGAATGCCCGAGCACCTGAAGGAAGTCCTGCTGCTGGGCTACTACCAGCGCATGGCGTATAAAGAAATCGCGGAAGTCCTGGAGATTCCGCTGGGGACGGTCAAGAGTCGGTTGCACGCGGCCGTGGCACATTTCGCGGCCGCCTACCGGCGACGAGTGGGAGAGGGGACCGAGTAATGGGCATGTCGCGCGAGCCTTTGGACACAATCGACCGCCTGCTGGCATATCACCTCGGTACAGCCGACGCCGACGCGACGCCGGCGTTTCAGGCGCAGCTCGCCTCCGACGCTGCGCTGCAACAGCAGTCGCAGCGGTTGCGACGAATCCTCCAGCCGCTGCAAACCTACGACGTCCGCACACCTCCCCAGTTGACCGCTTCCATCCTGCAGCACATCGCCGCATACCAGGCCGCGCCGCTCAAGATGACGCCCGTCTCCGCGTCCGAACGCGCCGGGCGCAGCCCGACGATCTCGTGGCGCGATCTCATGAGCGCCGCCGCCGCCGTCGCCTTGTTCGTCGGCGTCATGGTCCCCGGCTACCAGGCCGCGCGACGCGCCAGCCAGCGCGCCCTCTGCATGGACCAGATGCGCGGCCTCGGCGCCGCCTTTCAGGGCTACGCCGCCAGCAACGCCGGCTTCCTGCCTTATGGCGGGCCGCCGCAGGAATCGCTCTGGGTCCTGGACCGCGGCGCCACGCTACCCAAAGCCCCGAGCACGCTCGAAGTGCTCAGCCGGTCCGGTTTCGGAGCGAACCGGCCGCCATTTACCTGTCCGTCCGACGTACGGGGCCCGTCCGGTTCAACCGGATACAGCGCCCAGAACTTCGTGCAGCCGCGCGTGGTGTCCCGGATCTCGTCCGAGTTTCCGATCGTCAGCGATCCGAACCCGCTGATCGAGAACGGTGTCGTGCACCCGTCCGACGATGGCCGCAACTCGGACGTGCACGGCCGCAACGCCGGACAGACCGTCTTGCGCATCGGCGGCTCGGCCGAGTGGCAGACTCGACCGACGATCGGCATCGCCCGCGACAACATCTTCCAGATCAACAACCTCAGGGAATACAACGTTCGCGAACCGCTCAGCTCGATCAGCGACGCGTTCCTTGTTCCATGACTGACGCAGCGTCCCGCGAGTCGTCGCACGATTGCATTTCGCGCATCGACCTCGTCCGCGGCGACATCACGCGCCTCGACGTCGACGCCATCGTCAACGCCGCCAACACGACGCTCCTCGGCGGCGGCGGGGTCGATGGTGCGATCCATCGCGCCGCCGGGCCGCAGCTCCGCGAGGTCTGCGCCGCACTCGGCGGCTGCGCCACCGGCGATGCGAAGATCACGCCCGCATTTCGACTGCCCGCCCGATACGTCATCCACACGGTCGGCCCGGTCTATCGCGACGGCGCGCACCGCGAGCCGGACCTGTTGCGCTCGTGCTACGAAAAGAGCCTGGCGCTTGCCGAAGAGAATGGCGTGAACTCGATCGCCTTCCCCGCCATCAGCTGTGGCGCGTACGGCTACCCGATCGACGCCGCGGCCCAGATCGCAATCGACGCCACGCTACGGTTCCTTGCCGACCATCCGCTGCCGCGCCGCGTCAGCTTCGTCCTCCTCCTCGAATCCGATTACGGCGTCTACGAACGCCTGCTGCGCGATCGCCGCCGCGCCTGATTGCGCGGGCCGCCACGTCTTCCCACGCACGCCCCCGGCGGATAACGTCCGAACCGCGTTGCGCGGCGGCAACGCGCAACGCGGCGGATGACCCGAATCGTGAGCGCGGATCAACCCGACTGGCGCCCTCGCATTGCCACGCTGGTGCTGCTCGCCATCGCCGCATCGACCATCGCCATCGGCAGCTTCCGCGCGCGAGAAGACGGCTCGGGCACGAGTGACTTCGACGACTTCTGGCGCACCGCCAGCCGCGACTACCTCCTGAAGCGCACCATGACCGACGAGTGGGGCGTCCATAACTACCTGCCATTCTTCGCCATCCTCATGGGCCCGTTCGGACTGCTGCCCCTCCGCGTCGCCGCCGCCGCCTTTGGGATCATCTCCTGCGTCGCGGCGGCCGCGACGTTTCTGATCATCGACGTCGGTCTGCTTCGACACGGCGGATCGCCCGCCCGGCCCGTCCGATGGGTGCCGGCCGCGCTGGCAGCGGCGTACGCCATCGACTGCATCGTGCTCGGTCAGGTGGCGCTGCTGACGCTGCTGCTGATCGTGGCAGCGTGGTATCTGTTCGAGCAGCAGCGGTCGTTCGCGTGCGGCATGACGCTGGCGCTCGCCGCGTCCATCAAGCTGCTGCCCATGGTACTCGGCATCTATTTTCTGCTCCGCCGCGAGGGCCGCGTCCTCGCCGGGCTGCTTTGCGGACTCGCGCTGTTCAACGGCGCCCTGCCCGCAATCGCGTTCGGACCATCGCGGGCGTGGGAACTGCACCGCGCGTTCTGGCAGCGCAGCGCCGTCGGCGAATCTCTCCTCGCCCTGGCCCTCAACGACTCCGACAAGATGAGCTATGCCAACCAGTCGCTGCCGATTGTGACCCGCCGGTTGACGATGCGCACGCACACCGGCCTGCGCGATCCACAGGGCATGCCGAAGTACGTCAATCTCGTGGACCTGTCGCGCAAACCCATGCGCATCGGGCCGTTCGCCCTCGCGCCCGTGCAGTGGATCGTACTCTCCGTGGCGGCCGTGTTGAGCGTCGCGGTCCTGCTGGCGACGCTGACCGGCCGACGACCGACAATCGAGCGGATGCGCTGCGAGTTCGCCGCGTTCCTCCTGCTCTCGATGGTCCTCTCGCCGGTCCTTTGGACGTTCTACTTTCTGCTGGCCTATCCAGCGCTTGCGCTCTCGGCCGACGCGGTCTTCGCGCCCTCCCGGGGTCGGGGCCCGGCGGCGATCGCCGACCGCGTACTGCTCGCGCTCTGGGCCATCGCCGTTCCGCTGCTGGCGATCCGCGAGGCCCGCGCGATCGGGCTGCACCTGCTGCTGACGATCCTGCTGCTCTTCGCGATGCTGCGGCTGTCGCGCGACCGGGCGACCGCGAGCCGGCATCAACCGCCGCAACGCGCGAAGGCCGGCTCGGCGCCCGCGTAATCAACCCGCCCCGACTCCCGGCCACCAGCCGACGTAGGCACCCACGCCCCAGAGTTGAATCAGCACGGACAGCGCCATCAGCACCGCGCTGCCGATTCGCACGCGCGCGCCGACCGCCGACGCCAGCAGCAGCAGCATCAGCGGCAGGTAGTCCATGCCGAATCGATGGCCGAACTGCACGTAGCCCGTGTTGTAGTACATCAGCAGCGCCGACACGCACGCGACATTGCCGATCCACGCCGCGCGGACCAGGCCCCGCGGTCGCCGCGCGGCGAAGATCATCAGCAGCGCCGGGCTGGCCACGAACTGACTCATGCCCATCAGGCTGTAACCGATCCGCACGCCGCTGGCGGGATCGACCGTGACGATCGGCGGCGCAAGGTAGTACCAGTAGAAGTTGTACGGGATCAGCCGCCGGTTGAACTGCCCGTACGCCGCGAGCATCTCGCGCCCCGGCGATTGCAGGACCATCCGCTCGTATCCGAAATCCAGCCCGCTCCCGAACCGCAGCCAGTTCAGCCCGAGGTATGCGGCGATCATTACCGCTGGAAACAACGCCAGTCGAAGCAGCGCCGCTCCAGCGGCCGATCCGCGCCGCGCGCCCCGTGCACCCTGCAACAAGATCGCGGCCGGAAAGAACAGGCCGGCCAGCAGCATCGTGGGCCGACAACCGCCCGCCAGCGCTGCGAGCAGCCCGATCCGCATCCAGCGCTGCGCACCGGCGTACTCGTACATCGCCAGCATGAAGAACATCGCACCCAGCACGTGCGCCAGATGCCAGTCCCGGCCCACGAGCGTCACGTGCCACAGCATGGTCCCGAACGCCGCGAACAGCGCCAGCGCTGCGCACGTCCGTTCGCTCGCGCGGATGAGTCCGCTCTCGCGCCAGCGATGCAGCGTCAACGCGGTGACGAAGACCAGGCACCCCGCCGCGATCGACACGATCGGCCAGACCGGCTGCGTCGGCCCGGTCATGGCGATGAGCGGCGCGATCAGCGCCGCCGGCACGGGCGGATAGACGACGTACCACCGGCCCGTTGCGTCGCGGGCCAGCTCCCCGGCGTTCGCCGGCCGAGTTTCGAGGTGCAGCCGGCCGTGCAGCAGCGCGTCCGCGAGCAGCGCGTACTTGTCCGGCTCCGCGGCGGGCTGGCGACATCGCAGCGGGATCGCCAGATAGACCGCGGTCGCCGGCAGGGCGACCATGACGGCCATCGCGGGGAGTCCGGCTTGCGCGAGGATGGAACGAGGCATACGTCCGGCGCGATAACCGGCCCGCTTGGCGAGACGGGCCTGGCGGCGCAGGATCGAACGCTACCGGGCGGCCGGCCGAGCGGTCAAACGCGTGTCCATCGGATCTCGCCCGCGCGACGATGCCCGCGGGCCGGGCGCGCAAAGAAAAAGCCCCGCCGGGTCGCAGGCGGGGCTTCTCTCAAGGAAATCTATCGACCGCGACGCGGACTACGACATCCGGCGTCGACCGAAGAGCAAGCTGCCAATCGCCAGCAGGCCGAGCGTTGCCGGTTCCGGATTGATGCCGCCCGGCGTGTTGAGAATCTCGCCCGGATCGACGTTACCGACGAAGCCGGGGATGCCGGCGCCGTCAAAGTCGTTGCGGAGCCAATCGCCGACCGTATCGGTGTCCACGCCGTTCGGGAACCGCGATGCGCCACCGGGCGTGAACCCGGAGGGCGCCAGCGACGACGTGAGAACGACGGACGAATACGTGAGATCGCCCACACCACCATCGCTTACGGCAACGGAATCCAAGATCGACCCCCAGACGACATTGTCAATCACACCATCGTTATTGGTGTCGGTATCGGTGCCCACTGCACCCGTGAAGCCAGAGACGAGCAGTAGCGTAATCGTCCCATTCTCGATAACGTTGTTGAGAAACGCGCTGACCCAGATTCCGTTGGCGCCTGTGGTTCCGGGCGTGGTTACCGAGTCGATGTTCCCCTGCGCACTTCCCGAGTCGCCTTCGAGCTGCAGAATCCGCAAACTCGAGTAGTCGGTATTCGCAGCGCCGTAGATCTCAAGGTATTCGTTCGTATCCGTTGACACGTGGTTGGCGACGAATTCGTTGATGACCTGCGCCGAGGCGCCCGTCGTCAACGCCAAAACCGCCAGCGTACAAATCAACTTCTTCATTTCACTTCCTCCGAAGAATGGGAGTTTGGATACTTCCTTCTCTTCCCTTGTTTCGCGATCGGAACAACTCGGTCCCGATGCACTGCAAGAGGCGGGATGCCTCTCTGCCCTTCCTTTTACCTGCCTACAGGATAATCGAAACGCCGGGCCCGATTCAAGCCCGTAATGTGAGGATTTTGCTAGACTTGCGTCAGGCCGTGCCCGCGGACGTCCGACCGATGCACGATCGTAAACGGCACGAGCCGAAACGGTTATGTTGCGGGCGCGGACGCCATTCACAGGCCCGCTCGGACCGCCGGACGTTATCCGGACCTCGCCATCCGCTCAATACAACGGATCAGCCGCGCTGCCACCGTCACCTTGCGACCGGTCGGCCATCGCTCCCAACGCCCGCCGGCGGCGAGGAATTCGACCCGCGTCTCTTCCGCGTCGATGGCGGAGGGTGGATTGAGCACGATGGCGTCAAACCGCTTCGCGCGCAGCTTCGCCGCCGCACGGCGCCGACCCGCGCGATCCTCGAGCGCAAACCCGACCGTGATCCGCCCGCGCTTCCGCTCGCCCAGCGTGGCCGCGATGTCCTCGGTCGGTTCCAGCGCCAGCCGCCAGACACCGCGCTGCTTCGGCAGCTTGTGCGGCGACCGTCGCACGGGCCGATAGTCGCACACGGCCGCCGCGAAGATTGCCGCGTCGCACCGCGCAAACTCACGCTGCGCCGCGGCAAGCATCTCGCGCGTCGTCTCCACGCGGACGATCCGTACGCCGCGCGGCGGCCGAAGCGCCATCGGTCCGCACACCAGCGTCACGGTGTGACCGCGCTGCTTCGCGGCCGCCGCCAGCGCAAGACCCATGCGGCCCGACGATGGATTGGAAATGAACCGCACGCGATCGAGATACTCGCGCGTCGGTCCGGCGGTGATGAGGATTCGCATGTCGAATCAGGGCAGGGGGGGTGACGGGGTCCCGGCCTTTGGGGCGGAGGCCTTCAGCCTCGCTGTGGCCCGCTCGATGATCTCGTTCGGTTCGGCCATCCGGCCCGCGCCCACCGTCCGGCACGCGAGCCAGCCGCTGCCCGGCTCGATGATCTCGTAGCCCGCGTCGCGGATCGCGCGGACGTTCGCCGCGACCATCGGGTTCTCCCACATTCGCGTGTTCATCGCCGGCGCGATCAGCACCGGGCACGCCACGGACAGCAGCATCGTGCTGACCAGATCGTCCGCCAGGCCGTGCGCGACCTTCGCGATCATGTTTGCTGTGGCCGGCGCGACGAGCACGAGGTCCGCCGCCTCCGTCAATCGAAGGTGCTGCGGATCGTACGGTTCCGATACGTCCCAGAGGCTCGTGTGCGCCTTCCGCGCCGTCAGCGCCTCGAAGGTCAGCGGCGCGACGAAGCGTTGCGCCGCCGCCGTCATCGCCACGTGCACCGCCGCCCCACGCTGCACCAGCGCCGACACGACCATGGCGGTCTTGTACGCCGCAATGCCGCCGCAGACTGCGACCAGCACCTCGTACCCCCGCAGGTCCCCGCTCGCCGCCGCGCTACTGCCGGAGCTTGTCGGGCGAGGCGAGCTGGCTCGCGTCATAGTCGATTCTCAGCTTGTTCTGCAGGATTTCGTCGATGATGATCTCCATCGGCGTCTTGTGCGCCGGATCGACCATCGGCCGGGCGCCCTGCATCAACTCCAGCCAGCGCTTCTGAATCATCGCCGTGAGCTTGAAGCGGCCTCCGACCTTGTCGACGATCTCGTCACTTCGCAGCGCTTCGATCATGCGCGACCTCCCGTTGAATATCCTCGATGATCTCCCGAACCGTCCCGTCCAGGTCGTCGTTTACGATGAACCGATTGTAGCACCCGCTCTCGTGCGCAAAGCGGATCTCGCCGTCCGCGCGCTCCAGCCGCCGCGCAATCTCCGTCGCCGCGTCCGTGCGGCGGTCGATGATCCGCCGCCGCTGTTCCTCCGGCGACGGCGGCAGCAGAAAGTACGCCCGCGCATCGGCATAGACGCGCCGCACCTGCATCGCGCCGTGAATGTCGATCTCCAGGATGATCGAGCGGCCTTCGTCCAGCGCCCGCCGAACCGGCTCCAGCGGCGTGCCGTACCAGTGCCCGTACACCTGCGCGCATTCGAGCATGCCCCCGCCGATCCGCACCCGCTCAAACTCCTCCGGGCTCACGAAGCGGTAGTTCCGGCCTTCCGTCTCCCCCGCGCGGATCGGCCGCGTCGTGTACGACACGCTGAACTCCGCAGGCAGCGCCTCGCACAACCGCTCGCAGACCGTGCTCTTGCCCACCCCGCTCGGGCCGCTGATGACCACAATCACTCCTCGACCCGCTCGCATCGACCCGCCGTACTCCGCCGGCCCGCCCCGGCCGCCCCGTCGTCCGCCTACGCGACGTTCTGGACCTGTTCCTTGATCCGGTCGATCGTCGCCTTCGTGTCCACGATCAGCCGCGCGATCTCCGCGTCGTTCGCCTTGCTTCCGATCGTGTTCGCCTCGCGCAGCAGCTCCTGCGCCAGAAAGTCCAGCTTCCGCCCGGCCTCCTCGCCCCGGTCGCAGATCTGAAGAAACTGCTCCAGATGGCTCTCCAGCCGCGCGATCTCCTCGTTCACGTCGCAGCGCTCCGCGAAGATCGCGATCTCCCGCACCAGGTCGTCCTGGTTCAGCTCCACGCCGCCCTGCGCGAGCAACGCGTTCACCCGCACGCGCAGCTTGCGATGATAATCCTCCACCACCAGCGGCGATCGCGCCCGCACGCGCGACACCAGCTCGCGGATTCGCACGCACTGGCCGGCCAGGTCCGCCCGAAGCGCCGCTCCCTCCGAACGACGCATCTCGATCAGACGACCGATCGCCTCGTCCGTCACCGCGCGGATCGTCGCCTGCCGCGCCGCCGCCATGGACTCGTCGATGTCCGGCGGCTCCACGATCCCCGGTAGCGCCAGAAGCGCCGCCAGGTCGATCTGCACCGACGCACCGTCCGCGCGCAGACCCCGCAGCCTCTCGACGATCGACTGCAACGCCGCGACGTTGATCTCCGCCATCACCGATCCGGCCGCGTCCCGGATCCGCAGCGAGTAGCTCACGCTCCCGCGGCCCAGTCGCTGCCGCAACTGCTGCTCGATGTCCGACTCGAACCGCTGGAGCAGCTCCGGCAGCTTGATCGTCGCCTTGAAGTAGCGGTTGTTGACGCTGCGAATCTCGACCCGGTAATGAACGCCGCCCTCCGTGCGCTCGGCGGAACCGAATCCGGTCATGCTCAGGATCATGTTCGACTCCGCCGTCCGAAAGTCCGCGCCCAACCGACGCGCGACCGCTCGATGCGACGACGCAACAGGGCCCGCCGATGCCTCGGCGGCCTCACCGGCGCGGTGCGGCCATCCGTTCGTTCAGGAACCACCCGTCCCGGATGTGCCGGTGGGAGTGGTGGGATTCTGTGTATTGCCCGACGGCGCCGGACTTGTCGGCGGCGCGCCGCTGGCGGGCGGCTGCGCCGTTCCGCCGGGTGTCGTCGGTGGAGTCGTGGGCGGAGTCGTCGGGGCGACCGGCGCGGCGCTGCCAGGTGTGACCGGCGCCGGCGTGATCGGCACCACGCCGCCCGGCTGACCCGCGGGCGCGCCGCTATCCGCCGGCATGACCGGCGCGGCGGGCACGCCCGTCACGGTGTCGGACGGCGGCGGCTGAAACGCGTAGTTGGCCGCGACCGCGAGCAGAAAGAACATCGCCACCATTCCCACGGTGACCCACGTCAGGAAGTCGCCCGTCTTCGTGCCGAACGCGGAGTATCCGCCCACGCCGCCGAACGCGCCGGACAACCCTCCGCCGCGGTTCTTTTGCAGCAGGATGATCCCGATCAGCAACAGCGAGAGCGTTACGAACAGAAACGAAAGTAGACTTTGCCAGAACGTCGCCAGAACCATGTCGGTCATCACGCTAACCAAGACCCTTCGCCGAAAAACAGCCGGAGATGATACCCAAAAACTCGTCCACGGCCAGACTCGCGCCGCCAACCAGAACGCCGTCCACCCCGGGCGGCGTCATTAACTCCTTGGAATTACTTGCTTTAACGCTACCGCCGTACAGGATGCGAACGAGCTCGGCCGTCCGCGCATCGAACATCCGCGCGATCTCCGCCCGAATGTGCCGGTGCGCCTCGTCCGCCTGTTCGACCGTCGCCGTGCGGCCGGTGCCGATCGCCCACACCGGCTCGTACGCGATCAGCATCATCGCCACGTGCGCGCTGCTTTGCCCGCGCAATCCGCCCTCGAGCTGCGACGTGAGCACCGCCTGCGTCTGCGCCGCGTCGCGCTCCGCCAGCGTCTCGCCCACGCACAACACCGGCGTCAAGCCCGCCGCCCGCGCCGCCTTCAACTTGCGGTTCAGCAGCGCGTCATCCTCGCCCACCGTGCGACCCTCGCGGTCCGCGCCGCCGATCGTGTGCCGCCGCTCGCTATGACCCACCAGCACATAGCGGCAACCCGCCTCGCGGAGCATTTCTGCCGAGACCTCGCCCGTGAACGCACCCTTCGTTTCGGGCCAGAGGTTCTGACCGCCAATCCGGATCGGCGTGTCCTGCGCTGCCTGCGATGCCGCGAAAAGGTACACGAACGGCGGAAACACCGTCACGTCGATCGGGGCATTCGACGAGAGCTTCGCCGCCAGGCCGCGGATCAACTCGCGCGTGCCGGCCAGCGTCATGTTCATCTTCCAGTTGCCGGCCACCATCGGTCGACGCATGACGGACTCCTTCGCGAACGGTCCCCGCCGCCTATTCCCCGACCACGTCCGCGCTGCGCGGGTACGATCCCAGCACCGATAGCTTCACACAGTGCGGCCGCGCATCGGCCAGCGCCGCCGTCAGCGCCGCATCGACCGCGTGCCCCTGAACGTCGACGAAGAACACGTACTGCATCGACTGCGTGCGGCTCGGCCGCGACGTGATCATCGTCATGTTGATGCCGTGCCGCTGAAACACCAGCAGCACGTCCACCAGCGCGCCGGCTCGGTCCGCCGTCACGAACGTCAGCGATGTCTTGTCATCGCCCGTCGGCCGCGCGATCTCCCGCCCGATCACGAAGAACCGCGTCACGTTGTGCGCGTGGTCCTCGATGTTCGACTGGAGCACGTTTAATCCGCACAGCCGTGCCGCCAGACGGCTCGCGATCGCCGCCGCGCCCGCTTCGTCCCGCGCCAGTTCCGCCGCGCGGCTCGTGCTCGCCACCGACGCCGTCTTCGCCTGCATGCCCGTCTCGGCCAGGAACCGCTGGCACTGCGCAAACGCCTCCGGTTTCGAGTACACCACGCGGATGTCGTTGATCGCGCACCGCGCCAGCAGGTTGTGGTGAATCCGGCGGTGAATCTCGCAGCACACCCGCAGGTCCGACTCCGCCAGCGCCTCGAGCGAATCGGCCACCGTTCCGATGATCGAATTGTCGACCGGTACGACGCCGAAATCGGCGTAGCGCCGCTTTACCGCGTCGAAGACGCCGTCAACGCCGGTCATCGGCTCGTACTCGACCGATGCGCCGAACTTGCCCAGCGCCGCCTCGTGTGAAAAACTCCCGTGCGGACCGAGAAACGCAATTCGCGGCGGACGCTCCAGCGCGAACGATGCGCTCATCAGCTCGCGGTAGATCGCCAGCAGGCTCGCGTGCGACAGCGGACCGGCGCTGAGCTGCCGGATGCGGTCGAGGATCTGCTGCTCGCGGTCCGGCGAAAACACCGCCGTGCCCGACGCCGACTTGACACGGCCCACATCGACCACCAGCCGCGCGCGGGCGTTCAGCAACTCGACGATCTGCTCGTCCAGCCGGTCGATCTGGCGCCGAAGCTCCTCCAGCGGATCGCTCGTCACGTCGTGCGCCTCCGGGTCGAACGCAAGCTAACGGCGTCGGACCGGCCGCGTCAATCCGCGCTGCCGGGGCCGTCGCGCGGTCGAACCGCACCGCGCGATTC
This sequence comes from Phycisphaerae bacterium, assembly GCA_023150615.1. GTDB lineage: Bacteria > Planctomycetota > Phycisphaerae > UBA1845 > UTPLA1 > JAKLKO01. The sequence continues at coordinate 62,536 of JAKLKO010000017.1, forward strand.
CGGTAGAATGCCGGGATGCACCATGACGCGGCGGCCGTCTCGTCGATGCTCCAGCACGTGCGCACCCCGCGCCGCGCCTTCCGAAAGCGGATCGTCGTCCTCCCCGCCTACAACGCCGAGTCGACCCTCGCCGCCACCATCGAGGACATCCCGCGCGACGTCGTCGACGAGATCATCCTCGTCGATGACCGCAGCCGCGACCGTACCGTCGAGTTGGCCCGCGCCCTCGGACTGACCACCATCGTCCACGAGCGCAACCGCGGCTACGGCGGCAACCAGAAAACCTGCTACGACACGGCCCTTGCCCGCGGCGCTGACGTCGTCATCATGCTCCACCCCGACTACCAGTACGACGGCCGACTCATCCCCGCCTTTCTTAACGTCCTCGAACTCGGCGTCTGCGACGTGATGCTCGGCTCGCGCGTCCGAACGCGCCACGAGGCCCTCGCCGGTGGAATGCCCGTCTGGAAATACGTCAGCAACCGCCTGCTCACGCTGACTGAGAACATCCTGCTCGGCCAGAACCTCGGCGACTTCCACTCCGGCTTTCGCGTCTACACCCGGCAGGTGCTCGAAACGCTGCCGTACCACGACTTCAGCGAGGACTTCGTCTTCGACTCGCAGTTCCTCGCCTCGGCCGCCTACTTCGGCTTCCGCATCGGAGACGCCCCGATGCCCTGCCGCTACTTCGCCGAGGCCAGCTCGATCAACTTCCGCCGCAGTTGCACCTACGGGCTGGCCACGTTGTCGACGGTGGCGAAATTCAACCTGCAACGCCTCGGACTGGGGCGGTTTCGGATCTTCGAACGAAGGAATGCCGCCGCGCGGCCCTGAGTTTCAACCGGTCGTGCGCTGCCGCTCGTCGAGCGGTGCGATGCCCAGTCGCATGAGTATCCACTGACGGTCCCGAGTGGCAGAGCGCGCCGAAAAGAAAAATGGCGCGGGTGATCGTGGAATCACCCGCGCCACGGAATTGACGAAGTTACCGGGGGGTTCGCCGCGACTAGCGTCTGCGACGAATCAACAGGCTCGCCAGGCCCAGCAGGCCCAGCGTCGCCGGCTCCGGTCGGATATTGACCGAATGCTGCAGCGCGCCGGCATAGACCCAGCTGTGCGAGCCTTGGCCGACCGGGACGACGTTGGTTACCTCGATGCGAACCTCGTAATTGCCCAGAATCGCCGGGATCGCGGCGAACGGCCCGTAGCTGACGTTAAAGTCGCCCAGGTATCCCTCCGGGATCGAGAAGCTGCCGATGTTGACGCCGTTCAACAGCACGTCCCAGTCAACGGCTGCGCCGCTGATCAGATAAGTCTCCAAGACGTGCAGGTGCAGGTCCAACGCCGTCGCACTCGGCAGAACCGACGCGAAATTCTCCTCAACGCTGTCTCCACGCCCGGCGTCCCAGAAGTAGCCGACTTGTGTGCCATCGACGAAGCCGACCGAGCCGACGACGGTCGAGCCTGCCGAGGGAAACGCAAAGATCTCGGCCCGGGCCGCCGCCGGAGCAACGCCCAGGATAGCCAGAATGGCCAACGCACATTTCGATTTCATCACTTTCCTTCCTTTCTGCTGTTGATCACGAGGATTCGCAACCCATTGCACGGGCAAGCCTCGCGGTTTCCCGCCTCGCCCTCGCCGTAGATTTCTTTCGATCACCGTTGGGGGTCACCGCTGCACGGTACTCCTCCGGATTCCCGGTCCTGACGAGACGTGCGTTCGTTTCGCGAATAGAGACAAACCGCGCGCCGGGGTCTGCCCGGTTCTTGAGAGAGAGGCTCGATCGCGCTTGCCTCAGCTCGGTTGATTCTCTGTCTGTCGATCCGCCCTTTCCGACGATTTGCGAGGAGCACTGAGCTTATCGGGGTCCCGTTGGTGAGTCAAAGCTCGATCCCGCGATTTTCGGAAAACACGACGCAGAATCGCGATAATCCTATTCTCCTCAATGACATCGCATGAATCCACATTCTCTTGTCTCATTTCCGGGCGCGGTGTGATCGGCAAGGGCCTCTCAATCAGAAACTCACCTTCGGCGTGTCTTTTGCGCCCTCGGCCGACTCGAAGTACTCCGCCGCCGAGACCCCCGCCAGGCCCGCGAAGAACCGGCCGGGCATTCCGCGGATGTACCCGTTCAGGTCCCGCACCGCGTCGTTGTAGCGCTTCCGCTCCACGGAAAGCCGGTTCTCCGTCCCTTCAAGCTGATCCTGGAACTTCAGGAACCCCTCGTTCGCCTTCAATTCCGGATACGTCTCGCGCAGCACGAGCAGACGCGAAAGGAGCCCTTCCATCGCGTTCGCCGCGCGGATCTTCTCCGCCGCCGTCGCACTCGGCTGGAAGTACGCCTGCCGCGTGCTGGCAATCTTCTCGAACAGCTCCTTCTCGTGCTTCGCGTAACCCTTCACCGCCTCGACCGCGTTCGGAATCAGGTCGTAGCGGCGCTGAAGCTGATTCTCGACCTGCGCCCACGCGTTCTTCACGCCCTCATCCAGTGCGATCGCGCGGTTGTATCCCGACAACGCGCAGCCGCCGGCGATCAGCCCGACCAGGACCACGACCGCAAGGAACACGAGGATGATCTTGGACAGGTTCATCGAAACACCTCCCGATGGAGTCGAACGATCAATGGAAATCTCTTTTCCGCAGCGGGCGCAAAACCTTGCCGCGCCGGGATTCTCCCCACCGCAATGCGGGCACGCACTACCAGCCACCGGACGCACCTCCGCCGCCGAACGACCCGCCTCCGCCGCCGAACGATCCACCGCCCCAGCCGCGAGACCCGCCCGACGAACTCCAGCCGCCGCGGCCGTGCCGCCCGCCGGACAACACGTTCCCGAGCAGCACGACGTCGAACCAGCTCGGCCGCAATCCACGCCGCCGGAACCGCCGCTGACGCCGCGCGCCGGCGACCATGACCGCTACCCACGCGATGACGATCAACAGGACCGCCAGCGGGATCGCCGGCGGGCGACCCTGGCCCCGTCGCACCGCCGCGGCCGGCATGCCCGAGATGGTCGCGTGATTCGACTCGGCGATCCGCTGAGCGATGGCGATGGCCGCGTTCTGCAGGCCGCGGTTGTAATCCCCGCGGCGGAAGTTCGGCACGAAATGCTCCCGCCCCAAAGAGCCGCACCAGCCATCGGGCAGCGTCGCTTCCAGTCCGTAGCCGACCTCGATCGTGTACTTGCGGTCCTTGACCGCGACGCAGACCAGCACGCCGTTGTCCCGCGCCTTCTGCCCCAGCTTCCAGCGATCGAGCAGTTCCATCGCCCACGGCCGGATGTCGACGCCATCGGTCGAGCCGATCGTCAGCGCGATGACCTGCGCGCCGGTCTTCTGCTCCAGCTCCGTCAGCCAGCGGTCGATGTCGCGCTCGACGCGGTCCGACAGCACACGGGCGCGATCAACAACGTGCGTCGTCGGCCGCGGCAGGTTCGGCGGCTCTGCCCCGGCCGGCCGCGTCGATCCACTGACGACCCCGATCGCGACGAGGACGCATGTCGCCGGGACCGCGCGACGCCGCACCGCGCCATCGCTGCGTGGCGTCGTGGCCGCCCGCGCTCGTCTGCTCGACTCAGCGCTTCTCATCGACGAGCCGTGCGAGACGCTCGATGTCATGGTAGAGCGCCTTGAACTCATCCCAGTCGTGCAGCCGGTCCGGCTCGAGCGCCGCGCGCAGCCCCTTGAGCGCATCGCCGCTCAGCCGCTCGGCCTCGGTCAGCATCCGCGCTGCCGGGACGGCCTCGCGATGGCCGCGCAGCCAGACGAGTCCGCGGAGCGTTCGTCGTGCGTGCTCGGCGACGTCGTCCATCAGTTCCGTCAGCAACCGGTCGCGCCCGAGCGTGGCCAGCAATCCCTGCCGCAGCCGGATGAGCATCCGCTTGAACTCGCGCTCGACCTGGAGCCGCGCGTGCTCGGTCTGGATCTCCAGCCGCGCGAAATGATCCTCGCCCGCCAGCGTCCGCCGCGTCTGCTGAATCTCCAGCATCTCGAGCGGAAACGAGTCGAGCGACCCCGCGATGCTCTCCGGCGTGAAGATCAGCGGCGCGGCAACGCCCAGCCGCGCGATCTGCGGCCCGCGCTCGGCCAGCCGCCGCACCGTGTCGAGATCGAGCGTTCGCACGACGAGCGCCGTCTGAAGCAGCACGTCCGGCGCGTGCGGCTCGCCAGAGACGCGCAGACCGAACGCCGTCAGTCCGGAAAACGCCCCGCGCGCCAGCTCCACCACGAGCGCCGCGTACTCGCTCGCCGGATCGCGATAGCTCGGCGGCAGGGCGGAGACATCGACTTGCAGTTCTAGCATGGCATTCACTCGACTCGCGCAACGCATCGCCGCGCATCTGGACGGGAGAATAGGACGCTCGCGCCGCGCCCACCAATATAAACCACGCCGAAGATTGGAGCCGCCCCGGTAGCGCAACCACTTGAGCCGCCTCCGCAGGGCAGAGATCGGAGCAGCCGTGGTAAGGCGGAGATCCTCGTTGCCCGCTTGTCGCGCGCAGCCCCTCGCGGTAATTCCACCCGGGAGAATCCACCGCCGGACGGATGCAGCGCCCCGCTAGCTGAAGCGCTTCAGAACCAGCGCCGCCGTCTGTCGCCCGGACAGCGCCGTCGCCACCGACAGGGCGTACTCACTGCGAAGATCGCGCGGGTCCGGCCGCACAACGTTGATGCCGCACGCCGGATCCACCTCGTCCGTGTTCTGCGACGGCGGGACGACGCCTCGACTGATGGCCATCGCCATGACCGCCAGGTCGATTGCACCGCTGCCCGCGCCGCTGTTGCCCAGCGCCCCCTTCGTCGCCAGTACCGGGACCGTCGCGCCCGTCGCGCCCAGCGCGCCGCGCAGTCCGGCCGCCTCCGACAGATCGTCCTCGACCGTGCCGACGCCCGCGAGGTTCGCCAGCCCGATCCGATCCGGCGTCGCCCCCGCATCCGCCATCGCCTTCTCGATCGCGATCCTCAGCGAACGTCCGTCCGCCTGCGGCTGACTGATCGACGCGCAGCTCTGGCTCGCGCCGAAGCCGACCACCTCGGCATAGATCCGCGCCCCGCGAGCCTTCGCGTGCTCGAGCTCCTCCAAAATCAGCAACCCGCCGCACTCCGAGATCACGCTGCCCTTGCGATTCCGATCGAACGGTCGGCACGCCCGCTCCGGCTGGTCGTTGTGCTCGGTGGTCAGCCGGTCGAGCAGCGATTGCCGCATCAGGCCCATCGGGTTCAGCTTGCTCTCTGCCCCGCCGCAGATGCACGCATCGGCCAGTCCGTGCTGGATCGTCCGGAACGCCTCGCCGATCGCCAGGTGCGAGCTGGCCTCGCCGCAGGTGATCGTGTTCGACGGCGCCTGTGCATCGTGGACGATCGTCACGTGGCACGCGAGCATGTTTGGCAGGAACTTCAGCAGCCACAGCGGCGTCAGGTTGCTCATGCCCTCGCGGCCCCACTTCAGCAGGCTGAAGGCCCGATTCGACGCCACGCCCGGGTTCTCGACCGATGTCGCCAGCGCCCCGGCCAGCTCGTTCAGGTCCGCGCAGATCAAACCCGCGCCGATGTTCGCGCCGAAACGCGTCGAATCGATGTTCGGCGTGGTCGCGCCGTTCGATTCTCCGCGCTCGATCATGCACTTCGTCACCAGTCCCGCGTCCCGCGTCGCCAGGTACGCCGCCACCACGGCCAGCTCGATGTCGCGGGCCATCACCTTCGTCGCCTTGCGGTAGCTCTTGGGGACGTAGTCGCCGACCTTGTACGGCGGGACCTCGCCGCCGATCTGCGATGAGAACCGCGACGGGTCGAACGCGCTGATGCGGCGGATGCCGCAGCGCTTCTCGACCAGGGCGTCGAACGTGTCCTGGATGCCGATTCCGACGGGTGTGACCGCGCCCAACCCGGTAATGACGACGCGACGGTGCATCGGAGATTTCTGCCCTTGTCCCGACACGGTTTGATCCGGTCCGCCGACCCGATCCCGACGCCGGTAACGCGAGCCGCGCATGTTACCGGCGGGCAATCCGGCTGTCGAGATGATCCATCACCCGGCGGTCGTTGGGGAGAATCTGTAAGAAAAACCGAACGCGCCCGCTCCGGTGCCGCGCATGATTGTCGGACGACCCGGTCGATGGCTCCGCTCTGTTTCCGGCACCGCAGATTTCGTGCACGTGATGTACGGAATTTATTTCCGCGCGACTCATTCCCAACGGATTTGCATCCGATCTACTCCACGGGAACCAAGCCACGTTCGCTGCCCGGCGCATGCTGGGTGCTCAAGCAGGTCGGGAGGTCGTCGGGGTGGATCTCGCCTTCATTCGCTACCTGTCTCGGCGCGAGCGGCTCGATGCGCGTCAACGCGATCGACTCACGGAGTTCGCCCGTCATGGTCATACGCCGCTCGGTTCGATCGCGCTGTCCTGCGCGCTGATGACGCCTGAACAGATCGACGCCGTGCTCACGCGCCAGCCCCTCACCCAGGAACGCTTCGGCGAGGCCGCCGTCCGATTGGGCTACCTCCATGAAGCGCAGGTCGAAGCGCTGCTGGCGGTCCAGCGCTTCCGACGCCTTACCGGCGTCGTTGAAGGCGTTGCCATTCTCGGCGTTGCGTCGCTCCCGCGCACGCTCGAATCGCTTGCCCGCTTCTTGCTCGAATCGGACGACGGGGTTGTCGGAGGGGTTGGAAATCCCAGGGAGGAACGTCGTGGCTTCTAGTCTGTTCGAGAAGCTGGCACAAACGCAGCGATTGCCGAGTCCGTCCGCCACCGCCATGCGCGTGTTGCAGATGGCGGACCAGGAAAACGTCTCCATCAACGAAGTCGCCGATACGTTGATCTCCGACCCCGCCCTGTCGGCGCGGCTGCTCAAGTACGCCAACTCGCCGCTGGTCGGGGCGCGGGCCGCGGTCACGAGCATCCGCCACGCCGTCACCCTCCTCGGCCTGCGGGCCGTCAAGGTCACGGCGCTGAGCTTCTCGCTCGTCTCCAATCGCGACGCGTCACGCTGTCCCCGGTTCAAGTTCGACCTCTTCTGGGCGCACGCCGCCGCGATCGCGTCCGCCGCGCGCTACCTGGTCTCGCGGACCTGTCCCTCGCTTCAGGAAGAGGCCTTCGTTGTCGGCCTCCTCTCGCGCATCGGGAAGCTCGTCATGGCCACCGGCCTGCCGGCCGAGTACGACGCGCTGCTTGAAAAAGTCGGCAGCGTGATGCGCAGCGCCGTTGAGGACGAGCGCGCAGCGCTGACGACCGATCATGTCGAGCTGGGCGCCGAACTGCTGGGACGCTGGCGCCTGCCGGCGCTGCTCGTCGATGCCGTTCGAAATCAGAACGCGCCGGACCGCACGACCGATCGGGCGTCCCGCCTCCTGGCCGGCGCGGTGAAGGACGCGCAGGCCATCGCCGACGTTCTCTGCGGACTCGACGCCGCGCCGAGCGAGCGCGTTCGCGCAATCGTCTCCGACGAGCAGTTGGCCGAAGTCTCCGCGCAGTTCCGCGAAATCGCGGGGATGCTCGACATCTCCCTGAAGGACCTGCCCGATCCGGGTGAACTCGAAGACCGGGCCAAACACCTGCTGGCCGAGCTGAGCCTCGCCACGCACGCCGAAAACGAGACGATCCGCGCCGAGAAGAAGTCCATCGAGGAGGAAAAACAGCAGCTCGAGAAGCGCGCCCTCGTCGATTCGCTCACGAACGTCGGCAATCGGGCCGCCTTCGACCGCCAGCTCGCCGCCGAATGGGCACGCGCCGAACGCTATCACAACTCACTGTCGCTGCTGATGCTCGACCTCGACCGCTTCAAGTCGCTGAACGACACCTACGGACACGTCGCCGGCGACGAGGTCCTGCGCGCCGCCGCCGAGTGCATGGCCGGCGTCATCCGCGCCAGCGACTTCCTCGCACGCTACGGCGGCGAGGAATTCGCCGTCATCGCGACGGAAACCGACGTCGAAGCCGCGGTGCAGCTCGCCGAACGAATCCGCGTCGCCGTCGCCGCGCGGACCGTCCGGCACGCCGACCAGGTCCTCCGCATGACGGTCAGCATCGGCGTCATCAGCCGATCCGGACCGCTCGCACAGGTGACGCCGGCGCAGTTCATCGCCGCGGCCGATAAGCAGCTCTACCGCGCAAAGAGGGCCGGGCGCAACCGCTGCTTCGCCGCGAAGCTGGACGCGCCCGCGGCCCTGCGCACGTAGCCCGCCCGGGCCGACGCCGTCTCCACGAAACCCGCCGTCGCGCTACCGCGGACCTGAAGTCCCCGCCGCGTCGGACCGATGCAGGGATGGCCATGGTCTGGGACTCCACCAACGTTCAGACGCGGCAGTTCGAGCGCCGCGAAACGCAGCTTCCCGCGCGGATCGAGATCCACCCGGAGCACGCCGCGCAGGTCCGTTTCGGCTTCGGCGACGTCTACAACCGCTTCACCATCGTCGACGTCAGCGAGGGGGGCATGGGCCTGCGCGCCGGCGTCCTCCTGCCGAAGAACACGCGCATGGTCGTCCGAACGACGCTGCCTGGCGGCGGAGACTTCTCGATCCTCGCCGTCGTGCGACGCTGCATCATGACCGACGTCAAACCGACCTACCTCATCGGCTTGCAGTTCCTCGACGTCGAAGCGCTCGATCCGAAGCGGCTGGCGGAACTGACGCGCTCGATGCAGACGCCCGCCGCCGCGAAGGCCGATCCCGCGCCGGGGAAGGGCGATCATGCCGGTTGAGCTGTTCGACGAACTGCGCACGCAACTGCTCGAGACCGGACTGCTGTCCGCCGAACAGCTCGACGACGCGCAGCAGCGCGCCGCGCGCGAGGGCTGCTCGCTCGAAGAAACGCTCGTCAAGATGCGCCTGCTGCTCGATTCGCAGGTCACCGTCCTCAAGGCGGCGCGGCTCGGCGTGCCGTACTGCAACCTCGCCGACTACATCGCCAATCTCCAGAACGCGGAGCTGATCCCCGAGGAAGTCGCGCGGCGGCACGTCATGTTCCCGCTCTTCGTCCTCGACGGCATCGTCACCCTCGTCATGGCCGACGCCGGCGACCTGACCGGCATCGACCAGGTCCGCCGCCGCACGCGCCAGGAGGTCGAGCAGGTCCTCGGCAGCCCCTCCGACATCATGGCCCTGATCGAGCGCGCCTACGGCGCCCACAAGTACCTTGAAACCGCCGAGGCCGCCCTGTCGAGCGGCGACGGAGAGGAACCCTCCACCGACGCCGCCGCCCAGCCCGTGATCCGTCTCGTCGACAATCTCATCAGCGAGGCGACGCACCAGGGCGCGTCCGACATCCACATCGAACCGCAGGACCGCCAGCTCCGCATCCGCATCCGCGTCGACGGCGTGCTCCGCGAGGTCGCCGCACCGCCGCTCGCCCTGCACCGCGCCATGGTGTCGCGCATCAAGGTCCTCGCCCGCATCGACATCGCCCAGACCCGCCGGCCGCAGGACGGCGCGTTCCATCACCGCGCGGGAAACCGCGAAGTCGTCGTCCGCGTCTCCGTCCTGCCCTCGATCTACGGCGAGGCCGTCGTCCTCCGACTGCTCCGAAACGAGTCCGAAACCGTCTCGCTGCCCGATCTCGGCATGGAGGCGTCGGTCCTGGAGCGCTTCCGGGCGCAGATTCAGTGCGCGCACGGCATGATCCTCGTCTCCGGGCCGACCGGCTCCGGCAAGTCCACCACGCTCTACGCCGCCCTCAAGGAAGTCGCCTCGCCCGAGCGAAACGTCATCGCCATTGAAGACCCGGTCGAGTACCGCCTGCCCGCCATCCGGCAGGTGCAGGTCAACCCCGAGGCCAGTCTCACGTTCGCCAGCGGCCTGAGAAGCATTCTCCGGCAGGATCCGGATGTGGTCATGGTCGGCGAAATCCGCGACGGCGAGACCGCCCAGATCGCCGTGCAGGCCGCGCTGACCGGCCATCTCGTCTTCAGCACCGTTCACACGAACGACTCCGTCAGCTCGGTCGTCCGGCTCCGCGACATGGGCGTTGCGCCGTACCTGATCTCGTCGTCGCTCCTGGCCGTCGTGGCCCAGCGGCTCTGTCGGCGAATCTGCCCCGACTGCGTGACGGACGATCAGCCCGCCGAGCGGCACCTCCGCGCGATCGGCCTGACGCCGGATCGGCTCGACTTCCGCCCACAACGCGGCCGGGGCTGCCGGCGCTGCTTCGGCGGCGGTTACCTCAGCCGTGTGGGGTTGTACGAGCTGTTCGAGTTGTCCGAGGAGAACCGTGAACAGATCGTCCGCGGCGAACCAACCGAGGTGATTCGCGCCACGGCGCGGTCCGAAGGGATGAAGTTCCTCCGCGACGATGGCCTGCTCAAGCTCCGCGCGGGGCTGACCACGGTTGAAGAAGTCGCGCGCGTCGCCGGCTCAGCCTGATCACATCGCAACACGCGAACGGAACGAAGGGCATGCCGAAATTCCGCGTCGAGTACGCCACGAACGAAGGCCGCACGGCGACCGCCGAGCTGGAGGCGCCCTCCGAGCGCCAGGTCGTCGCGCTGCTCGAGACGCGCGGACAGACGGCGCTGTCGGTCCGGAGCCTCACCGGAGCGAAGGCCGCGTCGAAGGACGCACCCGTGCGCCGCGCCCGTGGCGGCCTGCGCCGAGCCCTGCTCGACTTCACGCACCAGATGACCGCCGTCACCGAAAGCGGCATCCCCGTCGTGGCCGGACTCTCCGCCGTGTCCGAGCAGACGCAGCACGTCGGGTTGCGCGGCGCGCTGCGGCGCATCACGGCCCGTGTCGAGGGCGGCCAGACGCTGGCGGAAGCGCTTTCGGCCGAGCCGGAGTATTTTCCGTCCCTGTACTGCAAGACGCTTGCGGCGGGCGAGGCCTCCGGAAATCTCGCCGAGGTGTTCGGGTCGCTGGCGCGCTACATGGAGGACGAGGCGGAGACGCGCTCGGCCGTTCGCTCGGCATTGATGTACCCGGCGCTCGTCGTGATCACGCTCGCGATCGCAGTGCTCGTCATGCTGATCTTCGTCATTCCGAAGTTCGCCGAGATGTTCGAGAAGTTCAACGCCGAGTTGCCGATGCCGACGCGCGTCGTGCTCGGGATGAGCGACGTCCTGCGCCTCCACGGCCTCGAGGCGCTCGTCGGCGTCGCCCTCGCGGGCGTCGCGCTGCGCCGAGGACTGCGCAGCACGGCGCTGCGCCGCTGGATCGACGATCGAAAGCTTCGCGTCCCGGTCTTCGGTCCGCTCTTTCTCGGCGCCTCCATGCACCGGCTCGTCGAGTTGCTCTCGCTCCTGACGCGCTCGGCCATGCCCATCCTCCAGACCCTCCGCGTCACCGCCGACAGCATGGACAACGAGGCCCTGCGCCACGACGTGCAAAAAATGCTCCGCGCCGTCGAGGGCGGCCGCACGCTCGGCGAGGCCTTCGCGGATACGCGCTGGCTGACGCCCCTGGTCAAGCGCATGCTCGCCATCGGCGAGCACGCCGGCCGCACCGATCAGATCTTTGACTACCTGGCCCGATATTACGCCACGCAGACGAAGCGCACCGTCAAGACGTTATCGACCCTGATCGAACCGGTGCTCATTGGATGTCTCGCGTGCGTCATTCTGTTCTTTGCGCTGGCCATCTTCTTACCGATGTTCCGAATGCTGAAACTGGTCGGAACGACCTGATCGCGCCTCGGATCGTTGAATCCCGCGGACGCGGTCGGATCGTCGTGAGAGTCCGTTTGCTCAGGGGGTCCACATGAATCGCAAGGGTTTCACGCTGATCGAACTGGTGACGGTCATCGTCATCCTCGGGATCCTGTCGGCCGTCGCGCTGCCGGCGTATCTCGACTATCGCACCGAGGCGCGGAAGGCCGCCTGCAAGGGCGCGCTGGGCGCGCTGCGCGCCGGCATCGCGAACTTTTACGCCTACAAGGCCACCGACACCGGCGGCGGCACGCCGACGTATCCGACGATCACCGAACTGTCGACTGTCGGAACGGTCATGCTCGACGGCGTTCCCGACAACCCGTTCGATACCGACACCACCAAGAACAACGTCGTCGCCTCGACGGCGACCAAGGGCACCGTCAGCGGTACGAGCGGCGGCTGGGCCTATAACGCGTCGAACGGACAGATCTGGGCAAACACAGATACGTCCGGCGTCGGCGAAAACAACTACTAGCGATCTACGGTGCCGACGGCATCGGATGGCGAGCTTCGCGTCCGATGCCGCCGGTCGCCACGAGCATCAAGCACGGAGGTCCGTCCGGTGAGCGCCACGGATCGGCGCAATCGCGGCCGAGCATTCACGTTGATCGAACTGGTGGCGGTGATCGTCCTCGTGGCGATCCTCGCCGCGTCGGTCGGCGGACCGATCCTCTCGTCGCTCGGCTCGATCCGCACGCGGCACGCCGCGGCCCGACTCGCCGGCGACCTCGCGTATCTCCAGCGCATCGCGCTCAACACGCGCCGCCGGACCTGGGCCGTGATCGACGTCGCCGGGAACCGCGTCCGCTACTACGTCGAGGACGCCGCCAATCCCGGCAAGGCGAATCGACAACCGCTCGTGCATGAGGCGACCGGATCAAGCGACGCCGTCCAGTTCGGTGCCGGCGAATTCCGCGGCGCTGCGCTCTCGTCTTGCTCGATCGCCGGAACCGGCGAACTCGAGTTCGACAGCTTCGGCGCGCCGTACGACGGGAACGAGACCGCGCTCGTCGCGGACGGCACGATCGCCTTCAACAGTGGCGTCATGCTCACGATTCGCGCCGTCTCCGGACTCGTGGAGGTCAGCGGATGACGCGACGCGCCCTCACCATGATCGAAGTCGCCCTCGGAACCGTGCTGCTGGCCGCCGGCCTCGTGCCGCTCCTGTCGGCGTTCCGCGAGGTCGCGACGCGCGCCGTCGATCCGCTCATGGCCACGCAGGCGTCGTTCCTCGCCGTCGAGCGGATGGAAGAGATCGTTGCCACGCGCTACCGCGCCGGCGCGGGCTATGCCGCCATCACCGTCGACGAGTTCCCGGAGGAGAAGGCCGTGATGGATTACGACGCCTTCGAACGGACGGTCGCGATCGACGAAGTGGCCGACGACCTCGTCACGCCCCAGCCCGGCTCGGGCCTCAAACGCGTGACCGTGACCGTGTCGTGGGACGGCAGCGCTCGGCGTGTGACGCTCGAGCGGATCATTGCGGAGTTCTAGACCGTGCATCGACACCGACAGGGACAATCCGGCCGGGCGTTCACGCTCGTCGAGTTGGTGATGGCGATCGCCGCCGGCGGCGCGATCAGCCTCTCCGCAGGAATGCTGCTGCTCGAAGGCAGCGAGATCATGCGGCGCTCAACAAACCGCGTCGGCCTGTCCGAAGCGGCATCCCGCGTCATGGAGCTGATGCTCCGCCACGTCCGCGAGATCGAGCAGGACGCCGGGCTGGCCGGCCTCGCGCAGATCAGCGTCGCCGCCGGGAGCGACCTGCGGTTCGGCGCCAAGGGCCTGCGACTGAATGGCACGGTGCTCGAGATGACGATCGATACGGCCGCGACGTGGCATCGCGCCGCCGTGAACGTCTCGGCCCTCACGTTTCGATACTGGCGCGCCGATGGAAGCGAGATCACCTCGCTGCCCGCGTCGTCGGCCGACCGCGAGGCCATCCGGCAGATTTCGATCGAGCTGACGCTCGCCGGCAAGGGCGAGTCGTACCGACTGCGGACGCGCGTCTATCTGCGGCGGTTCATGAACGATGCGGCGGCATGAGGACCGGATGGTGACGACGAAAACGCGAAATCTCCGGCGATCGACGGTTCGCACGCAGCGCGCGACGCGGCGCGGCGTGGCAATGCTCGCCTTTGTCGTTGCCGTGCTGGTGCTCGGGGCACTGGTCGTCTGGCAGGCCGTCACCACCGCGCTCGCGAGCCGCGCGTATCTCGGCCACTACCTCAGCGGCGGCGCGCTCTACGCCTCCGAGAGCGGCATCGAGCTGGCCGTGCGCGAGGTCATGCAGGCCGCGGACCTCGACGGCGACGGCGCGATCGGCACGATCTCGAACGACGGCAACGACGGGAACGACCCGTCGTTGTTGAACGGCTCGTTTCACGTGACCGCGTCGGGCACCGACTACGTCTCGTACGGCGCCTGGCAGCAGCACGTGCGCGTGACCGAGGTGACCGTGGAATAGGGCGGATTCGACATGCCGCGACGCAGCGACATCCTGATGCTCGAAGTCAGCGAACACGCCGCGCGGATCGTGCAGGTCCGCCGCGCCGGCGACGCGGTCGAATTCCGCAACGCCGCCACCTTTGGGCGCGCCGATGCAGCGCGCGCAGGGTCGCTCGCCCTCGCCGATGCGTCGGTCCGCGAGCGGCTCGAGGCCCACGTCGCCGCCCACAACGGCCGCGGCTCTGATCTCGTCGCGGTCATCTCCGGCCCGACCGTCACCTGTTCATACTTCGAAATGCCGGAGCTGAAGGCCCCGGCGCTCCGCTCGGCCGTCCAGCTCAAGCTCTCGCAGCAACTGGACTACGACGTGCAGGAAGCAGTCCTCTGCGTCGAACCCCCGGTCTCGACCGGAGAATCGTCCGCCCCCTGGGTCGGCGCGGTCGCGATCCATCGCGATCAGGCCCGACTCGTCACGCAACTCTGCGATGTGCTGCGCGTGCGCCTCGTCGCGATGACCGCCGGGCCCAGCGCGCTCGCGGAGTGGGGGCGCATTGCGGCGGCCATCGAGGCGAAGGGGATAGAAGCCGTCCTGAGCGTCGGCGAACGCGCCAGCACGCTGGTTGTCTATCGCGATGGACACGCGTTCGTCAGCTCCGAATTGCCGCTCGGCCTCGCAGATTTCACCCGCGCCCTCATGCGGCCGATCATCCACGGCGATGACGTGATCCAGCTCGACGAAGCCGGGGCCACCGCCCTGCGGGACTCGGTCGGCATTCCGTCGCCCGACCGTGTCATCGAATCGCTCAACGTGCCTTCCGCGCGGCTCCTTCCGCTGCTCGAACCCGTGCTCCAGCAGTTCGCCAAGCACCTGACGCAGTGGCTCTCGTTCGCGCGGAGTTCCGGCAGCGGCGCCTCGGTGACGCGCCTTACTCTTGCCGGCCCCGGCGCGCGAATACAGGGCCTGGCCGAGACCCTCGCCGCGCGACTCAAGCTCGCGACGCGTTCCACCGACGCCGCCGCCGCGACGATTCGACTGTCCGGCGAGTTCGCCCCCGAGCTGGAGCTGCTCGCCGGCGCGTTCCTCGCGCAACGGCCGCTGCCCGATCTCGTCCCGCCCGAGGTGCGACAGCGCCAGCGGATCGAGCGCTACCGGCGCTTCGGCGAGTCGGTCGGACCCGCCCTGGCCGCGACGCTGCTGCTGGTAACGCTGCTGTTTCGCCACCTGACCTCCGGCCTCGATCAGGCACAGGCCCGCGACGCATCGATCCTGGAGAAGACGCAGGCCGAACTCCGCGCGCTCAACGAATGGAAGGCACAGGCGGACCGCGTCCTGGCCCGCGAACGCGAGATCGGCGACTTCGCACGGACCTCGCCGCGCTGGGTCGGCATCTTCAAGGAACTGGCCGTCCTCCTGCCGACGAACATGCAGATCCGCCAGATGTCCGCCCGCACGATCGAGGACGGACTCACGCTTCAGGTCACGGCCGTGCTCTACGCGGCGCAGGAGGGCGTGCTCTTCGACGAGGCGGTCGAACAGACGCTCGCCACGCTCCAGGCCTCGCCCTACTTCTCGCGCGTCGAGGTGCTCTCAGCCGCGCGGGCCGACGCCGTCGCGCGACGCGAGCGGCAACTTGGCACGATGGTCGTCGAACTGCGCCTCGCCTATCCGCTGCCGCAGCGCGACGGGGGGGGCCGACCATGAAGCTCGATTCGGTCTCCCGGCGGACCGCGATGTCCTTCGGCATCGTCGCGGGACTCGTGGTCCTCGGTCTTGTCACGCTCTGGTGGAACCGTGTGCAGGTGGCGTCGATGATCGCGGAGATGAACGCGACCAGCGCGCAGGCCATGCGCGCATCGTCCGAGCTGCGCGAACGCTGCGTCCCCGCTGACGAGCGCGCTCGCATCGCGGCGCTCGAAAAAGACATGGCCGATCGCTTCCGCGATGCGAAAAACCCCGCCCTCGTCGTCGCCGGACTGAGCGAAACTTGCCGGCGGTTCCATACCACCGTGCACGAGATCGTCCCGGTCCCGTCCGATCGACCCGGCAACCCCCACGCGAAGGCCGCGCGGCGCTACCGCCTCATCGTCAGCGGCACCTATCGTCAACTCGCCGAACTCCTCGACGGCTGCGCGACGCAACGCCTGCCCGCGCGGATCATCGAGTTGCAGATCGAACCGGCCGCCGGGGACCCGGCCCGTCCGTTGCGGGCGCAGGTCATTGTCGAGTGCTTCGAGCCGGCCATCGCGCGAAAGGCGGGTGCCGCATGACCCCGCGCGACAAGAAGGCGCTCTACGTCCTCGTGCCCGGCGCGCTCGTCCTCGTGTGGAAGCTGATCGGACTGGCCGGAGGCTCTTCGACGCCGGCGCCCGCCTCGGCCGAGTCCGCGTCGCCACAGGGACTCGCCGCCGCCATCTCGCCGCCCGTCGAGGCCGCGCCGACGTCGCCGGCGGACGCCCGGGCGCCGCGCGTGGAGGCGATCAGTCCGGCGGTGCTCATGTTGCAGGAAAAGCGGCTCAAGCTCCGCTGGACCCGTGATCCGTTCGCGCCGGTTTTCGGACCCGCCGCATCGGCCGGTGTCGCCTCGAGCGGCGATGGAAACCCGGCGCCGCCGTGGCGATTGACGGGAATCTCGCGGCAGGGCGGGCGACGAATCGCGATTCTCGGCGGGCGATTGGTCACGGAGGGCGTCGTTCTGGACGATCGTTATAGGGTGATTCGCGTGGCGGATCGCGAGGTCGTCGTACGTGACGACGCGTGGGAATACCGCTTCGCGTTGGGCGTCGAGGCGGTCGAATCTCGACGGCTCGGGGATCGTTGATGAATAGCCCGCGGCGAGTGGGGCCGGCCCTGATCTTCGTGTTCGCGCTGGCATGTGCATTCCGCACCGATGCCGCCGAACCCGCGTCGGATCCGAATGAACGCCGCGTCACGCTCGAGCTCGTCAACTCCGAGATCGCCGACGCCCTCCGGCTGCTTGCCAAGCAGGGCGGACTCAACCTCGTCATCGGCCCCGACGTCGTCGCCAACGTCACCGTCTCCCTTTCCGATGTGCCCGTCCGGCAGGCGCTGACCGCCCTCGTCGAGGGCAACGGCTTCAAGTGGACGCAGCACGAGGACATCATCACCGTCGTCAAGCCCGCAGCCGGCGCGACCGCCAACGAGTCCGCGCCGCCGCTGTTGACGAACGTGCTCCGCCCGCGGAGCGTCAACGCCACGCTCCTGCGCGATGCGCTCGTTCCGGTGCTTTCCAAGTGGGGAAAACTGACCGTCCTCAGTGAGGACAGCCGACCGGGATACGGCCTCGGCACGTTTGAATCAACGCAGTCCGGCGATGCGCCGCAGGGAACGACCTTCCGTTCCGCGTCGCGCTCCGACCTCGTCGTCAACGCCACCGGCGCCGCCCCGGCCGGACTCGCCGTCCCGTCCGGCGGCCAAGACGGCTCGCAGCGCAACGTCGCCAACTCGCAGATCCTGATCGTCACCGACACGCCCGGCGTCGTGAAGGAAATCGAGCGCCTGGTGGCCGAGCTGGATGCGCCGCCGCGCCAGGTGCTGATTGAGTCGCGGATCGTCGAGATGAGCGTCTCGTTGCAGAAGCAGCTCGGCATCGACTGGACGCCCGAGGTCTTCGCCAACGGGCCGATCCTCGCGCACGAGTTTCCGCTCTTCCGCCGCGCCGACTTCGCACCCGGACCGATCGACGGACTGGCGCTCGGCGTCGTCGACTTCTCGCAGTTCACGGCCCTGTTCCGCGCCACTCAGGACGACAACGCGATCCGGCTCCTCGCCAACCCGCGCATGCTGGTCTACAACAACCACTCCGCCAGCATCCTCGTCGGCGAGAAGTACCCGCTGCTGACCAGCACGATCACCGACCAGGGCACCACCACCGAGTCCTTCGATACCTACATCCCCGTCGGCGTGCAGCTCTCCGTCACACCGACGGTCCTGGCCGACGGACGCGTCAGCATGCTCGTGCACCCCGCGACCAGCGCCCTCGGCGAGGACGTCGTCGGCACCACCGGCCTGCGCGTCGCGCGAATCCAGACCCGCGAGATCGACACCCGCGTCGTCATGCGCGACGGCGACACCATCGTCCTCGGCGGTCTCATCAGCGACCGAACCACCCACACCGTCCGAAAGGTCCCCGGCCTCGGCGACATCCCCATCCTCGACATCGTCACGCGGCAGGAGCGCCCGCGCAAGGAGCGCGTCGACCTCCTCGTCTTCATCACCGTGCACGTCGAAGGCGCGACCGACATGACCGAGCGCGACCGCGAGATCTACCGCCGCTACAAGCCGCAGTTCCGTCGCGCCGACACGATCCACGACGTCCGCCTGCACTTTGACTTCCCCGGAACACAGTTCCACGAACCGAAGGAGTCCGCAGACGAGCCGGATGATCCCGGCGACGAACCGCCGCAACGCGAGCCGGCCATCCAGGCCGCCGCGCCGGACGCTCCGATCGAGCTGCCGACGTCGGCCGAGCGCCTGCTCACGACGATCCACGCGATCCCGGACCGCGACGCGGACCATGCCGCCCCGGCGCAAGACGCGCCCGCTCCCGCGGGCCAGCTCGTGCCGGCCGCGACATCGACCGCGTCGATCCCGCCCGCCGCGTCCGACGCAGGCACGGACTCGACCGCCGGGTTCGAACTCGACCTGTGCATCCACGAGCTTGACGCGCTCGGCTCCGTGGGAGCCGACACGATCGGAGATCCGCCGTGATCCGAGCGCTTCCGCCCCTCTTGCTGTCGGCCGCCTGGCTCGCGTGCGGCGCTGCCGGATGCCATCGCGACTCGATCGCCCGCACGGGCGGCTTGGTGATCCAGCGGCCGGACCCCGCGCCGGACGTCTCCCCGCAGGAACGGCGCGAGCGCTACGCGAAGCTGTATCAGCGCGGGCTGGAGCTGGCCGAGCGCGGCGATCCCGGCGCGGCGCTGCCGTTCTTCGAGGAAGCGCGGAAGTACGATCCCGATTCGATCGACGCCATGCTCGCCCTCGGCGCGTGCTACGAGTCGATCGGCGACCCGGTTCGCGCCATCGGGCTGTACCGCGCCGTCATACGAATCAACCCGGACTGCGCCGAGGCCTACGCAAACCTCGGCACGAGCTACATCAAGCTCTACTACCGCGAACGCAACCCGCGCTGGAAGGAACTCGCCCGCGAATCGTGGCAGCGCTCGCTTGCGATCCGCCCCGCGCAGACCGACGTGCAGGCGTACCTCGCCGACGTCGACGCACCCCGACCCCGCGGCTGACTCCCCGCACGGCACGTTTCAATACTGCAATTCGAAACGAGTGTACTGCCCGCACTCACAGCGGCTCCGTTGTCCATCACGGCCGGCTGGAAGGGCAGGCGCCGGGCCGCTTGTTGATGGACCGTCCATATCATGGCAGCGCCCCGCGGCGGCGCGCAGCGCACCGCGCGAAAACAGCGAGAAGAAGAACCGCCGTACTGGGCTCGGGGATGCGGGCAATCCAAGCTTCGGAAACGCCTTGCGGGTTGATACCCACACCGACGATCGTACGGCCGTCGTCAGAAAGTCCGCGAGCTTCCCTTAGTCTCCAGCCTGTCAGATCAAGGCCATAGTCCGTGACGAGAACTTCCTGTAGCGCGCGCATGCCGTGTTCCGGGCGCCAGATGAACGCGGCAAGCGCACCGGTTTCGTCGATGCTTCCCCCAACGACGACCGCGCCGTCCGCAGTGACTCCCAAACCTCGCGCGAACTCGGAACTCCCGGGCAGATAACCCAGCCCGATCATCCCCGCGTCGGCGCTCCACAGAAACGCCTCGTCACCGATCGCCGACTCGGAAACGCC
Organism: Phycisphaerae bacterium; assembly: GCA_023150615.1. Lineage (GTDB taxonomy): Bacteria > Planctomycetota > Phycisphaerae > UBA1845 > UTPLA1 > JAKLKO01. The sequence goes on from JAKLKO010000017.1 coordinate 82,437, forward strand.
GGTAATAAACCGCCCATCCGCCGACACAGCAAGCGCTCGGCTTGTGAACGATCCTCCCGGCAGGTCCCCGAGTCCGACCATGCCCGTTTCGGCCGTCCAGAGAAACCCTTCCACTCCCGATGTCGATCGGCTTTCCCCGACGATGACCCGTCCGTCCGAGGAGATCGCATTCGCCGCGCCCCCGACCGTTCCACCCGGCAGATCACCGAGGTTGACCATGCCCGTCTCGGCCGTCCAACGAAACGCCCCGCCGGCGGTCGATCGGCCGCTGCCGACAACGACCGTACCATCCGCAGAGACGCCCCGTGCCTCGCTCCAGAAACCGCTGCCGGGCAGATCACCCAAGCCGATCATGCCATCGTTGGCCGTCCAGCGGAATGCCTCCGCGTTCGGCGGTAATCCTGTGTTCACGGAATTGCTGTAGCCAACGACCACGGCGCCGCCAGCGGAGGCATC
>JAKLKO010000018.1 GCA_023150615.1 Phycisphaerae bacterium
AGCACCAGGAGCGCTATGAGCGCTTGTTGTCTCGGTGGGAGGAACAGGCAGACCGGATCGATGTTCTGATTTCACGATTGGAGGGAGCAATTAAGAAAGACAGTGGAGCGCGGCGCTGAATATCGTGCGCCTCTGTGTATCGGAGCGCACGTTCCATCTCCTGGGTTCGAGGTATCGGTCGGGCAAGGTCGCCGCGTCACCCCGGCGCGTCATCGCGGATCCCGCCACGGCTACGACGCCGCGCTGCGGCTATAATCTCATCGGAAATACCAGCGGCATCTGCCCGGAGTGTGGTACGCGCGTGGCCGAGCAGAACCGCATTCGTGCGTCGTAGCGGCGGAGGCGACGCGGGCCATCCCGGCGGACGACGGGCACGACGCTTTTGGTCTATAATTTCGCGTGGCAGCTCCTGGAGGTCCGGGACGTGTCCGGCCAGTCGCAGACCGTCCGCCAGATGTTCATCCATGCCGGTCCGGGGACGGCGCAGATGTCGAATCTCCGCTCCAACCAGTCGAGTGCGGCCTACGTCGATGACCACGTGGCGATGCTGGTCCGCGATGGCCAATCGTGGGACACGTACTACTACCACGCCGATGCGCTGTTCAACGTCCTGGCGCTGACGGATGCGAACGCGGCCCTCGCCGAGCGGGCGATGCTCGATCCGTACGGCACGGCCTACCTGTCGGATGGCGCGGGTGATCCGCTCGCGGTCTCGGCGGTGGGCAATCCGTTCCTACGTCAAGGACAAGTGATCAACTGCGAAGTCATGCACTATCAAAGTCGAGCTCGGGAATACGTGCCAACGCTTGGCCGATTTGCGCAGCGCGCCTCCGCTAAGTATCACGACGAACAGAACATGTACCAATACTCGCAATCGGGAGACAGCACGGCAACAGCGGCGCCAGGACTGATGGCGATTAGTTACGGGGAGGCATGTGTAGGTGGGAATACAGTTCGAGGTGGAACTCAAGGGCGCTGCGGAACAGCAGTGCCGGGTGTTGATCCCGGCGAAGACTGCCCTGACGGCCCTCCCGACAGGTTAGCCTGCTACAGCAAGTGTAACGAGCTTGACGAACAGTGTGGACGCGTTGTAGCTCAGGGTGCTGCCGGTTCTATACTAAACTGCGATCGATGTGGCCCATGTGAAGCAAGCTGTTACGACTACTGCGATCGAATTGCGAGCTATCCAGAGTGCCGTGCACCCACCGCCGATAACGCCATTTTCAGCTACCAGCGCTCAACCTGCGGACAAGAAATCACTCCCCTGGGTGGCGCGCATCCACTGTGCGAGCGCCCATGGGACTTCTCGTGTGATTTGGCCGGTCTAATGCAGTGCGTGGGATTGATCGTCTACGTTGACAATCCAGCTGAAGTAAACTTCTGCCTGGCCATGTGTGTATACGGCAACACTCCCGCGTGCGCCGCTTGTCTTATCGCAGCCGGAGTCGTGACGGCGGGCTGCGTGTATGAGAATTGTGAGTATATTCCTAGCGAGATTTTCCGTGTCCGGACGCATGTCCGTAATCGGTCGGACCCGTGATCGGAGCAAAGAAATGCCGATAGCGAGAGATTCCTATGGCCATGAGTTTGAGAAACTGGCCGCCGCGGTGCGCGAGATGCGGGAACATGTCACCAACTGCGAGGGTCGCGCGATGCGGCAACGTCGGCTTTTCGCGGGGGTTCTTTTTGTATTGGGATTCGTCGCACTTGCGCCGTACGGCTCGAAGGCATGGAGCGGTGCCTTGGTCTTTGCAACCCATCGCAGGGAGGTCGGTTCGAATGCTGCACGAATGGTCGCCGCTCATGAATTCCAACTCGTCGATGATAGGGGTCGCCGGGTTGCGGAGTTCGCGTTTGACGGCCGGTTCAAGGGGCCCAGTATTCGGCTTTATGACGCGAAGGGCGCCCTGCGTGGTCGATTAGCGCTACTTGCCGATGGATCGCCGGCCTTGACTTTTTGGGACGAAGGCGGCGTAGAGCGGGCCGCCATGCTAGTAAACCTCCAGGCAATTGCGCGTTCAGCTGGGTTTCTTCGTCTCGAGGGCCTGGACGGCTCCAATATCTTGCTCGCGGGTGGAGACAAAGGCTCGCCGGGAGGATCACTCCAGTTCACCAACGTATCAGTGAAGGCCTCCCTGGATCTTTCCCTAAAGCCGGTTCGGAACACCATCATACCATGGCTTCGGATGTTTGATGATACTGGAGCTGAGCGCGCCGTGCTTGGTATTGAGCCGAGTGGGGTGGCGTCGCTTCGACTGGCGCGCGAGCCAGGTAACCGCCTGAAGTCCGAATAGAAACGTCATTAATTCGGTCTCCGCACTCATGATCCGTGACGAAGTTGGCACGTACCTGTACGACTACGACTGCGAGAACCGCCTCACGCGGGTGCGCCGCGCGGGCGACTGGGGCTACGAGACGGGTCTGCTGGCGGTCGGGCCGGAGACGCTGGCCCCGCCCTCGGCCGGCTGGCAGCACGTCGGCGAGCGCTGGTACGACCCGGCGACCGGGCGGTTCTTGCAGCGGGATCCGATCGGGATTGTCGGCGGAACGAACCGTTTCCTTTATGCCAGACTAAAGCCGGTCCTCGCTGTCGATCCACTTGGCCTTTGGACCTTCGGCGTTGGGATTCAGCTTCAGATTAACCTGTTCGGATTGGATGTTTCTGTCAATATCGGCATACATGTCGATCAGGACCTTAACGTGAAGGTCATACGGACCCGGGGAGCTGGAGTGTCGGGGGGGTCTTCCGTTTCAGGCGGAGTTACATGCACTGCGACGACCGCACCAGGTGTGAGCGATCTCGTCGGTGCTGGATCCGAGATTGGAGCGAATGTAGGGTTGTTCAATGGCGCAGTAGTCTCTGGGGGGCCGACAAGCATCGAGGAGCCCGGGAACCCTTTTGTAGGCTTACAGCTTGGAGTTGGCTTTGGGTGTGGGAATTCGGGGTACGCTGAGGTCACGGTGTCGGACGAGATCCAATGAGCTCAGACGTTCCGAACGTGACCGCGCCGACCTCTCATCGGGACATTCGGGCTTTGCGCAGCACGGTCCCCTTGTTCCTGTTCTATTCAGGCTTGACGTTCGCGTGCTTTATCGCGACTGCTGAGTTTAGCCGGTACTTGGGCATCGCAAAGCCGATTCCTGAGGCGATCGTCCTGTTCGCTGGTGGATTCGTTGTTTTCCGGCACATGCTTCGAAACGGCCTTCGATGTTGCCCGAAGTGCGGCGAGCGATTCTTCGTTCGAGAAGATTTCTTCGTGTCGCCGTTTACCCGCACCTGCTGGAACTGCGGCCTGCGACTGGATGATCCCGCCGATCGCGCCCGGCTGCGATGGATCTGGCTCGGAAATGCTCTGCTATTTCTCACGTTCCTAACGATCCTTGCGAGAGGCATCCACCATACGTACTTCCAATCACCTCAGTTTCGATCGGCCGGCTCGTCGTCGGCCCGCATCGAGGGGTGACCGCTTCGACGCTACGTAATGCCGTGAAGAAGTTCAATTACAGGAGGTACTTTCTGCTGGGGCGTAACTGTCGAACTGTCGCGAGCAAGCTATTTCACGATAAGCCGCCAATTATCCCTCGATATTAACAATGTAGAATCGAGCTGAGTGTGCGATGAACGAGCCGGACATAATGTGGGGCAAAACTGTTTGAACATGGCTGCTGTCGCTTTCGGCGGCATGCCCGATCGTCGCCTTGGGCTTTGCGGTAGTGTGGATCCGTAAGTCTGTGCTAGAGAAGCTGGTCCCTGCTCTGATAGTTCTGGTCGTCTACTATTTTCTGCTCGCAGCCGTGTATGAATTCAACGGGATTTCAGCTTGGGGCCTCGGCCTCCTCATGTCCTATTGCCTTTCTGGCGTCCCGCTGGCGTTTGCCCTGCTGCGGTGGTGTGTCAAGAACAGGGAGGAATAATGGAATAGTAGGGACAGTCGTCGACTTGTCACCACCGCCGCAACCGGCTTATGGGCTACGAGAGCCGGGATGGCCAGGACGAACTTGTCCGGCGCGTCGACTTCGCCTACGACCTGGCCGGCCACGCGAGCTACATGCTGGTGGCCGACGCGGGCGAACCGGTCCGCGTGATCCGCCATCCGGTCGGGACGGACGACTACGCCGCCAGCGTGCTGTACTACGACTCGGCCGGGCGCGTCTGGCCCATCGGGATCGTCGGATCGTGAACCGCAGACGCCAGCCGCGTAGGATGTGCGATGCCCGCGCCGGGCCGTTTCGTGCAGCGGGATCCGATCGGGATTCGGGGCGGGCTGAACTGTTACTCATACACGCTCCGCCCGGCAGCTTCGATCGACCCGATGGGGTTGCGGGTCTGGACCGAAACCGTTGGTGGTCTGGCTTCGAATACGACGAGGAAACTGATACGCTATACTATGTTGAGTATGAGATTCAGATCACTTTCGACGATGGCGGATGAGCTGACATGTCTAATTTCTTTGGAGGGTTGAGCCTCGGCTGGGGTGTTCCAATCGGTATCGCTGGCGGCCTTGGCCTGGGCCCACCTGGATGGATAGCCCTCGTGACCGGGCTCTCATTCGGATTCGGAGGACTCTCTTTGTACCTGAATACAGTTCCGCCGACCGAGTTATACCACTGTGAGCAAGAAGTGTGGCGTGAGCCAATCCTGTTGGAGTGTACTCAATGACTTACGGCGTGGAGAATCAATGAAAGGCGTGAGCGCATCCTGGCGATCTGGATCGCACAATTGTCTGACAAAGCGACGAACCCATGGTACTGCTCTGCACTCGCACCACCGGAATGCGATGAGCCGATAAAACGGACGTCCACAATGCGAACCTCGTGGCGCATACAGGCCGGGCCGCTGCGAACGCAGTATCGGCGGCTCGCCGTCGCGTACGTCCTGGCGGGCGCGCTGTACATTGCACAGCCCTTCCTGCCAGGCGAATATCAGCGGACGGTGACACTGGTCATTGCGTGGGCGGCGGTGATCCTGGCGCTGCTGGGCGTGTTGCTTCCGATTCGAATGCGCATCCGCGTCGCCGCGATGTCTTATCGCGTCTGCCACAACTGCGGATACTACCTCCGCGGCCTGCCGGCGTCGGGTCGTTGCCCGGAGTGCGGCGAGGCGTATGAGCTGGCGGCCCTTCGGCGGCGTTGGACCGGTGAAATCGACGAGCGGTGTTCACCCGGCGATCGCGAGGCCGACGTTGCGACGCGCCCTCATGTCCCGGACCAGTCGCCGATCCATCGATGGGCCGCGCCACTTCTCGTGTTCTCCGCGTGCCTGACTATGGTGAGCGTCGCGGCGTTCTGGGTGTGGGTGGAACAAACACATACGGATGTCGTGTACGGACCATCAACGGGCGGATCACCGGCCGCCACCGGGGGCGCCGGACTTCGCCCAGTCGCCTGCGTGGTGGCGACCCGAGTGCTGGTCATGTTGGTCTTTGGGGCGGCGGCCTTGGCGCTGGGCTGCCTGTGCGTGAACGCACGGCATTCCCCCGCGCTGCATGCGCGGCGCGTGTGGATCGGTGGAGGTCTGTTGGCCGGAAGCTGGTTGCTGTTCGCAATCGCGGCGGTGCTGATCAGGTGCGCGCGTCGGTGATGTGCGATCGCCGGTCGTCACCGATTGCCGGGTGGCAGGATCGTGCGTGCCGCGAGATGCGCGGCCGCACGCGGAACAACGGGGCGTGATCGTACCCTTGCCGACGCTATAATGGCGCTTGCGGGACGGAGCACCGCCGGCCTGTACCTGTGCGTTCCGTGCGATTCAAGGACCTCAGAGGAGCCGGGAAGACCAGAAATTGATTCCATAATCGGCGTTTTCACTTCCAAGGAGGCTCTTGTTGCGGCACCGGTCTGATTGGCAACGCCGCGCCAATCGCCTACGGTGGTCGGCGTTCCTGATCGCCGCGGCGCCATGGCCGGTCTGCCTTGCGATTGTGCGCCTGTGGCCTGCTGGTTGGTGGTCCGGCGTATTGGCGCTCGGGTTGATGTCTCTGGGCGCGATCGGATTCGCGATCCAGCTGATCCGGCTGTACGCGATTCGATGCCCGGCTTGCGGCCGGTCGTTTTTTCGTCGGGGGTTGCTTTTCAACGGGCTTTCCGTGCGTTGCCTGCATTGTGGAGCGCGCTTCGAAACACTGGAGTAATTGCCGATGCGCGGCGCGTGTGGATCGGTGGAGGTTTGTTGGCCGGAAGCTGGCTGCTGTTCGCAATCGCGGCGGTGCTGATCGGGTGCGCGCTTCGGTGACGTGCGATCGCCGGTCGTCACCGATTCCCGGGTGGCGCGATCGTGCGTGCCGCGAGATGCTCGGCCGCACGCGGAACAACGGGGCGTGATCGTACCCTTGCCGACGCTATAATGTCGCTTGCGGGACCGGCGACATGGCGAAGGCGACGATCGATCAACCCAATGCAACGCTCGATGAGAAGCTCGAACGCATGCGCGGCATTCTCCGCGAGCTGAGGCGCGTCGCGGTGGCGTTTTCGGCCGGTGTGGATTCGACCTTCGTGCTCAAGGTCGCCCTCGACACGCTGGGGGCGGAGAACGTCCTGGCCGTCACGGGGCGGAGCGACAGCCTGGCCGGCGACGAGTACGTGCAGGCGGCGGAGTTGGCGCGGCGGCTCAGTGCGCGGCACGTCGTGATCGAGACGCAGGAGTTCTCCGATCCGAACTACCTCGCGAACCCGACGAATCGCTGCTACTACTGCAAGACTGAACTCTACGAGAAGATGGGGCCGGTGCTCGTGGCGCACGGACTGAGCGCGACGATCAGCGGCGTCAACGCGGACGACCTCGGCGACTATCGCCCGGGACTGGCCGCGGCGAGCGAGCATCGCGTCCGCGCGCCGGCGGCCGAGGCGGGCCTGACGAAGGCGGAGATCCGCGAGCTGTCGCAGCGCCTCGGCCTGCCGACGTTCGACAAGCCGGCCAGCCCGTGCCTGTCGAGCCGCGTTCAGTACGGCGAGACGATCACGCCGGAGAAGCTCCGCCGCATCGAGCGGGCCGAGGCGTTCCTGCGCGAGCTGGGGTATCGTGAGTGCCGCGTCCGGCACCACGACACACTGGCGCGGATCGAGGTCCCGGCCGAGCGCGTCGCGGAGCTGGCCGATCCGGCGTTGCGGGCGAAGATCGACGCGGCGTTTCGCGAGTTCGGCTATCAGTACGTCACGCTCGACCTGCGCGGCTTCCGCTCCGGAAGCATGAACGAAGTCATCGCGTTCGGCCGGCGCCAGCCGGCGTTGTAGCAGGCGGCGCGGCCGCATTCCATCCGGCTTGACCGGCCGGGCGTAGCCGATACGATCGTCCGCGAGCGCCTGTCGCGGCGAGTTTGAAAGGAGAAGCCATGTCGAGATCCCTGATTGCCCTCGGGATGCTGGTGTCGATGGCGGGTCTGCTGGTCGTCGGGTGCGAAGGCGGCGGCATGAAGGAGTCGGCGATGATGCAATGCGCCGGCTGCGGCAAGCAGATGGCGGAAGGCGACTATTGCAAGCACTGCCAGATGCTGGCGGTCCGCTCGACGCAGAAGATGGTGCACTGCGACAAATGCAACATGGACGTGCCGGCCGGGAAGTACTGCAAGATGTGCAACCAGTTCATGTTGGTGGGCGATGCGAAGTGTCCGGGCTGCGGCATGACGGCGAAGGCCGGGACGCTTTGTTCGTCGTGCAAGATGTACGCGGGCTGTCCGAAGGTGAAGTACTGCGAGGGCTGCAAGAGTCCGTGCCCGAAGGACGGCTGCGGCGATTGCAAGAAGGGCTGAGCGGTCGCGCCAGACTCGGATTGACTTCGGAGCGCGTCGGTGGCAGAGACCGGCGCGCTCCGTTTTCTTGCGCGGGGGATTCGGCCGGCGCTGAGCGAGCGCGGCCGCGCGCGTCGGATCGCGGCTGAGTCGGTCGAGGCCGCGATTATGGGAGCCTTGCGTCGATCCGGTGCGGCGCGGGACCTTGATCCTGAAGCGGAGCTGCGTGCGGAACGATAGTGAGGGCGAGGCCCGGCGTGCGGATTCCGCGCGGCCGGGGCGTGGGGGTTTCGCATGTGGCATTCGCGAAAGCACCTGTACCTGGCGATGGGCGCGTGGGTTGCGGCGATTCTGATCGGCATGGGGATGCTGGCGACGTCGCCGTGGGGCTCGCGCGAGGTCCACGCGCCGCGGAATGAATCATCGCCCGGCGGCGCGATGACGCCTTAGGAACACGATGAGATTTGTCGTCGGGCGGCGGTACAGCGTCGCCGGCGATGATCGAGCAGGAATCGACCGCATGGACCCGATCGGACCCGAGCCGGATTCGACGCAGCCGGAGCCCATCGACATCGAGCCGGCGATCCCGACGGCGGAGATTGCGGAGGAACTTCCACAGCGGCTGGAGGCGATCGAGCGGGCGCTGCGAGCGCGGTTTGTGGAACTGTCGCCATCGGTCGAGGCGCCCGGCGGCGCGGAGCCCGTCGGCATGCCGGGATCGACCGGCGAGGCCGCGGCGCGGCTCGGCGAGCTGCATCGGCTCCGCGGCGAGCTGGAGTCGCTGACGGCGGAACTGCGGGAACTGACCATCCTGTGTCGCCGCGCGACGCGCAGCGCGCGGACGTCTTGACTTTCACACCTTGCGGCCGCAGTGTGCCGACGCAGGTCCGACGCCCGTTTGGGCGCGTCGGACGGCGACTGGCGCGGACGGCCCATGCTCGACATCTTCCGTGCGAAAGAGACCGGCCTTCTGGCGGTCGTCGTGCTGTTGGGCGGACTGCTGGCGGTCTTCGGCGGGAGCGTGACGATCAAGCAGCGTGATCCGGCGACGGGCCGCGTGACCGGACAGGTCGAGGTCAACAAGTTTCTCCAGCGGGCAAACTTCGACAACATTCTTAAGAGCTGCTCGTGGACGGCGGTGATGGCCGTCGGCGCGACGGTGCTGATCATCGCGGGTGGGATCGACCTATCGGTGGGGTCGATCTACTGCCTCGCGGCGGTCAGCGGCGCGATGTTGCTGCGAGCGTTCGGACCGACGGGACCGTGGGACGGGGCATCGGCGGTGTGGGGCGGCATCGCGGGCGTGCTGTTGACGATCGGCGTCGGGTTGGCGTGCGGCATCGCGAACGGGCTGATGGTCGTGCTGCTCCGCGTGCATCCGTTCATCATCACGCTTGGGACGATGTCGATCTTCCGCGGCATCGCGTTCGTCACGACGCGCGCGCAGGCGATTACGGATTATCCGCCGGCGTTCGGAGAGTTTTTCCGCTACAGCGCCGGCGACCTGACGATCGTGCCGATCGTCATCGTCGTGCTCGTGGTCGCGGCCGGGCATCTGTTCCTGCGGCACACGGTGCCGGGACGGCAGGTTCACGCCATCGGCGGCAACGAGACGGCGAGCCTGTTCTCGGGGCTGCCGGTCGGCCGGATCAAGGTGCTCGTCTTTGGGCTGGGCGGACTGGCGGCGGGGATCGCGGCGGTGATCAGCATCGGCGTGTTCGGGGCAGCGGATTCCTCGACCGGGCGCGGGTACGAGCTGGACGTGATCGCGGCGGCGGTCGTCGGTGGCGCGAGCCTGTCGGGCGGGCGTGGTTCGGCGATCGGCGCGTTGCTCGGCGCGCTGGTGATCCAGTTGATCGCGAACGGCATCGTGATCCTCGAAATCGACCAGAACTACACGGAGATCATCAAGGGCGCGGTCATCATCGCGGCGGTGGTGCTGGATCGCATGAGCGCAACGCTCGGCGAGCGGCGGATGCTTCGGCCGTAGCCCCGGCGTCGCGTCGCGCGGCGTCGATTCATCCGTTGCGTGCGGGCGGAGGATACGCGGCGCGGTTGCGGCCCATGATGCGGGGGGCGACAATCGTTGCGTCACGATCGTACGGAGGGTGCTGTTCATGTTTCGGCGCGTGCTGTTCCCGGCGGCGAGTGTCTGTGTCGCGTTGCAATCCGCGTTCGCGGCGGATCCGACCCGGTACAAGATCGGCCTGATCGCCAAGAGCGAGAGCAACCCGATCTTTCTGGCGGCGCGGGTTGGCGCGGAGGATGCCGCGCGCGAACTGGGCCGCAAGTACGGGATCGAGGTCGAGATCCTGTGGCGCACGCCCGCGGACGAGGATGCACAGAAGCAGTCCGGCTTCGTCGAGCAGCTTACGGTCGTCGGCGTGGACGCGATCGCGATCAGTTGCACGGACGCGGCGAAGGTCACGCCGGCCATCGACAAGGCGGTTGCGCGCGGCATCCTCGTGACGTGCTTCGACTCCGATGCGCCGAACAGCAAGCGCTTCGTCTATCACGGAATCGACGACGAGGAGTGCGGCCGCGCCGTGCTGCGCGAACTGTCGAAGGCGCTCGGGCCGGGCGGCGGCCGGATTGCGATCTTGGCCGGCAATCAGACTGCGCCCAATCTCCAGGCGCGGGTCCGCGGCGTGCGCGCGGAACTGGCGAGACACGCGGAGCTGAAGCTGGCGGACGTGTACTATCACAAGGAGACGGCGCAGGACGCAGCGGCCAAGGTGCAGGAGGTGCAGACGGCGCACCCGGACATCGCCGGGTGGGCGATGGTCGGGGGCTGGCCGCTGTTCTCCGATGCGCTGATGAACTGGGAGCCGGGGCGGGTGAAGATCGTGGCCGTCGATGCGCTTCCGGCGCAGTTGAAGTACGTGGAAAAGGGGGTCGTTCAGGCGCTGCTGGCGCAGCGGGTATACGACTGGGGGCACCGCAGCGTCGAACTCATCATTGAGAAGCTGCATCTCGGGCAATCCCCGTCCGGAGCGCGAGATATGGCGCAGCTCGATCGCGTGACGCGCGAGAACGTGGCGGCGTACGGCCGGAATTGGGAGCGCTGGCTGGGCAAGCGTTGACGGCGGGGGGCAAATCGCCGCTGGTAAAACGCTTCACGCTGCGTGCAACGGCGGTTCGCGTCGCGTACACTGGCCGGACGCGATGCGAGCGGCCGGCGGGTGCGGGCGCGTCGTATGCGACCTGCGCGCCGAGCTCGGGCGAAGTCCGGATTTGCGATCCGGCGTCCCGTCTGAAGGAGGTGCCCCAGTGGACAAGAACGAGTTTCTGCGCGAGCAGTTCATCACGTTGCGCGCGGAAATCAAGGCCACCAAGCAGCGCGCGTTCCTCATCGTCCTGCTCGGGTTGATCTCGATTCCGATCATCGCCTTTCTGGCCGAGCAGCAGCAGCTCGGCAACGTCGCGCCGATGCTTCCGTTCCTGGTCATGGTGCTGGCAATCCTGTTCGTGGCGGAGCAGAATGCGCTGATGCGCTGCGGCCATTTCATCCGCGAGAACATCGAGCCGAAGATCGAGGGCGCGTCGGGCTGGGAGGCGTGGCTGGAATCGAATCAGCAGTTGCGGCTGCTCGACAAGAACTTTGTCGGCTGCTTCATGGTGGTCTTCTTCGTGTTCTATTTCATCTCGGTGGGTGTGGCGATCGACCACCTTTGGACGGTCGATGCGCAGTTTGCGCCGGCGCAGTGGCGCGGCATCCTCGGCGGCGTCACCTACGGCATCGGCGCGGTGTGGATGGTCATCACGACGCTGCACCACTGGAAGTCGTACACGACGACGCAGGTCTAGACGGCGTCGGTCGCCGGCATTTTTTCTCGGGCAACTTCGTGACCACGACGTCCCCGCCGATCCTTTGTTTCGAGGGCGTTACCAAACGGTTTCCGGGCGTGATGGCGCTGGACGGCGTGACGTTCGACGTCGCGCCGGGCGAATGTCACGCGCTCATGGGCGAGAACGGCGCCGGCAAAAGTACCCTCGGGAAGATCGTCGCGGGCGTGCTGCGGCCCGACGGCGGCGTGCTGCGGCTCGACGGCCGGGCGATTCGGTTCCGCACGCCGTCGGATGCGGCGGCAGCGGGCATCAGCATCGTGCATCAGGAGTTGGCGTTCTGCCCGAACCTCTCGATCGCGGAGAATCTGTTCCTGTCGCGGCTTCCCTCGCGGCGCGGCTGGGTCCGCTGGCGCGACATGCAGCAGCAGGCCCGCGGGATGCTCGCGCGCGTCGGGCTGGAGGTCGATCCGCGGATTCCGATCGAACGGCTGTCGACCGCGCAGGAGCAGCTCGTGCAGATCGCCGAAGCCGTCGGGCGCGGCGCGCGGATCATCGTCATGGATGAGCCGACCAGCTCGCTCTCGCAGGTCGAGTCGCAGCGCTTGTTCGAGATCATCGCCGATCTGCGCTCGCGCGGCGTGACGATCCTGTACGTATCGCACCGCATGGACGAGGTGCTGCGGCTCTGCGACCGGATCACGGTCCTGCGCGACGGACAGCACGTTCGGACGCGGCGCGCGAGCGAGACGACGACGGATGAGATTGTGCAGCTCATGATCGGCCGGCCCATCGGCGAGTGCTTCCCCGCGCACAAAGCCGAACCGCGCGGCGCGGTACGACTCGACGTTCAGCATTTGACGGCAGCCGGCCGGTTCGAGGACGTCACGCTGACGATTCACGGCGGCGAAATCGTCGGGCTCGCGGGACTGGTCGGCGCGGGCCGCAGCGAGCTGGCGCGGGCGATCTTCGGCATCGACCGGTTCGATCGCGGCGCGATCCGCGTCGATGGTCGGCCGGTGACGATCCGCTCGCCGCGCGACGCGATCGATCTGGGGATCGGGCTTCTTCCGGAGGACCGCAAGCGGCAGGGCCTGGTGCTTTCGATGACGTGCCGTGAAAACGTCTCGCTGGCGATGCTGCCAACGCTGTCGCGCGGCGGATGGCTGAACCAGCGGCGCGAGCGGGGCATGGCGGGCGAGCTGTTCGGGCAACTCCGCGTCAAGGCGCCGCACGCGGATACGCCGACGGCCAGCCTGTCCGGCGGGAATCAGCAGAAGGTGGCGCTGGCGAAGTGGCTGGCGCGGCGCTGTCCGATCCTGATCCTCGACGAGCCGACGCGCGGCGTCGATGTCGGCGCGAAGGCGGAGATTCACGCCCTGATCGATCGCCTTGCTGCCGAGGGCCGCGCCGTGTTGCTCATCAGCTCCGAACTGCCGGAGCTGCTACACTTGAGCACGCGCATCGTCGTCCTGGCGGGCGGTCGGATCGTCGGCGAGGTCGCGCGCGGCGCGGCGTCGCAGGACGTCGTGATGCGGTTGATGGCCGGAATCGCTTCCGAGCGGTTGAACTGAGATGCGGGACCGCGCGGCGCCGGCGCGGGCGCGAATGGGAAAGGGCCGTATGCGGCCTCGGAACTGGAATGTTGTCATCATGTTGATGCTCTCGAGCGGGGCGTGTGCGCTCGGCGCGGAGCGCGCCGAGCCGAAGGCCGATCCGAAGGCGCAGGTCGTCGCAGGCAACGCCCGATTCACGGTCTTGACGCCGGCGATGATCCGCATGGAGTGGTCGGCGTCCGGGCGGTTCGAGGATCGCGCATCGCTGGCGTTCGTCCATCGTCGAACGCCGGTGCCGCGGTTCTCGTCGACGCGCGACGGCGGCTGGGTCACGATCGAGACCGACGAGTTGACGCTTCGCTACCGGCCCGACGCAGGGCGGTTTGCGAAGGGCAACCTCTCGGTCGCGCTGCGCGGAAGCGGGCCGAACTTCACATGGGACCCGTCGCAGCGCGACTCCGGCAACCTGCTCGGCACCACGCGGACGCTCGACAGCATCTCCGGCAGTTGCCCGCTCGAGCCCGGATTGCTGTCGCGTGATGGATGGGTGGTCGTCGATGATTCGCAGCGGCCGCTGCTGACCGACGCCGACCCGCCGTGGGTCGCGCCGCGGCGCGATGCGAAGGCGCTCGACTGGTACTTCTTCGGCTACGGCCGCGACTACACGCGGGCGCTGCGCGACTTTACGGCAGTGGCCGGGCGGATTCCGCTCCCGCCGCGCTTCGTGTTCGGCGCGTGGTGGTCGCGCTACTGGGCCTACAGCGACTCGGAGTTGCGCGACCTGGTGCGGCAGTTCCGCGAGCACGACGTGCCGCTCGACGTGCTGGTCGTCGACATGGACTGGCATCTCGATGGGTGGACGGGCTACACGTGGAATCCGCAGTACTTTCCCGATCCGGCGGGATTCCTCCGCTGGGCGCACGAGCAGGGGCTGCGGGTGACGCTGAACCTGCACCCGGCCGACGGCGTCGCGAAGCACGAGAAGGCGTTCCCGGAGTTCGCGCGGGCGTTGGGACTCGATCCGGAGACGGTCGAGGCTGTTCCGTTCGACTGCACCGATCCACGCTACATGGAGGCGTACTTTCGGCTGCTGCACCATCCGCTGGAGCGCGACGGCGTCGACTTCTGGTGGATCGACTGGCAGCAGGGGACGCAGACGAAGATCGCGAACCTCGATCCGCTGACGTGGCTGAACCACCTGCACTGGGTCGACATGGAGCGCAACCCGGAGCGCGGCGGGCGGCGTCCGCTGATCTTCAGTCGCTGGGGCGGACTGGGGAACCACCGCTACCAGATCGGGTTTTCCGGCGATACCTATTGCAACTGGGCCTCGCTGGCGTTTCAGCCGTACTTCACCTCGACGGCGGGCAATGTCGGCTACGCGTACTGGAGCCACGATATCGGCGGGCATCAGCCCGGCGCGGTCGAACCGGAACTGTACGCGCGGTGGATCCAGTGGGGCGGCTTCAGCCCGATCCTGCGGACCCACACGACCAAGAACCCGGAGGCGGAGCGACGGATCTGGGCCTTTCCCGACGATGTGTTCCGTGCGGCGCGGACCGCATTCCACCTTCGCTACGAGCTGCTGCCGTACATCTACACCGCGGCGCGGCAATGCTACGACACGGCGATGCCGCTCTGTCGGCCGCTCTACTACGCGTGGCCAGAGATCGAGGAGGCGTATCGCCGGCCGGACGAGTACCTGTTCGGCGATGAACTGCTCGTTGCGCCGGTGCTTCGCCGTCGGAACCGCATCTCCGGGCGGGCGTTGACGCGGGTCTGGATTCCACCCGGCGAGTGGACGCACTGGTTCAGCGGGCGGACCTATCGCGGGCCGTCGGAGGCGATTGTCCTCTCCTCACTCGATGAGTTGCCGCTGTTCGTGCGCGGCGGCGGGATCGTGGCGGCCGGTCCGCGGCGAATGACGTCAGCGACGGCTCCGACCGATCCGCTCATCCTGCATATCTTCCCCGGCGAATCGGGCGAGACGCGCGTCTATGACGACGACGGCGGCACGATCGGTTATCAGGCAGACCAGTTCGCGTGGCTGCCGGTTCGACACGCGATGGAAGGCGACACGCGCCGCATCGTGATCGGGCCGGTGCAGGGCCGCTTCCCGGGGATGCGGAGCGAGCGGCCGATCGAGATTCGCCTGCGCGATGTCTGGCCGGCCGAGACCGTGATCGTCGGCGGTCAGCCGCTGGCGGTGGCGGCGGATTCCTCCCGGCCGGGCTGGCACTACGACTCGGCGACTCTCTCGCTTGTGGTTCGGTTGGACGCCGTTCGAACCGGCGAAGTGACCGAGGTCTCGATCCGTTTCAGCGCGGCCGCGCAGCGGACGGAGCTGTTGCGGGATGGACTGCGAGGCCAGTTGGAACGTCTCGCGGTGGCCGCGGATCGGTTGGGAGCGAAAGTGCCGGGCGCGGTTCGCAATGCGCTGGCGTTGCGTGCGCAATTCGGCGCCGAGGCAGCGAAGACGATGGCCGCGGCGAGCGCGTTCGGGGCGGCGTGGCCGGACGTGATCGCATCGATTTCCCAGGCGGGAATCGATGCGAGTCTGAGGACATCGGTCGCTGCGTCGCTGCTCGGCGTCGCGTTTGAGATGGAGGCGGCGCCGATCGAGGGCGATGAGTCGGGCCTGCGCGCGACGCTGGGCGCGAGCCTGTGCGACGCCGCGCGATTCTGCGGTGAGCTGGACGCGGACGTCGAGTTCGCGCTTCCGGGCGGGTGGAGCGCGCGCGAGCGGGCGACAAAGCAATCGGGGCGATTAACGCCGACGCAGCCGCTCCGCGCCGAGGCGACCATGCGCTTGAACGGCCCGCCGCAGACCGCGGTCCTGACCGGGAGCATCGACTTGCGGCGCGACGGCGTTGCGCTGCGGGTGCCGGCCGACCTGACGCTGCTGCCGTCAATCGGCGCGTGGCGGGTCATCGGCCCGTTCCACAATCCGTTCGCCAACGGCCTGAAGACCGTGTTTCCACCGGAGACCGAGCTTAAGGCAGGCGCGAGCTATTTGGGCAAGGACGACCGATTTATCCGGTGGCGGACGGTGACGCGCCCCATCGATGGCCGGCTGAGCCTGTCGGACGAGTTCCGGGTCGACCTGCACGCGCTGTTCGGCGCTCGGGTGTACGAGGCCGTCGCATACGCGTGGACCGAGTTGCACGCGCCGCGGGCCATGTCCGTGCACCTCGCGGTCGGAAGCGATGATGGATTCGCGTGCTGGGTCAACGGCCGGGAGGTCCATCGCGTCGCCGTCGGCCGGGCGTACATGTCTCGGCAGGACCGTGTGCCGATCGAGTTGCGGGAAGGCGCAAACACCGTGCTGCTGAAGATCCAGCAGGGCGGCGGAGACTGGAGCTTTGCCGCGCATGTCGAGACGCCCGATGGCCGGCCGATCCCGGAGGTCGAGACGCGCCTGCGACCGTAGCGCGGGGGTTTGACGGGCTGGGCCGGCGACGGCACACTTCGCAGCGACTTTGGATTCGGGCCGCCGCATGAACGAACAAACTCTCCGCACCGCACCGGGCACGCGTCAGTGGACGATCCTCGCGGTGCTCGGCCTGGTGATCGTCCTCGCGAGTCCGTTTCTTTACTTCCTGCTCATCGACATTCCGTCGATCCGCTCGACGGCATGGCCGACGTTCGTTGTCATGGTGGACGGCATTGCGATCGGCGTGCTGGCCGTCACACGCGATCGTCGCTGGCGGAACCGGGGGCTGCTCATTGCGAGCACGCTGCTGTCAGCGACGTTCGCGCTCATGTTCTTCATTGGGGGACGGCTGCCGGCGGCTACGATGTCGGAGGAGCTGGCCACCGCGCCGGATTTCACGCTGCCCGATCCCGGCGGCAAGCCGGTCGCGCTCAGCGATGCGCTCGCACGCGGACCGGTGCTGCTGGTGTTCTATCGCGGGCACTGGTGAGTGGCGTGTCGGTCGGAGCTCCGAGGTCTCGGAGCGGCAGCGACGGAGATCGAAAAACTGGGCGGCCGGTTGCTGGCCGTCTCGGTGGATTCGCCGGCTGAGAATCAGCGCGTCGCGAACCAGTTGCGTTTGCCGTTCGCGATCCTCAGCGATGAATCGCGGAAGGTGACGAAGGCGTACGGATTGCTTCACAGCGGCGGGGGTCCGGGCGGGACGGATATCCCGATTCCCGCACATTTGCTCATCCAGCCGGACGGCCGCGTCCGATGGAAACACGTTTCGCGCCTCGTGCAGGACCGGCCTCACCCGGACGAGGTGGTCGCGCGGATTCGGGAGTTGTCGGCGTCGCAGTGAGTTTGCTGCGGAGCGCCGGTCGACCTTTCGATCCGGACATGCCCTCGGGCTTCGATGGACACGAGTGACAAGCGTACCATGCCGTCGGGTCTGACGGCCGGGGTTCAGCCTGCCGTCGCGCTTCGCGAGTCGTTCCGCGCCGGGTACCGCTGGCGCGATCTTCGCGCCGATGTGCTTGCGGGACTCGTCGTCGGCGTCGTGGCGCTGCCGCTGTCGATGGCGCTC
The DNA here is from genome assembly GCA_023150615.1 of Phycisphaerae bacterium. Classification (GTDB taxonomy): domain Bacteria; phylum Planctomycetota; class Phycisphaerae; order UBA1845; family UTPLA1; genus JAKLKO01. The sequence goes on from JAKLKO010000018.1 coordinate 17,566, forward strand.
GGGATCGCATCGGGCGTCGCGCCGCAGCATGGTCTGTATACCGCCATCGTTGCCGGCGCGGTGACGGCGCTGCTCGGCGGGTCGCGGGTTCAGGTCACCGGTCCGACAGCGGCGTTCGTCATCATCCTCGCACCGATTTCGGCGACGTACGGAGTCGGCGGCCTCATGCTGGCGACGCTCATGGCCGGCCTGCTCCTGATCGCCATGGGTCTGGCGCGGCTCGGGCGCCTGATCGAGTTCATACCGTATCCGGTCACGACGGGCTTCACGGCCGGAATCAGTGTGGTGATTGCATCGCTTCAGGTGAAAGACTTTCTCGGGTTGTCGCTGCCGGGAACTCCGGAGCATTTCGTCGAGCGGCTGGCAGCGCTATACCTCGCGCTGCCGACGTATCACGCGCCGGATGTGATCATCGGGCTGTTCACGCTCGCGGTGCTGGTGGTGCTGCCACGGTTGACGCGCCGCGTGCCATCGCCGCTGGTGGCGTTGCCGGCGGCGGCGGTGGTGGCTGCGATCGTGGCGTCGGTTCGCCCGGATTTCTCGGTGGCGACGATTCACTCGCGGTTCAGCCACATGATCCGCGGCGTGACGCACGCGGGCATTCCGCACCTGCCGCCCCTGCCGATCCTGCCCTGGAACATGCCCGCGGCGGACGGCCAGCCGCTCGGTTTGTCGTTCGACATGATCCGCGGACTGACGACGGCCGCGTTCGCGATCGCGATGCTGGGGGCCATCGAGTCGCTGCTCTCGGCGGTCGTGGCCGACGGGATCACGGGCCACCGGCACAACCCGGACACGGAGTTGTTTGCGCAGGGGGTCGGCAACGTCGTCGCACCGTTTTTCGGCGGGATCGCGGCGACGGGCGCGATCGCGCGGACGGCGACGAACATCCGCTCGGGCGCGCGCTCGCCGATTTCGGCGGCGGTGCATTCGCTCTTTGTGCTGGCGACGATGCTGCTGTTCGCGCGGTGGTTGGGCTACCTGCCGATGGCGTCGCTGGCGGCGTTGCTGCTGGTCGTGGCGTGGAACATGAGCGAGGCGCGGCACTTCGTGCACGTGCTCGCGGTCGCGCCGCGGGGCGACTCGCTGGTGCTCGTGACCTGTTTCGTGCTGACGGTGCTGTTCGACATGGTGATCGCGGTGAGCGTGGGCGTCGTGCTGGCGGCGCTGATGTTCATGCAGCGCATGGCGGAACTCGCGGAAGTGCGTCTGGTGTCCGGGGAGCATCCCGCGCTGAGTGAGCCGCTGCCCGAGGGCGTGCTCCTCTATGAAGTGGCCGGGCCGCTGTTTTTCGGCGCGGCGCAGAAGGCGATGAGCGAGCTGCGGGTTGTGGGGCGTGGCGTGCGGGCGGTCGTGATCGACCTGAGCGACGTACCGACGATCGACGCGACCGGGCTCGTGAACCTCGAATCGGCGATCGAGCGGTTGGTGAAGGCGAACGTGTTTGTCACGGTCGGCGGCGTCCAGGCGCAGCCGCTTCGCCTGTTCGCACGCGCAGGGTGGGCGAAGAAGGCGCGTCGATTCGTCGTGCGGCGCTCGCTGGACGACGCGATCCGGCTCGTGCGGGAATACGCTGCGACGATGCCGCAGCCGCGCGGCGGTTCCGGAATCCTGCGAGCGCGGTAATCCGCCAGGTTTCGGCGGCGCCGAGCGATTCGACCGTGGCGCAAATATGAAACGTAATCGAGTGCCGCGGCGAGTCGATAAACGGGTGTGCGGCGGTCCGTCTGATGTGGTCGTGCGCCGGATCGGATGCTATCATTTGAATGCCCGTCGCAGGACGAGATGGAGCGTGCGCGGACCGCGATCGATCGAGGCATGAGATGAGCACATCGCCGGCGGACGGCCACTTGCGCGCGTCGCGGCGGACCCCGATCGACCCCGCGGCGACGCGGCCGGAATCACCGTGATCAGGAACTGGCGCGATCAGTGCAAAGGCAAGCTGACGACGCTGCGCGAGGCGATCTCGCGGATTCGTCGCGGCGAACGCATTCACCTGTCGGACGGCTCGGCGACGCCGCTCGGCATGATGCCCGGGCTGGTGGCGGAGGACAACGGGCTGGCCGACAACGAGATCGTGCACCTGCTGACGCTAGGCGATGCGCCATACGTCCGTCCCGAGTTCGCGACGCGGTTCCGGCACAACGCGTTGTTCATCGGCGCGAACGTCCGCGAGGCGGTCACGGATGGCCGTGCGGACTACACGCCCGTCTTCCTGTCGGAGATCCCGGGGCTGATCCGGTCGCGGCGGATTCCGATCGACGTGTCGATCGTGTCGGTCACGCCGCCGGATTCGGAGGGCTGGTGCAGCTTCGGAACGCACGTCGACATCTCGCCCGCGACGACCGACGTCGCGCGGCTGGTGATCGCGCAGGTCAATCCGCGGATGCCGCGGACGTTCGGTCCGTGCCGCCTGCATGTCGACAACATTCATGCCATGGTGGAGATCGAGCATCCGCTGCCCGAGCTGCGCCCGCCGCCGATGCGGGCCGAAACGGAGAGCATCGCGCGGGCGATTGCCGAGCTGATCACCGATGGCGCCACGCTGCAACTGGGCATCGGGGCGATTCCGGACGCGGTGCTGCGGTTCCTCGAGCATCACAACGACCTGGGGATCCACACCGAGATGTTCAGCGACGGCGTGGTGCATCTCGTGCAGCGGGGCGTAATCACCGGCCGGCGCAAGACGCTGCGACCGGGCAAGATCGTGGCGAGCTTTCTCATGGGGTCGCAATCGACTTACGAGTTTGCGCACGAGAATCCGATGGTTGAGCTGCACCCGGTGGACTACAGCAATGACCCGTTCGTCATCGCGCAGAATGACAACATGGTCGCGATCAACACCTGTCTCGAGATCGACCTGACCGGGCAGGTGTGCTCCGACTCGATCGGCACGCAGTTCTACAGCGGGATCGGCGGGCAGGTGGATTTCATCCGCGGCGCGGCCCGCAGCAAGGGCGGCCGGCCGGTGATCGCGCTGCCGTCAACGGCGTGCGACGGGACGGTCTCGCGGATCGTGCCGCGCCTGAGCGACGGCGCGGGCGTCGTGACGACGCGCGGCGACGTGCATTACGTCGTGACCGAGTACGGCGTGGCCAATCTGCACGGAAAGAACGTGCGCGAGCGCGCCATGGCGCTGATCTCGATCGCCCATCCGAAGTTCCGCCCGTGGCTCCTCGCCGAGGCCAAGCAGCGCCGCTTCGTCTATTCCGATCAGGTCGAGCCGCCGGTGCACACCCCGCTTTACCCGAAGCAACTCGAAACACGGACGCGCACCAGTGACGGCCGGCCGCTGGTGATCCGGCCGATCAAGCCGACCGACGAGTCGTTGCTGCACGACATGTTCTACCGATTCAGCCAGGAGACGATCTACCAGCGGTTCTTCGCCGTGAAGAACTACATGCCGCACAAACGCCTTCAGCAATTCTGCACGATCGACTACGACCGCGACATCACGCTGGTGGCCGTCATCCATGAAGGCGAGGTCGAGACCATCTGCGGCATGGCGCTGTACGCCCTCGATCCGAAGGCCGGCTACGGCGAGGCGGCGTTCGTCGTGGCCGACCAGTACCAGGGCCGCGGCATCGGGACGCTGCTCATGCGGCGCCTGACCGAGATCGCCGAGGCGCGGAACATCCGCGGATTCACCGCCGACGTGCTGGCCGACAACACGCGGATGTTGCGGGTCTTCGAGAAGTGCGGTTACCCGGTGCGGACAACGCAGAAGGGTGACGTGGTCTCGCTCAAAATCTCGTTCGACGACGTCCCGCGCGAATCGTGGGCCGAGCAGGACCGCTCCGCGGGGCCCGTACGCCGCTGAACCGGGACGAGCGCACGCCGATTCGATCGCCGCAGACCATCGGGCGCGCGGCCGGACGGCCGCGGACGTGACCCGCTTCGCCGCCATTTCCTTTCTTTCGAATGACGGATTTTCCGGTGTCCGGCCGGTCGGGCGCCGCGTCTTCCTTCGGGAGAGTGCCGTCGGAGGCGTTTCGAGACCTCCGGCGCGGCGCGCTCGACGAGACGCGGCCTGCAAGCGGCCGGATGGACGAGGACCCGACCGTCGCCGACCGGACGCAGGCGCTGTTGCGGAGGAGGTTCGATCTGCGGGCCTCCTCCGTCCCTACTTCCGCACACGATCCGCCACGACGTTGACCCGCCGAGACCGCAAGCTATAGTGCGATGCGACGATGGCCCGCATCGTCCGGAGGTGATTCGCGTTCATGAGCACCGAGATCGTTCACGTACATGGCCGGGAAATCCTCGACTCGCGCGGCCAGCCGACGATCGAGGCGGTCGTCGTGCTCGACGACGGCAGCAGCGGGACGGCGGCCGTGCCGAGCGGCGCTTCGACGGGCGACCACGAGGCGATCGAGCTTCGCGACAAGGACGCGAAGCGTTACGGCGGCCGCGGCGTGCGCAAGGCGGTGGAGAACGTCTGCACGCGGATCGCGGACGTCGTGGTGGGGCTCGACGCGCTCGACCAGGAGACCGTCGATCGGACCATGACCGACCTCGACGGCACGCCGAACAAGAGGGAGCTGGGCGCGAACGCGATCCTGGCGGTGTCGATGGCGACGGCCCGCGCGGCGGCCCAGTCGTGCGGCCTTCCGCTGTTCCGTTATCTCGGCGGGACCTCCGCGCACGTGTTGCCGGTGCCGATGATGAACATCCTCAACGGCGGGCGGCACGCGGACAACAACGTCGATTTTCAGGAGTTCATGATCCAACCGTGGGGGGCGAAGAGCTTCAGCGACGCGCTCCGCATCGGCGTCGAGGTCTTCCACGCGCTCAAGAAGGTGATTTCGGAGAGAAAGTACTCGACCGCTGTCGGCGACGAAGGCGGCTTCGCACCAAACCTCAGGACGAACGAAGAGGCCATTGAGCTCATCGCGGACGCGGTCGGCAAGGCCGGATACACGCTCGGAAAAGACGTGTTCCTGGCGCTCGATCCGGCCACGAGCGAGATGTACGACAAGCCGAGCGGCACCTATTCGTTCTTCAAGAGCCGGCCCGACCGTCGGATCGGCAGCGACGAGATGATCGAGCACTGGACGAGCTGGGTGAACAAGTACCCGATCCGTTCGATCGAGGATGGTCTGGCCGAGGACGACTGGGAGGGCTGGACGAAGTTGACGGCGGTGCTCGGCGACCGCGTGCAGCTTGTCGGCGATGACCTGTTCGTAACGAACACCGAGCGGATCCGCGATGGCCTGCGGCGAAAGGCCGCCAACAGCGTCCTCATCAAGGTCAATCAGATCGGCACGCTGACCGAGACCTTCGCCGCGATCGACCTGGCGATGCGGCATGGTTGGACGGCCGTGATCTCGCATCGCAGCGGTGAGACCGAAGATACGACGATTGCCGACCTCGCTGTCGCGTGCAACGCCGGGCAGATCAAGACCGGCAGCCTGTGCCGGACCGATCGCGTGGCGAAGTACAACCAGCTCCTCAGGATCGAGGAGCACCTCGGCAGCGATGCGAAGTTCGGCCCGCCGCAAGCCTGAGGGGCCGTGCGCCGCCGCTTGCCAGGTTGTCCGGGCGCGCGTCGCGAACGGGGCACCTTCATTCCACCCGTGCAAGTTGGCCCTTCACGCCCGATAATCACGGATTCGACGCCGTCGGCCCGGGGACGCGTGCGAGTCGCGTCGATATAGCTCGAGTGGCGCGGGGCGTCCGTCGCCCGCGGCCTGAGCGGACGCGCGGGCCCGGCGTGCAGCGTCATGGGGACGATCGGATGAGCCCCGGATCAAAGCAAGCAGCGAACCGGCCCGCGGACGATGCGCCGATCGGGGCGATCGTGCCGGCCGCACGATCGCCGTGGGGGCATCGCATCATGTTCCTGCTGCTCACGACGATGGCGTTTGTGCTCTTCGCGCCGGGCGTGCTGCTGCCGCTGCTTCGGGATCACGCGGACGTGTTGGTGGAGGAGCAGCGACTCGCAGAGCAGGTTCGAACGCTTCACGAGGAGATCCGCCGGCAGGAGCGTCTGGTGCAGGAATTTCAGAACGACCCGGACGTCAATGAACGTCTGGCTCAACTGGACCTGAACTACCAGCGTCCCGGAGAGGAGATCGTGCGGGTTGCGCCGCCGCCAACCATGTCATCCGGTCGGGACGAGCCGGAATCGATGGAGCCGCCGCTCGTCCCGAAGGACTGGCCCGCCTGGACGCATCGCGTCGAGGCCTGGTCGCGTCAGAAGGGGCTGATCGCGATGTACCTTGATTCGGGGATCCGGGCGGTGCTGCTCCTGATGGCGGGCGGGCTGGTGACGGCCGCGTTCGTGCTCTATCCGCCGCGGCCGCAGCGGTTCGTTCGCACGGGACGCAGCCGGTAGGATGATGCCGCGGGTTCGCAGGCGAACGGAGCGATGGCGAAAAAGCGCGCGCTGATCACGGGTATCAACGGTCAGGACGGCTCGTACCTGTCGGAGCTTCTGCTCGAACAGGGCTACGAGGTCTGGGGCATTCTGCGGCGCAACAGCGTCGCCGAGACGCAGACGTCGCGGATTCAGCACCTGCGAGAGCGGGATCTGCTGCGGCTCGAATACGGCGACATGCTGGACATGGCTTCGCTGGTGCGCGTCCTGAAGGCGTCGCGGCCGGATGAGATCTACAACCTCGCGGCGCAGTCGCACGTGCGGATCAGCTTCGACCAGCCGATCTACACCGCCGAGAGCGCCGGCATGGGCACACTGCTGTTGCTGGAGGCGTTCCGGCTGACGTGCCCGGGCGCGCGGTTCTACCAGGCCGGGTCGTCGGAGATGTTCGGCGAACCGGCGGAATCGCCGCAGAACGAGCGCACTCCGCTGAACCCGGTATCGCCTTACGGCTGCGCGAAGACGTTTGCGCATCACCTCGCGCGGCAGTACCGCCAGTCCTACGGCCTGTTCATCTCCAACGGCATCCTGTTCAACCATGAGTCGCCGCGGCGCGGTGAGAATTTCGTGACCGCCAAGGTCGTGATCGGCGCGCTGGAGATCCGGCACGGACTGCGCAGGTCGCTGGCGCTGGGGAATCTCGATGCGCGGCGCGACTGGGGCCACGCGAAGGACTACGTCCGCGCGATGTGGCGGATGCTCCAGCACGCCGCGCCGGACGATTTCGTGATCGCCACCGGCCAGGACCGGTCGGTCCGCGAGCTGGTCGAGTTCGTCTTCGCCCGGCTGGGCCTCGGCGATTGGCGCCCGTACATCACCAGCGATCCGCGCTACCTGCGGCCGACCGAAATTACGCACCTCCGTGGCGACGCGTCGAAGGCCCGCACGCTGCTGGGCTGGATGCCGACGATCGGGTTCGAGCAGCTCCTCGACGAGATGATCGCGCACTTCGAGCCGATCGTGGCCGGCCGCCGCCGCTGAGCGGTCGTCGCTGATCGCAACCGCCCCACTCGCATCGCGCCTCCGCGGGCCGGCCGCGCCTGTGCCTCCGCACGCCGTCGGTTAGAATGCCCGGCTCGATCTGCGTGCGAGTCGCATGGCCAGCAACAACGTCATTATTTCGGTGCGGGACCTTCGCAAGTACTTCGATGCGCCCGGCGGCGCGCGCGTGCCGGTGCTGAGCGGGATCACGTTCGACGTCTACCGCGGCGAGACGCTGGTCATCATGGGTGGATCGGGCTGCGGCAAGTCGACGCTGCTGAACTGCCTGATCGGCGAATATCAGGTCGATGGCGGACGGATCGTCTACCACACGAAGGACATGCCGCAGCCGCGCGACATCGTCGGCATGCCCGAGCGCGAGTTGAACGAGATCCGCAAGAAGTTCGGCATCCTGTTCCAGAGCGGGGCCCTGTTCAATTCGCTGACCGTGGCCGAGAATGTCGCCCTGCCGCTGCGCGAGCACAGCGTCGTCGATCCGGCGATCGTCGACATCGTCGTCACGCTGAAGCTCCAGCAGGTGCACATGCTCGAGCACCGCGACAAGCTGCCGGCGCAGCTCTCGGGCGGACAGAAGAAGCGCGCCGGACTGGCGCGGGCGACCGTGCTCGATCCCGAAATCCTGTACTACGACGAGCCGTCGGCCGGACTCGATCCCGTCACGTCGGCCGCGATCGACGAACTGATCATGGACCTCTCGAAAAAGCTGAACGTGACGAGCATCGTCGTGACGCACGAGATGGACTCGGCGTTCCGCATCGCCGACCGCATGGTCATGCTCGAGAAGGGCCGCGTGCTGCGGATGGGAACGCGGGCCGAATTCGAGGCGCTGCGCTCGACGCCGCCGGAGCGGATCGAGGACGACACCGAGCGGCTCATCAACCAGTTCCTCAACGGATACACCACCGGTCCGCTGACCGATGCGCAGGGCATGAGCCAGTACGAGAAGCTCCTGGTGGCGGGCGAGGAGTAAGCCCCGATGGCCGACCGACGAAACGAGTTCAAGCTGGGCGCCGTGCTGATCGTCGTCTTCCTGCTCTTCTTCATCATCCTGCTCTGGCTGCCGCAGACGATCGTCGGCGGTCCGTCGCGCCTCATTCGCATCCGCTTCCCGCAGTCCATGCCGCTGCCGACGCTGGCCGTCGGGAGCAAGGTGCTCGTGGCCGGGCGGCCGGCGGGCCACGTGAGCGCCGTGGCGCTGGAGGAGATGCCGATCCGCGACGAGAAGGATCCGGCGAAGGATCTGTACCTCGTCGTCACGGCGAAGCTGGACGAGTCGATCGCGCTACGGCGCGATTGCCGCATCCGCGCTGTGGGCGAGGTGCTCGGCGGCGCGGGGAGCCTTGTCGTCGACGTTGGCTCCGAGCGCGAGCTGGCGAAGCTCGACGGCGTGCTTGAGGGCGCTGCGCCCGGCGGGTTCGGCGCGTACCTGGAGTCGCTCGGCAAGGAGCTGGACGGCAGCAATCCGCGCTCGCTGATGGGCCAGATCAAGACGCAGCTCGATCCGGACGTTTCGTCGTCGATGCTCGCGAAGCTGCATCACACGATGGACGACCTGAACTCGATCTCGAACAGCCTGGCCGTGCAGCTCAACGCCGAGCAGAAGCGCTCGATGCTCGCGAAGCTGCACCAGACCATGGACGCCATCAACGCCACGACGGCGACGCTCCGCGACCAGATGAAGCCGGACCAGCCGGCCGCGGCGCTGGGCAAGGTCCACGCCGCGCTCGATTCGCTGAACACCGGCCTGCGGACGACCGTGGCGATGCTGGAGGAGAACCGCAAGCCGCTGAACGAAACGCTGCGGCACGTGCGATCGACGGCCGAGAAGCTCGATGCGCGAATTGCCGAATCGATCGCCGAGCAGATCGACGAGCGCAACGAAGCCGGGCTGATGGCCAAGATGCATCGCGCGATGGACGACTTGAACAAATCGCTGTCCAACATCCGCGAGGTCAGCGAGACGACCCGCGACGTCGTCGTGCTGAACAAGGACAACCTCAACAAGCTGCTGATCAACTTCAAACAAACGTCGGACCATCTGAATTCGGCGGCGAAATACGTCCTGCGGCACCCGTGGCGGCTCTTCAAGGCGCCCGACGACATGGAGACCCGCCAACAGGCCATCTTCGACGCCGCGAGAAACTTCACCGAGGCCGCCACGCGGCTCGACGACGCCGCGGCGCAGCTCAAGGCCCTGCACGAGCTTTACGACGGGCGGATTCCGCCCGACAACGACGACCTGCAGCGCATCCAGGCCGATCTTCAGAACACGTTCAAGAAGTTCAACGAGGCCGAGGCCGCGCTCTGGAAACAACTCGACGTTCGCTGATCGTCTCCCCGCCGCCCGGTACAATTCGCGGGATGAAGCTCCCGAAGCAAGCCGTTCCGCCGAGTCTGACGAAGCGCGCGGCGGCGCTCGACGCCGCGCTGACGGCCGGGGATGCCGCCGCCGGCGCGCGGGCTTGGCTGATGGAGCTGATGCAGCGCGACGGGCCGTCGATCGTCCGGCTTCTCTGGCGGACGCTGGGGAATCAGCAGGACGTGCTCGACGCGTATCAGGAGATGTTCTGCCGCCTGCTCGCGGCCGATCGCGCGTCGGGCCGCCCGCCGTTCCGAAAGTACGCGTACCAGGTCGCGCTGAACATCGCGATCGACATGCGCCGCCGGCGGCAGGTGCAGCGGCACCACTTCGAGCCGATGGCGCGGCAGCGTCAGCCCGGTCCGCTGATGTCTCAGACGCCGAGGCCTTCGTACGTGGAGCTGATGGACCTGCTGCGCGCGGCGGTGGATGCCTTGCCGAATCGCCTGCGCGAGGTGGTGATCCTGCGGGACCTGGGCGAGATGAGCTACAAGGACGTGGGCGAGATCCTCGGCCTGACCATCGGCACGGCGCGGGTCTATCGCCGCGACGCGATCGTGCAACTCTCGCAGATGCTGCGGGAACTGAAGGACCTGTGAGGCTCTATCGTGCACGGGACGGACGAGTCCGACAGGGGGGAGTCGATCCGCTTCGGCGCTGTGCAGTGCGAGATGTTCGCGCACACGGCCGACATCGGACTGCGGGTCACGGCCCCCGAAGAGACGTCGCTGCTGGAGGGCGCGGCCCGCGGCATGCTCTGGTGCATCGGCGACCTGATTGCGGCGCCCGGCGCCGAACTCCGGACGCGCCGCGTCGAGTTGAGCGCGGCCGATCGCGCGGAACTGCTTCGAGACTGGCTGGCCGAGCTGCTGTATTTTGTCGATCACGATCGCGTGACCCTGGAGCGGATCGAGTTTCGCGAGCTATCGCCCGGTCGCGTCCGCGCCGACTGGATCGTCGCGCCCTACGATCCTGAAGCGAGCCGCCTGCGTCGCGAGATCAAGGCGGTGACGTACCACGCGCTGCGAGTCGAGCCGACGCGCGAGGGCTGGTGCGCGGAGGTCATCTTCGACATCTGATCGCGCCGGCCTCCGGCGAGCGGCCGCGCGTGCGAGGAGTTCCGATCGAATGCCCGGCGGCGGCCCGATTCATGTCGAACTGGAGCGCATCGATCACTGTCGCTGGCGGATTCCGCGCGCGTATCGCCCCGACATGCGCGTCGACGGGCTGGTCTACGCCGACGACGTGCTCATCGAGGCGATTCGTTCGGATCAGAGCCTCGTGCAGGTGGCGAACGTCGCGACGCTTCCGGGCATCGTTGGCCACAGCCTGGCGATGCCAGACATCCACTGGGGCTACGGCTTCTGCATCGGCGGCGTGGCCGCGACCGATCCCGACGTCGGCGGCGTCATCAGCCCCGGCGGCGTGGGTTACGACATCAACTGCGGCGTGCGGCTCATCCGCACCGACCTGACCGAGGCGGACGTCCGCCCGCGGCTCGAGACGCTCGTCAACACGCTGTTCGCGACCGTGCCGTGCGGCGTCGGACAGGGCGGCCGCTTCAAGTTCAAGAAGCCCGACCTGCGGCGCATCTTGACAAGCGGCAGCCGCTGGGTCGTCGAACGCGACCTCGGCGATCCGGAGGATGTCGACGTGACCGAGGGCGGCGGCCGGATCGACGGCGCCGACGCCGACGCGGTCTCTGACCGGGCGCTGGAGCGCGGCGAGGACCAGTGCGGCACACTGGGTTCGGGGAATCACTTTCTCGAGGTGCAGGTTATCGACGAGGTCTTCTATCCCGAGGCGGCGACGGTGCTCGGACTGCAGCGCGGGCAGGTCACGGTGATGATCCACTCCGGCTCGCGCGGGCTTGGGTACCAGGTCTGCGAGGACGCGCTGAAACTGCTGCGCGGCGTCCCGGATCGGCTGGGCATCCGGTTGCCCGATCGGCAACTGGCCTGCGCCCCGGTCCATTCGAGCGAAGGACGGCAGTACCTCGCCGCGATGCGCGCCGCCGCAAACTTCGCGTGGACGAATCGCCAGATCATGACGCATCTGGCGCGGGAGGCCTTCTCGAAGGTCTTCGAGCGATCGCCGAACGCGCTGGGGATGCGGCTGATCTACGACGTGGCGCACAACATCGCCAAGATCGAGCGGCACCAGGTCGGCGGCGAGCTCCGCGACGTCTGCGTCCACCGCAAGGGCGCGACGCGCGCTTTTCCGCCTGGACATCCCGAAATCCCGCCGGCTTACCGCGAGATCGGCCAGCCCGTGCTGATCCCCGGCGACATGGGCCGCGCGAGTTACGTCCTCGTCGGCCAGCCGGGGGCGATGGCGCAGACCTTTGGCAGCACCTGCCACGGCGCGGGGCGGCGGATGTCGCGCAGCGCCGCGATCAAGGCGGCCCGCGGACGGTCGATCCAGCGCGAACTGGCGGATCGCGGCATCATCGCGCGGGCGCGCGGCCGGACCGGACTCGAGGAAGAGCAACCGGACGCCTACAAGGACGTGAACGACGTGACGCGGGTGGTGGAGGAGGCGGGGCTGAGCCGCCGCGTCTGCCGGCTGCGGCCCATCGGGGTGATCAAGGGCTGACGCCGAGGTGGTCGGCGCGCGGTTGTGAGCCCGCGCCGCGCGGCTACAATGCCTGCCTGTTGTTCGCGCGAACGAGTCGCCAATCCGAGACCCCGGCGCGAGGCCGCCGAGCCGCCGGCCGCGTGCCGACCGGGCTGCTGCCGGTCGCATGTGTGTTGATCGGCGCCTGCGGCGGACCGGCGCCCCCCGTCAACATCCAGTCGCCGGACGCGGGCGATCGCATCCGGGCGATCAAGCGGGCCGGTGAGCAGAAGGACCGCAGCGCCGTCCCGCTGTTGGTGGACCGACTGGACGACGAGGACGAGGCGGTGCGGTTTTTCGCGATCCTCGCGTTGGAGCGAATCACCGGGACGCGACTCGGGTATGATTACCGTCTGACGGGCGCCGAGCGAACGGCCGCGGTGGAACGATGGCGGATTCACGTACGACAGGATGGCGCACCCAACGAGCGTGCGATGACGCGAAAGGAGTCGCCGGGCGCGGCCGTACCGAGCGCCCGGGCATCGTCGCAGTGAGATGAACCGAGTCGACCCCACGACACCTTCGACGAAGCGCGAAGACCCGCGACGGATCGAGCTGATGATCAGCAGCGATACGAAGAGTCTGCCGGTGGTCCGCAGCGCGGTGACGCGCATGGCCGAGCTGGAGGGATTCGGCGAAGCGGACGCGCGCAACGTGACGTGGGCGCTGGACGAGGCGCTGGCGAACGTGATCAAGCACGGGTACGCCGGCCGGTCGGACCAGCCGATCCGCATCACGCTGGAGTCGGTCGTGTCGGCCGACGGTCGCAGCGGATTGGAGTTGAGCGTGCGCGACTACGGTCGCCAGGTGGATCCGACGACGATCCGGAGCCGCGATCTGGACGAGGTGCGTCCGGGTGGACTGGGCGTGCACATCATGCGGTCGGTCATGGACGTCGTCGAGTACTCGTGTCCGCCGGACGGCGGCATGCTGCTGAAGATGGTCAAGTTTGCATCGCGGGTGGAGTCGGTGGAGTCCGCCGCGACCGAGGCCCTGCCATGAGCACGAAACCGATGGGTGTGGTGAAGGAAATCCGCCGTGGCGCGGACTCGACCGTGGTGGTCCTTTCGGGGGACGTCGATCTGCATCAGTCGCCGACGCTGCACGCGGCGCTGGTCGAGGTCGCGGCCGACCGCCCGAAAAAGCTGATCCTCAATCTCGGGCAGGTGCAGTACATGGATTCGTCCGGCGTCGGCACGTTGGTCGAGCTGCTGCGGCGCGTCAACGCCTACAAGGGGAAGCTCGCGCTCGTCGGATTGACCGACCGCGTTCGCAGCGTCTTCGAGATCACCAAGCTGGACAAGTTCTTCAGCATCCACGCCACCGAGGATGAGGCCCACGCGGCATGAGCGGCACCGCGCCGGCATCCGGAGGTCCCACTTCGTCCGCCGCGAACGCGGCGCGGCGCCTTGTCGAGTCGGTCGGACGCGTCGGCTACGAGACGCTCGACCGCGCGCGCGGCACGGTCGCCTTCGTCGGCGGGCTGGCCGACCTGCTGCGTCAGACCATCGGCTGGATCTACCGCGCCGTGCTCGCCCCGGATGCGCGGCTCGGTCGCTCCAACCTGATCGTGCAGATGGTCCGCGTCGGCGTCCGCTCCATCCCGATCATTGTGCTCGTGCAGACGTTCGTGGGGATCATCCTCGCCCTGCAACTCGCGCCGACGCTCGAGTCGTACGGCCAGACGCAGCGCGTCGCCGACGTCGTCGGCATCGCGATGTTCCGCGAGCTCGGTCCGCTGCTCTCGGCCATCGTCCTGTCCGGCTTCGCCGGCGCGAGCATCGCGGCGGAAATCGGCACCATGGTCGAGGGCGAGGAGATCAAGGCGCTTCGCGCCGCGGCGCTGAACCCGGTTCGCTTCCTCGTCGTCCCGCGTTTCCTCGCGACCGTTGTCATGCTGACGGCCCTGACCGTCATTGCCGACACCGTCGGCGTCCTCGGCGGACTGATCACGTCGGTCGGCGTGCTCAACATCGGCGCGCGCGAGTACCTCACGTTCTCGCAGCAGGCGATCAAGCATCAGGATTTTCTGACCGGGCTGCTCAAGGCCGCCGTCTTCGGCGTGCTCATCTCGATGATCGCCTGCCGCGAAGGCCTGACCGTCTCCGGCGGCGCCGAGGGTGTCGGCCGGGCCACGACCAACACGGTCATCAAGTCCATCGTCGCGCTGATCACGACCGACGTCGTTTTCACAAGCCTGTTCTACGCCTACGGTTTCTGACCGCCGGCTCGCCGCCCCTTTGACAACCCCGCCGCCCGATCGCTAGAATCCGCCGACCTCTGGAACGGTTCCGCCGGAGGAATTCCGGCAACACGGACCGGCTGAAAAGTCCCGACCCATGGATACCTGGCTGACCGCGTCGTACGCCGTCCTTCTCCTCCACACGTTCGCGTGCCTGATGCTCGCGATCTACGGCGTGCATCGCTATCACCTCGTGTATCTCTACTACAAGCACCGCCGCAACAAGCCGCGCCTCACCGCCTGCTTCCGCGAGCTGCCGCGCGTCACCATTCAACTCCCCATGTTCAACGAGCGCAGCGTCGCGGCGCGGATCATTGAGGCGACGTGCCAGGTGGACTACCCGCGCGACCGGCTCGAAATCCAGGTCCTCGATGATTCGACCGACGAGACCGTCCGGATCGCGCGCAACGCGGTCGAGCGGATGCGCGCGGCCGGTCATCCAATCGTCTTTCTGCACCGCGATCAGCGCGAGGGTTTCAAGGCCGGCGCGCTGGCCGAGGGCATGAAGGTCGCGACCGGCGAGTTCATCCTCATCTTCGACGCCGACTTCATTCCGCCGCCCGACCTGCTGAAGCGGACGATCCACCACTTCACGGATCCGCAGGTGGGCATGGTGCAGGCCCGCTGGGAACACCTGAACCGCGAGCACTCGCTCCTGACCAAGACGCAGGCCGTCTACCTCGACGGGCACTTCGTCATCGAGCACACGGCGCGGAACCGCTCCGGCCGATTCATGAGCTTCAACGGCACGGCCGGCATCTGGCGTCGCACGTGCATCGAGGACGCCGGCGGGTGGCACCACGACACGCTGACCGAGGACCTCGACCTCTCGTACCGGGCGCAGTTGCGCGGCTGGAAGTTCGTGTACCTGCCCGAGATCACGTCCCCGGCCGAGCTGCCGCCCGAGATGAACGCCTTTAAGAGCCAGCAGCGCCGCTGGTCGAAGGGCGGTGCGCAGACCTGCCGCAAGCTCCTGCCGCGGATCCTCGCGTCGCGCCTGCCGCTGAAGATCAAGACCGAGGCGTTCTTCCACCTGACCGGCTGCACGAGCACGATCTACGTCGTCCTGCTGACGCTGCTCCTGTTCCCCGTGCTCTACATGAAGCTGACGTGGCTGCGCGACAGCACGATCAGCCGAATCCTCGTCGACAGCTCGCTCTTCCTGATCGCCACCTGCTCGGCGAGCACGTTCTACATCGCCAGCCAGCGCGAGGTCTTCCGCACGTGGGGCGAAAGCCTCAAGTACCTGCCGTTCCTGATGAGCCTCGGCGTCGGAACGTCGCTCAACAACGCCCGCGCGACGATCGAGGGACTGCTCGGCCACGATTCCGAGTTCGAGCGCACGCCAAAGTTCGGCGACACGCCCGATTCGACCGCCGCGCGCCGGCCAAAGTCCGCCGCCGAGCGCCGCCGATCCCGCGTCCTGCAGGGATACATCGAGCTGCTCTTCGGCATCTACCTGACGGCGTGCGTCGTGCTGAGCATCCGCCTCGGCGGCTTCACCTGGGGCCTGCCGTTCCTGATCCTCTTTGCGGTCGGGTACGTCTACGTCTCCATCCTCACGCTCTACGGACAGTATCTGCCGGTCCTCCAGGCGCGACGGCATCGACCGGCCACGGCGACCGTCGAACGCGTTGACCCGATCTCCCCTCCGCGGTAGCGTTTCGTCCGATCCGCAATCGAGCGCCCGGCGCGGCGATGCCTGACGCCGGCGAGTGGGAGGACGGTCATGCAGATTCGAACGCGTACCGCGGCACGACTCCTCAGGACGATCCCGGCCGTGGCACTGGCGGCCGTGCTGGTCGGCGGATGTTCCTACTTCAAGCGCGACTCGAAGCCCGCGGCGGACAAGAGCGCCGCGGCGCCCACGGTCTATATCAACCCGATGAAGAACGGCGCGGCCGCCGCGCCGACCGGCCTTGCGTCCGAGCAGCGGCGCGAGGAGCACGCGCAACTCTCGTTCGTCGTCCAGGCGTCGGCGCACGCGCCCGATGCCGGCTCGCCGCAGGAACGCAAACTCGCCATGTCGCAGGCGGCGATGGTCGAGGCGCTGGCCGCCGGCGTGATCGAGTCCCGACAGCGCGAAGGGCAGCCGATCGCGGACTTCCAGGCGCAGTTGAGTCCGCAACTGTCGATGCGGGTCCGTACGACCGGTGATGGCCGTCGCGACATCGAGTTGCGGCTGAAGCGCTCCGGCCGATCGGCCGTGTTCCATGTCATCGGCGGGGTGCTGCAGCATCCGCCGTACGATCTCGACAGCGTACGCCGCGTTTTCGACGAGACGCGGGGTCGGTTCGCACTGCTCTCGACCGAGGAGTCGATCGACGGGCGGGAGTGCTTCGCGTCGGTCGCCTGCTACGGTCCGGCGCCGCAGGCGGCCGCGGCGATGCCGATTCCACCGGGCGGCGCGGATGCGCCGACGTCGCGCTAGCCCCACTCAATGTCGGGCGCCGCGGCGAACGATCGACGGCCGACCCGACGGCGTATGACCGCGCGCATCGCGACGCTCTATCCTCGTCCACGTCGAGTCATCCCGCGGCCGGGCGGATGGCTTCCCACGGACGACACGATCGCCATTCCGCGCCCGGCGCCGCCCGAGCTTCTCCGTGCAGCGCGGTGGGTCGCGCGCACGTTGCGTCCGATCGCGAGGAAACCGCCGCGCATCCGGGCGGTCGACGAGGCGCGTGCAAACGCCCCCGCGGTCCTGATCCGCATCGATGCCGATCGGTTTGAGAACGAACAGGCCTATCGGCTGACGGTTTTTCCCCGGCAGATTCGCATCGACGCGGCATCGGCGGTGGGCGCGTGGTATGCGGCGATCACGCTTGCGCAGTGGTGCGAACGCACGCCGCCGCGCTGTCCGTGCGTTCAGATCGACGATGCACCGCGACTGCGGCATCGCGGCCTGATGCTCGACATCAGCCGCGACAAGGTCCCGACGATGCGCACGTTGCGGCAGATCGTCGATCTCATGGCGTCGCTCAAGCTCAACGAGCTGCAGCTCTACACCGAGCACACGTTCGCGTATCGTCGGCACCGCCGCGTGTGGCGCGACGCGTCGCCGATGACGGCCGCTCAGGTTCGATCGCTCGATCGCTACTGCCGCGAGCGGTTCATCGAGCTCGTGCCGAATCAGAACTCGCTCGGGCACATGGAACGCTGGCTCAGGCACCCGCGCTACGCACCACTCGCCGAGGCCACCGGCCCGTATCGCACGCCGTGGGGCGAAGTGCGCACGAAACCGACCACACTCGCGCCGACCGATCCGCGATCGCTCAATCTCCTGCGGTCGCTATACGCAGAGCTGCTGCCGAACTTCTCCAGCCGACGATTCAACGTCGGCTGCGATGAACCGTTTGAGCTGGGTCAGGGTCGAAGCCGCGCCCGCTGCGATGCGTTGGGCCTCGGACGCGTCTATGTCGATTTCCTCCGCGCGGTGCATGGACTGCTGCGGCCGCACGGCGTGCGCATGATGTTCTGGAGCGACATCGTCGCGGCGCATCCGGATCAGATACCGCGGCTGCCGCGCGATGCAATCCTGCTGGAGTGGGGCTACGAGGCGGACCATCCGTTCGATCAACGATGCCGGCGGTATCGGCGCAGACGTCTGGCGTTCTACGTCTGCCCGGGCACGTCGAGCTGGTGCAGCTTCGCCGGGCGCACGTCCAACGCGCTCGCCAACATCCGCGCCGCCGCGGCGGCTGCGGTCCGCCACGGCGCGGACGGCCTGCTGCTGACGGACTGGGGCGACTTCGGACACCGGCAATACTGGCCCGCCAGCATCGTGCCGCTGACGTTTGCCGCCGGCATGGCGTGGGATGCGAAGGCCAACGGCGCGGTCGATCCGGCCGACGCGGCGTCGCGGTACGGGTTCGGCGACGTGACGGGACGGGCCGCGCGGCTTTGGATGGACCTCGGGGATGTGCACGAGGCCGGCGGCGTCCGACTCTCGAATCGCACCGTGCTCTTCTGGTGCATGCAGGCTGCGTTTGATGATGCATCGGCGCTGCGCGGCCTGACGCCCGCGGGCCTGCGGCGGATGGACGCGTGGCTGCGATCGCTGGCCCGCCGCATGGGCCGCGACGCCGTGCGCTCGGGCTGCGGTCCGCTCACGCGCCGCGAATTGGCCGCGACGCACGCCGTTCTCGTGCACGCGGTCCGGCGCGCATCGGCCATGCTCGCTGCGCAGCGCGGCACGAATGTGCGACGCGAAGTGCGGGCGCTGGCCCGCGATATCGACCGCATCATCGCTCGGCATCGGGAGCTGTGGCTGGCGCGCAATCGGCCGGGCGGACTCCGGGAAAGCCTGGCGAACTACGAGCGATTGAGAGACGAGTATCGCAGGCGGCTTCGGAGGGGAGAGCGCGGCGGAAGGGGCAGATCAGCGGCCCGATGAGGCATCGTGCCAGAGCATGGCATACCCGCCGGCGAAGCGCGCCATAGCCATGCGGGCGGAGTTGACCATTCGCATCATGTCGCGCGCCGGCAATGTCGCGCAGCAGACGTACGTGGTCTCGTCGTCGTGCCAGGCAACGACGGCGTACTGGTCGTCGCCGTGCTCGACCTCGAACGTGCGCCAGCGATCGCGGCTGGCCAGTGTCAGCTTGGCGTCGGACTGGCCGTCAAGGCTCTGCCAGCGCGGCACGCTGAAGAAGCTGAAGCGCTGCGCGTTGTCGGCGACGTAGAGGATGTGGCCGCCGGGCTGATCGGGCTGGAGGCCGCAGAAGTTCGCCGATTCAAAGCGGAAGCCGAACTCGCTGAGGTCCGGGGCGAGGGCCGTGATGCGGTCTTCGTAGTGCCGCGTGAGGGCGGAGGCAACCTGCACGCGGTCGTGCGGCAGGTCGGGATGCTGGTGCGCATCGGCGCGGCGACAGCACTCGGCGTGAACGTCGACCACGTGGCTCGCCGCCGATCCGCCGCGATTGACGAAGTCGGCGCTCGGCGGATCCTCCGACGGAATCGGTCGGAGCGACTGCCAGAGGGTAAACGACATCAGCGCGATCGACGCCGCCGCAGCCATGGGGACGGCCCAGGCGATCCAGCGCGGTCGCGCGGGCCGGGCCGAGCGGCCGGGGGCGGCGCGCGTCGGGTCAATGGATCGGCGCACGCGCTCGGCGAGTCCGGCCGGGACCGGGGCGGCGAGGGCGGTGCGGCGCACGGCGGTCCGCAGGTGCTGCTGATCGCTTGCGATCCGCGCGCAGTGCGGACACATCTTGAGGTGGTCGAGCACCTCGCAATTGTCCTTCACGGACAGCTCCCCGTCCGCGAAGGCATACAGGTATCGACGTGCGGTCTGGCAGTTGATCATCGTTCGAGCGGCCCGGCCTTGATCCGGCGTTCAGCCGCGTACTCCGCCAAGTTCTGTCCCAACAGTTGCCGTGCCCGATACAGTCGACTCATCACGGTTCCCAGCGGGCACTCCAGTACGGTTGCGATCTCCTTGTAGCTCAGTTCGCCGAGGGCCCACAGCAGCAGGACCTCCCGATACTCAGGAACGAGCGAATCGATCGCGCGTTTCAGTTCCTCGTCAAACCCCTCCCAGTCCATCTGACCCGCCGCCAGTTCCGGCAACGGATCGCGCTCCAGCTCCGCCGCGAAGTGGTCGAAGTCCACGTCGCTCAGCAGCGACGGCTGCCGTCCCGCCTGCGATCGGCGCGTGTAGAACGCGTTGTGCAGGATCTTCAGCAGCCAGGCCTTCGCCCCGTGTTCGCGAAGATCGAATCGCGAGAACGCACGGTGCGCCCGCAGAAACGTCTCCTGAACCAGATCGTCGGCTTCTGCCGCGCTCCCCGACAGGCGAAGGGCCATTCGGTAGATCAGATCGAGGTGGCATAGCGCTACGTCCTCGAAGCGCGCAACCGCAACCGACGAACCAGGGCTCGCACCCCGGAGTGACCCCGAGTCGGACTGGCGCTGCTTTAACCGTCGATTTGCCACCGAAATTCCCGCATTCCGGCTGAACGGCCCGATCCGCCGGCCCGGGGACGGATGGGCGGGCTTTTCACACATCGGCATTCTAGCACGTCCGTGGCAGGGTCCGAAACGAAAACCGGCAGCTCAACGGACCAGCGGGTTGCTTCGTGTGACATCGTCCCGGAGAAGCGCGTCCGATTATGTCGGCCTCTACAGGAAAACACGCATGCCATTTGCCTTTCATCCGTCGGGTATGTGACGCTTTGAACAATGTCGGAGCTAGTACGGATTGCGGGCCGGGACCGAGGCGCGCGCGGTTTCGCGCGGTGCCGTGCCGATCGGCGGGTACGGGAATCCGTCGCGCGCGGCGCGCGGAGCCCCGGGTGCGTGAGGATCGCTTTGTCCATCTCGTTTCGGTCGCTTCCGATGATGGCGTTCGGCCTGCTTCTAGGGTTGGCCGGTTGTGGAACCGAGTCGGGCGGCTCGATTTCATCGATCTTCAACAACAACGGAAACATCTCATTTCCGGTTCCGGACACCGACGGCGACGGGATTCCGGACGCAATCGATCCGCACCCGACCAATGCCGACGCGGACGGGGACGGGATCATCGACGGCGTCGATTCCGACGTCGACGACGACTTCCTCGTCAATCCCGAGGACCCCGCGCCGTGGAACCCGGACATCGACGGCGATGGCATTCTCGACGGGCTTGATGGCGCGCCGACCGATCCTGACACGAATACCAATGGGTTGAGCGACGGCCTCGAGTCGGACAACGACAGCGACGGCAGCGTCGACTTCATCGATGGCGCTCCGGCCAATCCCGACGTCGATCAGAACGGGATCGTCGACGGCTTCCAGAACGACTACGACAACGACGGCATCATCGACGCGATGGACCCCGATCCCACGCTGCCCGATGCGAACAACAACGGCATCGTGGACGGCTCCGATCCATCGTACGACCCCGCGCCGTCGCCATATGCACAGGACGGCGAAGGAACCGACGCGGACTCGGACGGCCTGTTCGTCGGCTTCGACCCGAGCGACGCCGAACCGGACTACGACGGCGACGGCATGCTCGACGGCGAAGATCCGAATCCGCTGGATCCGTCGGTCTTCTGATCTGCGCAGCGCCGCGAAGCTCCGTCGCGCCGATTGACAGCGCGAGCACCGCCGCCGACGATCCTCAACCATGCGTGCAATCGTCTTTGACGGCTCGCTGCGCTGCGTCGCCGATCGGCCGACGCCGGCGCGCCGCGATGCGGACGTCCTGATCCGCGTCCACCTCGCCGGCCTCTGCGCGACCGATCTCGAGATCACCCGGGGCTACATGGACTTCGCCGGCGTGCCCGGCCACGAATTCGTCGGCACGGTGGAAGAGGGTCCGGACGCGCTCCGCGGAAAGCGCGTCGTCGGCGAGATCAACTGCGTCTGCGGCAAGTGCGACCTCTGCACGGGCGGACTGGCGAACCACTGCCGCTCGCGCACCGTCCTCGGCATCGCCGGGCGCGATGGCGCATTCGCCGATTTCCTCGCCCTGCCTGCCGTCAACTGCCACATCGTCCCGCCGGAACTCTCCGACGAGGAGGCTGTCTTCGTCGAGCCGCTCGCCGCGGCGATCCAGATCACACGGCAAGTCAAGCTGGAGCCGAAGCTGCGCGTGACGGTCCTCGGATCCGGCCGGCTCGGCACGCTCGTGGCGCAGGTGCTCGCGTCCCGCGGATGCCGGCCCGTCGTCGTCGGCCGCAATCCCGAGACGCTCGGCCGATTGGACCGCAGGGGCATTCAGACGGCGCTGGTGCGCGACGTACAGCGCTTTGGCGATCAGGACCTCGTCGTCGATTGCACCGGCTCGCCGGAAGGTGCATCGCTGGCGCTGAAGTTCGTGCGGCCGCGCGGCACGATTGTCATGAAGTCCACGTGCGCCGCGGCCGTGCCGCTCGATCTTGCGCCGCTCGTGGTCAACGAAGTGACGCTGCTCGGCAGTCGATGCGGTCCGTTTCCGGAAGCGATCGCGGCACTAGTGCGCCGCGAAGTCGAGGTCCGTTCGATGATTCAGCGCCAGTTCCCGCTGTCGCGCGGCCTCGAGGCATTCGAGACCGCGAGCAAGCCGGGTTCGCTCAAGATTCTCGTGAAGGCGGGCGCGTGAACGAGTTCCCCACGGTCCAGCTTTCCAGCGAACCGTTCGAGGATGCTGCGCTGCTGCGGTTTCCGGCGCTGTCGCGGGTCGATGGACTCGTCCACGCCGTGACGACCCAGCCGTGGAACATGGCGCCGCATCGCGGTCCGCACGCGGCCCAGGCCATCGAACGGCGCCGGCGCATTTGCGAGCATCTGGGCGTTCCGTTCCAGCGCCTGACCGCGGCGGAGCAGATTCATAGTCACCACGTCGTTCGCGTGCGGCCATCGGACGTCGGCGCGGGCCGGATGCGTCGTGATGACGCGGTGCGCTTCGTCGATGGCCTGGTCTGCGACCTTGCGCAGACGCCGCTCCTGCAACTGTCGGCCGATTGCCCGCTGCTGCTGGTGGTCGATCCGCCGCACCGCGCGCTGGGCGTTGCGCACGCGAGCTGGCGTGGGACCGTCAGCCGAATCGCAGAGCACCTCGTGGCGTTGATGCAGCGCGAATTCGCCAGCCGGCCCGACGCGCTCCGCGCGGGGATCTGCCCCTGCGCAGGCGCTTCCTGTTACGAGGTCGGCGAGGAAGTGGCCCGGATCGCGCGGAACCTGCTTCCCGACGCCGATCAATTCCTGCCGCGGCTCGGGGGAAAGTACGCGTTTGATCTTCGCGCCGCGAACGCCGCGCAGCTCCAGCGCGCCGGCGTGCCGGCCGCTTACATCGAGGTCGCCGGCGAGTGCACCATCACGGACCCACGGTTCTTCTCCCACCGGCGCGAGGGCGCTCAGACGGGCCGGTTCGCACTCATTGCCGCGTGGCACTGACGCGCATCGGCGCGACCGATAACGCGAGCGGGCCGCAATCCTGTGATGATCTTCAACCGCCGTCGACCTGAAACGACGGTCGACGCCGCTCTGCGCCGATATCGATGCGGAGTCACCGCACGAGGAATCGGACATGGAAAAGTCGATCGTACTGTGTTCCGGGGGGCTGAACTCGGCTGTCGTGCTGGCGCTGGCGAAGCAGTCGGGCGGCGTTGCGGCGGTGCACGCCGCGCTGCCGACGCGCGCTGCGGTCCGCGAGGCGGAGGCGTTCGAGAAGCTCGCGAGCCACTTCGGCGTGCGCGAGCGGCTCGTGCTGGAAATGCCATGGTTCGGCAAAGTCGGCGGCAATGCGCGCGTCGACCGGCGGATCGAGATGGAGGACGCGCTGGCGATCACGCGCACGCCGTCGCGCTGCCACGTGCCGGGGCTGATCGGATCGCTGCTGCATGCGGCCTTCGCGGCGGCGCAGACCCTGCGGATCCAGCGCATCTGGCTCGGCGTCAGCGAGAACCTCGGTCCGCCCGCGCCGCCGACCTCCGAGCTCTACCCGGACTACTCCCGCGAGTACATCGCCATGGTCCAGGACGCGCTCCAGCTCGCGAGCGGCGACGGGAACATCAGGGTCGAGACCCCGCTGGTCGACCTGTCGCGCGGCGACGTGATACGGCTGGGGGCGCGCCTCGAAGTGCCCTTCAAGCTCACGTGGTCGTGCGTCGCCGCGGCCGATGCGCCGTGCCAGCGCTGCCCGGCCTGCGCGACGCGCGGGCGAGGGTTCATCGACGCCGCCATGCCCGATCCACTGTACGGTCCCGCGACGGCCGCGTCGGTCTGACGTCACATCCGTTCAAGGACGTCGATCCCGAGCAGTTCGAGTCCGATCCGCAGCGCCCGCGCCGTCAGTCCGCACAGGCGCTCTCGCGACGCGCGAACCTCGGCGTTCTCGGCTTTCAACACCGGGCAGTGTTCGTAAAACGCCATCAGCCGCGCGGAAAGTTCATACAGGTACTCGCACAGCAGGTGCGGCAGCAGCGATTCACCCACCGCGTCGAGCGTCTCGGGGAGCTGGAGGATCTTCAGCCCCAGCGCGACCTCGGCCGGGTGCGACAGCCGGATCGGCGCGGCATCGACGGCCGCATGGGAGTCCGTGCCCGCCTTACGCGCGATGCTCCGCAGCCGGGCATAGGCGTACATCAGGTACGGCGCGGTGTTGCCCTGCATCGCGAGCATCTTGGGCCAACTGAACACGTAGTCGCTGGACCGGTTTTGGCTGAGGTCCGCATACTTCACCGCACCGACGCCGACGGCGTGCGCGATCCGTCGCTTGTGGTCCTCGCTCAGCGGATCGAGGCCCATCTCGGCCCGCTTCGGTTCGTTTTCGTCGACCAGCGCGCGGGCCCGTCGCTCAGCCTCATCGAGCAGATCGACGAGCAGGACGCTGTCGCCGCTCCGTGTCCGCAGCATCTTGCGATCTTCGCCGAGCACCGAACCGAACATGACGTGCTCGAGCCGCACGCCGTCGGCCCAGCCCAGCGCGCGGAGCGCTGAGAAGAGCATCTCGAAGTGCAGCTTCTGCGGGGCGCCGACGACGTAGGCGATGCGGTCGGCGCCCAGCCCGCCGCCCTTGGCGCTCAGTCCGGCCGCCAGCGCTGCGGAGCGCAGCCGGATCGGCCGACGCGTCGGGTGGGCGATGCGGAACAGCGCCGCGGCGAGATCGGTCGTTGAATAGAGGTATGCGCCGTCCGACTTGCGAATGATCATCGGCAGCGAGTCGCCTTGGGGTCCCTTGAACGCGGGAGTTCCGTCGGGCTTCTCAAAGAAAATGCACAGCGCGCCGCGATCGACGCGACACACGGCGCGGATCGCGCTCGTGTCGCCGGCGCGCGGCTCGGCCAGCGCGGCCGACAGCTCCTCAGCGACGCCCGGCAGCAGGTCGTGGTAGAAACTCTCGCCGCGGACGTCCGAGTCGCGCAGCAGCACGCCGAGCCGCTCGTAGATCTCAGTGCACCGCCGCAGACTCGATTGCACCGCCGTCCGCCACGCGAACAGTTCCTGCTCGTCGGCGTCGCTGCCGCGCTGAAGCATCGCAACCACGTGGTTCGACACCGACGCCAGCGGCACGGCCTGTCCGTTCCGCGGATCGACGATCCGCAGGTCCGATCCTTCCGCCGCGGACTCAACCGCATTCACGTACTGGTAGGCCGGAAGCAGTTCGTCGTACTGGAATCGCTGCGCGCGGAGGAACTCGTAGAACTCCCGGCCATCCACGTCGCGATCCAGCTCCGCCTGGTGCTCCGCGGCGATCTGGGCCAGCGTGGCGGCGCGCTGCAGCGGGTTTGACAGCTCGGTCGTGCGGCGCACGAACGTTTCGGTGGATTCGCCGCGCCGCCGCAGCGCGAACAGGTGCCACAGCGCGAGGATGATCATGCCGAACTGCGTCCCCCAGTCGCCGATGTGGTTCTGCCGGGTGACTTCGTGACCGGCGAACGAGAGCACGCGCACGAGGCAGTCGCCGATGATCGTCGATCGCAGATGCCCGACGTGCATCGGCTTCGCCACGTTCGGCGACGAGTAGTCCACGACGATCGTCTGTCGCCGCCCAGTCGGGACGGTGGCGATGCCCAGCCGGTCCGACGGCTGCTCCGGCGGCGTGGCGTTCAGACACGATTCGAGGTACTCGCGCTTGAGACGGATGTTGATGAAGCCCGGACCGGCTACCTGCAGAACGAACGGCGCCGGACCGCGCTGCAGGAGCATCGACAACGCCTCGACAAGGCGGTCGGCGACCTCGCGCGGCGTCAAGCCCAGCCGCTTCGCCAGGCTCATCGCGACGTTGCACTGGTAGTCGCCGAGCGCCGGATCGGCCGTGTGCTTGATGAGCGGATCGATGCCGCGCCCGTGCTCCGCGAACGCGGACTCCAGCGCGGCGGAGAAGACCTCACGCAGTTCGCCGAGCAGGCTATTCACGATTTCTCCCCGGCGGGCGACGGGTGCCGATCACCAGGCCACGCGCGGCGCATCGCCCCAGAGGCTCTCCAATTCGTAGTATTGCCGGTGCGCGGCGTCGAACAGGTGCACCACCACGTCCACGAAGTCCAGCACGATCCAGCTCGTGCCTTCCAGCCCGCTCCGCGTGAACGGCCGCTCGCCGCGCGACGCCGCCATTTTTTCCATGTGATCGGCGACGGCCCGCATCTGCCGATCTGACGTGCCGGTGGCGATCACGAAGAAGTCGCACACCGCGGACAGCTCGTGCAGGTCAAGCACCAGTACGTCCTCGCACCGGTCGTCGCCTGCCATCCGCGCCAGATCGACCGCGAACGCCTTCGCGATCGGCAGTCGCGGCGAAACCACCCCGCGTCGCGCCGGACGCGCGGCGACGGCCGTACCGCCGCGCGTGACGGAGGCGGCGCCGGCCGGGCGCTTGCGACCTGAAGCGGATGCCTTTCGAGCCACGATTCCCTCTCCCGATGTCGCGCGGATGATATCAAAAAGACGGCCGCGGCGGGGAACGCCGCGGCGCGCCGATCCAACGATCCGATCTAGTTCACCATTCACCGCCCGATCACGGCGGGCGACAATGGCCGCGCCGCGACGTGGCGACGCCGGCACGAATCGCCTACGGCGCCGGGCCCAGGATCACGCGGATTCATCCGACCCGTCCGGCCGCCGCCTAGTGGTGCGTCGCCCGGGCGTCCTCGAACTCCGTCCGGCTGACGGGCTTGGCCAGCGGGATTCGCATGCTGTAGAACGAGCGGTACACGAACGCGAGGGCGATCGCAAGCATGACCGCGCCGATGAGGGCGGTGTAGTCGGTGGCGTTCTTGGCGTGCGCCGCCTCCTTCATCTTCACGGCGATCTCGACCGCCAGCAAGCCAAACAGCGTCGAGAACTTGATGATCGGGTTCAGCGCGACCGACGTCGTGTCCTTGAACGGATCGCCGACCGTGTCGCCGACGACCGTCGCCGCGTGCACCGGCGTGTTCTTCTCCTTGAAGTCAACCTCGACGAGCTTCTTGGCGTTGTCCCAGGCTCCGCCGGCGTTGGCCATGTAGATCGCCTGGAACAGGCCGAACACGGCGATCGACACGAGGTATGCCACGAAGAAGTTCGGATCGAAAAACGCGAACGCCAGCGTGATCGACATCAGGGCGATGAAGATGTTCCACATGCCGCTCTGGGCATACTGCGTGCAGATGCGTACGACCGTCTTGGAGTCTTCAATGTCGGCCGCCTTCTTTTCGAGGTTCATGTTGCGCTTGATGAACTCGACCGCTCGGTAGGCCCCGGTCGTCACCGCCTGCATCGACGCCCCGGAGAACCAGAAGATCACCGCCCCGCCGCAGATGAAGCCCAGCAGAACGGGTGCATCCGTGAGGCTCAGGGCCAGCAGCCCGGCCTTCTCCAGCAGCAGGATGATCGAGAAGATCATCGTCGTGGCGCCGACGACGGCCGTGCCGATCAGCACGGGCTTGGCCGTCGCCTTGAAGGTGTTTCCGGCGGAGTCGTTGGCCTCGAGGTAGTGCTTGCCGCGCTCGAAGTCGGGGTCGAAGCCGAAGTCGCGACGGATTTCCTCCTTGATGCCCGGGATCTGCTCGGTCTGGGCCAGCTCGAAGACCGACTGGGCGTTGTCGGTCACCGGGCCGTAGCTGTCGACCGCAATGTTGACCGGCCCCATGCACAGGAAGCCGAAGGCCACGAGGCCGAACGCGAAGATCGAGGCGTGCTTGCCCATGACCGCGTGCAGGCCGGCCCCCTCAACCTGGCCGATGCCGCTGACGAAGTACGCGCCGGTCATCAGCCCCATGATGAGCATGCCCTTCCAGAACGCGCTGAAATTACCGGCCACGATGCCAGACAGGATCGTCAGCGACGAGCCGCCTTCGCGCGACGCGGTCACGATCTCGTGCACGTGCTTCGAGTGCGAGCTGGTGAAGATTTTGGTGAACTCCGGGATCAGCACGGCCGCCAGCGTGCCGCAACTGATGATGGTCGCGAGCTTCCACCAGAGCGTCGGCAGCGGCGTCGCCACCGTGTCGCCCGCCCTGATCACGCTGATGTCGCCGATCAGCAGCCAGCTCATGAAGAACGAGGTCGAGATGCACAGGATGCTGGCGATCCAGATCAATCGAGTCAGCGGGGTCTCGAAATTGAACTCCTTCACGCCGCGATACTGCCGCTCCGAGATCGCCTGGTTCACGAAGTACGAGATGCCCGACATCATGTCCATCAGGAAGCGCATCGCGAAGATCCACACGATGAGCTTGGCCTGGAGGTCGAGGTAGTTCGCCGCCACCGCCTCGGTCACCGCCAGCGTGATGAACGCGATCAGCGCGACGCCCGTGACGCCGTAGGTCTCGAAGCCGTCTGCCGTCGGCCCGACCGAGTCGCCGGCGTTGTCGCCGGTGCAGTCGGCGATGACGCCGGGGTTCCGCGGATCGTCCTCCTTGACCTTGAAGACGATCTTCATGAGGTCGGAGCCGATGTCGGCGATCTTGGTGAAGATGCCGCCGGCGATTCGCAGGGCCGACGCGCCGAGCGATTCGCCGATGGCAAAGCCCAGGAAGCAGTAGCCCACGATCTCGCGCGGCACGAAGAGCAGGATGATCACCATCATCACCAGCTCGAGCGAGATCAGGAACAGGCCCACCGACATACCCGCCCGCAGCGGGATGTTGACCACGTCCCAGGGTTCACCGCGAAGCGACGCGAACGCCGTCCGGCAGTTCGCGTACGTGTTGACTCGGATGCCGTACCACGCCACGCAGTACGAACCGCCCATGCCGACGATCGAGAAGAACAGCACGAGCGCGACCGTCTTGACCGTTTCGTGTTGCAAGCCCATGAAGTAGTAGGTCATCGCTGCCGACATGATCACGAACAGCGCGACGAGGAACTTGCCCTGCTGCACGAGGTAGGTCTTACAGGTCTGGTAGATCGTCTCCGCGACGGCGAGCTGCGACCGGTGCGCCGGCAGCTTGTGGATCTGCGTTCGCATCCACACGCTGAAGCCGCACGTGATGAAGATGATGAACCCGCCCCAGAAAAGCAGCCACCAGGCCGAGATGTCCTGCCCGAGAATCCTGAAATGCCCCTGGTGCAGATCCGGGATCGCCAGGTCGGCCTCGCTCGCTTGGACGCTTGGCGCGCCGGCGAGAACGACCAGGCCGACCAACACGGCCGGCAACCATCCGGCCAGAGCCAGGGGGAGGATGCTTCGCTTCCATTTCGAACGGTTCATGCTGCGGACTCCAACAATCTCAAGGATCGGCCGCGAGAATCGTGACGGATTTCACGAACCGATGGATAGGCCAGTCTGGCACGCGCGGCGCGATGTCCTGCCGTGCGTTCTCATCGAAGCGTTCAGTTTACGTGATCCTGCATCGGCCCCGACGACACCCGCGCCTGGAGAATCGCGGCCGATGGACGGAACCTCACCGACCCGCCGCGAATACGTCCCGCGGCGGGAGCGGACAATATAGCGGCTGGTGCCGCTGGTTCAACTGGACGGTGGGAGAATGACGCGCGGCGGAGGGGGCGGAGCACCGCGTAAAAAAAAAGTCGGGCGGGTTCGCCTCGCACTCGAACCCGCCCATACAACCGACCCAACAATGGGCCTGGCACACTCATTTGCCGGGGGCCGACCCCATCGGCCAACCCTCCGGGGCAGTAGTCGTGTCCCTTCATCGAGTCCCGCATGGGCGGCGGCGTGAGGCGGGTGCCGGAATCGCGTCCCGGCGGCTGCCCGTGGCCCGACGGCCACCTCCCACACAGGTCTCGGATCCGACCGGCCCATCGGCCGACCGGGGAAACCGCGGTCGGCGTTCCCCGCGTCGCCTTTCGGCACGCAGGTTCGTCAACCGCACTGGTGATAGGGCACTTGCCGTGCCAGGCGTCCGCGGAGGGTCGTATTGGAAGCCTGGATCGAATATAAGTATCTAGCTCAAAGCAGTTTATGGAATCACACCCGATCGGGTTTCAGATTCTGATGTGATCCGGAACATCGGCCGATGTGCGACCTGCTTCCCGAAACTGCGTGAGTTGGGTGGGTTAAATTCCCCAAACGGCGTCCCTTTCGGCCCCATCGCTATCGGAGCCAGAGCGGCCCGGCGGCAGCGCAGGCCAAGACCACGACAATCGGCGGTGCACGCCAGACCTGGAGCAGCCCGAACGCCATCAGAACCGCGGCGGCGTCGCGCGCGGACCGTACGCCTTCCGTCAGCAGCGGCGAGTAGAGCGCCGAAAGTAGCACGCCCACCACCGCGGCGTTTGCACCGCGGAGTGCGGCTTGTGCCCAGACCCTCGACCGGAGTCGGTGCCAGAACGGCAGCGTTCCTCCGATCAGCAGCCATGCCGGGAGGAAGATCGCCAACAGGCACCATAATCCGCCAAGCCACGCGTTCGGACCTTTGTAGATCGTCGCGCCAAGGTAGCCCGCGAAGGAAAACAACGGCCCGGGCACGGCCTGCGCTGCGCCGTAGCCGGCGAGAAACTCGCCGTCGGTGACCCAACCCGTCGGAACGACCTCGGCGCGAAGCAACGGAAGGACCACGTGCCCGCCGCCAAAGACGAGCGAACCCGATCGATAGAAACTGTCGAAGACGGCGAGGTCACGGCTGTTCAGGCTTCGCGCGAGGACCGGCAGGACCACGAGCAGCGTACCGGATGCCAGCAGCGCGAAGAGCGCGGCCCGATGGCTGCGGAGGCGCTCCGGCGGATCAGCTACTCGTGGCGGGGATTCCCGTCGGTAGAGCGCCCAGCCGACGATCGCGCCGCCCGCGATCGCGCCGATCTGCGCCCGGGCGCCTGGTGCGATCATCGCTGCGCTTGCGGCGAGCAGACAGAGCGTGAGACGACGTCGATCGGGACAAAGCCGGGTTCCCATGAGCCAAACGGCCTGCGCGACCACGGCCACGGCGGCGAGTTTCAGTCCATGAATCCACGCGGCATCCCGCAACGCGCCGAGCGAGGCGACGCCGTACGCGAATGCGATCGTCATCACGGCCGACGGAAGCAGGAAGCAGATGGACGCGGCGATCGCGCCGGGCAGTCCCGCGCGGCGCATGCCGAGTGCGAACACGACCTGGCTGCTTGCCGGGCCGGGCAGGAACTGGCATAGCGCAACCAGGTCAGCGTAGGCCGCGTCGTCGAGCCAGCGCCGCTTTTGCACGAACTCGGTGTGGAAATAGCCGAGGTGCGCGATCGGACCGCCGAACGAGATCAGCCCGAGCTTCAGGAACGCCGTCCACGTCTCTCGGAACGCCGGGACGGGTGGCAGTGGCGTCTGCACGGCCGTGTCATCCGAATCGCTCCGCATCCATCAGGCTCTCGTGGCGCTGGCCCGGGGTCGCGGCATCAGGCCGGGATCTCGCGCGGCGGGTCGGTCAGGACCAGCGGGGCCGGTTCGTCGCCGACCGCGGTCGGAAGCGCTTCGCCCTGATCGGCCCGGACGATCGACTCGACGACGCGCCGGAAGCCGGCCATCGATTCGTCCGACTCCGAGTACTTCGCATGGGCGGCCTTGAGGTGCTTGCCGAGGAGGCGGAAGTCCTCACCGAAGGTCTGGAACTCGGTCCCGAGCTGCGCCACCTGCCGTCGAATCACCTCCGCGTGCTGCTCGAGCTTCAGCCCGCGCAGGGCGTATGCCAGCGCCTTGAGATACGCGTAGAAACTGTTCGGCGACGCAGGGATGACGTGCAGCGCGAGCAGTTCCTGATGCAGCTCGGGATCGGAGAGGACCTGGTAATAGACCGATTCGGCCGGCACGAACATGAACGCCATGTCCAGCGTCGTCGGCGGCCGAATGTAGAGATCGCGGATGCGCCGGGCCTGGTTGATCACATCGCGGCGGAACGCGCGGAGCGCCTGTCGGCGCGTTTCCTCGTCCGCGCCGGGCTCGAGCAGCGGCCGCGCGTTGTCGAGCGGGAACTTCGCATCGACGCAGAGGAGCTGCTCGCGGACCTTGACGACGGCATCCACGCGCTCACCGCCGGGGAACGTGTACTGCACTTCGTAGAGGTCGGTTTGGTCGCCGAAGAGATCGGCGAGCATCTGTTCCAGCGTCATCTCGCCGAATGCCCCGCGGGCCCGCGGCGTTTTCAGAAGCACGTTCAGGTCATTCACGCCCTTCGACAGCTCGACCATCTGCCCGGCCGTTTTCTCGAGCGCCTGGAGCTGCGTCGCCATCCCCTCGAAGCTCTTCTGGTTCGCCGCGACGGTCTCGCCCAGCTTCTTTTCCACCTCGCCGCGGATCTCGGCCAGCTTCTTCTCCGTCGCGGCGGCCAACTCGGCAAACTTCCTTTCCAGCGTCGCGGTCGTAACGACCAGCCCTTTCGCCAGCTCCTCGCGTCCTTCGCGCAGCGACGCGCTCACGCGCGTCGAGAGCGATTCGCTGCCCTGCGCCAGGCGTTCGATGAGACCGGCCTGCAGCGCGGCGTCGGCCTCCTTCATGCGCTCGAGCAGGAGCACCGTTGCGCGCTGCAGCGCCGCCTGGTAGTCCGCGCTGCCGCGTCGCTGCGCCTCGTCGAGCTGCTGCACCAGTGTCGCGCCGGCGTCGGACCGGTCCCGGCGGAGCGCGAGGTACGCCAGAAGAGCGACCGAGGCGAAGGACAGCGCCAGCAGGACCCACTGCATGATGCGGGCAGTTTATCGCGCGCCGCGCGGGCGTGCGACGCGCGGATTACCAGAGCCGGTAGCGGAGCTCGCCCTTCTTGGCGAGCACCAGCACGTCGCGGAACTCGTCGAGCGTCTTGGTCAGCCGCTCGAACGTGAGCACCATGGACTCGTAGAGCCGGTTGTCGTTGAGGAACAGGCCGGCGGTCCCCTGACCCTCGTTCATCAGCAGCGCCGTGCGGTTCAGCTCGCGCAACAGGCTGGCGGCCGCGTCGGTCGTATCGGCGAACTTGCGGCTGGAGGAGTCGATCGACGTGCGGAACGAGTCGAGCGTCGTGTTGAGATTCGCGTTGGTCTGGCGGACCTCGCCGCCGAGCGTCCGCGCATCCTTCGCAAAGACCTTGAGGTCCTCCATCGCCAGGTTCGCATTGTCGGTGATCTTCCGCAGGTTCGCGATCGACGCGACGAGGTTTTCCTGGTTCGTTGGGTCGGCCAGAACGACGTTGAACGCCTTGAGGGCCTGATCCAGCCGCTGCACCGCGGTCGAGAGGTTGGCGGTCAGGCGCTGCGTCGCGTCCGAGTCGACCTCCTCGACGCTCCGCGCCTGCAACAACCCGTGCAGATCATCGACCACGGGGGTCAGGCGCGCGGCCAGGTCGCCGATCTGCTTCGTGGCGACCTCGAGCGTCTGCTGTGTTTCCGGTTTGATGATCTGATCGAGCATCGGGATTTCATACCCGGTGATAAACGCCGAACCGTCCTTCGGATGCATCCGGCCGTCGGGCGATGCGCTGTCTACCATGAGCTGCAGCGACGGCCGTCCGAACCCCATGATCGAGGTCTCGATCGTCGCTCGCGTGCCTTCGAGCGGCAGCGAGTAACGGTTCTCGACCGCGACGACGACGGCCAGTCCTTCGCTCGGCTGGTCAGGAGTGCGGAAGTCGACCTTCACGACCTGGCCGATCCGCTTTCCGTTCAGCGTCACCGACGTGCCGTCGCGCACCGCCTTGGCGATCTTGGGGAAGTG
This sequence comes from Phycisphaerae bacterium, assembly GCA_023150615.1. Taxonomy (GTDB): domain Bacteria; phylum Planctomycetota; class Phycisphaerae; order UBA1845; family UTPLA1; genus JAKLKO01. The sequence goes on from JAKLKO010000018.1 coordinate 51,662, forward strand.
CACCGTCACGTAGTAGCTGCGCGTGGTGACGAACGTCAGGACGTCGCCGAACATCATGATCAGCGCGCCGAACACGATCAGGCCCACGAGCGCGAAGGCACCGACGATCAGGTTCTGCCGAGTCTCGTTCATCGTTGTGTCCTCAGGGCCGCCGACCGGACCGGTCGCGCGGCGGGGTCATTCATCCAGCGCCGACAGGTCCTCGGGCGATGCGCGGCCATCGACGAACCGCCGTACCCGCGGATCATCGGTCGTCCGGAAGTCATCGGGCGGGCCGTCGGCGATGATCCGGCCCTTGTCCAGCATCACGATCCGATCGCCGACTTTGTACGCGCTCGTCATGTCGTGCGTGACGACCACGCCGGTGACGCCGATCCGCCGTTGCAGGCGTCGGATCAGCTCGTTGATGACGTCGGCCCGCACCGGGTCAAGCCCGGTCGTCGGTTCGTCGTAGAGCACGACCTCGGGGTCCAGCGCGATGGCCCGCGCCAGCGCGACGCGCTTCCGCTGACCGCCGGAGATCTGCGCCGGGCGCTTCGACTGCAACCCGTCGAGGCCGACCATGCTGAGCTTTTCGGTCACGATCGCGTCGATCTCGCGCGAGCTCTTGTTCGTGTGTTCGTGGAGCGGAAACGCGACGTTTTCCGCCACGGTCAGCGAGTCAAACAGCGCGCCCATCTGAAACAGGAATCCGAATCGCTGCCGGTAGCGCACCAGCTCCATCTCCGACAGGTGGTCGATCCGCTCGCCGCGATAATAGACCTCACCCTCGTCCGGCCGGAGCAGGACCACGATGTGCTTGAGCAGCACACTCTTGCCCGTGCCCGATTCGCCGATGACGACGGTCGTCTTCCCGCGCTCGAGCCGCAACGACAGCTGCTTGAGCACCTCGAGCGACCCGAAGCGCTTCGAGACGCCGCGGAGTTCGATCTGCGCCGTCTCCACAGCAGCGCGGCCCGAGTCGCGTTGGACCTGCGCTCTCACCTCGGCCATGACCTCACCCGTCGCCGCGCTTCGACCCGCCTACAGCAGCGGGCGGAAGCCGTACACGTAATTGGAGACCGCCTGGAGAAAGACGGCCAGGAAGAAGTCGAGCACGAGGATGCTGACAAAGCTCGCCACGAACGCCTCGGTGCACGCCTGGCCGACGCCCTCGGCCCCGGGACGGCAATGGAATCCCTTGAAGCAACTGATCAGCGCGATCGCCCCGCCGAAGAAGAAGCTCTTGAACAGGCCCGACACCAGGTCGAACGCGTCCACCGCGTCGCGGGTGAACTCCCAGTACGGGCCGCTGTCGACGTCCGACAGTCCGACCGACACGAACCAGCCGCCGAGTGAGCCCATCAGGTCGCAGTAGAGCGTCAGGATCGGCGTCAGCAGGAAGCACGCGAGGAACCGCGGCACGACGAGGTAGCGGATCGGGTCGGTGCCCATGCTCCGCAGGGCGTCGATCTGCTCGGTCACGTTCATGGTGCCGAGCTCGGCCGTCAACGCGCCGCCGATGCGTCCGGCGATCATCACGCCCGCGAGCACCGGTCCGAGCTCCCGCACGACCGAGAGGTTGACCACTGCGCCCATCTGCTCTTCGAGGCCGACGGCGCGAAACTGCTCGATTGCCTGCACGGCGAGAACCATACCCACGAAGCTGCCGGTGATGAGGATGACCGGGAGGGATCGGACGCCGATCTCCATGCACTCCGGGATGACGAGACGCCACATTCGGCTCGAACCGAGCGTCACGCTCAGCCAGCGGAACGTGCGACCCGCGAAGCGCCAGAAGTTCCCGAAGTCGGCCGCGGCCGCGAGCGTGGTCGCGCCGGTGCGGATCAGGACGTCTCTCGTCGATGCAGCCACATCCTTGCCTCTGCAAGACTTGTAACGCCGCGATTTCTACCGGTCGCACGCGGAGGTTGTCAAACCGGGTCCGGAATTCACGGGCGCTTTCGCACGTTCCGGCGGCAAGCAGCACCGAACACCGACCGCGGGGCGTGCCATGCGACCAGCGACCGCGCGGTTCGGCGCCAGCGCGGCACGCTGCGACCTGTCCGCTCGAACGCATCGCGCGATGCGCGATGGGGCGTTCGAAGCCATCTCACCACAATTGACTCAGAATCGCGTGATATCGACTCGCGCAGGAACCCCCGCGTACGACGTGTACAGCCGTTGGGTCCGGCCAGCGCCACCGGGCATCGGATTGCGCTCTGGACGCCATCCTGCGACCGGACATCGGTTCGTTCGCCGGGCTGGGTGCAGAGTCCCCAGTGGCGCGCAATATTCACCAGCACCCCGTCGCCTGCCGCGTCCGTGGACCCGCCATCGCGTGTCCTGGTACTGGCACGCCAATTGCCCCCTGTCGGTCAACTCGCACGCGCGGTCCGCGCCCGCAGTACCTCGCTCTGCCCGGACCCTCGAAAACGGAATGACACCATGAGCCATAAGACAGTGCGAATCACGGGTACCGGCAGCTTCCTCCCCGGACGCCCCGTTACCAACGATCGACTGGAGGCCGTCCTCGGCCGACTAGAACGCGCGCCGGCCAAAGTCCTCAGTTTCGTCGAGAGCGTCGGTCCGCGCATGCTGGCCCGCAGCGGCGTGCAGTCGCGGCACCTGGCGATCGATCCCGAGACCGGCGCGCTCACGCATACGTTCGCCGATCTCGCGGAGCAGGCCGCGCGTCGGGCGATCGAGGCGGCCGCGATCGATCCCGCGCGGGTCGAGCTGCTCATCCTCTCCTGTGCGTCGTACGACCAGAGCACGCCGCCGACCAGCGCGCTGCTCCAGGAGCGCCTCGGCATTCAAAACTGCGCCGAGATGGAAATCCACTCCAACTGCAGCGGCGTCGGCAAGGCCGTGCAGATCGCCTACGACTCGCTGCGGATCGGCCGCTACAAGACGGCGCTGGTCTGTTACAGCCAGCTTTCGTCAGTCTATCTGCGCGGTTGCTATTTCAAGCAGGAACGCATGGACAAGGTCCACGCCGCGCTGCGGTGGATCCTCGCCGACGGCGCGGGCGCGCTCGTGCTGCAGGCCGATGATTCCTCCGCGCCGGGACGCGAGATCGTCGGGACGTTCGTCGAGTCGGTCGGCGCCGGTCGCCGCGCGGGCATGACCTGCGGCGGCGCCGCGTCGGATCTGGTCGATCCGAAGTCGCAGATCCCCGAACTGTACGACGCGGGGCGGCACCATCTCTGGCAGGATTTCACGGCCGTGAGCGAGAACGCCGCGCCGCTGCTGCTGGAAGGGCTGCTCGCGTTTGCGAAGCAGATGAACCTCGATCCATCCACCGTGGATCATTACATCGTCTCCATTCCGACGCTTCAGCTCTACGACGAGCACATCCCCGCCTACCTCGACAAGCTCGGGGTGACGCGCGATCGCATCCAGTTCCGCAGTTCGCGGCTCGGATACACCGGCGGTGCGTCGATCCTCGTGCAGTTCGACGACATGGTCCGCTCCGGCGAGCTCAAGAGCGGCCAGCTCGCGATGGTGCACTCCGTCGAGTCGAGCAAATGGATGACCGCGGGCTTCGCGGTCCGCTGGTAAGCCGATCGGCGCTAGTCCCCGGGGGTATGCGCCGCCGGGCCGTCCCACGCCACCGGTAGCGGCCGGACCCGCCGATAGACATGGAATGCCCCGATCCGCCGGACGGGCGCGAGCGTCGGCTCGGGCGGAAGCGGTCCTTCCACCAGCAGCCAGTCCCACGCCGTTTCGCCCCCGTCGAGCGATTCAGCGATCGGGCCGCGTCGCCGATGCACGTCGAGCACGGTCCGCCGCGAGAGATAGCCGGCCGAGAGCAGCGCGCCCTTCGCGGGATGGCGCGGACGCAGCACGAGGAGCAACGCCTCGTGCGTCCGCTGCGCATGCGTTTGCCACGCGGCCAGCGATCGCATCAATTCATCGGATTCGCACGCGGCGGCGCGCTCCGCGGGGATGTTCCGGTACGCAAGCGCCGATGCCACGCCGGCCGGCGCGGCCAGGCAGACGATGATCATCGCCGCGAACGCGCGGAAGACGACCCGCTTCACCATCCCGGCTCTTGCCAGGCGATGGACCGGCCCGGCGACGAGGCCTAGCAACGACATCCACACGATCGGTACGAGCGGGGCGACGAAGCGCGTGCCTTCGTCCCACGGCCAGACGGCCAGGACGGCAAGCGACAGCAGTGCGTATACGGCCGCGGCGTCACGGTGGCGGATCGCGCGCTGCAGCAGCGCGGCGACGATCAGCGCGCCGACGGCCGTGGGCGCGATCGGCGACAGGGGTGCATTGAACAATCGCCAGCAGACGTGCGGCGGGAAAAGGGTCGCCGCGAACTGCGTCAGCCGCGCCGGGCCGAATTGCCGCGCCCGCTGCGCGATCAGCCCCGGTCCCGACGCGTCCCGCACGTCGCGTTCGGGCGCGAAGCGGAGCAACTGCTCGACGTACGTGCCGGTGTGCGGACCGCTGAATCGACTCTGCCGCAGTTCCCACGCCAGTGGCGAGGCGAGCAGAAGCACGACGAACAGGATCATCCGCGGACCGCGCCGCGCCGCGACATCGCGCCGCGCCGCCGAATACGCCGCCCACAGCCCGATCGGCCAGAGGCTCGCGCCGATCGCGCGCGTCAGGTACGCCCACGACATCAGGAGCGCCGTGAGGCCGGTGGCGAAGATCGAAACGCTGGACGAAGGTGCGGCGTCATCGCGGGTGGCCTGCGACGCGTCGGCGCGGCGCGCGGCGAAATGACGATCCGCGACGCACAGCGCCGCCAGTGACAGCACGACGAAGAACGGTTCGGTCAGCGTCGGTCGGAACAACTCGACGAAGACCGGGTTCACCGTTACGGCCAGCGCCCCGATTGCCGCCCAGACGGCCGACAATCGCCGCGACATCAACCAATACGTCAGTCCGATCGACGCGGCGAACAGGAGGCCGTTGACCGCGCGGATCGCCAGCACTGGTGGATCGCCGAACACCAGCAGCGGCGCGATGAACAGCGGGTAGGCCGGTGATCGAACGAACACGCCCGGTGGATAGCGGCCCTGTTCGTACAGCTCCCGCGCCGCCGAAAGATATGCCGCGGCGTCGGTCGTCGGCCGCCAGATGCCGTCGATGAACGGCGCGAACGCGATCGCGGCCACTCCGGCGAGCAACAGGGCGTATTTCACGCGTCGGTCGTCCCGACCGCGCTTGGCGCGGTGCACATCGGCGCATCGCGATGGGCCCGCCGATGCGGTCGCTCCACGTTGCGCCGCGCGCGCCGCGCGTTGGATCGGCGAAGTTGAACGAGTCAGTGTCGTCACGATGATGAGTTCCGAGTTTCCGCCCGCAGCTCGCGGACGGCCGATTCAAGCTCCCGCAGCGGCGGTGTTCCCGGAGGAAACAGCAGCGGTTGTCCGATGCGCCGCGGCGCAAATTCGTAGTCGAAGCGCGGGTCAAACTCGCGAACGTCCAGCGTCCTCGTCGGAAGTCCGAGCGCGGGCCGCGCGAAGATATCGACGAGCGTCCGTCCGCGATCAGTGACCGTCGCGACGTGCCGAAACTCGCCGCGGAGCTCGGGCACGCTGTTGCGACACCGCTCGACGACCAGCACGTCGACGCGATCCCGGTAGCGCTCGAACAGTGCCGCCGATTCGTCGGGCGTCAGGTCGCCGAAGCAGATGCACGCGCGGCCGACGTAGTACGCCGCCGGCATCCACTCCAGACCCTGCACGTCGTGGAGCGTCGCCACGACGCGCTCAGGCCCCGTGTACCGGCGAACGTACCACGCAGCCGACTTGTAGCCGGGGTTGTCACGCGGCGCGCCCCAGCGGGCCGTCACGCCCGTCCACGTCGCCGCGTCCGCCGTGCGGAAGTTCGCCTCGACCGAGCCGACGGCGAGGACGAGCGCGACGAGGCCCGCGACACTCACGGCCGTAGGCCGACCGATGCGACGCTCGAGCCACGGGATCAGCGCGATCGCTGCCCAGATCGTCGCTCCCACGGATGCCTGCGTGAGGTATTGCGTCGGTCGACCGGTCGGACAGCCGATGGCGAAGAGCGGCGCGGCAAACACGACCGGCCACGCCCAGATCGCGAGCATCGGCCCGCGCGTGCGGATGACGGGAATCAGCCCGAACGGAAGCGCGCCGAGGATGAGCGGTCCGCCAAGCCAGCCGAAGTGCCGGAACCACTCCGCGAGCAGCGCGGCCGGGCCGTGGGCCTGCGTCGCAGCAGCGGCGCCGCTTACCTTCGCCAGCATGCGGCCGATCGGCCCGCCGCCCGTCGTTGCGTATCCGAAGACGACGAGGCACGCCGCTCCGGCGACAGGAAGCAGCACGCCGGGATGAAACAGCGGCCGGAGCACCTCGGCCCATCTCGCTGAAATGGATCGGTCGCTCTCCGCAATGCGCGATTGGCCGGAACGATGCGCGATCACGAGCAACACGATGATGATCGGGACTGCGTGCACGAGCAGGTGCGAAAGCACGTAGGCCGCCAGCAGCGCGCCAAACGTCCACGCGCACCGGCCAAACGGACGATCGAGGTATCGCATCAGGGTCCACAGCGCGGCCACGGCGCACGTGGCCCCCAGCGTTTCGTACGCCCACAGATATCGCGCATCCGACACGAGCGGCGGAAGCACGACCGTCCACACCGCCGCGGTCCACGCGGCGATGCGCGAATCGCTCAGCCGACGCACGAGCAGGTATGCGAAGAGGGGAAGGAGGCTGCCGACGAGCGCCATCGGGAAGCGCCACATCGATTCGGTCATGGGTACGCTGGCCGTAGTGACGAACAACGCCCAGAGCTTCGTCAGCAGCGGCTGAAGCGGGCCGTAGTTCATCCGCAACAGCCAACCGTAGCCCCACTCGTGCGAGACGTGGTAGGCGAGCTGAACCTGGTCGCTGCTGGTGAACTGCGAGTCGTTTCGGATCGTACGGAAGACGAGCGCGGCGAGCGCGATTGCAACGCATCCGGCGATCGCGAAGCGGTGCTGACGGCGGCCGGTCCATGGCGGCAGAGTGCAGGCCGATCGCGGCACGCGGGGTGCGGACGGTGCGGGCCGCTGAGCCTGTTGACGCGCGATGATCGATTGGACTGGAGCGTTAAGCACTTTGCACCAAGCGGCTTATCGGCAGTCCGGCGCGTTGCTCGGCATGCAAACGAGCCCGTGGCGCGGGCGCATCCAAGCCGCGCGTCCGCCGCGACGATCACCGCAACGCGGCCGCGCGGCTCGGGTTAGAATGCGTCGCGGCAGCGGCGGCGCTGCTGAAACGCCGAAAGGAACGAACGTCATGACTCCATCGCGACAGAAGCGATTGACCGACTACGCGAGCTGCGCGGGTTGAGCCGGCAAGCTCCCGGTGGGAGCGACCGCGCAAGTGTTGCGCGACCTGCCCGTGCATCGCCATGAAAACCTGCTGATCGGTCCCGAGCACTTCTCCGACGCCGGGGTCTATCGGCTGCGGGACGACCTCGCGCTCGTCCAGACGACCGACTTCTTCCCGCCCCTCGTCGATGATCCCTACGCCTTCGGTCGCATCGCGGCGACGAACAGTCTCTCGGACGTCTACGCGATGGGCGCGCGGCCGGTCACCGCGCTCAACATCGTCGGATTCCCCGATGAAGAACTGCCGCTCAGTGTGCTCGGCGAGATCCTGCGCGGCGGCTCGGACGTCGTCGCAGCCGCCGGCGCGGTAATCGTCGGCGGACATTCGCTGCGCGACCGCGAGATCAAGTACGGACTGGCGGTCACCGGCGTCGTCGATCCACGAAAGCTGATCACGAATCGCAGCGCGCGTCCCGGTGATCGGCTGATCCTCACCAAGCCGCTCGGCAGCGGAGTCCTGACGACCGCGGCCAGGAAGGAGCTGATCTCCGCCGATGCGCTGTCCGAGGCCATCGACTTGATGACGCAGTTGAACGCCGCCGCGTCGGAGGCGATGGTCGCGGCCGGCGCATCCGCCGCGACCGACATCACGGGTTTCGGGCTGCTCGGCCACGCGTTCGAGCTGGCGGAAGCATCCGGCGTTTCGCTGCGAATTCGCGCCGGGTCAGTGCCGCTGATGCACCGGGCGCTCGATCTGGCGCGGCAGGGATGCGTGACGCGCGCCCATCGCGGGACGCGCCAGCACCTCGGTTCGGCGCTGCGGCACGACGGTGTCGAGGATGCGCTGCTCAATGTCCTCGCCGACGCGCAGACGTCCGGCGGACTCCTGATCGCCGTCGATGCATCGCGCGCCGCCGCGCTGCGCTCGACGATCGAAGCACGCGGCGCCGGACCAGCGGCCGAGATCGGCGAGGTCCTGGCCCGCGGTCCGCACGTGGTCGTCGTGGACCCATAAGTCGTGCCGCATGGTCATCGGGCGTCCGCCGCGCAGGTGGGGGCGCAAGCCGGAGATTTTCCGTCGCTTCGGCAGTTGCGAACCGCGCGGCGTTCGCTATGCTGGACGGTCTTCGATCACCCGTGAATCAAGGGCTCGATGAATGGCCAAGTCCCGCAACAAGAAGCTGTCGCTCTTTGAGGCGATCACTCGCACGGGCCCGGCGTCCGTGCCGCCGACGCTGCCGTCGGATCGTCGCCGCCCGAACGTCGAGTGGGCCCAGCCCGTCGAGCCGATGCCGGAGCCGGGGCCGACGCTGGAGCTTCCGGCGCCGGTGCCGTTCGCAGCGGATACCGAACAAGCGACTCATCGGGTCCGAATCAGCGGTCGGCGCATCAGTGTTTCGATGGGGCCGATCGGCTGCATGATGGTCACGGCCTTCGTCGGCGCGCTATGCATTGCGAGCTATTCGGCGGGCCGGCGGAGCGAGTCGAAGCCGGCGGAGCTGGCTGCGATTCGAGAGTCGGCACAGCGCACAAATCCTCTTCTGCCAAGGAGTTCCGGCTCGAAAAAGGCGGACGCGGCCGTGCCGGCCGAACCTGAGGATGTCGATCTCTCGCGGCTCTTGCAGACGCCGCCGGCGCGCGAAGCATCCGTCATTGCCAGCTCGTCCGATAAGTCGGCCCCGCCGGCGGCTTCGCCGATCCCGGTGCCGGGAAAGGCCGCCGCCAACCGGGGCGGCGTGGCGGCCGATCGTCCGTTACAATACCTCCAGATCGAGACGTTTCGCGTCGTTCGCGGCGGAAAGCGCAGCGACGTCCTTGCGGAGATGGAAGACGTCCGGCGTTTTCTCGCGGCGCGCGGAATCGAGTCCGTGGGGCGCGAAATCAGCAACGGGTATGTGCTGCTCAGCCGTCGCGGGTTTGAACAACCGAACGCGGCCGATGCGCGGTCGTTTCGCGAGACGGTCGAGCGCCTGGGACAGGAATACCGGCGGTCCGGCGGGCGATACGAATTCAGAGGGTGTGACTACGTGAGCGGGCGAAACCTTCCGGGCCAGGCCCTGCCGTAGACCGAGGAGCGAAGTGCAATGTCGTTGGATCGTTCGTTGAAGAGCAAGGCCTCGCTGGCCCGCCATCGAAACGTGTTGTCGCGCGCCGAACGCCTCAAGGTGTTGCAGGACGAGGAACGCTGGGACGAGTCGAAGCCCGTCTTTGGTCTGCCCAAGGTCGCCAACCGCAAGGTCGCCGTCGGCAAGAAGGTCAAGGCCGAACCGGGCGCTGCGGAAGGCGAAGCCGCGGCCGCGATCCCGGCGGCGGGTGCCGCGCCGGCCGGTGCTCCGGCGGCGGGTGCAAAGGCGGCGCCTGCGGCGAAGGCCGCGCCGGCCGCCGCGAAACCGGGCAAGGGCGACAAGGACAAGAAGTAGCACCGGCGCTGCCGCGGCGCACGGGCGCTCGACCCGCACGTGCCGGTCCTCCGAAACCTCGCCCGCCCGCGCGCAATCGACGCCGCGAGTCGCCCCCGGCCGCACGGAGGTGTCCGATGAATCTCGGTGAGCGGCTCTCCCAGCGGGCGCGGTCGATCGAATTCTCCGGAATCCGCAAGGCCTACGAACTTGCCTCGCGCCTGAAAGACCCGATCGATCTGTCGATCGGCCAGCCCGACTACGACGCCCCCGACACGGTCAAGAATGCGGCGATCGAGGCGATCCGCGCCGGTCACAACCGATACACGCTCACGGCCGGACTGCCCGCACTGCGCGAGCTGACCCGCGCGCAGCTCAAGGCCGAGTTGTACTGGGACGCCAACGTGCTCATCACGAGCGGCGTGTCGGGCGGACTCCTGCTGGCGCTTTCCGCGCTGCTCGATCCCGGCGACGAAGTCGTCTTTGCCGATCCCTACTTCGTCTCGTACGTCCAACTTGTCCGCATGGTCGGCGGCAAGCCCGTCGCCGTGCCGTCGTACCCGGATTTCCGCTTTCCGGCCGACGCCATCCGTGCCGCCATCACGCCGCGGACGCGCGCGCTGATCCTCAACTCGCCCGGCAACCCGACCGGCTGCGTCCTGTCGACGGACGATGTCCGCGCTGCGGCCGACATCGCCCGACAGCACGACCTCGCGATTATCTCCGACGAGATCTACAACGAACTATGCTACGACGCGCCGAACCCCTGTCCGGCGACGTTCGCGCCCGAGCATACGATCCTGCTTCGCGGCCACGGCAAGAGCTTCGGCGTCACGGGCTGGCGATTGGGCTACCTCGCCGCGGCCGGCACGTTTGTCGATGAAATCGTCCGACTGCAGCAGTACACCTACGTCTGCGCGCCGTCGATGGCCCAGCACGGCATCCTCGCGGCGCGCGCGGCCGACGTCGCCGGCCATCGACGCGATTATGCGAAAAAGCGGGACCTCGTTTGCGAGTTGCTGGCCGGGACCTTTGAGTTCGTGCGGCCCTCCGGCGGCTTCTACGTCTTTCCGCGCGTGCCACGCGGATTTGCCGGCGGCGCGGCGTTCGTCGAGGCCGCCGCGAACCGAAGCGTGCTCGTCATCCCCGGCAACGTGTTTTCGCAACAGGACTCTCATTTCCGGATCAGCTATGCGACGACCGACGACAAGCTCCGGCGCGGCTGCGCGGCGCTCTGCGAGACAGCCCGCGCGGGATCGCGCTGAACCGACGCCGACCGCGCCGGCCGATCGCACCTGCCGGTCCCGACTTCCCGCGCGATGGCTCCTCGCGAGCGTCGTCTCACCGATCGTCAACCTGGTCGCCGCGTGCCATCCGCCGTCACCGCCCGCCGTGCATTCCAACGCCCTGCGCGAATCCAGCCCGTTCGTCGCGCCGCCGCCGGAGACGCCCGCCGATGCCCCGGCCGTGCAGCGCCTGCTCGTCGAACTCAGCGTGCTTCGCGTCGAGACGATCCGCGGCGGACTGGAGCGCGTCCGACGCATCTGGGACTTCGTCGACGTCGCGCCGCTGGCCGCCCCGACGCAGGTCGCGATGCGCGACAACGGCTTCCTCATCGGCGTCGGACGCGACGCTGCCCGGTCCGCCGTTCAAGACCTGCTCGAGTCGCTCCCCGACAAGCGCTCGAAGGTCGACCGTTCCCTCGTCAGCGACGAGCGCCGCGTCGAGCTCCTCCTCGCCGATCACGAGGCCGATCGCGTCGTCTTCTATGTCGAACCCAATGGACGGTCGTCCGGCCAGAGCTTCGAACGCGGCAAGCCCGTCCTGAACATCGCCTATTCGCTCGTGCCCGGCCGGCTCGACGACCTGCGGCTCCGACTGGTCCCCGAGATCCGCCAGCCGCCCGGCCCGGTGCAGTACGTCCGCGTCGGCGTCGATTGGTTGCAGCAGCCGGAGTACCGCGGCCGAGTCTACGAGGAACTGGCGTTCGAGGCCGTCGTTCCGCGGAATGGTTTCGTGATGCTCGGCCCGACGCCCGACGTGCACCGGCTGCCGCTGCTGGCTCGGCCATACTTCGTCGAGGCCGCCAGCGGCCGCGGGCGCGAGAGCCTGCTCATCATCAGCCCGATTCTCCACTGGACCGGGCCGGCGCCGGTCGCCGCGCGGTCGGATAGCGGCGGAGCGGCGCCCTAGGATCAGAAGGGGTCCGGATTCCGAATGGACTCGCTTGGGGAACATTTCTACGAAGCGGTCTTCCGAAACGTCGGCTTCGTCCTGATCGCCGCCGACGCGGACTTGACCATCCGCGGCTGGAACGAGCAGGCGGCCCGCGTCTTCGGCGGACGGCCGGAGCGGATGCTCGGCACGCCGCTGCTGGAGGTCTTCCCGGCGGAGTATCGTCCGACGGTGCAGGAACTGCTCCGCGCGGCGCTGGAGCGCGGACTGTCGAACGATGTCGAGTTCAAGCACGTCGGCGAACACGGACAGCGGCGGACGTTTGTCGCCGTGTTTTCGCCGGTGCTCGGATCGGAGGGTCGGCCGATCGGCGTCTCCGTCGCGATGCGAGACATCACGAAGCGCAAACAGCTTTCGCAGCAGCTCGCCGCGTCGCGGCGCATGACCTCGCTCGGCATGATGGCCAACGGCGTGGCCCATCACTTCAACAACATCCTCGGCGGCGTGTTGACGAGCATCGACGCGGCACTGAGCAGCGACAACCCGCGCGTCGTCCGCCGCACGCTCGAGCGCGTCGCGGAATCGGTAGGCCGCGCCTCGCGCATCACGCAGCAATTGCTCGCCTTCTCGACGAGCGAGGCGCGCGAGGGCGAATGGGTCGACCTGAACCATGCCGTCGCCGAGATCGTCCGCCGCGTTCAGCCGCAGATGGAACGCCGCGGCCTGTCGCTCGAAACGCAGATCGAGCCGGTGACCTCGCAGCCGTTCGAGGCGAACAAGATCTACCCGATCCTCGAAAGCGTCGCGCAGAATTCGATCGACGCGATGAAACCCGGCGGGCGGATGCGGCTCCTGCTCACCTCGCTTGGCGACGAGGCCCTGATCGTCATCGAGGACACCGGCAGCGGCATTCCGGCCACCGTGCTTGAGCACATCTTCGAGCCGTTCTTCACGACGAAGGGTTCGCTCGGCGGCGGCGCGGCCGACAACGTCGGGCTCGGTCTGTCGGTCGTGCAGGGTCTGGTGGGCGAGCTGGGCGGCCGGATCGACGTGTCGAGCCAGATCGGCGTGGGGACTCGGGTCGAGATCCACCTGCCGCTCTCGGGCGTGGAAGAACCGCCGCGCGCGGGCGACTCACCGCTGATGCGATGACCCGACGTGGCGGACCGTCGCCGCGGGGCTATGCATCCCAGATCACGCGCGACGTCAGAAACACGAGTGACTTTCGCATGACGCGGACGCCGCACGTGCGCTCCACGGCGCGAGCGTACGCCTTCAGTTGCGGCGCGTACAGCGCTGCCCTCACCCCGACCCCGCCGGGATCGACCGCATCGGTCTTGTAGTCGAGCACGACCGCACCGTCGCCGGCCCGGAACCAGCAGTCGATCGTCCCGCGCAGGAGCACGAAATCACCGTCGTCCGCGGCGGCGCAGCGCGGGTCCAACTCCTCCGGCGGCAATCGGTCGACGAACGTCATCTCTCGCTGCGCCTCGCGTCGTGCATCGCGCAGCGCTGCACCCAGCGGCGTCGCAAAGAACCACGCCAGCGCCTCGAGGTCCAGCGCCGCCGTGTCCGCCGCGCTCAGCACGCCCGCGGCACGCAGCGCATCGCGCTGCCGCGCCAGGTCGGCCGCGTCACACGGCCTCGACAGGTCCACCCATTCCAGAAACCGGTGCACGCTCGTGCCGCGCGCCGCCGCATCCCCCGTCTCGGACTCCTCGCCGGCCAGAAACGACGGCTCGATCATCCGTGCCCCGGGCGGCGATGGCTCGAACGGAGCGGCCGGACCGTCGGTTTCGTGAGCGTCCTGCGTCTGCTTCAGTGCGCTGGCCGCCACGACCGCCGGAACGCGCGTCAACGGCGCGTACCGAGTTTCGGCCATGATGCGCTCGATCTGCTCGCGAGCGTCGTCGTCGGGCAGTACATCGTCGGCCGCGTCGAGCCGCGCAAAGCGCTTCAGGCGCGCGCGGACGCCCTCCGAGTATCCGGGTTCGATTGACCACGAATCCATCGTCGGCAGGTCGTAATGCGCCATGGTCAGCAGCCGCGACGGCGATGACTCGCCCGGCCAGGAGGCGTCGGCCGGCGGCATGGCCGATATCGCCGGCAGCAGCCAGTCGAGATAGCACTGCGCCGACGTCCGCGCGACGAGGGGCAACGGTTGCGGACGGTCCGAGGCCGCGGCGCGGGCCCGCTCGAACCTCGACCGGTCGACGGTGCCCACGAGCACCAGGCGCTTCCGTGCCCGTGTCAGGGCGACGTAGAGCGTCCGCATTTCTTCCGCGAGCGATTGCAGGCGTACGTGCCGCGCGACTGACTCCTGTGCCAGCGTCGGGTAGATGATCCGTCGCTCCAGGTCGGCCGCCTTCAGCCCGATCCCCGCGTCGCGATCGACGATGAGCGATCCGCGCGTGTCGTTGAGGTTGAACTGCCGGCCCAGCTCGACGACGCACACCACCGGAAACTCCAGTCCCTTGCTGCGATGAATGGTCATCACGCGGACGGCGTCGGTCGTCGGCGCGCTGGGCGGCACGGCGCCGAGGTCTTCCTCGTCCTGCTGCAATCGCCGCAGGTAGTTCAGAAAGCGGTGCAGCCCCTGGCGCTGAAACGTCGCGAACCGGCGCGCGTGCTCGTGCAGCGTCACCAGGTTCGCCAGACGCTGCGGCCCGTCGGGCAGCACCGCGGCGTAGTGCCGGTATCCCGTTTCGTCGAGGATCTCGGCCAGTACGTCCGGCAGCGGTCGCCGACGAATGCGCGTTCGCCAGTCATGCAAACGGTCGAACAGCGCCGCCAGTCGGCCGCGCATGGCCTCGTCATTGCCGCGTTCGGCAAAGTCCATCGCGGCTCGATGGAACGGCACCTGTGGCCCGGACCATGCGGCGATCCGCGCCAAGTCCGAATCGCTGATCCGCTGCGGCGCGAACGGCGATCGGCACACGGCCGCCAGCGGGATGTCCTGCTGCGCGTTGTCCAGAAGCTCCAGCAGCGCGAGCGCGTCGCGGACCTCCGTCGAGTCGAAAAACGCGGACGCCAGCTCCGCGACGACAGGGATTCCGCATCGGCCCAGCGTTCGCACCAGCAGCGGTCCGTGATGCCGCGCCGATCGCATGAGCACTGCGATGTCGCCGAAGGCGATCGAGGGATCGTCGGCGCGGAGGGCGTGAATCCGCTGCGCGACGCAATACGCCTCGCGCTCGACGCGGTCCCACTCCATCGCATCGCCGTCGGATTCCTCGGGCTGCACGCGCATCGCCTGGCCGAGCAGGTGCATCTCCACGGCCGGGCGCCGCGCGGCCTGCTGCTCGAGCGTTCCGGGAACGAGACGGGCATGTGCGTCGTACTCGATCTGTCCAAAGTCGGACGACATCAACCGCTCGAACACGGCGTTGACGAAGTCGAGCAGCGGCGCGGTGCTGCGGAAGTTGCGGTTCAGCGGAATGAACGCCGGCCCGGGCTGGCGGGTCGCCGCGGCACGATGCGCCGCGAGCAGACGGTCCAGGAAGATGGCCGGCTCGGCCAGGCGAAAGCGGTAGATCGACTGCTTGACATCGCCGACGGCGAACAGGTTCGCCGCCCGTCCGGGCGATGGGTCCGATTCGCGGCTGACGAGCCGAATGATCTCGGCCTGGACTGGATTGATGTCCTGGTACTCATCGACGAGGACGTGCTCGAACTGCTTCCGCAGCCATTCCGCGACGGGCGGCTCATCGCGGCGGAGCAGGTCGAGCATCCTGCGCTCGAGATCGGCGAAGTCGACCACGCCCGCGGACGTCTTTTCACGCTGGTAGCGTTCGCGGAACTTGCGCACCAGATCGATCAGCGCCCGCACGTGCGGCGCGACGCGGGCCAGCCCGCCGGCCCAGTCCGCATCCATCATGCCGGCGTAGCGAGCGCCCAGGCTCTTCGTCAGCCGCTCTCGCAGCTTGCCGTATTCCCTCTGCGCGTTCTTGAAGGCCGCCTGGCTCGCCGCGGACTTGCTCTTGATCGCCGGGGTCAGTCGCGGCACGTGCGGAACTTCAATCCCGGTGGCAATCTGACCGCACAACCGATCGAGTGCCGCGCCGTCCCGTGCGTTGCGGACCTCCTTCCGCCACGTCGCCACCTCCTCGCGGATGTGTGCGATCCGGTCCGCGAACGGCCGGAACAACTCATCACCGTTCCACAACGTGGTCAGCCGCTGCACCTCGCCTTCGATCACCGCCAGCTCGTCGTCGAGCAGCGTCCGGCGGACCTCGAGCCACTCTCCCGTCACGCGGTCGGCCGGCAGCCCCTCGAACCGCGCCCGTTGATGCTCGAGCCATGTCTGCGGATCGACGACCGATTCGAGCAATTGGCCGAGTTGGAGCAGGGCCGCCTTTACCGCGTCCGACGACCCGCGCGCCAGCTCGGCCAGGAGCGCTTCGTACGCGTCCGACTCCGGCCGTCCGCCGCGCTCGAGATCGTGCAGCAACTCGGTCAGCACGTCATCGCGCAGGAAAAGGGCGTCGGTCTCGTCGAGCACGCGAAACGCCGGGTCCAGCCCCGCCGCCGCGAAGTGCCGCGACAGGATTCGCCTGCAGAACGCATGGATCGTCGAGACGTGTGCGAGGTCCACGAGCGCGAGCTGCTCGGCGATCCAGCGATTGCCCGCCTGCGCTTCGAGACGCTTTCGCAGCGCGTCGCCGATCCGCGAGCGCATCTCGGCCGCCGCGGCGTCGGTGAACGTCAGCACGAGCAACCGATCGATGGCGCACGGAGGCCGATCGTCCGCGACGAGGCTCGCGCAGCGCTCCGCCAGCACGGCCGTCTTGCCGGCGCCCGCGCCGGCCGAGACGAGCAGGCTCGTGCCGCGGAACTCGATCGCTCGCCGCTGGTCGTCGGTCCAGTTCACGCGTCGTCTCCGGCGTCGGCGTCCGTGTACGATGACAGCGGCCGTGGCGTTCGGCCCGCCATCTCATCCATGGCCGCCTTCCGGCCTCGCCGGGGCAGCACGCGCGCGAAGCCCGAGGCGTACTCGAACCGGCACACCGCGCGAAACTCGCAGTGCGTGCACGCCAGCTCGTTTCCGATCCGCGCCGGCGCGATCCGAATGTCGCCATCGAGGAGTGCGTCCGTCAGTTCGCCGAGCTTGCGGCGCACGAAGTCCAGCAGAGTCGTGAAATTCTCCGACGTCAGTGTGTCGGTCGTGTCTTCATTCCCCAATCCGCCCCCTTTTTTCACGTGCGCCGAGAATCGCCGGCTGCGCCCGCCCTCGCGAAGCTGCGGCTCCAACCGCAGCAGACCGTCGAAATCGATCACGCCGCGAGGCTGATACGGCTTCAACGGATCGAAATCCGCGGCCTCCGCTTTGCACGGATGATCCACCGCCTGGAGCGCGGCGCGGAGCGGAACGTAAAACGCGCCCACCGGCCGGACGGGGCGCCCGCCGATGGCCGCGGGATGATCGCGCAACACGAGGAGGTACGAAACAAGCTGGAGCGCGACACCGTGCAGCACGTGATCGAGCGACAGACGCTGCGAACGGGCGCTCTTGTAGTCGAAGACATACGCGTCGATGCCGCTGGCGGCGCGGTGCAGATCGATGCGGTCCACGCGCCCGCGGAAGACCACGTCACGGCCCTTGGGCGTACGGAGTCGAAGCGGCGGCAGGGCGTCCTCCCCGTGCAGGCCGAACGTTCGCTCGACGGCCGCCGGCTCCAGGCCGCCTTCCGCCAGCCGTCGTTGCGCCTGCACCGCGGGTGGCAACTCGCGCGTGATCTGCCGCGCGAGGCGCTGCGGCTCGGACTCGTCGCCGCCGACCCGCTGCGCATGCACAAGCGCCGCCGCGTCGGCGATTCGCGTCAACCGATCCGCCAGCTCCGTGTCCGACAGGTCGCTCAGGCGCTCGTTGGACTCGATCAGGTCGTTGACGAACTGCTCCAGAACGTGGTGCGAGAGGCTGCCGAGCACGCGGACGTCCGGTTCGGCTGTGGCTCGCTCGCGCAGTCGAAGTTCGTAGTGAGCGAAGTACCGGTATGGGCACTGGGCAAACGCCTCGATTCGCGAAACGCTCATCGGTTTTTGCCGGCCGTAGAGCGCGGTGATCGCCGCGACGTCGAGTGTCGCCTGCTCGGGCGGGGCGAGCGCGGGCAACGATCGTTGAAGCGCCGGATGCAGCCGCGGATCTCGCCGCGCTGCTTCGTAAAGCCGCAGCCATCGCATGTCGGTGTCACCGAGCGAAGCAGGCGACTCACCGCAAACGGCGATCCTGCGGAGCGCCATACCGAGCGCGGCCGCCACTTCGCCCGGCGTGTCGCACGAATCCGGCTCGGCCGGACCGGCCTGCACGACCTCGATCGGCGGGCACGAGTCGCCCAGCGCGGCCCGGACGTACGGCAAATATGGCGACGGCGACATCGGCCGTCCGGACTCGTCGGCGATCGGAAAGCTGATCCACAGCCGCTCGCTCGGTCGCGTCACGGCGATGTACGCGAGCATCCGCTCGTCGAGCAGCCGCGTCGCGCGCCCGCCGCGGATCGTCGCCCCCTGCGCTTCGAGCAGCGCGCGCTCCGCATCGCCGAGCAGGTCGTCCTCCGACGCCACGCGCGGGAAGACGCCGTCGGAAAAGCCGATGAGAAACGCGGCGCGGATCGGCGGGTGCCGGCTGCGCTCGATCTGGCTGACGAGCACCTGGTCGATCGTCGGCGGCACAAGCCCGACGTCCAGCCCGGCCAGCCCGGCCTCGACGATCTCGCGGAATTCCCCGTGTGTCAGCGGTTCATCACCCAGCGCCGCGACCAGCTCGTCCAGCAGTCGAACGAACTCCGTCCAGACCTGCGTGTGCTCCTGCGATTCGTCCGCGTCGCCGCGCCGTTGCGCCGCGTCGGACCAGTCCGCGAGCCGCGCGGCAACGTTCATTCGCTTGGAGAGCGCCATCAGCTCGGTCGCCTGCGCGCGGCAGGTCGCTGTCGTTCGCGCGGACGCGTCATCCGCGCGCCACCAGTCGCCGATCGCCTCGGCGACGGCGCGCCGCGCGGCGTTGATCTCCGCCAACATCTGCCGTTCGGTCGGTAGCGGCTCATCGTCCCGATCATGCGGTCGAACGGGCATCGTCCAGTCATCGCCGCGCCAGGCAGCCACGCGGAGCAGGCCGTGCGCGAGCACGTAGTTCTCGAGCGCGTCCGCCGCGCCGTCCGTCAGCGGCGTCAGCCCGGTCTTGAGCATCGGCGCAATCGCGGACGCCGCCGTCGCGGCATCGCCTCGCAGCGCGAGCGCGGCGCGGACCCACTCGACGAGCGGATGATGCGATACGCTTCGACGCCGATCGATGAAGAACGGAATCCCGCGCTCGCGCAGCGCCGACGAAATCAGATCGTGATACGGTTCCAGATCCCGGACAATGATCGCAATCTCGCGATAGCGCAGCGGTGCGGTGCGATCCAGCGCCAGCCGCCGGACCTCCCGCGCGACGGCCTGGACCTCCGCCCGTCGATCCGCCGCCTGGACGACCCGTACTCCCGCCGCGGCCGCGCTCGACGGCGGGTCGCCCCCCGCGTGGGTCCCGCGCGCGCGGAACAGATTCCGCTCGAGCCGGGCGAGTTCCGGCGAGCGAAATCGCGGCGGCCGCGCCGGGGAGAGGCGCGCAGGCGCTTCGATCGCGACGCCGGCGTCCCGAAGCGACTCCTGCAAATCAGCCAGCGTCCGTTGCGTTCGCGAGAAGATCGACAGCCGATCCGGCACGCCGTCCTGCTCAACGGTCCGCGGCTCCTCCGGATCGACCAGCAACGACACCGTCATCTCGGCAGAACGCGCCGCCTGCGCCGCCAGCAGGCGAACCTGTTGTCGCGTGAAGCCCGCAAAGCCATCCACCCAGACGCACGCCCCCGTCAGCCACGGCGCCACGTCCATCCGGGCACGCGCCAGGTCGAGCATGCCCTCCGGATCGACGTGACGATCGCCGAGGTACTCGAGGTACGCGCGGTACATCACCGCGAGGTCGCCGAGCCGCGCCGCCGAGGGATCGCGACCGGACTCGGCCTGCTGCGCCGCTGCCTCCAGTCGTTCGATCGGCACGGCCTCTTGGATCAGCTCGACGATGGCCCGCGCGAGCGCGTCGAGAAAGCCCGATCGCAGGCCGACCGCCCCGAACTCGCGCAGTCGTCCGCGATGCCGCGCCGCGAGCGACCGCAGCACCATCGTTCGCCCCGTCGGAGTGAGCACGCCGGGCATCCCGCCGCCGACGCGCTGCAATATCCGGTGCGCGAGGCGGCGGAAGCTCACGACGTCGCACCGCCCGAGCCCGGCAAGGCGCTCGTCCGCCAGAAGCGCGCGCTCCATCTGAAGCGCGGCCTGCTCGGGAACCAGCAGGATCAGCCGCGGCCCCTCGTTCAGCGCATCCGCCAGGCGCGCGCGGATCGCCTCAAGACACGAATACGTCTTGCCGCTGCCGGCGCGACCGAGGATCAGTCGAACGCCCACGGACCTGCTCCCACCGACCGACAGGAATTGCACGGAAGACCGCGTAAACGACGCCCGATTCTACGTCAGCGCGGTAGGATGCCGCCAGCAGCCGCGCGCGGGTCGCGGCCGCGACGCCACAGAGTCCGTCATGCTCACCGAGTCGCCCCACGACCGCGTCACGTTCTGGCTCGACGTGCTCATGCGCCACAAGACGTACGCGGCGCTGCTCGTCGTGTCGTGCATCGCGACGCTCGCCGCGACACCGATCTACATGGCCGTCGCCCGCCGCGCTGGATGGATCGATCGCCCCGGCGGCCGGAAGCAGCATGCGGCCGACACGCCGACGATGGGCGGACTCGTCATCTTCACCGTCGTCTTCGCCGGTGTGGCCGTGGTCATGGCCTTGCCCAATCGGGTCGGCGAGATGCTCCGCGAGCACCGCGTCCATGTCCTTGGCGCGTGCGCGTGCACGGCGCTCATGATGCTCGTCGGGGCGATTGACGATCGCCGCGGACTTCGCCCGGCCTCGAAGCTCATCGTCGAAGTCGTCCTGGCCATCGCCGCCGTCGTGCTCGGCTTCGACATGCCGGCCATCACGCTTCCGTGGATCGGCTCCGTCCCGCTGGGGCCGCTCTCGTTGGTGCTGCCGGTCGTGTGGATCGTCGGCGTTACGAATGCCGTCAACCTCGCCGACGGGCTGGACGGACTCGCCGCCGGCATCGGCTTCCTGGCCGCCGCGGCCAACGCCGTCGTGGCGATCTATCTGAGCAACTACTACATGGCCGTCATGGCCATCCTTCTCGCCGGCGCCCTGCTGGGTTTTCTTCGCTGGAACTTCCACCCGGCGCGGATCTTTCTCGGCGACACGGGCAGCCTCGGCATCGGCATGTTCCTCGCCCTCTGCTCGTTGCACTCGGCCCAGAAGGCACACACGGCGGTGATGATCCTCGTGCCGCTCTGCGCCCTGGGCTATCCGATCTTCGACACGTTGCTCGCCGTCGCGCGGCGTACGCTTCGCGGTCAGCCGCTCTTCGCGTCCGACCGCGAACACGTCCACCATGTCCTCGAACGCGGCCACGGCCCGTCCGGCGCGGCGATGCGCATCTACGTCGCGAGCCTCCTGCTGATCGGCGTCTGCGTGCTGCTCACCAGCGTCAATCACCTCGCCGTCGGCATCGGACTGGCGATCGCGCTGGGGCTGGCCTTCTTCAGCGTCCGCGTGCTCGGCTACATGGAATGGCAGGGCTGGATCGCACAGTTCCGCGCGCGCGAGGACGTGCGCATCGTCTATGCGGCGGCGACGCTCGCGCGGCTCAAGCTCTCCGTCGCCACGACGAGCAACGACGTGCTCGAGGCGCTCGGCGCAATCCTGACCGAATTCGGCGCCGTCGCGATCGAAGTCGACCTCGACGGTGAAACCTACCGCTGGTCGCGTCCGAACGGGTCATCCGCCGCGACGCGGACCGTCGAGGTGATGCTCGGCGACCACGCAGCGCGGATCGAATTGCGACCCGATGCCGCTTGGCCGACGCCGCACGCCGTCGTCTTCGACGAGCTGGCGCGGATCGCCGCGGCGCGTCTCGACGCCGGTACGCTTCCTCCACGACGCGGGGGCTCTCCGTGACATCGCCCGGCGCGACGCGTCCGCACATCCTGTTTATCAACGAGTTCTACTACCCCGACGTCTGCGCCAGCAGCGCCGTCCTCAGCGATCACCTGCCCAAGATCGCCGCGCGACGGCCGGACTGGCGGATCTCCGTCCTCGCCGGCGACAGCGCCTGGGACCGTCCCGACATCCGCTGGCCGTCCCGCGAAACGCACGAGCGCGTCGAGATCCACCGCGTCCGGCGCAGCGCCGTCAAACGCTCGCTTTCCGGCCGCGCCTGGGGCTTCGCGAGATTCCATCTGACCGCGATCGCGGCCGGTCGAAGGCTCGAGCGTCCGGACGTCATCGTCGCCTCGACCGCGCCGCCGCTCGGCGCTCGCATCGGCCTGCGAATCGCCCGGTCGCACGGCGCGCATCTCATCTACAAGGTGCTTGATCTCTATCCCGACTGCGCCGCGGCGCTGCGCGTCGTGCGCCGCGGGGGCCTGCTGCATCGCGCCTGGCGCTGGATCGACTCGGGCGCGATGCGCCGCGCGGCTGCGGTCGTGTGCATCTCGCAGGCGATGACACAGCGCGTGACCACCACGCGGCCGATCCCGTCATCACGCGTGCACTGCCTGCCCGACGGCTTCGACGCTGCGCGGATCGATCGCCGTGGGCCAAACCGCTTCCGCCGCGAGCACGGACTGGAGGGCGCGTTCGTCGTGCAGTACGCCGGCAACATGGGCCTCAGCCACCCGTTCGAGACCATCCTCGCCGCCGCCAGACTCCTGAAGGACGAAAACGTCCGGTTCCAGTTCATTGGCGCGGGTCCGGGTCGCGAGACGATCCGAGCCGCGCTCGCGGATGGCGCGATCCGCGGACAATTGCTCGACTATCAGCCCGCCGAGCGACTCGCCGAAGTGCTCGACACGGCCGACGTCGGGCTTATCTCGCAGCACGACGACATGGCCGACCTCGCGCTGCCGTACAAGGTCTACGGCCTTCTCGCCGCCGGGAAGCCGTCGATCTTCGTCGGCAGCGATCGCAGCGAGATCGTCGCCTGGTTCCGCGAACACGAGTGCGGCTTCCATGTCGCGCACGGACAGGCCGAACACCTCGCGTCGACCCTTCGGCAGCTTGTCGCCGATCGGCCGCTCCGTGAGGCCATGGGCCGCCGCGCCCGACGGCTCTTCGATGAACGCTTCACGAGCGAACGTGTCGTCGCGGGTTGGATCCGCCTGATCGAGCAAGTGCTGTACGGCCCGGGCGATCGGACTTGATTCCCGGCCGCCGCCCGACAATACTACCTGACCCACGGCGCGGTCCGGACCGCCCGATCCCACGGCGATCCGGCGGGCCAAACGGAGTTCCTCGCAAGAGTTGCGGGCTCGGAGCACGCGAAACGGAATTCGCGTGAACAACTGGGAGTCTCAGTCCGTGTTAAACCGAATCAGCCGGCACGGGTCGCTCATACGGCTCGCAGCCATCATCAGCCTCGCTGTCTGTATCGCGAACGTCGGCGGATGTCTGACCCTGCCCGGAGGCGAGGTCCCGGACGAGCCGCAGCCTCCGCCGTACCTTACCTCGCTGCTAGCCCTCGGCATCCAGGCCGAGATGGACCGCGTCGCCCGGATGATTCCGCAGAACCTCAAGAACCTGCCCGCGGTCGATGGCGAAGCTCCGTACGACGTCGAGACGATTCGCAATGTTCCGTTCATCGACCGCCCGACGCGCTTGCTCACCGTTGATGTGCACAGACCCACGGTCAACAACGGACAGCTTCGCCGCTGCGTCGTGCTCTACATGGGCGGCGGCTACATCACCGACTACGACTTCGAGACCATCGGCGTGTGGGCCGAGTACCTCGCCTCGCGCGGATTCGTGGCCTTCAACACGCGGCAGCGCCTGATCACCGAGGAGAACGTCGGCCTGCGCGAGGTCTACGCCGACGCCATCGCGGCCGTACGCTTCGTGACAACGAACGCCCAAACGTGGGGCGGCGATCCGAACCGCATCGGCCTGCTCGGCCGGTCGAGCGGCGGGCAGGTGGCCCTCGTCGTCGGCATGATCCCCGATCCCGACTTTTTCGGCCCGGCCGGCGATCCGAACGTCCCCGTGCGCGTCGGCACGATCGTCGACTTCTTCGGCTCGACCGACGACAGCCGCTTCTTCACGACGAACGAGTTCACGCTCCTGCCGCGCGAGTCGCTCGCCGCGGCCTACGGCGGGACGCCCGACAAGGTGCCGCAGGTGTACCGCGATTTCGCACCGCTCACCTACGTGCGCCCGGGATTGCCGCCCATCATGATCGTGCACGGCGCGCTGGACACCACGATCCCGCCGATCCACTCCGTGCTGCTCGCCGACGCGCTCGAAGCGGCCGGCAACGTCGTGCGGCGAGAGTTCTACCGCGAGTTCGGCCACGTCATCGGCTGGGGCCTGATCAACAACGAGGGCTTCGGCCGCGCCATGGAGGCCGCCATCCACTTCATGCGCGATCGCCTGTAGTTGCCGCTCGAAGACGAGGATTCCGACGACCGCGGCGGCGCGGTGGTCGATCGGCCGCACGGTTGGCGGTACCTGGCGCGGGTGCGAGTCCGGAGCCCTTTGGGAGGAGCGGACCATGCGCATCGCACTCACCGGCGCGACCGGTTTCCTCGGTCGATACGTCGTCGAACGCCTGCACGCCGCAGGCCACGCGCTTCGCTGCTGGAGGCGGCCGGAGAGCGACGTTGCCGGACTGCCGGCCGACGGGATCGAGTGGATCGGCGGGGAACTCGACGACTCGCCGTCGACGGCGAAGCTGATCGACGGCTGCGACGCCGTCGTGCACGCCGCGCTGGCCCGCGCCGGCGACGGCTTCCTGCGCTCCGCGAATCGCGACCTGCCGGCGTTCGTTCGAACGAACCTGCTCGGGTCGTTGCAGCTCATGCACGCGGCGCATTGCGCGGGCGTGCCGCGCTTCGTCTTCATCTCGACCTGCGCCGTGCACGACGTCATCCTCGCCGACCGGCCGCTCGATGAAGCGCATCCGCTCTGGCCGAAGTCGCACTACGGCGCGCACAAGGCCGCGCTGGAGGCCTTCGTGCACAGCTTCGGCCTCGGCGAGGGTTGGGCCATCTGCGCGCTGCGGCCGACGGGCATCTACGGACCGGCCCGCCCCCCGACTGATAGCAAGTGGTTCGACCTCGTGAAATCCGTGCTGCGCGGCGAGCCGGTAAGCAGCCCGCACGGCGGCAAGGAGGTCCATGCGGCCGACGTGGCCCGCGCGGTCGAGATCCTCCTCGGTGCGGACGCCGCGACGATCGCGGGGCAGTCGTACAACTGCTACGACCTGTACGTCGCGGATGAGACGGTGGCCCGGATCGCGAGGGAGCTGAGCGACAGCCGCAGCGTGATTTCCAGCCTGAATCGCGGGCCGAAGAACCAGATCGACACGTCGAAGCTCCGCGCGCTGGGAATGACCTTCGGCGGCGAGCCGTTGCTGCGGCATACCATCGCGGAAATCGTCGAGTGTGCGAGGTTGCACGCCGGACGCGACACGGGTGCTAAGTAGGAGCCGCCGGCACACTCACAGCGGCTCCGCTGTCCATCACGGCCGGCTGGAAGGGCAGGCGCCGGGCCGCTTGTTGATGGACCGTCCATATCATGGCAGCGCCCCGCGGCGGCGCGCAGCGCACCGCGCG
>JAKLKO010000019.1 GCA_023150615.1 Phycisphaerae bacterium
TACATCCTCCCGTTCGGGCCGTCGCGGGGCATCGACCGGCCTTGGTGCCGCGGGAGACGCGGAGTGGACCCCTCATTATTGAGTATAGCACGGATTACCGGACAGGCAAGTCGGAAATCGCCTTTCTCGCATCTCGCCCGGCCGCCGGCCCTTGCGATCGAGTTCGATCCGAGCGTCGCGCCGCGATGTGTGGCATTGCGATAGGACGCGACGCGAGCAATTCGTCGCGGCGCGTTACGATTCATGATGTGGCGTACGCGATTCAGTGACTTACGTCAGTGACATACGTCTGTCACTCTGCGGGATCCGACCGGGGGTGATCGGGAGTGCGCAACTCCTCGGCCAGCGAGACGACGGCCGCTACGGCGCGGGCGACCGGAAGGTAGCGCGCGGCGGCGCGTGGTTATGTGCTGCGGATGCGGTCGAAGGCGGCGCGCATTGCGGCGACGCGCGTCGGATCGGGCGGGTTCGACCAGAGACCGTCGCGCTTGAGGAACGAGCCCACGATGAGGCCGTCGGCGTGCGGCAGGAACGACTCGAGATTGTCGGGCGTCGTCCCGGAGCCGACGAGCACGGGGATGCGCACGGCGCCCTTTGCGGCCGCGACATCGGACGGCGATGCAGCGCGGCCCGTGGCGCTGCCGGTGATGATGATTGCGGCCGCACCGAAGAACTGGGCGGCGCGGGCGGTCTCGGCGAGGTCGACGTCGGCGGTGAGGGCGTGTGCGGCGTGCTTTTTCTTGATGTCGGCGTAAACGGCGACGGCGTCCGCGCCGATCTGGCGGCGGTAGCGGAGCAGCGGGCCGGCGTCGGCGTCGGGCATCAGCCCTTCGTCTGCGACGTGGGCGAAGACGAAGTTTTCGGCGCGGATGAACCGGCATCCTGCGGCGTGCGCGACGGCGAGTGCGGCGCGGTTGGCGCCGGCGAGCACCTGGACGCCGAGCGGCAGCGCAACCGCCTGCCGGACCGCAGTGCAGACGGCGGTCATGGCGGCGACGACTTCGGGACCGACGTCCTGGCGGAGGTAGGGGACGTCGTGCATGTTCTCGAGGACGATGGCGTCGACGCCGTGGTCGGCGAGGAGCTTCGCTTCGTCGGCGGCCTGCCGCGCGATGCGTTCGACGGGCAGGGCGGCGCGCGGCGTTCCTGGCAACGCGCCGACGTGGATCATGGCGAGGAAGGCGGGTTTCCGGGCGGCGTCAAGGGGCGACGAGAGATTCATAGGAGTCCGGCCGGCGGTCGCGAAAGAACTGCCAAGTGTTGCGGACCTCGCGGATGAGGTCGAGGTCGAGGTCGGCGACGAGGACGTCGTCCTCGTTGCGTTTGCCGGTGCAGAGCATCTTGCCGCGCGGGTCGCAAAAGTAGCTCTGGCCGTAGAACTCGCCCATGCGCCACGGCTCCTCGTAGCCGGGCCGGTTGATTGCACCGACGAAATACTGGTTGGCGACGGCGTGGGCGGGCTGCTCGAGCTTCCAGAGATACTCGCTGAGTCCGGCGACGGTGGCGGAGGGATTGAAGACGATCTCCGCACCGGCGAGTCCGAGGGCGCGGGCGCCTTCTGGGAAATGGCGGTCGTAGCAGATGTAGACGCCGACCTTGCCGACGGCGGTATCGAAGACGGGGTAGCCGAGGTTTCCGGGGCGGAAGAAGAATTTTTCCCAGAAGCCGGGTGCGACGTGCGGGATGTGCATCTTGCGGTACTTTCCGAGGTAGCGGCCGTCGGCGTCGATGAGGGCGGCGGAGTTGTAGTAGACGCCCGGGATGTCCTCCTCGTACATCGGGACGACGAGGACGAGCTTGAGCCTGCGTGCGAGGTCGATCATGAGCCGGGTGGTCGGGCCTTCGGGGATGCGCTCGACGAGCGCGTACCACTTGGGGTCCTGATCGCAGCAGAAGTATGGGCCGTAGAACAGTTCCTGGAGGCAGACGACCTGCGCGCCCTGCTGCGCGGCGCGCTCGATCAGCGCGAGGTGCTTGTCGACCATGGACTTCTTGATCTTCTCGATCGGCGACGTGCCGGGTTCGGACAACGTGGCCTGGATCAGTCCGGCTCGAACGATGCGCGGCATACGCGGAACCTCCCTCGTTTGAGCGGGCGATTCTATCCGCTCCGCGGCGCGGCGAAACAGCGCGCGGGGCCGTTTCGCGGCCGCGGCACGGGCGCTATAATCGCGGTTGAATGGATGCGACCCTGCGCGCCGCGACGCCCGTAACCTGGTTCATCCGGACGTTCTCCAGCATCTGGCTGGGCGTGTTCTGGCTGGCCGCGATCATCGTTTTCAGCTCGGTCGGCTCGGCCGTGCCGCCGTTTCGGCAGTTCTTCGAATTGACCGAGTTCGCGTACTTCAACCACTGGATCTTCGTGGTCCTGATCGGGTTGTTCTGCCTCAACCTGACAGTGGCGACGGTCGTCCGCATTCCGTTCAACCGCTACAACCTGGGCGTTCTGACGGTGCACACGGGTCTGCTCGTGCTGGCGGGCGGATCGCTGCTCTACTTCGGCCGGAAGATCGAGGGCGACGTGCTGCTGTGGAACCCGCGGGTCCAGGTTCTTTCGGCGAAGCGCTTGCACGGAACGGCGGGCGGCGACCCGGTGCTAGGCCAGACGGTTGCGGCAAAGGGCCGGCGCTGGGCGACAAACATGCCGATGGCCGGCGGCCGGGTGACGGTGGATGTCGAGGACGTGCGGCACGAGGGGCTGCTGACGGCGGCGCAGGCCGATCTTCGAATCCAGGTCGGCGATGGCGAGGCGAAGAAGTTGACACTGCGACTGGACCGGCCGGAGGAGCGGTTCGCGCGGATCAACGAAGAGCTGCTCGTTCAACTCGTGCCGACAAACGTGACGGACCGGTTCTTCGACAACCAGACGCCGGCGCTGTTGATCCGCCGTGGGGATCGCGAGCCGATGATGCTGCCGATCGAGGGGTTGCCGCTGTATCGCGAGCGGTTCGTGCCGGGCGTCGAGGAGATCTTCGATACGCGGAACCAGCGTGTGGAATCGGACCGGCTGACGCCGATCCCGCTGGTGGATCCGTGGCGGATGCCGGCGCCGATCAGGGGGCCTGGCGGCGCGGACCTGCCGGATTGGCCGATCCGACTGGAGGTGGACGGCTACCTGCCGTACGCGGCGATGCAGTCGGAGCCGCGGCCGGGCGGCGATGTGCTGAATCCGATCGCGCGGATCGAGTTGAGCAACGCGTCGGGGACGTTCCGCGACTGGGTGATCGGGCCCTCGCCGCGCGATGCGCTGACGTCGTCTCCGGACGGCGCGCACGTCGAGTTCCGCTGGCTGGGCGCGGCGTCGGACATTCCGAAGGAGTGGACGCGGTCGGTCGAGGGGCGGCACGCGCTGGAGGTTTGGATCAAGGACAAGGACGTCCGGCGGAACTACGACATCCAGCCGGGCCAGACGATCGCGGTCGAGGGGACGGACTACACGCTGAAGGTCCACGACCTTCAGCCGGACTGGCCGCTGGCGACACCGCAGCTCCAGGGGGCGCGGACGCCGATCGCGCGGATCTGGGTTGAGACGCCGCAGCGTGGGTACGAGCGGAGCGTGCTGCAGCGATTCCCGGAACTGAACCAGGACCGCGATGCGCAGGGCCAGAAGCTCTCGGACAAGGGGCTGGTGGATGAGAACATCGAGCTGCGCTACACGAACGCGAGCCGGCCGTGGTTTGCGCTCGTGGCGGGCGAGTCGCTGTCGCCGGTGGTGATCACGACGGCGATCGGCGGGAAGCGCTCGATGCAGACGCTCGCGCCGGGGGGGACGATTACGTGCGATGACACGACGCTCCTTCTGCGCGAGCTGATCCTGCGGCCGAAGATCGTTCAGCAGCCGGTGGTGATTCCGATCGAGCAGCGGCGTCCGCAGATGGCGCGGAATTTCTCGATGATCCGGCTGCGGATCGCGTCTCGGAACTCGGACTGGCAGACGCGGGTGTGGCTACCGTACGAGCCGTACAACGACACGTACACGGGACAGTTGCCGCACTGGGAGTCGGTCCGCGTGCCGGAGATTGGGGAGTTGCAGTTCTTGTACGGGAGGTTGACGCGGCCGCTGCCGGGGCGGTTGGCGCTGGAGGAGATGCAGGTCGAATTTTTTCCGGGGGGCGAGCGTCCGGCGGGCTGGACGAGCTTCATCCGCTGGGAGGACCCGCAGACGCGGGCGATCACGCGCGGGCGGGCGTTTCTGAACAATACGGCGCGGATCGGACCGTGGACGCTGTTCCAGTCGAGCGAGTCGTCGGACCACCAGAGTTACACGGTGCTGGGCGTGGGAAATCGCGACGGAGTGATGACGATGCTGCTCGGATGCACGCTGGTGACGATCGGGATGCTGTATGCGTTCTACGTGAAGCCGGCGCTGAAGCAGCGGGCCCGGCGGCGACTGGCGGCCGAGGCGGGGGCGCGTCACGAGACGGCGGCGAGCGAGCCTCGGGGGCGGGCGCTGATCGAAGTCGGGCGCGTCGCGCCGCTGGCGTTGATCGTGGCGTTGCTGTCGATT
Organism: Phycisphaerae bacterium; assembly: GCA_023150615.1. Classification (GTDB taxonomy): domain Bacteria; phylum Planctomycetota; class Phycisphaerae; order UBA1845; family UTPLA1; genus JAKLKO01. The sequence goes on from JAKLKO010000019.1 coordinate 4,508, forward strand.
TCGACGGCCGCGGCGCAGATGCCGTCCGCCTCGGCCCGGCAGCCGGCGTCGATCGAGCGACTGCGCGAGATCCAGGGCCAGTTGCACCTCGATGGGCTTCGGCCGCTGCTGGTGCAGCACGCGGCGCGATACAAGACGGTCGAGGCGTGGGCGCGGGAGGTCGTTTCGGCGATTCACGGCAAGGCGGAGCTGCTGGGGCTGGACCCGGTGGTGGCGGCGGTGGACCTGATGTTCAACCGCGCGGCGTACGACGACCAGCCGGTGATTTATGTCAAGGACATGGTGATCCGCAAGAACCTGACGAGCCATCCGGTGAGGTTGTCGGCGGAGGAGGCGAAGCGAATCGTCCAGACGGGGATGGTCTCGTTCAACTTTCTTCAGGACCCGGAGGTCGGCGCGATCCTTCAGGACCTGTCGGGGCGGATGACGATCAAGCGAGCAGTCGATCGGTTCAACATCGCGGCGCACTCGTACGGCCAGGTGCTGGGGCAGTTCAACATCATTCCCGATCCGACGGGCAACGCGCTCAGCGCGTGGTACGGAGTCGATGCGCTGTTCGCGAACCTGGGCATGGCCGGCGACCACGCGCACGGCGGGCTGAACATCGCGCCGGTGCCGGGGCTGGAGCCGGCGCGGGCGTCGGCGTTGTTCGACGCGTTCCGCAACTGGAGCATCGGCTGGCTCGACCGCGACGCGGCGAAGATCAACGCGGGGATCGATTCGCTGGCGCAGTCGCTTCCGCCGCTGGCGCCGGCGGGCGTCTATCCGCCGGAGCAGCGGCGCTGGGCGGAGGTGTATTACCACCGGCTGGACGCGTTCACGCGCGGCTGGGCGATCTACTTTGCGGCGATGCTGGTGAGCATTTTGGCACTGCTGGGCGGATGGCGGTGGTCGCGGCGCTTCGCGTTCGGGCTGTTCGCAGTGGCGGCGGTGGCGCACGGCGTGGGGATCGGGCTGCGCTGGTACGTCGTGGGACACGTGCCGGTGTCGAACATGTTCGAGTCGGTGGTGTCGTCGGCGTGGGTGGGGGTGATGCTAGCGCTGGTGCTGGAGCTTGCGCTGAAGCGCGGCGTGTTCATGGCGGCGGGATCGTTCCTCGGGGCGCTGTCGCTGCTGCTGGGCAAGTTCGTGGGGGGCGAGATCGTGCAGATGGCGCCGATCCTCGATGACATCATGCTGCGGATCCACACGGTGCTGATCATCTCGAGCTACGCAATCATCACGCTCGCGTTCGGCGTGGCCGTGTGCTACCTGTTCGTCGCGGCGCGAGGTCCGGAGCCTGCGACGGCGCGGGCGACGCTGGGGATCGTGGGCGCGGTGGGCCTGTGCGCGCTGCTGGCGACGAAGGAGGTGTTCCACGGACTGACGTCGCAATCGCCGATCTTTGTCGTGCTGATCCCCGTGATCTTCGCGTTGACCGGCGGGATGCTCGCGGTCTATTTGCCGGACCTGCTGCGCCGGCCGGCGCTGGGGGGCGTGGTGGGATCGGCGCCACCCGGGGCGGCGGCGGTCATATCGGTCGCGGCGGCGCCGACGGCGCGCGTGCCATCGCCGGCGCAGGCGCGGCTGCTGTCGGAGTTCGACCGCTCGCACATGATCCTGCTTCACATGGCGACGGTGACGCTGTTCGTCGGTCTGGTGCTCGGGGCCGTGTGGGCGGACTACTCGTGGGGGCGGCCATGGGGCTGGGATCCGAAGGAAGTCTTCGCGCTGGTGACGTGGCTGTTCTACGCGATCCTGATTCACGTGCGCTTCGCAACGCCGCGTCGGGCGCTGTGGACGGCGGTGTTGTCGTGCGCGGGATTCGCGGCGATGCAGTTCAACTGGTGGGTGGTGAACTTTCACATCGTCGGGCTGCACAGCTACGCGTGATGCGCGATCGCGCGCTGCGTTGCGAATCAGTGCACGCCGGCCTTGTGGGCCATTGAGGCGCGGTCGACCGGCCCGTCGAGCATGGTGGCGACGAGCTTCGCCGCGCAGCGCCCGAGCGCGTCGAGGTCGTAGCCCCCTTCCAAGACAGCGATCAGCCGGTCGCGGCAGAGTTCGTGCGCGAGGTTCACGATCGCCTGCGAGAGCCAGGCGAATCCGGCGTCGGTCACGCGGAGATGCGCGAGCGGATCGGCCTCGTGGGCGTCGAAGCCGGCGGAGACGAGGATGAAGTCCGGGTGGAAGGCGCGTGCGGCGGGGACGAACTTGAGCGTGAACACCTGCTGGTACTCGGCGTCGCCCGCTCCCGGTCGCATGGCGATGTTCAGGGTACGGCCGGAGGCGGCGCCGCGTCCGATCTCCTCCTCGAAGCCGGTGCCGGGATAGAGGAAGGCGGGGTGTTCGTGGAAGCTGCAGAAGAGGACGCTGGGGTCCTCCTCGAAGGCGTGCTGCGTGCCGTTTCCGTGGTGGACGTCCCAGTCGAGGATGAGGACGCGCGGCACGGACCAGCGCTGCTGTAGATATCGGGCGGCGATGGCGACGTTGTTGAACAGGCAGAATCCCATCGACAGGTCGCGCTCGGCGTGATGACCCGGCGGTCGCACGGCGCAGAACGCGTTGTCGACCTGCCCGGACATCACCGCGTCGGCGGACGCGAGGACGGCTCCGACGGCCAGCAGCGCGACGTCAAAGCTTTCCTTGCAGATTGCGGAGTCGGCCGAGTCGATGTAGGGCTGGCCGCCGAGGCACGCCGCGCGGACGCGGTCGATGTAGGCGGGCGCGTGCGTGGTTTCGATCCAGCGGCGGTCGGCGGGACCGAAGATCAGCGGCGTGAGTCGCGCGAGCAGTCCTTCGTCGCCGAGCCGCGCGGTGATGGCGCGGAGTCGCTCGGGGCGCTCCGGATGATGCTCGCCGGTCTTGTGGAGAAGGAACCGCGCATCGTAGCACCAGCCCGTTCGCATCGCGCCGACATTCTACCCACGCGGGTTTGTCACCGCGGCGCGCGGCCGGTAGCCTGCGTCGCGCCCGGCAAGGAGAGCAGGTCGCGTGCGAGCGGCGGTACGAAAGTGGATGTCGCGTCTCGTTCGCCTGGTGGTGTGCGGAGTCGCGGTGGGGTACCTGTACACGAAGGTGTCGTGGTACGACTACGCAACGCTGGCGCGGCAGCCGGACGCACCGTGCCGCGTGCTGGGAAGCTCGACGGACGATCCGCTGCGGCTGGCGGACCCGCGAACGGGCCGGGAGTTTGCGGCGCGGCAGGCGGAGTTGATCGATCCATCGCGCGGTGCGCCGGCGGCGCGACGGCCGATCGAGTTGGGGCTGCGGACGCTGATCCGGCGGATGGACCGGACGTGGGCGCTGTGGGCGGTGGCGGCGCTGGCGCCGACGACGTTCATCATCGGGTGGCGGCTGCGTTACCTTCTGGCGATGCAATCGGTGCACGTTTCGTTCCGCGAGGCGGTGCTGCTGACGTTCGCGGGCAACTTCTTCAATTTCGCGTTGCCGGGGACAACGGGCGGCGATCTGTACAAGGCGTATCACGTCGCGAGGCGCGCGCCGCGGCGGACGGAGGCGGTGACGGTCGTGCTGATCGACCGCGCGATCGGCTTCGTCAATTTCATCCTGCTCGCGGGGGTGTGCATCCTGTTCTCGTGGCGGAGAAACGCGATCGGCCGGCTGGGGGAGCTGGTCGGTCTGCTGATCATCGCGCTGGTCGTCGGGTCGATGATCTTCTTCTCGCGCCGGTTCCGGCGGTGGATCGGCTACGACGCGCTGCTTCGGCGGCTGCCGATGGCCGATCGTCTGCGGCGCGTCGACCAGACGGCGTTTTCGCTGCGGCATCATCCGCGGCAGACGCTCGTGGCGATGCTCGGCACGACGATCAACAACGGGTTCCTCGCGCTATCGATTCTCTATCTCGGCCGGTCGCTGGGCATGGGCCCGCAGCGATTGAACGAGCCGCTCGACGTGGCGGCGTTCTTCGTCGCGTGCATGCTGTCGCTGTCGGTGGGGTATCTCGTGGCGGCGGTACCGATCAGCGTTCAGGGGTTCGGATTGCTCGAAGCCGTGTTCCTGCGCGTTCTCAGCGGGACGTGGGGCACGGCCAGCCAAGTGGTTGCGCTGTGTCTTGGATTCCGCGCGGTGCAGTTGCTCTGGTCGCTGCCCGGGATCGCGGTGCCATGGCTGGGGCTTCGTCCGCCGCCGAACGAGGAGGCGGCGCAAATGCTCGGCGCCGGGCCAGAATCGGCGGGAACGACGCCCGCGAGCTGACGCCGCTTCCGGAACTTATCCGCTGACGCGAGCACGATTTACGGCGGATACGAAGCAGGCCCGACCGCGGCAGCGCTCGGGCCTGTGAGTTGCTTGGAATCGGTGATCAACGCGGCTATTCGCCGGAACCGCCCGGCGCCGACGTGTCGGGGATCGTGCTGCCCGCGGGCGGCGCGGTGTCGGGGGCAGTTGCGCGAACGAATCGACTGCCGTCACCCGGAACGATGTCCGCCTCGGCCGCGCCGGGGAGCGGCGACTTTGCGGAGACGAGGAAGATCTCGACGCGTCGATTGCGCTCGTTTCCGCCGGTCGGCGGGTTCGCCTCTCGCGGTCGATGCTCGCCGTAGCCCATGCATCCCATGCGGGTGTAGTCGACGCCGTACTCGTGCAGCGCGAACATGACGGCGATCGAGCGGAAGCACGAGAGGTGCCAGTTGGTGGGGAAACGCGCCGCGCTCTTGCGGATCGGGACGTTGTCGGTGTGGCCGACGATGACGACCTCGAAGCCGGCGGCGGCGGGCGAGTTGACGATCTGGCTGAAGGCCTGGAGCGCCTGCTTGGCCTGTTCGCGGACGACGTCGCTGCCGAGGGCGAAGGTCAGGTCGCTCTTCCAGCGAACGACGCCCTTGGCGGGATCGTATTCGACGGTGTCGGGGTACTTGGCGGCGAATTCCTTGAGGGCCCTGTCAAGCTCGGGCGGGAGCTTGACCTCGACGACGTCGATCTTGCTGGGGAGTCCCTTGTTGAGGACGTCGTTCATTTTCGCGAGCAGGTCCTTGCTGTAGGCATCGAGTCGCGCGTTTTCGGTGCGCAGGTTGTCGGCGAGGGCCTGGAGCGTGTCCTTCTCGCGCTGCAACGTCTCGACCTGGTTGCGCAGGTCGTTGTTTCGACTTCGCTCGTCGGCCAGCTCGGTCTCCAGCCCGGCCAAGCGCGCGTTCGCGTTATCGAGCGTGAACTTGGTCCGCAGGTATTCATCGCGCGACACGCAGCCCACGCTCGACAGCGCCGCGATCAGCGACAACACGCACAGAGACAGCTTGCCCGATCTCATCGCAATCTCCCAATTCGTCGAAAGTTCCGCACCGCGGCGCCGTTCCGCCCCAGTTTCAAACGGGCCGGAATTATGCCGCCCGTCGCCGGTGCTGGCAAGCCGACGCGGCCGGCCGGGGCCGATTATCGCGCGTCGCCGGGCGGCGCGGGGGGCGGTTCCGCCCGCGTCGGGCCATCGGGCAGCGTCGGCTCGACGAAGCGCAAGTCCACGGGATAGCGGCCGTTCCCGTCGTCGAGCACCCAGGTCCGCACGCTGGGCAGGACCCGGTCGAGCGTCTCCAGCAGGAGGCGCTGGCGGGTGACGTCGGGGGCGAGCCGGTACGAGGCGAGCTGCTGGAGAAAGCTCGACGCTTCGCCGCGTGCGCGAGCGAGGACCTGCGCGGCGTAGTCGCGGGCCGCCTGCACGCGTTCGAAGGCCTGCGCCCGAGCGGCGCGGATCGCGACGTCAGCCTCGTTTCCGGCGCGCTGGACGAGGCGCGCGTGGTAGTACCGCGCATCGGTCACGTCATTGAAAGCGGCGATGACGGCCTGCGGCGGCTCGACGGACTGCACCGAGACGGACACCAGGCCGATGCCGCAGCCGTAATGGTCCAACCGCCGCTGCATCTGCTCGCGCCCTCGATCGCGCAGATCGACGCGCGCGCCGGTCAGGAGCTCATCGACCGGCCGGCGCGCGAGCGTCTCGACGAGCACGGCCTGGGCGACGACGCGGACGAGTTCGTCCGGCGCGACGCAGCGCAGGACGAAGGCGGCCGGATCGGTCACCTGATACTGTACGACGAGCGAGACCTTGAGGATGTTCGTGTCGCCGGACAACATGTCGGTGCGCGGGCTGGCGGTCATGGCGTCGACGTCGCCGCGGCTGATCCGCTCGCGGGCTTCGGCGTCGAAGCCGACGATGACGCGCCGGATCTGCGTGGTCTGGAGCCTGACGACGTTTCCGAGTGGCCAGGGCCAGGCGTAATGCGGTCCCGGCGGGACCTCGGCGGCGGTGAGCCGTCCGCCGAAGCGGACGACGGCGCGCTGGTCCGGCTCGACGAAGTAGAAGCCGCCGGCGAAATACGCGGCGACGGCAAGCGCAAGGATGCGTCGCCGCCAGCGTCGCCACGCGGCGTGGAAGCCGAGCGGTGCGCCGGGGGATCGCGATGCGTTCGATTCGCTCATGGGCCCATGCGCCTTTCGTCAGCGTCGTTGCGCGGCCGGCCGGGTCGTCGGCGCGGCGGGAGCGGATGCGCCTTGCAGCCAGCGGAGGAAGCGGCTCTCCGGTGAGAGCACGAGGACCGTGTTTTCGTCGAACGACTTCGCGTAGGACTCGAGCGAGCGGAGGTACTCGAAGAACTCGGGGTCCTGCGAATGGGCCTCGCCGAAGATGCGCGTGGCCTCGGCGTCGGCCTCGCCGCGGATCCGCCGCGCGTGCTCGTCCGCCTCGGCGAGGATGCGGACTTCTTCGCCGCGGGCGGCGGCGCGAATCTTGGTCGCCTCTTCCTGGCCTTCGGCGCGGTACTGCGACGCGATCCGCTCGCGCTCGGCGCGCATGCGTTCGAAGACGCTGCGGCGGTTCTGCTCCGGAAAGGCGATGCGCTGAATCTGGAAGTCGACGATCTCGATGCCGAAGTCGGCCCGGGCGCGGGCCTGGCAGCGATCGGTCACCGCGCGGACGTGCTGCGGCCACTTCCACGACTCGGCCTTGTCGCTGATCAGCTCCGCGAAGGGATGCGCACCGAGCATCGCGCCCAGCTCCGCCAAGACGAGGTCGGCGAGCCGCTCCTCGGCGCGGTTGGAGTCACGGACCGTCTGGAGGAAGCGCATGACGGCGTGCTCGTCGTTCGGGATGCGCCAGACCGTGTAGGTGCTGACGACGACGTTCTTCTTGTCCTGCGTGAGGAACTCATCGTTCGGCCGCGACGCCGTCGGCGTCTCGAACATCTGAAGTCGCCGATCGAAGCGGAGGACCGATTGGATCGGCTCCGGCCACTTGAAGCGCAGTCCGGCGGTCAGGACGGTACTGACCGGACGGCCGAACTGGGTCACGATCGCGACTTCGGTCTCGTTGACCTGATACGCGAAGGTCGACGCCCACCAGAGCAGCAGCGCCACCAGCACCCATGCGACGATCGAACGCATCACATCACCCGAGCGGATTCCGGCCGCGACGATCACGGCGACGGAATCGGCAGTTCCTCGCGCGCCGCCGGGCGGACCCAGAGTTCCAGCGGTCGACCGCCGGCGCGGTCGACGCGGAGGTACTTCCGCACTCGCGGAAGGACCTGGTCCAGCATTTCGTGATAGAGCCGCACGCGCGTCACCTGCGCGAATCGGCGCGCCGCTTCCGACACGCGGCGAAACACGTCCGCCTCCGCGCGAGCCAGCCGGCGCGTGCGGTCGGCCTCGGCCTGCACGGAGATCCGGGCGGCGGCGGCGTTTCCGCGGGCGACGGGGATGAGTCCCGCGCGGTGGGCGAGGGCCATGTCGATCTGGGCGGCGCGGTCCTCCAGGGCGCTGGCGACGTCTCGGAAGGCGTCATGCACTTCCGGCGGCGCGTGCACGTCGAGGAAGCGGAAGTCGTCGATCCGGACGCCGCTTCCGGCGGCATCGCAGTGGCGCTGGAGGACGTCGCGAATGCGCGACTCGGCGGCGGGACGATCGGTCGTGTAGACGCCGTCGATGGTGGCGCGGCTGAGGACCTCGCGGCAGGCGGCGCGGGTCGCGGCGCGGACGAACCCATCGACGTCGCGGAAACCAAAGGCGAAATCGAGGAGGCGCTGCGGCTCGACGCTCCAATGCGTCGCGTAGCGGACCGAGGCGATGTTTTCGTCGCCGAGCCACTGCCAGGTGGTCGATTCGACGTCGGCGGGCAGCGTGCTCGCGCCGGCGGGTGCGACGCCGAAGACCTCGCGGCGGACGCGCTCGACCGCGATGCGCTGCATCGAGCCGATCGGCCACGGTCCGGTCCAGTAGAGTCCCGGCGGGACGGGATCGCCGACGCGTTTTCCGAATCTCAGGACGAGACCGCGCTCGTCCGGCTGAACGATGGCGAGGCCGCTGAGGACATAGGCGCCGAGGACGAGCAGCACGACGACGCGCGTGGCGGCGGACGGGCTCCAGTTCAGCGAGAGCAGGCGGTTTGCGATCGGGGCCAGGCGACCGGCCCAGCCCTGCCGCAGCAGGCTGGCGGCGCACATCGCAAGGAAGATGATTGCGCCGGCGGTCTTGATCGAGTCCGGCAGGTACGGCTCGTCGAGCACGCGGATGCCTCGCGCGGGACCCCATCTCGCAGGCCACCGGTCGAGCGCGACGCCGGCCGCGACGGTGACGATGGCGATGCTCGAGAGGTAGACGATGACGGCGCGGCGTCCGATCTGCCGCAGCAGGACGGCGATCGAGCCGAGATTGGTGGCGGGTCCGACGAGCAGGAAGACGAGCGCTGCGCCGGGGCTGATACCGTTGGCGATGAGCGCCGCGGCGATGGGCGTCGACGCCTCGGCGCAGACGTAGAGCGGGATGCCGATCGCGAGCATGACGGCCATGGCAATCCACGGGTTCGCCAGCGCGGGGCTCGCGACCCAGCCGGCGAAATACACGTTGATGGCCGCGGCGATGAGGACGCTGAGGAGGATCCAGCCGGAGATGTCATCGAGCAGATCGACGAACGCGAAGCGCAGTCCGTCGCGGAGGCCGCCGCGCGACGAGGCATCGAGTTCGTGCACATGGGTGGCGAGGTCGGGCTCGTCGGTCCGCGTCGGGTCCGCGGCGTCGGTGGTCGGTCGCCGGCGCTCGATGAGGTTCTGCACGATTCCGGCGACTAGCGCGGTGACGCAGGCGGTGACGGGGCGGACGATGGCGAGGAGCGGGCCGAGCAGACCGTAGGTGAGCAGGACGGATTGGATGCTCGTCTCGGGCGTCGAGATGAGGAACGAGAGGACCGCGCCCTTGCTCGCGCCGCGCCGACGGAGCGTCATGGCCGCGGGCAGGACGCTGCACGAGCAGAGCGGCAGCGGCGCGCCGATGAGTGTGGCCCAGACGACGGAGCGCGTTCCGCGCCGACTGAGCAGCGCAGCGGCCCGACCCCCGCTGAGCCAGGCGTGGAGCAGCGCGGCGATGAGCAGTCCGCCGACAACGAAGATCGCCGCTTCGCGGAGGACGTTCCAGGTTTCGAGCCAGAATCCGTCGGGCCACATGCGAATGTCGGGGGCGATTCTACGGTGAATCGAGTTCGGCCGACAGCGCGTTCAACGGGCGGTCGACGCGGCGTCGGGGCGGAGTCGGCGGGTCGCGCGATCGGCGATGCGCGCGACGCGCGGCGCGGGTCGTCGCTCGGGCATGGGATTCAGTGGCGGCGGCGATGTGCGATCATCGCGGCGAAGAGCGCCGCGAGGGTGATGGGGAGGAAACCCGCGGCGAGCGTTCCGCAGAGCGCGGACCGCGCAAAGCCGAAGGCCAGGACCTGCTGGAGAAAATCGGGATCGACGATGGCGCCGACGCCGCCGGGATTGGGCCGGCCGACGGGCGGCGCTTCGCAGACGTCGCCGAGGCCGTTGGCGTTCGTGTCGAGCTGATCAGCGTTCGCGGCGTCCGGGCAGTTGTCGATCAAGTCACGAATGCCGTCGCCGTCGGCGTCGGCGAGGTCGTCCTGCCCGGGGGCGAGATCGAGGCAATCGGGCACCGTGTCTGCATCGGTGTCGGCGTCGCTGACGCCGCAGCCGCACGCACCGGGCGAGAGCTTCGCGGGATCGGACGGACAGCCGTCGAGGCAATCATCGACGCCGTCTGCGTCCGAATCTCCGGACATCGGACAGGCATCGAGACAATCGGGGATGGCGTCGCCGTCTGCGTCGGCGAGATCGTCGCTGCCGGGGCAGAGGTCGCAGCCGTCGAAGTTGCCATCGGCGTCGGCGTCAACCGGGCAGCCATCGGCGTCGATCGGGCGGGCGCAGCGCGGCGTTCCGTGGCATCGATCGGCGTCGTTGAGGACGCCGTCGCCGTCTTCGTCGACGAGCGAGCATCCATCGGCGTCGACGGCGTCGCCGGCGGGCGTCGACGCGCAGGCATCGCAGGCGTCGCCGTGCTTGTCGAAGTCGGCGTCGTGCTGATCCGGGTTCGCGACGAAGGGGCAGTTGTCCAACGTATTGGCGATCGCGTCCTCGTCCGAATCGAGGGCGAAGTTGGTGATCCGCAGCGCATCGATTGGTTCGACGTTGTGGATGGCGCCTTCGCTCGCCCCGACGAGCGACTCGGCGATCGCTTGCGCGGACGATGCGTCGGGCTGGTCGGAAACGAAGTGCATCAGCACCATCGTCTCGCCCGGCGCGAGATCGGCGGAGTAGGTCCAGGAAAGGGCCTCGCCGCCGTCGGGGCCGACGACGGACTCAACGCCGGTCGGCGCGGCCGGTCCCTGCACGACGAAGACCTTGACGCCGGATTCGGCATCGCCGCCGGACTCGGCGGTTGCGGCCCAGGTGTCGGCGGGTGATACGAGGATGTCACCGTCGGCGGACGCGACGACGACGGTGGGATGCGTCTGCGAGCGTCGCGCGGTGAGTCGGACGTTCGCGGTTTGCGGCGCGTCTCCGTCGTTGCGCACGATGCTGAGCCAGCGTGCGACGCGTTCCTGCGGCGCGACGAAGAGCTTTCGAGCGATGGTCAGGTCCGCGCACGACTCGGCGGCGAAGACGGACTGTCCATCGGCAACCGCGACCGGATCCGCTGCGTCGGCGGCGTAGTCCTGTCCGTTGACGCAGAGCGCGAGGCCGTATCCAGACACCGCGGGCGGCGGAGTGCCGGCGGGTGGATCCGCCGCCGCGTGGGCGTGGATAAGGAACGACAGCGCGAGCGCGGCCGGACCGCAGCGCGCTGAGGGGAGATGATGAGATGACAATGACGCCATGCGGCCCTTTGAAACGAGGAACCGTATGGTAGCGGGTTTGCGGGCGGTTGCCAGCATTAAGTCCCGGCGGGCGAGCGGCGAAGTGTCGATTGAAGGCGGTGGCGAGGGTCACCGAAATCGGCTGAGTCCGCGTAATCGCGGTGGCGACAGGCAGTGCGCTGGACTTGCGGTGTGAAATGCGGTTCATGGCCGGACCGAATGCCGGCCTCCGCACATGCGAGTCGTTCCTTGAACTGGCGGGCGGCGTTCGGGTATCGTTGTGCTTGGGTCCGGGGAGCACACGCCACGGCCCGGTCGATTGGGGGCGTTCGCCTCGATCGAAGAGGAGAGAGAAGATGAATACACGCGCTTTTGTGTTCCGGCCGTCGTTCCGCGCTCTGGCCGTCGTGATGGCCGCGGTGATGCCCGCGGCGGTCGCGCAGGGTCAGTTGTTCGTCTCGAGCGATTTCTTCGATGTCGTGAGCGAGTACGTGCCAACGTTGGGGGCGTTGGTCGGGCCGTTCGCGTCGTCGGTGAACGGCAGCGGGCAGCTCGCGGTGAAGCTGAACGCGGCCGGAACGCGGATGCTTGTCGGGCATTTTGACGGCGGGGTGGATGAATTCGACGCTATCAGCGGCGCGTACATCAAGACGTACAACGGCGGAAGCGGAGTGGGGACGCAGTGGGCGGGCCTCTACGCGCCGACCGGCAACGTCTACATCAGCAGTTGGGCCACGAACGACGTGCGCGAGTACGACGCCGTCACGGGCGCGTTCATCCGCGTCGTGACGCCGGTTCCGTCGCCGGCGGACATGCGGATCGGCCCGAACGGCAACCTGTACATCTGCGGCTTCGGTTTCGGATTCGTGATGGAGGTGGATGCGATCACCGGGGCGTTCGTGAATCAGTGGTCGCTGCCGGCGCAGGCCCAGGCGAACGACATCGAGTTCCTGCCCAGCGGCGAGATCCTCGTCACGGCGATGCGATCGAACCAGGTCTACCGGTATGACACGTCGTACAACCTGCTCGGCTCGTTCAGCGGGACCGGATGGGGGAATCCGCACGGGATCGAGATCAGCCCGTTCGATGGGAATATCTACGTTGTCGACGGCGTGTCATCGCAGGTGCACATGTTCGATCCCGTCACGTTCAGCGAGCTGAACAGCGCGCATCTGACGCCGTCACCGGGCGGAAAGATCGTCGACCTCGCGTTCCGCGTGCCGGAGCCGACGACGCTGGGGCTGCTCCTATCGGCGCTGGCGTGGGTTCGGGTGCGGGGGAAGAGGCGGTAGGCTGGATCAGAATCGGCGCGTGACTCCGTCGGCGGGTTTTTCATTCCGGATCGACGAATTCGGGATTTCTCATTCACGAATCTGCAATCGCCAATCTCCCGACGCCCGCCGGCGAGTCGGCGCCTGCAGCCCATAGCGTCCAGCCGAAAACCTACAGGCTCGCACCGCCGGCCTGGGCGAGCTTCTCTTCGAGGAACTTCGCGACCTGCTCTTTCGCAATGCGCACCTGGTGACCCGTGTCGCGGTCGCGGACGGTGACGGTGCCGTCTTCCTTCGTCTGGCCATCAATGGTGAAGCAGTACGGCGTGCCGGCCTCGTCCATTCGGGCGTAACGCTTGCCGATGGACTGCTTCGCATCGTACTGCACGGGCCAGCGCTTTTTCAGCTCGCGGAAGATGGGCTCGGCGATCTCGGGCAGCCCGTCCTTGTTGACGAGCGGGAAGACGGCCGCCTTGATCGGGGCGAGTCGCGGATGGAAGCGCATCAGTTCGGGCGAGGGGCGCGACTCATCGACCGCGTAGGCCTCGCAAAGGAAGGCGAGGGCGGCACGGTCGGCGCCGGCGGATGGCTCGATGACGGTGGGAATGAAGCGCTCCTTCGTTTCATCGTCGAAGTAGCTCATGTCCTTGCCGCTGTGTTTGGCGTGCTGCGTGAGGTCGAAGCAGCCGCGGTGCGCGACGCCCTCGAGTTCCTGCGGTTCTTCGGAGAAGGGGAAGAGGTACTCGATGTCGGTGCACGCCTTGCTGTAGTGGGCCAACTCCTTTTCGGTCTGGTTGCGCGGGCGGAGGTGATCGGAGGCGAGGCCGAGGGATTTGTACCAGTTGATGCGGACATCGCGCCACCACTCCCACCACATCATGGCGTCCTTGTCGTTGCAGAAGAACTCGATCTCCATCTGCTCGAACTCGCGGGAGCGGAAGGTGTAGTTGCGGGGGTTGATCTCGTTGCGGAAGGCCTTGCCGATCTGGGCGATGCCGAAGGGAATCTTGACGCGGGTGGAGTCACAGACGTTCTTGAAGTTGACGAAGATGCCTTGGGCGGTTTCGGGGCGAAGGAACGCCTTGTTCCCCTCGTCATGTACGGCCCCCACAAATGTCGGGAACATCAGATTGAACTGCCGAACTTCGGTGAGTTCCCCACCGCAGTTTGGACAGGCTTGAATTTCCACCGAGCTCTCGCCGGTAAAGTCCTGGACCATTCGGTAGCTCTTTCCGTCGATCGCCCAGTAAGCAACCGAGGTGCCAACCGGCCCGGAAACAACCGGTTCATGGGGGACGACGCGAACTTCTACCTTTCGGGCCTTCAGCAATCGCTTGATGATTGGCGCATACTCTTGGGCGTGTGTGCCGGGTGTACAGTCCGCTAGGAATGAGATTTCTGGCTTCTTGTCAGCTAGATCCACCAATTCTTCAATGGTGCCGGAATTGGGAATCGCGGAGACTTCATACAAGGCCGTCCGAATCAACTGATCGCCCCTAAACCGGAGTTTGCACAGCTTGCAATCGCGCATTGGATCGGCAAACCCGGTCGCGTGGCCGCTCGCCTCCCAGACCTTCGGGTTCATGATGATGGAGCAATCGACGCCGACCATCTGCACTTCGCGGCCGTCGGGGCCGGTCGGCGGCGTGCGGACCATGTCGTTCCACCAGGCGTCCTTGATGTTGCGCTTCAGCTCGACGCCGAGCGGGCCGTAGTCCCAGAAGCCGTTGATGCCGCCGTAGATTTCGCTGGATTGGAAGATGAAGCCGCGTCGCTTGCAGAGCGCGACGATGCGGTCCATCGTGGTTGCTTCGGATGCCATCGTTCCGTGTTGCCTCGTTGAATTCGCGAATCGACTGAAATCCGTCCTCGTGCTTTCGAGCCCGCGATCATAGGGCCGCGCCGCGTTTCCGCATAGCCGGCGAGAGATTGCGGCCGGGCGCGAGGGACGAATAGAATCGCGCTGTTACCATCATCGACCGGCCAGAGGATGGACATGACTCGCCGAATTCTCGCGACGCTGGCAGCGGCATTCCTGGCCGCGCCGGCGTGCCACGTAACGCATCGCACGATGGACGAGGACACCGCGCGGCGATTCGACGGCATGGGCGCGCACCACCGGCCGATCGCGACCGCGTCCGAGGAAGCACAGGCGTTCTTCGACCAGGGCCTCGTCTGGGCCTACGCGTTCAACCATGACGAGGCCATCCGGTCGTTTGAGCGGGCGGCGCAGCTCGATCCGAACTGCGCGATGGCGTACTGGGGCATCGCCCTGTGCCACGGCCCGCACATCAACAATCCGGTCATGCCGCCGGAGCGCTCGAAGGCGGCGTGGAAGGCGTTGCAGCAGGCGTTGGCGCGGCGCGATCGCGCCCGGCCGGTGGAACAGGGGCTGATCGACGCGCTGGCCGCGCGTTATTCGGAGCACCCGCCGGCCGATCGCCGCGCGCTCGACGAGGCGTACGCCGCCGCGATGCAGCGCGTGCATGAGGCGCATCCGGGCGACACGGACGTTTCGACGTTGTACGCCGAGTCGCTGATGGACCTTCAGCCGTGGGACCTGTGGACGATCGACGGGCGTGCGAAGGGTCGCACGAACGAGATCGTGCAGGTTCTCGAAGACGTACTCGCGGCGGACCGGCTCCATCCGGGCGCGAATCACCTTTACATCCACGCGGTCGAGGCGTCGCCGCACGCCGAGAAGGGCAATGCGGCGGCGGAGGTGCTTCGAACGGCGGTGCCGGCGTCGGGGCACCTGATGCACATGCCGTCGCACATCGACGTGCAGACGGGGCGATGGGCGATGGCGTCGGACCAGAACGAGCGGGCGATCGAAGCGGAGCGACGGTATCGAATGGTGCGGCCGACGCGCGGGTTCTACGCGGTTTATCAGGCGCACAATCATCACTTCCTTGCGTTTACGGCGATGATGGAAGGCCGCAGCGCGGTGGCGCTGGCGGCGGCGCGGGAGATGATCGCGCAGGTGCCGCCGGACTTCCTGCGCGAGCAGCCGCAGTTCATCGATCCGTACATGATGATCGCGCTGGACGTGCTGAAGCGGTTCGGACGGTGGGACGAGATCCTGCGCGAGCCGCCGCCGGCGGGGAAGTTGCCGATCACGCGGGCGTTCCGGCATTTCATCCGCGGTCTGGCGTTCGCGGCGAAGGGGGAGCTCGACGCGGCTGAAAGCGAGCGGCGCTCGTTCCGCGAGGCGGTCGGGCGCGTGCCGAAGGACGCGGTGATGGCGATCAATCCCGCGCACAAGGTCCTGTCGATCGCGGAGCACATGCTCGCGGGAGAGATCTCGCTGCGGCGCGGCGCGATCGACGAGGCGGTGCGCGAGCTGCGCGAGGCGGTGCGGCTGGAGGACACGCTGCTCTACATGGAGCCGCCGGAGTGGATCCAGCCGGTACGGCACACGCTCGGGGCGGTACTGGTGCATGCGAAGCGCTACGCCGAGGCGGAGGCGGTGTATCGCGAGGACCTGAAGAACTGGCCGGAGAACGGCTGGTCGCTTTTCGGGCTGGCGCAGGCCGTGCGTGCGCAGGGAAAGACGTCGGAGGCCGACGCGGTGCAGGGGCGATTCGAGATGGCGTGGCGCCGCGCGGACGTCAAGATCGCGACGACCTGTGCATGCGTGACACACCCGTGACACGATGAGCGAGCGCAGCGGGCGCCCCCAAGCTCGACGACCGCGCCCCCCTACTGGCCCGGGCGGACGGCCGGACGTACGATAGCGGCCGGTCGGACGGTCGCCGTCGCGGCGGACCGGACCGATCGCATTCCGAGTTGACGAGGGCCTGCCCATGAACGCGCTGTTGATGACCGCGTGCGCCGCGTGGTTTCTGACGGTTCCGGCGCCGCCGTCGAAGGAGGCTGCGGCCTCGGAGTCGCCGCTGCTCAAGCTGCTGGCCGAGGAGCTGGCGTACGCGGCGGAGCATCTCAAGTCGGAGGACGGCACGAAGCCGTACTACCTCGCGTACACCGTGACGGATCGGCAGACGATCAGCGTGAGCGCGCGTCTGGGGACGCTGTACGGCGCGGAGGCGAACCATCGCCGCATGCTCGATGTCGACGTTCGGGTCGGTGACTACGCGCTGGACAACACGCACAAGATCCGGGACGAGTTCGGCGGGTTCGATCCGAGCGACTTCTTGGCTGCGGGCGGGACGTCGATCAGCCTTGACGACGAGCCGGCGGCGATCCGGCAGGCGATCTGGCTGGCGACGGACCGGGCGTTCAAGGCGGCGGTGAAGAAGTACCAGCGTGTGCAGACGAACCTCAAGACGAAGGTCGAGGAGGAGGACAAGTCGGCCGACTTTTCGCGCGAGACGCCCCGCGTGAACGCCGAGCCGGCGGTGCGCCTGTCGCTGAGCATGGGTGAGTGGGCCGATCGCCTTCGCGAGATTTCGAAGCTCGCGCGGCGGCATCCGCTGATCTACGCGTCGGCGGTCGCGCTGAGTGCCTCGGCCGAGAACCGCCTCATGGTCACGAGCGAAGGGACGCGGCTTCAATTCGGCCGGAAGCTGTTCCGCGTCTCGGTCTCGGCGGGGACGAAGGCGGAGGACGGGATGGAGCTGGGCCAAAGCTTCATCTTCGACTCGGCGAGCGAGGCGGGCCTGCCAAGCGCTGCGCAGGTAAGCGACGCGTTCGGCAAGGTGATCGAGCAGACGCTGGCGCTTCGGGCGGCGCCGCTGGTGGAGCCGTACACCGGCCCGGCGATTCTGCGAAACCGCGCGAGCGGCGTGTTCTTCCACGAGATCTTCGGACATCGCATCGAGGGTCATCGCCAGCGCGACGTGGAGGAGGGCCAGACGTTCGCGAAGAAGATCGGCGAGGCGGTCCTGCCGGAGTTTCTCGACGTGCACGACAATCCGACGATGGCGCGGTTCGGCGACGCGGACCTGCGAGGCTTCTACCGTTTCGACGACGAGGGCGTCCCGGCGCAGGACGTGAGGCTGATCGAGCGCGGGGTGCTCAAGACGTTCCTGCTGTCGCGCACGCCGGTCGAGAAGTTCCCCAACTCCAACGGGCACGGTCGGCGCGAACCCGGCCGGCCGGTGGTGGCGCGGCAGGGCAACCTGATGGTGAAGTCATCGAAGACAGTGCCGTTCGCGACGTTGCGCGCGATGCTGATCGAGGAGTGCAAGAAGCAGGACAAGGCGTACGGTCTGCTGTTCGAGGACATCACGGGCGGGTTCACGACAACGCGTCGGATGGGACCGCAGGCGTTCAAGGTGCTGCCGGTGGTGGTGTACAAGGTCTTCGCCGACGGCCGGCCCGATCAGCTCGTCCGGGGCGTCGACATCGTTGGGACGCCGCTGGCGTGCTTCTCGAAGATCGTGATGGCGGGCGACGATCCGGCGGTGTTCAACGGAACGTGCGGTGCGGAGTCGGGGATGGTGCCGGTGTCGGCGATCAGTCCGAGCATTCTGGTGTCGCAGATCGAGATTGAGAAACGGCGGCGCGAGCAGGACAAGCCGCCGATCCTTCCGCCGCCGATTGGGGAGGCGGGCGAGACGTCTCCGCGGGCGGATGCGGGCCGTGGGACGGGATCGAAGGAGAACCAGCCGTGAAACCGACGCGACGAATGCCGATCCGGTGCTTGATTCTGGTCCTGCCGCTGCTGGCGAGCGCTTCGTTGCGTGGCGCCGAGGCGAGCGACGACACGCTGCGGCACAGCGAGGCGATGATGAAGGCGCTCGTCTTGGAGCTGGAGCGCTCGATGAAGATCCGCATGGAGGACCTCGAGAAGCCGTATTTCATCTCGCTTTTGGCGGAGGACAACATCTCGTACCAGATGTCGGCGTCGTACGGCGCGCTGACGTCGGTGCAGCGCGACCGATCGCGCGATCTGTACACGTCGGTCCGCGTCGGTTCATACCAGCTCGACAACACGAATTTCGCCGAGGGCGGCGGCGGGTTCTTCCGCGGCGGCGGGGGCGGCTTCGGCGGGCGCGCGTCGCTGCCGCTCGATGATGATCCGATCGCGATCCGGCAGGCGATCTGGGCTGCGATCGACGACGACTACAAGAGCAGCGTCGAGACGCTGACGAAGAAGCGGGCGTACATGGAGGACAAGAAGCTCGAAGACCGGCCGGACGACTTTGCGCCGGCCAAGCCGACGGCGGCGCGCGAGGAATCGGCGGCGCTTCGATTCGATCGCTCCGAGTGGGAGACGAACCTGCGGCGGCTGTCGGCGGAGTTCAGGAAGTTCGAGGAGATCCAGGACTCGTCGGTGGACCTGCTCGTCGGCGCCGGGAACGAGTACCTGGTCACGTCGGAGGGCACGCGACTCGTCACCGCCGACCACGGCGTGCTGCTGACCATCAACGCCGAGACGCAGGCCGACGACGGCATGCGGCTGGCGGACGCACGGACGTACGCCGGCCGGACGGTGTCGGACCTGCCGTCGGTCGACGCGCTTTTGGCGGACATCGACGCGCTGGCGAAGCAACTGCTCGAGATGCGCCGCGCGCCGATTCTCGACGACTACAGCGGGCCGGTGCTGTTCGATGCGGCGGCGGCGGCGCAGCTCTTCCGGCAGATGCTGGCGGGCGGACTGGTGGGCCGGGTCGATCCGGTCGGTACGCAGCGGCGCGTGTTCGAGGGCGCCGAGAACCTCGAAAAGAAGCTCGGTCAGCGGATCCTGCCGAAGGCGTTCCGCGTATTCGATGATCCGACGGTCGCGGAGTTCGGCGGCAAGCCGCTGTTCGGGCATTACACCTACGACGACGAGGGGATCCCTGCGCAGAAGGTCAACCTTGTCGAGAACGGCGTGCTCAAGATGCAACTCCTGTCGCGGACGCCGACCAAGAAGCTCAAGGGGTCGAACGGTCACGGCCGGCGGGCGCCCGGCTCGACCGCCACCGAGGCCGCGGTGGGTTGCCTGTTCGTCGAGAGCAGCGAGGGGTTGTCGGACGAGGCGCTGAAGCAGCGGTTGATCGAGGAGGTGAAGTCGGCGGACATGGAATACGGCATCCGCGTCGCGTCGCTGCGGTCGGCGGGTCTTGGCTCGCGGCCGAGCGATATCCGGGCGTTGATCACGCGGATGCGGCGGGGTCGCACCGGCGGCTTGAGCGATCCGATCGCTGTCTTCAGGGTTTACGCCGCCGACGGGCGCGAGGAGCCGGTCCGCGGCTGCGAGTTCGGTCCGATCGAGGTGAAGGTGTTGCGGGACATCGCGGCGGCGGGAAAGACGCCGACCGTGCACAACTACGTTGCCGTTGGATTCGGCGGCGCGGCACCGCCGTCGACGATCGTCTGTCCGGCGGTGCTCTTCGAGGAGCTTGACCTGTCGAAGATCGAGCAGGAGCTGGACGAGCTACCGTTGCTCAAGCCGCCAGGCCAGCGAGAGCGAAAGTCGTCGGCGAAGGGCGGCGGGTGACGCGGTCTGCGGCGGTCGTCCGAGAAGCGATGACGCGCGGGCCGCGCGCGTGTTGCTTGTGTGCAACGCGTGCGCAACGCGTTTGGCGCGGGGTATTTGCGACAGGTGATGTCGCGAGCGGTGTTGCCGCAACGCAACGCGCCGACATATTCGATACAAACCTGCGTCGACCGGCCGATCGGGGCTGGTCGTAAAGCACCTGCATTCAGCGACTTGCAAGCGCGATTATCGGCAGCGCCGCGGTGCGGCGCGGCACGGGGCTTGCTCACGTGAGCGTCGGAGGGACTCGCGTTACGACGTCACATCGCGACGCGACACGAGGGGGAACGGGCCATGGTGCCTGCGGTTGAGAATTTCTTCCGACGCAAGCTGAAGATCCTGACGCTCGCGTTCTTCACTTACGCCGCCCTTTGCTGACCGGCGGGACGAGGATCGGGCGCGTCGCCACCGGACACGCCTGAACGCACGGTTCGCACAATCCGACGATCTGAAATCGATGCGACAGGGCGTGGAAGCGATGCCGCGCGGCGAGGATCGTGCGCAGGCGCGCCACGTCCGCGGCGTCGAACTCGATGATCCGTCCGCACCGGCGGCAGACCATGTGGTCGTGGGGATCCTGCCCGTAGGTGTGCTCGTAGTGCACGGCGTTGTTGCTGAACTGCACTTGCTTGACGATGCCGCAGTTCACGAGGAGCGGCAGCGTGCGATAGACGGTCGCCTTGCCGATCCGCAGGCCGGACTGGCGCATGGAGAGCAGCAGTTGCTCGGCCTCGAAGTGCTGATCGCTCGACATGATCGCGCGGAGCAGCGCCTGGCGTTCGCGCGTGTACTTCAGCCCGCGGTCGCGGAGGTATTCGCGGAAGACGTGCTCCGCGGTTGCGATCATCTCGGCCGTCGCGGCCTTGGCCATTCCGCCGATCCTCCGCGGCGCCGCTGACGTGCGCTGCGTCGCGCTCGGCGCGCGGCGCCGGGCGTTGTCGGTGCGATACGGTAGCTCTAAGATGCCGCCAATGCCAACGACGCAACCGGCGTTGTTCGAATCGCTGATGGACCTTCCGGCGGTCGTCTGGATCGTCGGCCTCGGCGGCGTCGCGTTCGCCGTTCGCTATGTGCAACTCGTGCAGCGGGCCGAGGCCCTGCGTCGGGGCGGCGATTCCCGTCCGCGACTTGCGGCACTGCACGCCGCGCTGAAGCGATTTGTCGAGCACCACCGACGGTTCCCGTCCGAGCTTCACGAACTGGAGGGGATTGACGCGACCGACGTTGCCTATCGTCCGCCGGGGGCGGCACCCGCCGATGAGAAGCTGCTGGTCGCGCACGATGCGCGGCCGACGCGGGGCGTGATTGAGTTTCCGCACGTCCGGCCGGCGCACCACGTCCTGTTCTGGAGCGGGCGCGTGCGACTCGTGACGCAGAGCGCGCTCGAGCGCCTGCTCGAGGCGGACGACGCGTTTCGGGAGCGGTCGGGCGGCCGCTGAGCGTCGATCGGGGGATCGTCAGGCATCGCGCGGCGCGGGTCGATCGAGATGGCCGTCGCCGTCGATGTGCTTGCGGGCCGCGGCGAGGATGGCGGACGGGTAGCCCTCGCGTTCGAGGATGTCGATGGCATTCCGGGTGCGTGCCGGACCGGCGCGGAGGCGGTAGTCGAAGACCATTCCGTTCGCGTGAAGCTCCTCGGCGAAGTGGTGATTCGCGCCGCCGTCGCGCTCGGCCACGCGCGTGAGCTGCCGGTCGTGCGTGGCGATGAGAAAGAAGTTGCCGCTTTCGAGGAGGTGGCATGTGACGGCCACGCTCGCGGCGACCTGCTCGTCGGAGTTTGTGCCGCGGAACGGCTCGTCGATCAGTCCGAGCACGGGGGTGTCTCCCGGAGGGGGTGCGACGAGGCGGTGCAGGTGCCGGACCTCGGCCATGAAGTAGCTCTCGTGGCGGCCGATGTCATCCCGCGCCCGCAGGTCGGTGATGAGACGTACGGGGGACAATCGCATGGAACGGGCCATCGCGGCGGAGCCGATCTGCGCGAGCAGGACGTTGATTCCGACCATGCGCAGGAAGGTGCTCTTGCCCGACATGTTCGAGCCGGTGAGGACCCAGCCGCGAGTGCGACGGTCGAGATGCACATCGTTGGGGACGGACTCGCGCGGGTCGATGAGCGGATGCCGGCCGGCGTCGATCGTGACGGTGTGGTCGGCGACGATGACCGGATCGCACGTGTGTGCCTCCTCGTCGGCGAAGGTCGCGAGGCTGAGGAGCAGCTCGAGATCGGCGAGGGCGCTGAGCGCGGCGATGAGCGCGTCGCGATGCCGCAGGACCACGCGGAGGATTCCGTGCGCGACGTTCAGGTCGTAGAAGCACAGGGCGTTGAGGGCGGCGTGGAGCGGCCCGCCGGCATCGGCCCACGGCAGGCGTCGACACAGCGCCGGAAGCGCCGGGGACTTCGACGCGTCCGCGAACGCGGCGCGGAGCGATCCCAACTCACCGTCACCCGGCAGGTCCGATGCGGCGTACCGTGCGGCGGCCAGGCATGCATCGGCCGAGCGGGACAGACCTCGCCAGGGATCGAGCGCGCGGCGCAGCGCGCGTCGCATCGGGAGCCAGACCGCAGTGTTGAGCATGAAGAGCGCCAGCAGCAGGAGTCCGCCGGCGCTGTTCCCGGCGTTCAGCCAGAGCCAAATCGCAGCAACCGCACCCGCGGCGGACAGGATTCCCCAGACGCGGAGCACGATCACGGGGAGATTCGGCGGCAGCGGCGCGGCGGTCTGGATTGCGCTGACGAGCGCGTCGAGCGCGGCGCCCGCGCTGCGCAGGGGCAGCAACTCGGCCATCGTCCCGATCCGAAGGGCTGGTTGACGGGCCAGACCGCGAACTGCGGCGTAACGGTGGGCGATGTGTTCCGGCGACAACATCGGATGCGCCAGCGCATCGTGGAGCCGTCGACGGCCGAGCACGCTCGAGGTTCGATTCAGCAGTCCGAAGACGCCGACCGGCTCGGCGAACAGGTCGAGGTCGTCGATCTCCTGCGCGGTGAGCGACCATCGCGGGCCATCGGAAAGCCGCGGGGGAATCGTGGGGGCGGCGTCGGCCGCCGGAAGCGCTGCGCCCTGGCGAAGGACGACGCGTTCGCCGGCGATGCGCTGAAGCGATTCGGCGACGATCTGCTGCCGGCGCTCGACGGCCAGCCGGGCGCTGCGCCGGCGGCGGTGCCACGCGACGGTCGCGGCAAAGCAGGCGGTGGCGATGACGGCGAAGCCCGCGATGTCCCGCGGGGCGGGCCAGCAGCGGATGATCCCGACGACACCGATCGCAAAGACGACGAGGCGCGCCCCGGAGCCGCGCCATTCGCGCCCGCGGAGGCGTGCCCGCATGATCGCGAGTTCATCGCGATGCGCGATCAGCCAGGCGCTGCGGCCGGAGCGCGGTTCATCCGCCGGGAGCGACGCTGAACCGATTGGGCTGGGTTTTCCGGACATCCAGGATCGCCGTCCGCCGCCCCGAGTGGCGCTGTCGTCGTCCGAGCCGTCGGACCGACTGGGCCGCGTTCGGGGCGGGATGTGATATCCCCGTGGCCGAGGAGGTTCGGGAATATCGTACACGACGCGTCGGAGTCCGACCCCCATCCGGACCTGCGGAGGAATCCGGGGCGTGGGGCCTTAACATTCGATTTCCGAATGCATAACATATTACTGGCGAGGCCTTAACGCCGTCTTCGGGGCGGCGTGGTGAAATGGCATGACCGTCCGTCGCGCGTGGCCCGAACCGAGGCCGTCGGGAGGCACGGGCGGCCGGTCGGAACACGTCGGCTGCGCGTCGACGCGGCAAAAAGGCGAGCAAGGGACTCGGCGAGACGCAGGCGGCGGGTATGATAGCGGCCTGCGAGCCGGAGGCGCTACAGGACATGGCCAAGGTCGCGGCACCGAGCCAGACGAAGCAACGCATCATGCTCGCGGGGTCGCTCGCAGCCCTGCTTATTGCAGGGGGACTCGTCTGGTACAGCTTCGGCGGCGAGACGCCGTTGCGTCAAGCGAACGAGCGAGTGTTCATGTGCGCCGAGACGGGGAAGACCTTTTTTCACGAGCTTGAGTCCGGGGAGATCGAGCCGATCTACTCTCCCCACAGCAAGCAGAATACGGGTTGGATCGCCGAGCCGTGCTACTGGACCAACGACGGCCGCGCAAAGAAAGAACCCACCTGGGTCATTGAGCGCCGCCGAATGGGACTTGAAGGGAAGACGTACTGCCCCGACTGCGGCCGGGAGGTCGTGGGACATAATCCGCGTCCACCGAAGGAGCTGATGGACGCCGCGGAGTGAAGTGGCGGGCACGGAGTTTGAAGATGAATCAGCGACGCATGCGGCGGATGTCTCAAGGCTTCACCCTGATCGAGCTGCTGGTCGTCATCTCGATCATCGCCCTTCTGATCTCCATACTTCTCCCGCAATTGAGCGCGGCAAAGCGCTTGGCGCAGGCGGTGGTCTGCGCCGCCAATCTGAAGGCCGCAAACGACGCGAAGGAAGCGTATGCGAACGACAATGAGGACTGGGTTGTCGGTGCACCTTCGGGATCGGGCGGCCATTTGTCCGGCTCGTTCGCCTACGGCGCGCCCGTTCAAAAATGGGACTTCATGGGCCCGGCACTAAAGGTCTTCGGCGTACCGCTTCCTGAGGACGGTGGGAACCCCGCCACGATCGCCCGGTTCAACCTCATCCGGAACTTCAAGGGATTTCAGTGTCCCTCCAACCAGTACCTTGCGACGTGGTTCGCCGGGCCAAATGCCGGCACGGGTCCGATGATCGCGTTCAATACCAGCCGGTACATGCTGCTGAAGTACAAGGACCCCCCGGACGCCCTCGGCGTGGACGACTACGACAATTCGCACGAGGAAAAACTGCCGGAGAACTGGTCGCCACGCATCACGCGCATGGGCGACGCGAGCCGGAAGATCTTCTGTGCCGACGGGGCGCGCTATTCGACGGTCTCCATTCTACCGGACTACGACCTCACGGCGCGCGCGGCCTGGGGCGGCGCATTCGCTGACGTCGCGCCCTACAGCACGTGGACGCGCTCGTGGGATCGAAGTGGCATGAACGTCGCCGGCCCCGACGCGCGGCTGTACGCATTTCGGCACTCCACCGGAGTGCCCAAGCCGCAGGCGCGCGCAAACGCCCTCCTCGCCGATTGCCTCTTCTTTGACGGACACGTTGAAAAACTCGGCGATCTCGCTGCCGCGAATCCCTTCTATTGGCTTCCGGCCGGAAGTCGCCTTGAAACGACGTCGATGTATCCCGACGTCCTCGAGCATTACGGCCTGACAGGAGGCGAGATTCAGATCAATAACTAGCGCCTGACGGCGGCACTTCCGACCCCGCGCGCCACGATCCTCCCCCCCCTTCCATTGGTGCGCGACCTGGTGCCGAAAAAATCGCATGCGGCGGCCGTTCTCGGACCAGACTCCGTCTGGCACCGTTCGATGGCTTGTGGTAAAATGGGTCAAGCAAGGAGTGGGAACCCGAGGCGGGCCGGCTGTCTGGCGGCCGCTCGGTCCTGTCGTCTTCTCAGAGAATTCATGAACGCCGAATCCGCGCATCGCACGCCGGCCGTAACCTGCACCGTGGATCGGCTCCCGGGACGCCGGTGGCGCGTGGCGGCGATCGTCGCGCTGGCCGTTACGGCGAGCAGCCGGGCCTTGAATATCCAGACCGGCGATTACTCGAAGAACGACCCGAACTTCGTGCGGATCATGACCTGGAACGTGCTTCAGCACCTCGGCGACCCGAACGAGCCGACGACGCCGTGGACGACGACGCAGGTCGGCTCGCCCGTCTCGGCCATCAACCTTGTCGTGGCGGCGATGAACCCGGACATCCTCCTTCTGCAGGAGTGCGGCGACATCAACGCCAACCTGACGTTCTCGCAAGTTCAGACGGCGATGCAGCAGTGGCGGAACGCGAACCTGCCGGGCTACGCGCTCGTCGTCTCGACCGACGGCGGCGACATCCACAACGCGATCCTGTCGCGCTGGTCCTTCACCGACATCAACGGCGACGGTCGCGCGACGACGATCGACATCCCGAATCTGACGGCCGGGCCCGGCGGCTGGCCGGCGGGCGGCGACGGCGGGATCCGCGGCTGGCTTCAGGCCGAGGTGAATCTGCCGGACGCGACGTACCTGGGCAACCTGTACGTCGGGTGCAGCCACTTCAAGGCTGGCGGGACGTCGGGGGATGAGACCGACCGCGTGATCGCAGCGAAGAACATCGCGGCGTACATCCAGTATGCGCTCAACCAGTCCGGCGATCCGCTCAACATCATCCCGGACGCGTCGCAGCCGCCGCAGGCGCTCAATGCGAACACGCCGGTCGTGTGGGGCGGGGACTTCAACACCGCGAGCGGCCAGAACCCGGTGAATATCCTGCGGGACAACAACCCGGCCGATCCGGCCGATGGGACCGATCGGAACTTCGGTTCCTCGTGGCGGAGCGACGTGGCGACGGCGTACAACGGGACGGTGGCGACGTACCAGTCGGGCAGCCGCCTCGACTGGATCCTCGTGCAGGACACGATCGCGAGCATCAACGCCGCGTGGATCTTCGACACGGGGCGGATGCCGAAGACGGGCAACACGATCACTCAGGGCGCGCCGCCGAACATGGTGGGCCTGTTCAACAACGCGACGATCAACAGCGTTGCGTCGGACCATTTTCCCGTGCTCGTCGATATCCAGGTGCCGCCGGCGGTGTTTCTTGCGTCGGTGAGTATCGCGGGGCCGGGCAGCGTGAACAGCGGGCAGTCGGCGCAGTACACGGGCACGGCGCACTTCAGCGATTCGAGCCAGCAGGACATTACGAACACCGGGAGCTGGTCGGTGACCGGGCCCGGCTCGATCACCTCGGGCGGACTGTTTACGGCGAACGTCGTGCCGTTCGACACGAGCGCGACGATCCACCTGCAATACACGAGCGGCGCGATCACCGAGAACGACTCGATGGTCGTCGCGATTCCGTCGGTCTGCGATCGGAGCGGCGACGTAAACGGCGACGGGCAGCGGAACGGTGAGGACATCGGCGCGTTCGTGGGCGTGATCACGGGCGTGGACACGGACGCGCTGCGGACGTGTCGCTCGAACATGGACAACAGCGCGGCCGTGGATGCGGTCGACGCGGCGATGCTCGTCACGGCGCTGCTGATTTGACGGCGGCGGGTGCGGGCGCGGAGTGCGGATCGAATTCGTGGTGCTTTCCGGAGGGAAGAGGGAAACGCAGCCACATCCTCGCCGACGATGCGGACGCGCGAGCGTGCCGGCAAATCGCGGCGATTCGCAGCGGATATGAAACTGGAGATCTTGTCCCGTTAGAAGCGCAGGAGGGTTCCATGACACGTCTTCGTCTGGCATCGTTTCTCGTACTGACAGTGACCGGCCTGGCGTTCGGCCAGACCGAAGGTTGGCGGCAGGGCACGCCGGGCGAGCCGGATGAAGCGCCGGATCGACCGGTCGTTCCGCTGGTGACGCCCGTACCGACGCTGTTCCTCGATGCGACGCCGCCGGCGCCGTCCGATCCGGACGGGACGACGTCGCTGTATCTCATCTCGACCGGGAATGGCGCGGACACGACCGGCACGAATTGGTCACACCTCGAAGCCGAGGGCGCGAACTTCGGCGCGTTCCGCAGCCAGTTCTGGCTCCGCTGGACCGGTCTGCTGACCAAGCTAAGGACCGACGCGGACACCGGTTTCGGGACCAACGCCTGGACGATCCGCAAGATCTGGCTCGTCGTTGATCCGGCGACGGGCATCGACGTGGATTGCAGTCCGGGACTCGTCTCCGCGGCCGAGACCAACAACACGCTCAGCTACACGCTGTTCGCCGACTGGGGCGACCAGACGCAGGCGCCGACCGAGGTCGGCGGCAACGGCGTCACCAATCTGCTTGCCGGCTATCACGGATTCATGATGGGCCCGACGCGCGTGAACAACGGCGGCAACGACGTCCCCTGCTTCCAGCAATCGACGCTCGATCCGGACGTCTATCTGCTCATGGATGAGACGGGCGGCTCGATGCAACCGTTCCCGAGCGGGACGATCGCCTTTCAGAAGTTGACCGGTCCGCCGACGCGCGTGCGGCCGGTGCAGGACGTGTTCACGCTGTACCTCGCGCCAATCAACGATGACACGACGGGCGCGGCGACGGGCGTTTCGTACGACGGGTTCAACCCGGGCAACTTCGGCTTCAGCCCCTACCTGCTCTTCGAGATCGTCAAGCAGCCGCCGGTGGTTGGCTCGAATCCGCCCACCGCGCAGAACTTCTCCGGCATCGCGCCGTACACCGCCGCGGCCGGTCCGACGTGCAGCGACACGATCTTCGCCTCCGACATCGACCTGGACCCGCTGACGTTCAGCGTTGTCGACCCCCCCGGCGGCGGCTCGATCGCGCTCAGCGGACCGCCGAACAACCTCGGCGGCGGGAACTGGTCGCAGAACATCACCTACACCATCCCAGCCGATTTCCGCGGCGTCGAGACGTACAACTTCTCCGTCTTTGACGGTACCAACACGGGCTTCGGCACGATTACCTACGTCGTTCGCGGCAACGCGGTGCAGAACACCGTCGCCTACGGCGGCAACACCGGAAGCGTGACCGACACGATGCGGCTGTACAGCGGCAAGTCGGTCCCCGACGGCGGCGACCAGGGGCGGCTCGACCGCGCGCCGAGCGCCTATTTCGATCAGTCGGTCGAATTCGACAACTACAACGGCATCCGCCACAACGCAAATGGCAACCTGTTCGGTCTTTCGTTCGGCCCCGCGCCCGCCGGACCGGGAGTGCTCGTGGTCCACGCCACGCAGTCCGGCTGCGCCGATCCGGGCGCGACGGTCGTCTTCACGTTCGACGCGGCGAGCACCGGCCTGGCCGGTCCGTCGCGGACCTTCGGTCTGTCGGTCAGTCCGCTCAACAACCGCATCGCGTGCGTGGGCGTCAACACGGCGCGGTTGTTCATTCTCGACTACACGGCTGGCGCGGGCGTGGGCACGGGCGGCGCGACGGCGGTCAGCACGCTGACGCTTGCGCACGCCGTGGACCTGGGTGCAACGATCTGGGCGGCCAACCGGTCGATCGGCACGGCGTGGCTCGACAACGACACGATCCTGGTGCTCGACACGGACGGCAATCTGCAGACCGTGGATGCCGTCACGGGCACGGTGCTCACGGATCCGTTCAATCCGTACGTGGCGACGCCGCGGCTGGCGCCGAACATCAGCTCGGCGGACATCGAGTACAATCCGACCATCGCGCCGTACATCTACGTCTCGATCGGCGAGTTCGCGGCGGGCACGACGACGAACACGCTGTACGTCGTCGATCCGACCGGTCCGAGCATCGTTCCGCTGTCCGGCGGCGCCCAGTACGCCGATTACAGCGCGACGAACTCGACCTTCCGGGAGATCGCGCTCGATTGCCATGGGAACCTGTTCCTGAGCACGTTCGTCAACTTCGACGACGACATCGGCATCCGTTACCTGCCGAACGCGAAGAACCCGGGCGGCATCACGAGCGGTTTGGGCTCGTGGATCTCGTGGCGGCTCTTCCTGATCGGCGAGGGCGCGCCGAACTTCAACGGACTCGACGTTGCCTGCGGCAACGCGTGTCCGAACGCCCCTCCGGCCGCGTCGAGCATCTCGACCAACGGATTAGTCAACACGACGTGCTCGGTCACGCTGTCGGCGACCGATTATGACGCCGGCGACACAATCACGTTCATTGCGGACAACCCCGGCAGCGGCGGCGGGACGCTGACGCCGACCGGTCCGGTGACGGGCAACCCGACCCGCACGCAGCAGGCGAACTACACGCCGCTGTCCACGTGGCGCGGCGTCGAGTGCTTTACCTACCGTGCGCAGGACAACGGCGCCGGCAACCTGACGTCGAACGATGCACAGGTCTGCATCAACGTCCGGGGCAGCGCCACCAACGGCACGGTCGCCTTCGGCGCGAGCCTGTTCACCGACACGCAGACGATGCGGCTCTACTACGGCGCTCATAACGCCGGCGGCGGAACCGCAGGCGCGGAGGACGTCCTGACGGGGCTGAGCTTCCCGCAGTCGGTGGAGTTCGACAACTACAACAACGTCCGCCACAACCCGGCGGGCAACCTGCTGGCCCTCAACTTCGGAACGACGCTCGGCGGCGGCGCGCTGCACGTCTATCCGACCATGGCCGAGTGCAATGGCCAGGGAGGCTTCGTGCGCTACGTTTGGGACGGCCTGACGCAGGGCGAGTTGACGCGGGTCGTCGGTCTCGCCTTCAACAACCCGGCCAATCCCGCGAACAGCAAGCTCGCCGTGTATGGCGTGGATACGAAGAAGATCTACTTCCTCAACTACACGCCGGGCGCTCCCGCGGCCGTCGGCAAGGGCGGCGCGGCCGCCTGCACGGTCTCGGCGGCGGGCGACGCGGATGTAAGCTCATTCGCGCTTAATCCGCGCACGCTGGGCCTGGCGTGGCTGGATGACACGACGGTCCTGTGGGTGGATGAGGCGGGCAACCTGTACACCGTAACGACCGCCGGCGTCGTCACGCAGCGAACGGTGTGTCCGCGGGCCGGCGTGGCGAGCATCTCGACGGCCGACATCGAGTACAACCCGGCGATCTCGCCGAACGTGTACGTGTCGATCGGCGAGAGCGCCGCAGGCGTGACCACGAACACGCTCTACATCGTCAACCCGTCGACCTGGGCCGTGGTGCCCCAGGGCGCCGGGAACTTCAGCGATCACAGCGCGACCGGGACGAGCACGTTCCGCGAGATCGGTCTCGACACCGGCGGCACGCTGTTTATCGGCACGTTCGTGGATTCGGCCGACCGCGTGAACATCCGCATTCTGCCGAACGCGACCACGCCGGCGTCGATCGCGAACGACAGCACGGTGGTCTGGAACGTCCAGGACGTGGGTCAGTTCATCGCGAACTTCTCGGGCCTCGACGTGGCGGCCGGACTGCCGGTCACGTGTGCGCTGCCCGGCGACATGCCGCCCACGAACGGCATCGTCAACGGCGGCGACATCAACAAGTTCGTGGATTGTTACCTCGACTCGGTCGGCCAGGCGCCGGTGGCGAACTGCGAGTGCGTCGATACGGCGGCGCCGTTCGGCACCGTCACGTCGGCGGACGTCGCGGCCTTCGTGGTCGACCTGTTGAACTGATCGCCGGGCGGTCCGGCATCGGATGACTCGGAACGCGGGCCGTGCGATTCGTCGCGCGGCCCGCTCTCTTGCGCGGGCGCGCTCCTACGCGCCGCATAGGCCGGCGAGGTCGTCCGGCGTGTTGACGTTTCGCCAGCAGTGCAGCAGCGCCGGGGGGATGGGGCAGATCCGAACGCGAACCCGCTCGGCCACGCGCTGCACGCCGAACTCGCCGAGCGCCGCCATGGACTCGAAGACCTCGCGCGACGCGGGTTCGTAGAGCGCCAACAGCGGCTCGATTCGTCCGTCGGCCGTCCGCGGCATGATGGCCGCGCTCGATGAATCGCGCTGCGAGAGGAGCCATGCGATGGCGTCCGATGTGACCAGCGGCAGGTCGCAGCTTGCGATCAGCCACGCGGCGGCCGGCTCGCTCCGCATGGCTGCGAGGATGCCGGCCAGGGGGCCCCGAACGCCGTCGGCGTCGCGAAGCGCGGCCCGTCCGACGTCGGCGCTTGCGCCGGGCGCGTCACCGAGCAGCACGACATGTGCGACGTGCGGCGTCAGCGCATCCACCACGCGGCGCAAGAACGACTTGCCGTCCAGCTCGAGCGCGTGCTTCGGCCGGCCCATGCGCGTGCTTGCGCCGCCGACCAGCACGCCGCCGAGGATCGGAATCTCCATTTGAACACTCGCCACTGGCACCGCGGTCCTGCCTCGCCGCATCAGCACGCGCGCGTCTCGCGGACGACTTCGCGATGCGCGAACGACGGCTCGGGCACGCGCCGTTCGACCGGCCGGGCGGCAGGGTCCGGCTCGATGCGAACCGCGACCGACTTGTACGCCGGGGTCCGCGAACTCGGATCAGCCGCGGTCGGCACGAGGACGTTCGCTTCCGGGTAGTACATCGCGACGTTTCCCGGCCGGATCGCGTATGGCCGGACGCGCACGCCGTGCATCGCGCCGGCGGCGCTGCGGACGGTGACGGGCTGGTCCGGTTGCAGGCCGAGTCGTTGCATGTCCGTCTCGGCCATGAGGACGACGTCTCGGCGATCGATCCCGCGATAGAGGTCGAAGTCCTCATAGACGACGGTGTTGAACTGACCTTCGCTGCGCAGCGTCGTGAGCAACAGTTCGTCGGGTTCGCACGGGCGCTGCGGCAACGTCGTGACGTGAAAGCGCGCGCGACCGCTTTCCGTCGGGAACTTCGGCGCGTGCAGCAGCCGTCCGGCGACGTGAAACTCGCGGCGCGTTTCGTCGATGCGACCGATGTCCTCGTAGCCTGGCACGATGGCGGCGATGGCGCGGCGGATGTTGCGGTGATCGCGCAGCGCCGCCCAGTCGACCGGTCCGGCGCGATCGAGCACACGCTCGGCGATGGACGCGATGATCTCGACCTCGCTCCGCGCGGCGTCGATCCGCGACGGTCCGCCCTCGCTCAGGCGGACGTAGTTGAACATCGACTCCTGCGTCGTCGGCTGCGGTTCCTCGTCGCGCGCGGCGGCCGGAAGCAGCAGCGTCTCGGCCGCGCGGCCCCAAGCGTGCCCGGTGTTGAGCGTCGTGGTGACGTAGACGACGAAGTCGAGCCGGCGAAAGGCCTCGGCGGTGCGCTGCGCATCGGGGCTGGCGCCGAACAGGTTCCCGCCGACGCACCACGCGCTCCGCAGCCGGCCGTCTCGCATGGCGTCGATCGCCGCGAGCGGGTCCAGGCCGGGGTTTCGCGGCAGCGAGACGCCGAAGTGCGCCTCGAGCCGATCAAACACGGCCTGGCGCAGCATCGGCGTGACGCCGACGGAGCCGATGCCCTGGACGTTGCTGTGCCCGCGGATCGGCAGCAGGCCCGCGTGGGGCCGGCCGACCATGCCGCGCATGAGCGCGAGGTTGGCGATGGCGCGGACGTTTTCGACGCCGTGCGCGTGGTGCGTGATGCCCATGGTCCAGGCGAAGACCGTCGCTTGAGACTCGGCGACCATCCGCGCCGCGGCGTCGATTATCGCGCGGTCGACGCCGCTCGAGCGCTCGATCAACGCCCAGTCCGCCGATCGCAGCGATGTCCGCAGCGCGTCGAAGCCCTCCGTGTGCGCTGCGACGAACGACTCATCGACGGCGCCCATCTCGTCGATCCGCTTTGCCAGCCCGACGAGAAGCGCGGCGTCGCCGCCGCAATGCGGCTGCACGTAGAGGCTCGCGATCCGCGTGCCGAACAGCAGGCTGCGCAGGTCGGACGGGACGCGGAAGCGCACGAGGCCCGGCTCGACGAGCGGGTTGATGACGAGCACACGACCGCCGCGGCGGCGCAGGCGCATCAACTGGCTCATCATCCGCGGGTGGTTGCTCGACGGGTTGGCCCCGATCAGCACCAGCAGGTCGCAGTGTTCCACGTCCTCCAGCGCGAGCGTCGCCGTGCCGGTTCCGAGCGCGTCCGTCAGCCCCACGCCGCTGGCCTGATGGCAGTAGTAACTGCAATTGCTGACCTGGTTCGTGCCGTAGAGCCGCGCGAAGAGGTTCAGCAGGAAGCCGGCCTCGTTCGACGATCGACCGCTGCAATAGAAGTAGTGCGCGTCCGGCGGGGAGGATCGGAGCTGCACGGCGCAACGAGAGAGGGCCTCGTCCCACGAGATCGGGTGGAAGTGCGCATCGCCCGGCCCGGCGTGCATCGGCTCGGCGAGCCGGCCGAGATGCTCCAGCTCGCGCGGGGTGAGACGCTGCATGGCGGCGATGTCGAAGCGCTCGAAGAACTCGCGCGGAATGCGTCCCTGCATGTCGGCCGCCATGGCCTGGATGGACTTCTTGCAGACCTCGGGGAACGACCCGCTCTCGTTGACCATGCCCCCCTGCTGGCCGCCCATGCCGAGGGCGCAGGTCTTGCAGGCGTTGCGCGATCGCATGGCCTTGTAGAAGGCGATCAGTCCGCCGGAGCGTCGCGCGGCGGAGAGGGCGTAGCGTATCGACGCCCAACCCCCGCCCGCCTTGACAGGACGCATCGCCGACTCCGGTCCGATCTGGTTCGCATTCTAACGGACCGAAGGGTCGGCGAGCAGAAGACGGCACCGTCGCGGCGGACGGCGACGTTGATCTCTCGGACGTGCCGCTGTTTGTCGACGGGTTGCTGATGCTCTGACGCGGCGGTGAAACGAGACTGCCCGGGACAGGGATCGAACCTGCACTGCCTTGCGGCAACTAGGCCCTCAACCTAGCGCGTCTGCCAATTCCGCCACCCGGGCTGGGAGCCCGACGCTATCTTAGCCCGGCGACCCGAGCCGTCAATTCGCAGCCGATCGGGCGACTCATGCGTGCGGACCGAGTCGGTCCGTTCGCGCCGCTCTTGCCCGCCCCGTCCGACCGATCCGGCCGTCAAGCCGGTCCGGATCGCGACGCGCGGCCCGTGCCCGCCCGTCGTTTCACAGCATGGCGGGCCGGCTGCGACGCACGAGAATCGCGCGGCATTCGCCGCGCGCGGCTCCGGGCCGCTTTCCTTTTGACGTCGCGCGCCGCCGCGGCGTATATTCTCTTCGAAGCCACGCGGCGACCTCGGAGTGCGGCGATGATCATCACGATCGACGGCCCGGCCGGTTCCGGGAAGAGCACGGCGGCGCGCAAGCTGGCCGCACGACTGGGCATTGCGTATCTGGACACGGGCGCGATGTACCGTGCGATCGCGCTTCGGGCGCTGGAGCACGGCGTGCGCCTCACCGATGTCGAGGCGCTGGTGAAGACGGCGCTCGAGGCCGACATCGAGGTTATCTGCGGGCCGACGTTCACGCGCGTGATGCTCGACGGCCGCGACGTGACGGAGGCGATCCGCAGCATGGCGGTCAACGCGGCGACGAGCTACGTGGCGCGGGAGCAGCGGATTCGCGACCTGCTCGTCAAGCGGCAGCGTGAGATCGGCGCGCGGCTGGGCTCGCTTGTGACGGAGGGCCGCGACCAGGGGAGCGTCGTGTTCCCGCACGCGGACCTGAAGTTCTTCGTCGATGCGTCGATCGAGAAGCGCGCGGAGCGGCGGCACCAGGAGATGCTCGCGGACGGTGAGAACGTCACCTACGACGAGATCCTCGCCAATCTCCGGGAGCGCGACGGCAACGACGCGCACCAGTGGGCCCCCCTGCTCGAACCCGCCACGGCGATTCACCTCGACACGACCCGGCTGACGATCCACGAGGTTGTCGAGAAGATGCTCGAAGTGATCCAGCGGCAGAAATCCAGCGCGAACTGAACCGCGGCCCCGCGTTTACGTGCGACTCTACTATCGATTCATGCGCTACCTGTGCCAGATGGGCTATCTGCTCGCGTTCCGCGGGCGGGTCTTCGGGCTGGGCCGCGTGCCGGACGACGGCGGCGTGCTGCTGGTGAGCAATCACCAGAGCTTCCTCGACCCGGTGCTCGTGACGCTCGCGCTGCACCGCGAGGGCAATTACATGGCGCGCGACACGCTGTTCCGGAACGCGCTGTTCCGACGACTGATCGAGTCGCTCAACGCGTTTCCGGTCCGGCGCGGCGCGGCCGACGTCGGCGCGATCAAGGAGATTCTGCGCCGCCTGCGCGACGGGCGCGTCGTGGTCACATTCCCGGAAGGCACGCGCACCGCCGACGGCGAAATCAGGCCGCTGCTGGGCGGGTCGCTGCTGGTGGCGAAGCGCGCGGGTTGTACGATTGTGCCGGTCGTGATCGACGGGGCATTCGAGGCCTGGCCGCGAGACTGCCGGTTTCCTCGCGCGCGGCCGATCCAGGTGGAGTACGGCGAGCCGATCGGTCCGTCGCAGGTGGCGGCGTACACGGTGGAGGATCTGACGGAGGAGGTGCAGCGTCGAATGGGGGAACTGCTGGATCGCTGCCGGGCGCGGCGACGCGGAGGTCAGACGCGGGCGGGCGCGAGCTCGGCGAGGCGATCGATGACGGCGGGGATGCGAACGAGCGCTTCGTCGATCTCGGGCGGCGTCGTGTAGCGCGACAGACTGAATCGGATTGCGCCGTGCGCGACGCGGTCGTCGATGCCCATCGCCTTGAGGACGTGCGAGGGTTCGAGCGAGCCGCTGCTGCACGCCGAGCCGCTCGATGCGCAGACGCCGGCCTCGCTGAGCGCGATGAGGATCGCCTCGGCCTCGAGCGCTTCGAAGCTGATGTTCGTCGTGTTGGGGATGCGCATTGACCGGTCGCCGTTGACGGACGCGTTGCGACATCGGTCGAGTATGCCCGCTTCGAGCCGGTCGCGCAGCGCGGCGACCTTCGCCCAGGAATCAACGCCGAAGCGCATGGCCAGTTCGGCCGCCGCGCCGAAACCCACGATGCCGGCGACGTTTTCCGTGCCGGGGCGGACGTCGCGCTCCTGGTGTCCGCCGACGATCTGCCCGCGAATCCGCGTTCCGCGGCGGATGAACAGTGCGCCGACGCCCTTCGGCCCGTGGATCTTGTGGGCTGAGAGCGTGATCAGGCTGATCGGCACGCGGCGCACGTCGATCGCGAGCTTGCCGGCGGTCTGGACGGCGTCGACGTGCAGCGGAATCCGCCGCGCCGCGGTCCGTTCCGCGATGCGCTCAATCGGGAAGAGGACGCCCGTCTCGTTGTTCGCGTGCATGACGCTGACGATGGCCGTGTCGTCATCGAGCGCGGCCTCGAGCGCCGCGAGGTCCAGATGCCCCTGTGCATCGACGCCGACGTACGTTACGCGATAGCCCTGCCGCTCCAGCCGGCGGGCCGGCTCGATCACGGCGCTGTGCTCGACGGCGGTGGTGACGACGTGGCGCATTTTCGCGTGCGCGGAGAGGGTCCCGGTCAGCGCGAGGTTGTCCGCTTCCGTTCCACCGCTCGTGAAGACGATCTCGCGCGGCTCCGCGCCGATCATCGCGGCGACGTTCGCCCGCGCTTCCTCGATCGCGTGGCGCGCGGCCTGGCCGGCGACGTGCAGGCTGGAGGGATTTCCGTACGTGTCGCCGAGCATGGGCATCATGGCCTCGGCGACCTCCGGGGCGACGCGCGTGGTGGCGTTGTTATCGAGATAGATCAGGCCCACAACGCCATTATAGTCCGTGTTCGGGTCGCGCCCGATCGGCGTGCGGCGCGAAGTTTCTTGACGCTCGCCGGCGCGCGGCCGATAATCGGCCGGGCACCATGAAAACCGAAGTTGTGAAGGTCGACGCCGCGGGGAACAACGCGGGGCTCGCTGCCCGCGCCGCCGACGCGATGGCGCAGGGAAAGCTCGTCGTCTTCCCCACGGAGACGGTCTACGGTCTCGGGACGAGCGCGGCGTCGCCGGAGGGCATCCGGCGGATCTGCGCCGCGAAGG
Organism: Phycisphaerae bacterium; assembly: GCA_023150615.1. GTDB lineage: Bacteria > Planctomycetota > Phycisphaerae > UBA1845 > UTPLA1 > JAKLKO01. The sequence goes on from JAKLKO010000019.1 coordinate 41,724, forward strand.
GCGACGCACCGGCGCATCACTTCACGGTTCACATCGGTCGCCGCGCGGACGTCGCGCGGTTCGTGCCCAGCATCAGTCCGGTCGGCCGGCGTCTGATCGACAAGGGCTGGCCCGGGCCGATCACGCTGATCTTCAAGCTCGACGACCCGTCGAAGGCGGCGATGTACCAGTCGCTGCCGCCAGAGGGCATCGACGCGGTCTACCTGTCGCAGAAGGTCGGCATCCGCTTTCCCGACGATCCGAACGCGGCGGCCGTATTCGCCGCCACGGACGCCCCCATGATCGCGTCGAGCGCGAACCGGCTGGGACGTCCCGCGCCGGTTACGGCCGACGACGCGCTGGCCGAGCTGGACGGCGTGGCCGACCTCGTCATCGACGCGGGCCGGACGCGGTACGGTCGACCGTCAACGATCGTCTCGGTGAACGGCCAGCGGTACACGATCGACCGGCTCGGCGTACTGGACGAGCGCGCGATCCGGCGGATTGCGAGCTTCACGCTGCTGTTCGTCTGCAGCGGGAACACGTGCCGCTCGCCGATGGCGGAGGGCATCGCCCGCGCGCGGCTGGCGGAGAAGCTCGGCGTGCCGGTTGCGGAGCTGGAGGACCGCGGCATCCGGGTGATCTCGGCGGGGACGCACGGACTCGGCGGCGCGCCGGCGTCGTCGGAGGCGGCGGAGCTGCTGTTGCAGCGAAGCGTCGACATCCGCGGGCACGTCGCGCGCGGATTGACGCCCGAACTGGTCCGCTCCGCCGATCGTATTTACGTCATGACCCGGGCGCACCGCGCGGCCGTGCTCGAACTCGATCCGGCCGCCGAGGCGCGCGTCGAGCCGCTCGATCCGGAGGCCGAGATATCGGATCCGATCGGCGGCGCGTTCGAGGACTACCGGGCGTGCGCCGACCAGATCGAAGCCGCGTTGGCGCGGCGCCTCGAGGAGATTCCGATATGAAAATCGCGCTCGGCGCCGATCATCGCGGATTCGCCGCCAAGGAGAAGATCAAGGCGTTCCTCGCAACCGAGGAGCACGAGGTCCACGACTTCGGCCCCGAGAATCCCAAACCGTGCGACTACCCCGACGCGGCCTATCCGGCGGCGAAGGCCGTCGCCGATGGAACGGCAGATCTCGGGATCCTGTTCTGCGGGACGGGCATCGGCATGTCGATCGCGGCGAACAAGGTCAAGGGCGTGCGCGCGGCGCTGTGCCACGATGAGCTGACGACCGTGATGGCCCGGCGGCACAACAACGCGAACGTGCTGTGCCTGCCGGCGGACCTCGTCGGCGATTCGCTCATGCAGCGGATCGTCCACGCGTGGCTGACGACCGGATTCGAGGGCGGCCGTCACGAGCGCCGCATCGTGAAGATTACCGAGATCGAGCGGAAAGAGTCCTGACGCCCTGCCGCGGAGCAATCGCACGCCGCGCCACGCGCCGGTCGTACCCGCCTTCGCTCCGAGTCCCCACGGGCCATCCATCGTCCGATCGCGGATGGGAATCTCGAGCAGTTGCTTTCCGTGCAGCTCGACGCGGAGTCGGTCCGCCTCGACGTCGATGCGAAAGCGTCCGTCGCGTCGCTCGCGGTGCGGCGACCACTGCGAACCGAGCCGTTCCCATCGATCGTCGGCGGCGTGATAGCGCAGGGCGCTTGCGCCGTGGTTCTGCGTAAAGGAGACGTAGAGGTACCCGTCCGCGCGGCGGTCGAGCAGGACGTTGAGCGATTGGAAGCGCAGGCCGTGGAACTCGTAACGACCGACGATCGAGTACGGCGGGCGACCGGCCGGCTGCGTGCGCCACGCGGCGGCGTGCGCATCAGCGAAGGCGCTCTGAATCCAGCCGCCGCGCGCGGTGTGCAGCGAGCGCACGGCCTCGTCCCATTCCGGCGTCATCGCGTCGATCGAGCGGCGCCACGCGCGGTCGAGATCGTCCGGCGACTTCGGCGCGATCGCGGCCGCGAGCGCATCGGCCAGGCTGCGCTGCATCGAGGCCGCTTCGGGCGCGTCGCGCGCGGCGCGGGCGATCGCGTTCCAGCCGCGGCGCTCTTCGAACTGCATCAGGAACCGCACGAAGGACCACTGCACGGCGTAGCGGCCGTGCCGGTCGATGCCGCGCAGGTCATCGAGCAGCAGCCGGTGTACGGCGGGGAGCGAACCGTTTTTCGCGAGGCGCTGGGCGCGGACCATCATCGTCGAGAAGAACGGCTCGCGATGCGGCACCGCGCCGTCCATCACGGGGAGCACGTGTTCGGCCGCGACGGTCGCCAGCCCTTCGGCGAGCCACTCGGGCAGATCGGCGTGTCGCGGTACAAGTTCGGCCGCGACGAGGTGCGCGGTTTCGTGCGCGATGAGGATCGACGTGAGCCGCGGCAGTCCGATGCGGCGGAGGATTGCGTCCGACGCGTCTGGTTGGATGACGAGGTAGGCGGTGTGCGTCGGAGGGTGGGTGAACGCGAGGAGTTCGCGCGGTGCGTCGGCGTTGAGGCGGCTCAGGGTCGCGTCGAACGACTCGCGCGTCGACAGCAGGTGGAGAGTCGGCGGCCGTGGCGACTCGGTCGGAGCGATGCCCCACGCAGCGCAGACGGCGCTCCATGCGGCGTCGGCGACTTGCACGGCGGCATCGAGGGCGCGTGACTGTGAGAGGTTGGCCACGACGCGGACGTGCCGGCCGGTGCGCGCGGTCGGTTCGGCCCCTGCCGGGGCCATGGCGAGGAGCGACACGATACCCGCCGCGATGACGATCCGCGGTGTCTGAGAACGGTGAGCATCTCGCGAGCCGCCCATACTCCGCGCAGCGTACGGCGCTTCGAAGCCGTATGACAGGCGCGTGATTTAATCTGCGGCAGCGTACTCCTCGTCTGAGATTACTGCTGCTGAATCGGCCGTCCGGCGTGCTTACGGCCAGAGGTCGAGTTCGAGCATCTTGCGCTTAATGCGGCGCATCTGCTCGGGGACCGACCGGCCGGTAAAGTCCTGCTCGATGATCCAGGCCTCGAAGGCGGCAAGGCGATCCTCGTACGACTCACCATCCTGCGACGAAGCCTCCTCGCCCGGTGCGCCGCCCATCGACTCCCCGCCGCCGGAGAGCTGCTCGCCCTCGCACTCATCCGGGAGCGTGTTGGCGTTGCAATTCACGCTCGGCCACGGGCCACTCCAAGGAAACCGATGCGACGGGGGCTATCTCGAGCGTCGCGACCGCACGCGACGCAATCTCATCAAGCCTGCAAACATCAGGAACAACGCCACACCCGACGGTTCGGGCGTTCGTAACTCATACGCCAACTGCCCATTGCCCGAGATGCTCTGCCATGCCGCTCCGAGCGGGTACTGGAATGCGTATTCGCCGAAGTTCGACGCTTCCCACTGAAATCGGCTGCTCAGATCCCCGATCTGCGCCACCTCCAGCCAGTAGTCGGTGTTGGCTGCGACGGGGAACCCGGCCGAGAGCGTCACGTCGTAGCGGTATTCCTTACGTGCCGGGCCAAGCGCAACGAAAAACCCCGTAAACACCCGCGGCGGGTTCAGGAACTCCTCCTCGTAGCGCAGCTCGCCCGGTACGCCGCCGGCATCGGCGTAGAAGCGGACACGCATGGTTTCCGTGACCGGCGGGGGCGGATCGAGGTCCTCAAAGCGTCTTCCGAAGAACCCCCACGCGACCAGCTTATAAATGTTCGCACTCTGGGATAGCCGAAAGCGGTCCGCATACAGCGCCCCGTCCGGCAGACTGAAATCGTTGAAAAACAGGGTATCCGACGGACGCCCACCGGTTCGCGAAGGGGATTGCGCGTGTAAGAGCACGTCCTGCGCGGATGCGGGTTGCGCGGCGGCAAGACCGGCAAGCCAGACCGCGGCCGTCATCGAGAGCGCGAATGCGGATTGGCGTGCAAGAGCAACCATACCTCCTCCCGTTCGGGCCGTCGCGGGGCATCGACCGGCCTTGGTGCCGCGGGAGACGCGGAGTGGACCCCTCGTTATTGACTATAGCACGGGTTTCCGGACAGCCAGGCGCAATTCGCGTTTTACCCGCATCTCGCCCGGCCGCCGGGCGTTGCGATCGAGTTCGATCCGAGCGATGCGCCGCGATGCGTTACACCTTCATCTCGGTCACATCCCCCGCCGTCACGAACTCGGCCGGGGTGATCTTGCGGACGGCGTCGACGTCCATGCCCGGTGCGACCTCGCGGAGGATCATCTTCACACTGCGGCCGCCGGCCGACGCCGAATAATCGAAGTCGAACACGGCGAACTCGGTGATCAGCCGGTGCACGCAGCGGACGCCCGTCAGCGGCAGCGTGCACTTCTTCACCACTTTCGAGCTGCCCGCCTTGTCGCAGTGCTGCATGAGGATCACGACGCGCTTGGCCGACGCGACGAGGTCCATCCCCCCGCCCATCCCCTTGACCATCTTGCCCGGCACCATCCAGTTCGCCAGATCGCCCTCCTGGCTCACCTCCATGCCGCCCATGATCGTCAGGTCGATGTGGCCGCCGCGGATGATCTCGAACGACTCGCTGCTGGAGAAGTACGCGCTGCCCGGCAGGTCGGTGATCGTCTGCTTGCCGGCGTTGATGAGGTCCGGGTCCTCCTCGCCCTCGTATGGGAACGGGCCGATGCCCATGAGGCCGTTTTCGCTCTGCAGGACGATGTTGATCCCGGGCGGGATGTGGTTCGCGACAAGGGTGGGCATGCCGATGCCGAGGTTGACGTAGTAGCCGTCGCGCAGCTCCTGGACGGCGCGGAGGACGATGCGATCGCGTGGGTTGATCTCTTTCATCTCGAGAATCCTCCGGGCGTCCGACGCCGCTCAGGACGTCGCTCGCGGCCGCGTGGTGCGCTGCTCGATCCGCTTCTGGAAGTTGCGGCCCTGGAAGATGTACGTCACGTACACTCCCGGCGTGTGAACGTGGTCCGGCTCGATCTCGCCCGGCTGGACGAGCCGCTCCACCTCGGCGATCGTGATTCGGCCGGCGGCCGCCATCATCGGGTTGAAGTTGCGGGCCGTCTTGCGATAGACGAGGTTTCCTATCGTGTCGCCGACGGCCGCCTTGACGATCGAGATGTCCGCCCGCAGCGCCCGTTCCATGACGTACCGGCGGCCGTCGAACTCGCGGACCTCCTTGCCTTCCTGCACGACGGTGCCGACGCCCGTGGGCGTGAAGAACGCGGGAATGCCCGCGCCGCCGGCGCGGATGCGCTCGGCCAGCGTGCCCTGCGGCACCATCTCGACCTCGAGTTCGTTCGAGAGAAACTGCCGCTCGAATTCGGCATTCTCGCCGACGTACGACGAGACCATCTTGCAGATCTGCTTGCGCTGCAGCAGAAGGCCGAGGCCGAAGTCGTCCACGCCGCAGTTGTTCGAGATGACCGTCAGGTTCCTGACGCCCAACTCGACCAGCGCCGCGATGGAATGCTCCGGAATGCCGCACAGTCCGAAGCCGCCCGACATCAGCGTCATGCCATCGCGGATGCCGGCCTTGAGCAGGGCTTCTTTCGCGTCCTGGACGACCTTGTTCATGAGCGGCGGCCTCCGTCCGACGAGATTCCTCGCATTGTCGGAAGGCGGGCGCGGATCGTCAACGGCGGCGCGATTCGGCCGCCGACGACGGCACCTTCGGAGGGCCCGCACGTGAAGCCGTTCGCCTATCGCGCGGCCCGCGCGGCGTGGCGCCTCTTGCGAGCGCTGCTGCCGCGGTCGGCGCAGCGCTGGCTCGGCGGCCGACCGTGGATCGTCGGCCTGCGGCGCCGCCTCGGACCCGACAAGGCGACGGCCGAGCTGGCGTTCTGGCGCGGTCAATTCCGCGCCGGCGGTGGTTCGCTGCGCCGCGATGACTACTATCGCGCGCTCGTTCGCGACATCGCCGGCGGCGAGGTCGACGTCGCCGGCCGGTCGATCCTCGACGTCGGTTGCGGCCCGCGCGGATCGCTCTGCTGGGCCGCGCCGGCACGGCTCCGCATCGGGCTGGATCCGCTGGCGGACGCGTATCGCGAATTCGGCGCCGCGCGGCAGCCGATGTCGTATCTCGCGGCCCGCGGCGAGTCGATGCCGCTGGCCGACGCGAGCATCGACGTGCTCGTGACGATCAATGCGGTCGATCACGCCGACGATCCCTCCGCGGTGATGCGTGAGATGCGGCGCGTCTTGCGGCCCGGCGGAGTGCTCATCGCGTCGATCAACCTGCGCGAGATTCCGACGGCGACCGAGCCGAGCATCGTCACCGAATCGATGGTCCGAGTGGAACTGCTCGCAGGCTGGACGATCGTGCGCGAGCAGGTCTTCCCCGAGTGCGAAGTTCCCGGCGACGCGTACCGCTACGCGCACCGGCCGCCACCCGCCGGCGGCCGCGCGGACTTCAACATCCTGTGGGTCTGTGCCCGAAAGCCGGCGTAGACGTCAGAGCAGCGGGGAGGCGAGCCGCGCCAGCCCGAGCGACAGCGATTCGCCGAAGGTCCAGCCGCGGCGGTTCGTCGGTCGCACGAGCTTTGCGCGGGCGCGCACGGATTCGAAGTCTTCGTGCAACACGGCGGCGCGCTCGCGGTTGTAGAGAACCGTCGTCACCTCGAAGTTGATGCGAAAGCTCCGCGCATCCATGTTCGCCGAGCCGACCAGCGCCCAGGATTGATCGACGACCACCGTCTTCGAGTGCAGCATGCCGTCCTCGTACTCGTAGATCTCGATCCCCGCGGCGGACAGCTCCTCGTAGTAACTCCGTCCGGCCCAGAGCACGAACCAGTGGTCGGTCCGCGACGGGATCAGCAGTTGGACGCGCACGCCGCGCAGCGCCGCCGACTTGAGCGCCATGAGCATCGGCGAATCGGGCACAAAGTAGGGCGTGATGATGCACACCGAGCGACGCGCCGCGGCGACGGCGGCGTAGAGAAGCTGGTGCAGCACTTCGGCCTCCTGGTCGGGTCCGGACGGCACGATCTGCACCAGGTCGGACCCCGCGCGCCGCAGGGGCGGAAAGCACTCCTCGCCCGACAGCTCCATGCCGGTGGTGAAGTGCCAGTCCTCGAGGAAGACCTCCTGCAGGTCCTGCGCGGCTGGCCCGATGATCCGCAGGTGCGTGTCGCGCCACGGCGCGAACTTCCGTCGTCGGCCGAGGTACTCGTCGCCGATGTTCTGGCTCCCGGTGAAGCCGACCTCGCCATCGACGACGACGACCTTGCGGTGGTTGCGAAAGTTGACGTGCCAGCGCCCGCGCCACGGCAGCACGGGATGAAAGAACGCCACCTCGACGCCCGCGTCGCGCAGCGACCGCGTGAACGACCGCGGCAGCCGCCAGCAGCCGACGTCATCCAGCAGCACGCGGCAGCGTACGCCCGCGCGGGCCTTGTCGCTCAGCAGCTTCGCCACCGCGCGACCCGTTTCGTCGGGCTGCAGGATGTAGTACTGCAAGTGCACGTGCGATCGCGCGCCCAGGATCGCGAGCTGAATCGCCAGAAACGTGCTCTCCGGATCGTGAAAGACCGTCACCTCGTTCCCGTCGGTCGGCGGATATGCGGTCAATCGCAACGCCACCCGCGCAAGGTCAACCAGCGCGGGATCGAGCCGCGCGTGCTCCGGCGTGGCGCGGACGCCGTGCAGACGTTCCGCGCGACCGGCGATCGCGGGCAGGAGCTTGGCCCGACGGCGATGGCGGCGGCGGCGGGTCCGCTCCAGCCGCGGTTGGCCGATCACGACGAAGAGCGCCGGTCCGAGCACCGGCAGCAGCAGGACGGCGAGGATCCACGCGATCATGGCTCGCGGCTCGCGCGGCCGGCGCAGGATGATGACGATCGTCGCCGCGACGATCAGGGCATCGGCAATCGAGAGAACGGTCCATGCCCAGGTGGGCAGCATGGCGGTGAAGGATGACTCAGCGGCGAAGGGGAATCAATGGCAAGTCGTCGCAATCGTGCGGTCCGGCGGTCAGTGCGGCGGCAGGGCGCGGATGAGTTGGTCGATCTCCTCGGGCGTATTGTAGACGTGCGGACTGACGCGCAAACGACCTTCGCGCACCGACACGATCGTCCGGTACTCGGCCTGAAGGTGGGCGCGGATCCGCTCAAGGTCGTGCCGGTCGGAGGTAAACGCGACGATGCCGCTGCTCTCGCCCGGTCGGCGCGAGCTGACAACGCGATAGCCCTTGCTCCGCACGCCCTCGACCAGCCGATCGGTCAGCTCGCGCACCTTCGCCCAGACGATGTCGATCCCCAGCTCCAGCAGCAGGTCGATCGACGCCCCGAGGCCGAAAATGCCAGCGAGGTTGTATGCGCCGGAATCGTAGCGCCGCGCATCGTCGCGGAACTCGAACTGGTATCGCCCGAAATCGGTCGCGTTCTTCATGCACCTCCAGCCGATCGTCGACGGCCGCAAGTGCCCGAGCAGCTCGCGGCGGCAGAAGAAGATGCCCGCGCCCTCGGGCGCCAGCAGCCACTTGTGCCCGTCGGCCGAAAGGAAGTCGATGTTGAGCGCCCGCACGTCGAGCGGCACGCACCCCAGCGCCTGGATCGCATCGACGGCCAGCAGCACGCCCTTTTGCTGGCAAACGCGCCCCAGCTCCGCCAGATCGACGCGGAAACCGCTGGCGTACTGCACGGCCGAGATCGCAACGATCCGCGTGCGTGAGTCGATCGCCTCGCACAGCCGCTCGACGGGGATCCGCCCGTTGTCCTCGGGGATCATCTTCAGTCGGACGCCGTGCGCCTGAAGCGCCATCCACGGATAGATGTTGGCCGGGAACTCGACGCTCGTCGTGACGATGTTGTCGTTGTTCGAGAAGTGCAGTCCGTTGGCGACGAAACTGATGCCCTCGCTCGTGTTCTTGACGAACGTGATCTCGTCCGGGTCGGCGTGGATCAGCTTCGCGGCCGAGGCGCGCACAAGCTCGGTGTCGCGGTACAGTTGTCCCTGCACGTGACAAGTCGTGGCGATCTCATCGAGGTAGCGGCGCACCGCCGCAACGCACCGCTCCGGGATCGGCGCGACCGCCGCATGATCGAGGAAGTTGTACTGCCGCGTAATCGGGAATTCCCGGCGCAGCGCGTCGATGTCCATGGGTTGACCCGAGGCCCGTCGCGCGAGTCACGACTCGGCGCAACCTACGCCTCTAGTCTACGACGCCGGGTTCGCGAATTCCAACCGGGAGGACCGACAAGTCCTGGAACCGTCATTGCGGCGAGCGGGAGTGCCGGCGGCCACCGGCTCGCGGCAGCAGCGCCAGGGCGGGCAGTCCCAGAAGAAGCAACGTCGCCGGCTCGGGCGCCTGCGCCGACGCCAGCCCGCCGTTGCCATCGGTCAGCTCGGGCAGGAGGCTGGCGATCAGGCTGTCGAGCGACATCGCTTCCGCGCTGGACAGGTCGGCGAGGGCCTCGGCGAACATGGATTGCACGAGGGCTTGGCCGATGAGCTGGTTGAGATCGACCGGCGGCGTGCCCGCGGAGGAAGCGCCGAGCACGGCGCTGACACCGTTGTCGGGCGTCACGACGCGGGCCGCGGCGCTGGAGGGGATGGAGAATTCCGAAGCGGCAAGGGAGTTCAGCGTCGCCTGGAAGAACCCGGCCGCGATGTCGAGGAAGATGTTCCCGGAGACGTTGACGGGTCCGAGGTCGAAGTTCGTGCTCTGGTCGTCGGTGTAGACCATCCCGTCGGCCGTGCGCGTTCCCGTGTTGTTGCCGATGACCTGGAGGTTGTAGAAACCGAGGGCGTTGAGCGTGCCGGTGATGTTGCCCGTGAACGAGCCCTGCAATCCGAGGTTCTGGGCCCCGGTGAAGACGTTCAGGTTGTAGTTGAGCGCTGCACCGCCCGTATCGGACTGGATGTTGATCTCAGGAATGATCGCGCGGTTCAGGACGATGCGGTTGTGGATCTGCCCCTGAAGCGCCATGTTCACCGGTCCCGCGTCGAGCTGTTGGGCATTCCCGAAGGAATCCGTGCCGAAGGTCCGCGTGAACTCGTACCCGATCCCCTGGCCCGGGATGTTGTAGATGAAGTGCTGGCGGAAGACGTTGTTGTCCGGCAGCGGGCCGTTCTGAATGGTGCCGATGCTCGGCGACATGGCGTACGTAATCCCGCGAAAGAGCCGCCGGCCGATATCGGCGCGGGCCTCCGTCGTGCCGACCAGCAGGACGGCAATCACCGCAATGAGCGGCCGGACCGCGTGTCGAGAGCGCTGGACCATCGAACGTCCTCCTGCGAAACCGGGTCGGGCGCATGGTGCGCCCGCGAGGTCACTTCAGAGGTGCTATCGACCAGAGTTCGGCGCGAGATAAGAGAGGACGCACGCCGTCCGGCCCGATAACGGGCGGCCGGACAACGTCCAATAACTCGCGGCAGGGCCGCACAGATATCGGGGCGGCGAGGATCGCCATCGGGACGCCGATCGAACGACCCGGCGGTCCGATGCAAATCAGCCCCGCGGCGGGTGCTCATCCGGCCGCTCGTCCCCGCGATGCGGGCGGCCCGCCGCGGTCCCGAAGCCCTTGATCAGCGGACTGTCCTCCGGCTTCTCCTTCGGGTGGACGGCGAAGACCTCGACGCGTGCGATCTCCTCGAACGGCACCGTGACGACGAACGACCCGACGCGATAGGCGTCGTCGGCCGGCTGGCACTCAAACGTCAGGCTGTCCGTCCGGCCGAGGTTGGCGAGTTCCTTCACCTCGTAGATGGCCGAGTCCTTCAGATAAACGATGATCCGCATATCCAGCTCGGCGGCGTGCTTCTCGACCGCGTCCTTTGCGGGATTGGACTTCGTGCCGGACTTCCCCAACCGCGCTGCCGCACAGCGGCGCCGCGCCTCGGCGACCTGCCGGGCCAATCCATCGCCGAACCACCAATCGTAGTCGAAGAGCATAAAGCACCCGTCTTTCGAGGCGTTTCCGGGAACGCGACACGTTAGAAACCCGCGGGGTTCAAGTCAACGGCCGGGCGATGATCGCCGCTACGATATGCGCATGACCCCGCGGCTGGCCGCCACGCTCGTCAAGGAAATCGCCGCTCAACTCGGCTTCGAGCGCTGCGGGATCGCGCCCGCCGGTCCGATCGCGCGCGGCGACTATCTCCGCGAGTGGCTGGCCCGCGGATGGGCCGGATCGATGGGCTACCTGCGTCGGTCCCTCCAGAGCCGCCTCGATCCGCGCGGCCTTCTGCCGGGCGCGCGGAGCGTGATCGTTGCGGCGCTCTCGTACCATCAGCGATCGCCGCAGCCGCCGAGCGATAAACCGACCGGCCGCATCGCGATGTACGCATGGGGCGAGGACTATCACGTGGTCGTGCGTGAGAAGCTGGAGTCGCTGGTCGCGAACATGCGCCACGCGCTACCCGGGCCGTTCGATGCCAAGGTCTGCGTCGATACCTCGCCGATCGTCGAGCGCGAGCTGGCCGCCGCGGCCGGCGTCGGCTGGATCGGAAAGAACACGCTGGTGCTACACGAGATCGTCGGGTCGTACGTGTTTCTGGGCGTGGTGCTGACCAGCCTGGAGCTTGAGCCGGACGCGCCCGCGACCGACCACTGCGGCACGTGCACGCGCTGTCTTGACGCCTGCCCGACGCAGGCCTTTCCGCGGGCCTACCAGATGGATGCGCGGCGCTGCATCTCGTACCTCACGATCGAGCACCGCGGAGAGATCGATCCGCGATTTCACCCTGCGATCGGCGACTGGGTCTTCGGTTGCGACGTGTGCCAGCAGATCTGTCCGTTCAATCGCGACGCGCCGACGACGCGCGAGCCGCGATTCGCGCCGCGCCCGCCCGGTGCGCATGTACGCCTGCCCGACGTGCTGAACTGGGACGAAACCGCCTACCACGAACAGGTCCGCGGCAGGGCGATCGATCGCGCAACGCTCGCGATGTGGAAGCGGAACGCCTCGATCGCGCTGCGCCAGACGCAAGCGCCCTCGTAACCGATATGCCCGCGCAACGACCGGCAGCGCCGGCATCACTCCGCCGGCCAGACGCGCGTGCCGCCGACATACGTCTCGGCGACCGTCACGTCGCGCAACTGCTCCGGCTTGAGCGCGAACGGGTCGGATTGCAGCAGCACGAAGTCGGCGCGATAGCCCGGCTCGATCCGGCCCAGCTCGTTCTCGCGAAAGACCGCGTACGCCCCCTCGGCCGTGTAGGCCGTCAGCGCCTGTTCCAGCGTCACGTTCTGATGCGTCATCCACGTGTTTCCCGTCAGCGTCCAACCCGTCACCGCGACGAACACGCCCTGAAAGGGATTGAGCGTTACGACCGGCCAGTCGCTGCCGAAGGCGACGTGCACGCCGGCCTCCATCAATCCGCGAAACGCGTAGCTGCTTTCGCACCGCGCGCGGCCGATGGCCCGCTCGGCGTAGCGCGCATCGTCCGCCTTGTGATACGGCTGCATGGACGCGATGACGCGGAGCCGCGCGAACCGCGGGATGTCGTCCGGGATCAGGTGCTGCGCGTGCTCCACGCGCGGTCGACGGTCGCGGGCGCCGGTCTTCTGCTCCAGTTCTTCGTAAAGATCGAGCAGCTTGCGGTTCGCCTCGTCGCCGATGGCGTGCACCGCGGCCTGAAGCCCGGCCCGCTCCGCCGCTTCGAAGTTCACCGCCATCCGGTCCCGCGCAAGCGCCGTCTTGCTGAGCACGCCGCTGCTGGTCGGCTGATCGTCGTACGGCTCGCTCATCAGCGCGGTTCGCGAGCCGAGCGAGCCATCCATGTACGCCTTCAGTCCGGCGATCCAGAGCCGATCGTCCGGCGTGTCAAACGTCTTGATCTGCCGGATGCCCGCCGGCCAGTACTCGTCCTGGAGGAACAGCGCCACGCGGAGAGAAAGCTTGCCATCGTTGCGCAGCTTTTTCAGCGCCGCCACGTCGGCCCACGCACCCATCGAATGCACGCAGGTCAGCCCGGCGCGATTCGCCTCACGGATCGCCGCCAGCGCGCCGGCGCAACGGTCCTCGAACTTCGGCTCCGGCACGAAACGCGCCACGAGGTCGATCGCCGATTCGCGGAGAATTCCCGTCGGCATGCCGTCCGGCAGCCGGTCGATGACGCCGCCCGGCGGATTCGGCGGCTGGTCGCGCGTGAAGCCCGCCTTGTTGAGGGCCGCCAGATTCACCAGCGCGCAGTGCCCATCCATCCGGTAGAGCAGCACCGGGTTGTTCGGCGTGTGGTGATCGATCCAGGCGCGGGTCAGCGGCGTCGGATCCGGCCAGCTCTCGGTCGACCATCCGCGCCCCACGAGCCATTCGCCGGGGCGCAGCTCCGCCACGCGCTGCTTGATGACGTCGATGAACTCCTGCCGGCTGCGGCATTCTCGCAGCGAAACCTGCGACAGCGAGATGCCGCCCGAGACGAGATGCAGGTGCGCATCGATCAGACCGGGCAGTGTGCGCCGGCCGCCGGCGTCGATGATCTTCGTATTCGGTCCGCGACGCGCTTCGACCTGCGACTTTGATCCGACGGCGATGAACCGTCCCGCGCGAACCGAGAACGAGTCCGCCGCGTCTTTCCGGCCGGGCGACCAGACCTTCGCATTGACCACGATCAGTTCGGCCGGTCCGTCGGGCATGGGCGCCGGCTGCGTCGCGGGCGGGGCGGCGATGGCGGTGGCCGCGCCTGCCAATGCAACGAACGCAACCACGAGCTGGAACTGATGAAGGCGCATCGTCCGCTCCTCCTGAAACGGTTCATCGTGCCGCGGCGTGTGAAATTGGAACCGCGGAATCCCCCGCGCGGCGTCACATGTCGTCGGCGTCCGATTCGAGCGTGTCTTTCCAGGTCGCGAGGTTGTCGAGATAGACGCTCGTGCCGCGCGCAACGCACGACAGCGGATCATCGACCACCATGCAGCGAAGACCCGTTGCCTCCGACATCACCTGCGCGATCCCGCGCAGCAGCGCCCCGCCGCCCGCGAGATGAATGCCGTTCTCGACCAGGTCGGCCGCGAGCTCCGGCTCGGCCCGCTCCAGCGTGCGCGTGACGGCCTCGATGATCTGGCCCACCGGCTCGCGCAGCGCCTCGCGGATCTCCTGCGACGTGACAACGGTCTTGCGCGGCAGGCCGCTGATCATGTCGCGCCCGCGGATCTCACGCGACATCTCCTCCGGCAGCGTCGCCGCCGAGCCGATCTCGATCTTGAGCTGCTCGGCCGTCAGAGGCCCGATGTGCATGTTGTACGTGCGCTTCATGTAGTTGATGATCGCCTCGTCCATGTCATCGCCGGCCACGCGGATCGACTCGCTCACGGTGATGTCGGCGAGCGACATGATCGCCACTTCGGTCGTTCCGCCGCCGATGTCCACGATCATGCTCGCCGTCGCTTCGGCGATCGGCAGGCCCGCGCCGATGCCCGCCGCCATCGGCTCCTCGACGAGATACACGCGCCGCGCGCCGGCCCGCTCGGCCGAACCATAGACCGCGCGCTTCTCCACCGCGGTGATGCCCGACGGGACGGCGATGACGACGCGCGGTCGGACGAAGCGCCGGCCGCCCTGCACCTTTCGGATGAAGTAGCTCAGCATCGCCTCGGTGATGTCGAAATCGGCGATGACGCCGTCCTTGAGCGGACGGATCGCGGTGATCGAGCCGGGCGTCTTGCCCAGCATTTCTTTCGCGACAAGCCCCACCGCGTTGCCGTTCTGAAGCACGCGGTTCGTGCCCTTGCGGACCGCGACCACCGACGGCTCGTTGAGCACGATGCCCTCGCCCTTCACGCACACAAGCGTGTTGCACGTGCCCAGATCGATGCCCATGTCGACCGCGAACAGGCCCAGTATCGAGTCGAAGAGCATCGCCGTTTCCTGACGCCGTACCCGAGACGCGGATTCGCCGGCCAGCGGACCGCAGCGCATCGCCGACCGCGCGGCATTCTACTGCCGGGTCGGTTCAGCGTCACCGCCGACGCGAGGCAAGATTCGAGTCGTAACAGGTCTACGAGACGTGTCAACCGCCCGCGGGCGGGAGAATCGTACCGTACAGGTCCAGCATGCGATAAACCATGAACCCCACGCCACCCGCCAGGAACGCGAAGGCGATGATGATGAGCACCGTGTAGACGTCGCTTCGCGGCTTGACGTGTCCGGCGGCTTTCAGGGGTGCATGGGCCATGGCGTCACCGACTCAGCGCGAAGCTGGCCTCGTCCGTCGCCTTGTCGCCGACGTGGATGTCGCCCGTCGTCCGCAGCAGCGTCCCGGCCGACGAGTTCGCCTCGACGCGCGTGATCTGAAGCGTTCCGAGATATTTCGCGCGTTCCTCGCCGTGGCTCGGCCGGAAAATCAGGAACTGCATGCCCGGCGCGACGCCGTCGGCCGACCCCACGCTGATGCTGGCGATGTTCTGGCGGATCTTCGTGACGGTGCCGCGGATCGGCGTGGTCGAGACCGGCGCGCCTTCGGGCCGCACGCTGGGGACATCCGCCTCGACGATGCCCGGACCGCCCGGAATCTGCGTGCCGGCCGGCGGCTGGCCGGTGCGACGCTGCTCCTCTGCCGCGGCGATCTGCTGCGTCAGCGCCCGCACGTGCGCCTGCGCCATGGCGAGGCTGCTCGTGAGCTCCTTCGTGCGATCGTTCAGATCGATGTTCGTGCGTTCCAGCTCGGAGTTCCGCGCGACCAGCGTGCGGTTGTGCTCCTGCTCACGGCTGAGCTGTCCGTTCACCACGTTGAGCATCTCGGTCAGGCTCGTCACGTTGCCGTTCAGCGAGACCGTCTGGTTCTGAAGCTGCGCCAGCTCGATCTCCTTCTTCTCCAGTTCCGCGATGGCGTTCGCCTGCGCCTGCCGCAGGGCCTCGTTCTCGGCCGTCAGCTTGCGGATGCGCTCAAGGTCCTGCTCGTGCGTCAGCTTGTTCTGGACCGCCAGCACCCGCTCGTTCGACTGCGCCGCCAGCGCGGCCGCCTTCCAATCCTCGGCCGACTTCTTCCACCGATGGCCCATGCCGTTCGCCGCAATGGTCAGCGTCGAGAGCGCCACCGAGAACACGGCCACGAGCACCAGAAACACCTTGGTCAAAGTACTCACGATGCTGCTCCGAATGCCGTGGCGGGACTTCGCACGGAGGAACCCGACCGTCCAACTTCTACGCGCCCAGCCGTCGCGATTTCAGCGATCGAACCCAACCAGCACACCACGCCGCAGTGCACTGCCGTGAGGATCGTCAGGATTGCATGCGGGATGGCCCCACATGGATTGACTCGTCCAATTATCCTCGGGTCGACCTGTGAATTCAAGGCGTCCGGACCGCGCCGACCGTCCCTCGCCGGATTCCAGTATCAAAAACCGACAGATTTATCGGCGATGCGGAGCGGGTGTGTTCACGAACTTTAGGTCCCACACGGAGATAGCTCGGCCGGCGCGGACAGATTGCCCCGCCGCCGCGACGATCCGCGCGGCGCATTGACCTAACTGGTGCAATTGCAGTACATTAAATGCCGCCCGCAGACGATCGGAGGGCCCCGGACGCGCGGGATGCCTCGATCCGGACCGGCCACCGCGATGCCCAAACCGCCGCGAGGACGCTCGGGCCGACCGCACCGGCCGACCATGAACGACGCCGAACGGCGTCCCCTGCTGCCGGATCGTGAAGGCCGATATAGCTCCGTAACGACGATTCCACCCCACAAGGAGTGCCGACCGTGCCTGCTCGACGCCGCCCCCACCGACCGCCGCTGATCGCTGCCCTCCTGATTGCGTCTTGGCCCATCGCCGCCCTCGGCGCCGACCTGATCGACCGCGAAGACCTTGCACGCTTCGACCTCCAGCGCTTTTGGCAGACCGAAACGCAGGCCGGCGGCGACCTGCTCGACCGAATCGTCGCCGTGGATGACAACCTCTACCTGATCTCGTCCGGCAATCGGGCGTTCGCCCTGCACACCGGGACCGGCATCATCCGCTGGTCGGCCGAGATCGCCGGTGAAGGTCAGACCATCCGCGGTCCGACGCATTCCCCGCAGTACGCCGTCTTCACGACCTCGACCGCCGTGCGACTGCTCCACCGCCGCACCGGTCTCGCGGCGCAGGAGCCGCGGGCGCTGCACGGCGTCGTGATCGAAGTCCGCGGCGACATCGCCGACATCAACATCGGACGCCTGCACGGCGTGCAACCCGGCGACGTCCTGAACGTCACGCCGCGCGGCGCGGGCGGCTTCGGCAGCGCCCTGCGCCCGGCGAGGTTTCAGGCCGTCACCGTCCACGAACGCGAAACGACCGGCCGTTTCCTCGAGTTCGACCAGGGCAACCGCCCGCAGCCGGGCAACGAAGTCTGGGCCAACGTCGCGCTGCCGCTGCCGGAAGTCAAGGTGCCGTTCCCGCCGAGCGCCGCGGCCGTCGCCGACGATCAGCACATCTACGTCGCCGCCGCGAACCAGCGCCTCTATTCGCTGACGATCATCGGCGGCTACCGCCAGTGGCAGATCATGACGCCCCGGACCGCCACGGCCACGCCCCGATTGCTCGGCCGATTGCTCGTCGTGGCGGCGCAGAACGGCGAGGTGATCGCGACCGACGTCCTCGCGCAGGGCGAATTGTGGCGATTCCGCACCGAGGCCCCCGTCTTCGCCGATCCGGTCGTTACGCCGCAGGCCGTCTTCGCCGCCAGCAGCGACCGCTCGCTCTATGCCATCGACCTCGCGGCCGGAACGCGCCTGTGGCGCACGCGCTTCGACGCCGAGCTGCTGCACGCCCCGATTGTCCACGACATGCGCGTCTATCAATTCGTCCCCGGCAACGGGCTTGTCGTGCTCGATGCGAAGAGCGGTGACGCCCGCTGGTCGGTCGAGGACGGACTGAGCTTCCTAACGCAGATCGGCGACGACGTCTTCATCGCCTGCGGCGCCGAAGGTCCGCCGGGCGCGCCGCCGACGCTCACCGCGGTCGGCCGCTTCGACGCCAAATCCGGAGCCGAGCGCGGCCGGATCGAACTGCGGGGGATCGCCTTCGTCGCGGGCCAGTCGGACCCGCCGGCGATCTTCGCCGCGGACCGGCTCGGCCGGGCGATGTGCGCACGGCCGGCGCGCGATGCGCGATTGACTGCGGCGGAACTGGCCGACGTGATGCGCAACGACGCGGCCAAGGCCGTCGCCGACGAGGTGCAGGCGAAGCTTGACGCCGAACGCGCGTCGCGACAGCGGGCCGCCAGGCCCTCGGCGCCTGCGGCCGATCCGTTTGCCAGCCGGAGCACCGCGCCGCCGGCGGTCGGCACCGGCATCGTGCCGCCGGGCGAGGCCGGTGCGGAACCCGGTGCGCCGCGCGACACGGCAACGCGCGCGGCCGAAGAGCCGGCGAAGTCGGGCGACGAAGAAGCGTCCGGGGAATCGGAATCCGAGGAACCTGCCGAGGATGCAGCGGGCGAGGAGCCCGAGGAATCGTCCGGCGGCGACTCGCCCGGTGACGGCGGCTGAGCGCCGCCGGCGCACATCGACGACCGACTCCCGGATTGCGTCCACCGAAAGCGCGGATAGGCTACGGACCCGGCGCGCGACGCGTCCGCGCGGCCTGCCGATCGGACCGCGCACGAGCGCAGCGCGCCGGGATCGAAGGGGAATCGACCGGTGCTCACCATTCGCCGCGCCCTGATCGCCGTCTATGACAAGACCGGGATCGACGCGTTCGCCCGCGCGCTGGTCGATGAGTTCGGCATCGAGATCATCTCGACCGGCGACACGGCGAAGCACCTGCGCGGGCACGACATCCCGGTCACGCTCGTCGAGGAGATCACCGGCTTTCCCGAGATGCTCGACGGTCGGGTCAAGACGCTGCACCCGAAGGTCCACGCCGCCATCCTCGCCGACCGCGACAACCCCGAGCACATGCGCCAGCTCGCCGAGCACGGCATCCGGCCGATCGACATGGTGGTCGTGAACCTGTATCCGTTTTCGAAGACGATCGCCGACCCGCAGGCGACGCCGGCGGACGCGATCGAGATGATCGACATCGGCGGACCGTGCCTGCTTCGCGCCGCGGCAAAGAACCATGAGGCGGTGCTGGCGGTCGTCGACCCGGCCGATTACGGCGTGATTCTCGAAGTCCTCCGCGCGCAGAAGGGCGTCACCGGGCGATTCTCGCGCGAGCGGGCGCACCAGGTCTACGAGCTGACGCGCGACTACGACACGTCGATCGCCTGCTACCTGCGGGAGCGGTACGGTGCTGGCGCTCCGCCCGTTCCGAATGTGCCGGCACGGCCGGGCCTTCCGCCGCGAATCATCGCGTCGCTCGAGCAACTCGCGGAGCTGCGATACGGCGAGAATCCGCATCAGCGCGCCGGCTACTTCGATGTCTGCGGTCCGCAGCCCGCCACGACCGCGCCGCGCCTGCGCGGAGCGGCCGTCGCCAATGCGCCCGGCATGTCGTTCAACAATTTCCTCGACGCCGACGCGGCACTGCGGCTGTGCATCGAACTTTCGGCCGCGCACTTGACGCAGCGACCTCGACACGGATCACGAGACGAAGCCGTCTCCGTTTTCGTGAAACACACAAACCCCTGCGGCATCGGCATCGCCGACGACCCGGTCGAGGCCTATCGCCGCGCGTACCTCGGCGACCCGAACGCCGCGATGGGCGGCATCCTCGCCGTCAACTTCGAGGTCACGCCGGAGCTCGCCCGCGTCGTGATGGAAACGTACGACCGCTTCGGAAAGCCGTTGAAGAACGCGGGCGCGGCGCACGCTCCCGGAGGCTTTTTTGTCGAGGTCTGGCTCGCACCCGCCTTCGCCGACGGCGCCGTGGCGATCATCCGCGGCCGCGCGACGCCGACCGCGACCATGCCGGGACCACCGCGCAAGAAATGGGGCGAGACCGCCCGGCTGCTGACCATCGCCCGCTTGGCGGAGCCGCGCGACCTCGATGAACTCGACTACCGCAGCATCGCCGGCGGGATGCTCGTGCAGACGTCTGACCTCCTGGGCCTGAACGAAGATCACTGGAAGGTCGTCACGCGCCGCGCGCCCGACGACCGCGAGATGGCCGACCTCCGCCTCGCATGGCTCATCGCCAAGCACACGAAATCGAACGCCATCTCCATCTGCCGCGACGGAATGCTGATTGGCAACGGCGCGGGCCAGATGTCGCGCATCATGAGCTGCCGCGTCGCGACTTGGCTCGCCCGCGAGAACGGGCACGCCCATTCGCTCCGCGGCGCGGTCGCCGCGTCGGATGCGTTCTTCCCCTTCCGCGACGGCCCCGATCTGCTCAGCGACGCCGGCGTGACCGCGATCATCCAGCCCGGCGGCAGCAAGCGCGACGACGAGACCATTGCCGCCTGCGACGAACGCGACGTGGCGATGATCTTCACCGGCACGCGGCACTTCCGGCACTGAGCCGAGCCTGCCGCCCAAACGCGGGCCGCTCAATCCGACAGCACGCCCGTCACCCACGTGCTCGGATCGCACCACCAGTTCAGGTCATCGTCGACCGTCAGCGACTGGTGGCCCAGTTCGCGGTCCTCCAGCATCGCCAGAAAGCCGATCCGCGCGTTCACCGATGGATCGAAGCCCACGAGCACGCGCGCGGGGATCTGCGCCTCGATCGCCCAGCCGTCCGGCGTCAGCCGCGATGCAATCGGGATCGCCCCCGGCTCGGGCAGCGGCGCGTTCTCCTTGGCCCGCGCGACCGGCGCCGCGCCCGCGACGGGCTGGCGCTGACCGCGGCCGCCGCCGGTCGGCAGAAAGTAGAACTGCTGGCAAAAACGCGTCGCGCGGCGGATGTCCCGCGCATCGCGCATGTCGGTCATCAGCCGCACGTGATCGCTCTGCCGAAAGTGCGCCGGATCGCAGTGCGCCGTTGTCCGCTTCCCGCGGACCTGCGCCGCGACGAGAACGCCGTCGTCGCTCCACGCGAGATACACGTCGCCGAATCCCGGCTGCCCGTCGATCGTGTGCAGCGGCGGCAGTTGGTGACGCGCGGGCCACTTCGAGAGATCGCCGTCGAGCCGCGCCGCGCCGCGCCAGCGATAGACCGGCAGCTCGAAGCGGAACAGAAATCGATTCGGGACGAGCGTCGACACGGGACGATCCTAGTCGTGCCGCAGGGCCTCGATCGGATTCAGGTCGGCGGCGCGCTTGGCCGGCAGCCAGCCGAAGAACACGCCGATCGCGGTTGAAAACAGGAACGACCCTCCCACGAGCCACAGCGGCATCTGCGCCTCCCACCCGAATCCGGATGCGATGACGATCGCGTTGGCGATCCCGATCACGATGCCGATCAGGCCACCGGCCGTCGAAATCACGGCCGCCTCGATCAGGAACTGCCGGTTGATCGCCCCGGTCGTCGCGCCGATCGCCATGCGGATGCCGATCTCGCGCGTCCGCTCCGACACGGCCACGAGCATGATGTTCATGATCCCGATGCCGCCGACCACGAGACTGACCGCCGCGATGCACACCATGAGCAGCGTCATGATGTTCGACGTGTTCCGCGCCAGCTCGATCTTCTCCTTCAGGCTCGTGACGTCGAAGTCGTCCTCGTCGCTGCTGCCCAGCCGGTGCCGCTGCCGCAGCAGCGACGTGATCTGCGCCACGGCGTCCTCGACGAGGTCGTCCGACCGCGCCGAACAGAGGATCCCGCCCGGACGGTCGACGCCGAGCATCTGCCGCAGCAGCACGTTCAGCGGGACGACGAGCGTGTTGTCCTCGTCCTGGCCGAGCGGATTGACGCCCTTGGCCGCCAGCAGGCCGACGATCTTGAGCGGCACGCCCGCAACGCGCACGACCTCGTTGATCGGATCGCGCGCGCCGAAGAGCTCGCGCGCCGCGGTCTGACCGATCAGGCACACCTTGTTCGACAGCGCGATGTCGCGCGGCTCCAGGTCGCGCCCGGCGACGACGTCCCACGTGCGGATCGTCGTGTAGTTCGGGCCGACGCCCGTCACCGGCACCTTCCAATTGGCGACGTTCGTGACCGCCTGGAACTCGAAGCGATGCGTCGCGCAGGCGTACGCCACGGCGTCGCATTCCTCCTCGATCGCCCGCGCGTCATCGACCGTCATGTTCGTGTACAGGCCGCCCCCGCCGCCGCGCACCGTTCCACGCGTGCTCGCGCGGCCGATCACGATGATCATGTTCTTGCCCTGCTTGGCGATGTCCCCCTCGATGCTCTTCTTCGCCCCCTGCACGACGCTGACGGTGATGATCACCGCGGCCACGCCGATGATGATCCCGACGGCCGTCAGCACGCTGCGCGTCTTGTGGCGCCGCAACTCGCGCAGCGCCATGCGACAGCTCTCGATCCACAGCGCGAACATGCGGCGCCTCGCCCGACCCTCTCAACCCGCCATCGCCAGCGCCCGTACGTCGGGCACCGGAGGACCGCCGCAGCGCGGCGTCTTCTGATCGGCGATCACCTGTCCATCGCGCAGCGCGATCACGCGCTCGGCGAACGACGCCACCCCCGGATCGTGCGTCACCAGCACGATCGTCAGCCGCTGCACCTCGTGCAGCTCACGCATGATCTGCATGATCTCCTCGCTCGTCCGCGTATCGAGGTTCCCCGTCGGCTCGTCCGCCAGCAACACCCGCGGCTCGTTCACCAGCGCCCGCGCGATCGCCACACGCTGCTGCTGACCGCCCGAAAGCTGCCACGGCATGTGTTCCACTCGGTCTCCCAGCCCCACCCGCTCCAGCGCCCGCTCCGCCGCCGCCAGGCGCACCCGCGCCGGCCGGCCGGCATAGACCATCGGCAGCGCGACGTTCTCCAGCGCCGTGCTGCGGTGCAGCAGGTTGAAGTTCTGGAAGATGAACCCGATGTGCGTGTTGCGAAGCCGCGCGAGGTCGTCGCGCGTCAGGCGCTCCACCGCGCGGCCGTCCAGCCGGTATGACCCGCTCGTCGGCACGTCGAGACAGCCGAGGATGTTCAGCAGTGTGCTCTTTCCGGAGCCGCTCGCCCCCATCACCGCGACGTACTCGCCCGAGCCGATCACGAGGTTCAGCCCGCGAAGCGCGTGCACCTTGGTGAACCCGGAGTCATAGACCTTGTGCAGGTCCGACAGCTCGATCATCGGCGGACTGGAGGTCATGATCGTCCCGTCGACGCGACCCAGCAACCGTCGCGCCCGCGCCGCGCTACAGGCGGCGATTCTCCGGCGAGGCCATGTTGAGCGCTTCCTTGAAGTCGAACCCCGGCGACGCAACCTTCGCCGACACGACGACCGCCGTGCCCGCCTCGACGCCCGCGAGCACCTCGGTCTCGCGGTTGTCCGTGATGCCCAGCACGACCGGGATCGGCCGCCAGCCATCGCGCTGCCGACACCAGAGCACCGCCTGCGCCCCGCCGTGCGCCGCCGTCGGCGATGCCCCGCCCGTCGTCGCCTGCGGCATGCTCGCCGCCGCCGGCGGATCCTCCAGTGCGTCCGGCCAGCCCAGATCGGCCGTCAGCGCCGCCACCTCCTCCGGCGGAATCGGCGGCCGGAACCGCAGCGCCGCGTTCGAGACCTTGATCGCGTCGACGCGCCGCGCGACCTCGATCGTCACGTTCGCCGTCATGCCCGGCTTGAGCAGCCGATCGCGGTTGTCGACCTCGATCACGACCGTATAGGTCACGACGCCCTGGATCGTCGTCGGGTTGTTGCGGACCTGGCTGACGCGGCCGATGAACCGGCGCTGCGCGTACGCATCGACGGTGAACTCGGCGGTCTGCCCGGCTTGAACCGACCCGATGTCCGATTCGCTGACGTTCGCGTGGACCTGCATGCGATCCAAATCGGGCGCCATGACGAACAGCACCGGCGTCGTCAGCGCCGCCGCGACCGTCTGGCCCACGTCCACGAGCCGGTTGAGCACGATCCCGTCGATCGGCGAATAGATCACCGAGCGGTCGAGCGTCGATTGCTGCAAGTCGCGTGCCGCCTCGGCCTGCTTGACCGACGCCTCGGCCGCCGTGAGCCGTGCCTCGGCCGCGTCGCGGTTCTCTTCGGCCGTGCGGACTTCCTCCTCGGCGGCCGCGCCGCGCTCGTTGCGCAATCGCGTCAGTCGCTCGACCTGCCGCCGCGCGCGGCGCGCCTCGACCTCCTGCACGCGGCGCTGCGCCTCGGCCGCGAGGACGTTCGCCTGCGCCTGCGCGAGGTCCGCCTCGAACAGCTCGGGCTTCAGCCGCGCGAGTACCTGCCCGGCCTTGACTTGCGAATTGAAATCCGCGTGAATCTCGCCGATCGTCCCCGACACCTCGCAGCCGACGTTGACGCTGACCAGCGGCGAGACCGTCCCCGTCGTCTCGACCGTCATGCGCAGTGGACCGCGCACGACCGCCGCCGTCTGAACGACCATCCCGTCGTTCGAGCCGAACGAGCGGACGGCGCGCCACCCGCCGACGGCGACGACGAGGATCGCAATAACCGCAATGATGCGACGCATGTCGGCACGCTCCGCGAGGCCGTGATCGGCGCCTGCGCGGCGTCGCCAAATGGAAGTCGGCGGGCCGCCGAACCGGCGCCGGAACAGAATTGTACAGATTAACCCGCGAAGCGGTTGCCGGACAGGTCCGCGGACGCCGCCTCGGACCGCGCGCTGGCCGTCGTCGGCGATAACGACGGCTTTGTCGTCCCCCCGGGCCGCGGGCCCATGTGCCGCTGTTTCAGCATCTCCGGCGACACGATGTGCCGCGCGATCACGTACTGCATCATCGCCTCAGTCGTGCAGTCGGTGTGCCCGCCGTACCACCCGTAGCGCTCGAACCGCGGACTCCACGCCACGTTCACCACGCGGCCCGTCTGCACCGCCTTCCCGCGAAGACCCACCAGACCGGCCGAGTCGTCAAACGTGCCGTCGATCGTGCCCAGCGTCCGCACCGGACCGTTGAGCACCGGATCGCTCGCGGAGTAGTACACGTACACGTTGCCCTTCATGTTCGCCAGCGCCTTGGTCACGTCGTAGCGGCTGGACAGGCTCGATCCGAGCATGACGTAGTTTTTCACCTTGCGCGGCGGCTTTACGTCCTCGATCGCCCAGATGCCGACGCCCGTTCCCGCCGACAACGCGATGAGGTTCGCCTCGGCGTCGGGGAAGCGCGTGAGGTAGTCGGTGATGACCCCGCCCAATCTCGCGCCGCCGCCGCGGGCCACGAATCGCAGCGTCTGGTCCAGCGCAGGATTGAACGTCACGGACCAATGGAAGCTGTTCACCCGCCCGAGATAGCCCGCCTTTTCCAGGCCCGCGACGCTCTCGCCGACGCCGAAGCCCCAGTTCCCCGCGCCGTCGATGTACCACGTCCGGCCGAATTTCTCCTTGGGGTCCTCGCAGCCGCCGGCCAGTCCGGCACCTGTCAGCAAAAGCGCCGCAAGGATCAACTTCCGCATCGTCACGCTCCGTTCGCCGGCCTGGCCGATCCACCGCGCCACGACCGCTGCGGGCAATCTACACCAAATCGCCGTGCCGCACAGCAGCCGCGTCGCGCGACGGCGTGTACTTCGCTCATTCCGGCGGCGTCGCTCGCAGATCCGCCGAGAGGAGCCGATGAAAGAGGTGCTCCCCCGCCTCGCGACGCACCGAGAGCCGCCCCACGTCATACGACCGGCTGCGTAATCCGCGCTGTACCGACTCGCAGATGTCGATGTCCTCGTGCTGCACGCGCTCGGCCACGGTGATGCTCAGCCGCTGCCGGGCGGCCGCCTCCTCGCCGGTCTCGGCGAAGTAGAAATCGAAGATCACACGCGTGCGGTCGATCGAGAGCGGCTGCACGACATTGACGTCCATGACGCCCTCGTACCAGTTCAGCATGAAGTTGGGGTAAAGCCAGAAGTAGTTCGCCCGCGCGCCACGGCGGACCTGCGACGTGGTCGCATCGCCGCCGGATGTGATCGGGCTGGATTGCAGGCAGTAGCGGTCCTCGATCTCGATCGTGTACTGCGCGTAGTCGAGCACGCTGCCGAGACCCGGATGGATGTGCGGAACGTGATAGCCGCCGTCAAGGTAGTTATCGACGAACACCTTCCAGTTGCAATGAACCTCGTACACGCGGCGATCGACGAAGCGCAGACCCGAGAGTCCCAGCGGCGCGACGCGCTCCGCCATCCGCCCGACGTGCTCGGCCAGCGTCGGTCCCGACGGCGACAACCGCACGAAGACAAACTGCTCCCACACATCGACCGCGACCGGCCGAAGTCCGTGCTGCGATCGTTCGAAGTCCTCGACGCCGTCGAACTCGGGCACGCCCTTCAGCGCCCCGTCCAGCCCGTACGTCCATCCGTGGTACGGGCATCGCAGGACCGGCGCCCGGCCGCACGCGCCCGTCGCAACCAGCGCCGCGTGGTGCCGGCAGACGTTGTAAAACGCACGAAGCCCGCCATCGCGATCGCGCACGACGACGATCGGCTCGCCGCCGATCTCGGCCGTGACGTAGGCGCCGACCCCGCCGAGCTGGTCCCGCCGTGCCGCGAAGACCCAGTGGTGCGAAAAGACCGTCCGCTCCTCGTGCCGCGCGATGGCCGGGTCGAGGTACCACGCGCTCGGGATCGTCGCCGCGCGCGACAGCGGCGCTGCGGCGTCGTACGCGCCGATCGCGTCCAGGCCGCGCTGTCCGGCGTCGGATGTCATCGGGACGGTCAGTGATCGATTCGCGTGCCGACGGGTTCGCCGAGCACGACGCGCTTCATGTTCCCGGCCTTCGTCAGGTTGAACACGACGATCGGCACGCCGTTCTGCTGGCACATGTCGATCGCGCTCACGTCCATCACCTTCAGGCGATCGTTGATCACCTGGTTGTACGTCAGCGCGTCGTACCGTCGGGCGCTGCGGTCGCGCATCGGGTCGGCCGTGTACACGCCGTCCACCTTCGTCGCCTTCAGAACCACGTCCGCGCCGATCTCCACCGCCGCCAGCGCCGCCGCCGAGTCGGTCGTGACGAACGGCCGGCCCGTCCCCGCGGCGAGGATCACCACCCGGCCCTTCTCCAGGTGCCGGATGCAGCGCCGACGGATGAACGGCTCGCACGCCGCGGAAATCGCGATCGACGATTGCACGCGCGTGGGCTGGCCGCGAAGCTCGAGCATCTCCTGCAGCGCCAGCGCGTTGATCACCGTCGCCAGCATGCCCATGTAGTGCGCCGTCGCCGGCTGAATGTGCGACTTCTCGGCCAGCGTCGCGCCGCGCAGGAAGTTCCCCCCGCCGACCACCACGCCGACCTGCACCCCCAGCTTCACCACGTCGATGATCTCCGCCGCGATGCGGTCGATCATCTCGCCGTCGATCCCGAACTGCCCCGGACGGCAGAACCCCTCGCCGCTGATCTTCAGCACCACGCGCCGATACGCCGCCCGCCCGGTCGACGCTCGGGACCCGACACGACCCCGCGCCTTCTTCGCTGCTGCCACGAACACGACCCGCCTTGCGCTGCGACCGCCGCCGCCCCGCGCGCCGGCCGTCTCGGTCCATAAAAAAAGGCCGCTGACGCGGCCTTGAAACGCCTAGTTCCGCCCCCCGACTTCGAATCGCAGATAGCCGGTGATCGTCACGCCGGCCTGGCGCACCGCCTCGCCGACGGTGATCTTGTCGTCCAGCGCGAACGGCTGCTCCAGCAGGACGCGCTCGGCGAACCACTTGTCGAGTTTGCCGGCCACGATCTTCTCAATGATGTTCGGCGGCTTGCCCGTCACCTCGCTCGCCGCGTGTTCCCTTGCCTCCTGCACGAGCTTCGCATCCACCGCCTCGCGGTTGAGGCCCAGCAGCAGCGTCCGCGACGCGATGTGCATGCAGACCTGCCGGCCGACGGCGTCGTTCGGCTTGTCGAAGGCGACGATCGCGCCGACCTTGCCGTTGTGGTGGACGTACGTTGCGCAGGCGCCGTGAATGCACCGCGCCGCGCGGATCTCCATCTTCTCGTTCAACTTGCCGTACGCGTCCGATATCAGCTCGCGCACCGATCGGCCGCCAGCGAACTCGCACTTGCTCTCGGCGAGCTGCGCGACGTCCTTGACGTGCGTCGCCGCGACCTGCCGCGCGATCTGGTTCGACAGCTCGGTGAACACTGAATTCGTCGCCACGAAGTCCGTCTCGCACCGGAGCTCGACCAGCGCCCCGCCCTTCGCGTCGCAGTACGCGCCGATTCGCCCATTCGCCGCTTCCTTGTCGGCCCGCGAGCTCATCTTGTCGGCGTAGCGCTTGCGCAGAATCTCCATCGCCGCCGACTCGTCCCCCTTTGCCTCGATCAACGCCTTCTTGCAATCCATCAGCGGCAGATCGGTCCGCGCCCGAAGGGCCTGAACCTGTGCTGCGGAAATCTCAGCCATGCCTGTACCGTCCTCCCGCGGGCCCGACGCGCGCCTTCCGCCGACACTCCCGGCGGGCGACGCGACCACCGGCGAGCCGCGTTTCCATCCCCCGATCGGATCGGTCCGTCGAACCGGACCGGCCGACGATCTCAATCTCGGTTAGCTCAAACGACGTTGGAGACCTGACCGCGCGTCCCCGACTCGGACGCCAGCGACGATCCATCGCCGTCGATCGACCCGCCCGATCCGCCGAGCGCGTCCCCGCCGCCCGTCTCGACCGCATCGGCCGCGGCCGCCAGGCGACGACCGCGGCGCGGCGCGTGCCGGGCCGACTCTCCCGCGGCCGGCTCCTCGGACTCCGCTGATCGGGCCCGCTTGCCCTCATCCACGGCATCGGCGAGCTGCGCGATGATCAACTCCAGCGCCCGCATGGCGTCGTCGTTGCCGGGGATCACCAGATCGACTGAGTCCGGATCGCTGTCGGTGTCCACGACGCCGATCGTCGGAATGCCCAGCTTCCGCGCTTCGCGCACCGCGATGTATTCCCGCTTCACGTCCACCACGATCAGCGCGCCGGGCAGTCGCGACATGTTGCGAATGCCCTCCAGGTTGCGGCGGATCTTTCGCAACTCTCGCTGAAGGGTCGACTTCATCTTCTTGCTGTAATCGCCGAACGATCCCGTCTGCTCCGCCGCCTCCAGCTCTTCCAGCCGCTGGAGCCGCGAACGAATCGTCCGGAAGTTCGTCAGCGTTCCGCCGAGCCACCTCTCCGCGACATAGTGCATGCCGACGCGCTGAGCCTGCTTCTGGATCGCCTCCCGGGCCTGGCGCTTCGTGCCGACGAACAGCACGTCCTGGCCACCCGAAACGATCGCGCTCACGAGCTTCTTCGCCCGCAGCAGACCCTTGATGGTCTCGCGAATATCGATGACATGAATCAACTCCCGCTTGCCGAAAATGTATCGGGCCATCTTCGGGTTCCACCGGCTGACTCGGTGCCCGAAATGAACGCCCGCCTCCACCAGCTCGCGGACCAACTCCGACGCCAAACGTCACCTCCCTACCGTCCTGCGATGCGCAGAGACTCCCTTGCCACGCTTTCGAACCGCTTAGACTAAGGCGCTGCCCCCAAACCGTCAAGCGAAAAACAAAGCCCCGGACCTGACGCAACCTCCGATCCCCGAACGATTTGTTGCCGCCCTTGCCCCACACACCGATTCAACGGTAAAGTCCCTCGGATCGCCCCGGATCCTCCCATGCAGAACGGTCGGCCCCGGCCGCCCCGAATCTTCATCAGCGCTGCCGAACAGAGCGCCGATGACCATGCCGCCGGCCTCATCGAAGCCTTCCGCACCCGCCACCCGGACGCCGTTTTCATCGGACTCGCCGGACCCCGAATGCGGGCCGCCGGCTGCCTGCCTCTCGCGGACCTCACCTCGCGGGCCGCGATGCTCACGGGCGTGCTCGGGCGAATTCCGGCGGCCCTCGCGACCATCTCGCGCATCGATCGGCTCCTCGCCCGCGGCGAGTTCGACGCCGCCGTGCTCATCGACTCCGGCACGCTGCACCTGCCGCTCGCCCGACGCTGCGGCGCACGCGCCATCCCCGTCCTCTACTTCGTCGCGCCGCAAACATGGGCCTCGCGCGAATGGCGGCTCCGCGCCCTCCGCGAACGTGTCCAGCGCCTCGCCGTGATCCTGCCGTTCGAAGAAGCCTACTTCCGCGCGCACGGCATCGACGCCCACTACGTCGGCCATCCGCTCTTCGACCGCCTCGCCCGGCATCCGGCCGACCCCGCGCGCATCGCGGAACTGAAGTCCGCCGGAGAACCCATCATCGTCCTTGCCCCCGGATCGCGCAGCCAGGTCGTGCGCGAGGTGCTCCCCGGCCAGCTCGAGATCGCCCAGACCATCGCCCGGCGATTCGTTCACAGCCGGTTTCACGTCGTGACGGCCAACCCGCAAACGGAGGCGCTCGTCGCCGAGATCCGCGCGGCGCATCCCGCCGCGCCCGACCTCAAGCTCCACGCACGCGACCACGCCAGCGTCTTCGCCGCGGCATCCCTCGCGCTCGTCGCGTCGGGCACCGTTACGCTCGAGGCCGCCTACCACCACACACCCATGATCGTCATGTACAACGCCCGCTTCGCGCGCTGGGGCTATCCGCTGCTCCGCGGCTGGATGATCAAGACGAAGTTCCTCGCGCTGCCGAACATCCTCGCCGGGCGTAGAATCGTCCCCGAGTACATGCCGTGGTATCGCAATCCGACCGAGATCGCGGTCACCGCGCTCGAGCTGCTCTCGACGCCCGACCGGCTCGATCGCATGCGGCAGGAACTGGCGGAACTCATGAACCCGATCGTCCGGCCAGGCGCGTGTGACGCCGCCGCCGAGCAGCTCGACGCCCTGCTCGACGCCTATCCGCCGCACCGCCGCTTCGGACCGCCGGGCACGATCGGCTCGCATCACCGCGTCTGGTAGCCGCGCACCGATGAGCGATTCCACTCCGGCAACGCCGAACATCGCCGCGAACACGTCGAAGGACTTTCGGCGTCTCCGCCGCGAAGGACTCCGCGGCGGCGCCAGCCTCGCCATCGGCCGCCGGTTCTGCGCGGCGCGCGATGCGCTCGCGCTCGGACTGATCCGCATCGGCGTCACGCCGAACATGCTCACGACCGCCGGCGCGGCGGCCACCTTCGGCGCGGCATGGTTCTTCCTCATCGGCGCAGGCGAGCGCTGGTCCGATCCGAGGCCGCAGGGCGACTGGCCGGCGCCGCTCTGGGCCGCGATCCTGCTCTTCGTCGCCAGTGCCTGTGACATGCTCGACGGCGCAGTCGCACGGATCGGCGCCAAGTCGACGCCGCTCGGCGCGGTCCTCGACTCATCCCTCGACCGCGTCAGCGACATGGCCCTCTTCGCCGCCATGGCCGCACACTTCGCGTGGAAGGGCAACGTTACGTATACCGCGCTGGCCGCCGCCGCGCTGGCCAACGCAACCCTCATCAGCTATCTCAAGGCCCGCGCTGAGAACCTCATCGATGATTGCTCGGTCGGATACTGGCTCCGCGGCGAACGCTGCGCCGCCCTGCTCATCGCAGCGTTCAGCGCTCACCTGCCGGCCGTGCTCTGGCAGCAGGCCATCCTCCCGGCGTTCACCGCGCTGCGCCGAATGGTCTGGACGTATCGCTGCCTTTCGGCGAAGCAGCGAGGCACAGCGCCGCCCGATCCCGGGCCGCTCCCCGGCGCGAGGCGCTACCTCGCGCCATGGCGCTTTCCGCGCGGCTCGGTGCCGTATGATGTCGTCACCGGCGCGAACATCGCGTACATCCTCTTCGCGCCGCTCATCAGTCCGCTGTTCGGTCCCGCCGCCGACCCGCTTCGCACGATCTTGGTGGCAATCAAGGGGATCTCGTAGTTGCCGCGCATCGAAGCGGCCGGTGTTTCGCCGGCCGAGAGATTGCGCACTATCGATCACGCCCGGTCGGATCCCGCAGAGTGACACACATGAGTCGCTGAGGTAGGTAACTGAAGCACCGTCGCCACATCATGAATCGGAACGCATCGCGGCGCATCGCTCGGATCGAACTCGATCGCAACGCCCGGCGGCCGGGCGAGATGCGGGAAAGGCGATTTCCGACTTGGCTGT
>JAKLKO010000001.1 GCA_023150615.1 Phycisphaerae bacterium
GCTCGGGCCGGTCGCGCTCGCAGCCGACGCCTCCCGCGCCTCGCAGTACATGGCCGTGCACACGACGCTCGTCGGTGTCCGCGGCATCCTCGCGCAGGGACTGGGCATGACGCTCTATTCGCTGACGGGGAGCTTCACCGTACCGTTCGGGCTGGCGGCCGTTGCGTTCCTGTGGGCCTCGTTGCGGATGATTCAGCTCGCACGATCGGTCGACGCAGGACCCCTTGTCGCCGCAGCCACTTCGCGCGGCGCGACGCCGGCTATGGATGCATCGCGCGGCTGATCGTGAAGATCGGCAGCAGAAGCGCGATCACGAGTGCCCCGACGACGGACCCGAGCACGACGATGATGATGGGCTCGAGCATCGCCGTCGCGGCCTTGACGGCCACCGACAGTTCGGCCTCGCAGTGGTTGGCGATCCGCTCGAGCACGGGGCCGAGCTTGCCGGTCCGTTCGCCGGCGCGGATCATCTGGAGCACCGGTGGACTGAGCAGGCCGGACGCGGCCAGCGCGTCGGACAACTGCTTGCCGTCCGCGAGCGACTCGACCGCTGCGTCCCACATCCGTTCGTAATACCGATTGCCGCACGCCGATCGCGTCAGGGCGACGGCCTCGAGGATGGTGACGCCGCTCTGCGTCATTGTGCCGAGCG
Organism: Phycisphaerae bacterium; assembly: GCA_023150615.1. Classification (GTDB taxonomy): domain Bacteria; phylum Planctomycetota; class Phycisphaerae; order UBA1845; family UTPLA1; genus JAKLKO01. The sequence continues at coordinate 653 of JAKLKO010000001.1, forward strand.
TGCGCAGGCCGCGGGCCACGTAGGTCTGGTGGAACATCTTCCCGAGCGCTGGCAGGTGCAACTTGATCCAGTCGAGGTGCCATTGCCCGGCCGGACGCCGAAAGTGAACCAGGAGCAGGGCGGCGATGCCGGCCGCGCCGATGAGCATGTGAATTCCGTACACGCGCATTCCGTCGCTGATTGCCATCAGGTACCGCGTGAGTGCCGGGAGCGACGCCTCCTTGCCAGCGTAGATCGCGGCGAACTTGGGCAGGACCCACGTCATGAGGAAGACCGTCACGCCGAAGGCGAAGCTCAGCATGGCGATCGGATACGCGACGGCGCCCTTGATCTTCTTTCGCAGCTCGCGCTGTCCGACGAGAAAATCCGCCGCGCGCTGCAGCATCAACCCCATCGTGCCACTGGCCTCCGACGCCTTGACCATGCTGACCAGCAGCGACGAGAAGATCCTCGGATGCCGCGCCAGCGCCGCGGAAAACTCGCTGCCGCCTTCCACGTGTTCGACGACGTCTTCGAGGGCGGCGGCGAAGCCGGGGGAATTGGAGCGGTTGCGGCACGCGTCGAGTGCATCCTTGAGCGATACGCCCGTATCCACCATCACGGCGAGCTGGCTCGTGAACGTGATAACGTCGTCGGATCGGGTCGCCCCCTTGCGACGCACGTTCGCACGCGGCGCCGCCGCCTCCGACTTTGCCGCGCCCTCGGAGATTCGGACGACGAACTTGCCATCGTTGCGGAGCATCCGCGTCGCTTCGGCGCGGTTGACGGCGCTCAGCTCGCCGGTCACGAGCGAGCCCGCCGAGTCCCGTGCAACAAACGCGAATTGCGGCATGACTCCAACTCCGAACTGAACGGGCGCGCCGTCCAGGAGCCGGCTACACGGCGCACGCCCGGAACACTTCCTCGACCGTCGTAATCCCCGCTCGGACCTTCGCCAGGCCGTCTGACTTCAGCGTTCGCATGCCGCCCTTCACGGCGAGCTCGCGCAGCTGCTGGAGGCTGACGTGGCCGCAGATCGCGTCGCGAATCGAATCATCGGGCACGAACAGCTCGTAAATGCCGATCCGGCCGTGGTAACCCGACTTGTGACACTTCTGGCAACCGAGACCGCGCACCAGGTGCGTCGTCGGAAGGCCTGCGCGCTCGAGTGCGTGGATGACGTTCGCCGGCGGCTCGTACTCGGTCTTGCAGTGCGAACACACCTTTCGGACCAGTCGCTGCGCCAGGACCGCCACCAGCGAGGCCCCGATCAGGTACGGCTCGACGCCGATGTGGTGCAGCCGCGTCACTGCGGACACGGCGTCATTCGTGTGCAGCGTCGAAAGCACCATGTGGCCGGTCAGCGCCGCCTGCACGGCCGTCCGGGCCGTGTCGTCATCACGGATCTCGCCAAGCATGATGACGTCCGGATCTTGCCGCAGCAGCGATCGCAGCACGACCGGGAACGACAGGCCGATCTTCTCGTTGACCTGGAACTGGTTGACTCGCCGCAGGTTGTATTCGATCGGGTCCTCGACGGTACAGATGTTGATGTCGGGAGAGTTCAATTCGGTCAGGACAGCGTACAGCGTCGTTGACTTTCCGCTACCGGTCGGACCGGTAACCAGCACCAAGCCGTGCGGCTGATGCACCTGCTGGCGGAACTCCTTGAGCATCTCGACGGAGAATCCCAAATACTCCAGGCTCACCAGCGCCCGCGCGTTGTCGATCACGCGGATCACGACCTTTTCCCCGTGCTGATTCGGCATGGTCGAGACGCGCAGGTCGACCGGTCGGCCTTCCATGAGCACGTGAATGCCGCCGTCCTGCGGGAGGCGGCGCTCGGCGATGTCGAGCGACGCCATGATCTTGATTCGCGAAACGATGGCCGCCTGCATCTTTACCGGCGGGGTCATGCGCTCGTGCAGCACACCGTCGATTCGATTGCGAACGCGCAGCAGTCCGTCATCAGGCTCGATGTGAATGTCGCTCGCGCCCTCCTTCACCGCCGTGTAGATCAGGTAGTTGACGAGCTTTATGATTGGCGAGTCGCCCGCCATGCTCTCGGCCGAGGCGATGTCGTCGGCCTTTGCCTCGATGAGCTCGAACGCGTCGGTCCCGACGTTGTCGATGATGTCGTCGATCACGAACACGTTCGCCGAGGCGACGTGCTGGCGCAGCATGCCGAGGATGTCGGACGCGGAGGCCGCCACGACCTGCACGGTCGCGTCGGTGATGCGCGAGATCTCCTCGATCAGAAAGACGTTCGTCGGCTCGGCAAACGCGACCGTGAGGTGCCCGTCGACGAGAAAGAGCGGCAGGACGACATAGCGCTCGCAGAACTCGCGCGGCAGCAGCTCGACGACCTTCGCGTCCGCCAGGCGCGGATTGAGTCGCGCGTAGGGCACGCCGTACGCCTCGGCCAGACACTCGACGATCTGGTCCTCCGTCGAGTAGCCGAGCTCGATGAGGACTTCGCCGAGCAACTGTCCGTGGCCGCGCACCCGCTGCTCTTCGATCGCGTGATCGAGTTGCTCCTGCGTCAACCAGCCGTGGGCCACGAGCACCTGGCCGAGCTGCTTCTTGCTCGCCGGCGCGGCGCGCGGCGGCGCGGAATCCGCCGGCTCGGCCATCGTGGTCTCGGGGGTCGCTTGGGTCGAACTCACTGCCGGTCTCCCGCCTGCCGGACGATCGAAGATGCGGCCTAGTCGAAGCTCCGCACGGCCGACTCAAGGTCGTCAAAGACCTCGAACTTCCGATCCAGGCGCGTGATGGCGAGGATCTGCCGTCCTGTCGTATCGAGCGAGCACAGCTTGACGGCACCGTGGAGCTGCTCGCACGCCCGCCGCGTCGCGTTCAGCATCTCCAGGCCCATGCTGTCGAAGCCATCCACGGCCTGGCAATCGATCACGAGGTTGCATCGGGACTCGGCCATTGCCTGGTCGCGCTGGTCGATGAAGTCCTGCACCGTGTCCGAGGTCAGCTCCCCGCGGACCGTCAACACGGTCACCGTGCCGAAGTGCTGCATCGTCACCATGTCTGCACCTGCGTGACGAACATCTCGCGCGACAGGATCTGCCACCGCGCCGAGGCCGACTCCGGATCGCTGTCCGGCGGCGCCAGGGGATTGCGGACCTCCGGAAGCCGGCTGCCCGCGAACCTGTGCGCATGAGTCAAGAGCCCCACCACGTCGATGCCCAACAGCGCCGATGCGATCTCCGGATCAAACTGCGTGCCCGCGCAACGCCGAACCTCGGCCAGCGCCAGCGGCGGCGGAAGAAACGCCCGATACGTCCGCGTCGTCGTCATCGCATCGAGGCAGTCGGCCAGACAAATGATGCGCGCCAGCCGCGGAATCCCATCGCCGCGCAGACCGCTCGGATAGCCCCGGCCGTCGTACCGCTCGTGATGGAACATCACGCCGGGGATCAGGTCCTGCACCTGGCGGATACCGGACAGGATTTGCGCGCCGATCTCCGGGTGCTTCTTCAGAATCGAGTACTCCTCGTCCGTCAACTTCCCCGGCTTGCCGAGGATCGCGTCCGGGACGCCGATCTTGCCCACGTCGTGCAGCAGTCCCGCGAGATACGCGCGCTGCGATTCAATCGGACCCAGACCGACAAGCTCGGCGATCCGCCGGCTGAGAAAGCCCACGCGCTCCGAATGGCCGCATGTGTACGGGTCCTTCGCGTCAATGCTGTTGATCAACACCCGCAGCAGGCTCATCATCATCTCGGCCAGGTTGTCATAGAGCCGCTGATTCTCCACACACGCGGCGACCCGATCGGCCACGGCGCGCAGAAGTTGCACGTCCACCGAAGTGAAATCCCCCTCGTCGACGCAGTTCATCGCCAGCATCGCGCCGAGACACCGCTGTCGCTGCGTGAGCGGGAGCAACACGGCATGTCGCAGCCACGATCCCGCCCACGCCAGATCGGATCGAGACGGAACGTCGTTGACGAGACAATGCGGTGCCGTCGGAGTCATTCCGACCAGAACCGCGTTCGCCACGCGCTGGACATCCGCTTTACCGACCGGACACTCGCCGTTCACTACAAAGCATCGAACCCCGTCGCCATCTGCCGGATCGGACGCTGACCGTCCCGATTCGTCGGTCTGAAGCTGTGGCCACAGTGAATTCGAGATCAGGAACGCGATCGACCTGGCCCGGGAGACCATTCGCGTCTCTTCCGCAACCCGTTGGAGCAACTCCTGTGGATCCCGCACCAGATCGAGTTCCGCGCTGACGCGGTACACGAGGTTCAGTTCTTCGTACGTATGGGCGAGGTTTTGTACGAGCGAGTCGATTTGCTGACTGCCCGTACGCCACTCCATGCGATCGGCCAGCGCGCGAACGAGCAACGCCCGCGACGCGATGGCAGCCGACCATGAGTCCGCGCCCATCGGCTCCTGCGACCGCAACGCCTGGACATCCAGCTCAAAGTCGTCGCAGAACCGACGCAGCACCTCATCATCGACCGGCTGCGACAGACGAAGCGCCACGAGGACCCCCATCGGCCGACGTCGAACGATGATCGGAATCAACCAGACGCTCAGGCCCGGCAGGCGCGCAAAATCCGTCAGTTCCGCGCCAGCATCCGCCGACGCGAGACCATCCGATGCCGTCAGCCGATCCGCATACGCACGAACGGTGTTCGAAAGGCACCCGCGCCATCGACGGGACCAGCGCCAGCAGGCTGCGAGAAAGTCGGGTCCATCCCCATCCGCCCGATGGACCTCACCGCGCAGTGTCCACGCCGAAAGCCACAGACCGCTCTCGCGCGACGCGGCCGCCAGCGCGTCAAAGTCCGCCGACTGGATCGGCGCATCCTGCACGCGAGAAATCGCGGCGGTCGAATCGGCGTCGACACCCACCACTCCGACCGTCGAATTCTCCGCACGGTGTGTCGAACAACCCATGGCCACCTACACGGACCCTCCGGCGGCGGTCGCGGCCGGGACCGGCCGGGCCGCGCCCGATTCATCGAGCACACGCTGCACCGTCGTCAGCAGTTCTCGCGGACTGAACGGCTTGGGAAGCACGACGCGGATGTTCGTTTTGGCGACGTCCGCCGGCTCGATGGAGAACCCTCGCGCCGTGAGCATGATGAGCGGCGTGGTCGCCGTCTCAATCTGCAATCTCAATCGGGAGGCCAGTTCCAGCCCGGACATGACCGGCATTTGATAATCCGTCACGACCAGGTGCGGCTGGTGCGTCCGCGCCAGTTGCAGTCCCTCGGCGCCGTCCTGCGCCGTCATGACTTCGAAGCCGGCATTCCGCAGCTTCGTCGAGACCACGAGAAAGATGTGCGGCTCGTCGTCACAGACCAGAATTCGTCGCGGAGGATTCACGATGTCGCTCCTGTCGTCAGCGCGGATCCGGACGCGATCAGCGGCAAGACGACCGAAAACGTGCTGCCGTGTCCCACTTTGCTCGTCAACGTGATCCGGCCGCCGTGCACGGTTTCGACCAGATGCTTGACGAGGTTCAGGCCCAGCCCCGTGCCGATCGCCATTTTGCTGTTCGCCTTCACGCGGAAAAACTTCTCGAACACGCGCGGCAGGTCTTCTTCCGGAATACCGACGCCCGTATCGGACACGGCGGTCGTAACGGTGTGCCGCTCCTCATCGACCAACATCCGCACGGTGACCGCTCCGCCTTCGGGCGTGTACTTGATGGCGTTGCTCAGCAGATTCAGGAAGATCTGGTTGATCATGTCGCGGTCCGCCATGACCTGGTAGTAAACCGGCGTCAGTTCATCGACCATTCGGATCGACTTCGCCTCCGCCTGCGGACGCGCCACGTCAAGCGCCTCCTTCACGACGACGGCCAGGTTGATCGGCTCCTTGTTCACCCGCACGGTCCCCGACTCGATCCGGCTGATGTTGAGCATGTTGTCGATCAACCGGCCCAGCCGGTCTCCGGCCGCTTGGATGATCTCGTAATACTCGCGGCGGGTCTTTTCGTCTGCGGCCTCGCCATCCACAAGCATTTCGACGTACGCCTTGATGGATGACAGCGGCGTCCGCAGCTCATGGGCGGCTTTCGCCACGAAATCGCTCTTGGCCCTCGAGACCTCGCGCTCGCGCGTGATGTCACGCATCACCGTGACCACGCCGTGTCCGCCGGCGGCCGCGTCAGCGTCGCCGGGTTGCAAATCGATGCACTGCAGGCTGAGGCTGAAGACGCGCTGGCCGATCGTGTGCTCGGCATTGCGACGCGACGTGGCAGCGCCGGCCTCGCGACACTGCCGCACGTGACGAAGGAAAACCTCGTCGGCCACGAGCGTGTCGAGCGGCTTGCGCAGATACTGCCCGTCGCGAAGCCCCAGCGCTCCACGCGCCGCACGGTTCGCGACCGTCACGCGATCGAAATCATCCGTGACCAAAATCGCCTCACCGACGTTCTCTAGAATGTGCTCTATCGCGCGCCGTTCGCGCTCGCAGACGGTCCGCTCGAGCAACAGCCGCTGTTCCCGACTCTGCGCCGACTGCGCCGACGACCGAAGGTCCTCAACGTAATGCTGAACGCGCTGAATAACCCCAAGGCACTCGTCCGACAGACGCGCCGTGTCCACAGGTGTCGCCCGCGTCAGACCCATCTCGAGCGCGTCAAGCAACTGCTGACTTCCAAGCTCGCGAGACTGCCGTCCGTGCCACAGGACGCCGCCCGCGCCGCCCGCCAGCGCGAGAATCGCCCAGTGAAACAACCAGACGCGTGTCGGGATCACCTCCCGATCGAAGATGCCCACCCACGCCGACAGGATCGCTGCGACCGCCAGCATCGACAGGATCGACTCCGGCCGGTAGATCCAGTCGAATCGGCGCACCGACGATGCGTGGGTCCGCCAACGACGACCCCGCGCCAATTCGTCCGGCGCGGGCGCGATCGACGAAGCGACCGTCATCGGCGCCGCCGATGCGTCCTCCTCGTCGGACCACGGCTTTCTTTCCAGCACCGTCACGGATGCTCCTCGACCGGCTGCACGACCAGCGGCGGCAGGACGATTCCCGGCAGCGAGCTCGTCGCCGGCGCCTCGTTCGATTGGCCGGGCTCCACAGGCCCCACTTGCCCGGCCCGGCAGCGCGCGTGGATCGCGACAGCCGGCGAATAATCCGGGTCGATCCGAACGGCTTCCTCAATAACGCGTGCCGCCGCATCGACGTGCCCGCGCGCCAGCTCGCCCTCGGCCCACAAGCAGAGCGCCACAACGTCGTCCTGCTTCATGCGCACTGCCCGCTGCGATGCCCGTACGGCCGTCGCAGGATCGCCTTGGCGCAGCGATGCGTACGCCGAGATCAACCAGCCCTGCGGGTCCTCCGGCACAAGCCGCGAAAGTTGCACGCCGGCCTCCAGCGCAGCGGCCATGTCGCCGCGGGTCAGACCGATCTCCCCGATGACTCGCCACGCGTCCACGTCTCGGACGTCTTTGCGGATCACGTGCCGAAGCACCGCGAGCGCTTCCATCGGCTCGCCCGCCCGGAGTAGCGACCGTGCGAGAATCCGCCGCACAGCCGGCGAGTCGCCTGCCCGGACCGGCATGGCGTCGCCGCGACGGGCGATCGCCGATCGCCGCGACTCGGCGGAACGGTCCGGCGCGGGGGACTCCCTGGACCGGACAGCCGCATGGGTCCGTTCACGAGCGATGCTCGCGTCGACGAGCGGCTTGAGAATTGTCGTTGCCTCTTCGTATCGACCGGCATCGAAGAGCGCCATCCCGGCGTATTCAAGCAGCAGCGGTGCGTCTCCGGCGATCCGCGCCGCGTCCGAATAGGCCTGCGCGGCCTCGTTGTACAATCCGAGCACGCGCGCCGTCTCGGCCGCGCAGACATGCAATCCGACGTGCTGATCGAAATCGGCCAGCCGTGATTGCACGAGCAGCAGCGCTTCCGCCGGCCGGTTCAGCGCCACGAGCATCTCCGCGACCGCCAGTAGGTACTCCGAGTCCATCGGCTGCTTTGCGGCCGCGTCCTCGTAATGGCACAGCGCATCGTCCAGTCGCTCGCTTCGCTCCGCGATGATTCCGGCGACGTAGTCCGCTTCGCTGGTTGCCTCCGGCATCGCCCGCGCGATGTCGATCGCCTCGCGCGCGGACGCCAGACGGCCCTCCAGCAGCTCGAGTTTCGCCAGCAGGATGAACGCGCCCGGCTCGGTCCGCGTCAGGGCCATCGCCTCGCGCAATCGTTCCCGCGCCTCGCCGTAGTTCTGCGCATCGAAAAGCTGCTGCGCCAGTCGAAGCTTCACGCCGGCGCGCACGTCCGACCATCGCTCCTGCGCTTCCTGGCGCTGATCGCTGGAGAAGTGCCGGTCGATCAGCCCGGACATGGGCGAACATCCGGCGCCGGCCGAAAGCGACGCGGCCAACACGGCGAATGCAACGTGCCGTCGAGTGGGATCGTTCATCGCGGGGCCTCCACGTCAGCCGACGGCGTGTCGGTCTCCGGCTTGTCTTCTTCCTCGTCGAAACCCACCGGGCCGTTGAACCCCTCCGGCAGTCTGAACGGCGGAGCCGGCCGACCGAATCGCGGCGCCTGTTCTCCCTGGTCTTGCTGAAGCATGCGATACAAGTGGTGGCGAACCGATGAGCCGTCCTCGTCCCATGTCGCGCGCCGCAGCAATTGCTCCCTTAGCTTGAACGCCTGGAGGTTGTGCGGGTTCAGCCGCGTCGCCATCGCCACGTCAAACAGCGCGGCGCCGATCCGCTCCTTCGAGAGGTTTTCGACCGCCCAGCGATAGTACGCCTGCGCGAGTCGCTCCCGGCCGAACCACTGCGCGCCGCGCCGTTCCCCGACGCGATAACGCTCCGTCTCGCGAAGCGCCTCCGCGCCCTCCTCGACATCGACTTCGCCTTTCACGATCCGCACGGTGAGGAGGATGATGATCTCCTCGCGCGTCAGGCTGTCCGACGTGCTTCGGAACAGCGCGCCGGCGATCGGAATGTTGCCCAGGCCCGGCACCTGCCCGCGCGTGGCCCCGCTGACCTCCCGGAACAGACCGCCGATCAGGATCGTGTGCCCGTCCCTCACGAGGATGTTCGTCGTCACTTCCGTCGTCTGCTTGAACGGTAGATTGGCCGCGGTGATTCCGCCCGTGGAATCCTCCGGGTGGATCTCCATGCGGATGAATCCGTTGTCGTAGATGAACGGGCGGAAGATCAGACGCGTGCCGGTCTCGAGGAACTCGACCGTCTGAACGGCCGTCGTCTCGGTGATCGTGGTCGTGAGATAGCCGTCGCGCCGGCCGACGATCACTTCACCGCGCTGCTTGTTCAGCGCCAGGATCTTCGGGTTTGCCAGCACCGTCGTATCGGTAAACTGCTCCAGCGCCCGCACGAACGCTCCGACCTGGTCCTTGATGATGCCGAACGTGAACCCGCCCGCGGGCACGTCCGACGTGAAGCTCGTTCGAACCGTGAACGACGTGTCCTGCAAGCGCTCGGTCGGGACCAGGCCCGTCGTGATCGACTGCGCGCCCGGACTGACACTGCTCAGCTCCGTGAAGTCGACGCCGCCGACGGTCGTGAAGTCGATGCCGAGCGCGTTGTCCTCGTTGAGCTGCGCCCGGAGAATTGTCGCCTCGACGAGGACTTGCCGCGGCTTTACGTCGAACTCCTTCAGCACCTCCTCCGCACGGCGGATGTTCTCGCCGAAATCAACTATCACAAGCGTCTCGACGTCGGCGTTCGAATTCCCCCCAGTGCCGCCGCCTGCCGAGGCCGCCGAGCTGCCGCCGGCATCCCCCGCGCCATCCTCCAGCCCCTCGCGCGCCGGAGGCGACACGGAGACCTGACCCGACTTGCTGAGCAGCGGCGTGATCAATGTCAGCGCATCGCGCGACGTCACGTAGCGCAATCGAAACACCCGCGTCTGCAGGTGCTTTTCCCGGTCGGCGACGCGCGCGAATTCCTCGTCGGTATAGACGTAGATGAAGTCGCCCTGCTCGCGATGGCGGAACCCGTTCCCGACCAAGATGGCGTCCAGCGCCGCCTCCAGCGGCACGTCGTACAGGTCCGCCGACACGACGCCGCTCACGTCCTTCGAGGCAACGATGTTCCTCCGCGTTTGATCCGCAATCAGCCGCAGGACATCGACGATCGGCATGTTCGAGACGTGCAACTCGACCAGTCCCGTCGGACTGACCTTCACTCGGCCGTTCGCCGCACGCCCCGCCGCGCGCGAGGGCTCGCTCGGCACCGTTACCTGCACCGGCTGATCGGACAGCTTCGGTCGATCCGCCGGCGGAGGCGGAGGCGGCTGGAGCAGCGCGGTGAGCACCTGTTTCAGCACACCGGAATCGGTCGCCACATCGGCCGTCTGCGGCGGCGGTGGCGTGTCGTCCGCTCCATGGCTGCTCCACGGCGCGACTGCGGTGAAGCCGAGCAGTAGCAACGCGGAACCGAACGTCGTCCATCCGCGCTGAATTCGGCGGCCGTACCGAGTCATTCCGGCTCCCTCTGAACGGACCGCTCACGGCGCGGCGCGGCACTCGGCCCGCATGGACCGATACCCGTCGCCCGAGGGTCCGGTACCGGTATTTCGGTAGGAACGGATCGCGGGTTGTGAACTACGGCAAACTCAGGGAAACGGTATGCCCGTCTTTTCGGACCCGCACAAGCCGCGGCTCGATCGCGTCGATCACGAAACCGTCAATCGTATCGCCAGGCTGTACGATCAGTCCGTTAATCACCGCCGTGGGAGCCGGGCCGACCAGTGTGCTCTGGAGTTTCAGCTTTGCGGCGTCGCTTTCGATCTGATGCATGCGCCTCGCGTGGATCTTCCGCCGCGCACGCGCACTCTCGCGAAACGCATCCCAAAGCTCCGACCAGCTCGATTCCCGCGCCGTTGGCTGCGACGTCAACACGGCCGTTCCGAGCCACTCGCGGTCGAGTTCGAACGGATCACGGGGCAATTCCCGCGGGACGCCCGAAATGTCCACGGTGGGCACAATGAGCGAGGTTTGTACCTCCGTCGCCGGCGCCATCAGCCCGGCACGTCCGCCCACGGCCACGGCCGGCGACGGCGCGGCTTCCGCATTCGGCGCCATCAAATCCGGCGACACCGAGGCACTCGCCAACTCCGTCGCGCCCACCCTGCCCGGCCGCATGAATACCCGGACCCAAACGAGCGCCAGCACGACGCACAGGACGCCGAGGATCGCCGCCTTCTTGGGGTCGGCCGCCAGTTGGGCGCGAAGCTGAGTCCACCATCGTTCCATCGCAATCACCGTTGAACCAGCTTGTTACGAATCTCCGCCGGCGCAGGCGTGGTGCGCGGCGAGCGCGGCGCCGTGTAGAAGAGATCGAGCGTCACCTCGCAGTGGACCTGATCGGCTTCCCCCACGCGCTCCAGGCGCAGCCGGTCGATGCTCGTAAGACGCTCCCACGCTTCGACCCGACGAAGGAACTCGAACACCGACGCCATTCGACCGGTCAATTCCACGTGCACCGGGTGGATCATGATCTCCGGCGAACCGGCGGGCGCGCGGGCTCGCAACCCCGCGGACCACGTTCGTGCCCGCCCGGGCCGCAGCACCTGCTGAACAATGCCCGACTCGGCACAGAACTGTCGAAGCGACTCAAACGCCGCGGCAAAACGATGCTCGTTCGGAACGGCGCGCTCGAAATCGCCCGCGCGCGACGCGAAGCCCGAGAGCTCGGCGTACAGCGGCGCCAGACGCGAGGCCTCTGCCTGTTCCGTTTCGGCCACGGCCTGCTCCGACGCAATCAGACGGCGCGTCTCCTGCAACTCGCGATGGCCGGGCGCGACCACGGCGAGCGTGAAGCCGAGCACAACGATGCTCGTGATCGCCACCATGTGCGGCGTGCCAAGCGTCCGCATCATCGCACGCCTCCGGTCTGTGGAAACACTCGAAACGTGATCTCGAATCGTTGCGGACCGGCGCGCGATTCGTCATCCATCTGCGTCGTCACGTCCGTCAGGTACGGAGACGCAGTCAGCGCGGCGGCGAAATCGCCGATCGTCGTCGCGTCCGCGGCGATTCCCGAGACGCGAACGCTCGGCAGGTTGCCCGAAACGGCCTCCGTCGACGCGGGCAGCGCCGTCGGGGCGCCCGCTGCATGGGGCGATTCCGGCCCCGCCGCCGCCGCGACTTCCGGCGGCGGAGACACCGGTGCGGCCGGGTTCCATTCCAGCTCGGTGAGTACAGCGTGCGCCGGCAGTGCCGCAGCGACGACCGAGAGTACAACCACCGCGGACGCCCGGTCGTTCAGCAGGTCGGTCAGCGCAATCCGTGCCTTGTACTCGTCCCGCTGCTGCCGCATCGCCACCATGCTGACGCGATGCACGCGGATCTGGTTCCGCTGACGCTGGATCTCGCCCAATTGCGCGCGATACCGGCTCAGCAGCGTATCGTGCGCCAGCACCCATCCGCCCATGGCCAGCACCATGAACGCCATGAGCGCGCCGAAACGACGCATCCGCCGGCGCTCGAGCATCCGACGATGAAACGACGCCGGAATGAAATCGAACTCGATCACGCCCCGGCCCTCTGCAGCGCCGGCGAGCCCCGATCACCGCCACCCGGCGATGAACGCGTCCCGCGGAGCGCCAGCCCCATCACGATCGACCACGCCGGCCGGTACGCGCGCTGCATGCCGGCCGCAATGTCATGGCTCGACCCGACGCCTCGGAACGGCTGACCGATCGTGCACGGCACACCCGCCCCGGCCGCCAGCGTCGAGACCAATTGCGGCTCGTGCGCCTCCCCGCCGACGAAGGTCAGGCATTCCGGTCGCTGGCCACGGAAGGTGACCGTGAAGTAGCGGAGCATCAACTGAACTTCGCGCGACAAGTGCTCGACCTTCGGACGAACCGCGTCCGAGATCGACTGCACGAGCTCGGCCGGCAAGTCTTCCGCGATCGCGTCGGATTGTCGCGCCACACCGGCGCGAAGCAACCGCATCCGCAGCGCGTACGCCTCACCCTCCGAGATCCCGAGTCGCCCTGCCACCGCCTGCGTGAAGTCGGCACCGCCGATCTCGACCACCTTCGCGAAGCACACGCTCGAACCGCGGAGCAGCGACAGTGTCGTCGATCGCGCGCCGACATCGAGAAACACGTGAATGGCCGCCTCGTCCGCCGATCGACGCAAGAAGCGGCCGAAACACCGCGCCAGCGCGGCGGGACCGACGTCGATTGCCACCGGCTCCAGCCGCAACGCCTGGAGCATCTCCAACCGCTCGCCGATCAGTTCCGTCGACACCGCGAACAGCAGAACTTCCTCGCGCGTCTCCGAGCCCTGTCGAACCTGCCCCGCCGGGAGGATCCGGCACTCCATCGCGTCCGGCGAAAAACCGAATCGCTCCTGCGCCTCGACTTCGACTGCCGCGGCCAGGTCTTCGGGCGGCATCGGCGGGACGCGCACGTTTTTCAGTTGAAACTCTCTCGCACCCAGGCCCAGCACGACCTCGCGCCCGCGAAACGGCCGCGTCGCGAGCGCTTCTCGAATCGTCTGCCGGACCCACGCATCGCGCGCCGCACCCGCTGCATGCTCCGGCGGAACGTCTCTCTGAAACCACGAAACGACGTACGGGCCCTCCACACCCTCCGCGAGCTGGAGCATGCGGAGGCTCGTGGCGCCCACGTCAATCGCGATGGGACCGGGATGCGGTTTGTTCCGCCACATGTCGATCGCCTTACCTCGCCCGCGCCCGATATCGACCCTATAGCGGGAGCGGCAAGATCTCCGCGTCCTTCTCCGGCCCGAACTCCGTCGTCTTCACCTCGGTCGTCGTCGCCGAACCGGTCGTCGGCGAGATGCTGACCTGAAACCCGGACGGTCCGGCCTTGAAGACGATGGTCGCTTCGGTCGTCTGGTCGATTCCACCCAGGCTCGTGAAGCCGAGCACGCTGTCCCCGCCGAAGTCGATCGAATGGATGCTCACCGCCGAAGTCCCGCGCGTCGCGTTCGACCCGAATTCGACGACGTAAGGCTTCTTTGACACCGCGTTCGTGATCGGCGTATCCGGAGCGGCGGGCCGCGCCAACCAGTAGCGACCCGCTGATTGGTCCACCTTGATGCAGCACCCGAGGTCCGGCCGGCCGACGGCCTCGGCCTGCGCATACGCCGCGTCGGCGGCGAACCCCTCGGCGGCCGCGTACGCCTGAGTGCCCGAGGTATTCGTATTCGAAATCGCAATCCCGGCCAGCAGCGCAAGCAGCATCACGACCACCAACAGCTCGACGAGCGTGAAGCTGCCAGGCCGCCGATGCTGCCGCAACTCGACCGCGGACTCGCCGCGCAGCGCGGGCATTGAATTCCCCCAATCGGCGGCCGCGACGACCGCTATCGTCCAGTTCGCCGCCCCGCACTCTTATCGCCACCGATCATCTCGACCTTGATCGATTTCGCCTCAAGGTGCGTCAGGATGGCCGATAAGAGTTGATTCGTTCGCCTTGCCTCGTCGACGATTTGCTTGCGCTGCAGGGCCGTATCGGGAACCTGCGCCGTCGCGATGGGGAGCATCGACGGCGCCAGGTTCCATAACTCGATCACCAACACGGCCAGCAGAACGGCGATCGTCGTCAGCAGTCCGACGTAGACCCGGTGCAACGCCCGACCCGTCATGAACATCGCCATCGCTCCTTGTTGCGCGAAGAATGACCCGATCCGCCCTCTAGGACTCGGTCCACCGCAGTATGGTGTACGGCTGAGTGTCCTTGTAACCCGCTGAGTTATGAAAGGTCGTACTGGACGCACTGTAGCTCGCACGGAACATCCCTGTGGACTTTGCCGTGTCGAAGGAGCCCGCCGTGATGACCGGACCCGTGACCTGGATGGCGGCGTCTTCGTTTCCCCTGCGAATCACACCGCCGACCAGCATCGGGCCGGACACAGTGAGGTCCCTGCCAGCGCTGCGAATGACGAAGTCGCGCGTTGCGACGATGGCGGGATAGCCGGCTACGGCCGTTACTCGGACGTTGGACCCATCGAGCTCAAGGTCGCCATCGACGACGATCATCCCGATGAAATTCACGTTGTCCTTCAGACGAATCATGTTCAGCCCGCCGCCGATCGAGTTTGTGCTGACGAGCACGCCTGCGGGGTTTCCTGATGTCACGACCGCGCCGTTGTTCGGCCACGCGCTACTCGTCAGATCGCGCACCGGATACGTCGCCGCCGTGTACGTGGCGCTGTTCACCTGGTACGTCGACCAATCGCCCGTCGCAATCGGCGGGAGTCGACGCCACGGCTGGTTCGACTGAACCGACGTCGGAGGACCGCCCGAGGAACCTGGGGGCCAGGAAATCGACCCCGTCGCGGTTACCGCGCCAGTACACTTCGCCGCGGACAGCAGGTTGATCGAGCCGTTCACGTGAAGGTCGCCCAGGAAATCGAGGCGCGCGGGAAACGTCTGGGACCCGTTCACAAGCCCGACGTATTGGACGCACCACTGATTCGGCGGCGGGAGCAGCAGTTCCGCGGCGACCGATCGCCGGCCGCGAACGATGCCGGACGAATCCATCGCGTACCCGGTGCTCTGGACTTTGAAGAGTCGCTGATCGATCGACGTTGCGCTGACGCTGATCGTGCAGTAGTCCGCGGTGCCATCGATCGAGATGCCCCCCGAACCGGTCCCGGTCCAGTAGGAACACGGGGACACGCCGCTCGGCGGATACATCAGGAACCGCGCGGCGATCGAGATCCCGGATGCTGCAAGGCTTCTCGCCCGCGCCTCGGCGCCCAGGTTGGACGCGAGTGACCCGCTCGACGTGGTCTTCGTCACGAAGGACATCGAGAGGATCGAGACGACCGCGACGAAGCCGACCACCATCACGAGCGCATACGCGCGACGCCGCACGGAATCACCCATCGGAACACGACGCCGAATCATCCGGCCGCCCTCACCAGCTCCACGCCGCCTTTTGACGCAAACGGAAGCTCGGCCCGCCGTCGGTCGAGCTCGCCGAGGAGTTCGTGACGAAGTACGCCGGCGCCGCGAGCTGAATCGTCCGATGAAACGTGTGCATCGACGTTCCGAATGCGACGCTGAAATCGGCGATCACAATGACGGCCTTGCCGCCCTTGTTGACGCCATAGAACGCAAAGCTCGCGACCCCTTCTGCCAGAACCTCCGACCGCGCATATGGGGCCAGCGACGCGCCCGACAGAATCGATCCGAGATTCACGGCCCCTGCACCCGGAATGTTCTGCGTCGAGTTCAGCGCGGCCAGCGTCGCGCCGCTCAATCCTGAAAAATCGGCGTAGGTCCGCGTCACCCGCTTCGTCGCCGCGTCGTACTTGATCGTCTCGATCTCAGAGACCTGCGCCTGATCGTCCCCGGGAACACCGCCGACGCCCGCCGTCGGATAGTCGTCCCGCGCCCAGAGCGTGAGCTGCGTCGTGCTGTCAACGGCGACCGTTCGCGATCCACGAATCAGCCCCTCCAGGCGGCGTATCAGCAAGCGCCCGCGCGATGCGGTTTCCTGGTCCGAAGTCGTCAACGACGACTCGCGCGACACCGACCACATCAGCGACATCGCCGCGCCGACGACGATCGTGGACAGTCCTGCCGACATGACCAGCTCGACCAGCGTCAGGCCGGACCGTTGTGCGCTCGATCGACCATCGCGCCGCACGTGCATGATCAGTACTCCCGCACGACCACGCGCGACAGGACGAAGATCGGCCCCCCGTCGCCATCGTTGACCGTCACGGTGACGCGCACGACGTTGTTCTGGTCCCACGCAGCCTGCCCGTTGAGGGTGATGTACTGCACCGAAACCCGCCGCCAAAGCCCGGCCGAGTTGCTTGGCGCGATGGCCGGCAGGCCGGTCCGCAGTTCGCGAAGCACCTTGTCCGACTCGGAGTAGCCGTCGTAGTCATCGACGTTGTCGAACTTCGTCCGATCCGTCTCATCCGGTCCGGGGCCGGGGTTTCGAACCGACGGCGCCTCCGGATCCTCGAACGGGCGATTGACGATCTCCTCCATCAGCGACTCGGCCAGCACGACGGCCTGCGCGTACCGAGAAGACTCCTGCACGCGCTGCACCCCGGCCGTCAGCGCCAGCATCGCCGCGGTGGCCGACATGGCCAGGATCGCCGTCGCGATCAGCAGCTCGACGAACGTGAAGCCGCGTCTAGCCGAATCAGGCGCCATCGATCCGTCCCCGCCCCAAACGAAATTCGCAACCATGTGCGCCGCCCCCGTGGCCGGCCATCCGCCAAAAAGGAGACGACCGGTCTCGGCTGTCGCGTACGGCCGCCGGACCGGTCGTTCCAGGATTCGCGCGGCGTGCGGAAACCTGTCGGCTGATACCGACTAGTAATCCGAGTGGTTCACGCCGTTGGTCGCGCCGCCGTCATTCGCCTTGAACACGCCCGACGTCGCGTCGAAGTACCAACCCTTGGTCGTCTCGGCGGCGTTGTTCGTGACCACGCTGCTGTTGTTGAACGGGTTAACCGGCACGGTCTGAAGGTACGGACCGTACTTGCCGTTCGCCTGGTTCACGGTGCCGTCGACGTCGGTCTTCTTCGTCATCTGGTCACTAAACGTGTTGACGGCCGGATACGTGTTGTTGTGCTGCAGTCGGTAGAGCTCGAGCTGCCCGCGAATCGTCGCCAGATTCGTCCGCAGCGAGCTGACCTGCGTGTCCGACGTGGCATCGCTGAACTGCGGCACGACGATTGCAGCCAGGATGCCGAGGATGATCACGACGATCAGCAGCTCCACCAGAGTAAACGCGCTTCGCTTGAACATGTCGGTCTCCGATCAATCGCCCGCGGTCTCTTGAGGCGGGCATTGGGCCCCCTGCGGCCCCCCAGAAGCCGCTGGACTCGGCATCGAGTCCGTGTCACGCCGCGGTCTTCACAACGGCGTATCGGATCGCGTGTTTCGACTCTTGAGAATTCACCTAGAAACTTACCCGCGGATGGACGGCGTTCACCCGCGACTCGTGGGAAGCACCTGGCGCGCGTTTTTGAGGACCAATTGCGGTCGCGGACACGTGCGAATCGCCTCGTGCTCGCTCTGCGCCGGCAGTACGACCAGGTCCGCCCGGCACCCCACGCGCGTCCCATATCCGCGCCGCCGCATTGCCCGCGCCGCAGAATCGGTCACCGTCCGCATCGCCTGTCGCAGGAGCGCCGGCGTCGAAAGATGATCGGCATGGACCAGCATGTGCGCCACGCTCAACATCTGGCCCGTGCCCAGCGGATAGAACGGATCGCGGATGCAATCTTGCCCCGCGGCCACGTTCACCCCGGCCGCCAGCAGCTCCTGCACGCGCGTCAGTCCGCGCCGCCGCGGATACCGGTCGTAGCGCCCCTGCAGGTGCAGATTGACGCAGGGGTTCGTCACGACGTGAACGCCGCCCTCCGCCAGCAGGTCGATGACCTTGCGCGCGTGCACATCCGGATAGCTCCCCAGCGCGCACACATGGCTCGCGGTCACGCGCCCCTGCCAGCCCTCGGCGATGGTCCGCGCGGCCAGGTACTCCGTGCAGCGAGAGTCCGGATCGTCCGTCTCGTCGATGTGGCAATCGATGTCGGCGTCGAACTCCCGCGCCAGATCGAACAGCAGATCGATGTGCCGCCGCGAGTCCTCGTCCGACCGCTCGTTGTGCGCGATCCCGCCGATCACGTCGCAGCCCATTCGCATCGCCTCGCGCATCAGGTCCAGCGCGCCGGGGTCGCGCAGGATGCCGTCCTGCGGAAAGACCACGACCTGTACGTCGCAGAAGTCCCGGCAGACCTGCCGCGCCGCGAGCACGCCCTCGCAGAGGCGCAGCCCCGCCGCCGTCGCCACGTCCACGTGCGTTCGGATCAGCCCCGTCCCGTACGACACTTCATCGTGAATCGCGCGCACCGCTCGCTGCATGACGTTCTCCGCGGTAAGCGTGCGCTTGAACCTTGACCAGAGCCGAATCGCCTCGATGAGCGTCCCGCTCCGGTTCGGCGGCAGCAGATCGAGTGAGTACGCCAGATCGAGATGCAGGTGTGGATCGACGAAGGATGGCAGCAGCAGTCCGCCTCCCGCGTCCAGCACCGTCGCGCCGCGCGGAAACTTCAGCGCCCGCCCGACCCGCGCAATCGTCCCGTCGTCCGAAAATGCAAGATCCACGAGTCGTTGTCCATCATCCAATCGAGCATTTCGCAGTCCGCTGATCTTTCGCATGTCGATATCCTAACCATGGACGACCCCGCCACAACCGCGCGCCGCCGTGCGTTCCGGCCGCTCCTGTTCATCGGCCTGTGGCTTGCGCTGTTGATCGTCGGACGCGAACGGATGTTCCGCGACCCGGGCACGTTCTGGCACACCGTCGTCGGGCGTCAGATGCTCGACACCGCACAGGTCGTTCGCACCGATCCCTTCACGTTTTCCCACGCCGGCGAGCACTGGATCGCCCACCAGTGGCTCGGCGAGATCGCCATGGCGTTGCTCGATCGGCTCACGGGCCTTGACGGACTGCTGCTCGGCGCGGTGACGCTGCTCGCCGCGACCTACGCATGGGCGGGCGATCGGCTGGTTCAATCAGGAGCCAACCCGACCATCGCGGTCGTGCTGACGCTGCTCACAATCGCGGCCAGCTCGTACCATTTCCTGCCCCGGCCGCATCTGATCAGCATCGCCCTGTTCGGTTGGATGCTCGGCCGCCTCTGCGATGTTGAGGCCGGGCGACGCCCGCGGCACTCGCTCGTCTGGCTCGCCCCTGCATTCATCGTGTGGACGAACTGCCACGGTGCAGCGCTCGGCGGCATCGTCACACTCGGCATCGTCGCCGCGGGCTGGCTGGCGATCCGCCCGGCCGGTCGGGCCTCCCGGGGCGATGGGTTCCAGCTCGGCGCGATCGGAATCGCGCTCACCGCAGTATGCGCCGCCGCCACGCTCGTCAACCCGTTCGGCATCGAGCTTCCCAAGACGTGGATCGCGCTGATGCGCGCCGGTGCGTTGCCCGAAATCATGATCGAACACGGCCCGCTCAGCCTCCGATCCATCGACGGATGGATGGTACTGCTGCTTGGCGCGGCCTACATCGTCACGCTTACGCGCGTGCCCATCGCGCAATTCCAGATGACGTGGCTCATGCCGTTGATCTGGTTCGCGCTGGCGATCTCACGAATCCGCCACGGGCCGCTGTTCGCGATTGGGGCACTCGTCGTCTGGCGGGATGTCCTCGCGGCCCTGCGAGCTCAAGTCGTACTCGGGCCAAAAGTCGGGCAACGAGAACTCGTTCGGTCGGCACGCGACGCCACCCTCCGCAATTGGGCGCGGGGCGCGGCGCCTCCGATCCTGTGCCTCGTTACAACACTGGCCATTCAGGTCGCCGGTCTGCGCATTCCCGCCCTCGGCGCGGGCTGGGCGCGACTCGACCCGGCGTACTGGCCGATCGACGCCCTGCCCGCGCTGCGATCCGAGGTCTCGCGCGGTGCGAGCCATGCCCGCGTCATGAACGAGATGCTCTTCGGCGGCTTCCTGACGTACTTCGTGCCCGACGCGCGAATCTGGATCGATGACCGCTGTGAACTCTACGGCGAGCCGGCCCTCGTCGACTATCTCAACGCCTATCGGCACCGGCCCGAGACGATCGACGACTGGGCCGCCCGACTCGACGCAAGCACCGCCCTGCTCCGCACCGGATCGCCGTTCGATCGAGCGCTGGCGCGATCGCCGCGCTGGCGCTGCGCCCATCGCGGCGCGGCGGGAGCGGTCTACTCGCGCACGCCCTGACGCGTCACATCCCGCGCATCATCGCCAGCCGAAACGGCTCCACCCGCGTGCGGAACAGACCCGCCGCCCTGGCCGGATCCTGCGATATCAGCCGCTCCGCCGACGAACGGTCCGATGCCGCAAGCACGAGAAGCCCTAGCTTTCCATCCGCCTGCCGGCCGGCGAGCAGCACGACACCCTTCTCCGTCAACCCCTCAAGATACGCCGCGTGCTTGCAGATCATCTCGCGCTCCGTTTCGCTCGCATCCTCCGCCAGCGTTGGCCGGACCGGCTCGAGGTAACAGATGAAGTACCGTGGCAGCCCGTTCGATCCATCGGTCGCCGCCGCGGATGAGTACATTGCGTGCAGATTCTCCAGAACCCGGTGCCACGCGACCCGGAAGTACGCGAAGGTCTCGTCCCACTCGCGACCCGTCTTCCAGCCGTGCTGTGTCAGTCGAACGAGGACTTCGTCCGGACCGAGCTCGACGAACTCGATCACGACGCACGTCCGCTCGCGCCGCACGATCTGGAACTTCGGCGGCGCGTTCCACTCGAACGACAGCATCCGCATCGGAAGATAGCTGAGCACGCGGCACCCCTCGGAGCCGCGCTCCCCGGCCGGAGCGGTCTTGCTGAAGTAGATCTCATAGGCTCCGCCCACTCGCAGCTCGATCTTCGATTCTTCGCCGAAGAACTTCGACGTCTCGCGCGAATCCGTCCACGCACGCCACACCTCCGCGATCGGTGCACGAATGCGAACCTCCTTGCAAAGATACCGCGGCCCCGTCTCGCACGTTCGATCCACCACGGGCGAATCGCCCTTCGCGCCAGGTGCGTCGGCCCGGACGCCGCCCGCCAGCGCGACGACGATTGCCGATCCGACCATGACCCGATTCCGTACCATGAACTCCAACCATCCTTTCCGGGGTTCGAATGCGATCTCGATCAACTGCGAACCACGGACGGTCACGATCGCGCTGGACAATCCCGCACGACCTGCACCGCTCCGCTCTCGAGCAGCTTGCGATATTGCTCCAATATGACCGGCCAGCCCGAAACGACGCGCTGAAACGTCTGGGTTTCAGAGCCAAACTCGTCGTGCACCAGCGTCAGCTCCGTCCCGGCCGCAACCGGCCGGAGCTCGTACGTCACGCGACTCGGCGGATCGCTCAATTCCTGAAACTGAAACGTGTGCACGAGTCGGTGCGGCGGCTGAACTTCGAGCACCCGTCCGACGATCACGTCCTTCCCCGATTCGGCCGAGCGATAGTGAATCGGACCATCAACCACCCACTCCGCCTGGAGCGTCGTTCCGAAGAACGCCGGCTGCACGCCCGCACGCGTCAGCTCCTGCCAGACGACTTCGATCGGCGATTGAATCACCACCTGAAACACGTGACGCAGTTCACGGCTCATCGGATTTCCTTTGCGATTCCAGGCGGTACTTCAGCTCGGTCAGACCGCCGGCCCACAGCCCGCTGAACTCCGTCGTCCAGCGGTCGTAAATCATGCGGATCGGCACGACGTTCAGATACATCTGCCGCGTACGACCCACCTTGCGCGAGACGATCAGACCCGCTCGCTCCAGCACCCGAAGGTGCTTCATCACCGCAATCCGGCTCGTATCGAAGCATGCGCACACGTCGTTCACCGAACAACCCGGCCGATGGCGAACATGGTCCAGCATCCGCCGCCGCCGGGCGCTGGCGAGGGCCTTGAAGACCCGATCCATCGATGCCGGCCGGCGCGCCATATGTAACCGTATTGTTACATATTCGACCGACCAAGTCAAGCCGCAAAAACCTTTCGCGTCCGGCGCTCCGGTCCGCGGCGAAACCCCGGCTAGGCTCCGGCCGCGACCCGCCGGGCGAGCTTCTGCCGTAAGTATCGCCCGGTATAGCTCTTGGGATGCGCCGCGACCTGTTCCGGCCTGCCTTCGGCGACAATCTCGCCTCCGGCCTGCCCCCCTTCAGGTCCGAGGTCGATGATCCAGTCGGCCTGCCCGATGACGTCGAGGTTGTGCTCGATGACCAAGATTGTGTGGCCGAGATTGCAGAGCCGGTTCAGCACGTTCAGCAGCTTGTGGATGTCCGCGAAGTGCAGGCCGGTCGTCGGCTCATCCAGCACGTACAGCGTGTGTCCGACCGGCGACTTGCCCAGTTCCGCCGCCAGCTTGACGCGCTGCGCTTCGCCGCCCGACAGCGTCGACGAGGCCTGCCCGAGCCGGACGTACGACAGGCCGACGTCGCAGAGCGCCTGAAGCAGTTGCCGGATGTGTGAGAAACTGTCGAAGAACTCGAGCGCTTCTTCCGCCCGCATCTCCAGCACGTCGGCGATCGACTTGCCGCGGTAGTGAATCTCCAGCGTCTCGCGCCCGTATCGCGTGCCTTTGCACTCCTGGCACGTCACGAAGATGTCCGGCAGGAAGTGCATCTCGATTCGTTTCGTCCCCTGACCCTGGCAGGCCTCGCACCGCCCTCCCTTGACGTTGAAGCTGAAGCGGCCGGCGTCATACCCGCGGACCTTGGCCTCACGCGTCTTGGCGAACACGCCGCGGATCAGGTCGAACACGCCGAGGTACGTCGCCGGGTTGCTCCGCGGCGTGCGCCCGATGGGAGATTGGTCCACTTCGACGACCTTGTCGATCCGCGACGCGCCGATGATCCGTTCGTGCGCACCCGGTCGCTCGGCCGATCCGCCCAGCCGCCGGATCAGGGCGCGGAGCAGCGTCTGCGAGATGAGCGTCGACTTGCCCGATCCGGACACGCCGGTCACGCAGCAGAACACGCCCAACGGAATCGTGACGTCGATCGACTTCAGATTATTCTCCCGCGCGCCGACGAGCTGAATCGCGTTCTTTGACGATACACGGCGGCGCCGGCCCGGAACCTCGACAGACACTTCCCCGCGCAGGTACTGCGCCGTGATCGACTCGCGACACTCCAACAGCGCGTGGTACGTCCCCTCGCAGACGATCCGTCCGCCGTCCGCGCCGGCCCCGGGACCGATGTCGATGAGCCAGTCCGCTGCGCGGATCATGTCCTCGTCGTGCTCGACCACCAGCACCGTGTTTCCCAGATCGCGCAAGCGCTTCAGCGTGTTGATCAGCTTGTCGTTGTCGCGCTGGTGCAGCCCGATCGACGGCTCATCGAGGACGTAGCACACGCCAACCAGTCCGCTGCCGACCTGCGTCGCCAGCCGGATCCGCTGCGCCTCGCCGCCCGACAGCGTCGTACTGGCGCGCTGCAATGTCAGGTAACCCAGGCCGACGTCGTTCAGGAACCGCAGCCGCTCTCGCACCTCTTTCAGGATCGGTCCCGCGATCGCCCTCCGCTCATCGTCGAAATCCAGCGCCGCAAAGGCCTCGGCCGCCTCCGACACGCTCAAACGCACGATCGCGTCGATCGTCAGCGACCCGATTCGCACTGCGAGGCTCTCCGGACGCAGTCGCGCCCCGTGGCAGCTCGCGCACGGACGCTCTGACAGAAACGCGTGCAGCCGGCTCTTCACCGAATCGCTGTCCGTCGTCTCCCAGCGGCGCGTCAGCAGCGTGATCACGCCCTCGAAGCGGCCCTGGAGTTCCGCCTCATCCGCCTCCGTCGTCCCGTGCAACAGGATGCGCCGGAGGCGCTCGGGCACGGCCTTGAACGGCGTCGCCGGCGGAACGCCGCACAGCTCGCAGAAGTCGCGGATCACGCGCGAATACGCGGCGGCCATTTGCTTGCCGCCGCCGCGCCACGCCTCGATCGCCCCGTTGTCCAGCGATCGCGCGGGGTCGGGAACAATCAGCTCCGCGTCAAACTCCAGCACCGTCCCCAGTCCATCGCACTTCGGGCACGCGCCGTGCGGCGAGTTGAACGAGAACATCCGCGGTTCGAGCGCCTCGAGCGAAAAATCGCAGCGATTGCACGCAAACCGTTCCGAATACAGCGAATCCGACCAGGTGCCCGTGTCGCCCGACGATTCCGCCGGCGGCTGGTGCGAGATGATGACCAACCCTTCCGCCAGGCGCAGACTCGTCTCAATCGACTCCGCCAGCCGCGATCGAAGATCCGGCCGCATGATGACGCGGTCGACGACGGCATCGATCGTGTGCTTCCGCCGCGACTCCAGTCGCGGGATGTTCTTCGCCTCCATCACCTCGCCATCGACTCGAACGCGCACGAAGCCCTCGCGAAGCACGCGCGCGAAGATGTCGCGATGCTCGCCCGGCTTTCCGCGAACCAGCGGTGCGAGCACCATCAGGCGCGTCGACTCCGGCAGCCGCATCACGCTGTCGACGATCTGCGTCACCGTCTGCCGCGCGATCCGCCGATTGCATCGCGGACAGAAGGGCGACCCCACCCGGGCGAACAGCAGCCGCAGGTAGTCGTAAATCTCCGTCGTCGTCGCCACCGTGGATCGGGGATTGCTCCCGCCGCCGTGCTGGTGAATCGCGATCGTTGGTGGAAGCCCCTCGATGTGCTCGACATCCGGCTTCGTCGTCTGTTCGAGGAACTGCCGTGCGTACGCCGACAGAGATTCGACGTATTTCCGCTGCCCCTCCGCGTAGATCGTGTCGAACGCCAGGGAGCTCTTGCCCGACCCCGAAAGCCCGGTGATCACAACCAGCCGGTCCCGCGGAATGTCGATGGAAACGCCCTGAAGATTGTGCTGCCGCGCCCCGCGAATGCGGATGAACTTGCCGTCGCCGTCCATCAAACATCCCACGCGGTGCCGGTCCGCCTGTCGACCGTGCGGACCGCACACGTCCAAAACCCGTAAGCATAAGGAGATTCGCGGCTCGTGTGCAAGGGCGCATGAATCGCGCGACTCGGCCCGGCGAATCAAGAACGAAAGGTCGACTCGGACTGAGATCGTCGATACGACGTTTGAAAGCGCCGCGCGCGGAGGTGCTACGCCTCTTCGTCTTTCTTCGGGCGATACTGCGCAATGATCGCCTGCGCCTCGTTGGCCGGGACCGGCTCGTGGTGGCTCAGCTCCATGCTGAAGCTCCCCTTGCCACCCGAAATGCTGCTCAAGCGCGAGTGATAGTCCGACATCTTCGCCAGCGGCACCTGCGCGCGAATCACCGCCATGCCGCCCGGCAACATGTCCTGACCCTGCGGGCGGCCCCGACGTGACGCCAGATCGCCCGTGATGTCTCCCACGTTGTCCGCGGGAACCGACACCTCGACGTTGACGATCGGTTCGAGCAGCACCGGCCGCGCCTTGAGCACTGCGTCCTTGAACGCCAGCTTCCCGGCGATCTTGAACGCGACTTCCTTCGAATCCACCGGGTGATGCTTGCCGTCCGTGATCGAGACTCGGATGTCCTGCAACGGAAACCCGGCGATCGCGCCCTCCTCCAGCAACTCGGTCACGCCCTTCTTGATCGCGCTCTCGAACTGTCCGGGGATCGAACCGCCGAAGATGTCCCACGACCAGTCGAGCGGCGGATCGGACCCGCGCTCGAGCGGCGAGACCTTCAGGAACACCTCGCCGAACTGGCCCGCACCGCCCGTCTGCTTCTTGTGGCGATAGTGGCCGTCCGCCTCGGCCGTGATCGTCTCGCGATACGGAATCTTCGGCGGCTTGGTATTAACGTCGAGCTTGCTCTGGCGGTGCATGCGGCTGAGCACGATCCGCAGGTGCATGTCGCCGACGCCGTTGATCACCAGCTCGTGCGTTTGAGCATCCTGCCGCGCGGTAAAACACCGATCGCAGTCCGTAAAACGACGCAACGCATCGGAGATCTTCGCCTCGTCGCCGCGCGCCTTCGGCTCGACGGCCAGCGAGAACATGGGCGTCGGGAACTTCACCATCGGTATCCGACCGTCGCCCAATCCGCCGTGAAGCGTGTCGCCGATGTGCGCATCGAACTTCCCGACCGCCACGATGTCGCCTGCAATCGCCTCATCGACCTCGGAATGACTAGCGCCCTGAAACGACAGGAAGTGACCTGGGCGATGTCCCTTCTTCTCGCCCGGCTGCGTCAGGTTTCCATCGGCCTTCATGTGCCCCGAGTGGACCCGCATAAACACGTACTTGATGCTGCTCTTCGGATCGTACAGGACCTTGAAGACCTGCGCGACGAACGGACCATCCGCCTTGGGCTCCAACGCCCGCTCCTCGCCGTTCACGACCAGCACGCGCCGGCGCCCCTGCACGGCCGACGGCACATGCGTCGCTAGCACGTCGAGCAGTTCCTTCACGCCCACTTCGGCCCGCGCGTTCGTGAACAACACCGGCACCAGCGACCCGCCCGCGATCGCCTCGGACATCCGCGCAACCACTTCGTCGGGCGAGACCTCTCCCTGCTCCAGGTACTTATTCATCAGCGCTTCGTCGATCTCGACCACGCGCTCGACGATGGCCGTCGTGCACGCCGCCACGGAACCGAAGTCGGGCGACCCGTTCCCCGCATTCGCGCCCCAGCACGGAACGACCGACTTGCCCTTTCCGCCCGGCAGGTTGAACGGCACGAGCTGGTCGCCGAAGCTCGCCTTCAGGCCCTCCAGCAGCTCCTCCAGATTGGCCGTTTCCGAGTCGATCCGGTTGATGACCACAACCCGCGCGAGGCTGTTGGCCTTCGCGTACTCGAACATCTTGCGCGTGTTGACCTGGATGCCGGCCGATGCGTTGACGACGATGACGGCGGTCTCGACCGCGGCCAGACTCGCGATCGCCTGTCCGATCAGGTCGGTCGCTCCCGGCGTGTCGATGATGTTGATCCGCTTTCCGCCGTGCACGACGTGCAGCACGTGCGAGTCGATGGAAAACCCCCGCTCCCGCTCCTCGTCGTCGGTGTCCAGGTGGCTCGACTTGTCCGCGACGGAACCCAGCCGGTTCGTGACGCCGGTCAGGTGCAACAGGGCCTCGCAGAGCGTCGTCTTGCCGGCGCCGCCGTGCCCGAGCATCGCCACATTTCTGATATCCGCCGTCGAATATGCAGGCATCGGTGTGTCCCAATCGCTCGTCCGATCGCCGGCACCTCCGCACGCCGCGCCCTCGGGACGAAGCGCCGCAGTGTAGGCCCGCCGCCCCCCTCAAACAAGGCCCCGGCAGGCGGCGCCTAACCTCCGCCACGCCACGCGGTCTGCCTATCGTGCGGTGAATGCCCGGCGACCGCGCCTAGAATCGAAGTGCCCTCGCAAGCGCCCAGCGCAGGAGAAAGAACCGTGCGACCGCGCCTCCATCGATGGTTGTGCCACGCCTCGCTCTGCATCACCACCATGCTGCTGTTGAGCGGCTGCCACGAAGAGGACTTCTCCTCCGGCGACATCATCGCCATCATCGTCGCCGCGACCGACGCGGTGCTCGCCATCCTCTCGCTCGTGTTGTAGGCCGCAGACCGGGGCAGATTTCCGTCCGGTCCGCGGCCGAACGGCGCCGCGCATTCATCCGCCGGCCGCTATAATTCGGGCGTGTTCTGGCAGTACATCGCCGTCGGTCTGATCGTTCTTGCCGCCGCGCTGTTCCTGCTTCGCCGCGCGATCCTGATGAGGCGAAACTCGACCTGCGCCCACGAGTGCGGCTGCGGGCACGCGACCACCATCGAAGCGCACGATCAGGCCGGCGTCACATCGATCACGATCTCGGCGAAGCGCACCACACCGCAAATCCAATCGCATCCGGAGCCCGCGCCGTGACCGGCCTCCGCGGAAAAGTCGCGATTGTGACCGGCGGCGGACGCGGAATCGGCCGGGCCATCGCACGGCGACTGGCCGCGGCCGGCGCAAACGTTGCCATCGCCGCCCGCAAGGACTCCGAACTGAATGAAACGCGCCGCATGATCGAGCAGGCCGGCGGGCGATGCCTCGCCCTGTCCGCTGACGTGGCCGTTGACGCCGACGTCGCGCGCATGGTCGAGACGACTCGCTCGGCGTTCGGCCGCATCGACATCCTCATCAACAATGCCGGTGTTGCACCGAACGCGCCGATCGAGATGCTCGATCCGCCCGTGTTTGATGCCATGATCGCAACCAACGTCCGCGCGGTTTACCTTTGCTGCCGCGCCGTGTGGCCCGTGATGTCCGAGACCGGCGGCACCATCATCAACCTGTCGTCGCTCGCGGCCGTCGACCCATTCCCCGGCTTCGCGGCATACGGCGGCGCGAAGGCCTTCGTCAGTACGTTCTCTCGCGGCCTCGCGCAGGAAGGGCGGGAGCGCAACATCCGGGTCTTCTGCGTCGCCCCGGGCGCCGTTGATACACTGATGCTCCGCGAGCCGTTCCCTGAATTTCCGGATGAACAGACGCTCCAGCCGGACGATGTCGCCGCGTTCGTCGAGCTGCTCCTCGGGCCGGCTGCGCGCCATGTCGATGGCCAGATGATCGAAATCCGTAAGCGATGACATGAAATAATGTTGCGGCGGGTTTTCGGCGCCCTTTCGGCCGATCGATTCCTAAAGAAACCGCGCAATTCTTGCCGATAGTTCCGATAATCGGAGCCCGGTCGCCTTTTTTATCACCGGCCGATCCGGTCGGAGGCACGACGTGTTCACCAATCTCGCAGCCGAGGCGTTCGCCCAGATCCTTCTCGCCTTCGCCGCCGGACCAACACCGAACTCGCTGGCCGAGTCCACCGGGGCATTGCCGGCCCCACGACCCGAATTCGTCCGGCGCATTCGGACCGAGCGCGTCCGGGTCGATTTTGTCCTCCGCAACGAACGCGAGCCGCTCACCGACGTCGCGCTCTGGTATACCGATGATCTCTCACAATCCTGGAAACGCGCGAGACTCTCGTCGGGTCTCGATTCCCCCGCGATCTGGGAGGTGCCGCGCGACGGCCTCTATGGTCTGTTTCTGATCGTGGTCAATGCCGCCGGCGCATCGGCCCTGGATCCAACGCCCGGCACCGCGCCGCATCAGTGGGTGCTCGTCGACACTGCCCCGCCGGAACTCAAGCTGATGTCGGTCCGGCGCGATCGCCGCTTCGCGGAGAACCGCCGCCTCCTGATCCGCTGGGCCGCGGATGATCTGCGTTTGACTGAGCGGCCGATCGACATCCACTTCCGCTCTGCCACGACCAAGACGTTCACTGCGATCGAGTGCGGCCTTCCGAACTCCGGCGCCTTTCCGTGGAACGTGCCAGGCGACGTCAACGGCGAGGTGGTCATCAAGATCGCTGCACACGACGAGGTCGGGCACACGACAGAGGTCACGAGCGAACCGCTCGCCATCCCCGACGACTCCATCGCGACTCCGGCGCCGGACAGCCCGGTCGATGAACCGCGGATCGCACGTGCGGAATCACCGGGCAACGCGCGATCGGATACCGACCCCCGCAACGCGGATTACGCGCCGGCGGGCACGCCCCTGCCTGAGGGACTCGACCGAGAACCTCCGGAGCCCCCGCCGGGCGCGAAACCCGGCGAACGGCCGGCCATGGAGCGATTTCGACAGGGTACGTGGCATCGTCAACGCGGCGAGTGGAAGCTGGCCGAGGAACGATATCGCGAAGCGCTCCAGTCCGACCCCGGGATGACGCCCGCCAGGCTCGATCTTGCGGGCGTCCTCTTCAAACAACGCCGCTTCGACGAGGCGGGTCAGGAATATCGTCGCATCCTTGCGGAACAGCCCGAGAACGCTGGCGCCCTTCGCGGATTGGCCCTCGTGCAGGCGACAAACAAGGAGTATCAGTCCGCCCGGGACACGCTCCAGCGGCTCCTGACCGTTCGGCCGAAGGACCCCGAGGCGTGGTTGTATCTCGGCGATGTGAGCATCTTCATGGGCGATCGCGTCGCAGCGCGGACGGCGTGGAAGAAGATCGAGTCGATCCCGAATGTCGCGCCCGACATCCGCGAACGCGTCCAGAAACGACTGGTGATCTACCCGGCCGATGATTCACCTTGATGCTCGCGCGTATCGCGACCGGCGTGGAACAGCCGCGCACGATCCGTTAAGCTGTCCTCGAATGCCGCGGCCCCGGAGATCCGCAATCTCGCGGCCCGAAGACAATCGTACACCCCGAGGAACTCCGACCCGATCATGCGCGGGAAAGTCAGCAAGTCGGCTCCGCCTCGAGCGGATGCGTCCGCCTACCTGATCCTCGGCCCCGACCGGTTCCGGGCCGTCGAGGCGGTGCGATCGGTCATCGAGGCGGTCGTTGGCACCGAACCGGACCCGACGACCGTCTCGGAGTACGACTCGGACGATACCGAACTGGCCGCGGTGCTCGACGACCTCCGCACGCCGTCGTTGCTCGCGTCGCGACGCGTCGTTGCGCTGCGCAACGCCGATGAATTCGTCTCGCGGTACCGTGACGCCCTGGAGGCGTATCTCGAATCTCCCGCAGACTGCTCCGTCTTCATTTTGCAGGTGCGAACGTGCGCGTCGAATACTCGGCTCTACAAGCGCTTCGAGCAGGCCGGGCGGATCATCGAGTGCGATGTCCTGCGTCCGCACGAGCTGCGCGGCTGGATCGCCCATCGCGCCGATTCGGTCTACGGATGCCGCGTCGCGCCCGATGGCGTCGCCCGCCTGT
This sequence comes from Phycisphaerae bacterium, assembly GCA_023150615.1. Lineage (GTDB taxonomy): Bacteria > Planctomycetota > Phycisphaerae > UBA1845 > UTPLA1 > JAKLKO01. Next base: position 31,771 of record JAKLKO010000001.1, read on the forward strand.
TGGAACTCGTCGAACCGGACAGCGGGCGCATCGATTCCGAACTGGCCAAGCTCGCCACGTTCATCGTGCCCCGGACGACGATCACGCGCGAAGATGTCGAGCTGCTCGTCGGGTCGAATCGACAGGCGAAGCTCTTCGCCATCACCGACGCCATCGCACGTGGCGATGCGCGGACCGCGCTTTCGATCTGGCACCAGATCCTCGCGACCGAACGCGACGCGCCCTACCGCGCCATCGGTGGTCTGGCATGGAGCTTTCGCCGCTCCGTCGAGATCGCACGCCTCCTGGCCGCGGGCGAATCTCCGGCGGCCATCCGCCAGCGACTGCGGATCCCACCGTTCGCGCCCGATCCGGCCGACCAGGTTGGCCGGCTTTCGCTGAGGCACTGGGAGCACTATCTCGTTAAACTGTTGCAGGCGGACATCGCCGGCAAGACGGGGCTTTCCACCACGGAGGTCGGCGTCGAGCGGTTGATCGTGGAGATGTGCGCGGACGCGACCGGCGGGGCGGGGCGGAAGTCCCGGCAAGTCCCGGTCGCCGCAGGCGGCAGTGTGTGAGGAATCGAATGCGCCGACGTGTCTATCCATCGGTCCTGATCCTGTTCGGACTGCTCGGTTGCACGGACTCGGGTAACTGGTTCGGTTCAGATCGCGCGGAGAAGAAGCCGGCGTCGTCGGGAAACGCGCAGGCATCGAGGCGGCCTTCGCAGCGTGCGCCGCAAAAGACCGCACCGACCACGCAGCCGTCAAGGCCGGAAGACGATGTCTACCAGCGCGTACGCGACTACGCCTCCGGTTTTGAGGCCGACGATTTCAACGCCAAGATCGCGCGACAATCGGACCCGACCCGCCGCAGCCCCGCGCGAACCGTCCGAATGCTCCCTCCGTTGCCGGACGAAGATTCGGAGACTGCCGAGACGCCGCCTGCGCCAGGTCATTCAGCCGACCCCGACAAAACAACGCCGGCGCAGCCGACCGACGAGCCTCCCTCGGTAGCGGACGACGGGGCCGGGCGACCCGCGGACACGGCGGGACCGATCTCGGCGGATGACGGACTTCCGCGCATCCCGGATCTCGGCGACGAGCCGGAGCCTTCACCGCCGTCATCGGCCGAGCCCGAGCCAGCAACAGATTCCACCGCGTCGCCGGTCGATCAACCGCCGATCACGCCGCCTGAGCCGGTCGCCGAACCTTCGCCGACAGCAACCGGCCAAACAGGTGAAATAAAGCCCGCCCAGTCGACGATTCCAAGGGGCGAAGAGCCGGCGGATCTGACGGGCGGCCAGCCCGATTCGGCATCCGCGCGTCCCAACACCGGCGGCGAACCGATCGGAGGATCTGGGGCCGCCGAAACTGCGCCCGACTCAGCCCGCCCGTCTGAGCGAACCTCGGCCGACCGGCCGCCCGTCCTGACGGCCATCAATGTTGACGCCGGTTCTCCGGCCTCGGCCCCGATCCCGCCGCCGGCGACCCAGGCGGCCCAACCCGCCGAGGCGAATCCGACGGTCGAGACACCCGCGACGCCCTCCGCGCCGCCGAAGCCGACGATCGACGACGTGATTCGCGAACGCGAAGAAGCGGTCGCCAAATCGCCGAACGACATCGAGCAGCAACTGTCCCTGCGAATGCTCTATCTCGCCAACGGCCAGGACGACAAGGCGCTGGCGGACGCCCCCGGGATGAACGCCGAATACCAGGAGATCCTCCGCGGGCTTGTGCGGTCGTTGATCTCCGCGCGTTCGAGCCTCGGGCGCGATCCGGCCCTGTGGGCGAACGAGCAACTCAAGGTCCTCGACCAGCTCCGTGAGACGCTGCGAAGCAAGGCCGACCTGGCGATACCGGTCGTCGCGCTCTGTGATCGCGTCGAGTCGTACGGGAACTTCAGACCGATTGAGCCGGCCGAATTCCCCGCCGGACGAGATTCACAGGCCGTCCTCTACGTCGAGGTCGCCCAGTTCCGCACCGATCGGACCGGCCGCGGCGAATACCGCACGCTCATGTCGATGCGCACGTCGCTGCTCTCGAAGGACGGACGCGAACTCTGGTCGGCCCACGATGCCAACATCGAGGACGTCGCCCGCAGTCCGCGGCACGACTTCTTCCTGATCCGAACCGTCAGCTTCCCCGCGACGCTGACGCCTGGCGAGTACGTGCTGCGGGTCGAGATCGAGGACAAGCTCGCCGGCAAGGTCAACAGCCGCTCCCTCGACTTCAAGATCGTGCTGCCCCGGACCGGAAACGCCCCGGCCGCGCATTGACACGATGTCCGGCGTGCCCGGGCGGCCGAGCGCCGGGCGGGCGCCGTACGAATGACTCCCGACCCCGACATCCGATCCGGCGCGTGGCGCGATCCGGCCGGTTCTACATCCTGGCCCGGGCGACACCGAAGCGCTTTTCAGCGACTCGCGCAAATGCTCGCCAAGCGATCAACGCCGCCGACCGTCCTTCTCGTCGGACCGGGTGCGGTGACGCGCGTCATGCGCCCGTTTCTGCACGATGCCGCCGATGAAGCGCCGCCCTCGCTGCTCCGGCGCCTGCGGACCGATCTGGCCCGCTTCGCGGATCAGGCTCTGCGGCGCATTCCGACGCTCCCGCTCGTCTCACTCGAACCGCGCGAATTGCGGACCGCGCTCGGCCAACCCGTCCATCTCGTCGTTGTCGATGTCTCGCGCCGCGTGCTGGAGGCCGTACGGCGGGATGATCCCGACGCCGAGTGCCACGCGCTCGACATCTCCCGCCGCGATCTGCCGGTCACGGCCGACGTGGTCGTCGCGTTCAACGTCGTGTCTCGCATCGCCAACGGCGCCGTCGCCGTCGCACACCTGACGGCGGCCGTCGCTGCGGGCGGACTCCTGCTGCTCGACGATCGCTCCGCCCGGCGATGGCTGATCCCGCACCACCCCGAGTTTTCCCTCGTCATGCCGAAGATCTACCGTCGAACGGCCGCGGCCGGACCGGTCTGAATTTCGCGCGCCGACTTCTCTTGCGGTCGATATAATACGTGGTCCGATCGGGCTCGACCCGACGGGGGCGAATTGGCTTCGACCGGGTAAGTTGACGGAGGCGTCGCGTGCCGAGGTTGTCAGGTGGCCTCGTAAAAAACCTGGCAAAAAACCTAGATGGCAACGTTTCGTATGCCATGGCTGCGTAATAACGCGTAGCCCGTCGACCCGCCAACGCCTGCTAGGCGGCGAGACGCAGACCAGCAGGCTGGTTCGGACGTGCTGCCCGGCCGCGTCCGGACGAGACTTCGCCGGGATGGTCCGATGGGAAGCTTGTCGACCGGCGTCCCACTGGATGACGACAAACGATCGACTACGCACGTAGAAGCTCCTCCGGAAGTGCCTCGGGACGCGGGTTCGATTCCCGCCGCCTCCATCCCCCCATTTTGCAGGGTATCGCAAGATGTAGAAAACCCTTGCAAAACCGGGGTTTTTTCGTGCGCGACCTTGGCCGGTTGCGGCTCGCTGCGCTCCATTGCGTGCACATACTGCGCCGCTTTTTGCGCCGCTTTTGTGCCGCTCGATTCCACGCCCATCGTCGCCCGCTCAAAGTCGGCGTCGGTCACGTCAACATAGTGCCGCATTGCAACCGCTTGGGTATTGCCCAGCCACTTCGCTACCACCGCCAGCGGGAATCGCCGGGCCAGGTCCGTTTCGCAACTTGCCCGCATCGAGTGCCACAAGCGGGGCCAAGGATCCAGCCCGGCCCGTCGGACGATCTTCTCCAACGTGGTCCTCAGGTTTGCGTTTGCCCAACCCGCGGGGCCTTGGGCGCGTCGCCGATATTCTTCGGGAATGACGTACTCGGCCCCCACGGGTGCTTCGTCCCAAGCCGATTCCAAGTAAGGACGGATCGCGGGGAACAGCGGAATGACGCGATAACTTCGCCCCGCCAAGTGTTGCGTTTTGGGGCTTGGTACTGTCAATCGCCCGCGTTCCCAATCCACGTCTTGCCACCGCAGGCTAAGGGCTTCGCTTGGCACACGCAGACCGGCGAAGCGGGACAAGGCGATAAGCAGCTTCCAAGTGCCATTGGGAGCGCGTTCAATCGCGCGCAGCGCGTCAGCCACCGGGACATAAGCCCGCCGCTCCGATGCGTCGCCGGGGCGATGCCGAACAAACTCAAACGGGTTTGCATCCACGAAACCTTGCCGCTTGGCGTGGGCAAAGAACATGCGGGCGTGTTGCAATCGCTTGTGAATCGTCGTTGCCCGCAGGTCCGCAGCCAGCATTGATTGCCGGAACGCTTCACCCTTGGCCGGCGTCACGTCGGCGAGCGGGCAATCGGCCCCAAAGTATCCCGTCAGCGCGTCAATAACCTGTCTCCAGGCAATCAGGCTCGCCGGCTTGTAGTCGCCTTTGCGGGCCGCCAGCCAGGCTTGCAGAAACGGCCCAAGCGTTGCCGTTACCTTCGCTTCGGGATTCGCAATCAGCCCGACGGCCGCAAGTTTCTTCGCCATGCGCGGTTCCAGGCCCGTCACCCATTGGGCGAGTTCGCCTTCAACGGGTTGCTTGAAGTGAAGCGCTTCAAGCAATTGCTCCACGCGGTACTTGATGCCTTCGGCCGTGCGCTGGGCAACCTTGCCCAGCCGGATCGTCGGCCGTCTGCCGTCGGGAGCGACGAACAAGATCCGCCGGTTTCCATTTCTGTCGCGTGCGATGCTGGCCATGGTTCACCGTTTCCTTGTCTTCCCGGCCTTCCGCTTCGCCGGCCGGATGATGATCTCCAGGTCCAAGGCAAGCGCCAATTTCTCCGCTGCCTCGATGCTCAGCCCGCGCTCGCCGCTCACCAGCCGCGACAGGGCGCTTTCCGCCTCGGCCAGCAGGTCCGCGGCGGTCATATTCCCCCCCATTCTTCGCCGTCGCCAGCGTGCCCGATGCTGTCGGCACCTTCGGCCCCGGGGCCGGGTGTTCCCATGCGCCGCAGCCCGTCTCCGCCAGCCGCGTCCAGGTCGGCTTTCGGCCGCGGCGGGGCGCGAATCATGGCCGCATCGTTCGCCGTTTGCCGATTCATTCAGGCAGTACCGTCGTCGCGCGGATACGATCGCCGCTCAATCCCGCGATCGGTCGCAGTGCCGGCGCGCCGGCCGCGGCGTTCGTCGTTAATCGGCCGTGTGCCGCGAGTCGGCGGATCGACGCCCGGTTGCGCCTCGGTCGGTTCAGCTTCGGCCGGCCGTGGGGCGTTCGCCGGTTGCCACCGCAGACCAAGTTCGCGAACGAGCCAATTTGTCGGCGGATCGCGTTCGACGAATTGTGGCGCGGGTCGCGGTTGCAGAGTCACCAATGCGCCGCCGCGGAACCGCGGCGTGCCGCTCGCGTCCCGCTCAAAAAGCCGCGCGTGCCGGTCCGCGAGAAGCGCCATTTCGCGCACCAGGTCTTCCGCGCCGCGGAGACAATTATCGGCGTGCACAGCGCGACGCCGCGCGTGCCAGAGTGTGACACGGATTTGCCGCGCGAGTTGGTCGTACTCCGCACGTCCACGCTCGGCCGCGGCGCGGAGTTCGCCCATCGTTGCCGCGGCGTGTTGCGCATCGACGTAACGCTGGATCAGCTTCCGATCGTTGCGCAACATCTCGTCCGTTACGGCGAGCTCGAGGCACAGTTCGGCGAGCGTATTCAGGGCCGGTTCGGGCGGAACGTCGCCCGCCTGGAGCACGTCGGCCAGCGCACGCGCGTAGGCGGTCCAGTTCTCGTCGCGCTCGCGCTCGCGTGCGGCCGCAATCGACGCTCTTTTCGACGCAATTTCGTTTTCAATTTGAGACATGGTGGCTCCTTAATTAGATGCGCCGGCGGCGCGCGCAGCGCGTCGCCTCGACGCCGTGTTTCAGATTGAATTCATGGACCGCCGCAGCACGAAGCGTGGGGAGTTTTTCCGAAACGCGCGCAACCGCTTCTGTCGCGGTGAATCCGCGCGCGTCGCCTGCCCGACCAGTTCGACGAATCGCGCCCCGGGCCGGACCGCCCTTTTTCATTTTGTGTTCGACATTAATCACGATCAAAACCTCCGAAAAACCTACGTCGCCGGCACGGCGCCGGCGTTTTCAAGTTTCGTCGAGTCACCGTTTTCGCCGGTGTTCGTGGGCTTGGCGACACTGGCGACGGTGACAGAACCCGCGCGATTCCTAGCGTTCACGGGGGTTTCGTCGCCGTCGCCGGTGTCACCACCCCGCGACAACAGCTGGAACCGATCCGTCGGACGCCCGCCCTTCGGGCCGGGGGGGTCGCCTTCCCACCGCCCGATACCCGCCTCCACCAGTTCGCCCAGCGCATTCGCCGCCCGCTCGGGATCGCGCCGATACTCGCGGGGTCCGCGTGTCAGGTCGCGCACCGTCACCGATCCGCCCTTGCGTTCGATCCACTCGATGAGCTGGCGACGGGCGCGGTCTTCCTTACTCTCGGCCAAGACGCCGTACACGCGTCGTCCTTCGCCTTTGAACCACTCGACCACGGCGATAGCGCGCCGCATCGCGTCCGCGCTGATGTACGCGACGGCATCGCCGCCGGCCGCCACTTCCACGCACGCGAACAGCAGCGCGATACGAGCGCACGCGCCTTTCAGCTTCGCATAGTGCGCGGCCAGGTCGTCATTGCTGATATCGACCAGCTCGCGCGCGTGGCGGTCGTGCCACTCAATCCACTGCCTCTTCGCTTCCTGCCCGATCGGGATGAGCCGCGGCCGGGGGTCCCCGTGCTCATCGACGGCCGGGGGCAGGGCCAGTAGCGCTTCGAGCAACGTTCGCCATTCCGCGGCCACGTCATCAGGCAGGTCCGCTTCCCTCCACAGCGCCGGCCGGTCCGGCGGGTACGCCACGAGCACGCGGGCGAGCAGCCCGGCTTCGCGCTCGGCCGTGCCGAAACTGCGCGCCAGGGTGCCGGGCTGGATAGTGCCGAGCACGCTTACCGCGGCCCGCTCTACGAAGTAATTCCCCTTGCCGCTCTTGCGGTCGATGGTGACGGGGGCCGCGTCGTACATGGACATCCACGCGGGTTGATCGCTTCCCTTTCCGCCGGCCGCATAGCGGTCAAACGCGCCGCACCACGCGGCCAGCTCGTCGCGAGAGAGCAGCAGCCCAAGCGGATTCTGTTCCAGCAACTCGCCGAGCTTTTCGACGGTGATATCCGACACGAGCAGCCGGCGTTCAATCGGGCGTTCGGGTTCGTTGGGCGGGTCCGTGGGCGGGCCGTTGCGCTGCGATTTCTTCCACTCGGCCAGCCGGACGTTGTGCCGTTCCACGTCGCGAACATATTCCTTCATGGCGTCGGTGAAGGTGCGACGCGCCGCCTTGAACAAGTCGATGAGCGCGCGCGTCACGAGCTTGAGCACGGGGCTTTTCGTGGTGCCCGAGCGTCCGACCAGCACGCCCCACAGTACCGCCGGTTCAACCCAACCGGATTTCACGAGCACCGCGACGCGATTCCCGATGCAGCCCGCGGCCACCACCAGCGCCGCCAGTGCGGCGAACGCGGCATCCGTGCCAGTCGCCGCGGCCACGCTTTCGACGAAGACGCGCATACGGTCGGGGAGCGCGACGACAGGGAAGGCCCGGAACGGCTCGGGCGGGGGCGTGTTTGGTGTCGCGGTGCTCGGGGCCGCAGCGCGCCGAGCTTGCCCATTGTTCAGAGCTTCGCCGCGGGTGCAGGTGCGTTCGGCATCGTGCAGCCGCTTGAGGATGTCCGGATCGCTGTATTCCCGCGGCGTCGGCGCACCGTTCAGGTATTCGCGAATCGTCGCCAGTGCGCTGTTGGTGTCCAGGTCGAAGCGAACCGCGATGGATGCCGCGGCGAACAGGCGTCGGGATCCGTCCCGATTGTCGTGAGCGCGCAGCCCGCGCATCACCGCCAGCGCCCGCATCGCACGCTCATTCATGGGCACCGCCGGCGCGGTCGGGGCCTGTTCCGCCACGGGGGCCACGTCGGCGTTCGCGTCTTCCAGGTTCCCGCGTGTCACCAGCGCGAGCAGCCACGCGGGCATTTCCGCCAGCGTCGTTTCGTGCGGGCCGTGTCCTTCGCGCCAGCGGTATTGCCCGCCGCTCGCATGATTCGACGGCGGCGCGACGATGTACCCGCCGTCGCCGCGCACGTCGATTCCGGGCCGCATGTTCGAACGGTTACGGACCGCGCCGCCGGGATGCTTGAAGACCAGGTGCCGACCGCCGCCGCCGGTCAGCGCTTCGACCGTCGCGGGAAGCTCGCCATGTTCCCGCGCCAGCTCGGCAAGCGATTCATCGCCGCCATGCCGCGGGTCCACGTCGATAACGACAATGTCGGTGTCGGCGCCGGTGCGAATGCCGATGTTCGCTTCCGGCCGACGGTTCCACCAATGATCGAGCTGGATTTCGTCCCGGCTCGCGTCCTTCGGCCCGTGCTTCGTCGTCGGGTGCTTGCCCGGGCTGTCGCAGCGGACCCGACCGCACGAGCAGCGGCCGTCCCTCACGAAGTGCAGCGGGAGCACGCGCCAACCGCGGCGCGCGTAGATTAGTGCCCAGTCCAAAGGGCTTGACGCGACCGACCCTGAATCGCTAGAATTCCGTAGCGTTTCAACTGATTCATCGCCCGCGCCCCGCGAAGCCTGCGGGGCGTCGGCGTTTTCCGGGCGAATCATCGCGTTGGGCAGTCTCGACAGCAGCCGTTCAACGGGCGTTGTCATCATCGCCCTTTTTCGCCGCTTCGGCTTGCCGGCTCAGCCAGGCTTGAAGGTCGGCCACGGGATACAGCACGGTTCGCCGCTTGCCGCGGCCAATGCGAAGACATGGGATCGGCCCGCGCGGAGCTGTTAACTTCCAGAGAGTTCGTGCACTAATTCCCAGCGCCTCCGCCGCCTCGCGGGGCCGCAGCGCCAAGGATTCAACAGTTTGCATCGACATCGCACTGTTCCAACGGGTCGCCGGCCGCGAATTGCGGCCCGCATACCCGTTGGCGCAGCGTTCGGCAGAAGGATGCTCAACGGTTGGCAATTCGCGCGGAATCGCTAAGAAACGCTTGCGTTTGCATGTCAAAGAAAAGTATTCGGGTGTTGGGCAAGTGATGCCCAACGATCCAACGCGCGGCCGATTATTCTTCGTCGCGCTCGCCTTCGCCGGGGGGCTTGGCCCCGAAGAGAATATGGGGCGCGAATTCGCCATTCAACAGTTTCAACGCAGCCGCCAATTGCGCCGCGTCGGCACAAGCCGCTTTGTATTTCCCGTGCCCGTTGAATTGCTGCTTAAAGAATGCCGATGCAGTCGCTTGATCCACATCCGCCAACCGCGCCAGCTCATTGTTGCCGATGGGGTCCAAATTCAGGCAACTACCGTCGGCGTACCTGTGGTGCTTCGTCAGGGCCGCAATCAGCTTCGCCCGGCCTTCGCCCCGTTCGGTGCTGCGCTTGGCTTTCGTGGGCGACGAATCGTCGCTTTCATCACCTGCTGAGGCGGCTTGCGGCCCGGCGAGTGCATCGGCTGCGGCGTGGCATACGCGAACGATGTTTTCTGGTTTAAGTTGATCTGGGTGGGCTGGTCGCGCGTACTGAACCATTTTCTGATTAACGACCGCGCCGAGCCAGGCCAAAGCTAAAGCAATGTGTCTGGCCGACGGCGGGTCGGTCCGTCGAAGCCGCGTCGCGACGTTCACGAGGAATCGGCCATCGTCCGACGACAGAAATCCCGCTGCGGCGCGATCGTCGATTGAGGGCACGCCCTCTGCAAGATTCCGAAGCACGGCCGCGGCTCGCTTGCGTTCCGCAACGGTCAGTCGCCGTTGATCGAGTTTTCGTTTGGTCGTTATTTCGCGCGGCTCAGACATGTTGCACCGTCGCCGGGCCGCGTCGCGGCCAGCGTCGACGGTGCGACAACGCCGGCCCGACGCTCGGCGGGGGCGACCCGCAAGCCCGGACGAGCTGATTTTACCACGCCGCCGCCGGCGGGCGACCGACTTTTGAACCTGCCTTATACAAAAAAGTCCATCAATAACGGGGCGAAGCCCTGCTGCGGCGGGCCTACAAAGGACCCACGCCATGTCGGGAATTGGCCTGTGAAATGATCGCGGAAAACGCCGTAAGTCTAGTGTTTTCAGTTCTGAAAAACATAGGTTTACGAGCGTTTTCAGCATCAGATGTTCAACTCCGAAATGGGTCGCGATTCGGCGGGCTTTCGTCACCAAGCCGGTTGACCGGCGGGACGTGTTGACACAGTTCGTTTTTTGCTGGGGAAATCTCGGATGCGGTTCCGTGCGTGCATCATGGATTCCCCTTCGCGGCATGAATCATCGCCAGGATCCCGGCCCGGATCGGCCCGGCGAGCGTCGGCCAGGCATCGACCACGGCCGCCAATTCAGGATCCAACGGGGCGTTTCGTGCGCCGCGTGCGCCGCATTCTGCGCCGCTTTGGTTGTCGCCCCCTTGATTTCCTAATGAATCCGGGATAGGTTCGATTCCCGCCGCCTCCAATCTCATCCGGCCTTCGCCATCGCGCTTGATCCACGCACGTAGCCGCGCGGTCCGTTGCACCTCAAGCGACATCGGAGCACTTGCTCATGCCTGCTGAATCACACGCCATCGCCATGACGCCGCAGCGTTGGGCCAACTCAAACCGCTACGTTCGCGAGTTGTTCACGGCCGGCGAGCCCCCTGCGGCCATCGGACTGGCGCAGCGCGCCGCCGACGCGGGACTGCCGGCCATCGCCGTCCCCCCCGAAGTCGGACGCCTTCTCTGGATCGTGTGCCGCGGACAGTACGCCGGCCGGGGGTGCCGCCTCGCGCTTGAACTTGGGACGCTCGCCGGCTACTCGGCTCTTTGGATTGCCGATGGTCTCGCGCCCGGCGGCCGATTGATCACGCTGGAACCCAATTCGAAGCACGCGGCGTTCGCGCGCCAGGTTTTTTCGGAGTCCGGCTGGACGGACCGAATCGAGCTTCGCGAAAAAAAAGCCCTCGACGAACTGCCCCGGCTCGCGGCCGAATTCGGCCCTGCGTTCGACCTCTTCTTCGCCGATGCGATCAAGACCGAGTATCCCGCCTACTTCGAGTTCGCGCGTCGGCTCCTCGCACCCAACGGGTTGTTCATCGCACACAACGCCCTCGGATCAAACACGTGGTGGATCGACGAACCCGCAGACCAGGCCGCCGACCGTGACGCCGTCGACCGGATGAACCGCGCCGTGGCCGCCGATCCGGAATTCGACGCCGTTCTCCTGCCGATCGACCAAGGCGTGCTCATCGCGCGGCGACGTACCCATTCGGCCCCGTAGACAGGCGAACCCTCCGGTCATGGACCGGCATGCCCGGCCGGAAACGCGGCGGGCCGGCGATCACGCTGGGTGACCGCCGGCCCGTCCGTTGCTTCTAACTGGATTGCACCGACTACGGACTCGGGAACAAGAGCTTGTTCACGAGCGCCGGAGCGTCGAGGTCATCGAGATACGAATCCTCGTTAACGTCCGCCGCACACCGCTCGGCCACCGACGCGTTCACCGGATCCATCATCACGCGAGCGAACTCGACGACGTCGAGGCCGTCGAGATTCGAATCGAGTGAAACGTCACCCGGCGTCACGGGGGGACACGCGGTCGGCACGAAGCCCCAGATCTCGACGTCGTCGAGATTCCATCCGGGGTACGTGACGGAATTGTCGGTAACGCCCATGCCCCAGCGGACGTAGACGGTCGGTTGACCGTCCGCGACCGCGGAGATGTCGATGACCTGCAGCGACCACGCCGTCTCGGTGATCGCGTTGCCGCTGTGCTGCCAGACGGTCGTCCAAGTTGAACCGTTGTTCGACACCTGGATATCGGCGCGGTCGAACGCGGACGCTTCAATGCCCAGCCATCGCCGGAAGCGGAGCTGCATCGAGGTCGCCCCGGAGCAGTCGATCGCGGTCGTGGTCAGGTATTGCGTCGGGTTCAGGTTGTTCGGATAGTCGCCGTTCAGGTTGTATCCGAACACGTTCGGACCGGTGAACCCGCCGGTCGGGTCGTGGTTGCCCGATCCGCCGCCCGTCGGCTGGCCGAACTGCCACTGCCCCATGCGAGCCCAGCCCGGATCCGTATCGAGCGGGAAGGTGTGGACCGGTGTAATCCCGCCGATCGTCGCGCTCATCGACGCCACGTTCGACTCGTACTGCCCGTCGGTGACCTTGAACGTGAACGAATCCGCGCCGGCGTAGCCGATCTGCGGGATGTAGTGAACCTGCTTGCCGCCGGCCAGCAGCGTGTACGGAACCGACAGGATGAACCCGCCGTTCGGGTCGCGCAGTCGGCCGTGCGTCGGCAGCGAGAGGATGATCGTGTCGAGCGGGTCCATGTTCGGATCCGACGAGTTGAGCATCACCAGCTCGGCTTCATTCACGGCCAACGCAAACGCGCCGCTTTCGGCCGTCGGGGCGTTGAGCGCCACGACCGAGATGTTGTCGACGAACCAGTCGTCGAACGGCGTCGCACTCGCCGTGCCGATGCTGCGGAAGCGCAGCTTGAACGCCGCGTGCAGCGCCTGTGCCGGCAGGACGATCGCCACGTTCTGGAAATTCGTCATGTCCGGACCACTGCCGAGGTGCTGCTGGAGCAACTGCCACGTCCCGTTTGAGTCCTGGTATTCGACAAACAGGTCGTCTCCGGCCTCCGGGCTGTCCCCGTTGCCCTTGATCTCGTACGCGTACGAAAGCTCAACGAGGTCCTGCGACGACAAGTCAATCAGGTGCGAGATCAACTGATCGCCGCCTGCCGGGCTGCCGTTGAAGCGCGCCGCGTAGGGCGGAGTCGGCGGGTTGATCGCAGCCGTGTCGACCGTCGTATTCAGGTTCGTCTTCCATTTGTTCGAATCGATCGTCGTGCTGGGGAAATCATCCGCAAACGGCAGCGTGAGCACCGGATCGACGCTCAGCGTGATGGTCGCGATATTCGAATCACCGCCGTCCGGCGGAGTCCCGCCGTCGTTCGCCTTGTACGTGAAGCTGTCCGGACCCGTGTAGCCGCCGGTCGCCAGGTACTTCACCTGGTTCCCGCCGCCCACGAGCGTATAAGGCAACTCGCCGGCCGTGATCAGATGGTCGTTGGCCGCGTCGAGCAACTCCATGTCCGGCACCGACACGATGATGTACGACAGCGCCGCCGGAGGATCCGGCAAGCCATCGTCGCCCGCCGGAAGCGTAATGGGCAGCGTGATCCCGGTCGGGACGTTGAGCGACCCGCCACCGGCCGACGGTGGTCGCGGCCCGCACGATGGATACGTCGACAGATCGCTCTCCAGGAAGTCCGGATCGACACCCAGACCCTGCGACAGGCCCGCCAGGCCGTCGGTCGCCCCGATGGACAGCCAACTGATCTGGATCCGGCCGTCGTAGAACATCTCGATCTGGAAGGTGTTCGTGTCGCCGGTCACGTTGTGTTGCGGGACGTTCAGCCACGTCACGACCGCGCGATCGGTGAGCTGCTTCCAACTGATCGAGCCCGAGCCCTGCGTCGGATTCAGGTCATCGAACAGGGCCGAGATGCGCGGCGTGTCGAAGTGATCTGCGATCGTCTCGGAGAGATCGCTGTCGCCAACGCCGAACGTGATGTACCCGTTCGAGCCGACGAAAAAGCTCGAATACGCAGTCCCGTACAGCTTCACCGTGTCGTTGCCCGCCAGGGCGACGCTGGTGCTGCTGTCATCGGTCAGCGTCAGTGTTGTTCCGCCCGTCGGATCGGTCGGGAGCGTCGCGATCGGCTGGGCCGTGCACGCCGCATAGAAGTCGACCGACGCATTCGGCGTGAACATGATGCTTATGTTGTCCAGGTCGTTGTTTGACGTGAACAACTGGGTGAAGAAGTCCGGAACCTCCGGCGTCATGAACGTGTAGCACGAGCCGCCGTTGTCGTCGGACGAGCTGTTGCCGGCCCGATCGACCGCGTCCACGACATAGTAGTACGTCGTGTTGTCCTGCAGCCCGGTGATCGGGATCGAATGCGATGTGCGGTAACCCGATACCGTCGCCGTGCCGGTCAGCGAACCGCAGCTCGTGCCATACCGCACCGTCACGTTCGCATCCTCGTCGGTGGTGCACGTGATCGTCGCCGACCGCGGGAGGATGTTCGTCGCCTGTACGTTCGAGATCACCGGCGCGACGCAGTCCACGTCGGCCGTGTCGGTCCGCGGGATGTTCATCCCGCCGAACCCGTCGTCCGCATCGATGTACGTCATCGTCACGACATCGCCGTGCGCGACGTGCAAGACGCCCGCGCTGTCAGTCGTGCTCAGGTCGATGCTCCCGAGGAACAGGGCCGTCTCCGGTCCCGTCTCGGTCAGAAGGACCGATTCCCCGGCCGCTTCCGTCGTCGACGCCACCGTGACCGTCACGCTCTCGACGACCATGTCATCGGTGTTCAGATCGCAATCCGAGACCCGCAGCGTCGCGGTCGATGAACACGGGTACTTCTCACGGTCCATCGACGCCACGCCGACCGTCGAGCAGTTAACCAGCAGCGGAGACGCGCAGAGCGAGAATGGCTGCGGCCCGGTCGGGACATTGGTGCCGCGCACCTCGACCCGATACGCGCCGGGCGCAGGCGCGTTCACGACGACCTGCTCGATGTTGTTGATGTGATCTTCCGCCGTCTGGACGGCCGGTGCACCCGGATTGCCCGTAACGTGCGTCCAGGGGTACTTCCGATCGTTGTTCGGGTCGAACACGACGAGGTCCAGGTCGTTGACCAGGGCCGGACTGACGTTCGGCGTACCCGGCGGATCGTCCCAGGCGAGCGTGACCTTCAGTTGCGGATCACCCGGGTTGACGACCACTAGCACCGAGAACGTCCCGCCCTGACTGACCTCGTTCTCAAGGAAGTTGCCGGTCCGCATGAAGTCGACGGCCGGCTGAATCCGGACCGATCCGTAGCCGAACTGCATGTCCGGACCCGGATTGCCGAGATCGACCGCCGTGTGGGCGAGGAGGATCTTCAGCGTCGAATTCCGAAAGTCGGGATTGCCGGGGAACTGCGCCCGATAGTCCTCGAGCAACAGCGCACTCATGCCGCAGACCGTCGGCGATGCCATCGACGTCCCGCACTTGACGCTGTACGCCGTGTCGCTCGAGCTGCTGCACGATGTCACGCCGTTGTCGCTCCCCACCTCGCAGCCCGGCGCCGAGATGTCGGGCTTCATCCGGCCATCGTCCGCCGGACCCCAGCTCGAGAATGACGTCATCGAGTCATCGTTTGAATTGAGCGCGCCGACCGTGATGTGGTTCTTCGCGCAGGCCGGCGGGGCCGTCGTGTTATACGTCGAGCCGCACCGCGCGCTGCCCTGGCGCTCGTTGCCGTTCGCCCAGACGATGCGGAACGGCACGCCGCCGCTCACGCCGCCGCGGACAATGTCGTCGATGATCGTGTCCGTGAAACCGTAGTCCCCTTCCCACGAGCACGGATAGCCGTTCGGCGCCGTGTTTGTGCCGATCGAGTTGTTGGAGATATCCGCGCCATACGTGTTGATCGCCGCCGTGTAGTCGGCCTCGAGGTCGCCCGGATCGGTGTAGAGAAAACCAGGCTGAAGTCCGCCCGGTTGCTCGAAACCGTACGAGATGATCGCGACGGCCGGCGCCATGCCGCGGTTATTTCCGGCGCTCGCCGCACCGGTTCCGCCGACCGTACCGGCGACGTGCGTCGAGTGGTCCGATGTCGACGACGTGTCGGTCGCACCGATCGTCACGCGCGGCGTGAGGTCCTGGTGCGTCGCACGGACCTTGCCGCCGTCATAAACCAGCACCGAGACGCCCGAGCCGCTCAGGCTGTACGGCGGCGCCTGCACCGTGTTCGCGCCCACCCGCGCTCGATTGCTCGAGTTGTTCTCCGTCAGCGCCGGAAGCGCCGTCTCCAACCACATGACCGCGTCTTCGTCCGCCAGCGCCGTGATGTTGTCCACGGGCAGCTCGATCACCATGCCGTTGTTCGACTGGATCTTCGACCGAATCAGTGCCCCGTGCCGAAGCACGACCTGTGATCCCGTTGGATCGAGCGACACGTCCGCGTGGAACATCACGTACAGCGCGGCGAGCGCTTGCGGAACGGCTTCGCCGTCCACCGGCTCCTTGCCGGCCTCGGGCCGGAACACCGCGTGCGGCGGAAGATTGTTGTTGCGAAGAAAGGCATCGAGCTTCCAGACGCGCTGGATCGCCCGCGCATCACGGAGGCTCGCGACCTGGCCGAGCGCTGCCCGGTTGAGCTGGCCGGTCGGAACTGACGCGAAGAACGCGTTGTTGCTCAGGTAGTTCAGCAACTGAAGGCCGGACGCCTCGACCTTCTGCCGCTCGTCGACCGAGAGCGGCTTATCGAACTGCACGATGATGTGGCGCGCCCCGGCGGACGTCAGCGCATCGATCTGCTCGATCGCCTGACCCGTCGTGCGGGCGGTGGATCGGACCGTGCCGGCCTTGAAGGGAATCTCCAGCGACGCCGCGCCGCTCGGCTGCCGCTTCGTTCGAGCCGTGCCTCCGCCGGTCGCGTTCGGCGATTGTGCGACGGTCGCGATCGTGATCGCGAGCGTTCCGACGATCGCCGCACACAGGAGCATGAGCGCGCGCAGGCAATTGGGTCCGGTGGACTTCCGTGTAATCATCGTGACTCCTCGAATGTGGCTCGCACCGACGTTGATGGGACAAATCAGCCGTGTCCCGTCCGCTCAGAGGTGAATTGGAACATCGGCAGGACAAGACGCGCCGAAAGGTCGGCTCGCGCGACGAAGTATTCCGACCCCTTCGCGCATCCGGCGTCGATCAGGCCCGGCCCCTCCAGACTCTGAGAACGTTATCATACCGTTTCCCAGATTCACATGCAAAGGGGTTTTTCCCGTCCGGTAAGCCTCCGTTAGTCCACTCGCGCCAGCAGGGTCGCCACTGCGTCCCGGGTGACCGACTGGACCGCTCCAGAAGTGCCCCCCCGGCGGGTGCACTCGAGCATCCGCCGGACGATCGCGCTCCCCACGATCGCCCCATCGGCGACTTCGCAGACCGCCCGGACATGCGCTGCCGTGCTCACGCCGAAGCCCACGAGAATCGGCAGGCTCGTAAACGTCCGCAGGTTCTCGACCTGCGCGGCAAGGTCCGACGCGAGGGACTCCCGCGCGCCGGTCACGCCACGCACCGCGACGTAGTAGAGAAACCCGCTCGCGACGGCAGCGATTCGCCGCCGCCTCGGTTCACTCGAAACGGGCGCGACCAGCATCGCCAGCCGAAGGTCGTTCGCTGTAGCCGATGCGGCGCAGCGCGGCGCTTCCTCAAGCGACAGGTCCGGGACGATCAGCCCATCGAGGCCGCTCTCCCGCGCACGGGTCATGAATGCCTCCACGCCGATCGAGTAGACGATTGACGCGGAGACCATTCCGACGAGCGGCACGGCGACTTGACTCCGCGCGTCGGCAACGCCCGCGAGAACGTCCGACACGCGAACACCGTTCGCGAGCGCCGCCGCGAATGCCTCCTGGATCACCGGGCCGTCCGCGATCGAATCTGAGAACGGAAAACCCACTTCGATCCCGCTCGCACCTCCGTCCGCCGCCGCACAAAGCAGGTCCGCCGTCAACGCCCGATGCGGGAATCCGGCCGGTATGAACGGCCAGACGCCCGGTCGCCGGGAATGCCGCGACACCGACAGGCAAGCATCGATTCGATTGGCACCGCTACTCAATCGCGCCGCCTCGCAACCGCGCCACCTCGACGCAATCCTTGTCGCCGCGCCCGGAGAGATTGACGACGATCACCGCGCCGCCGGGAAGCGTCGGCGCAATCCGCCGCGCATACGCGATCGCGTGCGCCGGCTCCAGCGCCGGGATGATCCCCTCGGTCCGGCTCAGCCACTCGAACGCGTCGAGCGCCTCGTCGTCCGTTGCCGAGACGTATTCCACGCGCTGGATCGAGTGCCAGTACGCGTGCTCTGGCCCAATCGCGGGATAGTCCAGTCCCGCGGACACCGAATGCACCGGCTGCGTCTGACCATCCGCGTCCTGAAGCACGAGCGTCTGCATGCCGTGCAGCACACCCGGACGACCGTGCGCGATCGTCGCCGCGTGTCGTCCCGGCCGAGACTCGCCGCCCGCTTCGACGCCGATCAGCCGCACCGGCGTGTCGTCGATGAATGGATGGAACATCCCCGCCGCGTTGCTTCCGCCGCCGACACAGGCAATGACGCAATCAGGAAGTCGTCCTTCGCGCTCCAGCACCTGCGTGCGTGTTTCGCGTCCGATCACCGCCTGCAGGTCGCGCACGATCATGGGGAATGGATGCGGGCCCATGACGCTGCCGATGATGTAGTGCGTCTCGCCGACGCTCTCCATCCAGTCGCGAAGCGCTTCGTTGATCGCATCCTTGAGCGTCCGTTGGCCGGACTCCACCGAAACGACTCGTGCCCCGAGCAACTGCATGCGATAGACGTTGAGCCGCTGACGCCGAACATCCTCGGCCCCCATGTACACGACGCACTCCAGCCCGTACGCCGCCGCAGCCGTCGCGGTCGCCACGCCGTGCTGCCCCGCGCCCGTCTCGGCGATGATCCGACGCTTGCCCATCCGCCGCGCGAGCAGGACCTGGCCAAGCGTGTTGTTGATCTTGTGGGCCCCGGTGTGATTCAGGTCCTCGCGCTTCAGGTAGATGCGCCGCCCGCCGGTCGATTCGCTCCAGCGCCGCGCGTAGTAGAGCTTGCTCGGCCGACCGGCGAAGTCCCGCAGTCCATCGTCCAGTTGGGTCCAGAACGCCGCGTCCGTCCGCGCCGAAACATAGGCCTGCTCGAGTTCCTCCAGCGCCCCCATCAGCGTCTCGGGGACGAACTGCCCTCCGAACGCACCGTATCGGCCGTGCGGATCGGGGACCGCGTTTGCCGCCGGCACGTCCGTCATGGCTGCATCGACTGCTCCGGCCCGACACGGCCCCGCCGAGTCCAGGCCTCGTTCAATCCCGCCGGGATTCTCTTGGGATTTGCACGACAATTGGTAGAATGCGCCGCATGAGCACCCGCCCGTTCGAGACCGCCGAACGCCCCTCCGGCGGAAGCGTGCGGCAACTGTCCGTCTTTCTCGAAAACCGGGTGGGACAGCTCCTGCGGCTCTTCCAGGTCTTTCACGGCACGCCCGTCCGCGTCCTCGGCATTAACATCGTTCAGGCCACCGACTGCGCCATCCTCCGCCTGATCTGCGACGAGGTCGATGAAGCCAAGCGACTGCTCAAGGCCGCCGACTTCGCCGTCAACGAAAGCGAACTCGTCGTGGTCGAACTGCCCAGCGTCGATGCCCTGCCGACGGTCTGCGCCGCGCTGCTCGCGGCCGAGCTGAGCATCAGCTACATCTACCCGCTGCTGGTCCATCCGTCCGACCATTTCCCCATCGCCATCCACTGCGAAGACGTCGTCACGGCCGCCACCGTCCTGTCCGCAAAGCGATTCCGCCTGCTGAGCGACGAGGACCTCGGCCGCGGCCAAATCCGCTGATTGCCCTGCCCGTCTCGGAGCGGCATCCCGGGGATCAGCGCTACTCGAGCATCAAGCGCTGCGTCACGAACGGATACCCGGTAATGTAAAGCGCGTGCCCCGTGCCATCCGGATACAACCCGCGCGGCTCGCGAACCATGCCCTTGATGACACGCTCGATCGTTCGCTCGGGCACGTCGCCCTCGGGCAT
This sequence comes from Phycisphaerae bacterium, assembly GCA_023150615.1. Classification (GTDB taxonomy): domain Bacteria; phylum Planctomycetota; class Phycisphaerae; order UBA1845; family UTPLA1; genus JAKLKO01. The sequence goes on from JAKLKO010000001.1 coordinate 51,378, forward strand.
CGGCTCGATCGGGTAGATCAGGATCGCCCAGTTTCCCAGCGTATTTCGCCCGAGTGCATAAATGCGACCGGACGCCCCGGCCAGAGCGCGGTCCGCGTCGCGAACGCCCTTGAGCACGCGGCGCAGCTTCCACGCCTCGTCCGACGGCTCGAAGACCTGGATCCTCGTCCCGTCCGAATCGGTCACGCACACCTTACCGTAGGCAAACCCGATCGCCGTCGGCTTGCGAAATAGCTCGGTGTCGCCGGTGTCGTCCTGAAACGTCGTCAGAAACGTCCCCTGCGCATCGAACACTTGGACGCGATCGTTGTCTGTGTCGGCCACGTAGATCCGTCCCCGGTCATCGATCGTCACGTCCATCGGCGTGTGAAACTGCTCTTTGCCGCGTCCGTACGCATCCGGGCTGTGCCGCGGATCGCCGAGAACGCGCACGAGGACCCCGTTCTCGTACCAGCACAACTGATGGTGATACGGATCAGTCATCAGGAGCCGGTCCTGCGCATCGAACGCCATCCCGCCGCCCCACGGCTCGTAGCCCGGAAACTGCGTGAAACGCAGGCCGTACACGTCGTGGATCGAATTGATGTTCGTCTTCACCAAGCCGCGCCGCAGCGGCCCGGCGAGCGAGAAATACGCCGTCCCGCGGAGGATCGCCAGCTTCATCGCCTCGGCGGAGTACGGCTCGGTCGTGACCATCGACAGGGGCCCTTCGCGTCCGTCGCGGTCGACGCACGAAACGGCGAACTGGCATCCGAGCGGATCGCCCGCGCGCGGCGAAGGGCGCCGTTCGTACGGCGCCAGCGGCACGCTGAGGCTGAATACGCCACGCGCGGTCGCCTTCTCCTTCGGCACCGTTTCGACCAGCGCCCAGTGCGGCTCGTCGAAACCGATCTTCGCATAAACCCGATACTCCCACGCCGTCGCCGACGCGCTCGTCGGCCAGATAACCTGCACGTGTGTCTCAGGCGACTCAAAGTCGGGTTTGGTACGGCAATAGCGCGGCGCCGGCGGCCCCCCGCCGCCCGCCAGCCGCGTCGGAATCAGATGGTCATACGCATCGACGGAACCCCGCGCGTACGCCAGATTGAAATCCAGCACCGACACGAACCCGTACTCCTCGTTCGCATCCTTCCGCAGGCGCACGAGGAACAGCCCGTTTGAACCATCGGCCGCCAGCTCGCCCCACGGATTCGGCGCGAGTGCGTATCCGTTCGGCGTCGGCGCGCCCTTGGCATCGCGCGGCGGCAGCGCAAACCGGCCACGGGTGTCGGTTTCGCCAATGTAGACCGGCTCTTCAGGAATCACGACCGCGCCGTCGGCGCTAACGCGCCGTTGGAACACCGCGACATCGACGCCGGGCAGATCGCGGCCCGAGCCATCCACCACCCGCAGCCCGCAGATCCGCGGCAACCCGTACAGATACTCGCCGGGGACGCCGAGCTGACGCCTGAAGATGCGTTCGAGGTATCGCACCTCCAGCTCGGAGAGCGGAGCCGCACCGCCGGCCGACAGCAACGTCCGCTCCGGCGGGAAGAACTCGCGCTGCACAAACTCGCTGTTCGATCCCCGCACGAGCACCGACGTCACCGGCGTATCGAGCGCCGTCGGATCGATCAACCCGAGTGCGCGACCGAGCGCGCGCTCCACACCCCAATCGACCAAGCCGATCGATCCGGCCGCCGCCCCACCGGCCGGCAATCGCTCGAACTCGATCATTCCGATCTTCGGGACGCCGACCGGCTGCTCCTGCTCAGCGACCTGCGGCTCGGCCGGCTGCGATGATGAACCGGACGCAGGCGCGATCGATGCGACGGCCGCCGGCTGACTCGCCGGCGCGGACGCCGCGAGGGAATCCGCCTCCGGCGTCGGCGCGATCGTAATCTGCTCGATGTGGATCCGCGCCGTCGAGCCGTGCGGAAGCGATGGATACACCGACTGTTCGATAATGCGGTTGAAGAGCTGCGCGTGGTACTGGATCCAATCCTCGAAGCAGAACGTGTCGACGAGATTCCGCGCGTTGGAGATCGCTCGATGCCGATCCGCCGGAACAACCACGCGGACCGGCAGACCGCCGAGCACATCGGTAAAGCGGTTGTTCCATTCCGCCGCTTCCGACAACTCGTTCTTTACGTCCAGTTCGACAAGCAGCAACTTGCCGCGCACGCTCGCGACGTCGCAGTCCACGCCGATCGTCGCGACCTGGCCCGCCGCAAGCGCCTGCGACGTTCTCCCTTCGTGAATCGCGTTGCCGTCGACCGAAACCCGATAGCTGAATGGTCCCGCCGGCGCGAGCCCCGCATTGCGCACGTGAATCGACAGTCGCTTGCCCGATGGACCCGACTCGTCCGCCCCGGCCCCGCCGCCCGCCCACTGCGAGACATACTCGACCGTCAGATCGGCCGCCGTCGGCCGCGCGCTCAGCCGCCCATCGCGACGCAGCGCGATCGCGCGGACGTCGCCCGCCGGGATCACCTCGGCCCGTCCGACCGAGTCGAAGAGACAGACGTCGAGCCCCCACTCCAGCACGCGCCCGATGAGCCGGCGTCCGTCGGTACGCGTCAACACATCGCGGTAGTCCAGGCCCGGCCGCTCAAGGCGATACGCCATGCCGGCGCAGCCCGGCGGGTGTTCCGCGCCGCCGAGCGGCTCGGCCGCGACATTCGGTCCGCCGAGCAGCATCAGCGCCGCGGGGAGTACACGCCGCATGAGATCGAACATTCGGAGTTCTCCCGACTCGCGTCAGAAATCGGAGATTATGCCTGAAATCCGCGCGGGTGTCGCGGTGGCATCGTCGCGCGGACGCGCACGGCGTCAACCGGTTTGTGAACGGTCTGACAACTCCGCGACGAGACGACGCTGCACGTCCTCGGCGCGGCCCGGCGGGTAGCTCCCCGCGTTCCATCGAAAGCCCAGACCGTCCGATTCGACTCGCGGAATGAGATGGAAATGCACGTGCTCGACGACCTGCCCGGCGCTGCGGCCGTTGTTCTGCAGGACGTTCAGCCCGCTCGCGCCCGTAACGCGCAGAACCGCTTTTGCCAGCCGCGGCAGTTGGGCCGCCACGGTCGACACCTGCGATTCGGTCATCTCGAAAAGCGTCGTGACGTGGACTCGCGGAACCACGAGCAGGTGCCCCGGAGCCAGCGGAGCAATGTCGAGGAACGCGACGATCGACGCGTCCTCGTAAACGCGCATCGAGGGGATTTCACCGGCGATGATCCGGCAGAATACGCAGGCCGCCGACATGCGGCTTCCTCCGCCGATGGGCCAGCCCGACCGGGCCTACTCCGGCTTCGTCGGCGCTGCCGCGTCGCCTGCGGACTCGGCCGACTTCTTTTTACCGCCCCGGGCACGCTTCACCGTCGCGCCCTTGAGCATCTGCTTGCGCTTCTCGGTCCGGAGTTTTCGTCGCCCGACGACCTTTCGCACGTTCGCGTCCGGTTTCTCCTCGTCGCCGACCAGTTGCAGGATCGCCAGCGAGCTGTTGTCACCGATCCGCCGCTTTGCCAGCCGGATGATCCGCGTGTAGCCGCCCGGCCGGTCCTTGTAGCGCGGCGCGATCTCGGTCATCAGTTTGTGCACGACCGACGTGGCGACGAACGGGATCTTCTTTTTGTTGTACGCCGCCGGGACAGCGCCGGTCCGATGCCGACGGCCGCTGCGCGCGACCAGCACCTTTGCCCGCTGCGTCGAGCTCATCGACTCGTAACGTTCCTGCTGATCACCCGGGATGACGGCGCGATCGCCCAGAATCGACAGCACGCGCTGCCGCGAGCGCAGATCGCCGCGCCGCGCCACCGTGATCAATCGCTCGACGAACCGACGCAACTCCTTCGCTTTCGGCAGCGTGGTCTCAATCTGGCCGTGCTCGATCAGGCTCTGCGCGAGGTTGCGGCGCATCGCCAGACCGTGGGCCGGCGTGCGAGTAAGGCGTCGTCCGGCAATCCGATGTTGCATGAGTCGCTATCTCCCTTCGCCGCCCTTCCGCGCGCTTCTGACCATCCTCAGACGGACACGTTGTCGGTCGATCGGCTGCCGTCGCCGCCGGTCGGGGACCCGCCGGAGGTCAACCGCATGCCCAGGGCCAGCCCGATGTCGGCGAGCTTCCGCTTGACTTCGCGCATCGAGGTCTTTCCGAAGCTGCGCAGTTTCAGCAGGTCCGGCTCGGTCCACTGCACGAGGTCGCGGACCGTTGCGATCTTCGCTGAATCGAGGCAGTTGCTCGCGCGGACCGAAAGATCCAGCTCCGAGACGGGCATCGAAAGCTTCGCCTCGAGCGCCTCATCGATCGTCGGCTCGATCATCGTCGGAACCACGTCCTCCCGCGTCGCGACCGCCTCGCCCGAATCGACCCACTGCACGAACGGGTTGAGGTGTTTGCGCAGGATCTTCGCCGCCTCGACCAGCGCCAGCTCCGGCGTAATCGTGCCTTTCGTCCAGATCTCCATCACGAGCCGGTCGTAGTTCGTCCGCTGCCCGACGCGCGTGTCCTCCACGCGGTACCGCACTCGCGTCACCGGGGAGAAGACGGAATCGACCGGAATGACGCCGATCACCTGCTCGCCGGAGCGATTCTCGTCCGCCGTCGCGTAGCCGCGGCCCTTGGCCACCGTCAGCTCGATGTCCAGTGGCACGTTCGCAGTGAGTGTCGCGACGAGCTGGTCCTTGTTGATCACTTCGATCGCCGGATCGCACTCGAACTGATCGGCGCGGACCTCGACCATCTCGCCCTTGCGACCATCGGCGTGCAGACGCATCGTCCGGACGCCTTCCCCGTCGTGGCGGATGACCAGCGACTTGATGTTCAGGATGATCGTCGTCACGTCCTGGAGCACGCCCTCCAGGCTCGAAAACTCGTGCTCCGCCCGCGCAATGCGGACCGACGTCACCGCCGCCCCCTCCAGGCTCGACAGGAGAATCCGACGAAGGCTATTGCCGACCGTCGTCCCGAACCCGCGCTCGAACGGCTCGATCAGGAACCGGCCGTACTTCAGACTGCTGACGCTCTCGTCACGAACGACACAGGACGGCAATTCAAGGCCACGCCACCGAATCCGCATCGCATTGACCTCCCGAACTCGCGCGCCGCGATCCGCCGTGATCCGCGGCAGTCGCAACGACGGCTCCAACCCCGAAACCGCCTTTTCGATCAGCATTGTCGACTCGTCCATCACGCGCATCACCGACTGCAGAACTCAACGATCAGGTTCTCTTCGACCGGAATCTGCACGTCCTCCCGGCTCGGCAGGGCCACGACCAAACCCTGCATCTGCTCCAGGTTTACCTGCAGCCAGCCCTGCGGCGGACGCGACGCACTCGCCTCCAACGCCGCCTTCGCGAGCTTCTGACTCGCCTCGCGCGACTTGACCGTCACCCGGTCCCCTTGTCGCACGCAGTAGCTCGGCCGGTCCACCGTTACGCCGTTCACCTCGAAATGCCCGTGCAGGATCGCCTGTCGCGCTGACTTGCGCGACGCGGCCAGACCCATCTTGAACACGACGTTGTCCAGCCGCCGCTCCAGCAGCGTGAGCAGCGCCACCCCGGTGTTCTGCGTCGAGCGCTGCGCCTGCGCGAACACCCGGCGGAATTGCGCCTCCAGCACGCCGTAGTAGCGCTTCACCTTCTGCTTCTCGCGCAGCCGCTTGGCGTATTCCGTCCCCTTCGCCCGGCGATACGGGTGCATGCCCGGCGGGAAGTTGCGCCACTGACGCTCCATCGGGCACTTCGCCGTCTCGCAGCGCGCGCCCTTCAGCATCAGCTTGATGCCCTCCCGGCGGCACTTCCGACACGCTGGTCCAAGTTCTCTCGACATCGATCGATCTTCTCCGATCCTGCGACGGCTAGACGCGCCGCTTCCGCGGCGGGCGGCACCCGTTGTGCGGCAGCGGCGTTACGTCTTCAATCGACTGAATCCGCAGTCCGGCCGCCTGCAACGCCGACACCGCCGATTCCCGGCCCGAGCCCGGGCCCTTGACCTTCACCTCGACCTCCTGAATGCCGAACTTCCGCGCCGCATTCGCCGCGGTCTCGGCCGCGCGCTGCGCCGCGAACGGCGTGCTCTTTCGCGTACCCTTGAAGCCGACCGTGCCGGCCGAGGCCCAGCACAGCGTTGCACCGCTCGTGTCCGTCACGGTGATCATCGTGTTGTTGAACGTGGCGCGGACGTGAACGATCGCCTTCGCGACGTTGCGCCGCTGTTTCTTTTTGCCTGCTGCCTTTGCCAAGTCTTGTCTCCCGTCGTTCGCGACCCGGGCCGATGCGCCGCCGGCTCCGCGTCAATGCCGCAGTTCCTTCACGCCCTTCTTCCCGGCCACGGTCTTCTTCGGACCCTTTCGCGTCCGCGCGTTGGTCCGCGTGCGCTGGCCGCGCACCGGCAGTCCGCGCCGATGCCGATAGCCGCGGTAGCACTGAACGTCTCGCAGACGCGCGACGTTCTGCTGCACCTGCCGCCGGAGCTGACCTTCCACGACGTAGGAACGATCGATGACCGCCGCAATCCGCCCGATCTCGTCCTCGCTCAGGTTCTTCGCGCGGACGTGTGGGTCGATCCCCGCCTCCTTGAGGATCCAGCGCGCGTTCATCGGGCCGACGCCGTAGATGTAGCGCAGCGCCACGTCGATCCGCTTGTCGTTCGGAATATCCACACCGGCGATACGAGGCATAACTCCTGACTCCCGGGGCGGCGAGCGCCCCGCCCAGCGCTTATCCCTGCTTCTGCTTGTGACGCGGGTTCGTGCAGATCACGCGCACGATCCCGCGACGCTTCACGATCTTGCAGTTCTCGCAAATCCGCCGAACGCTGCTGCGTACCTTCATGACTCCGCTCCCGGACGCCCGTCGGTCAACACGTCCACACCGCTCGCCGTTACGGCGATCGTGTGCTCAAAATGCGCCGCCCAACTGCGGTCCCGCGTCACCTGCGGCCAGCCCGACTCGTCGCCGTGCATCACCTGCGGTCCGCCCATCGTCACCATCGGCTCGACCGCCAGTACCAGGCCCGGCCGCAGCTCGAAGTCGCTCCGACGCTGATGGCGATCCGTAAAGTTCGGAACGTTCGGCCGCTCGTGCATTGACCGGCCGATGCCGTGACCGACGAACTCGCGGACCACCGAAAATCCGTTCCCCTCCACCAGCTTCTGAATCTGCGTCGCGATCGAGCTCCACATCCGGCCCGGCCGCATCTCGCGGATCGCCAGGTCCAATGCCTCGGACGTCACGTCGAGCAGACGCTGTACGTCCGGCGCGATCCGGCCGACCGGCAGCGTCGTCGCCGCGTCGCCGCAGTAGCCCTTCAGCCGCACGCCGCAATCAATGCTGACGATGTCGCCTTCCTTCAGCTCGCGCGGCCCCGGTATTCCGTGGACCACTTCCTCGTTGACGCTGATGCACAGCGACGACGGGAATGGAAACTTCGCCGACGAAATCGAAACGCCGCGGAACAGCGCCTCGCCGCCGAACGACGCAACGATCGAATCCGCCGCCTCGGCCAGCATCGCCGTCCGCACACCCGGGCGAACGAGCCGCCGCATCTCCTCCAGGACGAGGTACACGACACGCCCGGCCGCGCGGATCAACTCGATCTCCCGCGGGCTCTTGTACTCGATTCCCGCGGAGGCTGGCCTCTGTCCCACGTTCAAGTCCGCGGACCCTCTCATCCCGATCCTCGACACGCCGCCCGGATCGACTCAAACACCACGTCGATCTCGCCGTCGCCGTTCACACTTGCCAGCACGCCGCGCCGCCGGTAGTAGTCGATCAGCGGCTTCGTCTCCGCGTGATACGTCGCCAATCGCTGACGCACCACGCTCGGCTCGTCGTCGCGGCGGCGTACGAGAGCCGTCCCGCAGATGTCACATGTCCCCGCCGACTTCGGCGGAGAGTACTGCTCGTGATACACCCGGCCGTCCTTCGGGCACGACCACCGACCCGTCAACCGCGGCGTCACCACCTCGTCCGAAACCTCGATGTTCACCACGCGGTCGATCGGCCGGTGCGCGGCCTCCAGCCGGCGATCCAACCCTTCCGCCTGCGGGATCGTCCGCGGAAACCCGTCCAGAACGAAACCCGCCTCCGCATCCGACGACTGCATCCGCCCGGCCATCATCTCCAGCACCACTTCGTCCGGAACCAGCGCCCCGGAATCCATGTAGCGCTGCGCTTCCTGACCCAATCGCGTCCGGGCTGCCCGCTCCGCCCGCAGGATGTCGCCGCTCGACAGGTGCACCACGCGAAGCGCCTCGGCCAGACGAGCGGCCTGAGTGCCCTTGCCGGCGCCAGGGGGGCCGAGCAGCACGACTCTCACGCGTAGGCTCCCTTGATCCTCGGACCGCCGCCCGGCCCGCCTTCGAGAAAGCCGGCGTAATTTCGCATGACCAGATTCGCCTCAATTCGCTGCACCAGATCGAGCGTCACGCTCACGACGATCAGCAAGCCGGTCCCGCCGAGGAACGACGACACGAGGATCGGGATATTCAGCATGTCGGCGACGACCTGCGGCACCAGCGCGATGACCGAAAGGAAGCCCGCTCCGACGTACGTGATGTGCATCATCACGCGCTCAAGGTACTCGGCCGTCCGCCGTCCGGGCCGCAGTCCGGGGATGAAACTCCCGTAGTCGCGGAGCTGATTGGCCATCTCCTTGGGCTGGAACTGCACGGTCGTCCAGAAGTACGCGAAGAAGTAGACCATCAGGATGTACGTCAACGCGTAGATCACGCTGGTACGCTGGAACGAATCGCTCAGCAGCGCCGAAAACGTGCCGCCAAACGCCGCGTTCAGCCAGTTGAAGAACATCGTCGGGAACAGAAGCAGCGAACTCGCGAAGATGATCGGCATCACGCCGCCGTGATTCACCCGCAGCGGCAGGTACTGGCGCTGGCCGCCGTAGACCCGCCGGCCGCGCGTCTGCTTCGCCTGCTGGATCGGGATCCGCCGCTGCGCCTGCGTGATCAGGATCGACCCCGCCACGACCGCAACGAACGCCACCAGCAGAAAGACGATCTTGCCCGGCCCGATCTCGCCGCCCGACGCCGAACCAATCGTCAAACGCATGTTCTGGACCAAGTAGATCAGCGCGTTCGGCATCCGCGCCACGATGCCCGCCATAATGATCAGACTGATGCCGTTGCCGATCCCGTACTCGTCGATCTGCTCGCCGAGCCACATCAGAAAGATCGTCCCGGCCGTCATGCCGATCAGGCCCATCAGCCAGAACGACATCGTTCCGGAGAACTCGGGATAGACGAGTCCGCCGGACTGGATGTAGCGCAGCCAGAACATGCCCTGAATGACGCAGAGCAGCACGGTCGCGTAGCGCGTGTACTCCTGGATCTTCCGACGGCCGGACTCGCCTTCGCGTTGCAGTTTCTCCAACGCGGGAATGACCGTCGCGAGCACCTGGAAGATGATCGACGCCGAGATGTACGGCATGATCCCGAGCCCGAACAGCGTGCTCTGGTTCAGGTTGCCGCCGGTAACCATCGCGAAGTACTCGGTCAACTGTCCGAGGCCGCCGTCGCCCTCGCCGGCGCGCAGGTGTATCGCAAGCTTCTCCTGGTCCACGCCGGGAATCGGAACGTAGAACCCGACCCGGTAGACCAGCAGCAGCCCGAGCGTGAACAAGACCTTGTTCCGCAGGTCGCGCACCTTGAAGATGTTCAGAAACGCCCGAATCATCGTCGACACCCGTGCCCGCGCGAGCTCATCGCGAGGGACTCACGTTCGCCCGGCCCCTATGCCTCGCCACCTTCCGGCGCGCCGCCCGCATCACCCTTCGGCGCATCGCCCTTGGGCTTCTTCTCCGGCTTGGCCTTGTCTTTCTTCGCGGGCTTGCCTTCGTCCGCCGCGGCCGCCGGCGCCGGCGGTCGCTTGACGAACTTCGGCTTCGGTTGCGGACCCAGTCGCTTAATGGTCCCGCCCGCCGCCTCGATCTTCTTCGCCGCGTCGGCGCTGAAACGCTGCGCCTCGACGGTCAGCTTCCGAGTCAACTCGCCGCCCGCCAGGATCTTGACCGGATCGGTCGCACAGCGGATCAGCCCGGCCGCCGCCAGCGCCGAGGCCGTCACGTGCGCGCCCGGCTCGAAGCGCGTCTCGAGACTGCCGACGTTTACGACCTGGTACACGGTGCGGAACTGAACGTTGCTGAAGCCGCGCTTCGGCGTCCGCCGGAACGTCGGCATCTGGCCACCCTCGCGCAGCAACCGCAACTGCCAGCCGGCCCGCGCGCCGCTGCCCTTGTTGCCGCGTCCGGACGTCTTGCCGAGTCCGCTGCCCTCGCCGCGGCCGACGCGCTTGCGGCGTCGATGCGCCCCGGCCTGTTTGGTGATCTCGGTGATGTTCATTCGCTGACTCTCACGCCGGCAACGCGACGCCGCGAAGCGCCGCCACGTCGTCCCGGCTGCGAAGCTTCTGCAACCCGTCCAGCACGGCCTTGGACAGGTTCTTCGGACTGGTCGAACCGTACGCCTTCGTCAGGCAATCCTTGACGCCCGCGAGTTCCAGAACGGCTCGCACCGTCTCGCTCGCGATGACGCCCGTGCCCTCCGATGCCGGCATCAGCAGCACGCGGCTCGCGCCGTAACGGCCCATCACCTTGTGCGGGATCGTCGAGCCGCTCAGCTTCACGCGAACCATGTCGCGCACCGCGCGCTTCTTCGCCTTCTCCACGGCCGGCGGCACTTCGTTCGCCTTCGCGTAGCCCAGGCCCACGCGCCCCTGCCGATCGCCGGCCGCCAGCAGCGCACCAAAGCTGAACCGGCGACCGCCCTTCACGACCTTCGCGCAGCGGTACACGCGCACCACGTGCTCCTCGATCCCGCCGAGCTCTCGCGCCGGCTGCTCGGTCGTCGTCCTGCCCGCTCGTGCCATGTCTGCTCCTGATTTCCGACGTGCCGGAACGCACCGCGTCCCGGCGTTCTAAAACGCCAATCCCGCCTCGCGCGCCGCGTCCGCGAGGGCCTTGATCCGGCCGTGGTACCGGTATCCCTTGCGATCGAACGCAACCTGCCGGACGCCCTTCATCCTCGCCCGCGCCGCCAGAACGCGCCCGACGGCGGCCGCCGCCGACTTGTTGCTCCCGCGCTTCACTTCGGACTTGAGGTCCGCCTCGCGCGTGCTCGCGGCGCACAGCGTGTGACCCGCAAGATCGTCGATGATCTGCGCGTAAATCTGTTTGTTGCTCCGAAAGACCGTCAGTCGCGGCCGTTCGGCCGTGCCGAAGACCTTGCGCCGGACGCGGAGTCTGCGTCGCGCGTGCCGAACGTGTTTTCGCTTCAACGAGTTCATCGCTCGCGTCCTCGATTCGACGCCTACGCGCCGCCGCCGGCGCCGGCGAACGCCTTGCCGGCCTTGCGGCGGATCTGCTCACCCGCGTACCGGATGCCCTTGCCCTGGTACGGCTCGGGCGGCCGGACGTCCTTGATCGTCCGCACGAATTGGCCGACCACCTGCTTGTCGATGCCCACGACCTCAAACTTCGCCGGCACTTCGTTGCCCTTCGTCGCCGGCACTTCGATTTCGACCTTCACGCCCGACGGGATCTCCAGATCGACCGTGTGCGCGAAGCCCACCGACAACTGGAGCTTGTTGCCCACGACCTTGCAGCTGTAGCCCGTGCCGTAGATCTCCAGCTTGCGGCTGAAACCCTGCGTCACGCCGCGCACCATGTTGTTCAGCAACGCCCGCGTCGTGCCGTGCAGCGCCCGATGCGCCCGAGACTCGCCGAGCCGGGACACCTGCAGCGCCCCGCTCTTCGCGTCGTGCAGCACCTGAACCTCCGGCGCGTGCGTCCAGCTCAGGTTGCCCTTCGGGCCGGTGATCTTCACAGTCCGGCCCCGGATGTCGACCTTCACGCCCGACGGAACCTCGACCGGTTTCTTGCCTATCCGAGACATCGCACACCCTGGTCCGACTATGCCACCGTGCAGATCAGTTCGCCGCCGACGCGCAGCTCCCGGCACTTGCGGTCGCTCAGCACGCCGCGGCTGGTCGACAGGATCGCAATTCCCATCCCGTCCTCGACGCGCGGCAGCTTCTCGACGCCCACGTACAGCCGGCGGCCGCCCTTCGACTCCCGTCGCACCGAGCGGATCACCTGCTCGCCGCGCGGACCGTATTTCAGCGTGATCCGCAGCAACCCCTGCTTGTCGTCCGCGATCTCATCCACGTCCTGGATGTAGCCCTCCTCGCGCAGGACCCGGCACACATCCAGCTTCAGTCGACTCCGCGGCACCAGCACCTGCTTCGCCCGGTTGCGCGTCGCGTTACGGATTCGCGTCAACAGGTCTGCGATCGGATCGCTCCACATACGTCTTGCCTCACCCGTTCCGGGACTACCAGCTCGCCTTCTTCACGCCCGGGATCAACCCGCCGCTCGCCATGTTCCGGAAGCAGATGCGGCACAGCCGAAACTTCCGATACACCGCGCGCGATCGTCCGCAGACCTGGCACCGCGTGTACTTCCGCGTGCTGAACTTCGGCGGACGCGCCGACTTGATCCGTAGCGACTTGCGAGCCATGCGGCCTCCAAACTCCCTCGGTCCGGCCGACGCCTAGGACCGGAACGGCAATCCCATCTTCTTCAGCAGCAGCAGCGCCTCGCGGTCGTTGCGCGCCGTCGTCACCATCGTGATGTTCATCCCCTGCGGAAACTCGACCTTGTCCGCCTCGATCTCCGGAAACACCGTCTGCTCCGACAGGCCGAAGTTGTAGTTCCCGCGGCCGTCGAACCCCTTCGGATCCAGACCGCGGAAGTCGCGCACGCGGGGAATCGCCATCGTCACCAGCCGATCGATGAACTCGTACATCCGCTTGCCGCGGAGCGTCACCTTCAGGCCCGTCTCCTGACCCTGACGGACCTTGAAGTTCGACACGCTTTTGCGCGCCTTGCACACCAGCGGAAGCTGACCGGTGATCGTGGCCAGCTCCTTCCGCGCGTTTTCCAGACGCTTGCGCTCCTGCGTCGCGCGGCCAATGCCCATCGAAACGATGACCTTTTCGATCCTCGGAATCGACATCGGGTTCTGCCGGCCCAGCTCGCTCCGAAGCCCCGGCAGCACTTCGTTTCTGTAGCGTTCCGCCAAACGCGCCATCGCCGACCCCTGCCGCTACGAGCGGCGGTACACCTCGTCCAACACCGTGCCCCCGCGCGTCACGCGACGCTTCGACACGATTCGACCCGCCGCGTCGCGCTCCACCTCGAACCGCACCCGCGACGGACGACCGGTCTTCGGATCCACCGGCAGCACGTTCGAGATCGCCAGCGGCGCCTCCTTGCGGATCCGGCCGCCCTGCGGATTGCGCCGGCTCGGCCGCAGGTGGCGATAGACGAGGTTGACGCCCTCGACGAGCACGACGTTGCGCTTTGGATTGACGCGCAGCACCCTGCCCGACTCGCCGCGGTGATCGCCGCTGATCACCATCACCTGGTCGCCCTTTTTGATCTTCGACGCCATTGCTCGTCCGTCCGTTCGTCACACCACTTCGCTGGCCAGCGAAATGATCTTCATGTAACCCTTTTCGCGAAGCTCGCGCGCCACGGCGCCGAAGATGCGCGTGCCCTTCGGATTGCCCTCCGGGTCCACCAGCACCACCGCGCTGCGGTCGAATCGCACGTAGCTGCCGTCCGGCCGCCGCACCGGCGCCGCCGTCCGGACCACCACGCACCGGACCCGTCGCCGCGAGCCCCGGTCCTTGCGCGTCGGCCCGATCATGTACTCGCTGTTCGGCAACGCCTTCTTCACCGCGCCGATCACCAGGTCGCCCACCGACGCCGTCCGGCGCGTGTACTTGCCCCGCGCCGTCGAGCCGCGCAGCACGCGAATGATCTGCACGCGCTTCGCGCCGGTGTTGTCGGCCACGTCGACCGTCGATTGCGCCTGAAGCATCGCCTACGCCCCCTCTCCCGACGACCGCAGGATGCGGACCAGTCGCCACGACTTCGTCCGGCTGATCGGCCGGCACTCCATGATCTCGACCAGGTCGCCGACCTTCGCGTCGTTCTTCTCATCGTGCACGTGCACGCGCGTCCGCCGGCGCAGGTACTTGCCGTATTTCGGCCACTTCACCAACCGGTCGATCCGCACGGCCACGGTCTTGTTCCTCGCCGCCGATGTCACGATGCCGACCTCGCGTCGGCGCGGCTCTCGCTCTGTTGCTGTGGTCGTCTGCGCTGCTGTCATCGATCCGATCCTCGCCTGCAATCCCGCTGGCTACGACTTCTTCTTGCCCTTGCGATGCGTCGCGACGGCTTCCATGTGATACTGCCGCTGCTCGATGTTCTGCTCGCCGCGCTCGTTCATCGCCGTGAAGATCCGCGCAATGTCCGCCTTCGTCTTGCGGAGTTGCGACGAGTCCGCCAGCTTCTCCGTCACCGCCTGGCTTCGCAGATCGAACAGGTGCCGCCGCAGCCGGTCCAGCTCCGCGTGCAACTCGTCGGACTTCAACTGTCGAATCTCCGTCATCTTCATCGCGCCGCCGCTCCGATCATCCGACCACGTGACGTCGCTTCACGAAGCGACACCGCACCGGCATCTTGTGCGCCACGCGCTGCAGCGCCGCCCGTGCGATGTCCTCGCTCACGCCGCCCACCTCGAACAGGATCGTTCCCGGCTTCACCACCGCCGTCCAAAACTCCGGCTCGCCCTTGCCCGTGCCCATTCGCACCTCGAGCGGCTTGCCCGACACCGACTTGTGCGGGAAGATCCGCACAATCACGCGGCCCTCGCGCCGTAGAAAGTGCGTCGTCGCGACGCGGCCCGCCTCGATCTGCCGGCCCGTTACCCAGCCCGCCTCCAGTGATTGCAACCCGTAGTCGCCGTACGAGACGTAGTTCCCGCGCGTCGCGTTTCCCTTCATCTTGCCGCGCTGCTGTTTGCGAAACTTGACTCGTGCCGGCATCATCGCCATGTCGGTCTCTCCCAGCCCTGCCGAGGACTACAGCCGCCCGCGCGACCGCCGAGGCGCCGCCGCCCCGTCGCCGTCCGTCGCTTCGGGACTCGGCTCGCTGTACCGGCCCGTGTAGATCCACACCCGAACGCCGATCGTGCCGTACGTCGTGCGCGAAATCGCGTAGCCGTAATCCACCCGCGCCTGAAGCGTCTGCAGCGGGATCGAGCCCATCTTCTGCGTCTCGCAGCGGGCCATTTCCGAACCGCCCAGCCGCCCCTTGCAGATGATCTTGATGCCCAGCGCCCCGGCCTGCATCGCCGCTTCGCACTTCTGCTTCATCACCCGGCGGAAGCTCGCCCGCTTCTTGAGCTGCTCGGCGATGCTGAACCCGACGAGCTGCGCGTTGATCTCCGGGTTCTTGATCTCGTGGATGTTCACGCTCACCTTGCGGTCGATCAGCGCCTCGAGATGCTCCTTCAGCTTGTCCACCTCGGCGCCCTTCGGGCCGATCACCATGCCCGGTCGCGCGGTGTGGATGATCAGCTTCACCTCGTTCCGCGTCCGCTCGATCTCCACCTTCGAGCAGCCGGCGTAAGGCGCCTGGTTGTTCAGCTTCTCCTCGACGATCCGTCGCAGTTTCGCGTCCTCGATTAGGAACTCGCCGTACGCCGCCTTCGGCGCGTACCAGCGCGATCGCCACTCCTCCGTGATCCCGACGCGAAATCCGATGGGGGATACTTTCTGACCCATGCCGCCTGCTACTTCCTTCTGCGACCTTCGCCCACGGTCACGACAATGTGGCTCGTGTGCTTGTGAATCGAATGCGCCCGGCCGCGGTCCTTCGGCTGGAAGCGCTTGATGATCGGTCCCGCATCCACGCGCGCCTCATGCACGTACAACTCGCCCGTATTCGCCTCCTGCTCGTCCGCGTCGGCGATCGCCGCGCGAAGCACCTTCGTCACCAGCGACGACGCCCGCTTCTCCGTGTACCGAAGCAGGTCGAGCGCCTCGTTCACGTGCCGGCCCGCGATCAACTGCGTCACCAGCCGCGCCTTGCGCGGGCTGATGCGGGCGTAGCGATGAATCGACGTCCAAGCCATGCGACCTGACTCCCGAAGCACGCAACGACCGGCTTATCCGCCGGCCGGGGCCGCCTCCTCCTTCTTGATGCCCGAGTGACCGCGGAACACGCGCGTGAAGCTGAACTCGCCCAGCTTGTGGCCCACCATGTCCTCGGTCACGAAGACCTTGTTGAACGTCTTGCCGTTGTGAACCTCAAACGTGCGGCCGACGAACTCCGGCACGATGGTGCAGCGCCGCGCCCACGTGCGGATTGCCTCGCGCGAGCCGGACTCCACCGCCTTCTGCACCTTGCGGTACAGCTTCGGATCGACGAATGGACCTTTCTTCAGGCTGCGACCCATCGCACGCTCCCGTTACTTCTTGCCCGGCATCGACACCTGTCCGTAACGCACACTGCGCCGGCGGCGCAGGATGCGGCGGCTCGATAGCTTCCGCGGATTCCGCGTCCGTCCACCCTTCGCCAGCTTGCCCGTCGGACTGCACGGATGCCGTCCGCCGCCCGATCGACCTTCGCCACCGCCCAGCGGATGCGCCACGGGGTTCATCGCCACGCCGCGGACGTGCGGACGCCGGCCGAGATATCGACGCCGGCCCGCCTTGCCCCAGCGGATATTGACGTAGTCCGCGTTGCCCAGCGTACCGATCGTCGCGCGACACTCCACGCGCACCTGCCGCGTCTCGCCCGAGGGCAGCACGATCGTCGCCCAGTCGCCTTCCTTCGCCATCAGCTTGGCGGCGACGCCTGCCGAGCGGACCAGCTTCCCGCCCTCGCCCGGAGTCATCTCGATGTTGTGAATGTCCATGCCGACCGGCATCTTCAGCAGCGGCATCGCGTTGCCGACCTTCGGCTCGACGCTGGGTCCGCTTTCGACCACATCGCCGACCTTCAGACCCTGCGGCGCGAGGATGTACCGCAGCTCGTTGTCGCGGTAGCGAACCAGCGCGACGAATACGTTCCGGTTCGGATCGTACTGGATCGCTTCAACGCGGCCCGGCATCCCGTCCTTGTTACGGCGGAAGTCAACCAGCCGATAGAGGCGCTTGTGACCGCCGCCGCGGAAGCGCGACGTCGTCACGCCCTGGTTGTTCCGGCCGCCGGTCTTCGGCAGCGGCACGACCAGGCAGCGGGCGGGGCGCTGATCCGACCCCGCCAGCTCGGCGAAGTCATTGACGCTGCTGAACCGCCGTCCCGCCGACGTCTTCTTGTAGATCTTCACGCCCATGGCCGATCCATCCTTCTCGCTGGCGTCCGCGCCGCTCCTCTAGAACAGGTCAATGTGATAGTCCGGGTGCAGCACCACGACGGCCTTCTTCGTCTCACGCGTCGTGCCGAACTTGAAGCGGTAGCGTCGGCGCTTGCCGCTGCGTCGGCTGGTCCGCACATCGACCACGCGCACGTTGTAGATCTTCTCCACCGCGTTTCGGATCTCGCTCTTGTTCGCCTCGGGATGCACCTCAAACGTGTAGCTCCCGCCGCGCCCGCCGCGCGACCGCGTCGCCGCGTGCGATTGCGTGCTCTGGTGCGTGCCCTTCTCGGTCACCAGCGGTCGTCGGATGATGTGGTAGATATCCATGACTGCCTCTTACGTCGCCGACGCGGCGCACGACGCCACGAACGACTTGAACGCGTCACGCACAAACACCAGCTTCCGCCGCCGCAGCACCTCGTAGGCGTTCAACTGCGTCACCGCCCGAAGGTCCAGCGTCGGGATATTCCGCCCCGCGCGCCAGATCGCCGGGTCGTTCGACGGCAGCGCCAGCAGGCACCCCTTCGTCGCGTCCAGCGCCTGGAGCACCGCGAAGAACTTCTTCGTCTTCGGCTCGTCGAACTTCAACTCGTCCAGGATCACCGCCGCGCCGGCCTGGAGCTTCGCCAGCACCGCCGAGTTCCGCGCCAGCCGCCGCATCTGCCGCGGCAGGTCCATCGAAAAGTCGTTCGGCCGGCGCGGAAACGCCCGCCCGCCGCCGCGACGCGTCGGAGTGCGGATGTTGCCCATGCGCGCACGGCCGGTCCCCTTCTGTCGGTAGAGCTTGCGTCCGGCGCCGTGCACCTCCGCGCGCGTCTTCTGACGAACCGTGCCCTGACGCTGGCTCGCCCGATACGCCACGATCGCCTGCTTCAGCAACTGCGGTCGGACCGCCCCGCCGAGAATCGCCGGATCGATCGTCTCCGACCCGACCCGTTTGCCCTGCATGTTGACGACTGGAATCTCGATCATGGCCGCACGCTGCTAGTCCTTCTTCGCCTTCGCCGTCCGCGTCTTGGACGTGCGAACGATGACGTACCCGCCGCGCGGTCCCGGAATCGCGCCCTTGATCACCAGCAGGTTCTTGTCTTTGTCGATCGAGGTGAGTTCGAGATTGCGTGTCGTGCACCGCGCCGCCCCCATGCGGCCGGCCATCTTCTTGCCCTTCTTGACCGATCGGCCGCGCCCGCGGTCGCCCGCCATCGCGCCGATCGAACCGGGCGATCGGTGCTTTCGCTCGGTTCCGTGCGATGCCGGCTGCCCGGAGAACCCGTGGCGTTTCATGACGCCCTGGGTGCCGAAGCCGCGCGTCGTGCCGATCACGTCCACGTACTTTACGCCCAGTTCCTCGAACAACTCGACGGTCACGACGTCGCCGGGTTGCTTCTCGGTCGGTGTCCCAAGGCGCACCTCGCGCACAAACCGCTTCGGGGCGGTCTTGGCGGCCCGCGCATGGCCGATCGCCGGCAGCTTGCTCCGCGATGGCTTGCAATCCTCGAAGCCGAGCTGCACCGCGTCGTACCGATCCCGTTCCTTGGTCTTCACCTGAAGCACCGTGCAGGGTCCCGCCTCGACCAGCGTCACCGGCACGGAGACGCCGCTCGCGTCGAACACGCGGGTCATACCGATTTTTCTGCCCAACATCGCCGCGATCATGGGAGACAACATCCCCGCTCGAATCTCACGAACGTCTATTCCGCGCGATCCCGCTCACGCGGCGAATTGTCTTCTGAAAAAAAGACGAAACGTCAACTCAAGATCAAGACTCGCGTCGAACCGCTCTACGCCTTGATCTTGACGAACACACCCGCCGGAACCACGAGACGATTCAACGCCTCGACCGTCCGCGCCGTCGGCTCAAAGATATCGATGAGCCGCTTGTGCGTTCGCATCTCAAACTGCTCCCGGGACTTCTTGTCGATGTGCGGAGAGCGCAGAACCGTGTAGCGTTCGATTCGTGTCGGCAGCGGCACCGGACCTCGAACCCGCGCGTTGGTGCGCTTCGCGTGCTCGACGATCTCTTTCGCCGAGTTGTCCAGCGCGCGGTGGTCGTATGCCTCCATCCGGATTCGAATGCGATCGCCCTTCACTGCCACGCTCGTTCCGCCTTTACGACATCGTCCCGCGAAATAAGCCGAGCCCGGAATATTAACACCCCCCGGGCCTCTGTCAAGGCTCACGGGCACGGCAGTTGCGAGGCCCCTTGCCGCTCGGCAGCGGGCACCGCCCCGCACCTGCGCACGTCATCGTGCCCAGCCAAACCCCGAATCAAGCTCGCCGTAACACAAGCCGCCACAGCATGTTAAGGCCAATCAGCGACAAATCGTGTCGTGTTAGAGCCGTTCCGGAGCGCTGGCCGCAACGACCGACCCGCGCTCGCAACTCAAGCGATCCCAACCGCTTGTCGCCCTCGACGCGCAACTCTATAGTGCGCCGCGTGTCGGACCGAACCACCGCCTGTTCGCGGCGAAAGCGTGTCATTGTCCTCGGATCCACCGGCTCCATCGGCCGCAACGCGCTCGATGTCGCCGCGCACCTCGAAGACGAAATCGAGATCGTCGGCCTCGCTGCCGACCGGAACTGGCAAGCGCTCGCCGACCAGGCGCGGTGCGTTCGTCCTCGGGCCGTCGCAATCGCGAACCGCAACTTCGAAGCCCCACTTCGAAGCGCACTCCAACAGCCGGTCGCCTCCCCGATCGCGATCTTCAGCGGAGACGGCGCCCTAACGCGACTCGTGCGCGAACTGGATGCCGATTTCGTCCTCGCCGCCGTCGTCGGAGCGGCCGGACTGCCATCCACACTCGCCGCCGTTGAACTGGGCCGTACGATCGGATTGGCCAACAAGGAAACCCTCGTCGTCGCCGGCTGTATCGTCACGCCGCTGGCCGCCAGGTCGGGAGCGACGCTCATCCCGATCGACAGCGAGCACTCCGCCGTCTTTCAGGCCCTGCACGCCGGCCGACAGGCCGAAGTCGAAAAGATCTACCTGACTGCATCCGGCGGGCCTTTTCGCACCTGGAATTCCGATCAGATCCGTCAGGCAACGCTTGACGATGCGCTGAAGCACCCGACGTGGTCGATGGGCCCGAAGATCACGATCGATTCTGCCACGATGATGAACAAGGCGCTGGAGATCATCGAAGCCCGCTGGCTCTTCGACATCCCGCCGGATCGGATCGACGTCGTCATTCACCCCGAGTCGATCGTGCACTCGATGGTCCAGTTCCACGACGGCTCCGTCGTCGCCCAGATGGGACCGCCCGACATGCGCACCCCGATCCAGTACGCACTGACCTATCCGCACCGCCGCTTCGGACGAACCGATCGTCTCGATCTGCCGTCCATCCGGAGGATGCACTTCGAACCGCCGGACCCCGAACGCTTCCCCGCCCTGCGACTCGGCCACGAAGTCGCGGCGATGAACGGCACGGCCGGCGCCGCGCTGAATGCCGCCAACGAGGCCGCGGTCGAGGCGTTCCGAAGCGGCCAGCTCCGGTTCCACGAGATCGTACCGACGGTGGAGGAGGTTCTGCGTCGCCACTGCTTCGAGGCCAATCCGAACCTCGATCAACTCATGGAGGTCGATGCGTGGGCGCGTCGCGAGGTCATGCAATGCTGCTCGGTCTAGCGACTCCCGCGACCATCCTGCTGGCGCAAGGCGGCGTACCCGAGTGGCTCACCGACACGTGGCACGTGCTGCTCGTCATCATCGGCTTCTCCGTCGTCATCTTCTTTCACGAACTCGGGCACTTCGTCGCCGCCAAGTGGGCCGGCGTCCGCGTGGAGCGATTCGCCATCGGCTTCGGCCGCGAGCTTCTTGGTTTCACCTGGGGCGACACGCGATACTCATTCAACGTCCTGCCCCTCGGCGGCTACGTGAAGATGCTCGGCCAGGAGGACTTCGCCGTCGACAAGTCCGGCGAACTCAAGGTCCGCGATGACCCGTCCTCCTTCACGAGCAAACCGGTCGGGCCGCGCATGGTCATCGTCTGCGCGGGCGTGGTCATGAACCTGATCTTTGCCGCGGTCGTCTTCGCCGCCGTCATGATGATGGGACGAATGGTCTACCCGCCGATCGTCGGGTACGTCGATCCGACATCCGTCGCGGCCCGCGCCGGCCTGCGCCCCGGAGACCAGGTCGTCGCGGTCAACGACGAGCCGGTGAACGACTTTTCCGATCTGATGACCGCCGTCGTCCTGTCCGACCCGGCCGAAGAGCTTGAACTGACCGTGCTGCGCGATGGCAACGTGCTCGAGCCGAAGCCGCGCGTGCTTCCAGAATACAAGCCCGAGGTCAAGCTCCGCCAGATCGGCCTCGGAAACGCCGTCAATCGCCGCGTCCTCGTCACCGCGAGCCAGTTGTTGGGCGACACCTCGCCCGATGCCCTGAAGCCCAACGACCTGATCGTCGGCGTCCGCATCGACGGCCAGACGCGCGACGTCGCGCATATCGGTGATGTCTCGCAGGCACTGATCGACGCGCGCGGCTTGCCGATCGAGCTGATCGTCGAGCGGCCGACGCAACGCGTCCCGCTCGAGGACCTCTCGAAGGCAGACGTCGCCGTGCCGTCGCAGCGCGTCACCGCCCGGGTCGCCGCCACCTGGCGCCTGCTGCCGGTCGAGGACTCCAACATCGGAACGTGCTCGCTGCTCGGGATGGTGCCGCGTCTGCTGGTCGCCGACGTCGATCCGCGCGGCGCGGGCGCCCTGGGCGGACTGCGTCGCGGCGATGTGATCGTCCGCGTCGGCGCGATCGACCACCCCACGTTCGCTAACCTCCAGCGCGAGATCGAGCGCCACCCCGACCGCGACCTTCGCCTGCTCGTCCGTCGTGACGGCAACGGCAACGGGCCGTACTCCGCTGCCGCGGTCGCCCTCCTGGTCGAACATCGCGAGCGCCTGCTGAACGCGGCCATCACCGATGTCGCCGCCGCGCGAGAGCTGGCGAAGGAGCTTGTGACGCAATCGACACTCGCGCCCGCCGATCAGCAAGAGGTGCTCGCCACCGTCGGCATGATGCCCAGCGCCGAAGCCTGGCTACGCTGGCTGGAGGCCGTCGACCTGCACGAACTGGTCGTGCGCCCCGCCACGCGCTTCCGGTTCTTCCGTCCCCGGACCAAGCCCGCGCTCGGAATCACGCCCATCCCCGCCGAGGATGATCACATCGTCCTGGGCGACGTCCTCGATTCCGTCAACGGCCGCGCCTCACCGGCCCGTGCCGCCGGCCTGACGCGCGGCGCGGCCGTCATGGCCGTCGATGGAAAGCCGATGACGCGCTGGACCGAACTGACGGAGGCGCTGCGCCTCGCCGCGGGTCGGGGCGTCGTCCTGACCGTCCGCGAGGGGTTGCGGCGTTCCGAACGGACCGTTGTGGTTCCGGACAGCATCTCGACTGCGATCAACCTCCCGACCGATGCGCGAATCGTCGAGATCGCCGGCGCGACCGCCGCGAAGATCGAATCGGCCCCCGGTCGCTCGCGCACCGGGAGCCTGCCCGACTGGCAGGTCGTCGAGGCCATCCTGAAGCAACACATCGGCGAGACCGTCACCGTCAAGTACCTGTGCCGGGATGGTCGAACCGTTGAAGCACAGATGAAGGTCACGGAGGCCAACACGGATCCTTGGCTGCTCCGCGTGAGCTACGCCGCATCCTTCATGTGTTACCCGCTGGCCGAATTCCACCGCGAGACCAATCCCGTAAAGGCGATGCTCCTCGGCTTCAAGCGCGCCTACCACGAGACGATCCGCACCTATCTGTCGATCAAGCACATCGTCTTCACCCGTGAAGTCGGCGTCGAGAACGTCCGCGGCCCGGTGGGCATCATGCGTCAGGGCTCGCAAATCGCCGAGGGCGGTTTCGGGAGCCTGCTCTGGTTCCTCGGGCTGATCTCCGCCAACCTGGCCGTCATCAACTTCCTTCCCCTGCCCATCGTCGACGGCGGACTCTTCATCTTCCTCCTGCTGGAGAAGATCCGCGGCGAACCCGTCAGCATCAAGACGCAGGTCGTCACGCAACTGATCGGCATTGCGCTGATCGTGACGCTCTTCCTCTTCGTGACCTTCCAGGACATCGTCAACTGGTAGCCCGCACGGAGCCACGCCGCCGGACCATCGATGAGCACCAACGTCCCGGAGTCGCTGTCCCGCCTGATGGCCGAGTTCGAAAAACTCCCCGGCATCGGACCGCGCAGTGCCGAGCGGCTCGCCTTCCACATCCTCAAGTCCGACCGCGACGAGGCCCTGCGTCTCGCCGCCGCGATCCGCGACGTCAAGGAGAACGTCCGCCACTGCCGCACGTGCTACAACCTGACCGAATCCGATCCCTGCCCGATCTGCGCCGATCCGCGCCGCGACGCCGGCGTCGTCTTCGTCGTCGAGCAGCCAAAGGACGTGCTGCAGCTCGAGTCGACCGGGCTTGTCCGCGGCGTCTATCACGTGCTGCTCGGCCACATCGCGCCGCTCGAAGGCGTCGAGCCAGGCGACCTGACGATCGAAAAACTCGTCGAGCGCGTCCGCCGCGGCGACATTCAGGAAGTCGTCATCGCGGTGAATCCGACGCTCGAGGGCGAGGGCACGGCGCTCTACATCAAGAGCATCCTCGCGCCGCTCAACGTCCGCATCACCCAACTCGCGCGCGGACTGCCGTCCGGCTCGCAAATCGAGTACGCCAGCAAGGCCATCCTCAAGGACGCCATCGAAGGCCGCACGAACTTCTGAGGACGCACGCCGCTCCGCGTCGTTCCGTCTGATGGATGCGGCCGAGCGACCTCAACCAGGATCCTGTGGAGTACGCCTTCAGTCCGAATCAGCGCACGCGATCGTCGCGACCGGCTCCACGTCCCGATGTCCGGACTCAACGCGCTGTCGGATTGTGCTTTGAAGCTTACCCCCGAGCACCAGCTCGACCGTCTCCCGCATGCGGTCTTCCAGTCGATGCGCCGCCAGCACCC
This sequence comes from Phycisphaerae bacterium, assembly GCA_023150615.1. Lineage (GTDB taxonomy): Bacteria > Planctomycetota > Phycisphaerae > UBA1845 > UTPLA1 > JAKLKO01. The sequence goes on from JAKLKO010000001.1 coordinate 75,544, forward strand.
GCGCCCGCGCCGCATGTCCGAATCTCCGCAGCAGCTCCGGATCGTCGAGCAACTCCTCGATTGCGCCCTCGAGCGCCGCAGCGTCATCCGCCGGGATGACGCGTCCCGTGACACCGTCCTCCACCAACTCCGGCAGGCCGCCGACCTCGCTCACGATGCACGGAACCCCGTGCGCCATCGCCTCCAGGACGGCGTTGGACGATGCCTCGCGCCGCGAAGGCAGGACCAGCACGTCGATCTCGCGAATGATCGCACTGCGCTCCGGAACGAACCCGGCGAAGCGAACGGGCAATCCAATCAAGGATGCCTTAAGCGAACGTCGCAGCGACCCATCGCCGAAATACGACAGCCGCACCGGCCGGCCGCGCGCGGCAAGTCGCCGAAACGCCGTTGCGACCAGGTCCGCGCCCTTGTGATGGGCGAGCTGACCGACAAAGCCGATCCGCAACGGGCCGCCCGGCTGCTCATCGCGCTGCGCGACGTCCACCTCAACACCGTTCGCGACAACGACGCCGCGCGCCACGTCGAATCCGGCCTGCCGGTACGCCTCGCGGATGCGATGACTGTTAAACACGATCGCATCGCAGCGACCCCAGATCCATCGTCGCCGCAGCGCCCCCCGCCAGCGCCAGATTCCCATCGACGGCACGATGCCCGGGCGGTGACGATCCGGACCGGACGCCCCATCCGACGTCGCCAATGGCGGCTGTCGGACCGACATCACGACCCGCGCGCCGCTCCAACGCGCGGCAACGATCGATGCCCCGAACGCCGTCCCGTGCCCCTGTTGCACGACAAGAACCGCGCCCGGCCGGACCGATCGAAACCAGTGCAACCGCTCGCGGATCGTCCGCCATTGCAATCGTCGATCCCCGCCGAGATTCCGATCCAGCCAATCGGTTCGGACCGACGAGAACGCGTGTGCGTCCCACTCTTGCCGCATCGGGGCATAGATGTCATCGCCGCTGAAATTGACGACGACCTCGGCCCCCGCCGAAACCAGCGCGCGGACGCACGCGCGGATGTACTTCTCCGCGCCCCCTTCCAATCGCATCCCGTCGTATTCCAGATAGTGCGCCGCCAGAACGACGACGCGCGGACGATACTCGGCGCAAGGCGGATGACGCCCCATCCCCTTTCATCGTCCATTCAGCTCAATCCGCTGAAGACGCGAGATCGCGCCCCGGACGTTAACGCTGCTCTGGATCGAGCAGGTCTTCCTCGTCCACCGGCCACGGCTCCTTCTCGCCGCTCAACAGCACATCCGCAACGAGCAGCGTCCGCGCCGAGCCGTGCGCTCCGGGCACCACGATGTAGCCCACGATCCGGTCCGCCGGCGCGATCTGGCCGTATACGTCCACCGCCTGCGACGGCTCCTTCAGCAGCGTGAGGTATGCCTCGAACGCCTCCGGTTTGAGAATCAGCAAGTCGCGCACGCGCCCGTCCTTCTCGAAGCGGACCGCGCACACATCCTCCCGCGCCCAATCCAGCACGTTGTTCAGCTTCGTATCCCGGTCCTTCGAGTCGCTCCACGTCCTCGGCACGTCGCGATAGCGGTCGTCCGGCTTGCGGTTTGGAACCTCGATCGCGGCCATTCCGTCCGCGCCTTGGATCATCCCGTGAATCTTCAATCCGCGCAGTCCCGTGAACGCCGCGAGCGTCTCGTCCGTCAACCTCGGCAGCAGTTCGTGAAACGCGTCCTGCACGACCCGCCAGCTGTACCAGCTGTCCGCCGTCGGCGGCGCGTACGACGGCACGATCCCGGCCTCCGGCCGCCGAGCCGAGAACCGAAGCCCCGGCACCGGCTTGCCGTCAAACTGCGTCATGCGGACTGAGAACCCCCAACCCTTGTTCAACGGCGTCGGCCACGACTCGACCACGACCTCCAGTCGGTTCCATCCCGGTTCCAGCGTCGCGTATGACGCGACCATGTCGACTTGCTGGCCATCCTCGTACTTCGCCGTCCCGTAGTACCGTCCCTGCCGCACCACGCGGTCGTTCACGCGGACCGACGCGCCGTCATTAAACCCGAGCCACATCTGCACGTGCTGCCGCACGCCCGATTTGACCCAGCACTCCGCCCGCGCCAGACACCAGCCGGCGTCGCCCAGCGCCGCCTTCAGGTCAACGAAGTCCGAGTTGCTGTCGATCACGCGCGTGGCGCCTTCGGTCCGCGCCGGAAGCGTGTCCATCACGTGCGGGGCAGGTCGGCCGGTCTTCGGCCACGTCTCCGAAATCGGATACGGGCCATCGACCGACCAGTAGCGGACGTACGTCGGCAGGTCCGACGCCGGCTCGTTTTCCTTCTGCGGCATCGTCGTCGGAACGATCTTCGCGTGACGATACATCCCGGTCGTCGCGTAGTACCGCATTGCCGCCCGCAGGCCGTAGCCCTCGGACGGAATCGGCGAATGCCCGCAACCGATCGCATCGTCGGTGATCGGCAGTCCGCTTCCCGCCTCGCCGGCAGACACCGCCCAGTCGAACTGATGATTCCACTGGCGGAACATCCGTTGCCAGTCCGCCGTTACATCCAGATCCGAAAGCGCGCAGCCGTTCGGACCCACGTCGCCGCCGCCGGTCTCCTCGCGCTCCGTCGGCAGATGCGGCCGAATACTGATGACGCTGTCGAACCAGCCCCGGACCTGGATCAGGTCATCCGTCGGGCCGGCCAGCCACCCGCAATGCCGGGTGTACGCCTGCTCCTTCTCGTTCTTGATCTCGTGGTATGCCGTGTTCAGCTTCAGCGTGCCGCGACTTGCGCCGAAGACCATTTTCTCGACGTAGACCCACTGTTCCTTCAACCGCGCGATGTCGCCGTCCGAGACCGTCAACTTCTTCTCGACCTTCTTCCCATCCTCCTCCACGTCCACCGTTCGCTCGCGCAGGATCGTCACCAGCACGTTCCACACCGTCGGATCAGCCACCTCCGCCGCCGCGCCGGATCGCTCGCAGACGTTTGCCACCTCCTCGATCGCAATGCCGCAACGCTCGGCCATTTCGGCCAGCCGATACCACGTCGGCCCGTGGAACCCATCCAGTTCCGAACAGGCCATGAAGTCCTCCAGCGCCTTCTGGAAGTACCCGCATTGCTGGAAATAAAGCCCCCATCGGTAGCGAGACGCGAACGATTCGGCCTCCGATTTCGACCGCGTGATCCCCTTCAGCAGTCGCAGGCCGCGCCGCGCATAGGCCGCCACGCGCTCGTCCTTCGAAGACCGAAGCTTCCGTAGTCCGTTTCGCGCGTGCTCCGTCCGCCCGGAGAACTGATCTCGAAGCGCTTGAAAATACTGCTTTACGTCCGGATCGGTCGCCCTCTCGATGAAAAGCGTCAACGGCCCGTCCAGCGCATCGCCGAGAAGCAGTGGATCGGGCGCGCCGGCTGCGTAGAAGTAGACCTCGCCCTCCGAGATATCGACGCCGAACTTCACCTCCAGCATCCCCTCCGCGATCGCCGGGTTCGACTCAATCGTTTTCACGTTGACCGCATACGCCGAACCCACGCGACCGACGGGCCAATCCGGCAATCGCTTATCGCCGACGGACATGTGCACGAGCGGCGTTCGCGGTATGACCGGCTGCGTCGCCGGACGCGTCGTCGTCGACTCGTCGTCCTTCGGAATGACGTGAAGCGCCATGAAGACCATGGGCTCCTTCAGCACGCCGCTGTAGTCCCGCGGCAGGATGAACCGGATGGACCGCTCGCCCGGTCCCAGTCGGATCGCCCCGCACGGCAACCACGTCACGTCCTTGTGGCTCGCCGCATGCGCGGCCGGAACCGCCGCGAGCGCCATCGCGCCGCACGCCAACCAGATTCGAGCCCCCCACTTCTCAAATTGCCGCCGCCCGATCATCGCACGACCCCAACCATCGCCACGCCGAATCGCTGTATCAGATTCAGGACACGTCACCAAGGATGCTCCGTCGATTCCCTTGCCACAACGCTTGCGGTGAACGGCCCGCCCCGCGTAGAGTCCGGATCGACGGAAGGACGCAGTGTCGCAGATTCCCGCCTCGATCACAATGACGCCACAATCCACGCCGGCATGGCCCGGAACCGCCGCAAAGAAATGGCGGCTCTTCCGCGCGTTTGCGGCCCGAAACCCTGTCTGGTGCGCCTGGCAGGTGACCTATCGCTGCAACTATCGCTGCGGCTTCTGCCATTACTGGCGCGACCCGATGGGCGAACTTCCCGAGCAGAGTCTCGAGCAGATCACCGAAGGGGCCGAAAAACTCGCCTCGTTGGGCACCCTCATGATCTCCATCGCCGGCGGCGAACCGTTCCTCCGGCCCGACATGCCCGACATCGTACGTGCCATTGGACGCTGGCACTTTCCCTTCGTCACCACGCACGGCGGTTTCGTCACCTCCGACCTGGCGGCCGAGATGTTCGAGGCCGGCCTCTGGGGCGCATCGATCAGCATCGACTACGCAACCCCCGCCCGGCACAACAAGTCGCGTGGAATCCCCAACGCCTGGGAGCAGGCCGTCCACGCCATTGATCGCTTCGTCGCCGCGCGGCGGCATCCGTGGCAGCGCGTCAACCTGATGTGCGTCCTGCTTCACGACAATATCGACGAGATCGAAGACCTGATCCGGCTCGCCCGCGACCATGGCGCGTACTTCATGATCCAGCCGTATTCCATCCGCAAGACAGGCTCAAAGCGGTTCCGTTATCTCAAGGGCGCCGTATCCGATCGCCTGCTTGCCCTGCGCAGTCGGTATCCCAACTTCCTCAGCAATCCCGCGTTCCTTGGCGAATTCGACCGCTTCCTCGATGACGGCGTCCCCGACTGTCGCGCCGGCGAGGCCTTCTTCAACATCGACTCGACCGGCGACGTCGCGATCTGCGTCGAGGAGCGTCATCGTCCCGTCGCCAATCTCTATCGCCACACCGCGCGGCAGATCGTCGAGCGCCTTCGCGAGCGCAGCATCGGAAACACCTGTACCGATTGCTGGTACAATTGTCGCGGCGAAGTGGAAAGCCTCTATCATCCGCGCGGCCTCTTGAAATCCCTCCCCACGCTGCTTCTCGATCGCGGCCGGCCGCGCACCATCTGATTCCGTGCTCGCCGCCGTCTCGGACCTGCTCGCCGCCATTGCCGCAATGGCCGGCGTCTCCTACAGTGTTTTCCCCGTGCATTCGAGGAGTTCTTGATGTCGCGCCACCCCACGTCCCCCGATCACGCCAACCCCGTCCAGTCCGCCGACCCGACCGTTTGGGGCATCATCCAGCGCGAACAACAGCGACAGCAGAATACGCTCGAGCTCATCGCCTCCGAGAACCACGTCAGCCCGGCCGTCCTCCGCGCCGCAGGCACCGTCTTCACGAACAAGTATGCGGAGGGCTACCCCGGCAAGCGCTACTATGGCGGCTGCCAGCACGTCGATGAGATCGAGTCGCTCGCGATCGAACGCGCGAAACGGCTCTTCGGATGCGAGCACGCCAACGTCCAGCCACACTCCGGCAGCCAGGCGAATCAGGCCGTCTTCCTCGCCGCCCTGACGCCCGGAGACCCGATCCTCTCGCTGAACCTCAACCACGGCGGCCACCTGTCGCACGGCATGAAGGTCAACATCAGCGGAAAGTGGTTCAACGTCTCGCAGTACGGCGTCGCCCGCAAAGACGAGCGCATCGACATGGACGAGGTGCGGCGCCTTGCGCGCGAGGTCAAGCCCAAGCTCATTATCACCGGCGCGTCCGCCTACCCCCGCATCTGGGATTGGGCCGGTTTCGCCGAAATCGCCCGCGAGGTCGGCGCACTGCTGCTCGCCGACATCGCGCACATCGCCGGCCTCGTCGCCGCGGGACTGCATCCATCGCCCGTTCCGCACGCCGAATTCGTGACCACGACGACGCACAAGACGCTGCGCGGACCGCGCGCCGGACTGACGATGTGCAAGGCCGACTGGGCGAAGAAGATCGACTCCGCCGTGTTCCCCGGCCTGCAGGGCGGACCGCTCGTTCACATCATCGCCGCAAAGGCCGTCGCGTTCGGCGAGGCCCTGCGGCCGGAGTTCAAGACCTACCAGCAGCAGATCCTCGACAACGCCCGCGCCCTCGCCGAAGCGCTGATGGCCCGCAAGTACCGGCTCGTCTCCGGCGGGACCGACAACCACCTGATGCTCTTGGACTTGACCAGCGGCCATCCGAATCTGACCGGGGCGCAGGCAGAGAAATGGCTCGAACAGGCCGGCATCATCGTTAACAAAAACATGATTCCTTTCGATGAGCGAAAGCCGATGGAGACGAGCGGGCTGCGGATCGGCACGCCGGCCGTCACCACCCGCGGCCTGAAGACCGAGCACATGCCGGTGATCGCCGAACTGATTCACCTCGTCCTGTCGTCGAACGGCGACGCCGATGCCATCGACCGCGTCCGTTCCCGCGCGCTCGAGCTGTGTGCGCAGTTCCCTTTGCCCTCCGAATCGTGAAACGCGGCCGGCCCGACGATCGACGGCAGAGTTTGCGCGCCGCTCGGCCGACGCGCTCCGCAGTCACCATCGCCGTGTTCGGCACACTCGCAACGCTGGCCGGCTGCTCCGGCAGTGCGAAACTCACCTTCGTTTCCCTCAACGCCGGCGCGATCGATCCCCCGCCCCCGGACACGTACGAATACGCGCCCCAGAAGTGCTTCTACGCCATCGATGACCACAACCGTCTCGTCATCGCGATGCAGTTCGAGAACATCAGCCTGGTCGGACCGCTCGGCCGCGTCACGCTCCAGGCCTCGTTCGTCCTCGACAGCCCGCCGCCCGGACGCGGCCGCGACTACCGCGTCGGCACCAACGAGGTCCGCGCCCGACTGCGCAGCGCCGTCGACGAGCACCGGTTCCTCGCCTACGCAGGGATCATCTCGGTCGTCCGAAACGCGGACCATTCCCTGCGCGGCAGCCTGCGGCTGTGGCTCCGCCACTACCCGAGCCTGAACATCTTCTCGCTCATGCCACAGCGCACCGACAACCTGCTCCTCTTCGGCCGCTTCCACGCCGTTCATCATCCGGCCGAGGCCGAGCGGATCCGCCGCGACACCGAGTCCGCCGGCTGGGTCCGAAGACCGGCAACCACCGCACCCGCGACGCAGCCGGCATCCCGACCCTCCTGACTCCCGACACGGCGCGTCCCGTTTATCGGCCGGCCGCCCGATCGCGCCGGCGTCCGATTAGCCTTCGCCCACGGCGTATCGTAAATGTCTAGTAGCAGCGTTCGTCTGGCGGCCGGGGGGCGAGCCGATGGCCGCGTTCTCGGTCCAGCACGATCTGCCTAGGGGGACAGGCCATTCGCGCCCGGAAAGACGCCAACCCGTCCGCGCTCTCGTCGCCGAAAAAATCCGTCCGGCGCATCATTCGTGCATCGACCCTGCTTCTGGTGCTGGCGACCGCACTGGCGACGACGGCGCTCTGCCGCCTCTATCTCATCCGCCGCGACGCGGCCCGCGCCGATCAGACCGCGCGAATCCTCGCTCACGCCGTCGCGCAAATCGCGACGCAATCCGTGCGCTCCGCCGACATCGACCGCGCCGTCGCCGCGCTCGTCGAACGCCCGGAAAACGCCGCCGCGCTCAAAGCGATCGCCGTCCGGGATCGCAGCGGACGCCTCTTCGGGCTCGCGGCGCACGCACCCGGCTACGAAGGCCGGCTCGCTCCGCCGGAATCTGCCGAACCGGGGCCCGTCCGACTCCGACGCTTCTGGAATCGCGGACCCGACGGCGCCATCCGTCGGCTGCGCCAGATCGATACCGAGTTCGACGCGACCGGCGATCCCAACGCCCCTGCCAGCATCGCGTGCCTCGTCGAGGTGCCCAACGAAGTGGTCGTCTCGCAGACCGCCATCGCGTTCACCTGGAGCACGGTCATCGCCGGCCTGCTCGGAATCGGCATCGCCTGCTGGCCCCTGCATAACTACGTCGCCGAACCCATCGACTCGCTCCGCGAGGCCATCGCGACGCGTTCGCTGAACGCCGGCCTCGACGCCCTCGCGGCGCGAAACGATGAGATCGCGTCGATCATCCAGGGCATCGCCGGCCTCCAGACAGAGCTCAACGAAGCGCGGAACGAAGCCGACCGCGCCCATCGCCAGATCGACTCCCGCGTCGCCGAACGGACCGCGACGATCCTCCGCGAACTGCACCGCGCCCAGAAGACCATGTGGCAGGACCCGCTGACCGGCCTGAAGAACCGCCGCGCACTCGACGAAAAACTCAGCGTCATGTTCGAGGCCCAGCGCGATGCCGAGGCCGAGCTCAGCATCGTCATGTTCGACCTTGACCACTTCAAGACCATCAACGACACGCTCGGACACCCCGCCGGCGACCGGGTGCTGCGGTTCGTTGGCCTGCTCCTGCGGCAGTTCCAGCGCGAAGGTGACCTCGCCATCCGCTTCGGCGGCGACGAGTTCCTCGTCATCCTCCCCGGAATCAGCCGCGAGCACGCCGAGCACATGGCCCGTCGGATCACCGGGCTTTTCTCGCAATACGCCATGCTCATGCAGGACCTGCCCGTCCGGCCGGCCATGAGCTACGGCATCGCCGAACTGAAGGCCGACCAACCCGCCGATGCGCAGGAATTGCTCGCCCTTGCCGACCGCAACATGTACCGCCGAAAGCAGGCCTGCCGGACCTCGCCGTCGTTCGGATTCTCCGCCGCCGGCTAGCTCCTCGCGTCGCGGCCGCCGTCGGGTCGACTTGCCCCGCCCGACGCCTATAATCGCCGACGGCCTCGCGACGGCTTCTTCCCGCGTTTACGGAGCGATTCCATCCATGCCGCGGTTCGCATGGACCATTCTGTCCGCAGTCTGCGTCACCGCCCTCGCCGGCTGCGGCGGTGCGGTGCGATATGCGTCAAACCTCGTACAGAACGGCGACAAATCACGCGGCATTGTCTACTACGTCGGCGGCGCGGGCCCCATCGGACACGTCGGCTCGATCGACGTCCCCCGCGGCCTGAGCGACGCGGGGTTTACCGGCTACGTCGAGGTCTTTCCCTGGCAGACGTTTGGCGCCGCCGTCGATCAGATCAACATCTCGCGCAACCGCGCCAAGGCGCTGGAGCTGGCGGACATGATTCGGCGCGACCTGCGATTCCACCCCGATGCGCCGGTCAGCCTCATCGCTCTATCGGCCGGCAGCGGGATCGTCACCTTCGCGCTCGAGGCCCTGCCCGACACCGTCCGCGTCCGCAGCGTCGTCTTCCTCGGATGCAGCCTGTCCAGCCACTACGACCTCACCCGCGCGCTGAAGCGCGTCAACGGCCGCCTCTATTGCTTCTACTCGCCCACCGACACGGTCCTCAGCCGTATCGTCCCCTACACCGGCACGATCGACCGCAGCGATGCGACCCAAGGCGTCGCCGGTCTGAGCGGATTCGCCATGCCCGCGCTGCTGGGGCCGGACACGCTCGAGCAGTATCGCAAGGTGTTCAACATCCCCTATCAAGCCGAGTTCGCCGCCGCCGGCTACTCCGGCGAGCACATCGACTCTACGGACCGCGAATTCATCGCCCGCTACGTCGGCCCGTTGCTGCTCGATCGTGACACCTCGCTGCTCAAGGTTGCTTCGTCCCCCGTCGATCACGTCGCACCGAGATCGGCTACGACGCGGCGCGGCCCCGCCTCGCGCCCGCACTGATCGCCTCGTCGCCTCCGCGCAATGTCGTTACGATACCCCTGTAGCTCGACGGGTACCGCATGTCCCGAATGAACGCCGACGACCGACGCCGACAGCTCCTCGAAGCCGCCGTCCATTGCTTCGCCGTCCACGGCTATCGCGGCACGACCACCGCCCAGCTCGCCCGCGAAGCCGGCGTCAGCGAACCCGTCCTCTATCGCCACTTTCCCAGCAAGCAGGCGCTATTCCTCGCCCTGCTCGAACAGGCCGGCCGCCAGACGCTCAGTGAGTGGCGAAAGTCCATCGCGCCGCTCGCCTCGCCGATGGATCAACTCCGCGTCCTCATGCGACTCAACCCCGCGACGCACCCGCGCCTCGGCCTCTACTACCGCATCATCTTTCACGCGCAGACCGAGATGAACGACCCGCTCATCCTGCAAGCGCTCCGAAACCACTACCAGCGCTACGCGCAGTTCCTTACGCGCCTGATTCACGCCGCGCAACGGAATGGCGAGGTTCGAAAGGACGTGCTGGCCGGCGGACTCGCCTGGCAGCTCATCCAGTCCGCCATCGGCTTTGCGTTTCTGAAACCGTTGGAGATCCCCGGACACGCCACGCCCGCGACGGTCGAGCAGGCCATCGGACTGCTCGTCGAACAGTTGTCCGGTCAGTTTCCCCCGACGCCGCGGAATGCCACGCAGCCGCCTCCCCCGCGCGCCCCCGGCTCCAGCCTCAACCGCCGCCGCCGCTGACGGCCGAATCATCGCGCTTCGCCGACGCGCCCGGGCCCGCGTTCTTCGACGCAGCGCCGCTGTCGCTCATCTCGATGTCCTGCTCAACGTCGCGAAGCCCCTTCTTGAATTCCACGATCCCGCGACCGAGCGACCGGCCCACTTCCGGCAAACGCCGGCCAAAGATGAGCAGCGCGATGACCCCGATGACGATCATCTCGGGCAGGCCGATGTTCTGCAGAAACGCCAGCATGTGATTCGTTGCACTCGCCACCGATGCCTCCTCGCCGTTCAAGCGAATCTCGGCCGAACCCGTCTACAGTATACTCGCGACAGGCTCCGCACGCCACGATTCTCATCGTCACGCGAGCGCCGCCGGGCGTGGCCCGCGTGCCCGCCGGGACTGCAATCTTACGCCCGGATGTCGAGCCGCCGCGTTTCGATCACCTCCTCGCCCTCTCGCTCATCCGGCGACTCGGCCGGCACATCCTCGGAGAGCGTTCGCCCCGATCCGCCCTGTCCCCCGGCGTCGGAATGGACCCGCGTGTCTGCGTCGGTCGCCTCGATCTCGACGTCGACCGCGTCGGCGATCCCGGAGAGTTCCCGCGACACGTCCGCACGGCGCGTCTCCTCGGCGCTCCGAGCCGTCTGCGTGACGCGCTGCATCGGACCGGATTGCAGGACGGAGTGAATGGCGCTACCGCCGGGAACGGATGACATGGATCGCAGCCTCCCTGCTTCGACCGGCTCGCGATCGCCGCCCCCACCGTCGGCGCGCGATTACGTCTCGGCCATCGCCCCGCGCTTTCCGAGTCGGAAGCGCAACCGTTCGACGATCGCCGTGTGCATCTGGCTGACGCGGCTCTCGGACAAGTCCAGCGTCTCGCCGATCTCCTTCATCGTCATCTGCTCGTAGTAGTACAGGATCAGGATCAGGCGCTCGGTCCGCGTCAGTCCCGAGGCGATGTAGTCCCGCAGGTCGTTCTTCTGCGCCTCAAGCGTCGGATCGATCACGCGCCGGTCTTCGAGCACGTCCAACTCGTGCCCGTCGCCGCGGCCCTCGTCGTCGCTGACGCGCCGCGACATCGGCAGCATCATGATGGCGTTGCCATCGCGCGCCATCCGCTTGAACTCGTGCAGCGAAACGCCGATCCGCTCCGCGACCTCGCGATCGCTCGGCACGTGCCCCAGCTCGCTCTTCAGGACCTTCGTCGCCTGTTCGATCCGCTGCGATCGATTCCGCACCAACCGCGGCACCCAGTCCATCGCCCGCAACTCATCCAGGATTGCCCCGCGAATTCGCGGCGAACAGTACGTCTCGAACTTGATCCCCCGGTCCAGGTCGAACGCGTCAATCGCACCAATCAGCCCGAACGTCCCCGCCGAAATGAGATCATCCAGGTCCACTTCCACCGGCAGCTTCGTCCGGATCCGCTCCGCGTTGAACCGCACGATCGGCAGGTATTGCTCCACCAGCCGATTCCGAAGCTCGCGCGTGGGGGCCTGCTTGTAGGCCCGCCAGACCGACTGAATCTCCGTCGGCGTCTCGTTGCTCGTCGTCGTGGTCGTCGTGCTCATCGACATCCGCTGTGCCCTCGCGATTTCGTTCCGCGTCACGATCCGGACTCGGCGGACGGCGTCCCGCCCGGCGGGACGCTCGTCGAATCCGCCGCGGCGCCGCCGCGCGTCGATCCGCAGTGCTCCTGCAAGACCCGGACCGCCACCCATCCGCCCGTCCATCCGAGAACCACGCCGGCCAACAGTCCGACCAGCGCGCGCACGAGGACCACATCGAACGAGTTGTTCACCAGCGCGCCGCGCAACAGCATCGCCGCGAAGATCAACATCCCCGCGCCAGCGCCCATCACGCGCGGCAATCGCTCCGTCCAATCGTTCGTCACGCTGTCCTCGCCTCACTCGCCATCGACGGCCGCGAAACCCCGATTCAGTTGAAAAACGACAACAATCGACGAAAGAACCCCCCGTCATGTCCTCCTACGACGGCCCCCGAGTCCAGCCTCGCCGCCAATGCTGAAAACGCGGTCGCTGTGCCCGATCCGGCGTGCCGTTCCACCAGCGGGACGCGCCGCCGCACTGCATCCGGCACACGATCATCCCGAAGCAATACGCCCGCCGGATGTACGGCGCGACCGAGGAACCGGGCCGCCACCTCCGAAATCCGCTCCGAGACCGCACGACCCTCGCCGCGATCTCGGACCATGTTCACGAGCAGGTGCAGCATCGGGCAGCGGCATCGCCCGGCGACGATCTTGATAAGCGCGTACGCGTCCGTCATGGCCGGCGGCTCCGGAGTCGTCACCACGAGCAACTCGTCCGCCGCCGCGGCGAACGCAACCACGTTCTCCGACACACCCGCGCCGCAGTCGATTACCAGCACGTCGAACTCGCGCTCGAGCTCCGCCAGCGCATCGAGAATTCGTCCTCGATCGGCCGCCGAGAGATCGGCCACCTCCGGCAGACCCGATGCCCCCGGCACGAAATGCAGCGAGCCGCCGGCTGCATTGCCCCTTCCACTCAACACGATGCGCATCACGACGTCGGCCAGCGCCCGGCCCCCGGTTGCCACCTGCGCCAACCCCGCGCGCGGCGCGACGTTGAGCAACAAATCGGCGTTGGCCGTGCCCAGGTCGGCATCGACCAGCAGCACGCGCCGCCCGCGACGCGCCAGGCACACGGCGAGGTTGACCGCGACGTTCGTCTTGCCGACGCCGCCCTTGCCGCTCGCCACCGCGATGACTCGGCCGCGACGATGCCGCGTCGAGCCGGGCCGCGCCGCGCCGGCCGTCTCGACCAGCCGCCGCAATTCGCTCGCCTGATCGGCCGTCGCCGCATTCATGCGACGGACCCCGATCCGATAACCGTGACCGACTCCGCCCCGAGGATCAGCCGCGCAACCTCCGCCGCGTCCGCCACCGCGATGTCATTCGGCACCGACTGGCCCGTCGTCACGTACGACAATCGCCATCGGACCTTGTGGAGCACGTTCAGCACGACGCCGAATCCGACCGCTTCGTCGAGCTTCGTGTAGAGAATTCGGTCAGCGCCAAGCTCCCCGAACGCCCGCACCGCCTCCAGCGACGCTGCCTCGTCGTGCGTCGATGCGAGCACAAGGTGAACCTCGTCCGGTGACGCCTCGGCCAGAAGCGCTTTCAGTTCCGCGATCCGCGGCGCGTCCCGAGGTCCGCGTCCCGCCGTATCGATAAAAATCGCATCGCAGTCCGACATCCGGCGCAGCGCCGCCCGCATCTCGTCCGCCGACGCGACCGCGGCGAACGGCACGTCGAGAATCTCCGCGTACGTCCTCAGTTGGTCGATCGCCGCGATTCGATAGTGATCGATCGTGATCAACCCGACCCGGCGCTCCTCGCGCAGCTTGGCATGCGCCGCCAGTTTCGCGATCGTCGTCGTCTTTCCCATGCCCGTCGGACCGACGAGGGCGATGCGCCGCGCGCCGTCCGGCTTCGAGGACGCAGCGGTCCCCGTCGTCGGCACCATCGAGCCGATCTCCTCCATCAGCCGCTGCCGCACGGCGTCCGGCGAATCCGAATACGGCCGCAGGCGCTCCACGATTTCGCGCGCCAGCTCGTCGGCTACCTGGCGTCCGATTAGGTCCGTGTACGCCTCGACTAGCACGGTCGGCAGGTCCGGGCGCCGCGCCGCCCGGCATTCCGATTCCAGCCGCCCGATCGATTCGTAAACCGTCCGCAGCTCGCTCCGCACAAGCGATCTCATCGCGCTCACCAGGGTGTCGCGCTCCATCGGTGACGTCTCGCCGCGACCCGTCGTCAACGCGCCGGCCGATTCGACACGCGGACGCGGACCCGGACGCTCGGCCCGCGGAGCCGCCGCGGATGCTCCGGTCATTGCTCGATCGGCCGTGGAGTGAGCCGGCGCTAAGGCGGCCGCCGGCATCGACCGTGCATCGGTCGCCGTGATCTCCACCATCCGCCGCGCGCAGATTCCGAACACGCCGCCGCGCCGGAGCGTCCGCGTATTCAGAATCACCGCGTGTCGGCCGAGGTCCTCTTTCACGCGCAGGAGCGCGTCAGACATGGACCGCGCTTGGTACGTTCGCAGGCTCATGTTCCATCACCACCATTCCGTGCGTCTTTACGTCGAATCCGCGCACGATCTCGTTGTACGCCAGCACCGGGACCGACGGCAGCGCTGACTCGATCAGCCGCCGAAGCCACACGCGAACCTGCGGCGAGCAGATCACGACCGGCTGCCGTCCTTCCGAGCGCGCCGCCGCCGCCTCCACCTCGTTTCGAACGGCCGCGACGAGTCGATGCGCCGCGACCGGCGGAATCGTCAGATGCGTCCCTCGATCCGTCCGCTCCACGTGCGCGGCGACCAGGTCCTCGACCGTCGGATCGATCGTCACCGCATGAATCTGCCGCCCGTCGCCACGGTACGTCTGACAGATCGTCCGCGCCAGCGCGTTGCGCACGTACTCCGTCAGCACCTCGACGTCCTTCGTCCGCGGCGCCCAGTCGCACAGCGTCTCGAGGATCGTCTCGAGATCGCGAATCGGAACCCGCTCGCGCAAGAGCGCCTGAAGCACCTTTTGGACCTCGCCCGGCTTCATCACCTCAGGCATCAGCTCCTCGACGATCTTCGACGACCGTTCCTTCAGGCTCTCCAGCAGCCGATTGAGCTCTTGCCGCGTCAGCAGGTCCGGTGCGTGCAGCTTGATCAGCTCGGTCAAGTGCGTCGCGAGCACCGCGCTCGCCTCGACCACCGTGTACCGGTTCGTCTCCGCCGTCGCGCGCGTCTCCGACGTCACCCACAACGCCGGCAGCCCGAAGGCCGGCTCGCGCGTCTCCACCCCCGCCACCGGCGAGGTCACGGCCCCCGAATCGATCGCGAGGTAGTGCCCAGGCATCAACTCCCCGCGCGCGACTTCGACCCCGCGCAACCGCACCGCGTACGCGTTCGGCTCCAATTGCAGGTTGTCCCGGATGCGGATCGGAGGAACGATCAACCCGAGCTCCGTCGCGATCTGCCGCCGGATGTTCGTGATCCGGTCCAGCAGGTCCCCGCCGTGCTTGTGATCGACGAGCCGGATCAGTCCGTATCCGACCTCGAGCTCGATCGGATCGACGGCGAGATACGACTCGACCTTCTCCGGCTCCCTTGGCACGGCCGCGGCGGCGCGGGCCTTCGCCGCTTCCGCAACGGCCGTCCGCCGCTGACCCCGATTCAGCATCGCCGCCAGCGCCACACACCCGCCGCCGACCATCAGCAACGGCAACTTCGGCAACGGGGTCACCAGCAGCACGAGGATGAACCCGCCCGTCAGCAGGAACGAGATCGGCCGGCCCGTGATCTGGCTGATCAGCTCCTCGCCCGCATCCGTCCGCGCGGCCGAGCGCGTCACCAGCATGCCCGCGCCGACCGACACCAGGAACGCCGGAATCTGCGCCACCAGTCCATCGCCGATCGACAGCTTCGCGAAGATCTCCAGCGACTGCATCAGGCCGAAGCCCTTTTCGACCATGCCGATATAGACGCCGCCGATGATGTTGACGAGCGTGATGATCAGCGCCGCGATCGCGTCGCCGCGCACAAACTTGCTGGCGCCGTCCATCGCGCCGTAGAAATCCGCCTCGCGCGTGATCGCCTCCCGCCGGCGACGCGCTTCGTCTTCCTTGATGATCCCCGCGTTCAGGTCGGCGTCGATCGCCATCTGCTTGCCCGGCATGCCGTCCAGCGTGAAGCGCGCCGCCACTTCCGCGATCCGCGTCGCGCCCTTGGTGATCACCACGAATTGAATCACGGTGATGATCACGAAGATGATCAGCCCTACGACCAGCGAGCCAGACGCCACGAACCCCGCGAACTCCTCGATGACCCGCCCGGCCGCCGCCGTCCCGCGGTCCGCGTTTGTCAGGATCAGCCGCGTCGTCGCCGTATTGAGCACCAGCCGCAGCAGCGTCAGCGCCAGCAGCAGCGATGGAAACGCGGAGAACTCGAGCGGCGTGTGGATGTACATCACCGTCAGGAGCACCGCCGCCGAGATCGTGATGTTCAGCAGAAGGAGAACGTCCAGCACCGGCGTCGGCAGCGGGATCAGGATGACGAAGATCAGCGAAATCGCTGCCATCGGCACGAGCATGCCGCGCCGCGTGTGCAGCCACGTCGCAATGGGGCCCTCAAGAAATGCCGTCTTCGCCATTCGGTCTTACCTCGCCGTCACCGGCGCCGGCCGCCGCCGGATGCCCTCGCGCGATAGCGCGTAAACGTACGCCAGGACCTCGGCGACCGCCGCGTAGAACGACGCGGGGATCTCCTGACCCACCTCGACCGACTTGAACAGCGCCTGCGCCAGCGGCTTGCGCTCGATGATCGGCACGCCGAACTCGATCGCGATCGCGCGGATCCGCTCCGCCATGTAGCCTTGCCCCTTCGCCACCACGCGCGGCGCGGGCATCGTCGCCGCGTCGTACCGGATCGCGATGGCCAGCTCCGTTGGGTTTGTCACGACCACGTCCGCCTTCGGAACGTCGTACCGCATACGCTGCATCGCGATCTGCAACTGAAGCTGCCGCCGGCGCTGCCGAACGATCGGATCACCCTCCATCCGCCGAAGCTCCTCCTTTACCTCCTCCTTCGTCATGCGCAGGTCCCGCTCGTGCTGGTACCGCTGCCAGAGGTAATCGAGAATCCCCAGGATCAGCAGCGCCACGCCCAGCCGCAGTGCGAAGTCGAACGTCAATCGCCCGAACAGCATGAAGTGCGATCGGCCGCCGACCTCGATCGCCCCGAGGATCGCCGGAACCTGCTCGCGGACCACGATCCACGCGATCCAGCACACCAGCGCCAGCTTCGCGAGATTCATGACGAGCTGGACCGCCGTCCGCGCGGAGAACAATCGCCCGAAGCCGCGCAGCGGGTTCAATCGATCCAGCGTCGGCTGGAGCGGATGTCCGGTCATCAGAAATCCGACCTGCGCCACGTTCACCACGACGGCGATCAACAGCAGCGCCGCAAGCATCGGACCGGCGGCCGACCCCGCGACCATCGCGACACGAAGCACATCCGTCCTCAGGTCCATCTCGAACCACGCCGACCGGTTCGAAGCGCCCATCTGATACGCCGCGTAATCCGCCAACACACGGACCATCTCCGGGCCGGTCCACCCCAGCAGCACCGTCCCGCCGAGCAGGATCGCCGCCGCCGACAGGTCGCTGCTCCGTGCGACCTGCCCGCGCTCGTGCGCTTCCTCGCGCCGGCGGGGCGTTGCGGGCTCCGTCCGATCCTGTGTCGTCTCCGCCATCGCCGATCACGCCTCGCGCCCGTCGCGACTCACTGAACCACCGCCGTCCGAACGCCCGTCGCGGACTGTTCGAGCACGCGACCCACCGAATCGAGGCTGTCCCACAGCACGCCGCCGAGCGGGCCGTCCGCGACGCTCATCGTCGCGGCCATCATCGCAATCGCGAGGACGATCTTCAGTCCGAACCCCACGCTCAGCATGTTGAACTGCGGCATCGTCCGCGTGAGCAGTCCCAGCGCCACGGTCGCCAGGAGCATGCTCAACATCGCCGGTCCCGCGAGCCGCAGCGCCAGATCGAAGATCGACTCCAGCAGCCCGGAGAAAAACGCCGCCGCCGATGCGTTCAGCTCGAACGACAACGGCGGGACCGTTTCCATGCTTCGCAGCACGACGTGCACGACCGCCAGATGTCCGCGGAGCGCAAGAAACAGCAGGGCCGCGATGAAGAACCAGATCTGCTCCAGCACGGTGCTCTCCGCGTCGTACAGCGGATTGAACACCGTGCCCAGCGTCAGGCCCGACTGCAGCGCCACGACGTGCCCGGCGTACTGCGCGCCGAGGAAGATCACCGCGGCCGCCAGCCCGAGCAGCTCACCGATCGCGAGCTCGCCGATCAGCCCGGCGAGCGCCTGCGACAGCGTCAGTTCCTTCGGCAGTGCCGGCGCGACCGTCGGAAACACCATCGCGCTGATCGCCACGCACAACAGCGCACGCACCGCGATCGGCAGCTCGATGCTCGACAGCAGCGGCACCGCCAGCACCATGCCGCCGACGCGCGCCAGCACGAGCATCCACCCCGGCAGCCAGATCGCGATCGTCGCCAACTCGAACGGCACGTGCCGCCTCCCTCAGTTCGACCACGGTGATGACGAC
Organism: Phycisphaerae bacterium; assembly: GCA_023150615.1. Lineage (GTDB taxonomy): Bacteria > Planctomycetota > Phycisphaerae > UBA1845 > UTPLA1 > JAKLKO01. The sequence goes on from JAKLKO010000001.1 coordinate 94,053, forward strand.
CACAGTTCCGTGGCGTATTCGATTGATCGCTGCGTCAACCACGGCAGGAACAACGCCGTCGCCACGAACATGGCGATGATCTTCGGCACGAAGCTCAGCGTCTGCTCCTGCAACTGCGTCACGGCCTGCAGCACGCTGATCACCAATCCGACGATCAATCCCACGACCATGATCGGCGCGGACAGGATCAGCGCCGCCATCAGCGCGCTCGTCCCCAGGTCCAGCGCCATCCGCACTTCCATCGCGCGCTCCTGTCACTCCTATCCGCCGAAGCTCGCCAACAGCGAACCGACGACCAGCCGCCACCCGTCTGCCAGCACGAACAACATCAGCTTGAACGGCAGCGAGATCAGGACCGGCGGCAGCATCATCATGCCCATGCTGATCAGCACCGACGCCACCACGAGATCAATCACCAGGAACGGCAGGTACAGTCGCACCCCCATGATGAACGCGACCTTCAGCTCGCTCAGGACGAACGCCGGAATCAACTCGCTCAATCCCACGTCCGACCAGCGCATCTCCGCGTCCGCCGTCGTCGACGCGCCGCGGGTGTACTCCAGGAACAGATAGACGTGCTCCTCGTTCCGCGCCCCTTCGATCTGGTGGATCATGAACTCACGCAGCGGCTGCGTCGCCTTCGTGAACGCCGCCTCCTGCGACATGCGGCCCGCCAGGTACGGCTCCAGCGCCTCCTTCTGAATCGTCCGCCACGTCGGCGCCATCACCAGCATCGTCAGCAGCAGCGAAAAACCGACGATCACCTGGCTCGGTGGAAGCTGCTGGGTCCCGATCGCCTGCCGAAGCAGCGACAGCACCACGATCATCCGAGTGAAGCTCGTCGTCATGACGAGGATCGCCGGGGCGACCGACAGGATCGTCAGCAGAACAACGATGGCGAGCGTCGCCGACACGCCCTCGCCGTCCGTCGCCGTCGGCAGCACTCTTCTGACGTCCGGAACCCCGAAACGATTGTCGATCGCCGACGGTGTTGCGCCGGCTCCGACCGCGACGGTCGGCGCAATCAGCAGCAGCGCGAGCGCGCCCGCCAGCCACCGCGCCCGTCGAAGCGTCCGCCGACTCGCGTCCCTGCGTGCCACCGCGCAACTCCTTTGCGCATCGGCCCGACGCCTCCGCGCGCCGAACGCCGCATCCCGCGATCAACTCGCAAACGCACCCGTGCGAAATGCCCTCAACCGCTGCGACAGCGCGCGAACTGAACCGGCGACAACCCCCGTTTGCACGTCGCCCACCGCCCGCACCGGCTCCGCCGCGCCGCGCGCCAACTCGGCGTGCTCGCGCCGCAGAAACTGAGCAAACCGGGTGCTTGCCGATTGTGCACCGGCGCCCTCCAGCGCCGCCAGCAGCGTCGCGCTCTCCGCGTCGTCCGGAAGCTCGAGCAGCGTCTCCATCCGATCCGCGCTGACGCCGATCAGGACCAGCCGCCGCCCGACGCGCACGAGAAGCAGCGACTGCTTCGCCGACAATCCCTGCCGCGCCATAATGCGAATCGGTCCGTCGGATCGAACCCCCACACCGCGCGGCAGCAGCCGCCGAAGACCCAGCGCCGCCGCCCCGATCGTCGCCAACACCGCCAACGTCGGCCACAGCAGCGCCCACGTCCCGGACCGGGACGCACCCCGCTGCTTCACTCCGCCACCCGGCTGCGCCGCGCCGCGGCGCGGCGCAATCAAATGCTCCTCGATCGGACTTGCCGTGGAAATCGTAGCCTCACCGGCCGGCGGCAGGGCCGACGTCGGTAGATTGGCGCGAGCCGTTTCATCGGCGCGAAGTGCGCCGGCCGCTCCGACGGCCAGCGCAAGCGATATGACGATCGTTGTCCGCGGCTCCGCCACGTCAACGCGCTCCCGTGTGTGTCAGTCGTGCACGTCCGCGTCCACGATCTCGCTGACCCGAACGCAGAAGTTGTCGTTGAGCACCAGGACCTCGCCGCGGGCCACAAGCCGATCGTTAACGTAAACGTCCACCGGATCGCCCGCGAGCTTGTCCAGTTCGACGACCGACCCCTCGCCCAGCCGCAGTACGTCGTCGACCAGCATCTGCGTGCGGCCGAGTTCGATCGACACGTTCAACTCCACGTCGCTGAGCAGGTCCACCGCCTCCCGGGCCGGCGTCGCGTCACCCTCACCGAACGAGGGCAGCGAGTACGGCTTCGCCTCCACGACCGGCGCAGTCGCGTCTCCCGGGTTCCCCGAGACCGCCTCCTGCGTCGCCACTTCGGCGGCCGCATCGCCGGTCGCGGTCGTAGCAGGTTGACGCGCGTCGCCACCGGCGCTCTCGGCGCCGCTCGTCAGCGCTTCGCCGGGAACCGCAGCCCCATCCTGCTTGTCTGGTGTCTCACCTGGCATCACATTCCGCCAGCCCCGTCCCTGCCGGACGGCGGTCGTAGCAATCCCGCGTTTCAGAAGCCCGTCGGGTACGGTGTGCACTCGGGAATCAGGATGCCCTGGATCGCCGACGCGTCGGCCACAAGCCGCGACAGCTCAAATTGGATCTGCCGACGGAGCGTCTCCAGACCGTCCTCCGACAGGTGCGTGGGCTCAGCGCTGCGGATGATCCGCGCCACCGCGTCCTCGATCGACGCCTTCTTCTTCTCGATCGCCGACTTCACCGAGTCGGCCTTGTCCGACGCCACGCGCACGAACACCTTGATGCTGTACAGCACCGGCCGGCCGGACTTGACGTTCATCGCCCGGAGCTGCACCACCTCCAGCTCGGCGTCCTCCATCGCCGGCTTCGACGCCGGCGCGAGCAACTCCGCCTCCGCCGCGTCGGGGTGCGAGCCGAACATCTTCATCACGCCGAAGATCGCCACCCCCTCGACGACCATCACGGCCGCGACGATGCCGGTCACGCCGAGGCGCGATCGCTTCTTCGCCGGTTCCGCGGCGGCAGATTCTGCCGGTACGTTGGTTTCGTTGGTCTTCTCTGCCATGGGCCAGACCCGTCGATTGTCGCGTCAAACCGCGCAGGGCGCCGCGCTTATCGGCCCGCGCCGCCTGTTCCATCATCGACCGGCGCCGATGCACGGGCCGTGGCAATAATTGCCGCGATGCGCAGGATTTGCCGGGCCGCCCGCCGCACACGCCGATTACCGACGCGCGATCAGCAGCAGTTCCTGCAAGAGCTGGTCCGACGTCGAAACGACCCGGCTCGATGCCGAAAAGCTCGTCGAGGCCGTGATCATGTTGATGAACTCTCGCGACAGGTCGACGTTGCTCAGCTCGAGCGCCCCGCCCAGAATTCGCCCCGCGCCCAGCACCAGCGGTTCGGAGATCTGCGCCTCGCCGCTGTTGGCGCCCACGAAGAATACGTTGTTCCCCCGCGCCACCAGGCCCGCCGGATTCGCGAACGTTGCCAGCACCACCTGCCCGATCGTCTGCGTCAGGCCATTCGAAAACGTTCCCGTGATCCGGCCGTCGCCTCCGACCGAGTAGTCGATCAGCGTCCCGGCCGAGAACCCGTCCTGAAACGACATGACCAGCGCCGAGTTGTCGACCGTCAAACCGCGCAGGTTCGCGAAATCGAGCTGAACGACGAGCGGATCGATCGCCCCGGTCCCGACGCGGTTGAGCAGGACGCCCGTGTCAAGCGGCGTGATGGGCGTCCCGCGCTCGTCGAAGCTCAGCGAGATCGTCCCCAGATCGATATCCGCGTCCGAATCGTCCGGCGATGTCGCGTAGAACCGCCACGTCGAGCTGCCTGTCGTGCGCGCCTCAAGCACCGCGACAACGTCCACTTCCACCGGCGATCCGATGCTGTCATAGACCGTGAACGCCGTGTGCACGCTCGTTCCGTTCGCCGCCTGCGATTGCGTAAACGTGAAGGGCACCTGGAGCAGCGGGTTGCTGCTGATCAGCGTCCCGTCCGAAATCGTCAGTGCGTTCGCCGTCCCGACATTTCCGCGGATCACGAACTGCCCGCCCGAGATCGACACGCCCGGCGAGCCCGGTACGCCTGCGTCCTCGTTGATCCCCAGCACGTCATTCAGCCAGCCAAGAAAATCATCGACCGTCGTGCCGTCCGTTCCGACGGTGAAGGAGGCCGTCGCCAGCTCCCGACCGCCGCGCATGACGCCGTCCAGTGTGATCGCGTCGCCGTTCGCCAGGAGCGGCGTGACCAGGTCCGACGGGTTCCGCAGATCCGTCAGCAGCGTCGTCCCGACGGCTGCCGCGCCGAGCGGGTCGTTCAACACCTGCGACTGAAGCACCGAGCCCGCCGTCGCGATCTCTCCGCCCGAGTTCAGCGTTCCCTCGAACCGTGCGCGCGTCGTCGCACGGGCCGTCGTCAGCGTCCCAAGCGGAATCTGCAAGTCGGTGAGCGATCCGCGCTGGAGCTCGAAGTCGCTGTTGACGCCGTAGCCCTGCACGAAGAACCCGTCCTGCGTGATGAGATTGTTGTTCGCGCTGAGCGTAAACCCGCCGTCGCGCGTAAAGACGCGCTCGTTCTCGGGCGTGCGAAGCACGAAGAAGCCGTTCCCTTCGATCGCCAGGTCCGACGGAACGCCCGTCGTCTCGATCGATCCCGGATTGAACAACCTCTGGATCGACCCGACCGTCGATCCGAGCCCCACCTGCGTCGGGTTCGTTCCACCCGTGTTGGTGCTCGGTTTCGTTCCGCCGTTGATCGTCTGCGAGAACACGGTCTGGAACGACGTCCGCGACCCCTTGAACCCCGTCGTGTTCAGGTTCGCGATGTTGTCGCCGATCACATCGAGCCGGAACTGGCTGCTGTTCAGTCCCGACAACCCGGTAAACAAGGCCGATGTCAGACCCATGAGCCGATCTCCGAACGGTCCGCTGCGATCGGACCGATGTGGCGATTCCTTTGTCTTTCGCGCGACCTTACGCGACCAGCCGACCGAGAATCCCGCCCCAGCGCCCGGTCAGTCCCGGCTTCGCCGTCGTGCCGTCCGACAACTGCAACCGCGATGTCGCCGAGCTCCCTGCCGCCGCGTCCGCCGTCGGTAGGTTCTCGACCAGCGTCACGCTCTCCACGTTTTCTGATGGCAGTCGCTGGCCGTTGTGAAGCTCCAGAATGGCCTGCCCGCCGGGTGTGTACGACACGCCGATGACGACGCCCTGCGCCGGCGTACCGCCGCCGCCCGCCGTCGCGTCAGTCCCGATGACGTATTTGCCGATCAGCGACGCGGTGTTCCCCAGTCGCTGCTGCGCCACCATCGACGAGAGCGTGTTCGTGAGCTGCGTCGAGGACTCCAACTGCCGCACGAGCGAGATCTGTTCGAGGATCGCCTGGTTATCCGCCGGCTTCAGCGGATCCTGCCGCTGCAACTGACTGATAATCAGTTGAAAGAAGTCCTGGGAATTGATGTCGCCCAGTCCGCGCGTCGTCGGCGCGCCCGTCACCGAACTCCCGCCCGCCTTGATGCCGATCGCGTCCAGACGCATGTCACTCGCTCCCGCGGCCGATCAGGCCACCAGATTCAACCTCGACTCCGAAGCCTCGTCCTCGACAGGCTCGCTCCCGCTCCGCCCGGGTTCCCATCGCGCCGTCCACGACTCGCGCGCTGACTCCCCGGAGTGCTCCCGCGACTGCCATGAATCGAACGACTGCGATGCGCCGTCCTGCCCCGCCGAACCGCGCGGATCGCGCGGTGTGTCGTCCCAGCTCGCCTGGCCGTAAGAGGAACCCGAGCCGCTCTCCGCCGTCGACCGCACGAACACTTCCGCCCGGTCGAATCGGATCCCGTTGTCGCTCAGCGTTCGGCGCAGCTCGCCCATCCGCGACTCGATCGTCCGCCGGACCGCTTCCGTCTCGGTCCGGATCTGCAGCGTCAGCTCGTTGTTCGAAAGGTGCGCATCGACGAACACCCGTCCCAGCGCCGGCGGATCGACGCGGAGCGTGATGCTCCACTGCCCGTCACCTCCAGAGGCCTTCAGCACGTGCACCCCCCGATCCAGCACGGCGCGCGATGCGCCCTCGACGGAAGCGCCGAACGATCCGAGCGTCACCGGAGCCTCCGGACCCGACGCCGATGTTGGCCGTGCGGTCGAAGTCACCGTCGCATCGCCGCCCCGTGGCGGCGCATCGAGCAGAAATCTCCCCAGGTCGGCCGCCGGATTGGGCGATGGCGCCGCGGTGCCTTCCGCGATCGCGTTCGACACCTGCGTCGTCGCGGCACGCTCGATGGATTGGGTCACCGGCGCGCTGGCGTTTGACTCAACAAGGGACGGCCGCGCGCCATGGCTCGGCCGCGCCGCTGTCGTCACGATCACCCGTTCGACGTGCTCTGATCCACGCTCCACCTCGGTGAGCCGCGGCTTCGCCCGGAGCGGATCGCTCCCCACGACCTTTGCCGAATGCGCCTTGACTCGCGCCATGCGCCGCGCATCGCTTCCCGCCTCGGCCGCGGCGACATCGACCGCCGCTGAAACCTCCCGTGCCGGCCGCGAAACTCTTGGCAGCGATTCCGCCGCCGGCGTTGCGTCCTCTCTTGAATCCGACAGGCGATGCTCCGCCGAAGCCGCTGTGTTCGCGTGCGGCAATCGCGCTTCCGGACCTCGCCCCAACTGTGGATTTGGTACCGTTTCCGGCAGCGGCTTCTTTTCGACCAACTCACCCGAGGCGTCCGCTCCCCGCCGCGAACTGGCAATCTCCGAAACGTCCTCCGCATTTCGCGCGATCCCAACGGCGGATTCCGGCGCCGCATCCGCGCCGACTTCGACGACCGGAACCACCGGAGTCGCGACGACCGATTCAGGCCGCGCAGCCGTGGTCGTCGCATTCGGTCCCGCCGTCCCGGCCTCCTTCGCAGACGCCGAGTCGCCGACGGGCCGATTCGCCGCCGCCGATCCGGACGGCCCCGAACTCGACGCCGGCTCAATCGGCTTGGGCTGCGGATTCGTTCCGGAACTCGGCTCCGCCGAATCCTCCCCGACCGGCTGCTGCGGTTCGGACCGGCGCGGATCGTCTGTCGCCTCCGGCCGCGCGCTCGTCGCCGAGACTGCGCCCTGCGTCGCCGTAGGCCCATCGCGGTCCACCGCCTGATCGCGCCGGCGGGACTCCTGCGCCGCCTGCGCCTCTCCGAGCGCGGCATCGAACCGACCGCCCGTCGTGGCCGACGGCGTGCGTCTCGGCAGGATCAACGGAAGCGCGGATTGACTTTGCGGGAATTCCGAGGTCGCGATGGTTGGCACGCGCACAGTCTCCCGGACTATGCACCCGATGCCAGGACCTCCGCCTGACGGTCGTTGCGTTGCCGCAGTTGCTCCAAGATGCGCCCCATCCAGAGGCGCTCTTCCTCAGTCCGACACGCGTCGATGATCTTCCGGCCGACGCGCGCGTCGATGGCCAGCATGATCTCGACCACGTCCACGTCCTTCTTCTGCCGCAGCAGGTCGCGCGCCAGCTTCGGCTTGACCGACTCCAGATACGCCAGCTCGCGTTGATACCCGCTGCCCCCCTCCGACGCGCTCCGGTGCTCCAGCGCCGCCGCGAACTCCTTCTTCTCCGCCTCGAACGCCTCGCGATCGCGCAGTAACGCAAGCTGAGCCGCGCGGATCAGCGCCCACTGGTCCGCGACCTCCCGCTCCCGACGGATCAGCTCCTCCCGCACGATCTCCACCGGCGGCTCGTCCGCACCCGGCGTCGTGCGCGGCTCGGTCGCCTCGGGCTGACTGCTCGGCGGACGCGCCGGCGCGGGCTTCGAAACCAGAACCGCGAACGCCTCGCGCACGTGTCGCGTCGTGATGCCGCGCGCACGCCACTCGTACGCGCCCCATCCCGCGCCCGCCAGCACGTTCAGCGCCAGCACGATCGCCAGCACCCGCAGCGCCTGCCTCATGCCGCAGACCCTTCAACCACCGCACGTCGCAGATGCTGCTGGATCGCGAACTCGTCCAGTGACAGCGACTCGGCGTGTTCCATTCGCTCCGCATGCGCGCTTGCCTGACGCTCCTTCAGCCGCTCGAGCACCTTCGCCTCGGCCATGCGCTCCGCCAGCCGACGACGCTCCTGCTCCAGCTCCCGTTGATGCTCCCGCAACGCCGCCTGCGTCTCGATCCACTCTCGGCGCAGCCGGCCCAGCCAGTGCCGGGTCCACAGCACCTCCTCCATCGGCAGCGTCGATTCATGCATGGCCATGCGGATGTTGCCGACCGATTGCGTTATCTGCGCCTCGATTTCCCGCATCCGTTCGCTCAGAACGCGGATCCCACGCAGCCGATCGGCAACAACGCGCTTCTGCGCATCCACCCGCCGACGACGATACCGAAGCACCGGCTCCAGCCGAAATCGAAACGCGCTCAACGCATCACCGTCCCGACCCTCGCGTTCGCTCGCAGCGGTTCATCATCGCCGCGCCGTCGACTCCGCTCCCATCCCCCGACCCGACGCCGCGGCACGCAACTCCGACTCGACCCGGTCCGCCTCCGCAGCCACCCGGAGAAGCGCATCGCGCGCCTCGTCGAACGAGCACGACTCCTGCAATCCCTGACTCAGGAACCGCTCGATCACCGGCCGCATGCGGATCGTCAGATCGAATTCCGGGTTCGTCCCCGCCGCGTACGCACCGATGTTCACGAGGTCCTCAATCTCGCTCCACGTCGCAAGTAGTCGGCGGACCTTCCGCGCGGCCTCCAACTGCTCCGACGAAACGACATCGACCATCACGCGGCTGATGCTGTTCAGCACGTCGACCGCCGGGTACTGACCCCGGGCGGCGATCCGCCGCGACAGCCATACGTGCCCGTCGAGGATCCCTCGCGTCGCGTCCGCGATCGGCTCGTTCAGATCGTCGCCCTCCACCAGCACCGTGTAGAAGCCCGTGATCGACCCGCGCTCCGTCCGGCCCGCGCGCTCCAGGAGCTGCGGCAACAGCGAAAACACGCTCGGCGGATAGCCCTTCGTGCTCGGCGGTTCTCCGGCCGCCAGCGAAATCTGCCGCTGCGCCATCGCCGTACGAGTGATCGAATCCACGAGCAGCAGCACGTTCGCCCCCCGATCGCGAAAGTACTCCGCCACCGCCGTCGCAACGAACACCGCGCGGACCCGCCGCACGGGCGACTCGTCCGACGTGCTCACGACCACCACCGATCGCCGCCGCCCCGCATCGCCGAGCTCGTTCTCGATAAACCCCCGGACCTCCCGCCCGCGCTCGCCCACCAGCGCAATGACCGACACGTCCGCCGACGTGTACCGCGCCATCATCCCCAGCAGCACGCTCTTCCCGACGCCGGTCCCCGAGAAGATGCCGAGCCGCTGACCCAGACCGGCCGTCAGAAGCCCGTTCAGCGACCGCACCCCGACCGATAGCGGTGCATCGATCCGACGTCGCCGCAGCGCCGGCGGTGCGGATGCATACAGCGGATACTCGTCGATGGCGCAAATCGGACCGCGCTCGTCCAGCGGTTCGCCCAGCGCGCCGATCACCCGTCCGAGCAGGTCCGGCCCGGTGAAAACGCGCTGCGACGTGCCGACGAATCGTACATCGTTGCCCACCGCGACACCGCCCGCGTCTGTCAGCGGCATCAGGATTGCGATGTCGTCATGAAAGCCCACGACCTGCGCGGCGATCGACCGCCCGCCCGCAACATCGATCTCGCACGAGGCCCCCACCGGCGCCGGCAGACCCGTCGCCGTCACCGCCAACCCGCTCACCGACCGAACGCGTCCCGTCAGCCCGAGCGAAAGCGCGGTCTCCACACGCCCCAGCAACCCCGCGATGCCGGTCATGTCCCCGGCCCCGACGTCCGTCCGACCGCCGCGTCGTTGAGGAGCCCCAACTCCACCGCACGCTCGCGCCACGCGTGCAGCAGTTCGTCCGCGATTCGCTCCACCTGTCGCGCCAGCGTCGCATCGACACAGCCCGCCGCCGTCTCAACACGCACGTCGCCGGGCCTCAGACGCTCATCCGCGTCGATGCGAAGACCCTCCCGCTGCCGCACATCGTGCAGCACGTGCGGCGCAAACTCCCGCACCCGCTCCAGATCGCCCGGATGCACTCGAATGGCCAGCTCGCTTGCGCGCCCGACCGCCTGAAGTGCCTTGCTTGCCGACTCGTGCACAACCGTCGCATCCAGCTCCGACGCGCGCGACACGACCCGCTGCGCCAAGGCAATCGCCAGCACGACACAGTCCCGAACGCGCTCGGCCTCGACAACCTCCCGCCGCGCACTCCATTCGCGGGCCAGCGCATCGAGCGTCCCGAATAACGCCCCCGACTCCGCCTCAAACCGTACGCGAACCGACTCGATCGCCTCGCTCCGGCCGGCCGCGCGACCCGCTTCCAACCCCGCGGCGTAGCCGGCCTCGCGGCCCACGGCCTCGGCCGATTGCCGCGCCTCCGCCGCCCGCGCGTGGATCTGCGCGACCTCGCGCCGCGCCTCGGCCACCAGCCGCGCGGCCTCCGCACGGGCCGATGCCAGCGTGCGCTCGGCCTCCGCACCGATGTCGTGCAGTCGCAGCGACACGGCCGTCGCTACCCGCGGTAGCTCCCCCGATTTCAGTACCGCCCGCCGAATGCTGCTCACACCACCACGTCCTTGTCGCCGCGGCCGGAGATGACGATCTCGCCTGCATCCTCCAGCCGCCGGATGACGTCAACGATCTTCCGCTGCGCAGCCTCGACGTCCGACAGCCGGACGGGGCCGAGATACTCCATCTCTTCCTTGATGAGCTGCGAGGCCCGCTCCGACATGTTCTTGAAGATCTTTTCCTTCAATTCATCGCTCGCCGTCCGCAGCGCCAGCACGAGGTCCGAGCCCTCGATCTCCTTGAGCGCCGCCTGCACGCCCTTGTCGTTCACCAGCAGGATGTCCTCGAACACGAACATCAGCCGCCGGATTTGCTCGACCAGCTCCGGCTCCTCCTCCTCGAGCGCCGTGAAGATCCCCTTCTCCGTCGTGCGATCCGCGAAGTTCAGCATCTCCGCCACGCATTCCACGCCCCCCACACGCTGCATCCGCTCCGACACGATGCCCGCCAGCCGCTGCTCCAGACCGCGCTCGATCTCCTTGATCACCTCCGGACTCGTCTGTTCCATGTTCGAAATCCGCTTGACCACCTCCGTCTGGCGCGCCGGCGGCAGGCCCACCAGGATCTCGCTCGCCTTGTGCGCCGGCAGGTGCGACAGGATCAGCGCGATCGTCTGCGGATGTTCCTCCTGAATAAACGTCAGCAGGTTCTCGCTTTCCGCCTTGTGCAGAAAGCTGAACGGCTTCTCGTACACCAGCCGCTCGATCTGCTGGATGATCCGCTGCGCATCCTCCGGCGACAGGCTCTTGCGCAGAAGTTCGCTCGCGTACGTCAGCCCGCCGTCGCGAACGTACGTCCGCGCCAGCGTCAGGTGGTAGAACTCCTCGACTACCTTTTGCCGCGTCTCCCCGGGAATCTCCCCCACCGTCGCAACTTCGCGCGTCACGTCCTCCACCAGGTCGCGCGGCAGTTGGCGCAGAATCTTCGCCGCCGTGTCCTTGTCGAGACTCACCAGCAGGATCGCGGCCTTGCGAAGTCCGCTCAGATCGTCCGACGCCCGTGGCGCCGCAGTGGCTTCAGCCGTCGCACTCATCCGTCGCCCGGCCTTTCCTTGTTCCGGCACCGGCTTAACGCGGCGCGCTGATCCAGCGCTCCACGATCGCCGCCGCCAGTTCCGGCTCCTCGTTCACCATCTCGCCGATCGTCCCGGTCAACTCACCCAGCAGCAGCGTCTGCGGATCCACCTCCGGCTCGGGCAGCACGACCTTGCGACGCTTCGCCTCCAACCGGCGCAACGCCGCCTCCGCCCCAGACCCCTCGGGACTCGACGAACTCGCGGCCGCCGTCCCGCCCGCCGACCGACCGGGACCCGGCGCGACCGGTCCGATCTTCCGCGCCATCCGCCACACCGATACCAAGCTCACGATCGCCAGCGCCGCCAGGAGCGCCGGCTTGCCGAACTCCGACGCCATTGCCGCGACGCCGCCGGCGCCCATCCCATCCGGCACAACGCCCGTCGACGCCATCGGCGCATCCACGAACCAGCTCACCTCGACCTGCGCATCGCTCGTCGCCGAGATCAACTGCTTCACCTGCCCCCGGATCTTGCGAATCTCCTCCGAGATCAACGGCTCGAGGTCCTTCGACTCAGGTTTCTTGCCGCCGTTCAGTTGCTCGAACACCCCGACGAAGTAACTCCGCGGAATGTTTACCGACGCTGTGACTCTCCGCACGACACCCGGCGTGTTCACCACGTCCGTCACCGATCGATCGCGATCCCCCAGCAGCGACGTCCGCGTCTCCTCCGTCGTGCTCACCTCCGACGAGCCCGCGCCCGCGATCGCCGCCCGCGTGTTCGGCCGCGCGCCCGGCGTCGCCCCGCCGGACACACCCTGCGTCTCGCTCGTCCGGCTCTCCTCCTCCGATGCCACCGGCGGACCGAACTTCTCCGTGTGCTCCCGGCGATGTTCCGACTCCATCTCCACATTGACCCCCACGAGCACGCCCGGAATGAACCCCAGATGCGCCAGGATCTTCCGTCCGATGTACTCCTCTTTCTGCCGTCGCAGATCGAGCAGATCGAACGGAATCGATTGATCATCGCTCGGCACGCGGTACGGCCGGCCCGACGTTGCATCGACGATCCGCACCGCCTCCGGCTTCAGGCCGTGAATCGCTCCGCTCACCAGCGCCGCGATCGCCGACGTCCGCGACTTGTCCAGCACGACGCCCGGCCGCGTCTGAAGGAACACGCTTGCCGTCGGATGGCTCGCCCCCTCGCCGAAGCCGCGCCGTTCCGGCTGGTCGATGAACACCCGCGCCTCGGTCACGCCGTCGAAGTGCGCGATGACCTTCGCCAGCTCGTTGCCCAGCGCGACCGTTCGCTGCCAGCGGCTCTCGTCCCGCGGAATCCACAGGTTGCTCTGCTCGATCAGCTTCGCGAATCCGATCGACGTGTCCGCCGGCATCAGCCCGGACTGCGCCACCATGCCCTGAAGGCGCGTCCGGTCCTCGTCGCGAACCAGAATCTGCGTCCCGTCCGACTCAAACCGCTCGCCGCGGCCGCGCAACTGCGTCTCGATCGCCCGCAGTTCCTCGGCCTTCATCGGCTGATCCAGCAACGGCACGAGGTCCGGCTGCCCTGCCCAGTGAACCAGCGACGCCGCCCCCATCAGCGTCACGATGATGCTCAGGCCCAGCGCCAGGCGCTGCGAGCCGGTCATGCCGGACAGGTGCAGCCCGATCTGCTTGAACTGTCTGGTGAGAAACTCCATGTCTCACGCGGCCGCCGCCCCACCTAGACGCGCATCTGTCGCAGCTCGTTGTAGGCATCGAGGAGCTTGTTGCGGATCTCCATCAGCAGTGAAAACGCCACGTCGGCCTTGCGGATCGTCGCCAGCACCTCGGACACGTTGTCGCTCTCACCAGTCAGCAACCGCTGTACGCCCACGTCCGCTTCCTGCTGAAGGCGGCTGACCTTCTCGAGGCTCTCCACGAGCTGCGACTTGAAATCGATCTCGTCCGACTTCGATCCGCCGCCCGGCGCGCGGAGGGTGAACGGCCCGCCGCCCGCGGACACACCGCTGACCGATGCCGAAATGGACGAATCCGCCATGACCTGTGCCCTCGGCGACGGCGCCCGTTACGCGAGGATGCGCAGCGTGCTCGCCAGCATCGACTTGGTCGCCTCAATTGCGGTGATGTTCGCCTCGAACGCCCGCGCCGCCATCATCCCGTCGATCATCTCCGTCGCGAGATCGACGTTCGGGTAATAGACCATTCCGTCACGGTCCGCGAACGGGTGCCCGGGTTCCTTGACGGCCCGCGGAGGGTTCGGATCATCCACGACCTCCGACACGTGCACCCCCGCTCCTCCGCGGCCGTCGCCCGCCTCGAACAGGACCGCGCGCCGCCGGTAAGGCGCGGGACCTTCGCCGTCGATCCGGCCCGCCGTGAACGCGTTCGCGACGTTGCCCGCGATCGCGTCCATCCGCGTCCGCTGCGCCACCAGCGCCGACGTGCTCACGTCGAACAAGCCGAACATTCATCGCACCTCCGCCGCTACGTCACGCGGCCACGAATCGCTTGCATGATCCCGTCGAACCGACGCTTCACGAGCTCCACTGCCAACTGGTGCGCGATCGCATTCTCCGCCAGTTGACTCATCTGACGCTCCACCCGCGCGTTCGTGCCGTCGTGGAACAGCAGGTTCTCCGGCGACTCGGTCGCCGGTCGAAACTCCAGCCGCCCCGGCGCGGCCTCGCGCACCTGACGCGTCGCCCGCAATCGCGGCGAATCCGCGCCCGATGCATCGCGCCGCCGCGTCGCATCGCGCAGCGCTGCCTGAAACGACCGCGGATCGAGCTCGCGCGTGCGATATCCCGGCGTGTCGATGTTGGCCACGTTCTCGACGATCACCCGGTGACGCGCCTCGGTGAACGCCAGCGTCCACTCCAGCAGCGGCATCGCACCGCGATTCGTCAGGTCCGTCAGAATCATCCCGCCTTCCGATCTTCTGCAACGACCGTACCGCCGAAGGACGCCCGTCTCACGCCTTCGCGGGACGGCCGCGGCCCATTCCCGGCGCAGCAATTGCGCATCCCGCGCAATGCCTGCGCCCTCCGCCGCGCTACCCCGCGCGACGCGCCGGGCTGCAGTCCATCGCGGCACGGGCCGCTGCCGCGTTCGCCTCTTCGCGCCACTGCTTCAGCTTCATGCCCAGCGTCCGCACGCCGATTCCCAGCGCCCGCGCCGTCTTCTCGCGGTGACCGTTGAACTGCAGCAGCGTCCGCTCGATCAGCTCACGCTCCATGTCCTCCATCATGTGGCCGTGGCGCACACGCCGGAACGCGTTCGGGTCCGGCTGCGCCAAGTCGTTCGTCAGCCAGTTTTCGATCACCGTCGCCTCGATCATCCCGCCCGGGCAGAGCACGATCGCGCGCTCGCAGACGTTTTCCAGCTCGCGCACGTTTCCCGGCCAGTGGTATGACTGGAGCACCTGCATTGCCCGTGGCGTGGCCTGCGGCGACGCGCGCCCTTCCCGTCGCGCGATCCGTTCGAGGAAATGCCGGACAAGCTCCGGGATGTCCTCCCGTCGCTCCCGCAGCGGCGCCAAGCGAACCGGCAGCACGCTGATGCGGAAGTACAGGTCCTCACGGAACCGCTTTCGCGTCACCCACTCCTGCAAGTCGCGATTCGTCGTCGCAATCACCCGCACGTCCGTCCGCCGCGTCAGGCTGCTCCCCACGCGCTCGTACTCCCGCTCCTGCAAGACCCGCAGCAGCTTCGCCTGCAACCCGATCGGCAGCTCGCTGATCTCATCCAGCAGCAGCGTCCCACCGTCGGCCAGTTCGAACCGCCCCTTGCGCATCCGGTCCGCGCCCGTGAACGCGCCGCGCTCGTGCCCGAACAGTTCGCTCTCCAGCAGCGTCGCCGACAGTGCAGCGCAATTCAGACACAGCATCGGTCTCGACGCCCGCGACGACGCCGCGTGGATCGCCCGCGCCACCAGCTCCTTGCCCGTGCCGCTCTCACCGTGGATCAGCACCGTCGCCTGACTCTGCGCCACGCGCTGGATCTGTGCCCGAATCTCCCCCATCACCCGGCTGCCCCCGACCAGTTCCACCGAACTCTGCAAGTCAACGAGCGACGCCCGCAGCGCCTCGTTCTCATCGCGCAGCCGGCCCATCTGCGCCGCGCGCTCCACCAGCAGCAGCAACTCGTCCACCTCGAACGGCTTCTGGAGATAGTCGAACGCCCCCTGCTTCATCGCCTCGACCGCCGTGCCCACCGTCGCAAAAGCCGTCATCAGGATCAGCGGCGTCTCAACGCCCGCCGCGCGGAGCTGCCGAAGCAGCTCGATCCCGTCCATGCCCGGCATCTTCAGATCGCTGATCACGACCTCGAACGACTCGCGCTGCAACGCCTCCAGCGCCGCCGCGGGATCGCCGAATCCCGACACCGAATGGCCCGCGCGCTGCAACGAGGTCTGAAGCGAATCCCGCATGACGTCTTTGTCATCCACCACGCAAATCCGTGCCATTGACCGCACTCCCTCAGGAAGCCTTTCGTTCCAGGTCCTTGCGCCCCGCATCGCCCACCGATCGCGCGGAACGATCGTCACCCGGCATCTCCATGACGCCCGGCCGCGCCGCCGCGCCGCATTCGTCCGCGCCCGGAAACTCCATCCGGAACTGGACGCCGCCGCCCGCGCGGTTCCGCGCCCGGATCGTCCCGCCGTGCGCCGCGACGATCTGGTGCACGATCGCCAGCCCCAGGCCCGTACCCGTCGGACGCGTTGTGAAGAACGGATCGAAAATCTGCTCGATCCGCTCCTCCGGGATCCCGCACCCGCTGTCCCAGACCGTCCACCGCGCACCGCCCGCGCCCCACGGCTCCACCTCGATACCGATCGTGCCCGCGTCGCCGACCGCCTGGATCGCGTTCAGCAGCAGGTTCATCAGCACGCGCTGGAGCCGCAGCGCATCGATATAGACGCGACACCGACGCGATGACTCCGCGCACACCACCTCGATCGCCCCGCCCCGCAGCCACGGCCCGACCTGCTCCAGCGTCGGCTCGATCACCTCGTTTGCCGTGCACCAGCTCACCTCCAGAACCGGCTCCTGCGAAAACTCCAGGATCTCGTTCACCAGCCGATTCAGCGTCCGCACGCCGGTCCCGATCTTCCGCGCCAGTTCCAGCGTCGCCGGCTGCGCGGCCAGTTCCTGCTCCAGCACCGACGCGTAGAGCGAAATCCCGCCCAGCGGATTGCGAATCTCGTGCGCCAGCCCGGCCGCCAATTGCCCCAGCGATGCCAGGCGCTCCCGACGGGCCAGCTCGCGGTTCTTGGCCGCCAGTTCGCCATGCAGCCGCGACACCTCGCGCGACAACGACTCGTACGCCTGCTTGAGACGCTCCGTCACGTCGTTGTACGACAGCAGGATCGCCCCCAACTCCTGCTCGCGCGCCGTCATCGATTCGAGACTCGTCATGCGCACTCGTCCGTCACCGCCACTCGCGTCGTCACCGCCGCCGCGGGTCCGTACGCCCGCGCCGCTCGCGATCCATCCGCACACCGCGCCATCTCGCCCGCCAACTGCCGACGCGATTGCGTTAACCGCTCCACGTCCGTCGCGTCGTCCCGGATCACCGACGCCAGCGTCCGCTCGTTTTCCTCGATCAAGCCCCGCACCCGAGCCCGCGCATCGGCGCTCATTGCCGCCACCACGGTCGTCCAGCTCTGCCGAAACGGCGACAGTCCCACGCTGCACGCGCGAAGTTCCTCGACCACGCGTTGCCGATCCGCCAGCACGCTCAACAGCGCTGTCGGATCGTCCGCGTCCAGAAGCGACCGCTGACGGTCCGCCAGTTCGCGCAGCCGCCGGTGTGCGTCGCGCTGCCGCTCCAGCAACCGCATCAGGTGCTCCGCATCCAGCACGTCACTCGCCCCGCGCACCGCCGCACTCCATCAACCCAGCAGTCCCGACGCCGCAAGCTGTTCCGTCAGCCGCTCCCAGTGCGCTCGATCCGGCATGCCCCGCTCCGCCGCGAATGCCGAATCCGGCAGTTTCCGCAGCAGCCAACGAAGCTGCTCCAGGCTTCGCCGAGCCGCATCCGACCGCCCCATCCGCAGGTGGCACTGGACGATCTGCAGCGCCGCCGGCAGCACCGTCACGTCGCGCTCGTACCGCCACATCGCCTCCGAGTACGCCGTCACCGCCTCCGCGTACCGCCCCAGATCGAACAAGCAATCCGCGCGATGCAGGTACGCCACGCGAAGGTACGTCCGCTCGACCGCCGACAGCGCCGGCTCGTCCTGCGCCGCCAGCGAGCGAATCACATCCACGTAGCTCGCCAGCGCCCGCTCCAGCCGCACAGCCGCCTCGCCCGTCGGCAATCTCCCGTCAGCCGGCGCGTCCGGAAGCGCCCGACTGCTCCGCCGGTAGCAATCCGCCAGCAAATATCGCCACTGCGCCGCCCGCGCATCGTCCGGGAACATCGCCAGCGCATCCTCGAATCGCGTCGCCGCCAATTCAAAGCGATCCGATACGCGGTAGATCTCCGCCAGTCTCGCCAGCGCATCCCGGTACTCCGGCGCCTGCGGCGTCACGTGGGCCTCCGCTCCCGGCGGCTGATCGACAAAGCGACGCAACAGATCCTCCGCCGATCGAGCCCCATCCCCGCCGCTCCCCAGCAGGCAATCCGCCAGCAGGACCGTCACCCGCGTCGCCTCCACCGTCCGCGCGAACTCTTCAGTCAGGCGCCGGTAGACCCCGATCGCCTCGACCAGTCGTCCCTGCGATTGCCGCGCCTCACCGATCCGGCGCAGCATCACCGGCGTCATCGATCCGACGCGATGCTCCTCGACGAATCGCTCCATCAATGCCACGGATTGATCCAGCTCGCCGGCGGCCTGAAGTTCATCCGCCGCCCGAACGATCGACCGCCCCGCCGAGTCCGCGCTGCCGACCTGCTCGACCGCCAGCGCTTCGTACGCACGCGCCGCCGACAGGTGGTGCCGCCGCGCCTTGGATGCATCCCCCGCGCCCGCGGCCGCCTTCGCTATCTGCGCATGCATCGTCCCCAGCCGCTCGGCGAGGAACATCGCCTCCTGCCGATCGCCCGGCTCCAGCAGCTTCTGGCTCATCTCGAAGTAGCGGACCGCGTCCTCCGCGAACCCCTCCAGACGACGCCCCTCCAACAGCCGCGCCGCCGTCCGAAGGAACGCCCGAACCGACTCCCGATCGACCGTACCGGAGCCCTCGGGCCGCGCAATCAGATTCACGATCCGTTCCAGCGTCTCCGCCGCGTCCGCGAACCGATCCAGCAGCACCAGGCTCTCGGCACGGCCGAACAATGCTGCCTCGTGCAGCGGTCCCGCACCGAACGACTGAAGCACCTCGTCGAAATAGCTGAGCGCTGCCTGCGGTCGTTCCTCACGATTGTTGATTTCCCCCAGTAGCAGCGTCGTCTTGCCCCACAACTCATCCCGCGGCAGCCACCCGTCGCGCAGCGATCGCAGCATCGCCTCCGCCTCGTCCCGCCGACCCTTCCGCGCCAGCGTCGAGGCACGCAGGTACGCCACCTCGTCCCGCAGTACGGTCCCGCCCAGCCGCGGGCCGTAGCGATCGATCAGCGTCTCGGCCTCGTCCAGACGCCCGCGCTCCAGCAGTCGCCGGACCCGCCGCTCCAGCGCCCAACCAACGTTCACCGACGCCGCGTTGCGATCCGTCAGAACCTGATCGATCAGCGCCTCGACCTCGCGCTCACTCGATGGTACGCGCCCCGCCTCCATCCACTCGGCCAGCCGCCGGCGCAGCGAGTCTGCCCCGCGACTCGACCGCTGGACCGCCTCACTCAGGATCGACGCCGCGCGCACATGGTCCCCCGACCATGCCACGACCTCCGCGCGATGCACCAGGTCGTCGCGACTCTCCGCTCGACCCAGCGCCCGCGCCTTCTCGAACAGCTCAATGATCTGCTTCACGACGGCCGCGCGGTGCGGTTCGCATCCCTCCTCCGTCCGCCGCAACACCTCCGCCCGCAGGTAATGCACCGCCGCCTTCTGATGGTCCCTGTGCCACGGCTGAAGGCGGAGCTTCTCGATCGCGTCGCGCGCGTCGGCGAGCCGCCCAGCCTCCAGCAGCACCTCCACGCTCTCGATCCGCCGCTCAATACCCGCCCGCCCCGGCTCCGCACGAAGTCGAACGACCCCCAGCGCGAAAACCAGCAACGAGACCGCCAGCGCCGGCAATTGCCAGCGCCCAGCCACGATCGGTCGGACCCCAGTCCAGGCGGAAGTGATGCTCATCCTGAGCCCTTTCGGACCGCGCGTCGATCTCGACGCCAGCTCCCGGATCGCATCCTCCTGACGCAACCCGCGCACCCCGTCTACTCTTGTAACCGGCCATCGGCCGACTTCGCGCGGGCCGGGCCGCGCTATGGTGTCCGTTCTATCGGCGTCAAACCCTGCCGAACGCCTGCAATTCTCGCCTGCCGGATTGCCCCCGTTGCACCGCACGAACGAGACGAACTTGCCCACTCGCCCGAAGCGAAAACCGCGCCGCCAACACTGGTGGAGCGACCATCGAACAACCTGTCAAACGCCCCCTTGGCCGCGCCCCCATCCCCGCTGTTTGCGAGCACTTCAGAACCCGGGAATCCAGCTCTGAAACTCCTCGCTCGGCTTCGGTCGGCGCGTCGTCTGCGACCTCTCCACTTCTCGAACCGCGAGCGCATCCACATACCCCCTGGCGATCGCCGACATTCGGCGAACTACATCCATCCCTTCCCCTTCCTCCGGTACCGTCGCGCTCCCGAGGACAAGCAGCACGACCGGCGGAACGCCCAACCGTCCTGCGATCCGACACAGCCCGTCAATCGACACGCCGCGCCGCCCGTGTTCGAGCAGGCTCAGGTAGTTTTGCGTCAGTCCGACAGCACGCGCAAGCTCTGATTGCGACACGCGCCGCGCAACCCGCACCTCAGCGATCGCCCGTCCGAGCCGCTCCCCATCGATACCTGCGTGCCGCTGCTCCAAGAGCTGCTCCCCGATCCGCGGCCCAAGTCGCTTCCCTCCCCGCGGACCAAAGCCAACTACGGCACGGAAGTTTATCCGAGTATTGATCTGTAGTCAATTGAAACCATCGTCAATCAATGATAACCAACTTGATATTGATTTATAATCAAATACCTGCTCCGACCGCATCCGTCGTACCGCTTCGTGACGTTCCGTTCAGACACGCCTATCCGCACGGATGCCGTTTGATAACGCAGTCCGCCGGCCTTAGACTCCTGAGGGAGGCCGGGCGCAGGTTCCCTGTCCCGGCCATCGTCCTCGCGCCTGAGGGACACCGATGCGTCCAAGCCGTCTCATCACCCCGGTCGCGCTTGCGCCCACGTTTTTCCTACTCGCGCTGCTCGCCCCCGTCGCCGTCGCCGAGGTCGTCGAAATCACCGGAAAAACAACCGCACGTGTGACCCAAATCCAGGGCGGCAGCCCAATCCAGACGGACTACGCCGAGCAGACCCTTCCCGGCACGGCCACGAATCTGCCGCTTCTCAGCTCGGCCCACATCCAGACGACGAACGAGTCCTCCGATGTGGTGACCAGCGCCCAGTGCGTCTCGCTTCTGGCGGACCCCCGCGTCGGCAATGCCGTACCGCCCAACGACGTCGGCCTCGACATCGGCGCCTACGCCGTGGATGGCCAAACCAGCTACGAAGTCGTCGGCAACGCCGTCGAGACGCGCCGCATCCGCATCACGCCGTCGGAAGTCGCCCTCAACGCCGGCGAGACCGTTCGCATCCGCAGTCTCTTCGCCCTCGCCGGTGCGTTCATCGTCGTCGCCGATGACGCCGACGCTGACCTGACCGGACTCGAGATCGAAGCGATCTTCAGCATCACGCAGAAACGCCCGAACCAGGAGCCGCAGACGCGTCTGGCCGGCCGCGCGACCTGGACCGGCGGTCCCAATGCGACGCTCACCCTCACCGGCAGCGGCGTCATCAATCCCACGATGCTCGGACCGGTCGACCTGCTCAGCCCATTTCCCGATCTTGGCGTGTCGGGCGTGCAGATCGCGCGCCTGCTGCCGTTCCCCGTGCTGTCGTTCGCCTACGAATACGACGTCGTGGTCGATGAAGAATTTGTCCTCGAACTCGTCTTCGGCGCGCACGTCATGACGGTGCCGCGGAACGTCGGCGTCGCCGCCGTCTTCGGTTTGCCGCAGCGCGCGTTTAACGAATCGCTTCGCGAGGTCCGCGGCGACGACGGTCTCGGCGAAGCGCTGAGCAACGCCGTCGCGACCTACGTCGACACGACCGGCCAGACGCGCCCGCCGGTCGGTTTTCCGTTCCCTTGGCTGTCCGGTCTGTGCGGATGGTTCGGGGTCGAAACCGCGCTGGCCACCGCGTGCCTTTGCGTCGCGCCGCTCGGCCTGCGCCGCGCCGCGAAGCGGCGACGCATCGCGCCGCCGCGCAGCGTGACGGGACGTCTCTTCGATGAACCCCGAAGGCGGTGATATCGCGTACGCCGTCGTGCTGCTCATCGGCGCAACGATCACGTTCGCCGCGGGCTGGTGGATCAGTCGCCGCTGGTTCGAAAGGTGGCAAAACGTGCGCGATGATTCCCCGACGTGGACGATGCAGCAATTGCGCGATCTCACTCGCGAAGGTCAGATAACGGACGCGGAAATGCGGCAATTGCTCGAATTGTCACGACGACGCGCGCTCGGTGACGCGCCCGCGACGGGCAGCAACCGGCCGCGCGCGACCACCGCGCCGCCGATGCCCCGAATCCAATAAAGGGCGTTGATCGTGCGCGTCGATATGTTGCCAGCGACGGCCCGGCGGCACGTGCGGCGCCAGGGACGATTCCGCGGTACAATCCATCGCGCGATGCGCGCACGAGGGCGAATCTCTTGAGCAACGGATCACGGAACTCCGGCGGTGGCGGCGGCAGCGGCGGCAGCGGCGGCGGAAACGAAGGCGGCGGCTTTGATGAACTGCGCGCCGGAAAGCGCCGCCGGCCCAGCACGTGTAGTTTCTGCGGAAAGACCCATCGCGAAGCCGGGCCGATGGTCGAAGGCCCTAACGACACCTACATCTGCTCCTCCTGCGTCGAACTGTGCCACAACATCATTAAGCAGGAAAAGCGCCGCGTCACAGGCAGCCGGCGGCTCTTCTCGCGCGTCCCCTCGCCGCGCGAGATCAAGGACTTCCTCGACAAGTACGTCGTCGGACAGGACTACGCGAAGAAGGCCCTCTCCGTCGCCGTGCACAACCACTACCAGCGGCTCATTCACGCCGACCGCACAGAATCGGACGAGATCGAGATTGAAAAGAGCAACATCCTGCTCCTCGGTCCCACCGGCTCCGGCAAGACGCTGCTGGCGCGGAGCCTCGCCCGCATCCTCAACGTCCCGCTCGCCATCGGCGACGCGACAACGCTGACCGAGGCCGGCTACGTCGGCGAGGACGTCGAGAACATCCTCCTGCGACTCCTTCAGAATGCCGACTTCGATCTCGAAGCCGCCCAGCGCGGGATCATCTACATCGACGAGATCGACAAGATCGCGCGCAGCTACGGAAACGTCAGCATCACGCGCGACGTTTCCGGCGAAGGCGTTCAGCAGGCCCTGCTCAAGATGCTCGAAGGTACCGTCGCCAACGTCCCGCCGCAGGGCGGACGAAAGCACCCCGAGCAGCAGTACATCCAGATGGACACCACGCAGATCCTCTTTATCTGCGGCGGAACCTTCAGCGGCATCGAGGACATCATCAAGCGCCGCATCGGCCACAAGAACATCGGCTTCGCCAGCGAAGCCTCAGGCACCGAGGAAAGCGCCGCCGAACTCGCCGAAATCCTCCGCCAAGTCACGCCCGACGACCTCATCGAATACGGGATGATCCCCGAGTTCGTCGGCCGGCTTCCGCTCATCGCCACTCTCGCGCCGCTCGACGAAGCCGGCCTGGTTCGGGTGCTCACGGAGCCGCGAAACGCCCTCTGCCGGCAGTACCGCAAGTTCTTTGAGATCTCCGGCAGCAAGCTCGAATTCACGCCCGAAGCGCTTCGCGAAATCGCGCGCCGCGCCCTGAAGCGCGACACCGGCGCGCGAGCGCTCCGCAGCGTCCTCGAAGAGCTCATGCTCGACCTGATGTTCGAACTGCCAGAAAAGGAAGCCGCGGGCACCTACGTCATCACCGACGCGGTCGTTCGCGGAGATGAGTCCCCGGCCGTCATCAAGCGCGAGCTCCGCAAGGAATCGGCCTGACCCGCCCGGCCGTCTACATCCCGCGGTCTTGCTCGCTCCCGCGAATGCCCGGCCATTGCCCGGCCGTGTGCTCGCGCGCCAGCCGCAGATAGTTCTCGATCGCCATCTGGTGATACGTCCGGTCCTCGGCGCGGACCGGCCGAAGCACTTTCGCCGGGGACCCCATGACGATCATGCCGGCCGGGACCGTCATCCCCGGTGGCACGACCGCGCCCGCCGCAATCAGCGCCCCGTCGCCGATCTCCGCATTGTCGAGCACGACCGACCGGATTCCGACCAGGCAGCCATCGCCGACCCGCGCGCAGTGCACAACCGCCTGATGGCCGACCACCACGTCGCTCCCGACCACCAGCGGCACCCCCGTCCGACAGTGCAGCACCGACCCGTCCTGGATGTTCGTCCGGTCGCCGATCCAGATCGGAGCCACATCGCCCCGAATCACGACGTACGGCCAGACGCTTACGTCCCGCCCCAACGTGACGTCGCCGCATACCACCGCCCGTGCAGAAACGTACGCCCCTCCGACTCGCCGCATCTCCGCCCCGAACCATCCCGACATCGCAACACCCCGCGCCCCGAGTCTCCGTCGCGCCGATCGCGCCGAATCCCTCGGTCCGCAGCATAGACCGCCGCGCGAACCCATGCCACCGCGCCGGCGTCCTCGCGGTATCAGAGCACGGTGCGTTCCATGATCCGTTGGGCGGCGCGAACCCTGTTTTCGGTCCTGGCCGGTGGGATCCTCGTCGGAACCGCCTGGTGGGCCGTCGGCGATCACGCGCGCCAAGCGCGGATCAACGAGCTGGAACAGGAACGCGAGGCCCTCCAACGTGTCGTCGAACGTCTGAAAGACACCCGCCGCGTCGCGAACCTCCTCGTCGTCGACCAGCGTGTCCGACCCGGCTCGACGACCGCCGAGACCGTCGTTGACTTCCTCCCGGCCGGACCGGCCGATGCCCGGCGCGGCGCCCACGCGCGTCGGTTCACGATTCCGGGCACGGTCTGCTTCGTCGATGCGCTCGTCATTCGCTTCATGGACAACTTCGTGGAACGCGGCGACGCCCTTCGCGGCCGGAGCCTGTTTCTGTTCCGACGGATCTTCGGCGAACATCAGCGCCCCATCGACGGCCACCCGCTCGACGAGCCCGGCGCGGTGCCCGTCGCCTATCGGACCGAGGGCGAACCCGGCCGACACGAACGGAGGCTCTGGCAGCGCTTCTGGGAATTCGCCGCGGACCCGAAGGCCGCCGAGGCGGCCGGCGTCCGCGTCGCGCAGGGCGAGGCCGTCTATCAGCGACTTCGCGTCGGCCAGCTCTGGGAACTTCGCATCCGCGCCGATGGCGGACTCGAAATGGTGCTCGTCCCCGTCAACCCCCTCGTCGAGCGCCAACTGGCGCAGCCCGGCGACGACGGACTCAACTCGTCGACTTCGCCGCGGCGTGCAACGGCGACTCGCCGCGCAATACGCGAAGCACGTCCTCGATCACTTCGCTGACCGCCTCGCTCGGGTCGTTCAGGAATGAACCGATGTGCGGCACCAAGAGGCAATTCGGCGTGGTCCGCAGCGGATGCTCGGCCGACAGTGGCTCGTTTTCATAAATCTGAACCGCCGCGCCCGCCAACTGTTTGCATTTCAGCATCTCGGCCAACGCCCGCTCGTCCAGCAGACCGCCGCGGCCCGTATTGACCAGCTTCGCGCTCGGACGCAGTTGCGCCAACCGCTCCGCCGAGAGAATTCCGCGATTCTGCGGCGAGAGGCTCAAATGGACCGACAACACATCGGCCCGCGCGAGCAACTCGTCGAGACTCACGGGCGCTGCCTCGAATCGCTCGATCCGTCCCCCGGCCGGATCGTGGTAGATGCAGCGCCATCCGAGGATCTCGACCAGCACGCGACCGACGGTGTCCGAAACCGGGCTCAGTCCGAGCAGTCCGAGCACGCCCGGGCGGCTGCCCGTCGCATCCAGCGCCTGTCGCACCGCCTCAAACGTACTGTCACGCAGCCGACGGTCGAAATACGGGATCCGCCGATGGACGCAGAGGATCATCGCCAGCGTCAGGTCGCTCATCGCGCGAATGGACAGATGCGGCGTATAAACGACATTAATTCCACGCCGCTGCGCAACCCGCAGATCGATGTGATCGACGCTCGCCCCCGCCCGCCCGATCACTCTCAGCTTCGGACCCGCCTCGATGATCCGCGCCGTCACGTGCGTCTTCGACCGCACGAGCAGCGCGTCCGCGTCCGGAAGCGCCTCGATCAATGCCTGCGGCGACGTGTCCGAAAGCTGGCAGACTTCCCCCGCGGTGCGCAACCGATCCAGCGCCTCGGCCGAAATCGGCTCGGTGACGACGATTCGACAATTGCCGGAGACGTCCATCATCACATCTCCGCGCACCGTCCCGGCGCCGCGTTCGAATGCTATGGCATCCCGTCCCGACCTTCCGTATGATACGCCCTACGGCGCGGTTCGCAACGGTGTTCCGCGATCTTCGTCTCGTCTTTGGGAGGAATCTCCATGCGACTCGGATGGGCCGCCCAGCTTACCATCCTCGTGACCTTCTCGGCATCGCTCGTCGCACGCGCGGATCAACCCGCCGGTCCGAACCCGCCGACCGAAAGCCCCGCGGCGTCTGCCGCCGCGCCGGAAGGCGCGCCCCCGGCGCCGTCAAGAACGCCGCCGGCCCAGCCCGCCGAAGACCCGCTCGCCACGCCGACGGTCGCGCCGCGCGATGCGCTCGAGCCGATGGTCATTCGCGAGCCGTCCCAGGGCCGGCCGATCTTCGTCACCCCCGACAGCGAGTTCTTCTTCGTCATGCGACTGACCCGGCCCCTGACCGGCAGCGACGTAAGCTTCTCCCTCGTGCACGCCAAGGAGCCGTCCGTCCGCTTTCCACTCTGGGCCACCACGCCCCCCTCGTTCGTCAACAACGAGTTCGCCAGCCTCGTCCTCAAGGCCTCCGCCGACGTGGTGCCGGGCCTCTACGATCTGGAGGTCCGCTCCCAGTCCGCCGCGTACCGCTCCGTGCACAGTGTTCGCATCGTCGATCAGTTCCCGTCGAAGTTCCGCTGCATCCACCTGTCCAACATGAACGTCGGCGACCTGACCGCGCCCGACTTCGACGACCGGTTGCCCGACGAAGTCAACCTCCTCGCGCCCGAGTTCATCATCGCCACCGGCGATTTCACCGAGTGGTCCCGTGCCCGCAAGGACGCCGCGAGCTGGTCCAGCGTTCTGAACTACCTCGCGCGATTCGACGCGCCCGTCTTCGTCGTCTGCGGCCTGCACGATCACGAGGAGAGCTTCGCCGATCTCGTCGCCAGCAGCCCCATCGGCACCATCGAGTTCGGCGACTACCATGGCCTCCTGCTGCTCGACCATCCTGGACATCCCATCGACCAGGATTTCGACCAGCTCCGCTGGATCGATTCCGATCTGCAGAAGAACCGCAATCGCACCTTCAACTTCCTCGTCATGCACAGTGACGAGCTCGGCCTGCTCGACGCCTGGCGCGAACGCGGAAACCTCGCGCGCTTCCTTGATCGCAACCGGATCCGCATGATCATTACCGGCGGCTCCACCGACTGGGACTTCACCGAGTTCAAGGAAAAACTCTCCGGGCTCGACAACCTGCACTTCATCCGAACGCACCAGTCCAGCACCTGCCTTCGCGACCGCGCCTCCGGCGTCAGCCACTATCGCGTCATCGAGGTCGATGGCGAGAAGATCAGCTACATCTATCCCGACGACACCGCGACCGAAAACCTCCAGCACTCGGTTCCGACCGGCAAGCTCCGCGTCTTCTACGATCGCGAAAACGACGGCCGGGCCGAACACCTCGTGGCCACCGTGCAGAACGGCCTCAACCAGGCCTTCGAGGCAGCGCGGCTCTGGCTCCGCGTCCAGAAGTCCGGCACCACGCCTCCGACCGTCGCCGGTGGCCGGCTCGTCCGCGCGCTCGACGCGGGCGCGTACTGGGCCTGCGACGTCGCCGTGAACCTCCCCGACAAGGGTGCGGTCCGCGTCATGGCCGCGTCCTCGCCGGGTCAAGTTCCGCCCCCCGTGCCTGTCACCGGGACGTGGAACGGCCCGACCGAGCTCACCTTCACTCCGCGCGAAACGAAGTTCGGCCTCCGCTACGCCGCAAGCCGCGCCGCGGCGTCCATCACACTCAAGAACGAATCGAACGGCATCATCTCGTGCTGGCCGATCGTGCGCCTCAACGGTGCGCAGCTCCGCGTCGATCCGAAGCGCTCGCCGACGCTCCCGCTGACGATCAAGGCCGGCGAGAGCGTGGAGCTTCCGCTCGTGCTCAATCTCCGGCGCGTCAGCGACGGCGCGCACCTCGTTCAGTTGCACTTTCTGGAAGACCCCCTGACCCGCCTGACGACGTTTCCGGTCACGCTGCGGACCGACGTCGTGGACGACACCCCGACATCACAGCCGGCGCACGATTCGGCCGCGGCTCAGGTCATAGGGGGATAGCTCGACCCGCACCGTGTCGCCCGGCAGGATGCGGATGAAGTTACGCCGCAGTCGCCCGGAGATGTGCCCGAGCACGGAGTGCTTCTTGCCGCCCAACTCGATCTCCAGACGGAACATCGTGTTGGGAAGCGCGGCGATGACCTTCGCCTCGACCTCTATTGCGTCGCTCTTGCCCATCTTCCGCCTTTGACCGGCTCCGATCCGCACGCGCGGCGGACTCGCGCCAAGACGGGGCAAGCTAACACACCCCCGCTGCATCGGCAAGTCGGCGCGGGCCGCACGACACGCAACGCGCGCCGCGTTCCCGCCCACGCGTTGACTTCATCCGCTTGCGGGCTAAGCTAGACCCCGGCGCGGCGCGCCCGGCGCCACCCACAGGAGCCTCGCACATGAAACGACGCATCGCACTGTCCACGTTGCTGCTGATCGCGATCGGCGGTTGCAGCTCCGCCCTCGTCGGAACCTGGAAGGCAGCGGATCAACCGCCCGAAAAGCCCGCCTTCTTCATCAAGCAGCTCGCGTTCAACGAAAACGGGACTTACAGCGCCTCCGCGAAGCAGGGCGAGGAAGACCTCTTCCTCCGCGGAAAGTACGACTTCAACGGTGCCACGCTGACGCTCAAGCCGGACGGAAAGGCCGAACGCCAGTACCGCGCGCTGATCTGGTGGGGTCGCGATCTCGAGATCACCACCGACGGCCAGAAGCAGCGACTGCGCAAGCAATAGTCGCGGGCGCACGTCGCCGCGGATCGCTCACCCGCGCGGTCCGCATATTACGTGAAGATCCCGGATGAAAAGTCTGCGTCGTCCGCCGGTTGCGGCTCGACCGGACGTGGCGGCGGCTTCGCAGGCACCGCGGGCGGCGGCGCCGGCCGGCTTGTCGCCGCATCATTCGCGGGCGTCGCGGGCTTCGCCTCGGCCGGCGGTTCCTCCTCGAGCTCCGGGCCCGGCTCGTGCATCGCTTCGCGCTCGCGTGGTGCATCCCGATCGCGCCGCGATCCCGAATCCCCACGGCGACCGACCGTCTGCTTCAACTCCTCCACCAGTTCGCTGTAGTCCGATCCCTCAAATTCTTCCGACTCGTCCAGCGGAACGGGCTTGTATCCCGGCTGCGTCGATTTGGACAGCTCCGCCTCGAAGGCCTCCACGACCTGCTTCTGGATCCGCTCCCGGCAGGCCGTATTGATCGGGTGTGCCACGTCGACGTGCAGCTTCGACCGCCCGCTGGAGTCCCGCGGCGGGCGCCGCTCTGACAGCTTCGCCCCGCACTCGTTGCAGAACCGGGCCCGCAAGTGGTTCTTGTGGCTGCACTTCGGACAGCGATACGCCAGCTTCCGCGACGGCATCGCCACAAAATAGCCGTTCACCCCGTCGATGATCTTCAGATCGCGGATGACGAAGTCGCCATCCAGCGTGATGCTCGCAAACGCCCGAAGCCGCTCCGCACCGCCATCCACCAGTCGAACACGGATCTCAGTAATCTCCATGGGGTTCCTCGCACACCGCGGGTTCCGTTCTCGTCACCGCTGTCGAACACACGATCAGTCGTACGTCGTCGGTTAGCTCCGGCCGAACGCGCTCCCGCCACGCCTCGGCCGCTTCGCGCGTCGTGAAATACGCGAAAAGTGTACTCCCGCTCCCCGAAACTCGAACCGCCGCGTCGAACCGGCCATCCAGTCGCGCATGCAGCGCCCCCAGACGCGGCTCGACTCGAAACGCCGCCTGCTCCAAATCGTTGAAAAACGTCCCGCCGGGTACTTCGGGCAGGCGCGTCCGCGACGAGTCGGGGTCCCATGGTCCGTCAGTGTAATCGCTCGCCCGCAGCGACGTATACACCGCCCTCGTCGAGACCCCGTAGGGCGGCACGATGAGCACCAGCCACGCCGACAAATCACACCCCAGCGGTTCCACCCGCTCCCCGCGCCCACGGATCATCGACGCCCGGCCCTCCACGAAAAACGGCACGTCCGAGCCCAGCGCTGCGCCGATCGCCGCCAGCCGCTCCCGGCTCCGTTCGAGACCCCACAGCGCGTTGACCGCCAGAAGCGTCCCCGCCGCATCACTGCTTCCGCCGCCCAGCCCGCCGCCGATCGGAATCCGCTTTTTCAGCCGGACACAAACATCCGGCGATCGTCCGGCCGCCTCGCCGAGCGCCCGCGCGGCCCGCACAACGAGATTCGACTCGTCGGTCGCCAGTTCCGCCGCGTCACATTCGAGCACCGGGCCGCCCGCGAACGCCTCCACCTGGAGCTCGTCGTACAGATCGATCGGAACGACAAGGGACTCAAGCTCGTGAAACCCGTCGGGCCGACGCCCGAGGATCCGCAGCGTCAGATTGACCTTCGCCGGCGCTCGAAACAGCACTCGGCGTGTCGTCGACATGCACCGCCCAACGTCTGAATCGCCCATTCGCAAGCGCAGACCCGCGTCGCGCTACGGCCGCGACCGCTCCGCCACCGCCGAGCGCTGCCGCACGAACTCGATCAGCGCCGGCAGGATCGACACGAACACGATCGCCAGCACCACGAGCGAGAAGTTGTTCTTCACGATCGACCAGCCGCCGAAGAAGTACCCCGCCAGCACGCAGATCGCGACCCACAGGACCGCCCCGATCACGTTGTACGCGAAGAACCGCCGATAGGTCATCGACCCGACGCCAGCCACGAACGGCGCGAACGTCCGCACGATCGGCACGAACCGCGCGATGATGATCGTCTTGCCGCCGTACTTCTCATAAAACGCATGCGTCCGATCGAGGTACTCCCGCTTGAAGATTCGCGAGTCGGTCCTGTGAAACACCTTCGGGCCGATGTACTTTCCGACCGAGTAGTTGACCGCGTCGCCGATTACCGCCGCCGCGATCAGCAGCACGATGAGCATCGTGAGCGACAGCGATCCGCGCCCCGCGAAGATCCCGGCCGCGAACAGCAGCGAGTCGCCCGGAAGGATCGGCGTCACGACCAGCCCTGTCTCCGCGAAGATGATGCAGAACAGGATCAGGTACGTCCACGTACCGTAGTCCCGGATCACGTCGTCGAGGTGCTTGTCAAGATGCAGAAACAGGTCGACGAATTCCTTGATGAGTTCCACGAATCAGATTCCGCCTTTCAAGCCCGCCATCATGACCCCCGTACCGACGACCAGCGGATCTTCGCAATCCGCTCCGCCGCCTCCGCAATCCGCTCCACCTCGGCGCACAGGGCGAACCGCACGTATCCCTCACCCGCGGCCCCGAATCCGATCCCAGGGATCGCCACGACCGATGCCTCCTCCAGCATCCGCGTCGCGCACGTCATCGAGTCGATCCCGCCCGGGCATCCCGCAAACACGTAAAACGTCGCCGCCGGCGGACGCACGCCGAATCCCACACGGCGAAGCCCGTCCACCAGCACGTCCCGTCGCCGCCGGTAGGTCTCGCGGATCGCCGCGATCTCCGGCCGATCGTACTCGCGGTACGCCGCCGCGCCCGCCTCCTGAATCGCCCCGAACTGCCCGGAATCCACGTTGCCCTTTACCTTCGCCAGCGCCGTGACCACGTCCGGATTCCCCGCCGCGAAGCCGAGCCGCCAGCCGGTCATGTTGAACGTCTTGCTCAGCGAGTGCAGCTCGATGCAGCATTCCCGCGCGCCGGGCAGCGACAGAATGCTCGGCGCGGGCGCGTCGAAGCACATCTCCGAGTACGCCGCGTCCTGCACCACGATGAAATCATGCCGCTGAGCCAGCGCGATGCACCGCTCGAAGAACGCGCGATCCGCGACCGCTCCGGTCGGGTTGTTCGGATAGTTCAGGAACATCAGCCGCGTCCGCCGCAGCACGTCGCCCGGAATCAACTCCAGTTCCGGCAGCCAACCGCGCTCCTCGGCCAGCGGCATGACGTACGGCCGGCCGCCCGCGAAGATCGTCGCCGATTGATAAACGGGATATCCCGGCTGCGGGATCAGCGCCACGTCCCCGGGATTCAGGCACGCCAGCGGCAGATGCCCCAGCGCCTCCTTCGTCCCGATCACCGACAGTAGCTCCGTCGCCGGGTCTAGCTCCACGCCGAACCGGCGCCGGAACCACGCCGCAACCTCGCGCTTGAACTCCGGCGCGCCGTCGTCGAACGGATAGCGATGGTGCTTCGGGTCGTAGATCGCCCGCGCCATCTCCTCGATCACGAACGTCGGCGTCGGCCGATCCGGATCCCCCACCCCCAGGTCGATCACGTCCTTGCCCGCCGCGATCGCCGCCTTCTTTTTCCGATCGATCTCGATGAACAGATACGACGGAAGCTCATCCAGTCGTCGCGCTCGCGTAAACGCCATCCATCTCTCCGGGCTGCGGCGGCCATCCGCAAGCCCTGCCGGCCGACGACCGCTCCGCCCCGCCGGCCGCCGACGCTCACCGCGGGAAACACCGCCCCACGCCGGACCGGTTGCACGCGCCCGCACGCGATATCATCATCGCCGCATGCGAAACTTCAAGCTCACCGTCGCCTACGACGGCGCCGCCTTCCACGGCTGGCAGCGACAGCCCGGACTGCGCACCGTCCAGGAGACGCTTGAGCAGGCCCTCCGCCGAGTCCTCCGCCACCAGGTCTACGTCATCGGCGCCGGCCGCACGGACTCCGGCGTTCACGCCGCGGGCCAGGAAGCCAACGTCTTCACGACGACCACGCTTCCGCCGAAGACCGTCTTCCATGCCGTCGGCGCACGGCTTCCGAAGGACATGACGCTCATCCACCTTGAACCCGTCCCGCTCAGCTTCCACGCGACCCGCTCCGCCATCAGCAAGCTCTACCGCTACCGCGCCTTCGCCGACCGCGGCCGACCCGTCGAAGCGCTCCTGCACCATTGCACCTACCACTTCTGGCACGTGCTCGACGTCGACCGCATGCGCGAGGCCGCCCGGGCGTTCATCGGAACGCACGACTTTTCCGCACTCGCCAGCAAGGGGAGCGAGCGAACGCACAATGTCAGAACCGTCTTCCGGTGCGACGTCTATCGCGTGGGCCGCGAAGTCCGCTTCGACGTCGAGGGCAGCGGCTTCCTTTACAATCAGGTCCGCAACATGGTCGGCACCCTGCTCGAGGTCGGCCGCGGACAATGGCCGCCGCAGCGCGTCGCGGAGATCATCGCCTCGCGCGACCGCGCGCAGGCTGGCCCCACCGCGCCGGCCCGCGGGCTCTGCCTTCAATGGGTCCGCTACGATCTTCGTTCGCTGCCGCCCGATCCCCCCGGATCGGCGACCGAGCTGAGCATCGATAGGCCCGCAACCCCGGGCGCATCCTCGCCGACCAGGCCCACGCTTCCGCCCGGCATCGACCTCGAAGAGGAACCCTCGGGATGACGACCGACGCATGACTGCCAAGTCCCGGAAGGTCTGTCACGTCATCACCCGCCTGATCATCGGCGGTGCGCAGGAAAACACGCTCCTCACCTGCGAGGGCCTCCACGCGGCCGGCGACGACGTCACGCTCCTCTCCGGACCGACCACCGGCCCCGAAGGATCGCTCGTCGATCGCGCCCGTCGCGGCGGCTATCGCTACATCGAGATCCCGGAACTTGTCCGGGCCGTGCGTCCGTACAACGACCTCCGCGCACTCCAGTCGCTCGTCCGGTTCTTCCGAAGCGTCCGTCCCGATATCGTCCACACTCACTCCAGCAAGGCCGGAATCCTCGCCCGCATCGCCGCCGACCACGCCGCCGTTCCGACGATCATCCACACGATTCACGGCATGAGCTTCAACCGAACGCAGCCGCTCCCCGTCCGCACCGCCTATGCGGAACTCGAGCGCTTCTGCGCCGCGCGAACGCACGTCGTCATCGCCGTCGCCGACGCCATGACCCGAGAAGCACTCGCCGCCGGAATCGGAGTCCCTCGCCAGTACCGCACGATCTACAGTGGCATGGAGGTCGATGCCTTCAATCCCGATCAAGTCGACCGCCGCGCCGTCCGCGCGCAGCTCGATCTGCCGCACGACGCCGTCGTCGTCGCGACCATCGCGCGGCTTTTCCGAAACAAGGGCTACGAGTTTCTCATCCCCGCGATGGCGCTCGCCGCCCGCGCCGATCCGCGGATTCACTTTCTCTGGATCGGCGACGGCGCCGACCGCCCCGCCTACGAAGCCGCGCTCGATCGACTCCATCTCCGCACGCGCACGCGCCTTGCCGGACTCGTCCCTCCGGGCGAGATTCCGCGCTGGCTTTCGGCCGCCGACATGCTCGCGCACGCCTCGCTCTGGGAAGGCCTGCCACGCGCCGTCGTCCAGGCCCTGCTGATGCGCATCCCCGCCGTCGCATTCAGTCTCGATGGCGCGCCCGAGGTCGTTCTTCCAGGTCGAACCGGTGAACTCGTCCCGCCGAAGGACGTGGACCAGCTCGCCGCCGCCATCCTGCGACTCGCCGACGATCACGAGCGCCGACGCCGGTACGGCTCCGCGGGTCGAGACCTCTGCCTCGTGCGGTTCGATCACCGACGCATGGTCTCGGAAATCCGCGGCCTCTACGCCGTGCTGGCCCCTTTCTAACGCGAATCACGCCCGCACGCCCGAAAACGACTCGTCCGGGCCTCAGTCTGTGCGTAGGATTGGTGTCGTCCGGCTTGGTACACCCGCCCGGTCGGGGGTATCATGCTGGAACCGGGCTCGAATGGATGGCGCGACGATCACCCACGGCATCTCCCATCGTGGGCGATGGTTGTCTCGGCTCGATTCCCGGCGAAGGCGGAACCATGCAGCCCCGAACGCGAAATCTCTGGCTTCGATGCCTGGTCGCACTCTGCCTCCTGCCCCTCGCGTCGTGCGAACTCCTGTCAAGCCTGCCCATCCCGCAGCCGGTCCCCGGGCCCGTGCCGAATCCGCTCCCTCCGTTACCAGGCGGTCTGATCACGCTCCAGATCATCAACCACTCGACCATCCCCGCGAGCGTCGAAGCCGTCTTTCGGCTCGCCGGACTTGAAGTCCGCCGAACCCTTCGCTTCCTCACGGCCCATGGCCCGAACTCGACCACCATCGTCGAGCCGACCAGCACCGATATCCTGACCGTCACCGCCTTCGCGGCCAGCCAGCTCAATTCGAGAATCGAATCCGGCGACCTCCTCGCTGCCCGCGAGTACCGCTATCCCGACGACTTCACCGGCCAGACCACGATTGTCTTCATCATCGAGCCGATCAACGACTGCAACGACAACGGCATCGAAGACGAACAGGACATCCTCCAGGGCACGAGCGACGACTGCCAGCCGAACGGTATCCCCGACGAGTGCGACATCGCGTCCACGACCGGCTCATCGCTCGTACGCACGACCGGCAAGGGCGACGCCACCAATCTCCTCTTCCCGCTCGACCAAACCTACGCGCTCGCACTCGGCCCCAACGACGACCTGTCGACCGGCCAGATCCCCCTCGGCTTCACCTTCGACCTGTACGGGGAGTCGTACAGCTCCGTGTACATCAACAACAACGGCAACATCTCCTTCGGATCGCCGTTCGGAACGTTTTCGTCGACCGGCTATCCGGTCGACGGATTCCCCATGATCGCGCCCTTCTGGGCCGACGTGGACACGCGACTCGATCTCGGCCACGTCTGGTACAAGCTCACGGCGAACACCCTTGTCGTCACCTGGGAAAACGTCGGCTACTTCGACAAGCACGGCGACCTGCGAAACACCTTCCAGCTCGCGATCTCGGACGGTCTTGACCCGACCATCGGGATCGGGAAGAACGTCGCCTTCAGCTATGACGATATGCAGTGGACCACCGGCGACGCCTCCGGCGGCAGCGGCGGGTTCGGCGGCGTTCCGGCCACGGTCGGCGCGAACCGCGGCGACGGCGAAGATTTCTTCCAGATCGGCCGCTTCTCGCAACCCGGAAGCGCCTACGACGGTCCGGTCGGCGCCCACGATGGCATCGACTTCCTCGACGGAAAAACCTACTGCTTCAGCACCGCCAGCGAGAACTCCAACATCGCGCCCATCGCCGATGGCGCGCCGCAAAACGACTTCATCTCCATCACGCCACTGACGGGCGGCATGCTGAACCTCTCGTTCTCGTTCCTCAGCCCGGAGGCGGGACAAACGACGACCGTCGAGCTCGACGATGTCGACAACGCGCAGGCCGCCGGCCTCCAGTTCACGACCACGCCGGGCGAGGTCGCCCACGTCATGCTCGCGTGGAACCCCGCCTGCGAGGCGAAGGGCTGCTACCGCCTTCGCTTCACCGCCCGTGACAACTTCTTCATCCCCGGCGAGACCACAATCGAATTCACCGTCCGCGTCGTCTGCGGCTCAATCGACTGCAACGACAACGGCGTCCCTGACGAATGCGAAGACCGCTGACCCGCCGCAGAACCGCCGGCTCGGACCTCGGATGCCTTCAGCCGGTCGCGATCGAAGCCATAACTCAAATCCTCTCATAAGGTTCCGAGCAACGCCGCACGTCTAGGCGACTGCGATTCACACCCGCAGCCACGTCCCGCTTGCGACGCCTTCCGATCAAGGGCCGCGGCCGGAACCGTCGATACGAAACAAGGTTAGGGCCGATCGGCCCGACCCCAGGCGGAGCCTGTGCAAACGCGCGGCAGGAGGCAGCCATGCAGTATCAACCCCAACTTTTCGAATCACCCGACTCGGTCGATTCGCCCGACTCGCGGACCGATCCCGCGTGCGATTCCGGACCCGCGCCCATCCCCTTCGATCGACCCTACGGCCGCCTCGATGCCAACGACGATGAATCGCACGACCTCCCCGCGCAAGCGCCCCCGTTGACGCTCGTCCTGCCCGACGACGCCGATGAATCCGACGACGATGCATCGACCGTGCAGCTCGAATCCGTAAACGACCTCGCGGTCGAAGCCACGGACGACGAATCCGACCAGACCACTCCGACGACCATCGAAGACGAGGCCGATCGTCGCGCGATCGAATTCGCACGGTCCCACTCGACGGATCCTCCGACGACCAACTCCGTCGTAGCAGCGCAACCGGCATCCGCAGCCCGTACCGCGCCCGACGCGTTGCGCGGCCACGAATCCGACGCACCCGAATCCTCCATCGCATCGCTCGCCGAGCGAATCGCGCGACTCCGCACCGGAACACAGACCTCAACCCCCGCGGGCACCGAACCCGCGTCGATCGCATCTGCCGCGATGCAGGCCGCGAACCATCATCCTCCTTCGCGATTCATCATGCCCGACGGGAGCAGTTCAAAAAACGCCCCATCACATCGACCGATCCCGCCGCGCATCGGCACCGGCCAGCTTCAGCCCACGCGACTCCACTGGAAGCCCGGCGACCCGTTCGGCGGCGCGGCGGCCATCGCGCATCCGCCCTTCCGCTGGGAACTCATGATCGCCACCGCCTGCGGGACCGCACTCTGCGGCATCGCCGGCATCTGGTTGCTCAAGACGCTGCTCTCGTAAGGGCCGATCGAGCCGCGCGCCGCGTCGGCCAGGACAGGAGATCCCCCATGATCGCGTATCTCGACGGACTCCAGATCACCGACCTGCCCGGACGATCCGGCACGACCGTCGCCGAACTCCTCGACGAAGTCCGCCGCCGCGTCCAGAAAGCCGGCCGCCTCCTCCTCGGAATCCGCGTCGATGGCGACGACGTCCTGGCCGATCAACTCGAAAACGTGCTCCCCCGGGCCGCCGCCGAATACCGACGCCTCGATTTCGTCTCCGCGGAACCGCGCGCCCTCGCGATCGACATCCTCAATCAGGCCCGCGAGGCCTTCAGCATTACCCGCCGCGTCCGCGAGTCCATCGCCGACCGAATCACCGCCGGTCAGACCGCCGACGCCATGGCCGACCTCGCCCAATGCTTCTCCATCTGGTCCCAAACCAACGACGCCGTCGCGAAAACCGCCACGCTGCTCGGCATCGAACTCGAATCGATCGAAGCCTCCGGCCGCGCCGCCGGCGAATGGATATCCGAAATCACGACGCGCCTCCGCGACCTCAAGAAGACGCTCGAATCCGGCGACCTCGTCCTGCTCGCCGACATCCTCCGCTTCGAACTGACCGAAACGCTCGAAGCCTGGGACGACGTCATGGCCGCCCTCACCCGCCGCATCGAGGGCCTCGCCTCGGTCGCCGCGTGATCGGCCGCTCCTCCTGCCGCCGCGCATCGCTCGCCACGGCCGCCCGCTGGGTCGTCGCGATACTTCTTCTGGCCGCCACGCTACAGACCTCCGCCTGCCGCAACGACCGCGATCAGGTCAACGACCACCAGCGCGCCCTCGACGCCGAGGAAGACTGACGCGACCGTCGCTTCGGCCCCAACCTTGCCGCGCCGGCCGCGCCCGCATAGACTTCGCTGGACTCCATGAAGCCCTCGAAGCCCACGTCCTCGCGCGATCGCCTGCACCTGCCGTGCGTGCTCGCGCTGCTGACCGCCGTCACGGCCGGCGCGACGCTCGCCGCCGTCGGCTTCTCGCGGAACGGCTTCGCCGCCGCGCCCATTCAGATCGCGGTCGTCTCGGGCTCCGACTTCGACGAGGCCGCGCTCCGCACCGCGCTCCTCTGCGGCGCGGTCTGGATCGCCATCCTCGGCATACTCCGAACCTCGCCGACCCTCGCGCACGTCACCGAGCCGCCGCGGCCCCGCTGCGATGCGACCGGCCCCGCGTGCGATTCCGCCTTCCGACGCTCTCTCCGCCGCGGCAGTCGCTACGGACCCTAGTTTCCAGCCATCCCCCGCGCGTTCGTAGACCGACCGTCCGTCTCTCGACAGGCAGCGCCATGAACCCCCTCGAACTCATCGGCTGGATCTTCCGGAAGCTCTTCGGATCGCGCAACGAGCGATTGCTCAAGCGCTACGCCCGCCTCGGCGAACTCGTCAGTGCACGCGAGCCGCTGATGCGCGGCGACTTCGACGACGGGTTCGCCGAACGAAGCGCCGCCATCCCTGCCGACCTGCCCGATCCCGAACGGGCCGGCGCCCTGCAGGCCCTGCGCGTCGAGCTCAGCGCCGACCTGCGATCCAGCGTCGCCGCTCTCCGACAGCGCGCCGCCGCCGGAGAAGCCGCCGAATCGCTCATCCCGGACGCCTTCGCCGTGCTCCGAGAGGCGTCACGCCGCGCGCAGAACCACCGCCAGTTCGACTGCCAGATCGTCGGCGGTCAGGTTCTCTTCGAAGGAAAAGTCGCTGAAATGAAGACCGGCGAGGGCAAGACCATCGTCTGCCACCTCCCGGCGCTGCTCAAGTACCTCCAGGGCAAGAAGGTCCACATCGTCACCGTCAACGACTACCTGGTCCAGCGCGACGCGCGCTTCGCCCAGCCCATCTTCGAGCTCCTCGGCGTCTCCGTCGGATTCATCCAGTCGCAGGTCGATCCGGGCGGACACGAGGGCATCCGTCAGAAGGCCTACGCCTGCGACCTCACCTACGGCACCAACAACGAGTTCGGCTTCGACTACCTCCGCGACAACATGAAGGTCCGCGTCGAGGACCAATGCCAGGGCCGGCTCGACTACGCCATCATCGATGAGGTGGACAGCATCCTCATCGACGAGGCCCGCACGCCGCTGATCATCTCCGGTCCGGCCGAGGACGACGTCACCCGCTACCGCACTGCCGACAACGTCGCCCGCATTGTGATTCAGCGCCAGACCGCCGCGAACAACGAGAGCGCCGCGCGACTCCAGGAATGGGGCGACCACCCGCCCGCCGACTACGCCCGCATGCCCAAGTTCGAAGACGCGATCCGCAAGTTCAAGACCGATCCCCTCTGGCTCACCGAGGACGAGGCCGCCGCGATCGGACACCTCCAGTACTACATCGTTGCGCGCGAGCGGAAAAGCGTGCACCTCACCCACGAAGGCATCGGCGTCGCACAGGAACAACTCGGCGTCGGCAGCCTCTACGTCGGCGCCAACATGGAGTGGCCCCACCTCATCGAAAACGCCGTCCGCGCCCACGTCGTCTACGAACGCGACGTCGACTACGTCGTCAAGGACGGCGAAGTCATCATCGTTGATGAGTTCACCGGCCGGCTCATGTACGGCCGCCAGTGGTCCGACGGCCTCCACCAGGCGGTCGAGGCCAAGGAGTCGGTCCGCATCAAGGAGGAGTCGCAGACCCTCGCGACGATCACGCTGCAGAACTTCTTCAAGCTCTACGACCGCATCGCCGGAATGACCGGAACGGCGATGACCGAAGCCGACGAGTTCATGAAGATCTACCGCCTCGACGTCGTCGCCATCCCGACAAACCGCCCCGTCAACCGCGTCGACCACAACGACCGCATCTATAAGACCGTCGAGGACAAGTACGACGCCATCGTCGAGGAAATCCACGAGATCCACGCGCGCGGCCGTGCGGCCGACCCTTTCGTCCTCGAATCCGCTCTTCGCACGCTTCGGCCCATCGTCGCCGAAGACGCCGCCGCGGCCGCCCGCATCGACGAGGCCCTCGCCCGCTTCGACAACGGAAACGGCGACGCCAACGCCCTCGCCGACACCTACTCCGACCTTCTCGGTGATCTCGCCCGCGGAAGACCCGTCCTCGTCGGCACCATCAGCGTCGAACGCTCCGAACAGCTCTCCAACCTGCTCACTCGAAAGTACGGCATCGAACACGAGGTCCTCAACGCCAAGCAGCATGCACGCGAAGCGGACATCGTCGCCAAGGCCGGCCACACCCACCTGCCCGCACGCGGCAAGGACCGCAGGCCCCTCGGCAACGTCACCATCGCCACGAACATGGCCGGCCGCGGAACCGACATCAAGCTCGAACGCGGCGTCGTCTACGAGAAATGTGTCGGCGACCTCGGTCCGCCGACCGACGGCCACTCCGATGGCCGATGGAAATGGCGCGAAGCCGGCGTCATCGGCACCAAGTGCTGCATCCACTGCCCAGATTACGACCCGCGCACCCGCTGCGCGCACTGCTGGAAGCCCAAGCTCGATCCGCGCTTCCCCGAGCTCGGCCGCAAGGTCTGCCCCATCAACGTCCCCTGCGGACTGCACATCGTCGGCACCGAACGGCACGAATCGCGGCGCATCGACAACCAGCTCCGCGG
Organism: Phycisphaerae bacterium; assembly: GCA_023150615.1. Taxonomy (GTDB): domain Bacteria; phylum Planctomycetota; class Phycisphaerae; order UBA1845; family UTPLA1; genus JAKLKO01. The sequence continues at coordinate 135,271 of JAKLKO010000001.1, forward strand.
TCGCTCCGGCCGGCAGGGCGATCCCGGCTCCAGCCGCTTCTTCCTCTCCATGGGCGATGACCTGCTCCGCATGTTCATGGGCGAGTGGACCCTGAAGATGCTCGAGCGCATGGGCTTCGAAGCCGGCATGGCCATCGAGGCCCGCAGCATCAACAAGGGAATCGAGCGCGCACAGAAAAAAGTCGAAGAGCGCAACTTCGGCTTCCGCAAGCACCTCCTCGAATACGACGAGGTCATGGACCACCAGCGACAGGTCTTTTATCGCCAGCGACAGGCCATCCTCGAGTCCTCGCGACCAGGCCGGTCCGCCGCCCTCGCCGAGTTGATCTGGAAGATGATCGATCAGAGCATCGATCACGCCGCGGCCAGGTTCCTCGCAGAAGACTACCCCGTGCAGTGCATGGCAGAATGGGTCCGTGGCCGTCTCGAGTGCCCGATTGATCCGAAGCACATCCGCGGCGCCGACCTCACCACCATCGACGAGACCATACGCCGCGCCGCAATGGACGAGGCCCGCAATCAGATCACCATCACCGTCGGCGAATACATGGACGCCGAGGTCGACCGCGACCAGTGGGACATCCGCGGCCTGGCGCGCTGGGCCGAGACGCGCTTCGGCAGCGCCATCTCGCAGAACCAGCTCCGCAAGATGTCCCCCGACGAAGTCGAAGCGGCCCTCCTCGAGCAGGCCGAAAAGCGAATCGCCGAGGCCGATCTCGCCGCGCTCGAGCGTTTCCTCGATCCCGGTTTCGCCCGCGAATCGCTGCTCGGCTGGGCACGCCAGAAGTTCGGCGTCGAGATGACCTCCGCAGACATCGCCGACCTCTCCGACGCCGCCCTCACGCAGGCCCTCCGCGCCCGCGTCCGAAGCGAATACCAGCGCCGCGAGATCACGTACCCCGTCGAGTGGGCCGTCGAGCGGACCCTCGGCGCATCGGACGAAAACAACGCCTACGCCGCCGACGCCCTCGTCCAGTGGGTCAATCTCAAGTTCAACGTCGGCTGGACCATCGACCAGGTCCGCGGCCGGCCGATCAACGAACTCGCCGAGACCCTGCTCGAGCTGAACCGTGACTACATGACCAACGGCAAGCTCGAGGCCGAGATCGACCACGCCCTCGCGTCAGACAGCGACGTCCGCGATTGGGCGCGCCGCCGCTTCGGCCCCTGTTACAGCGATGAACTCGTACAACCCGAGCCGTCGCGAGAGGCACTCGTCAGCGTCGGCCGCGCCCTGATGCGCTACGAGCTGACCATGCTCGAGCGCTACGTCCTGCTCCAGATCTACGACCAGGCCTGGAAGGACCACATGCACGCGATGGACCTGCTCAAAGAGGCCATCGGACTGCGCGGCTTCGCGGAGCAGGACCCCAAGATTGCCTACAAGCGCGAAGGCTTCAAGATGTTCCAGGAGATGATGGACCTCGTGCAGGACCGCGTCACCAGCATCATCTTCAAGGCCCGGCTCACCGACGACGCCCGCGCGCGCACCGCCTACAACATCCGCGCTGCGCAACACGCCGAAGCCACCAACCTCGGCTTTGCCGGCCAGACCGACGAGGACCGTGCCGCCGGACTCCAGGCGCAGACCAAGGGTGAGAAGAAAGTGGAGACGATCCGGCGCGAACAGCCTCGCGTCGGTCGCAACGACCCCTGCCCCTGCGGCAGCGGAAAGAAATACAAGCAATGCCACGGCCGCAAGTGACCGGCACTTCCCTGCCCGCCTGAAGCACCCGGGCAGGACAAAGCACCAGCGTTTTCCCAGCCCCGCGCACCTGCGACGCCGGCGGCAGCGCGGCGACCCGCCGGCCCCACCAGAAACACACGGCCGGTCACCCGCAGACGACGCGCCGCTGCGCGTCTTCTGCGAACGACCGGCCGGTACGCTGAATCGACCGTTACGAAGGCGACTATTGCTTGGTGCTCACGCCCTTGAACTCCATCTTTCCATGCGGACCCATCTCGGTAAACGTCCACTCCATCGTGCTCGGGTCCTTGATCGTCATCGTGCCGCAGCCCTTGCTGGCCGTGCCATCCGGTCGCATTCCCTTGTACTCCATCGTGCAGTGCTTGCCGTCGGCGTCCATCGTCATCCAGCCCTCGCCGACCTCGCCCCAGTCGTTGAACATCCACGAGCGGTACTTCTTGTTCTGCGGGCACCACGTCACCAGCTCGACGTAGTTGACCTTCTGGCCCTCGCCCATCTCGTACCAGCCTTCGTGCTTCAGGAACATCCCGCCCATCGCCCAGTCCGACTTGTTCGCGCCCGCGAACGTGTTCTTCATGTTGGGCGGCATGTTCTTCTTCATCTCTTCCGTCATCACCATTTCCGCGGTTCCGCCCCAGTTCCCGACGAACGCCTCAAGCCGCGCCATCTCGGGGGCCGGATCCGGCTTCTTCGGCGGCTCCATCGGCATCTGCATGTGCGGCTGACCGCACCCGACCACGAACACCGACAACGCCAGCGCCAACAGTTCTCCGCGACGCATCGCACTTCTCCTTTCTCTAATCCCGGGGTTCAGATCCTTGACCGCGCCGCCCCAACATACCCGTCAACCCAGCTTCAGGGCAATGCCGCGAAGCGCGGACCCGAGACCCGATCCCGCCGCAACGGTTTTCTTCAGATCATCGTCTCCGATGACCGGTCATCCGATCGCCGCGGAAACGAGTATCGGATATCATCGCATCCCGTGGGATGCCGTATCCCCAAGGAGCACAAGAGACTATGCCACGCGACCAGTTTGAACGCCACTTCGAGCGCCGACGGGAGGAGGAGGACCGTTACAAGAAGACGCTCCCCAAGGACGACGAACCACCCCTGCCACCGCCCGTCGAACCCATTCGCGCCGAAAAATCCGAGCCGGGCCGCAACGATCCCTGCCCCTGCGGCAGCGGCAAGAAATTCAAGCAGTGCTGTGCCCGAAAGAAGAAGAAGTAGCCGTCGCGCGCGGCCGGGCGCCGAACGATGTTCCCGCTGATCCTGAACATCCTCTACGGCCTTGCCGCCGTCCTTTACCTCCCGATTCTGCTCTACCGCATCCTCGTCCTGCGGAAGGACCGCGCCGGCTGGCGCGAACGCCTCGGCCGTGTAAGGCCGCGCGTCGGGACCCGACCCTGCATCCTCGTACACGGCGTGTCGCTGGGCGAGATCAACGCCACCCGAAGCCTCGTCGCGGAGATCGAACGTCGCCTCCCGAAATACGAAATCGTCATCACCGCCACCACGCAGACCGGCTACGACGCCGCGCAGCGACACTACGCGCCGAAGGTCGTGTGCCGCTACCCGCTCGACTTCTCCTGGATGGTCCGCCGCTTCTTCGATCGCGTCCGCCCCGCCGCCGTTGTGCTCATGGAACTGGAGGTCTGGCCCAACTTCATCCGTGAGGCCGCACGCCGCGACATCCCGATCGGCATCGCCAACGGCCGCATCACCGAGGCGCGGAGCATGCGCCGCTTCCGTCTCCCAATCATCCGCGCGCTTGCGCGATCGATGTTCTCGCAGCTTGCGTGGGTCGCGGCACAGACCCGCGCCTATGCCGACCGCTTCGCCGAGTTGGGGGTCGAACACGCGCGGATCGACGTCACCGGCACGCTGAAATACGACACCGCCATCGTCGCCGACACCGTCGATGGCGCCGATGCGCTCGCCTTCGCGCTCGAGCTCGACCGCGACCGGCCGCTCTGGGTCGCCGGCAGCACCGGCGCCGATGAGGAACCGCGCCTGCTGGATGCGTACCGCCGGCTCCTCTCGGCACACCCCGGCGTGCAGTTCGCGATCATTCCTCGCCACCCCGAGCGGTTCGACGCCGTGGCCCGGCTCATCGAATCGGCCGGATTTCCCTGCCTTCGGCGGAGCACCCACCCGGACCTGCACGGCCAGGACGCTCGCCAGGAACAGCGCCGGCGCCGCCAGCGCGCCGGGGCCGCCCGCGGTACCATGTCCGCACCTTCCGCGATCGGCGATCCACCGTACATCATTCTCGGCGACACGATGGGCGAATTGCGGAAGTTCTACGCGCTCGCGACCGTCGTCTTCGTGGGTCGGACGCTGGTCCCGCTCGGCGGATCGGATGTCATGGAGATCGCCGGGCTGGCAAAGCCGATCGTGTTCGGTCCGCATACCGAGAACTTCGCCGATGTCGTCGATGCGCTGCTCGCCGCGGGCGCGGCCGTTCGGATCCAGGACGTGGAGACGCTCGTCGCCACGCTGTCGGCGCTGCTCTCCGACGCCGATCGGCGGGCAGGCCTCGGCCGCGCAGCGCGGCAGGTCGTCCTCGAAAACGTCGGCGCGACGCGGCGGACGGTCGACCTGCTTTGCACGTCGCTCGGCCTGCGCGCGGACCACCCCGAGACGTCGATCGCGACGCCGCAGATCGACCTGCAATCCCCCGTGTCATCGATCGGTGGATGACCCGCCCGCGGTGTGACGCGCCGCCGCCGCGCCGTGCGACACGCGATGGAACTAGCTTACGGCCTTGTCGTCGATGGTCCGCCCGTCGCCGTCGGTGCGGGCGATACTGCCGGAGCCGACTTGAGCTTCTCCTTGGCGCGCTTCAGCCAGGATACAAACTCCTCCGGCGATGGCACGGGATTATTGACGTTGAAGCGATCGACTTCCGTACCGTCCGGCCGGCAGAAGACGCAGAGCTGTGACTTCTGGACGTTGAACTGTCTCGGCTCCGGCCCCCAGTTGTAGAGCAGCTCGACGTTGACCGTCCCCGACAGCTCAGCCGCGACGGCCGGATGTTCGAAGACCTTGATCACGAGGTTGCGATGGTTGGGCGAACTCCAGTCCTTGAAGTACAGGAGCATGGGCCGGTTCTGGGCCTTGGCCTGATTCAGCGCATCCTGATAATTCAGGTTCCAGTGCACCGCGCACCCGCTGCCGGTCGACAACACGAGCGCGCAGGCGATCCAACGCAGTCGGGGAAGACGGTTTCGCATCGCCGGTCGTTACCTCCTCATGGACATCGACGCAGGCCCGTACCGATCTTCAATCCTCCCGGGAACGCCGCCGACGGCCGCGCCGCCGCCGATCGCCGGACCGCGCCGCCGGCGCAGCTCCGCGCGACGCGGAAGGCCCGCCCGACGGGGTCGCAACTGGAATCTGAACGAGCCGCTCCGGGCCGGGACGCGGCGCGACAGTCGGTCCGATCGAATAGAGCTCGGTGAACGGGATCTCCCGGCCGCGCCGATCCGTGCAACTGATGCGGACCTCGTCGACCGCGAAATCCGGCCCGACGCGGACGACGATGGTCCGGCCGGTCTCGGCCTCGATGTCGGCGAGGCGTCGTCGCTTTCGGTTGAGGAGGTGATTGGCGACGGTCGTGCTGACCTGGACGTCGATGATGGCGATGCCGTCGCGATGCGCCGCCAGACCGATCGCGCGCATGACGTCCAGCGCGACCGACTCCGGCGTCTTGACCAGGCCGGTGCCGCGGCAGCGCGGGCAGTCCTGGTAGAGCGATCCGCTGAACGACGGCCGCTGCCGCTGCCGCGTCATCTCGATGATTCCGAACGGCGAGATGCGCAGGCACTTGGCGCGCTCCTTGTGGCGCTTGAGCGCATCGCGGAGCCGCCGCTCGATGGCCCGCTTGTGCTTCTCCATTCGCATGTCGATGAAGTCGCAGATGATCAATCCGCCGAGGTCGCGCAGGCGCAACTGACGTGCGATCTCATCGGCCGCCTCGAGGTTGACGCGGTAGGCGGTCTCTTCCGGATCGTCGGGCACGCGGAAGCGTCCGGAGTTCACGTCGATTGCCACCAGCGCCTCGGTCGACTCGATCACCAGCGATCCGCCGCACGGAAGCGGCACGTGGTTGCTGTGCAGCTTGTCGATCTCGGCCTCGATGTTGGTGACGTGGAACATCGGCTCGCGCCCGGCGTAGTGGTAGACGACGTCCTGGCTGCGCGGCGAGGCGATGGCGAGGAACTCGGAGATCCGCCGCGCGGTCGCATGATCGTCACAGACGATCCGCTTCACGTCGGAATCGAAGACGTCGCGGATCGTCCGGATGACCAGGTCGGACTCCTGGTACAGCACACACGGCGCGCGTTCGGTGCGCGTGCGCTCGTCGACGCTCCGCCACAGGCGCATCAGGTACGCCAGGTCGCGCTGCAGATCCCGCTTCGGCCGGTCGATCGCCGCGGTCCGCATGATGAAGCCCATGTCCGACGGAAGCGGCAGTTGCGCGAGCATGTCGCGCAGCTTGCGCCGCGTCTCGTCGTCCTCGATCTTGCGCGACACGCCGTGCTGTTCCATCCCCGGCATCATGACGAGGAACCGCCCCGGCACCGAGATGTACGTCGTCAGCGTCGGCCCCTTCGTCCCGATGCCCTCCTTGGTGATCTGGACGATTACCTCCTGGCCGCGGCGCAGACAGCGCTGGATCGGCGGCCGGTCACGGCGCGGCGTCTTTCGCCCGACCTGTTCCGAGTCCGACTTGCCATCCGGGAAGTAGAGCGGGTGCAGGTCGCTGATGTGCAGGAACCCCTGCGTCGGCAGGCCGAAGTCGACGAAGGCCGCCTGGATCGATGGCTCCACGTTCGTCACGCGGCCCTTGTAGATATTGCCGACGTGCGAGGCGGCGGAGACGCGCTCCATGTAGAGCTCGTCGAGCCGCCCATTGTTCAACATCGCGATTCGGCACTCGTCGCCGTCCGCCATGTTGATCAGCATCTCCAGCCCGGTGCGGACCATCGTCGCCGGAAGATCCTCGACGACGCGGACCGGCGCCGCGGGGCCGGATGATTCCTCTTCGATCGGCAGCTCGTCGTCGCCCGCCATCGCCTCCTCTTCCGGCTCGACGGACGTGATTTCCTCCGGCGCTTCCGCCGAAGCGTCGTCCGCAACGCCATCGGATCGTCGGCCCCGCCGGCCGCGACCGCGCCCGCCACGCCGACGTCGACGCCGCCCGGTGCGAGCCTCTCCCTCCCCCGCTTCTTCGCCCTCCACTTCGGTGGGCGTCACGCGATCAGGCCGCGGCAGCGCAATCGGAGCGGCCATGGCCAACGGCGCGACCGGTGTCGCCAACGCCTCGGTCCCATCTTGCAGTTCCGCGCGCTCCTCGCCGGACTCGACCGCGTCCCATTCCGGCCGGCGCATCGAGTCGTTCGCGACGGCCGGCACCGCCGCGCGGTCCGCCTGTTCGCCCTCCGACTTGCGCCGGTGCTTCCGGCCGCCCCGGCGTCCGCGGCGTGTGCGTCGGCGCTCCTTTCCTTCGCCGGCATCGTCGTCCGATGATCGATCCGACGGGCCCGTGCGACCGACGACCGGCCGAGGTACGTCGTCGATCACGGGCAGCTCTTCCGGCGCCGCGATCGGCTCGACCGGCGGCGCCTCGATCCGCGGGGGCGGAACGATCACCGGGGGACCCTGATCGTCCAAGATCCCCTCTGCAAAACTCGACCGTCCCGACTCTGCGGGCGGTTGTTTCTGAATACTCATCCGTTACTCCGTTGTTTCGCCGCGCGGAGCCATTTCCGCGCACGGCTAATTTGTTTCGACTGGCGATTGGCTGGGGGGAATCAACCGGGCTGGATCATCATGCCGCCGAGGCGCCGAACTCGACTCGGACCCGCTCGACGCGATGCAGGCAGTCGCGCGCCGGCAAGCCGAGCACCGCGAGCACCTCGCCGGGCTTCACGCCGCCGGACGGGTCGACGAGCTGCGTCCAGCGCAGACGATCGTCGACGACGGCCATGTCGCGGATGAGCGGGCGAACGTCGATGGTCCGCGGCCGATCCGACTTCGGATCGCGCCGCTGCACGCACACGGAACCTTGCGCCAGAAGCGCGGCCACGTGGCGTTGCACCGATTCGACTTCGCGGGGCTCGAGCGTCATCTCGTACGTGACGGCCCGCGGGTGGCGTGCCGCGTCGCGCGACATCGCCTCCACCGACAACAGCCGCAGCCCGCCGGGCAGTTGCCCTTCGAGGCGGCGCGCGACGTCGGCCGGATCGGCGGTTTCGCGCAGCTCGACGATCAGTCGTTCGTCACGGGACGCAACGCCGACGGCGCGCGGCAACGGCAACGACATTGTCGGCCGCGGATTGAACCCGGTCGACATGCGAACCGGGATCGCCGCGCGCGCCAAGGCGCGCTCGAACAGCCGGACCGTGTCACGATGCGAGATGAAGCGCAGATCGCCCTCAATGGCGAAACGAATCGACAGCAAGTGTCGCAAGCCTGGAGTGATCCCTCACCAATATACCTGTCTTCCGGAGGCGCCCGATTGCCGGATCCACACGATCGCGGCCGGTCGCCGTCCTGTTCCGTCACCCGTCACACGACGAGTGGCGAGCGGGCTGTGCCGCCACGGCGGTCTCCACAGCCCGTTCGCGACTCGTCCAACGGCTTGCGTCCGTCTTCTACACGAGGTCCGGCGCGACCTTCCGTGTTTCGTCGCGGAGGTAGTTTACCACCTCCCGCTCCGTTTCGAAACCCGCGACGCGCGACGCGACGCGGTGCGCATCGGCCAAGGTGATCGAGCGAACGATCCGTTTGATCATCGGCAGGCTGTTGGCGACTGCCGAGAACTTTCTTAACCCCATGCCAATCAACAACATAGTGCACATCGGGTCGGCCGCCATCTCGCCGCACATGCTCATATCGCGCTGTTCGCCGTCTCCGGCGTCGATGATCATTTTAATCAGGCGCAGGACTGAGGGGTTCAGTGCCGTGTAGAGCTGGGCGACCTTTTCGTTGGTGCGGTCGACCGCGAGCGTGTACTGGATCAGATCGTTCGTTCCGATGCTGAAAAAATCCACTTCGCGCGCCAGTTCGCGAGCGCACAGCGCGGCCGCGGGCGTCTCGACCATCACGCCGACGGGGATGTTGCCGCGGAACTCGTAGCCCTCCTCCTCCAGCTCCTCCATGACGAGGCTGAGCAGATAGCGCGCCTGGCGCAGCTCCATGACGCGGGTGATGAGCGGGAACATGATGCGAACGTTTCCGTGGTTGCTGGCGCGCATGATCGCGCGGAGCTGCGCGCGGAACATCGCGAGGTTCTGGAGGCAGTACCGGATCGAGCGCAGTCCGAGAAACGGATTGCGCTCCGGCTCCGCGACCTTGCCCTGCACGTACTTGTCCGCGCCGAGATCGACGGTGCGGATGACGAGCGGCCGACCGCTGAGCAGCTCGGCCGCCTGGCGGTAGACCTGAAACTGCTCCTCCTCGGACGGCTCGGGGCCGCCCTGAAGAAAGAGGAACTCGGTGCGGAACAGGCCGATGCCTTCGGCCCCCTTCTCCACCGCGCCGACGACTTCCTCGGGAAACTCGATGTTGCCGAGCAGCGCGATCCGCTCGCCGTCCTTCGTCACGGCGGGCAGGTCGCGCAGCCCTTCGAGGGCGTGGCGCACTTCGACGAGATGGGCCGCCTGGGTCTCGTACTCCTCGACCTGGCTTGAATCCGGATTGACGATAACGACGCCGTGCGAGCCGTCGAGGATGACAACGTCACCGGCGGAGACGAGCGATGTCATGTCGCCAAGGCCGACGACGGCGGGAATGCCGAGGCCGCGCGCGACGATCGCGGTGTGGGACGTCGAGCCGCCGAGATCGGTGGCGAATCCGAGGAGTTTTCGCGTGCGCTCCAGCGTGACGGTCTGCGACGGAGTGAGGTCGTGCGCGAAGACGATGACGGGTTCGTCGACGGTCGCGACCTCCTGCTGGACCTCCGCGCCGACGTGGCGGAGCAGTCGCCGCTCGATATCGAGGATGTCCTTGGCCCGTTCCTGCAGGTACGGGCTGCTCATCTCGAGGAAGCGCCGTCGATAGCGGCGCATGAAGACGCCGATGGCGTAGGCCGCACTGAACGTCTTGTCGCGGATGAGCTGGCTGATTTCCTTCCGCGGCTTGGGATCGGCAAGCCAGCGCTCGTGAAAGCCGAAGATGTCGGCAAGCTCGTCGCCCGCACGGCCGGCGAAGACCTCGCGCTCGGCGGCGACCTCGGCGCGGGCGGATTCGAACGAGCGCTCGACGAGGTGCAGCTCGTGCTCGAGCAGGGCGGCGGGGATCGTGCGGCGCGGCACGCGCGCCTCCTCGGTTTCGAGGACGACGGCGCGGCCGATGACCACGCCCGGCGAGACTCCGACTCCACGCTTGATCGCCATGTGAAACGCTATCCGTCGCAGCGCGTTCGCCGCGGGAACAGTCCGACCGAAGGGCGGAACCGGGACTCAGTCTTCAAAGAACTTGTCCTCGATCAGCCTGGCCAGCGATTCGACCGCGGCCGCCGCGTCCGCGCCATCGCCGACGAGCCGCAGTCGCGTTCCGCGAGTGGCTTCGAGGAGCATCATTTCCATCGGGCTTTTGCCATCGACCGAGATGTTGCCCTTGTGCACGCGGACGGTGGACTCGAACTGGCTGGCCAGGTCGACGAAGCGCATGACGGGCCGCGCATGAAGACCTTGCGCGTTGCAGATTTCAACCTCGCGCTCGACGTGGGTGTGGTTCCCGCCGTCGCGCACGGGCGCATTCGCCGCCGTTGGTTCGTTCATCGAGTTCACGCAGTCCACACCGGGGCCGGCGGGGTCAACCGCCGCCCATCGCGTCCGCCTCGTTGATCAGGTCCACAATCTGTTCGACCGTTTCGGACTGCCGGAGGAACCGGCGGAAATTGTCCCGCTGCAGGTGGCGGAAGATCTTCTCCATGGCCTGCAGGTGCCCATCCGGATTCTCGGCCGGCGACAGCAGCAAGACCACCGTGTAGACCGGCGCCCGGTCGAGCGCCGCGAAGTCGACCCCGGCGGCGGATCGGCCGAGGGCCGCCATGATGCGCTGGATCGAATCGTGCTTGACGTGCGGCACCGCGACGCCCTTGCCGAAGCCGGTGCTGCCCTGATTCTCGCGCTGAATGATTGCGCGCGCCAGAGAATCGGCGTTCTCCGCCTTCAACTCCCCGGCCGCAACGAGCGCCGCGATCAGTTCCCGGATGACGCCGTTCCGGTCGGTCGCCTCGAGGTTCGGGACAATCGCCTTCTGCACGAGGAAATCCGAGAATTTCATTGCAATGCTCACTTCGCGCCGGTCCGGCCGGCGCATCGTCGATTCGTCCGCGTGGCCGCCGGCCGGTTCGCGCCGGCGGCGGATCGACGCCGAGCCAAAGGACCGCGCGGCCGTCGCGTCGAATGCCGAACGAATCGAGTTTCCCTCCGCCGCGGCGATTTCCGTATTATCGCAACGATTCTCCCGACGTCTTAGCGAAGAACCGAAACTCGCCGCGCCGGCATCCGGCCCGTCAACGAGTCGCTACTCATTGAGATACATACAGTTAGAACCGATCGGGCCGATCGAGAGGAGTGTAAGGGCCGGCCGCGGGATGGTCAAGCCGGAGCTGGCCACGGTTCGCCGACGTAGCCGGGATCGAACGGGCCGACGGCTGGCCGGGCCTTGGCGAGGACGGCTCCGACGACGCGGCTCGCGCCGGCGTCCAGGAGCACGCGAGCGCATTCGCGGAGCGTTGCGCCGGTCGTGCTGACGTCGTCGACGAGGCATATGGACCTGCCCTCGACGCGACGCCCAGGCGCGATGCGGAAGGCGTTGCGGACGTTTTCGACGCGCTCGGTTGCGCTGAGGCCCACCTGCGGCCGGACGCGACGCGCGAACTCGACGACGATTTCGACCGGTCGGTTCAACCGGACGGCGACGTGCCGTGCGAGGAGGTGCGGCGGCCGCCCCCCGCGGTGAAACCAGCGCGCGGTGGCGGATGGGACGGGGACGAACAAATCGACGCTCGACGTGCGAGGGTCGTGTGCCACCGCTTCTGCCAGCAGATCGCCTAGCGATCGGTCGAGCATGGGATTGGACTTGAACGCGATGATCATCCGACGGAGCGGGTCCTGGTAGCGACCCACACGAACGAAATGCCGGAGCTTCGGGCGGCGATGGGCGCACTCCGGACAGTAGCCATCCTGCAGCAGATAGGGGCCGATCTCCAGTCCGCAGCGGCGGCAATAGTCCGGGCCCACCAGCTCGGCCAGCGCTTTTGCGCACGGCGCGCAGAGCCGCTCCGTCCGGCCGTCGAGACATTTACCGCAGGAATCGCACGAGCGTGGAAAGACGAGGTCGAGGAACGCGCGGCCGGCGTGGCGCATCGCGGTCCGGAGAGCACTGGGAGGCGAGCCGGCGTGCATACGAATCAACCGGTCTGGTCATTCGGGGCCGAGTCTTCGGCGGAATCATCGACCGAGTCGTCGTCCGCCGCGTCAGCGTCGGCGTCGTCGCGGTCATCCCCGGCGTCGTCGGACACGTCGTCATCGGTCGGAGTCGCCGCATCGGGCGCCACGGGCATCGCCGGCGGCGATGACGATCCGGACGCGGACTGGGCGGCTGTTTCATCCTCGGGCGCAATCTTCGCGACGGCGACAACGCGATCCCCCTCATCGACGCGGATGAGGCGTACGCCCTGCGTCGCGCGGCCGATCTCGCGCAGTTCGGCGACGGCGGTGCGCAACATGATCCCGTTGGCGGTGATCATCATCAGCTCGTCGGTGTCCTCGACCGATCGGAGGGCAACGACGCGGCCGTTGCGTTCGGTCGTGCGGATGTTGATGACGCCGCTTCCGCCGCGGCGCTGGAGGCGGTATTCGTCGAGATTGGTGCGCTTGCCGTATCCGTTTTCGCAGACGGTGAGCATGCTCATGCCCGGCCGGGCGACGGCCATGTCGACGACGATGTCGTCGCCGCGGAGCGAAATGCCGCGAACTCCGGCGGCGCCGCGGCCCATGGCGCGGACGTTGCTTTCGTCGAAGCGTACGGCCATGCCGTCGCGCGTGGCGATGACGATGTTGTCGCCGGCGTTGGTGAGGGCGACGTTGATGAGCGTGTCGTCGGGGTCGATGCCGATAGCGATGATGCCGCTGGGTCTGGGTCGTGAGAACGCGCCGAGGGCGGTCTTTTTCACGCGGCCCTTGGCGGTGGCGAAGAAGACGAACTTCTCCTCGAACTGGGTGACCGGCAAAACGGCGGTGTGGAACTCGCCTTCCTGGAATCGCAGCAGGTTTGCGATGGACCGGCCGCGCGCGGTCCGCGCCATCTCGGGGATGTCGTAGACGCGCAGCCAATAGACGCGTCCGCGGTTCGTGAAGAACAGGAGGTAGTCGTGGGTGCTGGCGACGAAGAGGTGCGCGAGGAAGTCGCCCTCCTTCGTATCGCTGGCGCGCAGTCCACGACCGCCGCGCCCCTGCTTGCGATAGGTGTCGATGGGGACGCGCTTGATGTAACCCTCGTGCGAGAGGGTGACGATCATCTGCTCGCGGGCGATCAGCTCGTCCATGCGGAACTCGCCGACCTCGGGTGCGAACTGGGTGCGGCGCGCGTCGGCGAACTTTGCTTTGATCTCGTAGAGGTCCTCGCGAATGATGTCGAGCACGAGCGCGGGATCGCGGAGGATGGCTTCGTAGCCGTCGATCTCTTCCACGAGCTTCGCGAATTCCTGGCAGAGCTTCTGCGTCTCGAGGCCGGTCAGCCGCTGCAACTGCATCGACAGAATCGCGTCGGCCTGCACGCCGGTCAGGAAATGTTCGCCGCCGGCGAGGCGCTTTCGGTGCGCTTCGGGGATTTCGGCGAAGCGGCGGACGAGCTCTTCGGCGGAGATCTCGGCCGCCGCGCCGCGAGCGACCCGCTCCGTCGCTTTGCCCAAGGCCAGCGGGAGCTTCATGAGGCGTTCCTTCGCCTCGGCGGCGCTGCCCGCGGCGCGGATGATGGCGACGATGCGGTCAATCGAGTCGAGGCACAGGACGAGGGCCTCGACGAGGTGCAGGCGCTGGCGGGCCTTGCGGAGCAGGAAGCGCGTGCGGCGCGTGATGACGTCCTTGCGGTGGTCGATGAAGCGCTGCATGAGTTCCTTGAGCGGCATCGTGCGCGGCTGCTTGCCGACGAGCGCGATGTTGATGATGACGAAGTTTGACTGGAGCGGCGTGAACTCGTAGAGCTGGTTGATGACGACCTCGGCGTTGGCGTCCTTCTTCAATTCGACGACAAGGCGGATGGGGTTCTTGCGGTCGGACTCGTCGCGCACGTCTGCCACATCGGGGAGGCGACCCTCCTTGACGCACTCCGCGATCCGCTCGGTGATCGTGTTCTTGAGGATGTTGTAGGGGATCTCGTCGACAACGATCTGTTCGCGGCCGGACTTCGTCTCCTCCACGTGCAGTTTCGCGCGGAGGATGAGATTGCCGCGGCCGGTCTCGTAGGCCTCGCGGATGCCGCGCTGCCCGCAGATCATTCCGCCGGTCGGGAAGTCGGGCCCGGGGACGAGCTTGAGCAGTTCGTCGAGCTCGATGTCCGGGCGATCGATCATCGCGACGAGGGCGTCGCAGACCTCGCCGGGGTTGTGCGGAGGGATGCTCGTGGCCATGCCGACGGCGATGCCGATGCTGCCGTTGATGAGCAGATTGGGAAACTTGCTTGGCAGGACGACAGGCTCCAGCCGGGTTTCGTCGTAGTTGGGGACCTGGTCAACCGTCTCGCGCTCGAGGTCCTCGAGCATTGCGACGGCGGCGGCGGTCATGCGGGCCTCGGTGTAGCGCATGGCCGCGGGCGGATCGCCGTCGATGGAGCCGAAGTTGCCCTGGCCATCGACGAGCGGCACGCGCATGTTGAAGCCCTGCGCGAGCCGGACCAGCGTGGGGTAGATGACGGCCTCGCCGTGCGGGTGGTAGTTGCCGGAGGTGTCGCCGGCGATCTTGGCGCACTTTCGCGCGGCGGCGCGCGGGCCGAGATTGAGGTCGTTCATCGCGACGAGGATGCGTCGCTGCGACGGTTTCAGGCCGTCGCGGACGTCGGGCAGCGCCCGCGCCATGATCACGCTCATCGCGTAGCGCAGGTACGAGTCCTGCATCTCATCGACGATGGGCAGATCCGTCACCGGTCCGGGCATGTCCGACATGGTCCGTCTCTCTCGACGACTCTCAACGCCGTTCCGCGCGATTTCGTTGCGGGCCAGCGCGGGGCGGGATTATATCCGCCGCGGCGGCGATGCGCCTTGCCCGCGGTGGCGCGCTCAGTCGTACGTCACGATGGAATGCACGGCGTACTTCCCGAGCTTCTCGCGACCCTTCAGGAACGCCAGCTCGATCAGGAACGCCACGCCAACGATCTGGCCCTTGAGCGACTCCACCAGCTCGCAGCAGGCGGCCATTGTCCCGCCGGTAGCGAGCAGGTCGTCGATCATGAGGATCCTCGCGCCCGGGGGAATTGCGTCCTCGTGGATCTCGAGCGCGTCCATCCCGTATTCCAACTGGTACGAGACGCGCCGCGCCTTTCGCGGCAGCTTCGACGGCTTGCGGATCGGCACGAAGCCGGCCGAGAGGTTCCGCGCCACGGCGGTACCGAAGATGAAGCCGCGCGATTCGGC
Organism: Phycisphaerae bacterium; assembly: GCA_023150615.1. Classification (GTDB taxonomy): domain Bacteria; phylum Planctomycetota; class Phycisphaerae; order UBA1845; family UTPLA1; genus JAKLKO01. The sequence goes on from JAKLKO010000001.1 coordinate 150,630, forward strand.
CCCCACCACAAGGTCGACTCGCGCGCTGCGATACGGCTGGGTGAGGAACTCGACGGCCATCGACAGCGCCGCGGGATCGGCGAGCAAGGGCGTAATGTCCTTGAAGACGATGCCCGGTTTCGGAAAGTCGGGGACGTCGCGGATGAACTTCTGCAATTCCCCGACTGCACTGACGGGCATTCGAACGCTGCTCATCGACGCGCACTCCGATCGGCCGAGCGTTTCCGGACCCGATTCTAGCGTTCCGTTGGCGCTCGTGCATTCCCGTAAGATATTGCAGATGTTTGCGTTACGACTTCTCGGCGAGGCGGCGAGCAAGGATCGGTCCGAGTCGTCTGATCTCGTCCCGCTCGATCCGGTCGATCGCCGTCCAGATGGCCAGATCAAGGCTGGTCTGGCACGCGCACGGCGGCGGTGGCGTGGTCACGAACTTCCGCAGCGCCGCACGGAGCAGCTCGATCGCGTTCGTCGTCGCGTGTTCCATATTGGAGAGGATCTCGCGGAGCAGTGCGTGGCGGTCCTGCGCTGGATCATGCGGCCGCCAGCAATCGTAGTCCGTCGGCAGCGCGATCAGCGCGTAGCACATCTCGGCCTCGCGGGCGAGCCTGGCCTCGGGCATGCACGTCATGCCGATGAGGTCTCCGCCCCAGGCGCGGTGCATGCGGCTCTCAGCGATGGTCGAGAACGCGGGGCCTTCCATGCAGACGTACGTGCCGCCGTCGTGCACGGTCGTGCCGCAATCGCCGGCGACGGACAGAAGCAGGGTTCGCAGCGTCGGACAGAACGGGTGCGACAACTCGACGTGCGCCGCGATGCCGGGCTGGTCGAAGAAGCTCGCCGCGCGGCGGTGCGTCTTGTCGATCACCTGGTCGGGGATCACCACGTGGCCGGGGACGATCTCCTCGCGGAGGCTGCCGGTCGCGCCGCTGGCAAGGATGTGCGTGCAGCCGAGCGACTTGAGCGCGAAGATGTTCGCGCGATAGGGTACGGCCGGGGGGGGAAGGACGTGTCCTTCGCCGTGGCGCATGAGGAAGGCGATCTCGACGCCGTCCCAGCGGGTGCGGACGATGGGCGCGCTCGGCGGGCCGAATGGTGTTTCAACTCGATGAACCTCGCCGCGAGTCTGCGCCGTCAGCGCCTGGCCCAGCCCGGTGCCGCCGATGATGCCGACGACGCGGTTTGCACGATCGCTTCCGGCCATGCGCGCGATGTTACTCGTGTCGGCGGGCGCGTACCAGCGGCGGTGGGGATTTCGATGCGGCGCTTCGGAGTCGTCGCGTCGACAGTTGCACGGCGCGGCGTGCGGCGTCGCAGCCGAGCCAATGGCGGCGCAGGCGCCGGGCGGCAATGAGCGTCGTACCGCTGCCGCAGAAGAAGTCCGCGACGAGATCGCCCGGCCGCGTCGCGGCGGAGATGATCCGTTCGAGCAGGGCCAGCGGTTTCTGCGTCGGCCAGCCGCAGCGCTCGAGGCTGACGGTCGAGAGGAACGGGATGTCCCATACGTCGGTCAGGGCCGGACCGGCGGGGTGAAAGTAGAGGCGGCCGCGACGGGTCGACTTGTACGGACGGTGACCATCGAGATTCAGCCCGTCCGTGCGATATCGACCGCCGCGCAGGACGTCGAAGCGGTGTCGCCCGAGAGTTCGGGCGTAGGCGAGGATTGTGTCGTGCTTGCGGCCGAACCAGCGCCGCGAGACGCCGCCGGTGCGGTAGTGCCAGATGATCTCGTTGAGGAAGTTGTCGTAGCCGAAGACCGTGTCGAGCTGTATCTTCACGTAGTGGGCCGCGTGCCAGTCGAGATGCACCCAGAGCGAGCCGTGCGGCGCGAGCAATCGACGGAACTCCGGCCAGTGCGGATGCAGGAACGCGAGGTACTGTTTGAGTCCGCCGGTCCAGCGGTCGGCGAACCCGACGCGACCGCGGGCGGTCCGTAGTGAGCCGGTGAAAAACGGCGGATCGACGTAGATCAGGTCGCAGCAGGCGTCGGGCAGCGACCGGGCGAACGCAAGGGCCTCGCGACAGACGACGCGGTCGATCGCAAGACGGGCGGTTCGGCTGGTGTCACGCGGTCGGGCCATCGCGTCGGCATGCTACGCGGTTCGGGCGCGCGGCGGAATGCGCACCGTCGATGGCTGCCCATCGCGTCGATTCGGTCGCAACCGCGGATACGCGATTGGAAAACTCTGAAACGGGGCAGGCCGGATGGACCGACCATGGGTCGCGCGGTTCGCAAAGCGCAATGCGCGCGTCAGGCGTTTTCCTTCGGTTCGTTCGAGAGGATGCCCAGCGCTTCCATCCGCCGGTAGAGCCGGCTTCGCGATACGCCCAGCAGGCGCGCGGCCTTGTTGCGCTGACCATCGGCGCGGCGCAGAGCGTTCAGAATGGCGTCGCGCTCGACCCGCGCCAGGACGGCGTCGAGCTGCAGCGGCTCGGTCGATGCCGGCGGAGCGCCCGGCGCCGGCGGGCCATCGCCACGGATCGACCCGGGCAGGTCGGACGCTTGCACGATCGGTCCGCGGCGGGCGGCGAACGCAGATTCCAGCACGCTGTTGAGCTCGTCGACGTTTCCCGGCCAATCGTGATTCGTCAGCAGGTGCATCGCACGCGGGGAGATCTGCAAGACCTCGATCCCGGCGGCGGCCGCGAGACGGTCAAGCTGCAACCGGACGAGGAAGGGGATGTCCTCGCGGCGCTCGCGCAGCGGCGGCACCTCGATCGGCACGACGTTCAGGCGGTAGTAGAGGTCGCGCCGCAGGGCATTCGTGCTGACCGCGTCGAGCAGATCGCGCGCGGTCGCGGCGATGAGACGGACCGGCCTTGCGCGACCGCCGGGGTCGCGCAGCAGCCCGTCGGCCGCATCGCGAAGCCCATCGACCAGGCGGACCTGCGCTGCCGGCGGCATCGAGCAGATCTCGTCGATGAAGAGGGTTCCGCCGCCGGCCGCCGCAAGAAGTGACGGCGCTTCGCCGTCGTTCGCCGGACGCCACTCAAGGGCCGCGGCGACCCGATCCGGTGCGAGCACACCGGCGTGAAGCACGACGAACGGGCCATCCTTCTGCCGGCCGTGCCGATGAATGGCCTGGGCGATGGCCTCCTGCCCGCAGCCGGGCGGGCCGCTGATCAGCACGGGAAACGGGGAGGCGATCGCGGCGCGCATCTTCTCGTAGATGGCCTGCATCTTCGGCGATCGGCTGATGAAATCGTCGAAACCGAACCGGCCTCGGAGTTGCTCGCGGAGCTGCTCAACCTCGTTCCTGAGGGACGCGGCGGTGGCGATCAGCTCGTCTTCCTGAGCGCGGCGGTCGCTCACGTCGCGCATGACGCCGATGATCAGCTCGGGCTTGCCGTCGCGGTCGAAGAGGGGCGAGTAGTCGGTCTCGATCCAGACCGTCGTGCCGTCCTTTCGCGTCACTCGCATTTCCTGCCGGATCGTCGTGGAGGAGTCGCGATGGAGCAGGTGTTTTGCCGGGCAGAGAGCGCCGGTCAGCGAGCGTTCATGCCGGTCGTGACATTCGACGATTTCCCCGCAACCACAAATGGACCCGAGCACGTCGGCGCGGGAGTAGCCGGTGATGCGTTCGCACCCGGCGTTGAAATAGACAAACCGCAACTCGCGGTCGAGGACGAAGACGCCTTCGACCGTCGATTCCAGGATCCGATCCGCTGAGAGCGCAGCGTGCGCGCCAGTCATGCCTGCGTGTCCTCCGGCCCTGCTGTCGTGCACCACCGGAGAGCGTAGCGTCGGCCCGCCCGGCGGTCAATCCGTTTTGTATCAGGTTCCGCGCAGATTCCGTCAGCCGCAACGTCCGGTACAGCGTCGTTGCATCCCGACCTACGAAGCGACGCCTCGCGGTGACGGGGCGGTTTCCCGCCGGCATTCCAACGCGCGAAACGTCGAGCTAGAATGCGCCAGACCGCCCGCGTCGCGTCGCGACGCCTGCGCGGAGCCGCTTTATGGAACGTCCCGCACCCATCGATCGTACGCGCTGGACCCGTCTCATCGGGCTTGCACGCGAAGAAGATTTCGGAACGGCCGGCGACCTGACGTCCCATCTTCTGCCGCCCAGCCATGCCACTGCAATCGGGACATGGCGGCTCGTCGCGCGGGAGTCCGGCTGGTTCTGCGGCAGCGAGGTCCTGCCCGTTCTGCTGGCGGAATTGGCCCCCGAGGTGCGGATCCGCGACGGGACGCTGATATCGGACGGCCGCGCCGTCGAGCCGGGCACGATCATCGCCGAGCTGACCGGCCGCCGGGTGCAACTGCTCACGGCCGAGCGCGTGCTGTTGAATTTCCTGCAACGGCTCAGCGGCGTGTGCACGTTGACGCGGCGATTCGTGGCCGCGTCGGCCGGAACGCACGCGAAGATTTTCGACACGCGGAAGACGACGCCGGGCTGGCGCGATCTGGAGCGCTACGCGGTACGGTGCGGGGGCGGGCACAATCACCGCGCCGGACTGCACGACGCGGTCCTGATCAAGGACAATCACCTGGCCGGCGTGCCGATCGAGCGGCTGGCGCACACGGTCTTCGAGATGCTCAACAAGATCGAGAGTCTGCCGGTGCGGCCGCAGTTCGTGGAGGTCGAGGTCGACGGGCTCGAACCGTTTCGCGAGGTGTTGAAGGTCGTCGGGATTCAGGTGGTGCTGCTCGACAACTTCGAGATCGACGCGCTTCGGGAGGCCGTGCGGATCCGCGATGATTGGGGCCTGCGCGGCAAGGTCGAGCTGGAGGCCAGCGGCGGCGTGACGCTCGACAACGTTCGACGCGTCGCCCAAACCGGAGTCGAGCGGATTGCGGTCGGCGCGCTGACACACTCGGCTGCCGCGGTCGATCTTGCGCTGGATGCCGTGGCGTGAGCGGCCGACTCGACGGTGACGCGATCCGCGCCGGCCTGCGCATCGAGCGCGTCGGGCGGCGCATCGTCTGTTGCGACGAACTGGACAGCACCAATCTCGAGGCCCGCCGGCAGATCGAGCGATCCGGCCGTACGGCCGACGGGCTCGTGATCATGACCGAACTGCAAAGTGCCGGGCGCGGACGGCTGGGTCGCGCGTGGCATTCGCCGCGCGGGGCGTCGCTGCTGATGACCGCGGTGCTGTTCGAGCCGACGGAGGAGGCGATCCGGCTGGTGCTGGCCTCCGCGGTTGCGACGGCGCGGGCCGTTCGAGCGGTGACGGATGTCGAGGCAACGGTCCGCTGGCCGAACGACGTGTACGTGCGGACGCGAAAGCTCGGCGGGATCCTCGTGGAGGCGGTGACGCAGCCGGATGAATCGTCGGCTTTCGCGATCGGGGTTGGAATCAACTGCCTTCAGCATGCGGCGCACTTTCCGCCCGAGCTGCGCCACCGTGCGACCTCGCTGGAGCTTGAGTCCGCGCACGCGGTTGACCGCGGCGCACTGGCGAAGGCCGTGATCCTCGCGTTCGATGAGTGGTTACCGCACGAACGGGCCTCGTCTCCGCGCGTCATCGAGGAGTGGTCGAGATTGAACGACGATCTCGGCCGGCGGATCGAGCTATCGCGGGATGGCCACGACTACGCGGGCACGGTGCTCGAGATCGATCCGAACCGCGGGCTTCTGGTACAGCTCGATGAGGGCGGGCGCGAGCTGTTCGATCCGTTTACCACGACGCGGCGGGCGTAGGTGGGCGGACGCACGTTTCAGCGCTCAGGTCCCGCCGCGCGCGCGGACTACGAGATTCGGCTGACGATCTGCTGAAGCACGAAATAGACGAGCGCTGCCAAGGCGGCCGAGCACGGAAGCGTCAGGAGCCAGGCCGCGACAATTTCGTACCCGACGGACCAGCGCACGGCGGAGAGACGGTGCAGGATTCCGACGCCGAAGATCGCGCCGGTGATGGTGTGCGTGGTGCTGACAGGGATGCCGAATTGCGAGAGGGCGAGGATCGTTGCGCCGCCGCCGGTCTCCGCGCAGAACCCGCTGAAGGGCTGGAGCTTGGTCACGCGATGGCCGAGGGTCTTGATGACCTTCCATCCGCCGGCGTAGGTGCCCGCGGCAATGGCGAGGTGGCACGAGAGCACGATCCAAAAGGCGAGTTCGTTGGAATTCGGGTTGCCGTCGTGCGTTGCGTAGTGCGCAAGCGAGGGGACGCTCAGGAGAAGAACGAAGATGATTCCCATCGTTTTCTGGGCGTCGTTGAAGCCGTGGCTGAGGCTGTAGACGGCGGCGGAGCCGAGCTGGAGGATGCGGAACAGCCCATCGACGCGGCGCGGATGGAAGCGGCGGAAGATCCACGTGCAGGTCACCATGAGGGCGGCGGACAGGATCAGTCCGATCAGCGGCGAGAGCACGATGAACATGGCGACGCGGCCGATGCCGTACCAGAGGAGGGCGCTGGTTCCGCCCTTGATCAGCGCGGCGCCGGCGAGCGAACCGATGAGGGCGTGCGAGACGCTGATCGGGAGGCCCTTTTCGGTGCAGACGACGGTCCACACGATGGCGGCGACGAGCGTGGCAAGGATCAGGTGCGGGTCGACGATCGCCGGATTGATGATGCCCCTGGCGAGGGTCTTGGCGACGTGAGTTTCAAAGCCGAACGCGGCGATGAAATTGAAAAACGCGGCCCAGAGGACTGCGAGCTTGGGCGAGAGGACGCGCGTCGCCACGACCGTCGCGATGGAGTTCGCGGCGTCGTTCATGCCGTTGCTGAAGTCGAACAGCAACGCGATGATGACGATGACGATGATGTAGATTTCCATTCCGCCGCGTCAGGTGTTCTTCAGAACGATGGCCTCAATCGTGTTGGCGATGTCGTCGCAGCGATCGATGGCGCGCTCCGTCCGGTCGTAGATCTCCTTCAGCTTCATCGCGAGGATCGGCTCGGTGGTGGTGTCGTACAGCTCGGCGACGGCCGCGTGGTTGTTGTCATCGCCGATGCTCTCGAGCTTGCGGATGCGCACCAGCAGCTCCTGCAATCCGTCGACGCGCTTGATGTCGCGGAGCTTGCCGATGGCCTGCCCGACGAGCCGGCACGCTTCCAGCAACACCTCGGCCTGCTTGGAGAGCCAGGTCGTCGGTTGTTCGATCTTGTAGAGCGCCATGCGCTTGGCGGAGGCGTCGACCTCATCGACGACGTCGTCCATGCGCTTCATTAACTGCTGGATGTCCTCACGATCGAACGGCGTAATGAATGTCTTATCGAGCTTGTCAAGCGTGTTGTGGACGATCTCGTCGCCGGTGTGCTCGAGCTGGCGGATTGACTGGATGATTTCGCCGGCCTGGCCGTACTCGCGCATCAGGCGGACGTAGGCCTCCGCCGCGCGGATGACGATGGCGGCGGACTGCTCCATGAGATCGAAGAAGCCGGTGTCTTTCGGAATGATGCTGAACATCGTCAACCCTCGACGGAGGCCGCGCCCGCAATCCGCCGCCGGACCGCGCGGTCGGACGAATCGCGCGAGCGATCATACCAAACGAAAGGTCGCCCGCCAGTCGGACCGCACGTGAGGGCCGTTGTACCGTGGGAAGATTTGGATCAAGTTAAGAAGCGCGAGAAATCGCAGCGGAATTGTTGCCAATCGCACGGCGCGTTCCGTCGCTGCGCGGCGGATCAACCTCAATGATGACAATGGGATGAGCGCCGAGGGCGGCTCACACCGGCGCCAGGTCCGCCCGGCGCTCGCCGGGCGCCGGCGCCGATCGCGGCAGCGTCACGACAACGACCGTCCCTTCGCCGACGCGGCTGCGCAGCCGCACCTTGCCGTGCATCGCGGCAACGGCGTGCTTGACGATCGACAGACCCAATCCCGTGCCGCGGAGCATGCCGGCCTGGTGGCCGGAGAATCCGGACCGTGCCCGCCCGACCTGGTAGAAGCGCTCAAAGACGCGCGACTGGTCCTCGGTCGGGATCCCGCAGCCGGTGTCGCTGACTTCGATCTGCACGTCGTCGCCGGACCGGCGGCATGCGACGCCGACGATGCCGCCTTCGTCGGAGAACTTGACCGCGTTGTCGACGAGGTTGTCGAGCACCAGCCGGAGCAACTGCGGGCTGGCCAGCAGCTCCGCGCTGTCGGGCGGACAATCGAGCCTCCAAGCCAGCCGCCTGGCGGCGATGGCGTGCGAGAACCGGCCGTGAAGTTCCGCGAGAAGCTCCGGAAGCGAAAGCGGCGCCGGGGCGAATTGAGCGAGCGGCGATTCCAGGCGCGACAGGTCGAGCAGATCGCGGACGATCTCCTCCAGCCGGCCGCTGTGGCGATCGATGACCTCGAGGAACTGTCGCGCTGCCGTCGTGTCGCCGGCCAGGTCCATGTGCAGCAGCGTCTCGACCGACGCGCGGATCGCCGACAGCGGCGTCCTCAGCTCGTGCGAGGCGTTGGCGACGAAGTCGGTCTTGATTTGAATGGTGCGCGTCAATTCCGTGATGTCCGTCAGCACAACCAGGCGGCCGATGGTGTTCTGCGCATCGACGGCGTCGGACGGCCACAAATCGATATCCGATGCGCGGGCCATGAGCGAGATGACCCCCGACGGCGCATCGATCTGAAGGCGCGTCACACCGACGTGCGACTCGCCGTTGGTGCCGCCGACATCGCCCGATCCATCGCCGGGCGTGGTGCGGCGCAATCGGGCCCGCGGGCGGAGTAGTTCGCGCAGTTCGGGCTGCGGGACGCATTCGTCGATCGATTGTCCGACGACCGGGACCGGCGCGGCGGCGCCATCCGGCGCAGCGTCACCGCCGTCGTCGGCCGTTCGCTCTCGCAGTGCTTCGAGCAGGCGCGACGCGGCCGGATTCAAGAGGACGATCTGGCCCGACGGACCGGCGACGATGACGCCTTCGGTCAATCCGCGGATCAGGTACTCCAGGTTGCGCCGTTGGCGATCGATGGTCTGCAATTGCGTGGCGAGGTAATCGCGCATCAGGTTGAGCGAGCGGGCCATCTGCCCCAGTTCGTCGGAGCCGACGACGTCCGCGCGGACCGAGAGGTCGCCCTCGGACAGGTCGCGCGCTGTCGCCGAGATCCGCCGAATGGGCGCGCTCCAGACGTACGCGAGGCCGAGAGCGAGCATGACGGCCGCGAGCAGCCCGACGGCGCCGATGAGCCAGATCAGCCGGCGCGTCGTCTGCGTTCGGGCAGAAATGCCGCGAACGGGCATGGCGACTCGAACGACTCCGATCGGCGCATCGGCCGCGCCGACGCGCAGCGCGACGTATTTCAGTTCGCGGCCGACGGTATTGGACGCGCGGACGGCATCCCCCTGTCCGTTCGCGAGGGCGGCGATCACCTCCGGGCGATCCGCGTGCGACTCGGTCCGGGCTGGATCGACGTCGGAATCCGCCAGGACGCGGCCGTTCGGGGCGATGAGGGAGATTCGCACGCCCGGGGCGGCCTGGGCGGTGATCGACTTTGCGAGGGCGTCGAGTTCCGGGGCGTGCGCGGCGTCGAAACGGTCCTGCACCTGGTGTCGGATGGTCCCCGCGAGCACCAGCAACTGGTCGCGGAGATCGGTGCGATAGAGCCCTTCCACCTCGCGGATGATGACGAAGACGGAGATCGCCAGGATGGTCACGACGAGGATCGCGTTCCCGAGGAAGAGCTTCCAGAAGAATCGGCCGGGCCGGATCACGTCGTTCGCCCGCTCACTCGTCGGCGGGCGCGCGGAAGGCGTACCCGACGCCGCGGATGGTCTGGATCCACGCGGCGGCGCTGCCGTCGTCGTCCGCCGCGGAGATCTTCTTTCGAAGCGACGTAATGTGCACGTCGATCGTGCGATCGGTGACGATCGTCCCGACGCCGAGGACCTTGTCGATCAGTTGGGCGCGGCTCAGCACGCGACCGCGGCCGCTCATGAGCGCGGCGAGCAGCCGGAATTCCGTGGCCGTCAGGGCCACCGCGCGATCGTGGACCTTCAACTCGTGCCGGCTGCGATCAAGCGCGTACGGACCCTCGACGATCACGTCGGGCCGTAGGCCGCTGTTCTCGCCGCGGCGGAGCATCGCGCCGACGCGGGCCATGAGCAGCTTCATCGAGAACGGTTTGCTGATGTAGTCGTCCGCGCCGAGCGCGAAACCGACGAGCTGATCGGCCTCTTCGCCCTTGGCGGTGAGCATGATGATCGGGATCGCGGCCGTGGCCGGATCGCGGCGAAGCTCGGAGGCGACGTCGTCGCCGGCGAGGCCGGGCAACATGCGATCCAGCAGCACGAGATTCGGGGGCCGCCGCTTGATCTCGGCCAGCGCGGTATCTCCGTCTCCGGCGCGGCGAAACGCGTAGCCTTCCTTCTGCAGGTTGTAGCAGATCAGTTCGGCGAGATCGGATTCGTCTTCGACAACGAGGATCGACTTGCCCGTCCCCATGGCCGCCAGTCTCCGTTTGACTCGGTTCAGGTCGACGACAGCCATGTTAACACGGCGTGACGTACCGGTCGCGGCGGGGCGCCCGGCGCGCGGGATGCAGCCGGCAAACCCCTTCACATGCCGAAGCTTAGGACCGCCAGATTAACGGAAAACTAATCCGCAGGGGCGCGGTGCCCATCGGGTCCTGGCCGAACGGTCGCCGCGCCGTTCGCCGCTCGTGCGTATTCGACGCGGCGTTACAATCGCCGGCTTCCATGTTCCAAGCGACGGACTACGTCTACCTGGGCGTCGTTGGGCTGCTCGCCGGATGGCTGGGCGGGCTCATGGGCATCGGCGGGTCGATCATCATGATCCCGGCGATGACGTTTCGCTGGGGTCCGGATCGGCAACATCTCTATCAGGCCGCGGCGATGATCGTAAACGTGTTCGTCATCGCGCCGGCACTTTGGCAACACGCGAGGGCCCGCGCGACGCTTCGCCCGATCCTTCGCTGGACCGTTCCGACTGCGACGCTCGCGGCGCTGGGCGGCGTGACGGTGAGCAACCTCGAGATCTTCAGCGGCGCCGGGCAGGGATACCTGCAACTCATCTTCGGCGTGTTTTTGATCTACGTCGTGGCGTACAACCTGCTGCGGCTGCTGGCGCGCGCTGCGCGGCCGGACATCGACGAGGCCGCCGCGCGCCGAATATCGCCGGCCAAGTCAATCGCCCTGGTCGGGCTGCCGTCGGGTTTCATCGGAGGATTGCTGGGCGTTGCCGGGGGCGCGATCGCGGTACCGTGCCAGCAGGTGTTCCTTCGCATGCCGCTGCGGCGAGCCATCGCGAACTCGACGGCCATTGTCCTGCTGTCCAGTGCCGCGGGTGCGGTGGTCAAGAACGCGACGCTGCCGCCCCACGGCTTTTCGGTTACGCAGTCCGTCGCGATCGCCGCGGTGCTGATCCCGACGGCGTTCCTCGGTTCGTGGATCGGCTCAGCGCTGGTGCACAAGTGGCCGCGCGGACTTGTCCGCACGATCTTCGTCCTGTTCATGACGTACGCGGCGTATCGAATGCTCGCCGCCGGCCGGCAGAGCTGCTCGGGCGGTGATGCCCGCCCCGGATTTCAGAAGCCCTCGGGCAACGTCACGTCCGCGACGAAGACCTGAGACGTCTTGTCGGGCCCGCGTTTGCTCGTCCACATCATGCAACGTCCGTCGGCCGAGAAGACAGGCAGGCCGTCGAAACCAGGCGAATACGTCAAGCGCGCGATGCGCATTGTCTCGATGTTCATGAGGTAGATTTCGTAGTTCATGTGGCCGTGGGCGCTGGTCGCGAACGCGATCGTCCGGCCGTTCGGGTGCCAGTAGGGACCCCAGTTGACGTAGTCCGTGTTCGTCAGTTGGCGTTCGTTTCGGCCGTCGGCATCAATTACGAACAACTGGAGCAAGTCGTTCTCGCGCCGATCACCGCGGAAGACGATCCGCTTTCCATCGGGCGAAAAGAACGGTCCGCCGTCGTACCCGGCGGCGTGCGTAATCCGCCGCGGGTTCGAGCCATCCGCGTGCATCACGTAGATTTCGGGGTTCCCGTCATCGCGGCAGCTCGTGAAAACGATGCGCCGGCCATCGGGGCTGTAGGACGCCTCGGCGTCATAGCCCGGCGTCGTCGTCAGACGGCGGAGCTTCGAGCCGTCGAGGTGGGCGGCGAAGATCTCCATGCCCGGCTGCTTCGGCCAGTTGTAGCCGGACCGGCCGCGGAACAGGGATTCATCGCCGTTTCCGGGCTGGAGGTGGCTCGAGCTGAAGAGGATCTCCCGGCCGTTCGGATGAAAATACCCGCAGGTGCACGCACCGCCGGGCGGACTGACGCGGCGAAGCGATCCGCGGACGGCCCGACCGGATGAATCGAGCTGAAGCGTGTACATCTGGTATTCCAACTCGCCGCGCGGGATGGCCTGGAAGATGATCATCCGCTGGTCGGGCGAGAAGTAGGCCTCGCCGGACTTTTCGAGTCCCATCGTCGGGTCGGTCAATTGCCGGACGATTGACAGGCGGCGCGCTTCGCTGGCGGGCCAGTCCTTTTCCGGCGTCGCGTCGGGATCGAATCGCAGACCCGCACCGGTCTGTGGCGCGGTGGCGGTCGGTCGATCATCAGCGAGCGTCGGGGCGACTGCGGCGGCGAACATGGCCGCGAGCACGCACGCAGAGACCGCAGGGAACGGTCGCGTCCGTCGTCGCCGGACAGGCCGCATCGCCACGCAGCACGGGAATCCCGGATTCACACGTCACCTCCTGAGACGGTTGCCGGTTGAGTAAACTAACCGACCAGCCGCCAAGACGGGAGCCGCTGCATGATCGAGGTGCGATGCCGATGCGGACACTCGTTCGAGGCCTCGGATCGTCTGGCCGGGCACGACGTGGACTGCCCGCGATGCGGGAAGGCCTGCCTCGTCGCCGCGGACCTCGCGCTCGGCGCGGCCGGCGCCGATCCGGCGATCATCGACTTTCAGGACTCCGGCGACGACATGGCGGCGGCAATCGCCCGGCCGGTCATTCCGGTCTTGACGGCAATTCCGTACGCGCGGGACGCGGTTGTCTCGTCGGCGGCGGAGGGTCCCGTCGCGTCGATCCGGCGAACCTCGTTTTCGCACGACCTGCTCTGGAGCGTTTGGTACCCGTTTCGCGATCAGAACAACGCCATCACGATGGGGATCATCGTGTTCGCGTGCGCACTCAGCCATTCGATCAGCCGCTTCGGCATCGGCGGACTGCTCGGGTACTTCATCATCCTGGCGTGGCTGACATCGATCTTCATGAACGTCGTCTCGGAGACCTGCGCCGGGAGCGACGACCTGCCTTCTCTGACGATGGAGGGCGGGTTCTACGATGACATTGTCAAGCCGTTCTTCCTGTTCATCGCAACGGTGCTGCTCGCGCTGCTGCCACTCATCGCCGGCACGATGCTGATGAAGGTCATTTACTCGCCGCCCGCCCCGTGGAATGAAATGCTGCGGACAACCTGGCTGGCGGCGGGCGTGTTGCTGTGGCCGATGATCCTGCTGCTGACGTCCGTCGGCGCGCCGGGCTACCTCGGGCGGCTGGACCTGGTGACGCTGACCATCGTCCGCACGCTGCCGGGCTACTTCTTCGTCGGCGTCCTGCTGATGGTGGCGTGCGCGTTCTACCTGCTGACGCTTGCCACCGCCGGCTTCGCCTTCGTCGGGACGATGCTGGGCTGGGGCATCGGCCCGATGAGCCGCGCGGGCGCGATCTGCGTCAATGTCGTCGCCGCGTACTTTGTCATCGTGGCGATGCGCTGCCTCGGTCTCTTCTACCGGCATCACCGCCGGCACTTTGCGCTGCGGTTCGAATAGGCCAAGCGGCGCACGCGGATTACGCGCCGGCCCTGCGACGCATCGCGTATAATGCGATCGCGCTGGGCCGGAAGCGCAGGTCACCCGCCGCGCGGTCCGGCTCGACAGTTCGCGTGAGGACGACTCGTGAAAGCCTACGCACGCAGCGCAACGAATCGACGCGAGGCCGCATCGCTGCATCGATACGGCCGCATGATACCCAGGCACGGTCGCAGTGCCTCGAACGGCCTCCGATGGGCGGCGATCCTGCTGGCGACCGCAACCCTCGGCGTCCACGCCGCGGAACCTGCAGCCCGGTACGAAACGATTCACGTCGTGCAGCGCGGCGCGAACACCGGCCGGCCGCTCGTGTTTCTCCCGCCGCTCGGATTCCCGGGCAGCGTGTACGACGCCGTTGCGCGCGAGTTCGAGCAGGACCACCCGATCTACCTTGTCACGTATTGCGGGACGGAGGGCATCCCGGCGCCCGCGCCACCGCTGTTGTCGAAGACCATCGAAGACGTTGCGCGGCTGCTTCGCGAGAAGAACCTCGACAGGCCGGTCCTCGTCGGACATCTGCTCGGCGCTCACATTGCGATCCACGTTGCCGCGCGCCATCCGGATCGAGTCGGCGGCCTGGCGATCGCGCCGCAGATGGCCCGGCGTCCGCCGAAGGAGGCGCGGCGTCAAGTCGCGGACATGCTTTCGGTGCAGCTTCGCGAGACGGCCGATGACATGTGGAAGCCGCTGCTGCTCGCCAACGTCCGCGACAACTGCAACGATGAGAAGCTGGCCGCGTCACTTTCGGAGCAGATCCTCCGCGTGGATCGCGGCGCTTACACTGCGTACCTCACCGATCAGGTCGCCGATCCGATTGAGGATGAACTGCCCAAGATCGCCGTACCGGCACTGATGATCGCGCCGTTCGGCCGCCCGCCCCCGACGCAGACCGATGAATTCAAGGACATGCGCCCGAGCGAGTACGCGCGATGGATCGAGGGCGAGCTGGCCGAAATGTATCCGGGGGTGCGGCGGTGCGACATCGAGTCGGTCAAGCAATCGAACAACTTTCCCATGCAGGAGCAGCCGATTCGCGTCGTCCGCATCCTGCGGCAGTACCTCCGCAAGCTCGCCGATCCGGATTCGAAGTGGGAATCGACGATTCCGAAGGAGCGAGCGGTGCACGGCGCGAACGACCCGCAAACGCCGCCGGCGGGAGGTTCCTGATGATCGGAGAATTCGACCTCGACGACCGGCTTCCGGGCCTCGTCGATCGACTCTGTGAGAACTACCGGGGCGAGCCGCGGACGCGACACATCGGCCGCGGATATCTCCCCAGCCGCGAGGAGATCACGCGGATCATCGAGATGCTGCTCGAACTGGCCTATCCGGGCTACGTCGGGCGGCAGGACCTCTCCGAAGCAAACGTCCGTTATCACGTCGGGGAGCTATTGCCCCGGCTCGCGACGAAGCTGTACTTCCAGATCTTCCGCGGCCTCTGCTACCGGAACGAGATCGAAGGCCGCTATGACCCGCACGGCGGAAGCGATCAGGCCCTGCCGTTCGATGCGAAGGCGCGCGAATTGACGTACGGATTCCTTGAACGCACGCCGACGACCCGCGATCGGCTGGCGCTCGACGTGCAGGCGGCGTACGACGGCGATCCGGCCGCGACGAACTTCGACGAGATCATCATGTCCTACCCGGGGCTGCTGGCCGTCACGGTCTACCGTTTTGCGCACGAGCTGGCGCAGCTCGACGTGCCGCTGCTGCCGCGGATCATGACGGAGTGGTCGCACCGCGTCACGGGCATCGACATTCACCCGAATGCGCGGATCGGCGACAGCTTCTTTATCGATCACGGCACGGGCGTCGTCATCGGCGAGACGACGGAGATCGGAAACAACGTGAAGATCTACCAGGGCGTGACGCTCGGGGCGCTGTCGTTCCTCAAGGACGAGCGCGGCCGCATGGTGAAGGGCTACAAGCGCCATCCAACGGTGCGGGACAACGTCACAATCTACGCCAACGCCATCATCCTCGGCGGAGACACGGTTCTCGGCGAAGGGTGCACCATCGGCGGCTCGACGTTCGTCACCTCAAGCGTTCCGCCCGGCTGCACGGTTTCGACCGCCGCGCCCGAACTCCGCGTGCGGCGCGGTCGCCCCGCAGCGGGCGGGCCGGACTTTCAGATCTGACGCGGCGCCGGCCGATTGGGGAATCGCGCCAAGCCATCGGCCCGCCGGTATAATCCCCCGCCGGACCGCGTTCGCGCGCTGCGGGTTCGCGGGTGGCCCGCTGGAATCTGACGACTCCTGCCGATGCGGATAGCGCTCGCTCAACTCAACCCCATCGTCGGCGATCTCGACGGCAACACGCGGCGGATTCTCGCGGCGATCGAGGAGTCGCGCGGGCACGGCGCCGACCTGGTCGTGTTTCCCGAGCTCGTGCTGCTCGGATATCCGCCGAAGGACCTGTTGCTCAAGCCGCACTTCATCCGCAGGTCGCAGGACGCGCTGCGTCAGATCGCTTCGGCCGCCCGCGGCGTGACCGCGCTGGTGGGTTTCGCCGAGCCCAACCCCGGTCCGACGGGCCGGTCGCTGTTCAACGCCGTCGCCGTCTGTCGCGACGGCAGGGTGGTCGCGACGCATCAGAAGACGCTGCTGCCGACGTACGATGTGTTCGACGAGTCGCGCTATTTCGAGCCGGGGGCGCGGCGCGCGATCGAGACCATCTCCGACGCGGACGGTCGCGCGGTGCGCGTCGGCATCAGCATCTGCGAAGACATGTGGGTCGATCCGGCGCTGCTGCCGCGCAGCCTGTACGCGACGGACCCGGCGGCGGAGCTGGCGCAGGCCGGCGCAGAGCTGATCATCAACGTCAGCGCGTCGCCCTTCGTGGCCGGCAAGGATGCGCTGCGCCATGAGCTGATCCGGCACCATGCGACGCGGCACGGCGTGCCGATCGTCTACGTGAACCAGGTCGGCGGGAACGATGACCTGGTGTTCGACGGGGCGAGTGAGGTGGTCCATCCAGCGCACGGCGTGGTGGCGCGGGCGCGGGCATTCGAGGAAGACCTGCGTGTGGTCGATCCGTGGACGGCGCCGCGCGGCGACGACGTGCTTGCGTACCCCGACACGCTGTCGTCGATCTACCAGGCGCTGGTGCTCGGGACGCGCGATTATGTACGGAAGTGCGGCTTCTCGGGCGTGGTGCTCGGACTGTCGGGCGGCATCGACTCCGCGCTGACGGCGGTGATCGCGGTCGATGCGCTCGGTCCGGGCGCGGTGCACGGCGTGGCAATGCCCTCGCGCTTCAGCAGCGATCACAGCCTCGCGGACGGCCGCCAGCTCGCGAAAAACCTCGGCATCGACTTCCGCATCATCTCGATCGACAGCGTGCACGCCCAGATGGAGGCCGGGCTGCGCGAGACGTTCGCCGGCCGCGAGCCGGACATCGCCGAGGAGAACATCCAGGCGCGGATTCGAGGCAACATCCTGATGGCGCTTTCGAACAAGTTCGGCTGGCTGCTTCTGACGACCGGCAACAAGAGCGAGCTGGCCGTCGGGTACTGCACGCTGTACGGCGACATGTGCGGCGGGCTGGCGGTCATCAGCGACGTGCCGAAGACTACGGTTTACGAGCTGGCGCGGTGGGTCAACGCGCGCGGCGAAACGCCGCGAATCCCGGAGCGCTCGATCGAGAAGCCGCCGTCGGCCGAGTTGCGACCGAACCAGACCGACCAGGACACGCTCCCGCCCTATCCGATCCTCGACGCGATCCTCAAGTGCTACATCGAGGACCTGCAATCGGCCGATGAGATCGTATCGGCGGGATTCGACCCGGCGACGGTCCGGGACGTGATCCGCAAGGTCGATCTCAACGAGTACAAGCGGAAGCAGGCCGCCGTCGGGCTGAAGGTAACCTCCCGTGCGTTCGGTTCCGGCCGCCGAATGCCGATCGCCGCGCGATACGTGCAGTGAAGCCCTGACCGAGACACGCGATGAACCGCTCCGTTCTGATGCGCTGGACTGCGCTCGTCGCCACGGCCGCGATGCTGCCGGCTTGCGACCAGATGGAAAAGCAGTGGAACGCGGCATTCCGCAAGAAACCGGTTGAGCCCCAGTCGACGCTCGAAGAGCGAATCCCCGACAGCAAGGCGTTCGAAGGCACGGTGCAGTCGCTCTGCTACCTCGAGGGCATGCGGAAGATCGTCGTCCGCGGCTACGGGATCGTCGTCGGGCTCGCCGGCACTGGCGGGACCGACTGCCCGGACGAAATCCGCAAGTATCTGACCAAGGAAGTGCTCCGCCGGCAGGTCGATCCGGCCGTGCGGCTCAACCCGCGCGACCTGCTGAACAGCAAGGACACCGCCGTGGTCGTCGTCACGGCCGAGATTCCGGCCGCGGCGCAGGCCGGGGCGCGCTTCGATGTCGTCGTCCGCGCGCAGGGGAACCAGACCGTGTCGCTCGACGGCGGATCGCTGCTCGAGTGCGATCTGAAGCTGCTGGCCGGATCGCCGCGCGGCATCATCGAGGGCAAGACGCTGGCCGTCGCCGCCGGGCCGATCTTCATCTCGAATCTTGCGAAGGAGGGCGCGGAGCGCGCGGAACTGCGCACGGGTCGGATTCTCGGCGGCGGGATGCTCAAGGAGGATCGGCGGGTGCGACTGACGCTGACGACCCCGGCCTACAACGTCGCGGCGCGGCTCCGTGATCGATTGAACGGACGCTTCGGGGCGACGGAACCGGTGGCCGACGCCGTGTCGCCGGAGTCGATCCAGCTCAAGATTCCGGCCGAGTATCGCGGGCGGGAGCGGCGGTTTCTTGACCTCGTGCTGCACACGACGCAGCACGGGAACCCCGACTTCGTGCAGCGCCGCGCGAAGGAGCTCGCCGAGGAAATCGGTCATCCGGACGCGCTTTACGAGGACATCTCGCTGGCCTGGGAGGCGATGGGGCGGACCGTGCTTCCGATCGTTCGCGGTCAGTACGCCAATCCCAACGTCGCCGCCAGCTTCTATTCGGCCCGCGCCGGCGTACGGCTGCTGGACGACGCGGCGATCGACGTGCTGGGCCGGCACGCGTTGCAACGCAACAACGCCCTGCGTCGCTTCGCGGCCGAAGAGCTGAGCAGCGTCACGCACTCGCGCCGCGGTGCGGACGTCCTGCGGCAGTTGCTCGCGGACGAAGACAATCGCATCCGTCTGATCGCCGGGGAGGGGCTGCGGAACCTGCAGGATTCCGGCGTCGATGTCTATCGCGTCGGAACGGACAACTTCCTTCTGGAGGTCGTCGATGCGCCGGAGCCGGCCGTCGTGCAGATCGCGACGTCGGACACGCCGCGGATCACGCTGCTCGGGCGGAACATCCGCCTGACGCCGCCCGCGATCTACCGCGACGAACTGATCACGTTCAGCGCTGACGCGGGGGACAAACAGCTTCGCATCACGCGGGTCAATCCGCACACCAAGGTCGCGTCGCCGCTGCTGAGCGGCCCGCTCGACCTCGCGGAACTGCTGAGATTCCTCGGCGGACGGCCGAACGACGACGGCAACGGAAACGTCACGGGCCTGGGACTCAACTACTCGCACGTAGCGAGGATCGTCTACAGCCTCGGTCAGGACCGCACGCTTCCGGCAACGGTCATCTTGCAGCGGCCGACGGTGTCGGATCAGTTGTGGAAACTCAAGACGCCGCAGCGGGCGGAGTCGGAGCTGTGACGGCGTGCGCGGACGGAGTCGCGGCCCGACGCGGCGCGGACGACGCACCCGTGGTTTGACGCCGCGCGAACTCGAGTCGTATGATCCGGTCTTCAACCGCGTGAAGGGAGCGACTCCGTATCATGACCCGACCTTATGTCTCCATCGTGTCCGGCCTGCCGCGTTCCGGGACGTCCATGATGATGCGCATGCTGGAAGCGGGTGGGATTCCCGCGCTGGTGGACAACATCCGCAAGGCGGACGAGGACAATCCGCTGGGGTATTACGAATTCGAGCCGGTCAAGCAGACGAAGAAGGACGCCTCGTGGCTCCGGGACGCCGTCGGCAAGGTCGTGAAGATGGTGCACGTCCTGCTGCTCGACCTGCCGCTCGACCGCGAGTACCGCGTCGTGTTCATGCGGCGCGAGATGGCCGAAGTGCTCAAGTCGCAGGACGTAATGCTCGAACGACACGGCAAGAAGAAGAGCGAGGACTTGAAACCGGACGACCTGACGCGCATCTTTCTGGCGCAGGTCGCCAAGGTCCAGGACCACCTGAAGAACAACTCCTGCTTCCGCGTGATCGAGGTCAAGTACAACGACGTGATGTCGAATCCACTGCCACAGGTAGAGGCCATCAACCGCTTCTTTGACGGCACCCTCGACGTGCAGGCCATGGCCCGCGTCGTCGATCCGTCGCTCTACCGGCAGCGCACCTGAACCGGCCGACGGACCTCAGGGGAGCTTGACCACCTCGATCTGCGTTCCGCCCGAGTCGCGATACTCGTAGATCGCGCCTGCCGTCGCGGGCGACTCGACGAAGTTCACGTCGGCGAAGATGTTGTTCGGATCTCGGGCCAGCACGCGGAGGCGATTGCACTTCGGCACGGTGACCGTTTGCATCGCTCCCGCGGCCATCGTGAACGACGGCGAGACCGCCGCGTTGCGGAAGACAAAGATGTTCAGCGTCTTCGTCGACATGTTCTCCAGCGTGTACACGACGAGCTCGGTCGATGTCCCGCCGCCGGAAAGCGACGTCGTCATCGCGCCGAAGCCGGCGGCGCTGTCCGCGAACGTCGCCTGCGCATCGTTGCACACCTCGACGCCGAATCCCTCGGTCTCCGGTCCACCGGGCGGCGTGAAGTTCTCCAGCGTGAAGCAGTCGCACGGCGTGATGTTGGGTACGACGAACTGCTGCCCGCCAGACAGATTGATCGTCTGCAACGTGGCGCCGGCGACGCGGAACGACAGCGAAAGCATCCGCGCGGATTGATTAATCAGAGTCTCGGTTCGAGTCGTCGGCGTTCCCCCGCCTCCTCCCCCGCCGCCGCCGCCACCTCCGCCAGCACCCCCACCGCCGCCGCCTCCGCCGCCACCGCCGGTTCCGCCGCTACCGCCACCTCCGGCGGGAGGCAAACGCATGATCGGACAGCCCGCGACGAGGATCGCCAGCGTCAACGCGATCAGGGCTTCAATCAAACGAGGCCATCGACGCATGGAACACTCCCGACGACGTCGGCGCGAGGTCGCCGCCGCGAAATCGTCCTACCTGAGTATATCGGCGGGACTACGGACCCGGGTGCGCGGCGCTCGAATGGCCCCACCGGACGCGGAGATCCGCGCGGAATCCGCCTTCGCCGCTCGCACGGCGCCAGGCCGCGACCGAGTCGACCCGGTCCAGCAGCGCGATCAGGAATCGGACCGCCGCGATCGGGTCAAACGAGTCAGGATCGGCCAGCAATGGCGATGGAAGCGGGATCGTGAAATTGAACCGCGTCTCGCCGCGCTGGACACCGAACACGATCCGCCCGCGCGGCAGCGCCTCGAGAAATCGCTCGCGGACGCTACGCGCTGCACCCTCCGAGTCGAGCGGCCGGCCATCGACCGCCACGATCACGTCGCCCACTTCGAGGAATCTCGCGGCCGGAGAATTGGCGGCGACCTCGGCGACGATTGCCTCGCCCGGCACGGCCGAGTCACGAAGGCCCAGCCCGAGCCGCGCCTGGTGCGTCATGCGCTGTCGCGCCCAATCGCGCCAGAAGTCGGGCTTCAGGACGTCCGGGCGGCTTCGCTCGAGATGCGCCAGCCACGATCGCAGCATCGCGGCGGTCGGACGGCCGCGGAGCATCAGCCAATCGACCGTGGTGGACGCGTCGGGGAAGAGCTGCGTGATGCCCTCCTGCTCGGCGAGATAGGGTACTTCGCGGCGCATCGCCCGGATGACGCTCGCGAGATAGCGGCGGTCGGTGGCCACAAGAAATGTATCGCCATCGGCGGCCCAACACAGCTCCATGTTTGCGAAGAACGGGCAACTCGTGCGCGCGGCGAGCAGCGCACCCACGTCGATCGAATGGACCTCGGCGCGCTCCGCAACGCGTCGAATCTGAATCGTCGGTCGCGTCGTCGGGGCGTCCGGGCCGCTGGTCGGGGTCAGCCACCACGCGCCGAGTTGAACAACGTCATCCAGCAGCGACACGACCTCGGCCGGCGTCTCGTGCTCGAAGAGGACGGCCGCCTGCGCCCGATCGAACGCGTTCGAATCCTGCGCCTCAATGCGGCTCACGACGAGCGTCACCGACGTGCCGAACCCGGCCGAAACCGACTCCGCCCGTCCGCGCGCGAGGCCCGTCAGCAGCGGGCGAACGAGCGAGGCGATGGCCGGCGCAGGACGCTTCGGCGCGGCGCCGCGTGCTGCGCCCAACCATGCCGACGCGTCGAACGGGCCGGACCACGCGAATACGACGTCGGCCGGCGCGGTCGCGATCAGCGAGCCCTGGCTCCAGATCTCGGCCGCGGGCAGCGACGGATCCCTTGCCCGAAACTCGCAGTGCATTTCGTTCGCACGGAATTCCAACCGCGCGAGCACGGCGCGCGAGCGATCGAGCGATGGTCGCGTCGTCGCCGGGCCAGAATCGGTGAAACGAACGTACGCCAGTCCGTCGAACCCCTCGCGAACGTCCGCCATCAACCCGCGGAACGCCGGCTCCTCGGCCAGCGAGGTCCCGCCCTTTCCGGCCATCAACAGCACGGTTCGGAGCCAAAGGCCGCGCTCATCGCGTTCCGGTCCGAACAGGAGCGTCCGACCCCGGTGCGCGACGAGCAGTCCGCCGGGAACGCGGTGCCGCTCGACGGGGCCCATCGGGTCGAGCGCCGTGGCCTTCCACCGTTGCAGCAGGCGTCGAATGAGTTCCTCGTCGCCCACCTCCGCAAGGACCAGACCCTGGTCCCACTCGAGCGGATCGGTAGTCAGCAGCGCCGTTCGCAGGCCGAGAAGGCGCACGACCGCCTGCTCCGACGTCATGCCCAGCAACTGCTCGGTCCGCTGCTGCCAGGGCCGCGTCGTCGTCCGAGGCATGGCCGACTCGCCGAGGTCGCGCACGATCTGCCAGAGTCCGGCGCGGCGGAGGTGATGACGGATGACCGAGAGGTTTCGGAATTCGATGTAGAGCCGGACGTCAGACGGGACGCGCTCGGTCCAGTCAGACATCGGCTCCGGCGGAGCGGCGATCAGCGGCGCGGCCATGACCGGAAGCGCGGCGTAGACGACGATGGCAAGCCGAGACAATCGGATCATGGAGTCGCGCTACACGGACCGGACGGGCGGCGCGGATCGACGCGCCAGCGCCCATTCAGATTCATCGGAATCGCGGAATCCCGGGCTGGAGACGGTCGCCACCGGCCGGTCGCGGGAGCAACCCTAGAACCGCACGATTTCGTCATCCGGCGGAGGCGGCGGCGGTGCGGACAGCACCTGAATCAGCGGATTCAGCAGCTCGGTGAGGAATGCGGAACCGTCCGGCAGCGTCGGCACCGGCACCGCGGTCAGGTACGGCTCGGGCCGGATCGGAATCCGCGACTCGGCCTCGCGGACCGTCATGTGGTAAAGCCCCTGGAGCTCGTCGGCCATTCGGCCGGTGCTCTGAAGCGTCGAAAACGTGGGGCCGACCCACTCGCGAACGCCCAAGGCATCGATCGGCCGGTAGCTCGAGTCACCGAGCACGACCCGCGGCGACTCAGGCTCGCGCGATCCGGGTGGGACGATCAGCACGACCAACAGCAGGATGGCTGCGGCCGCGGGAACGAACGCCGCCGCGGCGCGCTCGAGCAGCACACGGCGCCGTTGACGTCGGGTCATGATCGGCGGCATCGGCAGGATCGTCTGGGGTTGATCCAACTGGGCGACGACGCGCGAGGCGAAGTCGTCCGGCAGGACCGGGGCGCCCGGATCGGACGCGATCAAATGTCCGCAGGCCCGCGCCATCTCGACCTCGCGCTGGCACTCGGGACACTGAAGCAGATGGGCCTGCACCTCGGCCGCCAGCGACGGAGACAACTCGCCGTCGAGGTAGGCGTCATACAGATGTCGAACGTCTCGGCACGTCGTCGCCACGGCAAATCCCTTCTGGTCGAACACCGTCCCTGTTGTCCGCCGCGCGCCGCTATCCTGCGGACGCGTCGAACCGCACCGAACTCCAGCCGTCGGCCATCCGCCCGGCCAGCGTCTCGCGCAACTTGAGTCGCGCGCGATGCAGGTGGCTCTTGACGGTCGCCGCCGGCATATCCAGCACCTCGCCGATCTGCTGGCAGCTCATCTGCTCGCGATAGAAGAGCAGAACGGCGGCCCGTTGATGCGGCGTCAGTTCCTCCACCGAGTTCCAGATCACGTCGCGCAGGCGGCGCGCCTCGTCGGTATTCGCGACGGAATCGGGCACGTCGTCGTCCGCTTCCGTCGCCGGATGGCGGTGCGTCGACGCCATCGACGTGAAGTCGATGCCGCCGGCATAGTCGCGCGACTTTCGCATCGCGTTCAGGCACAGGCGATAGGCGATCGTGAACAGCCACGTGCTGAAACGATGCTGAAAATCGAACGTCCGCAACGCCCCGAATGCCCGAAGAAACGCCTCCTGGCAGACCTCCTCGGTATCGTGTCGGTCGCGGATCATCCGGTAAATGAACGCGCTCAGACGGTCCTGGTGCGAGAGAATCAACCGGCGCGCGGACTCCTTGCACCCGAGCTGGGCCGCCCGAATCAGCCCGCGCTCCTCGTCCACGGCCAATCGACCGTCCGAGTTGTCATTCGACCGGATCATTCGGTCACTCCATTATACGAGGTCTGGGCGAAGCGGTTGCGGCGCCCCGCTGCCCGTTGCATCGGGAATCTGCCCGGCTACCATCAACGGCATGGGCAAGTCCGGGGAACGCTCGACGAAGCAGATTCTGAACAAGAAGGCCCGATTCGACTATCATCTGTTCGATCGGATCGAGGCCGGAATCGAGCTTAAAGGCAGTGAAGTCAAGAGCTTACGAGCGGGAACGGCCACGCTCTCCGATGCCTACGCCCGCATCGACGGCGGCCGGGTAGCGCTCGTCAACTTCCAGATTGAACCCTACCCCATGGCGACCCATTTCAATCACGATCCGAAGCGTCCCAAACAACTTCTGTTGCACAAGCGGGAGATCCGAAAACTGGCCTCCAAGCTCTCGACCAAGGGATTTACGTTGATTCCGCTCGCCGTCTATTTCAACGCCCGCGGCCGTGCGAAGGTCGAACTGGCTCTCGCCCGCGGCAAGACGAAGTCCGACAAGCGCCAGTCGCTGCGGGCCCGCGAGGATCAACGCGAGATCGATCGGGCGACGCGACGGCGGTAGATTCCGGACCTCGCAGCCGTTCACCCCAGAGTCCGACCCGTCCGAATGTACGGCTCAATGAGCGATATCACCCACCTGGAAGGTGACGACTTGCGAACAAGTACCCAACGACCGCGCACGATTCGCGAAAAACGCCGCATGTCGACGATGAAGCCCGAGTCGGGACGTGGCACGCCGATTGATCGTATCCTTCGGAAGCGGACTTGCTGCGCGGCGAGTCCGGTGCGGTCAACCGGTGTGTGTAAGGGTCCCCCGATGATCTCCCTGTTCATAGAGAATCTCGCCATTGCGCTCTTGAGCGCCTATCCAACGCAGTTTTTCGCGACGCTGGTCCTTAGGATCCTCGATCCTTTCTATCAGTGGGCCGTCAATCGCGGCCTCTAACGGCGCGCCGTTTCCCGCCCGTGTCGGATCGCACAGCGCGATCGCGCGGATCGCACGCCCTGCTATTGAACCGCCACCGCCACTTCGCACGACCGACCGCGCGCCTGGACATCGCAACCCCCAAACTTGCCCCCCGCGCCGACGGACGGTCTAATCCGCGAAATGACCAGCCGGGACCGCGAGCAGAGCGTCGAACAGGTCGCGATCATCGGTGACGGCCAGATGGCCAGCGTCATGGCCATGCTCCTGGCCGAGAAGCGCATCGCCGTGCGGATGTGGAGCGTCTTCCGCGAGAACATCGAGGCGATGCGGGCGACGCGCGAGAACCGCCGTTACCTGCCCGGCCTGCGGTTCGACGATCGCGTCTCCTTCACGACCGACGCTGTCCGCGTCTTCGACGGCGCGGACCTGATCCTGTCCGCCATTCCCTGCCAGTTCATCCGCCCGACGTGGCAGAAGCTGCGGCCCGTCGCGCCGATCGACGTGCCGATCGTCAGCGTCGCCAAGGGCATCGAGAACGAGACGCTTCTGCGGCCGACGCAGATCCTCCAGGAGGTGCTCGGCCGCGTGCCGGTCATTGCGCTGTCGGGCCCGAGCATCGCGACCGAGCTGGCCAAGCGCATGCCCGCGACGGTGGTTGCGGCCGCCGACGACCCCGCGATGGCCGAACTCGCGCAGCGGACGTTCGCGACCGAGTGGTTCCGCGTCTATTCGAACACCGATCTGCTGGGCGTCGAACTCGCCGGCGCGACGAAAAACGTCATCGCCCTCGCCGCAGGAATCGTCGACGGGCTGCGCGCCGGCGACAACGCGAAGGCCGCCCTGCTGGCGCGCGGCTTGGTGGAGATCACACGCCTCGGCGTTTCCATGGGCGCGCGGCGCGAGACGTTCGCCGGGCTTGCGGGCCTGGGAGATCTCGTGACGACGTGCATCTCGTCCGCAGGGCGGAATCGCACGGCCGGCGAGGCCATCGGCCGCGGCCAGTCGGTGGAATCGGTGATTGCGTCGACGGCGTCAGTAATTGAAGGCATTCCGACGGCGCGGAGCGTGCGAGAGCTTGCGCGGCGCCACAACATCTCGATGCCAATCACCGAGGCGGTGCACGCCGTGCTCTTCGAGCGCAAGGACCCGATCCAGGCCGTCACCGAATTGATGACTCGTGACCTCAAGCACGAAGACTGACGCCGCAAGTGCGCGGATCGGCTGGGGCATCGTCGGATGCGGCCGCGTGGCCGCCCATCGCTTTGCGCCAGCCGTGCGGCGATGTCCCGACGCGGAACTTGTCGCGTTCTGCTCGCGGTCGATCGACCGCGCGCGGGAGTACGCCGCGCGTTTCGACGCGCCGGCGGCGTACGACGATCTTGCGGCTTTTTTGCGCGACGAACGCATCCGCGCCGTCTACATCGCCACGCCGAACGCCCTGCACGCCGAGCACACTCAGGCCTGCCTGGCCGCCGGGCAACACGTGCTCTGCGATAAGCCGCTCGCGCTGTCGGCGACGCAGGCCCGTGCAATGCTGAAGATCGCCCAGCGGATAGATCGAACGCTCGGTGTACTTCACCAGCAGCGGTTCCATCCTGCCCACGAAGCGCTTCGTGAGCGACTCGCACAACAACGACTCGGGCGGCTGAGCCTCATCCGCGCGGAACTCGGCTACCTCGCCGCGCCGGATGGCAAATGGCGGCAGCAGCCCGCGCTCTCCGGCGGCGGGCCGGGGATGGACCTTTCGCCACATGCGCTCGACATCCTCTTACAGACGGCCGGATCGGTGCGCGCCGTGACGGCAATGACGGCGAACGTGCTCCAGCCGTTCGAGGTCGAGGATTACTTCCACGCCGTGTTGGAGCACGCAGACGGCGTGGTCAGTCACGTCGAGGCGGCGTTCTGCGCCCATTCCTACGG
This sequence comes from Phycisphaerae bacterium, assembly GCA_023150615.1. Taxonomy (GTDB): domain Bacteria; phylum Planctomycetota; class Phycisphaerae; order UBA1845; family UTPLA1; genus JAKLKO01. The sequence goes on from JAKLKO010000001.1 coordinate 177,913, forward strand.
CGGGCGGCTGGAGGTCCGCGGTGACGCCGGCAGCTTCATTGCCGAGGGCTCGCTGATGGCGTCGGACACCTTTCGATGGCAGCTTCACGCGGGAACGGACAAGGCACCGATCGAGAGCGGACAGGGCGAATTCCGCGAGTGCTTTGACCGCGCGATCGCCGACTTCGGCAGGGCCGTTGAGTCGCGGCAGCCGCCGACGGTCACGGCGGACGATGGGATCGCCGTGATGGCCGTACTTGACGCAGCGTACGAATCCGCGCGCACCGGGCGGACGATTGCGTTGTTGCCGTGACCCCGGACCGGACGCCGGACAACGCGACGGACTTCGACTACAACGCTGCGCTGAGAAGCTCCCGCGGAGCGCCGATATCGACGACGTGCACCTTGCCCGTGTACGCGGCCGCGCCACGTTCTGCAAAGCCCACCTTCGGAGCGACAAAGGTGATCGTCATGTTCGCGCGCACGGTTGGATCTGCCGGCACGCCCGTATCACAATCGAGGCCGGACGGAAGATCGATCGCGACGACCGTCGCGGCGGAAAGCTGGTTGATGGCCCGGATGACGCGGTCCATCGGCGGGCGGGGTGCGCCCGATGAGCCCGTACCGAGCAGCGCATCGACCACGACCTGCGCGAGTTGCAATCGCGGCAGGTTCGCGGCCAGTCCGGCCTCGTCCCACAATGGCGCCGTCGGGATGCGCATGCGCGAGACGATGTCGCAGTTCGTCGCCGCGTCGCCGGACAGTCTCGCGGGATCGACGGCAAGAAGCAGTTCGACCTCGATCCCGGCATTGTGCAAATGCCGCGCGATGACGAAGCCGTCGCCCGCGTTATTGCCGCCTCCGCAGGCGATTGCCACGCGCGCCCCGCGCGGCCCGCGGAGCAGACCCTGGATCAGATGCGCGGCGCCGCGGCCGGCGTTTTCCATCAGCACGAGGCCCGGAACCCCGAATTCCTCGACCGCGCGCCGATCGATCTCTCGCACGGCCGCTCGGGTCAGGGGACGGATCGACTCGCCGCTCATCGTGGGGCCTCCGAAGTCGTCGCCGGTCCGTTGACGATCGATGCCCAACGCGGATCGCCCCGCAGCACGCTCAATTGCCGCTTTGCGGCGGCGACGCGCCTCAGGCTTGCGTCGGTCGCAATCGCACACTCCAGCAACCGGAACGCATCGTCCGTCTGTCCTCGCAACGCCCGCACGCACGCCAGGCCGAGCAGCGCGTCCGCGGAAACCGTCGGATCGGATTGCACGGCGTTGAACCACCGTTCCGCCTCGTCAATCCGATTCAGATCGAGCAGGACCTTGGCGAGGGCCAGTCGCGCATCGGCAGCGGGGTCTCCCATCGCTTCGCGCAGCTCGGCCGCACGCGCGTATCGTTCTGCCGCGCCGGCGAGGTCGCCGGTCAGGACGCAGGCCGTTGCGTGATTCTGCAGGATGATCGGTTCGGTCGGCGCGGCCAACTCCGCCTTCTGGAAATAGGGCAGCGATGCGACGGCGTCGTTGGCCTGAAGCAGCGCGCTGCCGATGACGTGCAGCGTCGCGGGATCGTCATGACCCTGTGCGACGATTCTCTCGAACTCGGCCTTCGCCCCGCGCAGGTCGCCACGCTTCGCAAGGACGCGCCCGAGCGTCAACCGGCCGCGCCATTCGTACGGACCCAGGCCCATCTCGATCGCCCGTCGAATCTCGCGATGCGCATCCTCGATGCGTCCCAGATCGAGCAGGATGTCCGCGTACATCGGGCGGCGGTGCGCGCTGTCCGGCTCTTCCTCGAGCGACCGCTCCAGCAGCGCGAGCGCCTCGGCACTACGCTGCTGGTAGTGCCGGACGACGGCCAATTCGTAGTTTCCGAGGGCGCATTGCGGATGCTTGGCGACGACATCGGTCCACAGCGGCTCATCGGCCTGCCAGACCGCCTGCCGCGCCCGCGATTGCGAGGCGAACGCGACGACGACGACGGCGGCGATCATACCCGCGATGCGGCGCGGCCCGATCGTTCGGAGTCGGGCCGACGCAACGGTCGCCATGACGACGGCGATGATCGACCACGGCAGGTACAGGAACCGATCCCCGATGCAGGATTGCATGAACCGGATCGGACCGAGCGTCGGTCCGAGCGCGATCAGCGTCGCGGCAACGACGACGAACAGGGCCGGCCACCGCCGCCGCAGCAGCACAATGGCGATGAGGGCGGCGGGCACGACGATCAGCGCAAGGGTCAAGACACCGCCCCCCTCGCGCACGCCCTGCGGCAGCGCGTAGGTCAGCGAAAGGTCGACCGGCCACACGACGTTCCGCGAGTAGAGCAGGACGTTGTAACACGTGAGCCGCCCCAGCGCAAGCATGACCTCCCATCGGCTCGCGTCCGGAATCGCCAGACCCGCGGACTCGCGCTGCGAGATGGTGGCCACGACCGCCGTGAGCGGTACCAACAGGGCGTAGGGCCATTTCTCCAGCAGTGCTGCCCGGCCGAACCGCTTCAGCGGCCAGTAGTCCAGCAGCAGCATCACGACCGGCAGGAACACGACCGTCGGCTTCGCCAGCGTCGCGAGGAGATACGCCGCGACGGCCCACCCGCGATGCGCGGCGCGGCCGGTCGCTGACGCCGAGAGGTGCAGATCAACGGCAAGCAGGCCCAGCAGGGTCGCCAGCACCGTCTTGCGCTGGGAGATCCACGCGACGGATTCGACCTGCACGGGATGCGCGGCGAAGAGCAACGCAGCGACGATCGGCCAGAACAACCCGCCGGCCAGCCGCCGCGCGAGCCGGAACACGAGCACTGAATTGAGCGCGTGCAGGACGACGTTTGTCAGATGGTACGGGAATGGCGATGGCCGGTTCGCTCCGTACCACCACGAGTCGAGCATCAGCGAGAGCATCGTCAGCGGCTGGTAGTACCCGGCCACTGTCGATGGACTGCGGACTTCGGCGACGAAGCGCCAGGCGGATCGGAGCGAGGGCTTCAGGACGGCGGCGTTGTCGCGGACGTACTGCGGATCGTCGAGCTGGATGAAATCCGCGCTGATCGTCGGCAGGAACAGGAAGACCACGGCGAAGAAGACGCCGATCGCCGCGAGCAGCGTGTGCAGCGATGATCGGCCGGAATCGGACCGCGGCGGCGCCGTCGTCGTGGCGTGCGACCGTCCCGGCGCATCAGTCACGGCAACGACTGCACTGGACGAACGCGGTGGCTTGACGGACACGATGGCAAGATCAGCGGTGGCCTCGGAACGCGCCGCGACGACATCAAGGAACGTCGATCATCGACGCCGCGCGAAATTGTATGACCGCTCGGACGGGCGTACAATCCGCCCGGTGCTGATCCTGCTGACCAACGACGATGGAATTCTCGCCCCCGGACTGGCCGCCATGCACGCGGAACTGTGTGCGCTCGGCGAGGTCGACGTCGTCGCGCCATCGTCGGGCATGTCCGCCTCGGGACACTCGATCACGATCGACTACCCCGTCATTTCGCAGCGCCTGCACGTCGGCGGCGCGTTCCACGGCGAGAGCGTGCGCGGACAGCCGGCCGACTGCGTCAAGCTGGCGATGAAGTGCCTGCTGCGGCGGACCCCGGATCTGGTCGTGTCCGGCATCAACAACGGCGAAAACGTCGGCATCCACGTGCTGTACTCCGGCACCGTCGCGGCCGCGGCCGAGGGCGCGATGCTCGGCGCGCCGGCCATCGCCGTGTCGCTGGAGACCGGACCGGAGATGGACTTTGCGCGGGCGGCGCAGCTCGCGCGGGGCGTGATCGATCAACTGCTCGCCCGCGGGGTGCGATCGGGAGAGCTTTACAACGTCAACATCCCGGCGCTGAAGCCCGGGTGGCCGCGCGGCGTGCGGGTCTGCCGGCAGTCGACGCTGCCGATCGAGGACGAGTTCGAGGTCCGGACCGATCCGCGCGGGCGGCAGTATTACTGGCTCCGCGGCGAGTTCGGTGAGATGCGCGACGAAGTCGACACGGACCTGCACGCGCTGCGCGAAGGGTACATCACGGTGACGCCGCTGCACGTCGATCTGACCGATCGACAGAAGCTGGTCTCGATGCAATCGTGGGCCTGGCCGCCAATCGACCATGGGACATGATGCCGCGCGCCGCGCCGGCCTGCGGTCGGCTTCGCAATCCCGGTGAGGAACCGACTTGCTCCCGATAGAACAGCTCACCCCCCGACGCATCGTCGCGGAGCTTGACCGCTACATCGTCGGTCAGCACGACGCAAAGCGCGCGGTCGCGGTCGCGATCCGGAATCGCTGGCGACGCCAGATGCTCCCCGAGGCGCTTCGTGCCGAAGTCGGACCGAAGAACATTCTCATGATCGGCCCCACCGGCGTCGGCAAGACGGAGATCGCGCGACGGCTGGCGCAGATCGTCAACGCACCGTTCCTCAAAGTCGAAGCGACGAAGTTCACCGAGGTGGGCTATCACGGCCGCGACGTCGACATGATCATCCGCGACCTGCTCGAGCTGGCGATTGCGATGGTCCGCGCCGAGCAGGCCGAGGTCGTCCGACAGAGGGCCGAAGAACTGACCGAGGAAGCGCTGATCGACGCGCTGCTGCCGGCCGAGCCGCCGTCCGACACGCCGGAGGAGAGCGCCCGTCGTCACCGGACCCGCGAGAAGCTCCGCATGCAGCTACGCGAGGGCCGCCTCGACGATCGCGAGATTGAACTTCGCCTTGAACAGAAAGCGCCGCCCATCGGCATGTTCGCGACCACGGTGGGTATGGACCAGCTCGACCCGGAGATCCAGAACTTCATGGAGCGGCTGCTCCCGGCGCAGAGCAAGACGCGCCGTCTGCCGATCCGCGAGGCCCGGCGCGTCATCCTCCAGCAGGAATCCGAGAAGCTGATCGACCGCGAGAAGCTGACCGAGATGGCCATCGCGCGCACCGAGAACAGCGGCATCGTCTTTCTCGATGAGATCGACAAGCTGTGCGGGCCGAGTTCCTCGTACGGTCCGGATGTCAGCCGCCAGGGCGTGCAGCGCGATTTGCTGCCGATCCTCGAAGGGGGAGCGGTGAACACGCGCCACGGGCCGGTGCGGACCAACCACATCCTGTTCATCGCCGCGGGCGCATTCCATCAAAGCAAGCCGAGCGACCTGATGCCGGAACTTCAGGGCCGGCTGCCCATCCGCGTCGAGCTGGGCGACCTGGCCCGCGAGGACTTCGTGCGCATCCTGACCGAGCCGCAGAACGCGCTGCTCAAACAGCATGCCGCGATGCTCGAAACCGAGGGGGTCAAGGTCCAGTTCAGCCCCGATGCCGTGGAGGCCATGGCCGAGATTGCCGTCCAGGTCAACCGGAGCGCACAGAATATCGGAGCCCGCCGTCTCTACACGATTACCGAAAAGGTGCTCGAGGAGATCAGCTTCGATGCCCCGGACCAGTCCGGCCGGTCGATCACGATTGACGCCCGCTACGTGAGGGATCGGCTGGCCGAGATCATCCGCGACGAGGATTTGAGCCGATTCATACTCTAGGCCCACGGGAGGAGCGCATGGTGCTGAAGTCGAGATTCGTCCTGCTGACCGTCGTGACCGGATCGCTCGCAACGGGTTGCACGATCGAGCCCATCACGGACCTGTTTCTGAATCTCGCGATCCCGCCGCAGGCGATCGCAATCCCGCCCGCGCCGGAGATCATCAATCCCGGACAGGTTGTCTTTCTGGATGGCGCGCAGAGCGGCGTCCTGCTCGGCGGCGGCGACTTTCTCGATGCCGTGGAGTCCGGGTTGAGCTTCACCTGGACGATCCTGAGCGCGACGGATCGCGCGACCGGTCAGCCGATCGATCTTGGAACGACCGGCGCGGCGCTCATGAACGCCAACAGTTCGCAGGCGACGTTCTCGGCGAACACCTCGGCCGATTATCTTATAGAATTGAAGGTGACCACCGCCGGCCGGACGGGGATGATGACCTTCATCGTGCGAGTCATCTGATCGCCATTCGGCACGGTGCATCGTCGCCGACGGCGCGCCCCGGGCGGAGGTCGACGGAGCACGTCCGCTGAACCGCTCGGTCCGATCCAACCTGCTGCCCGCCGTCTGCATCGTCATGCTGCTGGGCGTGACGCTCGTCGAGGCCGGCGAGGTCGACGATGCAACGTTTGCACACTGGCCCGCGGCGCTCCGCACCGCCGCGCGGGCGCTGAGCCTCTCCGTATCGCTCCAACCGCCGATCGCGATTCGTACGTCGATCTTTCTCGTCACGGTCGGGGCAGCCGCCATCGCCGCGGGGGCCTTCGTTCGCTCGAAATCGGCCGGAGTTTCTGCGGACCGCAAAACGCGGTGGTTCTTCACTGTCGGCGTGCTCGTGTTCGCCATCGCCGTCCTGTCTGCGCTGGTCAACCGCACCGGCAGCATGTCGCTGGGCTGGCTGGTGATGTTCGCCGCGGGCCTGACGTGGACGATGCTGCTGGCCACACATCTGGATGAGCGCGGCGTGGATCGGATCCTGGCCGGCGTCGCCGTGCTCGCGATCGCATCCGGCGCGCTGGCGATCTGGCACCAGCGGAGCCGCGAACTGCTCTGGGTCGGATGGCCGATCGGGTCCGTGACGGCCGCAGGATTCGTCGCGGCGACGTGGACGGCGCTATTCGTGCCGATCGCGTGGTTTTTTCGCCGCGCATCCAAGGCCGCGCCGGCTCAGGCGCCGTCGCTTTTCGGCGGCGTGCTCCGGCTGTCGGCGTTCGTCATGTCGGCGTGGCTGCTGTGGAGCACGGACCGTCGCGGCGCGATGATCGCCGCGGCAGGTGCGGTGGTACTGGCGGTCGTTGCGCACCTCATATTCTGCCTGAGATCGCGCGTTCGCTGGCTCGTCGTCGTCTTCATCGGCATCTCGTTCGTCGCTGCGACCCTGATCTACGTCCAGCGACAGACCGCCTTCGAGACCGGCCGGCGACGCGGCTCGGTCGAGGCGCGGTGGCTCTACTGGCGCGAGACGGCGAAGGCAATGTGCGACCGCCCGTTGCTCGGCTTCGGACCGGATGCGTTCGCTGCGGAGATGAGCACGCGCTTCGCCCGCCGCCGCGCGGAAGTTCCGTCGGAGTTCTCAGCCGACCTGCTCAACGCTGCACACAACGAATGGCTTCAGTCGTTCTTCGAGCTCGGCATCCCGGGCGGCCTGCTCTACCTCGCGCTTCCGACCTTCGCGCTTCTCGTCCTCGGCCGGCGACTTGGTGACGCCGCAGACCCGCGGCAGGTCCGCCGACTCACCATGCTCGGTGCGGCGATTGCCGCCCTTGCCATCGAGGAATCGACAAGCGTGATCCTGCGCAGCCCGATCGGGCCTCCGTGGTACTTCACGCTGCTCGGGCTGGCCCTCGCCCTATCCTCACGGGCGACGACAAACGCGCGGCCTTCGGCGATGCGTCCGATCGGATTCGGCCGGCGCATCGCGGGACCGGGGCTGGCCATCGTCGGCACGGCGCTCGTCGCGCTGGCCGTCGTCGAGTTCCGATCCGCGTACTTCCACGCAGCGGGGATCGCCGCGATCCCGGCCGGACCGGATGCGGTCGTTGACAAGCTGAAGCGCGCCGCGACGCGCCTCGATCTCCAGCAGTGGTTCCGTGTGCGGCGAGACATCGCGCTGGCACAGGCCACCCGCGCCGCGCTGCTCCAGCGTGCCGTCCGACAAGCGGGCGCGGATCCGCTTCAGGACCCGGCCGCGCGCCTTGCAGGCGACGAAGCCGTGGCGGCGTGGCGGGCGCTCTTCGAGAGTTGTCCCGGCTTCAAGGACGCGGCCGGCCGACTGGCCGAGTGTCTGTACATGGTCGGCAGGCCGGAGGAAGCGCGAGCCGTGCTCAATGAGATGCTGACGCGGCTCTCGCCGCTCGACCCGCTCTGCAACCAGATCATGGCGCGGACAGCGGAACTGTCGTTTGAGGCTCGAATGCAGCACGTGCTCGTCGCGATCCGCGGCGGGCTGATTGAAGGTCCGATTCAGGACGTGCTCCGCTCGATCAGGCCCGAACTGGACGCTTGGCCCGGCTGGCCGGACCGGGTCGCCGCGGCGCGTCGATGTGCGGGATTGCCGCCGGGCGATTGGACGGAGCTGTATGCGCCGGAAATCCTTCGCGTCGAGACGTGGCGCGTCGGCATGAACGGCCGGTTCGCGGAAGCGCGCGACCTCGCCGAGGCGGCGACGCGCTGCCACGACGCCGTTCGAGACACGACTCAGGAACGCGGAGAGGTCCCGGCGTCGGAGACGTGGCAGATGCTGGCGCGGATGACGTACATGGCCGATCCGCGGGACTACCGCAAGGCCCATCAGGCGATCTGCCAGGCCGAGGAGCGTGCCGTGCGCAGCGAGCGGCACGTCGGCCGCAAGCCGATTCCCGGAGAAGAAACGGTCGGCGGCGAACTCATTCCGACGAGCTACCCAGACCACTTCCGCTCGATGTGGGCACTGTCATCGCTGTTGCACCTCGCCGTCGGACACATGAACTTCCTTGAACAGCGGATCGCCGCTTCCCTTCCGCTCGAAGCGCGGACGCCGGACAACGTCGGCCGGATGTTGTCCGAGCTGGCCCTGCGGCTCAAGCACGACTTCGCCGCGTTTCCGCCCGATCAGCGACCCGCAAACTACAACTACTACGATGTGTTGATTCAGCGGTACAATTCCCCATCGGGTACGCGCCCGACCGTCGATCACCTCGTTCCGCCGTGACGACGACAAGGAGAGCCGACATGACTCGTTGGATGCGCCAAACGCTGTGGGCCGCGCTGGCCGTCGCCGGACCGGCCGTCGCCGAACTTGCCCGGGCCGAGGACGCGCCGTCGACCGCGCCGCAACGCATCGTGCTCACGACGAAGGACGGCGTCAACGTCGTCGGCGACTACTACGCGCCCCAGCCCTCGAAGAAAAAGGCGCCGTGCGCGATTTTGATTCACATGTATCCCGCGACGCGCACCAGTTGGCAGCCGCTCGTACCGAGCCTGCATGCGGCCGGGTTCGCCGTCTTCGCCTACGACATCCGCGGGACGGGCGAGAGCATCGGCCCGAAGGAGAAGGAGCGCTATCTGAAGCGCTGGTACTCCGACCGCGACGGGGAGCACTTCTCGAACGCGTATCAGGACACGGTTGCCGCGGCCGACTGGCTCACGGCGCGCGCGGAATGCGACGCGACGCGGACAATCCTGATCGGCGCGAGCGTCGGGTGCAGCATCTCGATCGACGTCGCCGCGCGCGACGGCCGCGCCGTCGGCGTGATTTGCCTGTCGCCCGGAGTCAACTACATGGGTCTCGATTCGCGAAAGCACATCCGCAAGATGAAGGGCCGCCCGGTGCTGCTCGTCGCGCCGGAGGCCGAGCGATCCGATGCCGAGACACTGGCGAAGCTCTGCAAGTCGGCCCAGACCGACGTTCGCCCCGGCGGAAAGAACCTGCACGGCACGAACATGTTCTCCGCCGACTATGCGACGGACTTGATGGCCCGGATAACCGACTTCGCCCGCGACGCGGTGAAGGCCGCCGCCAAGCCCAAGAAGCCGAAGGCGAAGGAATAGAACGCCTGCGGCCCGCACCATGCTCCGACTCGGCACACTGACGATTCCGACCCCGTTCGTACAGGCCGCGCTGTCCGGTTACAGCGATGCGCCCATGCGGCGACTGGCACGGCGATACGCTTGTCCGTACGCCCTCAACGAGGTCGTTCTCGACCGGCTTGTAACGCAGGGCGGCAAGACGACACGGCGGATCACCCGGCTGCACCAGGACGATCACCCGATCGGCGGTCAGTTGATGGGCAGCGAACCGGAACAGTTCGCCGTCGCCGCCGCAGCGTTGGTCGATGCCGGATACGACGTGATCGACATCAACTTCGGCTGCCCGGTCAAGAAGGTCCTCGGCCGCTGCCGCGGGGGCTTCCTGCTCAGCACGCCGACGATGGCGATCGAAATCCTGCGGCGGGTCTATGAAGCCGTCGGATCGCGCGTGCCCGTCACGCTGAAGATGCGGCGCGGAATGGACGACTCGCCCGAGAGTGAAATCAGCTTCTTTCGGATCCTCGACGCGGCCTTCGAGATCGGCCTGTCGGCCGTCACGGTGCACGGCCGGACCGTCAAGCAGCGCTACGTCGGTCCGAGCCGCTGGGAGTTCCTGTCCAAGGTCAAGCGGCACGTCGGCGATCGGAAGATCCTCGGCAGCGGCGACGTGTTCTCGGCCATGGACTGCGTCCGCATGCTTGAGCAGACCGGCGTCGACGGCGTCTCGGTCGCGCGCGGCGCGATCGGCAATCCGTGGATCTTCCGCGAGGCGGCCGCGATCCTCGCCGGCGACGATTGGCCCGCGCCGCCGGCCATCGACGAGCAGCGTCGGGCGATCGAGCAGCACTACCTGATGACGTGCGACGCGTACGGCCCATTGAAGGCCGCGCCGCTCATGCGCAAGTTCATGGTCCGTTACAGCGAGCTCCACCCGTGCTACCCCGACGTCAAGATGGCGTTCCTTCGCGTGCGCGATGACGCCGAATGGCATACGGCGATCGGGCGATGGTACGACCCGGCCGGCGACTGGCCGGTCGTCACGCGGCGCTTGCGACCGGAAGCGCTCGTTGCAGCCGGGGCGAGCTGGGACTGCTCCGGCGTGACGTCCGGGTAGCGTCTCCGTTCAATCGTCGGTCTCACTGACGGTCGGGTTGATCCGCCCATGGATGCCCTGACGCGGTTCTTCCTCGAAAGCCCGTTTCAGCTCGGCGTCGCGTGCGCTATCGCCATCACGGCCGCCTTGCTTGCCCGCCCGCGACTCGAAGGACGGATGCGAACGCACGCGCCACCCGCCACGCTCGCCGTCGCGGCACTGCTGTTCGCATTGCAGTGGGCGGTGACGACGCCCCGCGAGCGGGTCCGCGAAGCGCTCGATCGCTTCATCGCCGCGATCGAGCGCCGCGACGAGGCGGGCCTCCGCGCTGCGATCGACCCGGACTACGACGGTGAATCCTTGACGGCCGAGTCGCTGGGCGACGCGATCGTTGCCGCGCTTGAACGCGTGGAGATCTTTGACACGCGCGTCCGCGGATGCGAGATCGACGTGCGAGACGATTCGGCCGCGGTGCGTCTGACCGCTATGGCTACCGTGAAACTCCAGGGGTTTCCACGCCGCCTGAGCGGCCAATGGCAGATCGAGTGGCGTCGCGCCGCCGACCGCTGGAGGATCATGCGAATCCTGCCCGTCGAGATCGGAGGGCAGCCGATGGAGTCGCTGCGAGACGTGCTCACCGCGGCTCGGCGCGGCTGATCTGGAATCAACTAGAAATCGCGTCGCGGCGCGCGAAGCGCAGCGCCTGCCGCGCCCAGTCCAGCCCCGCATGAGTCGTCGTTCCGAAATCGAAAAACCCGATCGCCTCGCAACCGGTTTCGACCGCGCGATGCACAGACCGAACGAGATCAGAAGCCTGATGGAACTGCGGCGGGCCGCAGCGAAACCGACGCTGCACGCGAGCCGGCTGCACGCCGTAGGGAGACTCGACCGGCGCGGCGCCGGCATCGATCGACTCGCCGTCCGGCGCCCGGAACGCATCGCACGCGTCTCGAAGCCCCCTCGGCGAAAACCCGCCAACCGCCCACTCCCCCGGATCGGCGACGACGAGTTCGGTCTGCACCGCCGAGCGCACTGACGCGACGATCGACGCGACCGCCTGCTCGCGAAACGCGGTGAAGTCGGCCAGCAGCGTATCCCGCGCAAACAATTCGTCCGGCGACTCATCGCGCGCCGGCTCGCCGCCGAACACGCGCTCCAGTGCCTGCACGGTGCGCTCCCGCACGGTCGTCACATCAACGCCGGCCCGACCGGCCGCCTGCACGCACGATTCGCAAAAGCAGAGCGACAGCAGGAACCGCTCGAGCGGACCGACGTGCATCCCGATCCACTCCGGCGATCCCGCCGCGTCGAATCCGAAGCCGAGGTTTTCCAGTTCGATGGCGGCCGGTGCGAACTGCTCCGCAAGATCGCCCGCCACCGCAGCGACGAACGCCGCCACGTCCGGATTGCTCGGGCAAAGCCGCGCTGTCCGACACTCACCGACGGCATCCTTGCATACGGCGAATGCGTGTCGCTCGGCCGTCGCCCGGTTCAGGCAGCACGACATCGCGAGCCGCAGCGCCAGTCCGCGCTTGGCGGCATGCTCGGCGACATCCGCGAGAACGTGCCGCGATTTCATCCACGACGCGGGCACAGGCCGGATCCGCGTGGCCGCGAATCGCTGCGCGTCCGCGCGATAGTGAATGCCGCCGTCGGTACGGAAACGGCGCGACTCTCCCGTGCCGCGCGGCCGGTACACGTCGATTGCGTCCGTTACGGCCGGGACGCATACGGAATCGACGCCGACCTCACCCACGAGGCGATCGAGCGAAAGCTCGACACCTTGGTCAGCCAGGTCCCACGCATGACAGACAAAATGTGCCGTCCTCATGCCCGACTCCTCGCCCTACCGATGTCGCACGACGGCCATGGCCGCCGTTGAGGGCGTTATCCGCAACGCCGCGTTACGCCGATAATACCCGGGAACGGAACAGAACTCCGTCCTCCGATATTCCGGGAGCGGGTTTTCAGTGGATTGGGCAGACGGAGTCGATGTCCGGCGAGTTCTCGCCTTGACCGTCCGCCGCCATTGCGGAATACTTCTCTTGGAACACCGGAGGGAACCGGTCGAAGCCGGACGGCTTCCACCGCAACGCCTGCCGGCGACCTGCTGCCTCGCGTACTTCGACTCTCCCGCGAATCGCGCCTCGAATCGGGTGCTGCGCATGAAATCGGTACGACCCTCCTCGCACATCCGGACGGCCCTCGTCGTCCTGCTCACGCTGGCAGCGGGCTGTGACCTGTTTCCTTTCCCATTCCCGCCGCTGAATTCCCGGCCCGCCGGGCGGGACTTCGGCTCGGCCGCGCCGCTTGAGCTGGACGATGAAGGCCGGGCACAGTTCACGCGCGAGGCCGGTCCGGGCGTCATCGACGTGTTCGATTTGGGCCCGATGAGCCCCGGCGACCGCATCCGCGTCGCGGCCGATCCGGCGTTCGGGAGCTTCATCGACCCGCGGGCCGCGCTCTTTGACGCCGCCGAGGACCTCTTCGCCGTCAATGACGACGTAAACCTCCAGGGCGGCCAGACCAACTCGCTGATCGACGAAGTCGTGCACCTCGCCACGGCGCGGATGTACCTCGCGATCACCGCCTCGTTCTTCTCATCGCAGTCCGGCATGTATATCGCTGACGTGCAGGTCTTCCGCAACGGCACGCCGCCGCTCCCCGCGCCGCAGAAGATCCTGCTCAACTTCGCCGGCGGCAACGACGTCGATATCCGCAACGTCGGGGTCTTCGACATCGTGCCGTTTGACGCCGCGCGGATCGACCCCGCCTACGCGGGCATGACGGACCAGATCAAGGCCGGCATCATTGCCCGCGTACGGGCCGCCTACACGCGATTCAACGTTGAGGTCCTGACGAGCGATGATGGTTTTCCGGCCGAAGGCAACGACTACAGCACGATCTACTTCGGCCGTGCCAGCCGCGTCACGTTCGGCATCTCGGAGCAGGTCGACACGTGGAACGATGACTGCTGCGACGATGGCATCGTCTTCACCGACAACTACGATGACCCGTTCGCGGTCAAGCCGACGGTCGAGCAGATCGCCGTAGCCATCGGAAATGTCGCCGCGCACGAGGGCGGCCACCTGCTCGGCCTGTCGCACGTGGCGGACATCACCGACCTGATGGACACGACCGGATCGGCGAGCACGCTCCTCGTTCCGCTCGATTTCCGCCGATCGGTGCTCGACCGAACCGTCTTTCCGTTCGGGAGGCAGGATGGGCCCAAGACGCTCTATGCCACCGTCGGCGCGGCCCCGACGCCGTAACGGATCGCTCCCAACCAGTGGGCCAGATCGATCGATGTGAACGACCGAAGGTGCGCATCCGCCGGCTCATCCGCCACGTCCGGGCCGAAGGCCACCGTGCGCATGGCGGCCCGACGGGCGGCCTCGAGCCCCGCCGCCGCGTCTTCAATCACGGCGCAGGCCTCGGGCGGCACGTTGAGCAAGGCCGCCGCGTACAGGAACAGGTTGGGCGCGGGCTTGCTCGCCGCGACGCTGGCGCCATCCGCGATCGCGTCGAACCAGGTCGCGATGCCGAGCCGATCGACGACCTGCCGCGCGTTTCGGCTGGCCGATGCAATCGCCAGCCGGAACCCGCTCCGGCGAAGCGATCGGACGACGTGCATCGCGCCCGGCATCACATCGCGCGGTGAGAGCGTCGCGATCATCGCGACGTAGAGCGCGTTCTTTCGCGCCAGCAGTGCACGAAACCGTTCCTCCGAAATCGTCCGACCATCGAGCAATCGCCGCAGGGACTCCTCGCGCGGGACGCCGCGGAGCCGCCGGTTCCGCTCGCGATCGAAGGGAATGTCCTCCTCGATCGCGATCCGCTTCCACGCGCGGTAGTGAAGCTCGGCCGTATCGGTCAGCACGCCGTCGAGGTCGAAGATGATGGCCGAGAGTTCCGACATCCCACCGGGTATATCGGCCGGGTCGAATGACGGCGTGCGACCTTTCCCTCGTTGCCGCGCGGGTTCGATGGCCCGGCGCCGGCGTTGCGCACTTGCGATGTACTACGTCCAACTGTTGACGATGCGCCGGAACAGGTCCCCCCGCTCCTCGTAATTGCGAAACTGGTCGTAACTTGCGCACCCGGGCGAGAGCACGACGACGTCGCCCTCGCGCGCCCACTGCCGAGCGATCGCAAGCGCCGCCGGCAGGTCCGCCGCGGTTGCGAGCGGCGGCACGCGCGAGCCCGCGACCTGGCTAATCTCGTTCTGGATCTTGTTCGCCGTGGCACCGAACGAAACGACGCCCCGCGCCCGATCGGCCGCTGCACGCGCCAGCGCATCAAATGGAATCCCCTTGTCGTAGCCCCCGGCCAGCAGCACGGTCGGATCGTCGAACGCCTCCAGCGCGGTGCACGTCGCCTCGGGCGTCGTGGATTTGGAATCGTTGTAATACCGCACGCCCCGAAACTCGCGCACGAATTCCAGCCGATGCGGCAGACCTGGAAACTCGGCCAGCGCCGCCAGCGCGACATCGTCCGGCACGCCCAACTCGGTCGCGACCACCCACGCCGCAGAGGCGTTGTCGCGATTGTGCCGACCCGGAACGCGCAGCACGCCGCGCAGGCGCTCGTGCACGGCCGCATCACCGAAATACACGCGCCGCGCCCGGGCGTTCATCTGATCCAGACGCGAGAGCAGCTCCCGTTCACCACGATGGATGACCAAAACGTCGTCGGCCGACTGGAACCGCGCGACGTTCAGCTTCGCCGCGGCGTACGCATCCATCGTCCCGTGCCGATCCAGGTGGTTCGGCCGCAGGTTCGTGATGACCGCAATCTCCGGACTGCGCCGCAGCCCGGCCGCGTCCTCCAACTGAAAGCTCGACAGCTCCAACACGGCCCAGTCACCCGGCCGCATGGCGGGCAACTCGTCCAGCAGGCTGCGCCCAATGTTCCCGCCGATCCAGATTCCGCGGCCTTCGAGGCTTGTCGGACGGCGTGCCGCGCACGTCAGCGCGGCGCCGAGCATCGCCGTTGTCGTGCTCTTGCCGACCGAGCCGGTCACGCCGATCAGCCGGCACGCGCAGCGCTCCAGGAAGAGGTTCATCTCGCTCGTGCAGGGGATCCCGCGGCGTACGGCCTCCTTCACGAAATCGGACTGCGCGCGGTCGACCGCCGGACTGATGACCAGCAGGTCGCACGCGGCGAGCATCGCCGCGTCGTGGCCGCCGAGTTGCAGATTGACTTCCAGTCCGTCGAGCTGCCGCACGGAATCTCGCAGCGCTTCGGCGTCCGCCACGTCGGTGACGCAGACCCGCGCCCCCTGCCCCACGAGCCAACGCGTAACGCCGACGCCGCCGCCGAATCGCCCCAGTCCCATGACCACGATGCGCCTGCCGGCGACCGGTGTCTGCTCGCGGACCATGCTAATTCGCTCGCACACTCGCCGTGGAACCGGCCGCGCCCGAACGATCGACCGCGGCCGCGCCGATGTCGGTCCGGAACTGCATGCCGCTAAACGAGATCCGCCCGACGGCCTCGTACGCCCGCGATCGCGCTTGTTCGAGCGTTTCGCCGAGCGCCACGACGTTCAGCACGCGGCCGCGCGCCGCGACAATCGAATCCCCGTCGCGCCGCGTCCCGGCGTGAAAGACGTGCACGTCGGGCACCGCGCTCGCGGCATCGAGGCCTTCGATCCGCGCACCGCCGGTTGAGGCGTCCGGGTATCCCGGCGCGGCCAGTACGACGCAGACGGCGTGCCGCGCGTCCCATTCGAGCGTCAGATGATCGAGCCGGCCGCGCACGACCGCCTCCATTACGCTGACGAGGTCGCTATTCAGCCGCACCATCAACACCTGCGTCTCCGGGTCGCCGAAGCGGCAGTTGAACTCCAGCACTTTCGGTCCGCCCGCCGTCAGCATCAGGCCGGCATACAGCACGCCACGATACTCGACGTTTTCACGGCGCAACCCATCGAGCACGGGCACGAACACCTCGCGGTCGATCAGCGACAGCGTGCCGGCGTCGATCGCCGGGGCGGGACTGTATGCGCCCATGCCGCCCGTGTTGGGCCCCTGATCGCCGTCGCGCAACCGCTTGTAGTCCTGCGCCGTGTCCAGTTGGTAGATCGACGTGCCGTCGACCATCGCCATGAGCGACACCTCGCGGCCGATCAGACGCTCCTCGATGACGACGGTTTCGCCCGCGTCGCCCAGCACCCGCTCGACCATCAGCCGCTCAAGCACCTTCAGCGCCTCGGCCGGCTCATCGCAGACAAAGACGCCCTTGCCCTTCGCGAGGCCGGACGCCTTGACGACGATGCCACCCTCACGCGTCGCGACGTACTCCCGCGCGAGGTCGTACGCCCGCACGACGTGCCGCGCCACGTCCTGCTCGCCCGGGCGCGACGCAGCGCGCAGCAGCATTCGTTCGCGATCACTCGGCGAAAAGACCCGCGCGTCGGCCGTCGGCACGCCGCACGTCCGCATCAACTGCTTGGCGAACGCCTTCTCCCCTTCGAGTCGCGCCGCGGCCGACCGGGGCCCGAACACCGTCAGTCCGGCCGCCTCGAATTGATCGACGATCCCCGCGCAGAGCGGGTCTTCCGGTCCGACGACGGTCAGGTCGATGCGTTCGCGCCGGGCGAACTGGAGCAGGCCGTCGAGATCGTCCTGCTCGATCGGCACGTTGGTTCCGATCGCGGCCGTTCCCGGATTCCCCGGCGCGCAGTAGAGCGTCGGTCGGCACGCCGACTGCGACAGTTTCCATGCCAGCGCATGTTCGCGTCCCCCGCCGCCGACGACGAGCACCTTCATGACTCAGCGTTGTAGCCGACGAACGCGGCTTTGCAAATCGGGTGCGGCTGCAGACGCCCGAATTTCCATTATCGAGCGCGGCGCAGTCGTTTCAGCGCCGCCGGGAGATAATCCAGCAGGTCCCACGCGATCAGCGAGTCCTCTCCCAACGCGCGGGCGCCGAGATCGCCTGCCCGTCCGTGCGCGAATACGCCGAGCACGCTCGCGTCGAACGCATCGAGGCCCTGCGCGATCCAACTCGCGATCATGCCTGTCAGCACGTCGCCGCAGCCGCCCGTCGCCATGCCCGGATTGCCGGTCGTGTTCTCGTACACGCGCTGGCCATCGGTCACGAGCGTGCGGTGCCCCTTCAGTACAACCACCGCTCGACACTGCCGCGCCAATCGGACCGCCGCCTCGCGCCGCCGGCCTGCCGGGTCGATCCGAAGCCGTTGCGACGCGAGCAATCGCTCCATCTCGCCGACGTGCGGCGTGAGGACGAGCTGCGCTGCGCGGTGCATCCGCAGTGCCCCTGGCACGCGACAGGCGTTGTTCAGGCCGTCGGCATCCAGGACAAGCGGCACCGCCGCCGCCTTCAGCACCCACGCCACCAGCCCCGCCGCCCCATTCGACTGCCCCATCCCGGGCCCGCAAGCAACCACGTCCGCCCAACCATCGACGGCCGACCGCAATTCGGTGTCGGCGCACCGTACGGCGAAGCGGCCTGCGCGATCCGACGACAGGCCCATCGTCGTCGCACACGACGCGAGAATCGCCACGGAGTTCTGAACGGCCTCGGGCACGACGATCTGGCACAACCCGCAGCCGGCTCGAAGAGACGCGTTACCCGCCAGGGCCGGCGCGCCGATCATGCCGCGCGAGCCTCCGATCACGAGTACGCGCCCAAAGACGCCCTTGTGCGCATCCCGTGGCCGTGGCGGCAATCCCGGGACCCGGACCATCCGACGCAACCGCGCCACGCCCTATTCGCCTCGCCCTTCGTCCCGACCGGACAGCCGATTGATCAACGCCGCGAGATAGCCCGCCCCAAACCCGTTGTCGATGTTTACGACGCACACGCCGGACGCGCACGAGTTCAACATCGTCAGCAGCGGGGCAAGCCCGCCGAAGCTTGCTCCGTAGCCCACGCTCGTCGGCACCGCGATCACCGGCACGCCCACCAGGCCGCCGATGACGCTCGGCAGCGCTCCCTCCATCCCGGCCACGACGATCACCACCGAGGCCTTCTGGAGATTCGACGTGTGTGCCAGCAGCCGATGCAGACCCGCCACGCCGACGTCGTAATACGTCTCGGTTCGCTGGTCCATGATCTCGGCCGTGATCCGCGCTTCCTCGGCGACCGGTTCATCGCTCGTGCCGGCCGAGACAATGGCAATCGTGCCGCGCGACGACTTCGCCGCCTGCTGCCGATACGTGATGCACCGGGCGGCCTTGTGGTATTCGGCGGCTTCGTGTCGTTCGCAGATCTTGCGCGCGTGCTTCCCATGGACGCGCGTGGCCAGGACGTTTCCACCCGCAGCGACCAACTTGTCGAAGATCTCGGCGACCTGCCGCGTGGTCTTCCCCTGGCAGAAGATCACCTCGGGAAAGCCGCAGCGCAGCTCCCGGTGATGATCGATCGTGGCCGAGCCGAGCGATTCGAAAGGCAGATGGCGCAGCTGCTCCAGCGCATCGTCAATGGCCAGGCGCCCGGCCCGCACATTATCCAACAGTGATCGCAGTCGATCCGTATTCACGCGTCGTTCAGTACTTCAGGGTCCGATCCCCGGCCCCGGATCGCCGCCGGCGCGGCGGACCACGCCGTGACGTGATCAACGCCCGGGATCTTACTCGCGACCGGCCCGGCCCGCTAATCGCGTGCCAGTCGCTACGGGAAACCACCTATCTGCCGATCCAACTTCAGACGAATAATTGACTTGGCGGTCGTCTGTTAGTACCATGGGATTGTCTCGTTTACCGAAAGGTCGGCGCATCCGCGCTGATCCGCGGCTGGGACCTGCACTTCCGACCGTCACTTCGCAGGTTTGAGCCTCGCGTGTTGTCCAAGTAACGAGGGCGCCAGTCCATGGATGGATCCGTGCACGTTGCCGCGCGTCTGACCGAACTCGCCCAGCCGTTCATGGCGCGGAACGACTGGCAAGGATTCGCCGTCGCCCTGAACGGCCGCTTCAGTGCGGACTGCCTTGAGCTACTGCTGAATCACGCCGATCCCGCGGTCGCACGCCTCGCCGCGACCGCCTGCGGGCTGGTCGGCACGATCCGCCAGAGCGAAGCGCTGGCCCGGCTGCTGCATCATGACAGTCCGGGCGTCGCCGGCGCTGCCGAAGATGCGCTCTGGTCGCTCTGGTTCCGCGCGGGCGGGAGCGACTCGCTTCGGATCATTCGGAAAGCGCAGAACCTGATCGACGAGCGAATGGCCCGCCGCGCCATTCCGCTGCTCGACAGCCTGATCGCCGGCCAGCCGAACTTCGCCGAGGCCTACCACCAGCGGAGCATTGCCCACTTTCTGCTGGGCGAGTATGAGTCCAGCCGCCGCGACGCCGAGCGCGCGACGCGCCTTAACCGCTGGCACTTCGCGGCCTGGGCCTGCCAAGGCAACTGCCACGCCGAGGCGGACCGACTCGAGGAGGCCCTCGAGTGTTTTCGCGAAGCCATGCGGATCCACCCTCGCCTGGACGCGGTGCGCGAGTCCGTCCGCGAAATCCGGGCGCTGCTCGTCCAGCGCGCGGACGTCGCGAGCTGACGTTGGCTTCGCTCCGGCCCTGAGGATCGGCGCCCTATTCGCCGTTGTCCGGCGTCGGCGCGATCTGCCGCAGGTATCGAAAGTCGTAAATCCCCGTGTCGTGACCATCGCCCCAGATGATGTTGATTGCGTAGCGACCGACGAGCGAGGCATCGGACAATTGCGTCGCCCGCTCGATCCCCGGCGGCAGGATCGGCAGCGAGATCCCCGGCGACAACGCCGTCGAAACCGGTGTCTGGCGGGCCGATCGGCACGTTGCGCACGGGCAGTGCTTTCGCAGGTAGTTGAGCGGATAGCTCGATTCGACGCCGTCCGACCAGCGGATCCGCAGGCCTTTGGCCCGGTCGATCTGAAGCTCGAGAGGAGTGACCCGCGGATCGCCCGGATCGATCGAGTGAGATTCGTTCAAGGCCTTTTCCGTGGTCACGCCCGCCGCCCCGCTAGGACAATCGCCCGCCCGATGTACACACGCGCTGCATGATGGCGCGAAGCGCCTGCTGCGTTTGCGGGTCCGAATCGTTCGCCAGATTGCAACTGAAGAAGCGCGGGCGCCGGCTCGATCCGGCCGGCAGGGTCTCGATCAGCCGCGACACGCGCCGCGTGCACAATTCGGTCAGCGGGCCGTGCCCGCCGATTCCGGCGTTCAGGATGGACACGTCCGCATCGACGAGGGAATGATAGTCCGGCTGGAGCCGCACGCGTGCCGCGATCTCTGCACCGAGCGACGATTGCAGCAGGCGTTCGAACTCGTCCGGATCGATCGTTCGCGGCGGCCCGGCCTCCGGAGCCGGTCCGGCCGCGAGGCTTACGCCGCTGTCGTCGAGCGCCGGCACGCGCTCCATGCCGAAGACCTCGCTCGCGAACGTCATCGTATCCTGCATGGCCAGGCGCAGCGCCGTTTCCGCCTCGGCGTGCGATCGGAAGACGTCGTGCACGCCCTCCGGCGCCGCCATCACGAACACCCGCGTCTCCAGGTGATGCGACAGCCGGAAGATCGGATCCGTGTCGGACTCGACCACGATGAACGACGTACCCGTCTCGCGTCGAATGCGGCCCAGCGCAGCCGGCAGTTCCTCGAGCAGCCGGTCCGGTGAATAGTCAATCCGCTCAGCCCATGTAAACTCGGGCAGCGCGGGCAGCAATCGCAGCGCTGCGGGCGCGGTGGCCTTGGAAACAAAGCGCAGGTAGCTCGGATGACTGTCCGCGAAATGCGCGGCGACGCGGCGCGCGAGCGTCGTCTTCCCGCTTCGAGGCGGACCACCGATGTGAACGACCTGCCGAACCATCCCTGGTCGATTCCCCGTCGTCCCCGAGTCCGCCGTCGTGTCCGATACCAGTTTACCCGGTTTCGCGTTGCAGGAACAGCCCGCCCATGCCCGCGTGCCGGATTCGCCGAACCGCGACGCCCAGGCACTCGTACTGGCAGCGTTGCGAGACTTGCCCGAAGACGCTCTGCGCATGGTCCCGGACGCCGAACGAATCCCGTCGCCCCCGCAGCGCCGCCGAACCGGTACGATCAGCCGTGTGCTTGATTTCCTGCCGATCTTCTGCGTCGTGGCCGTCGCCGGCATGCTCTTGCGCGACCGCTCGGCGTTTTCGACCATCGCCTACTACGTGCCGCCGCTGGCGACGGTCCTCGGCGCGCTGCTCTGGCTGCTGCTGCAAAGGCAGCGACGTCCCGCGTGGTTGCGGTGGATCGTCGTTGCGTGCGCGGCCACCGCCGGCTGGAAGATGGTTGTCGTAGACGCCGAATGGAACGAGCCGACGATGCAACCGCCCCCGCACCTTCGGCTGGTGCATTGGAACACCGCGCGGGGCGTCTTCGGCCGCGAGAGCATCCTGCGCGACGCCGCCGATGCGAAACCCGACATCTGCCTGCTCTCGGAACCGCCGCAACAGCTCGACCCGCGAACGGAGGCGTCGCGGATCATCGACGCGCCGCACGTCTTCGATGAACTCGGCCTCGCGCTGATCTCGCGCTACCCGATCCGGCCGCTCGACCGGTTCCGCCTGTCCGGCGTGCGAGGCTGGTTCGCGCGGCTTGACACGCCGCACGGTCCGCTGGACGTGATGGCCGTGGATGTCGTCTCCAGCCCATTCCGTTCGCGCGGTCCGATCCTCGCGGCTCTGCTGGCGAAGCTGGAATCGCACGATTCGGACGTGCCGCTCATCCTCGCCGGAGATTTCAATACGCCGCGAGATTCCGTGCATTTTGATCGCCTGCGCGACTCGCTCAGCCACGCCTACGAACGGGCCGGACGCGGCTGGCCGTACACCTGGCCGACGCCGCTGCCGGTCTACGCCATCGACCACGTCTGGACCTCGCGGGGCGTCCGCGTGTGCCGGTATGAACTGGTGACGTCCGCCGCGAGCGACCATCGGATGCAGGTCGTCGAGCTGCGGATCGAATCTCGGGGGCCGGCGCGATGAACGAACGCGTGCTCGACGTTCGATGTGCCGCCGAGTTCGAGGCGTTACACCGCGCCGGCGCAGTGAACATCCCGCTCGAGGAGCTTGCCGGCCGTGCCCACGAGCTGCCGCCGCGCGATGAACCGGTGACGATCTACGACGCCGATCGCGCTCGCGCCTCGGCGGCTGCGTCGATGCTGGTGGAACGGGGACGGCAGGTGGCGGATGTCCGCTGCGATCCGGCGTGGCTTCACGCGGATCCAACGCAAAAGGGTCCGTCGCGCGCCCGCCTGTGGCGGCCGCATCGCTGGCTTGAACGGAGCGTGGACCTTCTGCGCGAACGATGGACCGACCTTCGCGGCCAGCGCGCGATCGACCTCGCCTGCGGCACGGGTCGTGATGCGGTGTTTCTGGCCATGCAGGGCTTCGCGGTCGAGGCCGTCGATGTCCTGCCCGACGCCCTCGAGCGCGCCGAGGACCTGGCGCGTCGCTGCGGGGTTTCGATCCGCACGCGTGCGGTCGACCTCGAAGGTGCGTCGTCGCTCGAAGCCGGCGCGTACGATCTCGTCGCCGTGTTCAATTTCCTGCACCGGCCGCTGCTGCCGGTCCTGCCGACTCTGCTCCGTCCGGGCGGATGCCTGATCTACGAGACGTTTCTCGCTGAGCAGCGGGCGCGATACGGCAAGCCCGTGTCCGATGCGCACCTGCTGGGGCCCGGCGAATTGCGGACGGCGTTCGGCACGCTCGACGTCGTGCGATATCGCGAGGGCTGCGCCGGGCCGCAACGCATCGCCGCCGCCATCATGGCGTATCAGACGTCCTAGCTTGCGTCCTCGCCGGCTCGGCCCTGCTCGCGCGAACGCGATCGTGTCCCCGGAAAAAGCAATGCACCCCGTCGCGAGTCGCGCACGGGGTGCACTCCACCGTTGCGTGGACCGGACTCAGAGGCGATGAACCCTCGCGCGCAGTGCCCCGGGGGCTTGCGCGACCGGCGTCTCGCGTCCGACCGGGCGCCTACTTCTTCCCGCCGAGGATCGCGTCCTTCGCGGCCTTGGCCACGCGGAACTTGACGACGCGCTTCGCGGGAATCTTGATCGCCTCGCCCGTCGCCGGATTGCGACCCATACGGGCCTTGCGATTGACGAGCACCAGCTTGCCCAATCCGGGAAGCGTGAAACCGTTCTTCGCCTCGCGATACGCCGTCGTGAGCAGCGTGTCGAGCACGTCCGACACCTGCTTGCGGGTCAATCCATGTCGCTCGGCCACGTGCTTGATCAGGGCCGACTTGCTCATTGACTTTGCCATTTCATCTCCTGTTTCACTGTGACGACTGAACCGGCCGCGTCCAAAACTGGCCGGAACGCTCGGAATCTAGAGAGATTCGGCCCGAGAATCAAGCGATTTTCTAAGGAATTCGCGGCTTTTTCGGGACCGCGTCGCCGCCCAGACGGGGCGATGACACGGCCGGGCCGCCGATCACACGTTGATAGGCCCACGCGACGGGGATTCCCGACCGGCCCCGACGAACGATGTACACCGGCCGGAACTCCGCCGAGAGGATCGCATCCGGCGGCGCGTCCGGTGGTCGATCGCCATAGCCGAGGAGGTTATTGACGTGTACGAGCACGAAGTCCGCGTCGGAGATTCCGGGCGGCGGCGGAACGTGATCCGAGGACTGTGAAATCCCGCGGCTACGAAACCTAAACCTCGGTTCAGCCGGGAGGAAGCGCTCGAGGATGTGGTCTTCCCAGACGAAGCTCGCAACCATCGCACCGGCCGGTACATGTGCCGCGCACCACCTCGCCAGCTCCTCGACTCCGTGGCTGTTGGTCTGGATCAGGTTGCGATAGCCTCGGGATTCCGCACCGAGCCAGCGGTCCCCGACCGTCTCGTACCCGAAGACCTCGAAATCCGGATAGCCCCGAATGGTCGCGGACCCCAGCCAGCCGATCGGAGCGATGACCACCGCCAGCCACGCGGCCAAACGCCAGATCCGCCTGCGCCTACCGATCCGCCGGGCGACCTGGGTCATGAACGCGGCCGTGGCGAGCATGACGAAGGGGTACACGCCCATGAGGTAGAACGACTGCCGCAGCGGCAGGAAGCATAACGCGACGATCCAGAGGATGATCGTCAGGGATGGCAATCGCCACCGCGGATCGCGGGCCTCGACGACCGCCCCGTAGACGAGCGCCGCGGCGGTCAGGAGCCCGACCGGCACCGTCGCCTTGATCAGCACGATTCCGGCGTACAACCGCAGGTGCTGATGCCACAACGCCAGCGGAATCCGGTCATCCCAGCACAGCGTGCGGCGTACCAACTCCTTGACAATCTCCGGTCGGGTCAGGTGTTCCGGCGCGACGACGAACCAGGTGATACCTGCCAGCGCGACGAGCATCGCAAGCCGGATGGCCGGTGGTGCGCTGCTGAATTGCGCACGCCGCGACAGGATGCCGACGATCGCAAGCCCCGCCGCCAGAATGTACCACCCGACGACGACCAGCGGGCTGTGCATGCAGCCGGCGACGAGCGTGATGATTGCCACGCCCCCGGCCGACGCCAGCGCGATCGCAAGCGGGCGGATTGCCAACGAGCCATCGGTGCTTGCGCCTGCGCCGCGTCGATACGCTGACCGCAGCGCAATCGCGAACACTGCAACGAGCACGACGGCGTGTGCCTTGGCGGCCAGCGCCAGGCCCAATGCAACGCTGGCAGCGAACCACCGCGGCCCCGTCGGCCGTTCGAGAAATCGCAGGAACAGCCAGACCGCCGTCGGGATGGTGAGCGCGAGGAACGCATCGCCCTCGGTCATCGCGATCCGACCGTAGGCCAGGTAGTACGGGCTGAGCGCGAGAAGTACGGCCGTCAGCGCGCCGACTGCCGCGTCGAACAACCGCCAGGCCAGCATTGCCGTGACGACGAGCCCCAGCGCGGCGGCTGCAACGCTTGCGCCCCGTGCGACATCAAGATCGGCCCGGCCCGTCAGCCGAAAGACGATCGCGGTCACGTACATCGGCAGCCGCGTCTGCGAGGCGTCCAGCGGCGCGGACTCGCCACGGATCGGCGCATCGCGCAGTGCGATTGCCGTGTCCAGGTCGACCTGCTCGTCCCAGAGAATGTTCAGGGTGCGTGCCGAGCGCCAAGCCGTCAGCGAAAAGCCGAACGTCGACGCCGCGACCACCGCGATGGCCGTGATCATTGCGCCGCGACCGGTCGTCGCGTGCATGTCAGCGCTGGGAGGCGATGGCCTGCGCGAGTGGGTTGACGATCAGCGGCACGACCTTCTCCGCCGCAAGCTCGTCCGCCCGTTCCAGTAGGTTCCGATGCGCTGCCAGCAGCGACTCGGCCTCGCCAAAACCCCAGTACTTGCGGAGCGTCAGATAGACCGTCAGGTACTGCGTTTCGTACTGGCAGGTCCGCACCTCATACGTCGTCGTGCGGCTCTTGATATCGATGTAGGCCTGGACGTCACAGTCGTCCGTCAGCGCGACGCCGATGAACGGCTGGCAATCGATGATTGGATGCCGGCGTTCGTCCGTCAGCAGATTGACGATGGGGTGGTCGCCGAGCAGCGTCTCGGCGACGAGCTGATCGTGGTTGCCGCGATACTCGAGATCGAAGCCGTACAGCACCTCGAGATGGTCATAGTCGAGATCGCCGAGCGTCAGGTGGAACGGCGCCATCTCGAGCACCACGTTCGAGAGCCGCGCGACGTCCTCCGGCCGCTCCGGGTTCGCGAAACCGAAGCGAATGGCGCTGCTCTCCAGCCGCAGCCAGCGCCGCGCCCCTTCTTCCGACGCGTCCTCCTCGAGAATCAGCGCGTCCTCGCGCCGCCGCAGCTTCCGCATCCCCGGAAACTCGCGCCGGACGCTGTCGAAGAAGTGCAGCACCGTCTCGCGCTCCATCGCCAGATCGAGCTTCAGGTACAACCGCGTCGAGACGTTCAGCTCGTCGTACATTCCACCGAACGGATAGCTCATGGATGGTTGCCTCCGGGATGGGATCGCCGGTCCGTGGCTTCGGACATGATGGGACATTATGACCGAAGCCGCCCTTGCGAACAACCTCGCGCGGGTCCGACGGTGCCCGCTGGCCCCCGATGCCGCGGAGAACACCCCCGACGCGTGCGTCCCGCCAGGATCATAGCCGCCCGCGACGGACGCGAGCGTTCGGACGCCGGCTCCAACGGATCGCCGGTCCGCTCCGCCTGCCGGTTTCCACGCCGAAACAAAGAGGTGCCGGCCGCGCGTGCGGAACGGCACCTCGAAACGCAGACTGCTCCTTTGGGCGTAGGCCGCGCGGGCCCAACGGCCGATGGCTAACGCACGTCCACCGTGATCGGTGTGACGCTGATCGTCTTGCCCGAGACGTCGCCCGGCAGCAGGCGTGCGCGAAGCGAAACCTGATGCGTACCCGGCGAGAGCGTCGTCCAGAACACGTTGCCATCGCCGTTCGACACCAGCTCGCCGTCGCGGTCCGAGTGCCACGTCACGTCGGCCGGGACATTGAGGCCCGAGCGCAGCTCCACCCAGGCGGTGCCGCGGGCGTCCTTCCATTGGGCCGCCGCAACCGGGGCAGCGGCGTACTCGTTCGCAGGGTTGTCGGCAACCACATCGCGTCCCGACGAGCTCGGGCAGCAGTTCGGGTTTCCGCACGGCGTGCAACGTCCGGCGGGGCAGTATTCGCAGGTATCCACGCAGACCTGGCAGCAGACGTCGCCTGCGTCCGGCGCCGGACATCCGCCCCCACAACCCGGACCGTTCCCAGTACAGCCGTTGCCGCCGCCGCCGCCGAGGAGCGCAGCGAGCAACACGTCACACCCGCTGATTCCGGCGGCGACTCCCAGTCCGACTCCCACGATCAAAACGAATCGAAACGAACGGGTGTTGGGATTCTGCATGACTCCACCTTTCTCGCACTTGCCGGACGGGCGCGCAATCACCGCGAGGCCCGACCGTGAGCCTGAGGAATCTCCTAGTTACAAACTCGTGACCCTAGTGACAGCTCGCCATCTAGATTGGCGATGTCAACATACCGACCGCACCGGCACCGGTCAAGGAAAAACTCCGATGTACCGGATCGTCATTTACCCGTAGTCGCGCCGATCACGGCTTCTGCCGCGAAATCCGTCTGCGGGTTTTCACCCCCGAGCCGCGCGCCGCGACGCGGCGTACCACACTCATCCACCGCTACGACAATTCGGAATGTGCCAGCAGTTCCCTCGTACCGGGATGCCGCGCCGCCTCGAAGACCTGCTCTGGCGGACCCGACTCGACCACCTGCCCTTCGATCAGCACGTGCACCGTCCGCGCCGAGCGGCGAACAAAACCCATCGCGTGACTGACGACGAGCATCGTCTGGCCGCTCGCGGCCAAATCCGACATCACCGACAGAACCTCGGCAGTCATCCTCGGATCGAGCGCGCTGGTCGGTTCATCGAACAGCATCACGACCGGCTCCATCGCCAGCGCCCGTGCAATCGCCACGCGCTGCTGCTGACCACCCGAGAGCGTCCCCGGCCGGCGATCCACCGCCGCCGACATGCCCACACGGTCCAGCAGCTCTCGCGCCTTGGGCTCAGCGACATCCCGCGGAACGCCGAGTACATGCCGCGGCCCGGCCAGGACGTTCTCGAGCACGGACATATGCGGAAACAGATTGAACTGCTGAAAGACCATGCCCACCCGTCGCCGCAGCCGCCGCAGCGCCTCGGCACGTTCGGACGGCGTCATGCCCGCTGACAGGGACAGTCCATCGACGTCGATCCGCCCGTCGTCGAACGTCTCCAGCCCGTTGACGCAGCGTAGCAACGTGCTCTTGCCGCTGCCCGACGCCCCGATGAGGACGGCCACGTCGCCACGCGAGATCGAGAGCGTCGCCCCGCGCAGGATCGGCTGCGACCCGAATCGCTTGACCAACTTGTCGATGCGGATCATCGCGGCACCGTCCCGTCAGGCCGCCACGCGGAGCCCCTCGCCGGCCAGGTGCCGCTCCATCCGGCGCGACACCAGCGAAAGCGGGAAGCTCATCAGCAAGTAGAGAAGCGCGGTCATCGCCGCGAGCTCGAGGATCGCCCCCGTGCTGTTCGCCAGCACGTTGTACTGCTTCGTTAGCTCCGTCACGGCGATCACCGAGCAGATCGACGTGTCCTTGAACAGCGCGATGAAGTCATTCGTCACCGGCGGCACGACGATCCGCACCGCCTGCGGCACGACGACGTGGCGCAGCGCCTGCCCGCGCGACATGCCCAGCGCGAGGGCCGCCTCCATCTGTCCGCGCGGAATCGCCTGAAGCCCCGCGCGGTAGATCTCCGCCTCGTACGCCGAGTAGTTCACGGCCAATCCTATCACCGCCGCCACGACCGGACTGAATGTCACCGGCAATACGCTCGGAAGCAGAAAGAAGATCACGTAAAGCTGGAGCATGACGGGCGTGCCTCGCAGGACTTCGACGTACACCGCGAGGACGGCCTGCAACGGCCGCGGCCCGTAAAGCCGGCCCACCGCGATCAGCAATCCCAGCACGATCGCCAGCGGCATCGAGAGCACCGACAGCACGATGGTCATTCCCGCCGACTTCAGGAGGATGGGCGCGTATCGCAGAACGACCGTCCATCCGCGCGGAACCGACATCGAAGCCGCCCGCGGCGTCTCGTCGAGCAACCGCTCTTGCGCGCGGTTCCACAATCCGTACCGCTCGTAGATCGTTCGCAGCGTCCCGTCTCGAAACGCCGTCTCGATCGCCGCATTGAGCGTGCCGGCCAGACGCTCCTCGCCCGGTCGAACGAGCGCGACGTAATACCCCCGCCCGCAGGGCTCGCCGAGGAACCGCAGACCGCGTTCCTGTGGGAGATGGCGGTAGAAGACCGCGATCGGCAGGTCCTGGAGCGTCGCGTCGTGCACGCCGCTGCCCACCTGCATCATCGCGTCGGTGTTACCGTTGTACTCAACGATCTCGACGTCCTCGCCGAACTCCTGCGCGAGGTACATCGCCGCCGCGGAACCGGCCAGCACGCTGACCTGCCTGCGGCGACTGCCGACGCGCTGCCGCAGCTCGGCCGCGTCGTGCAGCGTCGGATCGTCGGTGCGCGCGAGGAATTGCAGTTCGTAGATGTAGTACGGCCGGGTCGCAAGCATTTGCGTCGCGCGCTGCGGTGTCCACTCGTAGCCGTTCAGCACGACGTCGATCGCGCCGCTGCGAAGGAACTCCGGCAGCGTGACCCAGTCCGCCTGGTAGTGCCGCGCGCGTACGCCGATCGACTTCGCCAGTGCGTCGGCCAGGTCCACCTCGAAGCCAATCAGACGGTTCGGATCGTCCGGATCGGGATAAACGTACGGCCCGCCGCCCTCCTGATCGGCGCCCCAGATCAGCTCGCCGCGGGCGCGGATGTCGTCGAGCGCATCGGCGAACGCAACCGCCGGGATCAGCAAGCCCACACCCGCCACGGCCGTGATCGTCCGCCGCCGCGCTCCCCTGAACCGTCCGTCCAACTCAGCACTCCGAACCACCAGCCCGAGCCGGCATGATGCGGATGATATCGAAATACGTGGAAATGACGGCTGCGAATTGCGGAAACGTCCGTGGGGCGACACCCGCTCACTCGTAGCGGAGCGCCTCGACCGGATCGAGCTTGGAGGCCTTGTAGGCCGGATAGATGCCGCTGACGAGCCCGGTGATGGTCGCCATCGACAGCGCCCAACTGATCGCCTGCGTGGTGGTGGACGTGTTGAGGATTCGCGTCGTCTGTTCGAGCATCTGGGCCATGCCCCAGCCGAGCAGAACCCCCAGTCCGCCGCCCAGGAACGAGACGATGCCCGCCTCGATGAGGAACTGGCGGAGCACGTCGGCGCGCCGCGCCCCCATCGCCATGCGGACGCCGATCTCCCGCGTTCGCTCGGTGACCGCCACGAGCATGATGTTCATGATGCCGATGCCGCCGACGACGAGGCTGATTCCGGCGATCGAGTAAAGCACGACCGCGAAGATGTTCTGCATCTGCGAAAACTGCTTGAGGAACTCCCCCTGCGCCTGGACCTGGAAGTCGTCCTGCTGGCCGGGACGCACGCGGTGCCGCTGACGCAGGAGCTTTTTGATCTCCGACTTGGCCGCCTCGATGTCCGCGTTCTCGGCGCTCTTGGACTCGCACAGGATCATGCTGACCGCGTCGAGGCCGTAGAGCTTCTTCATCGCCGTCGTGACCGGGACGACCACCTGCCGATCGACGTCGGTCCAGCCGATGTTGCCCTTTTTCTCCATCACGCCAATGACGCGGAAGCCGCGCGATCCGAGCAGGCCGGAGATCTTGATGACCTCGCCCAGCGCCGGCCGCCCGCCGAACAGGTCGCGCTTCACGCGCCAGCCGAGCACGACTACGGAATCCTCGCCGACGATGTCATCGCGGGTGATGAACCGTCCCTCGGCGACTTGGTAGTGGTTGATATCGGCGTAGGTCTCGCTCGTGCCGAGCACGCTCGCCTGCGTGTTCTTCGACAGGAACTTCACGAGGCTGGCGCTGGTCACCTGCGGCGATGCGCTCGCGACCGACGGACAGGCCCGCGCGATCTCGTCGGCGTCATCGAGCTTCAGCGTGTTTACGTTGCCGACGGCCCGCCCTCGGTCACGCTGAATCCCCGGAAACACGAACAGCTTGTTCGACCCGAGCGTCGCGAACCGGCCTTCGACCTCCGACCGCGTCCCTTCCAGAATCGACATCGCGGACACCACCGCCGCGACGCCGATGATGACGCCCAGCGTGGCGAGGACCGTGCGCAGCGGGTGAATCCGCAGGCTCCGCAACGCCATCAGCACGATCCGCAGAAAGAACATCGTCTACACCCGGACCGGCCGCGCGACGGGGATGCGCGCGACCCCTTCCGACGTCGGACCCGGCGACGGCTCCGGAGGAGAATCCGGCACCAGCGACGTCGTCATCAATTCGTCCCGCAGCGCGTCATCAACCGGTCGGTCATCGAGGATCCGGCCGTCACGCATTCGCACGATGCGGCGCGCCTGAAGCGCGACCGACATCTCGTGCGTCACGAGGATGATCGTCACACCGGACCGGTGCAGATCGTGGAAGATATCCATGATCTGCCGGCCGGTCTTCGAATCGAGGTTGCCCGTCGGCTCGTCGGCCAGGAGGATCCGCGGCTCGTTCACGATCGCCCGCGCGATCGCCACGCGCTGGCGCTCGCCGCCCGACAGCTCGCTCGGCGTGTGATCGCAGCGCGCCGCCAGCCCGACCCGGGCCAGCGCCTTCATCGCCGGCTCGCGAACACGCGTCCGCCGCGCGTAGAACAGCGGCACCGCCACGTTGTCGACCGCCGACGTCCGCTGAATCAGATTAAACGTCTGAAAGACGAAGCCGATCTTGCTGTTCCGTGTCGCGGCAAGCTGCCCGTCGTCCATCCGGCTGACATCGACGCCATCCAGCTCGTACGTCCCGGAGGTGGGGCGATCGAGGCAGCCGATCAGGTGCATCATCGTGCTTTTGCCGCTGCCGGACGGGCCGGTGATTGCGAGAAACTCACCCTCCTCGACATCCACGTCGACGCCGTCCAGCGCGCGGACGACCGTGTCGCCCATGACGTAGTGCTTCGTCAGGCCCCGAATGCGGATGACGAGTCGACGCATGCGATCCCTCGACGTGCCGGCGACGCGGCTACGCCTGCTCTTCCTCTTCGCGCTCCCGATCCGTCTTCCGGGGCCGCTTGATCCACACCTTCTTGATGTCCTCGCTCAGGCCCGAACGAATCTCCGTGTACGTTCCGTCCGTCACGCCGATCTTGACCGGGACCTTCTTCTCGTCCCACCGATTCGAACTCGGGTTCCTGACCGGGACGTAGACGTACGTCTCCTTGCCCTCGCTGAAGACCGCCTCGTTCTTGACCCGCAGGACGTTCTCGACCCGGTCCGCCGTGAACTCGACGTCCGCCTGCAACCCGAGCAGCTTCTGCACGTCGCCCCCGAGCAGGACGATTCGGACGTCGAACGTCAGCACGTTGTTCAGCTTGCGCGGCTCCGGCAGGATCCGCTCGATCACGCCCTCGTACGTCTCCGAACGGTACGCCTCCACGTTGACCTTCACGCGCTGACCGATGAGCGCCTCGGCCGACGATTGCGTCGTCGCCGCACCGCCCGCGGAAGGAGTGTCCCCCGTCATCTCTTCGAGCGACACGCGGCGGACCTGGCCCGGCCGGGCGTATTCCGGCGCGACCTTGCGCACCGCCCCGATGTCCGCCTCGTCGACCTGCGCGATGACGACCATCTTGCTCGTGTCGGCCAGGTACATCAGCGGCGTGCCGCCGGTCAGCGACGTCTTGCCACTCTGAATGACCTCGCCCTCGCGGACGCGAACGCTGTAGACGATGCCCGGCTGTCGCGCGTAGACCTTTGTCTCCTTCAGGCGCTCCTTGGCATCCTCGTACTGCTTGCGGGCCGACTCGAGCGCCGCCGCGGCCAGGCGAACGTCTTCCTTCGCACTCTTCAGAGCGCTGACCTGCGTCACCGTCGCACGCTCGTGCTCGATCTCCGCCTGCTTGAGGTTGGCCTGCAACCGCTCGTACGCCGACTTGCGGAGGATCCACTCCTGCTCGCTCGCGACCGGCGGCGTTCGATGGAACAGCCGGTCGGTCTTCTCCCAGTCCACGCGCGCCGCCTGAAGCTGCGCCTTGATCTCCTCCACGCGCGCCTCGGCCGCGCGCGTGTTCAACGGGAGCTGCTTCTCCTGGTCCTCGAGGCTGATCCGCGCCTTCTCGAGCGACGCCTCCGCGCGCTCGAGGTCCGCCTGCGCCCGTTCGAGGTTTCGCTGCTCATCCACCGGGTCGAGCTCCAGCAGAAGGTCGCCCTTGCGGATCAACTGCCCCTCGACGACCGGGATCCGCGCCACCTCGCCGCTGGCCTTCGACTTGATCTCGATCAGCTTGTTCGGTTCCACAACGCCGCTTGCGGACACCGGGATGACCAGGTCGCCACGCGTGACCGCATCATCCTCGCCGTCAAGAAACGAGCTGAGGCTCATGGTCCGAAGCTTGACGATTCCGAGGATCGCGACCACGACGATCGACGAGATGATGATGTATTTTCTCTTTGTCATGCCGACCTGCTCCGACCGGCGAACGCGGCCAACTGCTGTTGTCGACCCATTTTACGGCCAGTCAAACTAGCGGATTGCAGTCGCCGCCCTTTCGCACGCATCCGAAATCTCCGGAGGGAGGACCGAATCGGCCCGGGCTACATCGCGAGGACGCTGGGGCTGGATGCTGGTACCCTCAGGTATTGCGGTTCGCGATCCGGATATTGCCGTCGGCGAACTCCAATCTCGCAAGCCATGCCACCAGAATAGTTTATAGCGCGCTGCCGGCCGCCGACCACTGCCGGAGTGCCGCGGCACGCGCGATCACAGCGAGAGGGGATGGTATTCCAACTTGAATGTATCGGCCACCGGCTTGTTCGTCACCTTGCCGTTCAGGATGTTGATTCCCATCGCCAGCCCGGCATCTTCTTTTGCTGCTTCGCGATAGCCGCGGGTGGCAATGCGAACGGCGTAGGGCAGCGTGGCGTTCGTGAGCGCGAACGTGCTTGTTCGGCCCACCGCGCCCGGCATGTTCGTCACGCCGTAATGCACGATTCCGTCCACGATGTAGGTCGGCTCGGCGTGCGTCGTGGGCCGGATCGTCTCGCAGCAGCCGCCCTGATCGACGCCGACGTCGACGATCACCGCCCCCGGTTTCATCACCGAGAGATACTCCCGCGGCACCAGCATCGGGCACCGCGCTCCCGGAATCAGCACCGCACCGACCACCAGGTCCGCCAGCGCCAATTGCTGCCGGATCATCACCGGATCGCTGAACAGCGTCTGCACGTTCGCCGGCATGACGTCGGACAGGTACCGCAGCCGGTCAATGTTGACGTCCATGATGACGACCCGCGCGCCAAGGCCCGCCGCGACCTTCGCCGCGTTCGTGCCCACGACGCCGCCGCCGAGAATCAGCACGTGCGCCGGCTCCACGCCCGGCACGCCGCCGAGCAGGATGCCGCGACCCATCATCGGCCGTTCGAGGTACTTCGCCCCCTCCTGCACGGCCATCTTGCCGGCGACCTCGCTCATCGGCGTAAGCAACGGCAGCCGGCCGTTTCGATCGGTCACGGTCTCGTAGGCGATCGCGACGGCGCCGCTCTTGATCATGCCACGCGTCAGCGATTCGTCGGCCGCGAAATGAAAGTAGGTGAAGACGATCTGCCCCGGCCGGATCATCGCGATCTCGCCCGGCTGCGGCTCCTTCACCTTGATGATCATGTCGGCCTTGGCGAAGACTTCCCGGGCCGACTCGACAATCGTCGCCGAAGCCGCCGCGTAGTCGTCGTCGGAGAAGCCAGAGCCCGACCCGGCCTGCGTCTCGACCAGTACCTGGTGCCCGGCGCGCTTGAGCGCCATCGCCCCGGCCGGCACGAGGCCGACCCGATACTCGTCCGGCTTGATTTCACGTGGTACGCCGATGATCATGCGCGCCGTTCTCCCGACAGTGCGCACGTACGATAACCGCGGGTCCGCGTGGCCGCAATCTACCCGTGCCCGAGGGACGCGTGCCCTTGGCTTCGCGAGTTCCCCCGCGCGGGCCCGTGCTCCGCGGCGACGCGCTCGCGCTCACGCAACGGACGGGGCCGCTGATGATTCGACGCGCGGTCCCGTCCGAACGAGCGCGACAAGTTTGTCGCCAGGCTTCGGATCCGACGCCGCGTCCGCTGTCACGACCGTCAGGCGCCGGGATTCCCGGACGATGAACAGGGGGATGGCCTGCGTTCCGTAGTGCTGACAGTACTCCGCGTAGCCGAACGTCTCGGACAGCGGCGTCGCCTTGATGATCGCGCCTTCGGAGATCCGCGCCGCGAGCTCGGCGTACGTTGCACCGGAATCGAACAGCGGCCGGCCCTGCAAGTGAGGATCGAACCGCCCCGTGGATCGATCGGACCCCGCCGGCACGAGCTGGAAGACTGCGGCCCGTCCGAACAATCGAGCAAACCGCTGAATCGCGAGCACATTCACCTCGTTGTTGGGCGTCAGCGCGAGCAGCCGCCCCAATCCGCCAAGCGGAATCTCATCCTCGATCGTATCGCTCAGGATGCTGCCCAGATGCGTAGACAGTCCGTCCAGCCGCGCGGTAGCAATCGCGTCCGGATTATTGTCGCAGATCATCACGCGAAACCCCTGCTCACTCAGGGCGCGCCCGATCATCCGGCCGAACGCGTGCGCGCCGACAATTAGCAGTCCCTGCGGATCGGACTCGGCCAATCCAAGACGCCGCGCGATCGGTCCGGCCAGCAGGCCATAGACGGTCACCGTGACGACAATGGTGAGAAAGGTCAGTGGGGCGAGAACCCGCGCTTCGGGAAAACCGGCGTGCTCCAGGTCGATCGCCATTACCGACGCCACCGACGCCGCCACGATGCCGCGCGGCGCCATGCTCATCAGGAAGACGCGCTCCGCGCGTGTCAGCCGCGATCCCATCGTCGAGATCGCGACGCTCAGAGGCCGTGCCGCGATCAGCGCGAGCACGAATGCGAGCCCCGCACCACCGACGTCCCGGAAGTCCGACAATCGCAGCCGCGCGCTAAGGACGATGAACAGCGCCGAGATCAGCAGCGTTCGCAAGTTCTCCTTGAATTCGACGATGTGCCGGATGTCGACCCGGCGCTGATTCGCCAACACGATCCCCATCACCGTCGCGGCGAACAGGCCGGCCTCGGGCTGGATCGCATTCCCGCAGACGTACGCCCCCGCGGCCAGCATGAGCGTCACCGGGTTGTGCAGCGCATCGGGAAGCCAGTAGCGTCGAATCGCGACCATCAGCAGCCCGGACGCCAGCGCGCCGATTCCGCCGCCCAGCACGACTGCGCTGGCGACCGCCGACAAGACGTGCGATGGTGCAACTCGAAACGCGCTACCCGAAACCGCCTCGAACACGATGACGGTCAGCAACACGCCGATCGGGTCGATGACAATCCCCTCCCATTTCAGGATCGCCGCGGTCGCCCCGACGGGTCGGATGTGCCGCAGCAACGGCTGAATGACCGTGGGGCCCGTCACGACGAGGATTGCGCCGAGCAGCACCGCGAGTCGCGCCTCCAGCCCGACGATCCAGTACGCCGCCGAGCTGGCGACGACCCAGGTCGTCGCGACACCGAGCGTGACGAGTCGTATCACCACACTCCCGGCGCCACGCAATTCGTCGAATCGAAGGCTCAAGCCACCCTCGAGCAGCACAAACGCCACGGACAGTCCGACGAACGGAAGCAACACGGAGCCGAACAAGCCGTCCGGATCGAGCAGCCCGGTCAGCGGCCCCGCGACGAATCCGGCCAGCAGGAGCAGCAGGATCGACGGCAATCGGACGCGCCATGCGACCCATTGCGAAGTCGCTCCGACGATGAAGATCAGCGCAAGTCCGACGGCGGGCGGCGCTGGCTCGAACAAGGGAAGTGTCATCGACGATCTCGCGCGCCTCGAGTTGATTCACCGTCCCGGCGGGCGGTTCGCACCTGCCTGCCCGGCATCGTATGCACAATCGCCCCGCAGGACGACCACTCCGGTTATCATGCGCCGCAGCCGAAAGGAGTCGAACGTGCCGCGAACCGCCCGAAGCTCAACGCGTCCCGCCGTCGCCGGAAAGATCGAAAAGCTCGTCAGTGAGATCGTCGAACGCGCAGGCAAGCGCAAGGAGCCGGCGCTTGATGTCCCGATGCGGACCCTCTCCAACGCCCGCTACAACAAGGTCAAGCGGATCATCGAGATGGGCCGCGCCACGCAGAACCGCGAGTTCTTCAAGCTCGGCACGGCCAAGAGCTTCATGCAGACGCTGCTCGTCGCATCGGGCTGCAAGCGCCTGATCGACGAAGGCAAGACCGCCAGCATCCGGCAGGTCTACTACCTGTTGAAGCACTCCATCCCCGGCACGCGCGAGAAGACGTTCAACGATCAGAGCGAGAGCGACCCGATTCTTGAAGACCTCGAGGTGACGATCGACGCCCTGCGGGAGGAGTTGCACGTCTTCGCGGACAGCAAGGGCGCGATGGTCGGCGAGATCATCCTCACCGACGCCGGCGACACGATCGACTGCACGCGACTCGGCACCGGCGGCTACGCCATCCCGAGCATCGTCGAACCCGAGATCATCCGCTTCAAGAAGTGCAACGCGAAGTTCGTGCTGCACGTTGAAAAGGGCACCGTCTGGCGTCGCTTCGTCGAGGACCGGTTCTGGAAGTCCCACCGCTGCATCGTGACGCACGGCGGCGGGCAACCCCCGCGCGGCGTGCGCCGCCTGCTCTATCGCCTGCATCACGAGCTGAACCTGCCGGTCTACGTGCTGCTCGACAACGATCCGTGGGGGTACTACATCTACAGCGTCATCAAGCAGGGCTCGATCAACCTCGCCTTCGAGAGCCGGCGGATGGCCGTGCCCGATGCGAAGTTCATCGGCGTGCGCAGCGGCGACTTCGAAAAGTTCCATCTGTCCGACGATGTCAAGATCGCCATCGACGACAAGGACATCAAGCGCGCCAAACAGATCCTCGCCTACCCGTGGTTCGAGGGGAAAAAGGAGTGGAAGAAGGAGATCGACCTCATGCTGCGCCACGGCTTCAAGATGGAGGTCGAGTCGATGATGACCAAGAGCATCAGCTTCGTCACCGAGTCCTACGTCCCGCACAAGCTCAAGCACCGCGACGAATGGCTGGATTGATCCGCCGACTCCGCCGCGCGCGGATCGCCCACTCGCCGCGGCGGCGTCACGACCGAGCATCGTCCGCCGTTCGCCGCCGTTCGATCGACTTCCCGATGAACAGCCCGGACTCGAACAACAGCGCCATCGGCACGACCAGCAGCAGCATGCTGCCCACGTCCGGTGACGGCGTCACGACCGCTGCGACGACCGCCAGCCCCAGCAGCACATGCCGGCGCGCCGACGCCAGCATGGCCGCCGACACGATTCCCGCAGCGATCAGGAACACGACCACGACCGGAATCTGAAAGCCCAGCCCGAACGCCAGCGCCATCCCCGTCACGAAGGACAGGTACTCCGAGATCGTGAAGAACGGCTGCACGAACTGCTGCCGGTCCGACGGCGTCAACCGCGTCGTGTACCGCCGCCCTTCGATCACCACGTTGAGCGTTCCGTCGGAGCTGCGGACCCACGCATCGCCGCTCTTCGGCGCAGGCGGATCGGTCGCCAGCACCGGCAATCGCAGCGGCGGCGCGGCCGGCGCGGTCGCGGTGGCCGCGGGCGGCGGCGCGAGCCAGCGGGTCAGTGCGTTGCCGTCCGGACCGGGCAGCGGAAACCAGGTCGACATCCCGATCAGGAACTTCAGCAGTCCGAAGAGCACCACGATGACGAGAAAGCCCGCCCCGGCGAGGAACAGTCCGATCGACGCCGGCGCGAAGTACTGGAACACCCGCCGCTCGTTCGGATAGAGCCCGACGGCCACGAACGTCCAGACCTGGTAAAGCACCCACGGCGCGGACAGCACGAGCCCGAACTCGAGCGAGACCTTGAAGTACTCGAGGAACGCCTCGGTCGGATTGACCTGGAGCATCCGCGGCTCGAAACCCTCCTGGGTCATGGCCGCGTAGTATGGCGCGGTCAGCCACTCGATGATCCGGTCGCCGAAATAGAAACAGAGCACCGTCGAAACGACCACGCCGACAAGCGCACGGATGACGCATGCGCGCAACTCTTCGAGGTGCTCGCCAAACGACATGCGGACTTCGTCAGGAGAGGCAGGTAATCCGGTTGGACGCGGCATGCGGACTCAATCAGGACCGGCCGCGCAGCAGGACAGCGGTCCGTGAAGGTTTCGTGCGGCGAAGACTGCGACTGGCATGCGATTCTGACCGACGTGCGCGACGCCGACAAGGGTCCGACACGGCCCGCCGCCTCGCCGACGGCCGCGTCAACGCCCCGCGGCGATGGTCAGGACTTGTCGTCCGCTTCGAGGAAGTCGAAATCCGACTCGGGCGAAAACCCGTCGATTTCTTCCGCGCCGGTGTTCTCATCCAGTCCGAGGGCGGCGAGGTCCAGATCACTTTCGCCGATGGCGGGCCCCTCACCGTCGTCAATCACTTCCAGCGCCCCGTCGCTCAGGTCCGGCGTGTCGTCATTGACGTTCGACGCGGTCGCCTCCGGCTTCTCCGAGCCGACGTCCGCCGCCGTGACCGGGCCGCCGGCGCCGTTCTTTCGCTTCGGCACGACCGGCTTGATCTTGGCCGGCTTGCCGTCGATCTGCACCGTGAAGATCACCGGCCCGATTCGCACGCGATCGCCGGCCTTCAGCGCAACGCCGTCCTCGATGCGTTTCGCATTGACATATGTCCCGTTGCTGCTGCCGAGGTCTTTGACGCGAAGCGAGCCGTTGGTCAGCGAGAACTGGCAGTGGTGGCGCGAAACCTCGGAGTAGGGCATGCGGAGCGCGCATTCCTCAGAGCGACCTACCACGAACGAGGACCCCATGACGGGCAGGTCCACGCGCGCGCCGTCCCGCTTGAATGCGACGAGCACCGCCTTCATTGAAACGCCACTCTCACCCTGGGCGACGGGCCGGCTCCAACCCTGCTGAATCCCTCAAGATACCGCCGAAACCGGCGGATCGCAAGCAGGACGCGGCCGAGACCCGCCCCAAGGTCCTGTCTGCCCTGGAAGATTATACGCGAACCAGCCGATTCCCGGCGCAATCCGACCCGCGGGATTCCACTACAATTCCGCCTGATGAACCCGAGCGAAACCGACGCTCGCCCGATCGGCTGGTACGTGCATCTGCCCTACTGCACGACCAAGTGCGGCTACTGTGATTTCTACTCGCTGCCCACGCGTCCCGAAAAAATCCCTGAACTCGTGACCGCCATTCAACGAGAAGCCGACGCCCGTGATCCGCACCGGCCCATCCGGACCGTCTTTATCGGCGGAGGAACGCCCACCGTGCTGCCCGCCGAAGCGCTCCGCGCCGTACTGGAACCGATCCGTCGGCGGCTCGGCGAACCCGACGCCGGCGCCGTGGAATTCACGTGCGAGGCCAACCCGTCGTCCGCCGACGAGCTCAAGCTCGACCTGCTCCGCGAACTGGGCGTCAACCGGCTTTCCCTCGGCGCGCAGTCCTTCAACCCCGACGAACTTCGCGTGCTCGAGCGGATCCACGACCCGGCCCACATTACCGAGGCCGTGCGGCTCGCACGCCGCGCCGGCTTCGACAACGTCAATCTCGACCTGATCTTCGCCGTGCCCGGCCAGACGCGGCGATCGTGGCTCGATTCGCTCAACCGCGCCATGGATCTCGCGCCCGAGCACATCGCGTGCTACGCGCTGACATTCGAGGAAGGCACCGCGCTCACAAAGCAAAAACGCATGAACCTCGTGCGGCCCTGCGACGAGGAACTCGAGGCCGAACTGTTCGAGAGTACGATCGATCACCTCACGGCCGCCGGCTACGAGCACTACGAGATCAGTAACTTCGCCCGGCCGGGCCGTCGATGCCGGCACAACCTGATCTACTGGAACAACGAGGAATATCTCGGGCTCGGCCCGTCGGCCGTTTCGTACCTCGACGGTGTCCGCACCAAGAATATCGCCGACGTCTTTCGCTTCACCGCCGCGTGGTTGAACGGCGATGATCCCGGCGACCGCGTTGTCGTCGAGCGCGAGTTTCTCGATCCGCCTCACCGCGCCCGGGAGACGGCGTTCCAGATGCTCCGACTGATCGAGGGGATCCGGTTCGACGATTTCCGCCGGGCGACGGGCTACGACGCGCCGGCGCTATTCTCCGAGCCGATCGAGCGTAACGTTCGCACCGGATTGCTCGAGCGGCGCGACGGGTCGGTCCGACTCACGCGAAGCGGATTACTGCTTGCCAACCGCGTGATGCAGGACTTTCTGTAGACCAATCCGGGGGTCGATTACCGCGATGCGTCCAGCTCCACGAGCGCCTGTCGCGCCATGTCGCGCAGCTTGGCGTCCGGCGACGACGCCACCGAGCGCAGCAGTTCCGCCGCCTCCGCGCGTTGCCCGGCGCGACCGAGCAGCCAGCCCAGCCGGAACCGAAACTCCAACGAATCGGGCGCCAGCCGCACCGCCTCGCGGTATTCCAGCGTCGCCCCCGGCAGATCGCCGGTCGCCAGCAGGCTCGCGCCGATGTTCGCGCGGATGTCCGCGTCGTTGGAATTCAGCGACTGTGCGACGCGCCCGCGCGTCACCGCCTCGTCGAACCGACCCATCGCCGCCAGCGCCGAAGCGATGTCCGACTGCACCTGCCACGAACGCGGTGCGAGTTGCTCCGCCTCGTCGAGGTGGTGCTTCGCGCCGATCGGATCGCCGATCTGCAACCGCAGACCCGCCAGATGCAGATGCGCCATTACGTCGCTCGCGTCGAGTTGCAACGCCCGTTGCAGCGCCGCCCGCGCTTCCTCGCGCCGCCCCAGCCGCGCCATCTGCAATCCGAACGACCGGTGCAGCGATCCATCCGCGGGATTCACCACGATCGCCCGCTGCAATGAGGACGCGAGCGCTTCGGGCGCGGCACCCGGCCGACGCTCGGCCGTGATGGCATCGTCCAGCCGCCCGGCGCGGCGAAGCGATTCGGCGAAGTAGTGCGCCGCCATCGCGTTGAGCGGCCGCGAGTCATGCCGCAGGCCCGAGTGCATTCGATCCAGCGCCCGCGCCCGGCCGATCTCGTCCGCCGCCGCGGCCGCATCACCTCGCCGCAGCAGCAGCAACCCGAGATTGAATCGCGCATGGGGGAATTCCGGATCGAGCTCGATCGCCCGCCGCGCGCAGATTTCCGATTCCTCGAATTCGCCCCGCGCCGCGAGAATCACGCCCAGGTGATCCAGCGTCCCGACATCCCGCGGCTCGGCCAGCGACATCCGCCGGATCCGTGCAACCGCGGCGTCCGTGTTGCCCGTCGTCAGGTCGATCCACGCCAGCGCCAGTTCCACCGGTGGAACGCGCGTCAGCCCCCATCGCGACACGAGCTGCAGATACGGCCGTGCACGCTCCGCCGCCTCGCGCTCTGCCGGTCGCACCAGCCGCGTCAAGTCGCCGGCGATGTGCCAGCCGCCGACCGGTGCGGTCGTGCGATCAAACCAGCGCTCGCCGTACCACTGCGCCACGCGCATCAGCGTGCAGTGCCCGACGAACAGGCCGAGCACGACCATCAATGCCAGAAACGTACGTCCGCCGCGTTGCAGCGTCCCGGCCCGTCGCAACCGCACATGGTGCATCGACACGTCGCGCCGGCTCAGCACGTGCCATGTCTTGAGCGCGAGATAGCTCAGAATTGCCGAGATCCCCAGCGAGAACAGGAACGGCACGACGCCGTATAGTCCGCGGAAGATCGCCAGCGACAATAGGAAGACGATCGCCACGCCGATCTCTTCCGCCCACGTGCCGTCGAATCGCACCGCGCGGCGCTCGCCGCGCGCCACCACCCCGGCCGATGGCCGACCAAACCCGAAGTACAAGGCATCGTTCGGACAGACGCTCACGCAGTCCATGCACTTCATGCACCCGGGATCGACGACCATTCCGAACAGGCGCACCTCCTCGGCGACGCGCACATTCGACGTGCAAACCGCGGAACAATGCCCGCAGGCATTGCAATCCTCCGTCACGCGAATCCGCCCCGGCGACCAGCGCTCCAGCACGCCGAAGAACCCGCCGTATGGACATGCGTACGTGCAGAAGCCCTTGTTGCCGAGGAAGTACACGATCACGAATCCGCAAACGACCAGCGTCAGCACCGCGATCACCGGACCGGGGAACGTCTCCCAGAACGCCGATTTCAGGAGGTGATTGGTCCACGCGCCGCGCTCCACGCTGAGCCACCACTGCACGACCGAGGGCCACACGAACATGTACAGCGCCGCGATCAACGGCACGAAGACCAGCACGCGTGAGCGAAAGGGCTTGGGTTTCAGACCCAGCTTTCGCAAGACCCAACCGCACAGGTCCTGGAGCGCGACGATGTGGCACGCCCAGCCGCACACAAACCGCCCGAAGATCAGTGTCGAAAGCAGTGCCGCTCCGAAGAAGATCGCCCCCGCGTTCACGCGGCCGGTTTGCAGAGTCTCCATCGCCTCCGATGGCTCGACCGGCGAGACCGTTCGTCCCGCGATGAACCAATGCGTCAGGTGCGCGAGAAACAGGACATGAACGGAAATCAGCACCGCGGCCCGGACGCGGCCCATCCGCGATGGATGGATCGTCGTCGGACGCGCCGGCGACGCACCGCCGTGTACAACGGGCAGCGGCAGGCGGCGCGGCCGATCCGCTCCGGGCGTGCACTCTCCGGCGGTTGAGGCCATCGTTGTTTCATTCTAAGTCGCGGGCCATCATCCGTCAGACGTGTCCGATTTTGGCTTGTCAGCGGAGCCTGGCGGCGATTGAATCCCGGCGGACACGCGGATATGAATCGCAACGCAACCGCCCTCGGGCGATGGTTGCACGCGCTACAGGAATCCAGCCATGGCCGACGCGAAACACGGGACC
Source organism: Phycisphaerae bacterium (assembly GCA_023150615.1). Classification (GTDB taxonomy): domain Bacteria; phylum Planctomycetota; class Phycisphaerae; order UBA1845; family UTPLA1; genus JAKLKO01. The sequence continues at coordinate 221,946 of JAKLKO010000001.1, forward strand.
CGCCCCATCGTCATCGACGAAACACCGGGGAAAAAGGCCTACTGCCAGTGCGGCTGGTCGGAGAAGCTGCCCTACTGCGACGGCTCGCACAATCGCATGCAGACGGGGCTGCGGCCGATCGTCTGCGAGATCTCCGAGCCGGCGAAGAAGGCCGTCTGTCAGTGCCATCAGAGCGGCAACCTGCCCTGGTGCGATGGGACGCATTCAAGGCTCGGCGCCTGATTCTCCTCATACGAATGCGCGCCCCGACACCGCGCGCACCCCGCGCGTCGTGCCCGTTCCGCGTCGCCGGCGACGATCCATACGGGTATTCGTGATCTTCCGGCCGGGGAGGGCGAAGCTCCTGCCGAGCCGCAGTTGACACAAGAACGGCGGACCCACGTCCCAGCTCGCTGGGAGGCTCGCCGCCTCGGACAACGTGAATTGAGATCGTGAATGCCCATATCGTTCCGGCTGAACACGCGATCGCGCTGGACCGCGTTCACACGTCCGCGTTAGAATGGGAGACTGGACGGGCCGGACAACCAATAGCCGAATCAGCAGAGCCGGGATGGAGGGTCGACTGTGCGTGCTCGACGAATCATCGTCGTCGGATGGGGCTGCATTCTGCTCGGGACGTCGTCTCAACGGGCCGCGGCGTCGTTTCACCTGATGCAGATTGAACAGGTCATCGGCGGCGTCAATGGCGACACCAGCGCGCAGGCGATCCAGTTCCGAATGCGCTCGCTCTTTCAGAACCAGGTCCAGTTCGGGCGCTTCGTCGTCCGCGATGCCGGTGGCGCCAATCCCATCACCCTCGCGCAGGCCTCCGGCCCGGTCCCCAACAACTCGACCGGGGCGCGCGTCCTGTACGCGACGCCCGCCTTCGCTTCGTACACGAATCCGCCGGCCGTCGTAGACGTGCCCATGACCAGCGCCATCCCGCCGTCCTACCTGGCGGCCGGCACGCTGACGTTTGAAGATGCGTCGACCGGGACGGTGTACTGGCGACTGAGCTGGGGAGGCGCGAGCTATACCGGCACGGGAACGGGCGCCCTGACGAACGACGCCGACGGGAATTTCAATCCGCCGTTCGCTGGTCCGTTGCCGTCGGCGACGTTGCAGGCCCTGCGGTTCAACGGCTCCGCGACCGCGCCGAGCACCAACAACGCCGCCGACTACTCGCTGACCGCCGGCGCGGCGGTCTTCACGAACAACGCCGGCAGCAGCTTCACCGTCGTCCCCCTGCCGGCGAGCCGGCTCACGATCGACACGATCACCAGCCCGCAAACGGCCAACGCGCCGTTCGACGTCGTCGTTCGGGCGCGAGACTCGCTGAACAACCTGGCGAACGTCACCGCCAACACCGGCGTTTCGCTGAGCGCGACCGGCGGCGCAACCGCAAATCTCGGCGGCAACACCGCCGGCACGATCGCGGCCGGCACCAACACCATCCTGATTTCCGGCGTCACCTACGCGCAGGCCGAGACGATCACCATCACCGCCTCTCGAACGTCCGGCGACAACCTGACGTCGGGCGAGTCGAACGCCTTCGACGTTCAGACGCCCGTGCCGCCCTGTGCGAGCTGCCGCGGCGATGTCGATTCGGACAACGGGGTCGATGGCGACGACGTTCAGCCGTACGTCACGTGCGTCGCGGGCGGCGATCCGTTCGCGAGCGGCTGCGGCTGCGCCGACGTCAATGCGAACGGCACGTTCGACGCAGGCGACCAGACCGATTTCATCGATCGGCTGCTGGGCTTCGCACCCACGCCCGGTTGCCCCTAGGGCACGCGCACGCCGCGACGTCTCGCGATCGCGCGACGACTCGACCGGTCGACGCGCGGCGAATCTCCCGCGTCGAGGCCGCGCGCCTTGAATTCTCACGCCCGCCGAATTCCAATCCTCATCTTTCGGGAGACCTCATGCGCTGGACCCGCTATCTCATCCCCACCACCAAGGAAGTCCCCAAAGACGCGACTGTCCCTTCCCATCAACTGATGATCCGCACCGGGCTGATCCGCCAGCTCGCCGCTGGCGTCTACACCTACCTGCCGCTCGGCTACCGGAGCCTGCGGAAGATCGAGGCCATCGTCCGCGAAGAGATGAATCGCGCCGGGGCGATCGAGCTCCACATGCCCTGCCTCCAACCGCTCGATCTCTGGGACGAGTCCGGCCGCACGCAGGTCATGGGCGACGTCCTCCTGCGACTCGCCGGACCGAAGGGTGACTGGCGGACGCAGACGTGCCTCGGCCCGACGCACGAAGAGAACGTCACCGAGATCGCCCGCGCGTTCGTCAACAGCTACAAGCAACTGCCGATCAATCTGTACCAGATCCAGACGAAGTTCCGCGGCGAGGCCCGGCCGAAGTCCGGCGTCCTCCGCACGCGCGAGTTTCTCATGAAGGACGCCTACAGCTTCGACCGCGACAAGGCCGGACTCGATCTCAGCTACCAGAAGATGTACGACGCCTATTGCCGCATTTACGAGCGCTGCGGCCTGCCCTACCTCGTCGTCGAAGCCGAGAGCGGGCCGATCGGCGGAGATGCCTCGCACGAGTTCATGGTCCTGACCGACGCCGGTGAGGACATCGTCGCGGTCAGCGAAAGCGGCGACTACGCCGCCAATACCGAGCGTGCCATCGCCGCGCCCATCGCGCCTTCGGATGACCCGATGCAGCCGCTCGAAGAGGTCCATACGCCATCGCAGCGGACGATTGACGAGGTCTGCGCGTTCCTCAAGACCCGGCCTGGGCAGATGATCAAGACGTTGATCTACCTCCGACCCGCGCCAAGTGCCCCGGATTCGCACGCGCCGGCGCGCGCGGCTGCCCCCGCGAACCCATCCCCGGTCGTCGTCCTGATCCGCGGCGACCACGAGGTCAACGAGCACAAGCTCAAGAAGGCTGCGGGCGGTCCGCTCGAACTCGCCGGCGAGGGCGTCATCCAGAACCTGACCGGCGCGGACGTCGGCTTCGCCGGGCCGCACGGCCTTGTCGAGCGCGGCGCGAGACTGATCATCGATCCTGCCGTCGTCGCCATGCGAAACGCCTGCACCGGTGCAAACAAAACCGGCTACCATGTGCGGAATCTCAACCCCGGGCGCGATTTCCCCACCAGCGGTGACAACGTCGTCGTCGCGGACGTCCGAAACGTCGTCGACGGCGACGCTTCGCCCACCGGCAGCGGCTCGCCGCTGCGGCTTCGCACGGCCATCGAGGTCGGCCACGTCTTCAAGCTCGGCACAAAGTACAGCGACGCCCTGAAGGCCCACTTCCTCGATCAGGATGGCAAGAGCAAGCCGTTCATCATGGGCTGCTACGGGATCGGGCTGAACCGCATCATGGCCGCCGCGATCGAGGCCCATCACGATGAGAACGGCATCATCTGGCCGGCCAGCATCGCGCCGTTCGAGGTGCTGATCGTGGCCCTCGACCCGCGCGAGGCCGACGTGATGTCGACCGCCGAGACGCTGCACGACGAACTCGAGGCCGCGGGGGTCGACGTGTTGTTTGACGACCGCGACGAGCGGGCCGGGTTCAAGTTCAAGGACGCCGACCTGATCGGCATCCCGCTGCGAATCACCGTGGGCCGCAAGAGCCTGGCGGACGGCGTGGTGGAACTGAAGCGCCGGGACTCAAGCGATGTGACGAAGCTCGCGCCAACGGCGGTGAAGAGTCACGTGCTGCAGGTGATGCATACTTGATGCGGCCGACCAGCGAAACTCCTCACCGCGCCACATGGTCATTCACAATCTCGCCCTCCGTCGTTCAGGAGGGCGAGCCTCCCGGTGAGCCGGGAAAAGGGTCTGCCGCTCGTGTGTGAACCGCAACTCGGCAGGAGCCTCTCCCTCACGCGCCGTAATATCATGGATATCCGTATGGATCGATTCGACGGACCCTCGGTCTTGACGCTCGCAACAGGTGACGGAACTGGAAGTTCGAGTCTCGCCCGAGCTTTGATTGGTTTCATGAATCAGCCTCGCGCTTCCTCAATGTGGCCGGAACACCCTGAAATGCCGGCAAGACGAGCACCCAACTTGGAGGGCGCGTTCCAAGCCGTGCGACGCAACGAGGCGCTATTCCTAAATGCCGCCGAGGCGCTGAACGCCGCCAATGCGCCCGACACGGTCGTGGGCGCGCAGACCGTGAACGCGTGGATTGCGACCATTGACGAAGGCGCGACGCACGCCGCTCCCGCCCGCAACGTACACCAGTCCGCGCGGCGAAGCTCGTACCGCACCACGCCGTCTTCTCCCGCACGCCCGTCTCTCGGCCGACCCTTGAACCCGACCCTCCGACCAACCCCCGCGGCTCGCGCAAGACCGCGTACCAGACTCCCCAGCCGCCGATGCCCGGTTCGCGCCGCAACGTCGCCGCGAGCGGCGACTGCGCATCCGCCATCACCTCGGGCGGCCACTCATCCGTCACCGTGGCGCGAAGAACGGTCCCGAACCGCGCGCAATCTCCCGCCGCCGCGGCCTCGGCCGCCGCCAGCGACGCGGCGACCAGCTCCAATCTCGCCGTCTGAAGAACCCGTGCCGGCGCTGCTCACCGCAGCAACCACCGCTTCAGCGCGTACAGCGTCGTCTGTCGCCCGGCCACCGCGATCGATCGCGTCAGCGGGATCTCCTTCGGACAGACCTTTACGCAGTTCTGCGCATTCCCGCAATCCGTAATTCCCCCCGGCCCCATCATCGCCTCCAGCCGCTCGCGGGCCGCCAGACGGCCGGTCGGATGCGTGTTGAACAGCACCGCCTGCGAGATCGCCGCCGCGCCGAGGAATTCCTCGTCGTACGCGGCGACCTTCCGCGCCTCGTACTGCTCCGGCGACTCGCCCGCGTCGCGCGACATCTCGATCTTCGAGAATTGCGGGCACGCCTCGACGCAGCAGCCGCAGGTCATGCACCGCGACAGCGGGTAGGCTTGCTCCTGCTCCTCCGGCGAGACCCGCGGGCCTTCGCCCGCGTCGTGGTAGCCGGCGACGGCAATCCACGCCCGGACGCGCTTGAGCGAATGGAACATCCGCGCGCGGTCGACGAACAGATCGCGGACCACCGGGAACTTCGTCATCGGCTCGAGCACGATCTCGCTCGGCTGCTCCTCCAGCAGGCGATCGACCAGCGCCGTGCAGGCCTGCCGCACGCGCCCGTTGACCAGCATCGTGCACGCCCCGCAGACCTCCTCCAGGCAGTTGCAATCCCACACCACCGGCGTCGTCTCCCGACCGTCAATCGTTACCGGGTGCGCCGCCACGGCCTGAAGCGCCGAAATCACGTTCATCTGCGGCTGATACGGAATCTCGAAGTACTGCCAGTAGCGCGGCGACTCGGGCCCGTCCTGTCGCGCAATACGAAGTCGAATCGTGCGGCCTTCCGCCATGCCTGCTCCCTCGCTGCTTCCACCCGCGTCCGCGCCGGGTCGGCCCGATTGTAATCCTCGCCGCGCGGACCGGCCAATCACCCGCGGCCACAACCGACCGCCGCGACTGCTGCGCTCAGCCGCCGCCGCTCGTCGCCTCCGCGGTCGCCCGGACGACCGGCGCCGACGCCTCGGGTTTCGGCCCCGGCGCGACGCCCAGCCGGCCCTGCGCCGACAGCATCGACAGCGCGCCGATGACGGCCGCCGTGCCGCTGAGCCACTGGCCAGGCGTCAGCCGCTCGGAGAATAAGAAGTACGACCCGACCGCCGTCAGAAACGGCATGAGCAGCACGACGCCGCCGCTGATTGCCACGCCCAGCCGCGCGATGCTTGCGTAGTAAAACACATGCGCCAGTGCGATCCCGATCAGGGCCGAGAGGATCAGCATCCAGAACGGTTCGGCCGGCAGCGTCAGCGGCGTCGCGCCGTGCGCGCTTCCGAACAGGACCATCAGCACGAGCAGCGCCGCCGCGCTGTACTGGCTGATCGCGGCGAACGCCAGCATCGAGCGCACGCCCTGCATGTTCCGCCGGATCGCCAGCCCGTATCCGCCGAAGAGTCCGCCCGAGACGATGGCGAGGAGGATCCCGAACGCCGTCCCGCCGCGCGGGACCTCGGGACCCAGGAAGATCGTTCCCATCGAACCGAGGAAAATCACCGCGAAGCCGATCCAGTATGCCGCTGATCGCAGCACGCCGCGCTCGGATGGAAACAGCAGGTACGCCCCGGCCGTGACGAACAGCATCTGAAAGCGGAGCAGGAAGGCCATCAGCCCGGGGGCGATGTAGTAGGGCGCCAGCGCGTAGCACACCTGCCCCGTCACGTTGAACACGCTCGGCGCGATCGCCGCCCGCCAGAGGCCCTTCGGGAGCGTCCCGCGCCGCGCCGAGAGCCACAGCAGCGGCATCCACAGCAGCGCCGAGACGCCGTACCGCCACCCGTTCGCCGTCCACGCGTCGATGTAGGGAACCAAGTACTTCAGGAACAGCGGCGCGCTGGCCCAGCCCACCAGCGTCAGCGTGATGAAGATCGTCCCGCTCGCCCGACCATGTCCCGCGCCGCCGCGCATCCCCGCATTCTAGCGCCATTTCGCCGGCGCTGCGCGGACCCGTGACGCGCCGGCCCGCGGGCCGTACAATCGGGAGATGCCCGTCGTGAAACTGCGACCACGGAGGTGACCAACCATGCGACGCGCCAAGATCACCATCATCGGAGCCGGCAACGTCGGCGCCACCTGCGCCCACTGGGCGGCGGCCAAGGAACTCGGCGACATCGTCCTGCTCGACATCATCGAGGGAATGCCGCAGGGCAAGGCCCTCGACCTGCTTCAGGCCGCGCCGGTCGAGCGCTTCGACGCCCGCATCATCGGCACCAACAATTACGCCGACACCGCGGGCAGCGACGTCGTCATCATCACGTCGGGCATCGCCCGCAAGCCCGGCATGAGCCGCGACGACCTGCTGGCGACCAACCTCAAGATCGTCCGAACGGTCACGCGCGAGGCCGCCGCCGCCAGCCCCAACGCGGTGCTCATCGTCGTCTCCAACCCGCTTGACGCGATGGTCTATGCCGCGTGGAAGGAATCGAAGTTCCCCACGAACCGCGTCATCGGACAGGCCGGCATCCTCGATATCTCGCGCTATCGCGCGTTCATCGCCATGGAGCTGAATTGCAGCGTCGAGGACATCGACGCCCTGCTCCTCGGCGGCCACGGCGACGACATGGTCCCCCTGCCGCGGTACACGAGTGTTGCGGGCATCCCGATCACCCAGCTCATCAAGAAGGAGCGGCTCGACGAGATCGTCAAGCGGACGCGCAACGGCGGCGCGGAGATCGTCAGCCTGCTCAAGACCGGCAGCGCCTACTACGCGCCGGCCGCGGCCACGGTGCAGATGGCTGAGGCGATCCTCCGCGACAAGCGGCGCATCCTCCCCTGCGCGGGCTATTGCAACAAGGAATACGGCGTGGGCGGCTTCTTCGTCGGCGTTCCGTGCATGCTGGGCGACCACGGATTGGAGAAGGTCATCGAGGTCGACCTGGACGCAGAGGAGCGCAAGATGTTTCAGGCGAGCGTCGACCACGTGAAAGAACTCTGCGCCTGGGTGGACAAGAACTGGGCGGCAAGCGAAACCTGATCTGGCGCTCGTGCTGCGGGCGACCGACGCCGCGGAATCTGGGAGCTACCAAGGGCTTGACGCCGACCGTTCGGCGTCTCGCTTGTGAACCGCTGCGGGGAGTGTCGAACCGCCGCGCAGAAGCGTGAGCACTGACCGGCCAGGGCCGCACCCGTCGGACGCGGCAAGCGCCCCGTCCGCGACGCCTCAGTCGAACCGCCCCGGCGAGAACATCCCGACCTCGAACCGCGTCCGGCCATCCATCACCAAATCCGCCACCATCTCCCCCACCACCGCCGAGAACTTGAACCCGTGCCCCGAGCACGCACTGACGACCAGCACTTGCTCCTGACCCGGCAGTGAGCCGATCACGAAATGGGCGTCCGGCGTGTTCGTGTAGAGACAAACCTTCGCTTCGAGCAGCCGCCCGTCCGCCACCGGAACGTACCGCCGCACGTACGACCGCACGTCCTCCTCATCCGCGGTGCTGACGGCCCGGTCGACCGACTCCACGTCCGTCGTCGCTCCGCCATGATGCCGGCAAATCTTCACGCCGTCCGAATTCAGCATCGGCACTCCGTAGTACGCCCGCTCCTCGACGAAGTGGATGAACACCGGCATCCCCGGCGGCTGCACCAGCAACGCATTCTGCGGCTCGAACCAGAACTGCACCTGCCGCTCGACCAACAGCGGCCACGCCCGCCCCGGCGTGCGGATCGCGGCCGCCTCGCCCTCGCTGAGCATCGCCGGCAGCCACGGGCCGGCCGCCACGATCGCGTGCCCGGCGGAGTACGTTCCGCACTCCGTCGCGACATGGACACCCGCGCCGTCCGAGCGAATCGACGTCACGCGCTGCGGCATGAGGATCTCCGCCCCGAACCGCCGCGCCGTCCGCAGATGCGCCGCGATGCAGCGCTCCGGACACAGCACGCCCGCCTCGGCCTCGAACACGCCGACGTCTCCCGGCTCCGGCCTCAGCGCCGGGAATCGCGCGGTGATCTCGTCGGCCGCGCGCACGTCGTGCACCAGTCCATGCTCCGTCACGCTGTCGAGCACGCCGCGGATGCACGCATGGTCCGGCGGACCGATGTTCACCACGCCGGTGATCGTCAGCAGGGACTCGCCGCTCTCGGCCTGCAGATCGCGCCACAGATCGAACGCACGGTGCAGCAGCGGCACGTAGCGCGGGTCTTCGAAGTAGGCCTTGCGAATGACGCGGGATCGCCCGTGCGAACTGCCCAGCTCGTGCGGCACGACGTAGCGATCCAAACCCAACACGCGCTGCCTGCGCCGCGCCAGGTGCGCGGCGACTGCGCTGCCCATCGCTCCCAGGCCCACGACGATCGCGTCATACGTTGAACCGGCCACGCGGGCATTCTCGCGTCGCGTTTCCCGCTTGTCGAAGCGGCCGCACGGGACTCGCGCGCTACGTGGAGTCAACGCTGGGCAGTTCGCCCGCGGCGCGGTATGGTCTGCGGACTGAACGGGATCGGCTTTTTCGGAGGGCAACTCATGAACCATCGCGTCCGCTTCATCCTCGCACTCGCCGCGATGTCGGGCCTGGCCTGCGATTCCAGTCCCCCGCCGACCGCGGCGCCCGACCCGTCGCCTACGAAGGCCTCGACGCCACCGGCCGGCCAGGCACCGGCCCCCACACCGGTCGCACAGAAGGCCGCCGAGAAACCGACGCCGCCGCCCGAAAAAGCCCCGGCCGTGCCGCCGACGGCTTCCCCAAGCACGCCGACGGGCATGACGGATGTTTCATTCCAGGACTTCACGATGACGGTCCCATCGACGTGGATGGCCCGAAGCACCGCGAACCCGATGCGACTCGCGCAGTTCACGTGGCCGACGGTCGGCGAGGACAAAGAGGCGCCGGAACTGATCGTCTTCTTCTTCGGTGTCGGCAGCGGCGGCGGCGTGCAGGCGAACATCGACCGCTGGAGCGGGCAGTTTGAGGAGAAGGAAGCCGGCAAGACCGAGTCGATCAACGGCGCGCACGGCAAGATCACGATCTTCGACAAGACCGGCACCTTCAAGCTGCAGCCGAGCATGATGGCGCCCGACTACACGCCCAAGCCCGGCTGGCGGATGCTCGCCGCCGTCATCGAATGCGACGGCGGCCCGATTTTCCTCCGTGCGACGGGACCGGCCGCGTCGATGGGCGAAGCGCGCAACGCGTTTGTGGCGGCGGCGAAGTCGCTTCGCCCTCGCGCATCGCAATCGTGATCGACGACGCCATTTCGCCCGCCGCCCGTGCTTGTGACGCGCGCCCGATGCCCATAAAATCCCGGTTTCGCCGCAGGGCGCAGCGGTGCTCCGCGTCCGAGCACGTCCCGAGGTCTCGACGAGCTGGCCGATGGCAGCCACGATCACGCTGCTGATCCTCGACGTCGACGGGGTCCTGACCGACGGCACGCTCCCCTTCGACGGGGACGGTCAGACGACCAAGACGTTTCACGTGCGCGACGGCGCGGCGCTTCGGGCCTGGCGAGACCAGGGCGGCCGGATCGCGCTGCTGAGCGCCCGCGCGTCTGACGCCGTCCGACGCAGAGCCGCCGAGCTGGGCATCGGCGCCGTCGTTCAGGGCGCGACCGACAAACTCGCGGCGTACGACGAGTTACGGCGTCAGTTTGACGTCGGCGACGAGGCCGTCTGTTACGTCGGCGATGACTGGGCCGACGCGAGCGTGATGAAGCGTTGCGGGCTGCCGATCGCCGTCGCAGACGCCGCGTCGGCGATCAAGCGGATCGCGCAAGTCGTCACGCGGCGACCGGGTGGTCGCGGCGCGGTGGCCGACGCCGTCGAGTGTGCCCTGAGGCGGAACGGAACGTGGACGGCGGTGCTGCGCAGCGCCGGGCTGTAGCCCGACCGGATGGACGAGATGAAGAAACGAATCCTGCTGGCCCTCGGAACCATCGTCCTCTGCGTCGGGGCGTTCCTCCTCGTCGCGGAGCGCGAAGTGCCTCCGCCGCAGGTCGATCAGAAAGCCGATGCCGCGCCGATCCAGGGTTTCATCTCCCGGCCGACGTCGCAGCCCGAGCGCGTCATTTCCGGAGGCGACCTGAAGCTCTCGCCCGGAGATCAGACTTTCGCCGTCATCTATGACCGCGTCACCGGCGAGCCGAAGTACCAGTTCCGCGCCGACCGCTGGGCGCCGATCAGCGAGACCGAATTCGAGCTCGTCCGCCCCGAGATCCGCATCCACATGCCCGGCGGCCAGATCACGCACATCCGCGCCGACGAGGGGCAGGTGGAACTGGCCCAGAGCGGGCGGCGCTCCGTCGAGCCGAAGCGCGGCTGGCTCCGCGGCGACGTCCGCGTGACCATCGACCGCACGACGCGCAAGTGGCGCGCCGAGCACCCCGACGAGGCCGAGCTCGAGCAGCACCTCGATCAGACCATCACGATCTTCCTGACCGACGTCACCTTCGACCTCGACCAGGCCCGCCTTCAATCCAACGGCCGCATCCGCGTGCAGAGCGTCGAGGCCGATATCGACGGCCGCGGCCTGTTGCTCGCGTGGAACCAGGTCGACAACCGTATCGACTACCTGACGATCAAGGAAGGAAAGCAGATGGAATTGCGCCGTGGCGGACGCATGATCGAGTTCGCCATGCCCGGCTCGCCGCGCGAGTCGCGACCCGGATCGCGCGGGCCGCGGCCGGTTCGATCCGTCGAGATCGCCCGCGCTCGCCCCATGCAGCCGATGGCCGTCGGGACGACCGCGGCCGAGGCCGCCTCGCAGATCCGCGCCGTGGTCGCGCAGGCGAATCGACCAGCCGCCCTCGCGATGTCCGCAGCGGCCGCGCCCGACGCCGCTCGACGCGGCGCGGCCAGTGGCCCGGCGCGGGATGCCGATCTCGCTGCCCTCGCCGACGAAGTCGTCGCCGAAGCCCGCGGCGCTACGTATCGCGGCCGCGTGGGCGAGGAGGATCAAACGAGCACGACGACGCAGCCGCGCGGCTCGCGCCCGAAGGTCGATACGTACAGCGCCGTGTTCACCGGCAACGTCGTCGTCGAGCAGCGACAGGGCCTGCGCCGCCCCGGTCGCATCACCTGCGAGAAGCTCGAACTCATCTTCGACTTCGGCAAGAAGCAGAAGCGCTCCAACCTCTTCCAGCCGCGTCCGATCGGCGATGCACCGGCAACGCCCACGACCGGGAAGGCCGATGAGCCGATCGGTCCCGGTTCGCCCGAAGACACGACGCGACTCATCCTCACCTGGACCGGACCGCTTGAGATGCGTCCGCTGGTCATCCCGACCGATGAGAAGTCCGGGGAGCGATTCGACGCCATCGCCACCGGCCGGCGGGTCGAGGTCGACGACGAGCGCGGGCACGCGGTCTGCCGCCAACTCGTCTACCGCAATGAGAATCAGCAGGTCTGGCTTTCGGCGGACGATCGCGAGCCGGTGGTCATCACGACGCGCGAGCGCGAGGCGTCGCCCGCCGAGGGCATGATCGAACGAGCGGTCGGAGCGCTTTCCGGCCGCGAGGTCTTCTTCGATCGATCGCGCGGCGTCGCTCGAATCGACGGCGCCGGTCGCATGACGCGCCATCCGCGCGGCGATGCGGCGCCCGACGAGCCGGCTCTGGCCGGCGCGGTCGGCGACATCCGCTGGACGCAGGGCGTGGAGATCGAGATGCGCCAGGCCCGCACGGTCCGCCGCGATCCGGCGACCGGTGAGAAATCCATAAAGGTGCAGGACTACATCTCCCGCGCGTGGTTCCACGGCGACGTCCGCGTCGGCCGTGGCGACGAGGAGATTCGCGGAACGGACGTGGCCGCGACGTTCGCCCCGCCGCCCGAGTCCGGGTCGGCGTCCGGACCACTGGCGCACCTCGACGTGATCGGCAACGTCTTCCTGCGCAGCCGGACGGATACGATCCGGGGCGATCGACTCGAGGTGGACTTCGATCCGGCAATGCCGCGCCGCAACGTGCCGAAATCGGCCATCGCGACGGGCAACGTCGTCGCGCAGCAGGGCCGGCGTCGCATCGCCGCCGACCGGATCGAGGTCGCCATGGCGTTGCTCGCGCCGACCGATCGGCCGGGCGCTGCGGCGCCGTCGAACAGGGCCTCTGCCGACCGCGCGCCGGTCGCAATCACCGAACTGCACGCGTTCCGCGGCGTGCGCGGATACGACCGCGAGCGCCGCTTCGCTGTCAACGCTGACGAACTGCACGCGCGCATCCCGGACGGACGGCAGATCGGGTCCGCCGTCGCGCTCGGGCGCAAGGACGGCAGCTTCGCCCGCGTGAAGTACGAGGACTACCGACTGGCCGGAAATCGCATCGAGATGGACCTGCGGGCGCAGACGGCCGACGTCAACGGCCCCGGCCGCGCGTATTTCACAAGCGATCGCGACTTCGGCGGCGGCGAACTGCGCGACGCCGAGACCGTTCGCGTCTCGTGGTCGAGCACGATGAAGGTCCGCGGCCGGGAGAACATCGCGGTTTTCGACGGCGCGGTCCGCGCTCGATCCAGCACGCACGAACTCCAGTGCCGCCAGCTTCAGGTGACGCTCGCCGAGTCCGCGCCGACCCGCCGAGCGCGGCCTGCGACGGCGCCGAAGCTCTTCTCGCTCGCGAGCCTCGGCCTGCCCTCCGATCCGTTCGTCGCTCCGCGCCTGAACGCCGCGCTGGCCGTCTTTCATGCGGCACGGAACTCCTGGAGTGCGCTGATGCCGGCGCTGACGCCGGTCCTGCCGCCCGGTCCGCGCGGCCGCGACACGCTGCTGGCCAGTCCCGACAGCCCGATGGTTCGCAAGCAGCCTGTTCGAATCGCTGCGATCGGCAAGGCGGTCGCGCTGCGCACCGTCCGTCACGCCCGCACGCACCGGCTGCTGACCCGGACGCAGATCACCGCCGACCAGATCGACGTCGACCTCCGCCGCCAGGCGATGAACATCCCTGGCCGGGGAACGCTGCTCATCGAGGACTACCAGTTCGTCGCGGGCAAGTCGCGTCGCCGCGCACGGGCCGAGGGCGACCGCCTGTCGCTGCTCGGCGGCAGCGAGGGACCGAGCCAAACGCTCTTCCTGTGGGCCAACGGCATGAGCTACTTCGTGGATCAGGCGCTCGTGACGTTTGACCGGCAGGTCGTCATGCGCCACCTGTCGGGCCAAAACGTCGTGCTCCGTGACGACCTCGCGGCGGCAATGAACGTCGATCCGCGCGCCCTGCGCCTGCCGGCCGGGCGCCGCGCCGAGCTGACCTGCGACAACCTGCTGGCCCAGTTCGTCCGACAGGAGACTACACCGACCGAGTCGCTCGACCTTCGCGGCGGCGAGGTACAGCAACTCGTCGCGCGCGGCTCGGTGCATTTGCAGGACGGCTCGAAGTCGATCATGGGTGAAGAGCTGACGTTTTCACGCGAGACGGACCTCGTCACCGTCAAAGGTGCAACGACGTTCGAAGCGCGGATCTTCGACCAGGACGAGCAATCGCAACGCTTCAACATGTGGCGCGGACCGTTGCTCGTCTGGGACCGCTCCACCGATCGCATCGAAGCGCCGCAGGCCCGCGTCCTATCCCGCGGCCAGTAGCGGCCGATCGACGCGACGCCCTCCGGCCCGCCGCATTCGCCGCAACCACCGACGCCCGTTAGAATTACACGTAATGGACATCCCACGCATCCGCAACTTCTCGATCATCGCCCACATCGACCACGGCAAGAGCACGCTCGCCGACCGGCTGCTACTCCGATGCGGCGCCGTCTCGCAGCGCGAGATGCGCGATCAGTTTCTCGACGACATGGAACTCGAGCGCGAGATGGGCATCACCATCAAGGCCAACCGCGCCACGCTCGACTTCGACTACGTTCCGCCGCCGAACGCAACCGGCAAGCCCCCGCCTGGTCGGTACATGCTCAACCTGATCGACACGCCCGGACACGTTGATTTTCACTACGAAGTCAGCCGCGCGCTGGCCGCGTGCGAAGGCGTGCTGCTGCTTGTCGATGCCTCGCAGGGCATCGAGGCCCAAACGCTGGCCAACGCCTACAAGGCCGTCGAGGCGAACGTCCACATCGTCCCGGTGATCAACAAGATCGACCTGCCCGCCGCGCGGCCGTACGACATCGCGCAGGAGCTGGAGAACACGCTTGGCCTGGCGGCGGAGGAAGCGCTCTTCGTCTCGGCGAAGACGGGCCAGGGCATCGACGATCTGCTCAATGCGGTCGTGGAGCGCATGCCGCCGCCGAAGGGCGATCCGGACGCGCCGCTGAAGGCCCTGATCTACGATGCAAAGGTCGATCCGCATCGCGGCGTCATCTGCCACCTGCGCGTCTTCGAGGGGACGATCCGGCGCGGCGACAAGATTCTGCTCATGGCCGCCGGACGGACCTATCACGCCGCGGACATCGGCAAGTTCCGGCCGCGGATCACGAGCACCGAAGCCCTCGTGGCGGGCGACGTCGGCTACCTCTTCGCAAGCATCAAGACGATTCACGACGTGAACATCGGCGACACGGTGACGCACGAGCACCGGCCGACGCCCGCGCCGATGCCGGGATATCAAGAGCCGCAGCGGATGGTCTTCTGCGACTTTTTCCCTGGACCCGGCACGACGAGCATCCAGCTCCGCGAGGCGCTCGAGAAGCTCTGGCTCAACGACAGCAGCTTCAACTTCACGCCGGCGAACAGCGCGGCGCTGGGCACGGGTTTCCGGTGCGGGTTCCTCGGCCTGTTGCACATGAAGATCATTCAGGAACGGCTGGAGCGCGAGAGCGACGTCGATCTCGTGCAGACCGCACCGACCGTGCCGTTCGAAATCGTGCTGCGCGACCGGAAGGTCATCAAGGTGGAGTCGCCGGCCGACATGCCGGGCGCCGACAAGTACGAGGAGATTCGCGAGCCGATCATCCGGGCGGAGATCATCGTCCCGGCGCGGAGCATCGGCGCATTGATGGAACTGGGCGAGCAGCGGCGCGGGGAACTCAAGAAGACCGAGTACCTCTCTCCGGAGCGGGTCGTCATCACGTACGAGTTCCCCATGTCCGAGGTGATCTACGACTTCTACGACCGGCTCAAGAGCATCACGAGCGGCTACGGCACGATGAACTACGAGCTGATCGGCTATCGCGCCGCCGATCTCGTCAAACTCGACATCCTCGTCAACGGCACGCCGGTCGACGCCCTTTCGGTGATCGTCCACCGCAGCAAGGCGGAATTCCGCGGGCGGCGTCTCATCAGCCGGCTGCGAAAGGAGATCGCGCGGCACCAGTTCGAGATTCCGCTCCAGGCCGCGATCGGCAGCAAGATCGTGGCGCGCGAGACGATCAAGGCAGTGCGGAAGGACGTGACGGCGAAGTGCTACGGCGGCGATGTGACGCGCAAGCGCAAGCTGCTGGAAAAGCAGAAAGAAGGCAAAAAGCGGATGAAGCAGGTGGGCAACGTGACCATCCCGCAGGAGGCCTTCATGGCCGTGCTCGATCCGGGAGAGGATTGAGGTCCACCGCCCCGTTGCGGCGCGTCAGGCGGGGAGTTCCGATTCCAGCGTCGCCGCCGTCGAAGAGACCTTTGTTCCGACGGCTGAAATGACGGCGACGACCAGCAAGATGACTAACGCAATGAGGACCGAGTATTCCACCGCCGTCGGACCGTCTTCGGATGTGAGGAACTCTGCGACGCGCCGCCGGCTGTTCGACATGCTTCACCCGCACCGATGGCACCGCCCGTGCGGGCGGCATTGACAACGCGGCGTACGATCGACCCGGCGACCGAACGAGCCGATCCGTTCGATCCCGCCTCGCCCGCGTCCGAGAAGGCGATCCGCGACCGCCTTTCGTACCCCCCTCACTATCGAATGGCCCTGAGTCCAACTTGAGCATTCGTGGAAACACGCCCGGCCGGTCGCGCGGTCGACTTGACGGACGAATGCCGATAAGTTTCCGCCGCGGGCGGGAGGTCGGCGGGCGTGGATTACTTCGAGTACCGCGATTCGGCGTTGTGGTGCGAGGGCGTCGCGATGGAGCGGATCGCCCGCGAATTCGGCACGCCGGTCTACGTCTATTCCGCGCGGACCTTCGTCGAGCACTACGAGCGGATCGCGACAGCGTTCGCGAAGCTGCAACCACTGATCTGCTATTCGATCAAGAGCTGCCCGAACACGCACCTGTGCAAACTGCTCGCGCGTAAAGGCGCGGGGTTTGACGTCGTTTCGGGCGGCGAGCTTTTCCGCGCGCGGCGCGCCGGCGGCGATCCGGCGAAAATCGTCTTTGCAGGCGTGGGCAAATCGGAAGCGGAAATCCGCGCGGCGCTGCGCTGCGGCATCGGGCTGCTGAACGTCGAGTCCGAAGCCGAGATGGATCAGCTTGTGCGGATCGCGGCGGAGGAATCGGTCTCCGCGCGGGCGGCGCTGCGAATCAACCCGGACGTCGACCCCGTCACCCACCGGCACACGACCACCGGCACGCGCGAGACCAAGTTCGGCGTCGACGTCGCCCGAGCGCGGCGGTTCTTCGAACGATTCGGCCGCACAAAGGAAGTTTCGCTCTGCGGACTGCACCTGCACATCGGCTCCCCCGTCAACCGCGTCGATCCGTACGTCGCGGCGATCCAACGGGCGCTGGAGCTGATCGACGAGCTGACGCGGGCCGGATTCGCGATCGATACGCTGGACATCGGCGGCGGATTCAGCGCGCACTACCGCGGCACCGAAGCGCCGGACGCGGCCGCCTACGCGGCCGCCATCGTGCCGCTGCTGCGCGAGCGGGGACTGCGGATCATCCTTGAGCCGGGTCGTTCGATCGCGGCCAACGCGGGCGTGCTGCTGACGCGGGTCGAATACGTGAAGCCGGCGAACGCGCGGCGGTTCGTGATTGTCGACGCCGGAATGAACGACCTGATCCGGCCGGTGCTCTACGACGCGTACCATTTCATCTGGCCCGTGCGGCCGGGCGAAGGATTCGTTCCGGGTGCTCGCGGCGACGCGATCGACGCACCCGGACTGGTCGAAACGGACGTCGTCGGTCCGGTGTGCGAGACGGGGGATTTCTTCGCACGCAAACGGAGGCTTCCGCCGGTGGAGCGCGGCGAACTGCTGGCCGTATTCACGGCCGGGGCGTACGGCATGTCGATGTCGAGCCAGTACAACTCCCGACCGCGCGCGGCGGAGGTGCTGGTCGAGGGAGACGCCGCGCGATTGATCCGGCGACGCGAGACCTACGACGATCTCGTTGAGGCGGAGCACGTCTGAGCGCCGCGCAGCCGTGCGATCGCCGCTTCCGCGTCGCGGATGCGCTCTGTTGAAAGCCGATTGGGGGCGGAGACGTACACGCGCAGGCGGTCGAGTTCCAGCCCGCGCTCGTAGGAGGCGATGGCCTCGGCGACCAGGCGCGGCGACGGGCGAACGGCGTTGAGCTCTTCAAGAAAACGGCCGAGCGTCAGGTGCGCGGCGGGCCACGTCGGATAGCCGGCGATCCACTCGCGCACCGCGCTGCACGCGCGCTCGAGGTCGTCAGCGTCGCGGGCAATCTCGAAGCGGATGCGGTAGACCGCGGCGGACTGTCGCGGGACCGAGAGGTTCTGCGGATCGCGTTCTCGCAGGAGCGCGAGCAGTTGCAGCGCGTCGCCGCAATCGCGGACGTCCCGGGCCAGCGCGAGGATGAATGAGGAGAGCTCCTCCACGGCGGCGCCGTCGAGCGGATCGGCGTCGATCGCATTCCGGTAACGCGTCTCCGCCGCCGATGCGCGGTGGGCGGCGGATCGATTCGAGGCGACGAGCCGGCGTGCGTGTTCGATATGATGCGTGGCGAGGGCGACCGGCCGAACGATCCGCGTGGCGTACAGCGTGAGTGCGACGATTCCGCCGAGGACGATCGCTGCGGCGAAGATCGGGCGGGCTTTCGGAGACGATGTGGCGCCGTCGAGTCGCCCGTCGATCGCGGCGAGACACACGGCGAGCAGCGCGAAGAAGGTCGTTGCCGCGCCGGCCATGAACAGGCTGACCTCAACGGCGCTGTGGAGCAGGAATGCGGCGCAGCCCGCGATGAGCGCGGGCGCCGCATGGATGAGCGAGTCGTCGGAGAACACCCCGACCTGCTTCGACTCGGCCGCGACGAGCATACAGACGCCCGGCCAGACGATCGCGGGCGTCGCGAGCGCGAAGAGGATGTACACCGGATCGCTGCCGGCGTACGCGAACAGCCAGCCGACGATGATCCCCGCCGCGAGCAACAAGGCCCACGGGACGATGCGCACCTTCGACGCCCCGTGAACGCCAGTCGTCAAGTCCTCCCCCGGAGCTTCAAACTCGGCGCGTGGGCCGCGAGACAGCCTCCATGACACGCCGACAAGGAGCATCAGAAACCCGGCAAGCCCGAGGCCGCCAAACTCAGTCCCGAGCCGGACGATCCAACTGTGCGGGTCCTGAACCTCCTCAGGGCATTCGGCCGGCTTGAAACGCGTGAACCAGCGGCCGAAATTGTCCGCGCCGACACCGAGCGGTCCGCGGTCGAGCCACATGGCCCAGGCGCCCCGCCAGTATTGCCAGCGAAAGAGCATCGACCGCGTCGGCAGTCCGTCGTGCAAAAGGCCCCACGCGACGACGGCCGCGAGGATGGCGAAGAACGCAAGCCAAGCAAGGACGGCGGTGGCGCGGCGATGACGAGCGAACCATGCTCTAAGAACCGTCCCGAGCACCGTCAAAACGGCAGCGACGAGCAGCGAGAGTGCGGCACCTTTGCTTTGCGTGAGCGTGAGCGCGAGCGACATCCCCATGGCGGCGACTGCGGGAATCACGATGAACGGCTGACGATTGCCGGGTCGACGGCGAAGCCGATCCAGGACGAGGGCAAGGCCCGCGGACGCGGTCAAAACGAGGTAGCTGCCGGCGACATTGGCATGCGCGAAGTAGCCGGTCGCGGCGTTGGACTTGAGCCGCTGCTCGAAGTCGTGCAGCTTGCCAGAGTCGGCGCCCGCGGCCGCGACGATCGCGGCACGGTTCTCTTCGAAGTACTCGCGCGTCATGGGATAGTCCACGGCCCTTTGGTAGCCGCAGCGAATCGCGAAGACCGTGCCGTTCGCGACGATGACCGCGAGCGCGAGACGGACGCAGGCCGGCGTTCGCAGGAGCTGCCGAAGCGTGAGCAGCAGCAGGATCATGCCGAGGAAGTTGATCGTGCCGGTGAGCGCGAGGCGCTGCTGGCCGGCGCGCGAGGCGGAGATAATCCCGGCGATGACGAGCATCAGCGCGCCGAACTCGGCGCCCGTCCAGCGATAGTCGATTCGGCCGCGGTAAACCCGAGCGGCGAACGTGAGCATGGCCGCCGCGGCGATCAGCCCATTGAAGAAGAGCGTCGTGGCGGGTTGCGGGCCGCTCGGCGCGGCAAGGAAGCGCGTCAACTCGGAGCCTTCGACCGTGTGCGATTCCTGCATCCAGGCCCGCAGGGCAATCAGTACGAGCAGCACGGCGAGCGCAACGCGTTCGGGCCAGGCGAGCTGCGATGGATCGGGCGCCGCGAGCGCCGGCGGCGATCGGGTCGGCTCGGGTTGTGCGGAGTGGTCAGGCATCCGAGCGCGGCGCGAACTCCATGAGCGCGACGAGTGCGACGACGGCGACCGTCTCCAGCGCAATGATCATCGCGACCCATCCCGTGGCATGCGGCAGGATGATGGCGGGCAGCGCCGTGGCCAGCGTGGCCATCCAGATGAAGAGCACGGCCGTGCGGGGGCTCATGCCGCGACGAACAAGGCGATGCGAGAAGTGCCGACGGTCGCCGCGCCACACGGAGTCACCGGCGCGCCAGCGGATCAGGACAACGCTGAGCGTGTCGTACAGGGGCACGGCCATGACGACCAGCGGCGCGAGGACTCCGGTCGGTTGCTGGTTGGAAGTCGGGTCGTAGAACGTCGTGAGGATGGTCAGGATGGCGATGAGATAGCCGATGACGGTGCTGCCCGCGTCGCCGAGAAACAAGGTCGCCGGCGGCCAGTTGAACGGAAGAAACCCGATCAGCGCGCCGGCCAGCAGCCAGCAGCAGGCGGGGACGAAGATCTGACTCGTTCCGACTGCGACGAGCGAAAAGACGCCGATCGCGATGAATCCAACGCCGGCCGCAAGCCCATCCATGTTATCGAGGAAATTGAAGGCGTTGATGATGACGACGATCCACAAGACGGTGAGGGCGATCGAGAGCGGCGGGCTGAGCAACGTCAGCAGGCGAACATCGAAGAACGCGGCGAGGATGAACGCGACGGCGAGTTGCACGATGAAACGGAGCACGGCCGAGACAGGGCGCAGGTCATCGAGCAGGCCGAGGATGTGAAGCACGATGGCGCCGGCAACGATCGCGGTTCCCTCGGACGACTTCGAGAGGACGCCCCCGAGATGCGTACGAACGAGCGCGGGGAGCGATTCGACGCTGCCGCGCGAAAGCACCTGCGCCACGACGAAGATCGCCAGCATGGGCAGGATGACCGCCGCGACGATGGCGATGCCGCCGCCGAGGGCGACTTCTCGGGCGTGGGCCTTATGGCCGCCGGGCCGGTCCACGAAGCCGCGACGCTGCGCCCAGCGTCGCACGACGGCGGAGGCGGCGGCACTGATCGCGAACGACGTGGCGAGGCAGGCGATCGGCAGGACGGGCGACATTGGAGGCGGAGTTTAGCGGGAGCGCGGCGGAACCGCATGCGGGTGCGCGGGTTTTCGGACGCGGCGCCGGCCTCGCGGCGAGTGAATTGACTTTCGCGTGGCCGTATTCGACGGTTAGGGCGAAGCACGACGCGGTCCGCCCGGGGCGGACGGCCCGGAGGGGACGGCCAGATGAACCCGCAACAGTTCAGCGAAGCGCTGCTGGCGCTTCAGGATCGCGCGACGCGGCTTGGCCAGACGCGGGCCAGTCAGATCTGCTGCACGATCGCGGAGGCGATCGCTCAGAACATGCCGGGAGTCGATGAGCGATTGGCGCAACTGCATCGCCAGCTCCTGCTGGTCGACGTGACGCATCGGCTGATGCGCATGGAATGCCATTCGAAAATGGTCGTCCACTGACGCCGTGCGTCAGTCGGCGCGGCGCGTGGTGGTCACGGGCAGTTCGATCCGCAGGACCAGGCGCTCGCTCGTCCCGCGCAGGACCGAGACGACGAGCTGCGTCGGCGAGCGCGCGAGACGTTCTTCGATGACGCGCCGGTATGTCTTCAGGTCCGGCGTGAGCTGATCGTCGATCTTCTGAATGATGTCGTCCTCGTACAGCTCGGCCGTCTCGGCCGGACCAGACTGCACAAGGTGCGCGACGACGACCCCCTTCTCATCGGCGTCGAGCTTCCGGTCAAATCGATCGCGGAAGACCAGGTCACGAACGGCCATGCCAAGCACGGAGTTGAAGGCGCGATCGGCCTTCTCTGCCGGCGTCGGCGCCTCGGATAGCGTCAGCGGGATCGCCAGTGTCTGGCCGTCGCGCCAGACGGCGAGCCGAATCGTGTCACCGACGTTCATCCGCTTGACGCGCCGCGTCCAGGTCTCAAGCGTCTCATCATCGGTCGCGCCGGCTGCGATCGGCTCGTCATTCATGCCGACGATGAAGTCCTTCGGCCGGACGCCGGCGCGCTCGGCCGGTTGTCCCGGCGCAACGGCGCCAACGATGATTGCGGTCGTCCCGGCGGATAAACCGTAGGCTTGGATCACATCACGGCTGGCCACATTCAGCCCGGCGACGCCCATCCACGGTTCGGGCCGATCGCGCCGATGCTCCAGTGCGAAACGAACGGCCGGCGCAAACGTCGCCGCGCGGCGGACGCGGGCCTGCGCGAGAAAGCCCGACGCATCGTCGTCATCACCGCGGAACGCGCGCGCGTCGAACGCGGACGACGATCCGGCGACGCCGATCAGCTTTCCCTCGGCCGAGAATACGAGTGCGCCGGTTCCGCCGGCTGGGACGCCGGCGATGACGAATTCATCGTCGCCGACCTGCGGTCCCATGCGGGCCGTCTGGAACGAGCTTCGAAAACCGTCGCGCTCGCCGAGCAGGCCGAGCGTCACGATGTTCCGGCCGTATCGCGGGAGTTCGCCCGCGTCGGCAAAATCGACGAACGCCATGGCATTGCGCGGCTTGGTCGGTTCGACGAACGCCACGTTGACGAGGTTGTTCACGCCGACAAGCCGGGCGGGAATGGGTTCGTCCTTGCGGCCGCGAAGGAGCAGCTCGAACCGCTTGAAATAGGCGCGGGGGTATTCGAGCAGGCCGGCAGAGATCGGCACCAGGGTTGCGCCGGTGGGTGCGACGACGACGCCGACGTAGTTGACCTCGGCGCGCTTACCATCCTCGGACTCGAGGCCAAACTTGACGACGACGAGCGCCCGACCGAAGCGGTCGGAGATGCGCGCGATGGTGAGGCCGAGTTCGTCCGGCGCCGGCGGCGCGGCGCGCGCGGTCGCGGCGGCGATCGCGAGGATGCCGGGGATGCCGCAGCGTAGCCAGCACACGTGCTTCACGGAACGACCTTCCTGATATCACCCGTCAACGTGGACCTCCCCGCGTCGCTCCTCTGACATCATGGCTCCACCGGCTCGACGTCGAGCCAGTTCGGCCCCGCAGCGATGTCCACGCGAACCGGCACGGCCAGCGGAAGCGCGCCGCTCATCGCCGCTCGGATCCGCGCCGATTCCTCGCAGATGCGGTCGCACGCGACCTCGAACACGAGTTCGTCGTGAATCTGCACGAGCATCCGCGCGGCCCCGGGCCGGTCACAATCCTTGCAGAAGATGTCAATCATCGCCTTTTTTATCAAGTCGGCCGCGGAGCCCTGCACGACGGTGTTGACGGCAAAGCGCTCGGCGGCGGCCCGGGCGGTCGGATTGCGGGAATTGATGTCGTCGATCCGTCGGCGACGTCCGAACAGCGTCTCGACAAAGCCGTCGCGGCGGGCCTGCTCGATGCAGGCATCGAGAAAGCCCCGGATTCCGGGATAGCGGCGAAAGTACTGATCGATGAACTGCCGGGCCTCGGTGCGGCTCATGCCGGTCTGGCGCGCGAGCCCGAAGGCGGACTGGCCGTAGATGATGCCGAAGTTGACGGTCTTCGCGCGAGCCCGCTGCTCGCGGGAAACGCGGCCAATGGGCACGTCGTCGATCTGCGACGCGACGAAGGCGTGAATGTCCTGGTCCTCGGCGAAGGCGTGACGCAGACCTTCGTCCGCGCAGAAGTGCGCCAGCACGCGAAGCTCGATCTGCGAGTAGTCGGCCTTGAGCAGTCGATGTTCCGGTGAACCGGCGACGAACGCGCGGCGAATTCGTGCCCCGGACTCGGTGCGGATCGGGATGTTCTGGAGATTGGGGTCGCTGCAGGAAAGCCGCCCGGTTACGGCGACCGTCTGGTTGAAGCTCGGGTGGATCCGGCCCGTCTTGCGGGAGACCATGCCGGGCAGCGGATCGACGTACGTGCCCTTCAGCTTCGCCAGTTCGCGATAGTCGAGGAGGAGCGCCGGCAGCGGATGCCCGGTCTGCGCGGCGAGCTGTTCGAGGACCTCGGCGTCCGTGGAGCAGCCCGTCTTCGTGCGTCTTATGACCGGCAGACCGAGTTCGTCGAACAGGACGGTTGCAAGCTGCTTTGTGGAGTCAACGTTGAACGAGTGTCCGGCCGCGGCGTAGATTCTGCGGACGACGTCGTCCAGCTCGCCAGCCATCTCGGCGCTGAGCCGCTCGAGCAACTTCGTATCGATGGCGATGCCGTTCCATTCCATCTCCGCAAGGACCGCGACGAGGGGCATCTCAAGCTCGCGGAAGAGCCTCTCGAGCGATCCGCGGCCGAGTTCCGGCTCCAGGAGGCGGCGGAGCCGCAGCGCGATGTCCGCGTCTTCAGCGGCGTACTCGGCAACGCGGTCCGTCGGTAGCTGATCGAAGGTAATCTGATCGCGACCCTTGCCGATCAGCTCGGTGGTTGCGATCTTCCGGTAACCGAGCAGGTCGAGGGCGAGAGCGTCGATTCCGTGCGAGCGGCGCGAGGAGTCGAGGACAAAGCTGGCGATCATGGAGTCGAAGGCCATATTGGCGACCGGAAGTCCCGCGCCGCGGAGCACGACGAGATCGTACTTGCAGTTCTGGCCGCACTTCTCGATCCCGGGATCGGCAAGGAGCGGCGCGAGGTGTCGCTTGAGCGAGTCGAGCGGAAGCAGGTCGCCGACGCCGCGGACGGGGATGTAATAGCCCGACCCGGGTTCGAACGCGACCGAGATTCCGACCAGGTCCGCATCCACCGGCGATAGACACGTCGTTTCGGTATCGATGGCGAACGAACGGGCGCAGCGCAGCTTCTCCACCAGTGCGGCCAGGTCCGACGCCGTCGTGACGAGCGTCGCGCGAGTGCGCGGCTCGGCCGACTCAACGACGGGACGCGCATCCGCTCGAACGGCCGGCGGCGAGACCGGCTTCGCCGCGCCGGTCGCGTTGGATGCATCGACGGACGCGGCGGACTCCGGCGCGGCGGGCAGCAGCTCGAGCAATCGCGAGAACGCGAGCGCTTCGAAGATCGGCCGCGCACGGGACCAGTCGAACCGCGATACGTCGGCGGCGGCGAGATCGAACGCCATCGGCACATCGGTTCTGAGCGTGACGAGCTGCCGGACCGTCTCCGCGCGCGACGCAAAGGCCTCGATCGACTGTCGGAGCTTGGGTGTGAGGGACCCGGCGTTGGCGATGATGTTCGCGACGCTGCCGAAGCGTCGTAGGAGTTCGGCGGCCTTCTTGGGGCCGACGCCGTCCGCGCCCCGGATGTTGTCGGTGCTGTCGCCGATCAGCATCTGGGCCTCGACCGCCTGCTCAGGACCGTAGCCCTTCTGTTCGCGAAGCTGTTCGATTCCGAAAAACGCGTCCTGCGTGGGGTCGTAGAGGCGGATTCGATCAGACAGGAGTTGGTCGAGGTCCTTGTCGCGGCTCACAAGGACGATGTCGAGTTCCGGGTCGTCGACCTGTCGGCAGAACGTGGCGAGCAGGTCGTCCGCCTCGTAGCCGGGCAGGCGGTAGATCGGAACGCCCACCGACTCGAGGACTTGGACAATCCGCAACATCTGCGGCGGGAGGTCCTCAGGCGGCGGCTCGCGGTTGTCCTTGTACGTCGGATCGATCGCGACGCGAAAGACCGTTTCGTCGGCCGTGTCGAGGACCATGGCGAGATAATCCGGGCGCTGGGCGCGAATCAGGCCCAGCAGGGTCTGAAAGAAGACGTAAACGGCCTTGGTCGGTTCGCCCGTCGGCGAGGTGAGCGGGCGGAACGGCGCGTAGTAGCTGCGGTAAATCTGGGCGTGGCCATCGATGAAGTAGAGGCTGCGCCGGGGCATCGAAACGACGCTACGAGCAAGCCGGGCAACGTGCAAGCGGGGATCGGCGGCGACTATCGGTTGACGCCGTTGGGCACGATCGCGGGAAATGAGTTGTTGAGCGGCAGGACGATCAGTCCGCTCGCGGCGCTGAGGAAGATCGCCTCGTCGAGCTGATCGACGACGAGGTCGGCGTTGAGATCGGCGACGCAGAGATCGGCGGCGATGGCCGGCCCGACGAGCGCTCCCGTGAAGCGCTGTAGATCCGCGCCGTTGACGACGCCGTCGGCGTTCATGTCGCCGGAGCCCGGCTGCCCCGCGGGAAACTCATCCGCACCGATGTCGATCCGGCATCCCATCACCCGGCCTTGGCCGTCCATGTCGTTGTCGTCTGGCGGGATCACTTCGACGGGATCGCCGCCGTTGACGCAGGGTGAGAATGGCCGGAGGTGCAGGTCGTCGTCGTCCGTTCCGAAGACATTGTCCGGGCCGTCGGCGTCGACGAAGGTCGGCGGGACGCTGATGTTCCCGATGCCCTGCAGCGAGCCGGTCCACGCCTGCATGCAGCAGTAGTCAACGATGATGGGCGTGCCCGCAAATTGGCGGACCTGCGCCGGTTCGTTCGTGCCGGAGGCGTCGCTGTTGGACCACAGCACGGAATTCCGAAGCAGAGGCGTTCCGCCCGTGATCGAAATGCCGCCGCCACCGAGGCCGTAGATTCGATTCGCAACGATCGTCGAGTTCGCAACGACGAGCGATCCGCCGCTCATGTCAATCGCGCCACCGCGGCTGAGGGCCGTATTGCCGACCATGAGGCAACTGCGGACCAGGCCAGTGCCCGCGGTGTAGCGGAGCGCGCCACCGTCGGAGCCCGCGAAGTTGTTGAGGAAGACGGACGCGCGGAGATTGAGCGTCGATGACCGCGAGAAAATGGCGCTCCCGTCGTCCGTGGTGAAATTGTCGACAAAGCGACAGCCGGAGACCGTCGGCGATACAGAGTCGAAGTAGAGCGCGCCCCCGCCGTCGAAGCCCTGCGACACGTCATTGAACACGTAGTTGTCGCGAAACGTCGAGGCCACGACGTCGATCGTGCCCTGAAACGAATAGACCGCCCCGCCGAAGAACTGTGTCGAGTTGTTCTCAAACGTGGAGTTCCAGATTTCCGGCGCGCCGGCGGAGGTCGAGATCGCCCCGCCCGAAGACTCCGAGCGGTTGTCGAAGAACTCGCAGGCGTCGATGAACGGGCTGGCGGCGTTGCCGTTGATCGCGCCGCCGAAATTCTGGGCGGTGTTTCGAAGAAAGGCGCAGGACGTAATCGTCGGCGCGCTGCCGTTGGACATGTGGATGGCCCCGCCGGCGAGCGCGAAGTTGTCCGAGAACTCGCAATCGTGGATGAACAGTTGCGCGCTGGACCCGTAGATCGCACCGCCGTAGTTGTTCGGAAAAGCGGCGTCGGCGCGACCGCCGGAGAACACGAGCCCGTCGAGAAGCGTCGACGCGCCGGTGTTGCTGGCGACCAGAATTCGGTAGGTGTTGTCGGTCGTGTCGCCCGACACGCCGATGTCGCCGCTGAGGATGGTCCTGTTCGCGACTGGATTGCGAAGGTCGGGGTCGGGTGCGGCGTGTCCGGGGTAGCCGCCTAACAGCACGATGCCGTCGGGCAGAACGAACGACTCCGTTCGGATGCCGGTTCCGTGGTCGGGCCGGTACGTCCCGGCCGCAATTCGAATCTCGTCGCCCGATTTCGCCGCGAGGAGGGCATCGCGAAGGTCGACGAATGCATCGATCCAGGACGAGCCGTTATTCCCTCCCGGGGCATTGGAATCGACGCGGATGATGTCGGCCGCGACGGGGCTCGCGACAGCGAGGGCGACGGCAACCTGCCAAGGAAAGGGGCAACGCCTGAAAACCCGCATGGTGGCCCTTCGTGCGCTTTCCGTCTGCCGTGAGCCGATTGGGAAAATGGAGCAACCCGGCGCAACAGAAAAGCAAGTAGGGGTTCTCTGCAGCGTTGCTCGATCCGGCCTCCGCACTACGTGATTCTCAGTATAACGAACCAACTGGTCCCTTGACTACCCGCGAGGCGAGTGGGGAGGAAAAAAAAGAGCCGCCCCGGTAGGAGCGGCCCCCTTCTGAATCAGTTCGTATCCGACGGCCTAGCGTCGGCGGCGTCGGAGCAGCGCCAAACCACCGAGCCCGAGCAGGGACATCGTCGTCGGCTCCGGCTTGTACTCGTAGGTCACCGCGACCTTGACGGTGAGGACCGGGTCCTCGACCTCCAACTGCCAGGCGCCCGGGGTCGCCGGGTCGAACTGGAGCGTGTCGGCCATCAGTGTCGGCGTGACGGTGAAGTTGACGTTCGCAACACCGTCGTAGAGCGCCAGCGCCGGGTTCGTCGTGCCGGACGAAAGCGGGCCGTACGCGAGCGACCCGAAGTCGTGACCGTCGGGGCCCGTGTCGTCGAAGACGTTATTGTTCCCGCCGTCGCCATCATCGGCGCCTGTAACAAAGAACGGCGACACGATGAGGTTCCCGTCCGAGACGTTCACGCCCGGACCCGTCGCGTTGTACATCCGCTGCGAGCGGGCCCGCATCTGAAGAAACGTGAACGGAGCGCCGCGCGTGGGATCGTCGTTGTCGCCGCGCGGATGAACCGAGCCGCTGTGGAAGACTTCGACGATGACGTTCAGCAGCGTCAGGGTCCCGCCCATGTTGTCGAAACCGGGCAGAATGATGTTCTGAGACGGGTTCAGGTCGCTATCGAAAGAGACCTGCCCCATGTACATGACCGATTGAATCTGGTCCGCATACGAGAACGACGCGACGGTAAGGACCGCTGCGACGGCAATTGTCTTCGCGACTCGCGACATGAACTTCTCCTCCGAATCCTCTCCGAGTTGAACGTGCGGAGTGCTTCTCAACCCCGCCGTGTTACATGACCACTGGGGTGAGGGTCAACGCCGATGGACCCTCCCCGCTCTGTGCAGACAACTGTACCCCAATTGTCAGGGAATAGTCAAGCCGGAATGGGCAGTTTTTCACTGCTCAGAAATACCTATAACCGACGGTCTGAAAAAGGAATATGAAACGGATCGCCGCAGAGTTCGGGCGCCATTCTCGGCAATGGAGGGACAGGATCGCGGGCCAGACCTTCGGCGTGCGACGATTCGAAAACATTTGGGCTCAAAAGAGTTAGGGAGAATCCGAGCGCATTTGGAATATCGCGCGCGAACCCTGGAAGCCTCTTGGCGGAGGTTATCGGGCCCGGCCCTTTTCGATCTTGATCCAGGCATCCTTGAGCGTGACGGTCCGGTTGAAAATCAGCCGACCCGGTGTCGAGTCCGGATCGACGCAAAAATACCCGAGACGCTCGAACTGGAAGCGGTCTCCGATTCGCACCGTCGCCAGGCTCGGTTCGAGGCGGCAGTCGGAAAGCACGACGAGCGATGCCGGATTGAGATTCGCCTTGTAATCGCCGCCGGGTGCGTCGACTTCGGGATTCGGGACCGAGAACAGGTGGTCGTAGAGGCGGACCTCGGCCGGGATTGAGCGTTCGGCCGAAACCCAGTGCAGCGTTGACTTGACCTTGCGACCGCCCGGCGCATCGCCGCCGCGCGTCGCCGGATCGTACGTGCACCGCAGCTCCGTGATCTGCCCCGCCGCATCCTTGATGACCGACTTGCAGGTGATGAAGTAGGCCCAGCGAAACCGCACCTCACGCCCGGGTGCCAGGCGGAAGAAGTCCTTCGGCGGGTCTTCGCGAAAGTCGTCGCGTTCGATGTAGACGATGCGCGAGAACGGGATCTTTCGCGTCCCTGCGGACGGGTCCTCCGGGTTGTTGACCGCGTCGAGTTCCTCGACCTTTTCCTCCGGGTAGTTCTCGATCACGACGCGGAGCGGCCGCAGGACGGCGAGCCGTCGCTGGGCGCGGAGATTCAGATCGTTCCGGACGGCGTTTTCGAGCCGGACGATCTCGATCGTGCTGTTGAACTTCGCGACGCCGATGTCGGCGCAGAACGCGCGGATTGCCTCCGGCGTTACGCCGCGCCGGCGCAGTCCCGAGAGGGTCGGCATGCGCGGGTCGTCCCAGCCACGGACGTATCCGCCGCGGACGAGCTCCAGTAGCTTGCGCTTGCTCATGACCGTGTGGGTCAGTTCCAGCCTCGCGAACTCGATCTGCTGCGGGTGATGGATCGGCGCAGGATTGCCCTCGTTGATCGCGTTGATGTACCAGTCGTACAGGGGGCGGTGATTTTCGAACTCGAGTGTGCAGATCGAGTGCGTGATGCACTCGATCGAGTCCTCCAGGCCGTGCGCCCAGTCATACATGGGGTAAATGCACCATTCGTCGCCGGTTCGGTGATGCGACGCGTGGAGGATTCGATACATCACGGGATCGCGCAGATTGAGATTGGGGTGCGCCATGTCGATCTTGGCGCGCAGCGTCCGCGAACCGTCGGGAAACTCCCCACGGCGCATCCGCTCGAACAGCTCGATGTTTTCGGCCACGCTCCGATCGCGGTACGGGCTGTTTCGACCCGGCGACGTCAGCGTGCCGCGAAACTCGGCGACCTGCTCGGGGGATTGATCGCAGACGAAGGCCCGGCCCTTGCGGATGAGCAGCACGGCCAGGTCGTACATCTGCTGAAAATAGTCGGAGGCAAACAGGACCCCCGCATTGGGGTCGTCGTCGCGCATGGCCGTCCACCGCGCGCCGAGCCAGCGGACGTCGCGGACGATCGAGTCGACGTACTCCTGCTCTTCCTTGATCGGATTGGTGTCGTCAAAACGGAGATTGAACTCGCCGCCGTACTTCTCGGCGAGACCGTAGTTCAGGCAAATGCTCTTGGCGTGGCCGATGTGCAGGTAACCGTTCGGCTCCGGCGGGAAACGCGTATGGACGCGCCCGCCCCAGCGCCCACTGCGATTGTCCTCGTCGATCATGTCCTCGATGAAGTGGGTGGCGCGTTTCTCGGCGTCGGGCATGCGGGTTCGTCCCTTCCGTCAGCGTCGGGTCCAACTCGGCGGACCGCGGGCGGATTATATGAGAATCGGCCGGCCGACGCGGGGCCATGAACGACCATCCAATGCGACTGCGGCCACGTGGCTACGGCAAGTTCGTGATGGTCGTCCAGTAGAGCGGCCAGAACGTAAACGGGCCGGCGGAAGACGGCATCAGGTCGTCGGGCCGCACCGCGACGGGCAGCGGCGTCAGCCCGGCGTCGATTGCGTCGATGGCGCGGTCGGCGATGAAGCGATGTGTGACCCGCGTGGGGTGCAGCTCGTCCCAGAAGAGGTACTGGTCGGGGTCCCCGGCGAAGTCACCCCCGCCGAAAAATCCCAGAATGGAACCGGACCAGGCAGGGTCGGCCGTGTTGGTGACGCCCGGCGGCGGGTCATTGCGCAGCGCGTCGAACAGCGCGAATGAATTGATGCGCAGGACGGTCACGCCGTCGCGTAAGGCGAGTTCGTCCAAGACAAACTCGAGCCGTGCGTTGAACTCGATGCAGCGTTGCGAGGCGGTCTCCCGGTCGGCATCGTTGTTGAACGCCGGCGTCATGCCCATGTCGGGGAGGTTCGGGACGAGGAAGCTCCGCGCGCCGCGCACGTAAAGCACATCGAGCGCGGCGGCGATGTGGTCGGCCATCTCCTGCGCGGAGATCGACGAACGCCCGCGGACGAACTCGACGACGTCGTTGGCGCCGACCCAGAGCACAATGAGGTCGCGCTCACGCGGGCAGCCGAGGTACTGATCGACCTGCTCGAGCAGGTTGAGCGAGGCGGGGATCGGGCCGAAGTCCGCAAAGCCGCGGCCGGTTTCGGCGCCACCGTGGGCGAAATTTGTGCCGCCGAGGTAGCCGGGCAGGAGGCAGTAGCCGTACCTGTGGGCGACGCGCTCGATCCAGACTTCGCCATTCGAGAATCGGCCCGGGGCGTACGGCGGTGCGGGAACAATGCTGGATTCCAGGCCGATGTTGCCGGTGTCGGAGAGGCTGTCGCCGAAGACGATGAGGCGGTCAAAGGGCCGTGCCGGCGGCGGCGCATCCAGGCCGCAGCCGGCCAGGATTGCGACGCAGGCAGACCATCTCGCGATTCGGCCGACCGGCGGCGGCGATCGTCGGAAGGGTGCGTCGGTCATGGCGGGAGCTCGCAAGCGTTCGATCAACCCGATGGCGGCGACGATGCGAGGCGGATGCAGCGCTCGATGCGACGCAGCACCGCGTCGCGGCTGAGCAGCGCCAGGGTCTCGCCGATGGCGGGACTGATTGTGCGCCCAGTCATGGCCACGCGGAGCGGCTGGGCGACGTCCGCCATCTTCAGCCCGTGCTCGTCGCAGAACGACTTGATCGCAGTCTCGATGCGGTCGTGAGTCCAGTCGGGCAGCGCGCGAAGCGTCGAGAGGATTCGACGAAGTTGTTCCACGCCGTGGCCGCCGTTCCTCGCCAGGACCTTTTTCACCGCATCGGGCTCGAGCACGACCTCGTCATCGGGCCGAAAGAGCATGCCCACCTTGGCGTCGACATCGCGAAACGTGCGAAAGCCGCGGCAGACGGTCAGGACACGGTCGAGCATCGCATCGTCAAGACCGGCGAGCGGTGATCGGTTCAGCCGGGCGTAGTCCCGAAAGGCCGTTCGCAACCGTTCGGCGGAGGCCGCGGCGCAGGCGTCCGTGTTGAATGCCAGGAGCTTGTCGCGGTCGAATCGCGCGCTCGTCTTGATAATGCGATCGACGGAGAACGCCGCTGCGATGTCGGCCATGCTGAGCTTCTCTCGACCATCGCCCGGCGACCAGCCAAGCAGCGCGATGAAGTTGACGATGGCCTCGGGCAGGTAGCCCGAGACCCGGAAGTCGTGGACGTCGATCTCGCGCGGCAGTCGGCCGGCGTCGATGTCCTTCTGCTTGTCGCGCTTGCTCATCTTCGAGCCGTCGAGGTTCATGACGAGCGGCAGATGGGCGTAGGCCGGCGTGGACACGCCGAGCGCGCGCTGCAGGGCGACGTGCTTGGGCGTGTTCATGAGGTGTTCCTGTGCGCGAAGCACGTGGGTGATCCGCATGTGGGCATCGTCGACGACGACGGCGAAGTGGTAGGTGGGCCAGCCGTTCGACTTGACGATGACGAAGTCCTCCACCTCGCCGGGGGGAAAGGCGACGTTCCCGAGGATCTCGTCGTGCACCACGATCTCTTCGCTCGGGACCGCGCAACGGACGACGACCGGCCGGCCTTCCGCGCGGGCACGATCGGCGTCCTGGCGCGAGGGGAATCGTGAAGGGCGCGGGTACTTGAACGCCCGCTTCTCGGCGGCCGCGGCGCGGCGCATGACGTCGAGTTCCTCGGGCGCGTCGAAGGCGAAATAGGCGTGCCCGGAGTCAAGCAGCCGGTCGGCCGCGGCCCGATAGGCCTCCAGCCGCTGGCTCTGGCGATACGGCCCGTGCGGGCCGCCCAGGTCCGGGCCTTCATCCCATTCGATACCGAGCCAGCGGAGGTCTTCCATGAGCTTCGCCTCGGCGTCCTCGATGTTCCTTGCGACGTCGGTGTCCTCGATGCGGAGGATGAAGCGGCCGCCCAGGCGACGGGCCAGGGCCCAGTTGAACAAAGCGGTCCGGGCGCCTCCGATGTGGAGGTAGCCGGTGGGCGACGGGGCGAATCGGGCGCGAAGCGTCTGCAAACTCACGGCAGCATCATCGCGGGCGGTCCTGCGGGACGCAAACGACCGGGGGGTTACGACTCCCCGCTGGCGGACCGGCTGAATGATCAGCGCTTCTCGGCCTGCTTGGCACGGAAGGCGTCGGCGAGGTCGGCGAGTGTGACGTCGGTGGTGACGGAGCGTATGCGCTCGCGAATGTCGCCCCAGGCGTGATGGACGGCGCACGGCTGCGATTCATCGCACTCGGGCAGGCCGATGACGCAGCGATCGAGTCGATCGACGCCGTCGAGGGCCTGGATGATGTCGGCCAGTCGGATTTCCTTGGCGTCCTTCCGGAGCGCGAAGCCGCCGCCACGCCCCTTCGCCGAGAGCAGCAGGCCGGCCTTCACGAGGGACTGGAGGATCTTCCCGATGAAGTGATGCGGAAGGTGGCTGCCCTCGGTAACAGACTTAAGGAGGCAGAACTGCCCCGGGGCCGTCGTCGCGGCGATATAGGTCATCGCGCGGATCGCGTATTCGCAACCGGTCGTGTAGAGCACGTCACGGCCTCGCGAGCTTGATTCAGCTTTCCGGACCCGATTACGCCGCTGCGCGGTTGGCGCTTCGCGATCGGTAGATCGCGGTCGGCCGGCCCACAAGGGAGCCTACCGTCGATTCGACGACATTTCGATCTAATTATTGCTCCGTTCCGGGATTTCGGCAACAAATTCGCTGTCTGGGCGTTTTCCTCTATTCTAGATCATTCCCACTCGATCGTTCCGGGGGGCTTGCTGGACACATCGTAGACCACCCGGTTGATACCTGGAACTTCGTTCACAATCCGGCTGCTGATCCGTTCCAGCACGGCGTGGTCGATGTGAACCCAGTCGGCGGTCATGTAATCGGTCGTTTCGACGATACGGACCGCGACGACGTGTTGGCCGGCATAGGTCCGGCCATCGCCCATTACGCCGACGGCGGCAACGGGCAACAGGACACCGAACGCCTGTCCGACCTTTCGATACCAGCCGGCGTCGGATATTTCCTGCACGATGATGTCGTCGGCCCGGCGGAGCACGTCGCACCGCGCCCGGGTCACCTCGCCGATGATCCGGACGGCAAGTCCGGGACCGGGGAACGGGTGGCGCCAAATCATCTCCTCGGGCAGGCCGAGGAGCTCGCCGATGACGCGAACCTCGTCCTTGAACAGGTCGCGGAGGGGTTCGATCAGCACGAACCCAAGCTCGGCCGGGAGACCCCCGACGTTGTGATGCAGCTTGATGCTTGCGGCGGTGCCGGCCTCGGAAACGCCGGACTCGATGACATCCGGGTAGAGCGTGCCCTGCGCGAGAAACCGAGCGTTTGGGATTGAGCGGGCCTCCTCGCGGAAGACGTCGATGAATTCGTGGCCGATCCGGCGGCGCTTTTCCTGAGGATCGAAGACACCGGCCAGCCGGGCGAGGAAGCGCTCGGACGCATCGACGACGCGGAGGTCGACCTTGAAGTGGCCGCGAAACGTGGCCTCGACGCGCTCGCGCTCGTTGGCGCGAAGCAGGCCGTTGTCGACGAAGATGCAGGTCAGGCGATCGCCGATGGCGCGCGAGACGAGCGCCGCGGTGACGCTGGAGTCAACGCCGCCGGACAGTCCGCAGATCACGCGTGCGTCGCGGGGAACCGTGCGCCGGATCTCCTCGACCGACTGGTCGACGATGTGGTCCGGCCGCCAGGTGCCGCTACACCCGCAGATGTCGAAGACGAAGTTGCGCAGGATCTGTCCGCCGTGCGGGGTGTGGGTGACCTCGGGGTGGAACTGCACGCCGAAGAACGGGCGTACGGAATGGCGAACGACGGCGTAGGGGCAGCGTGGCGTTGCGGCGAGGGGGATGAAATCCGGCGGGAGATCGGCGACGAGATCACCGTGGCTCATCCAGACCGTCGTGTCGCGCGGGACGTGGGCGAGGATGGGATCGTCCCGAAGGATGCGGAGCGCCGTGCGGCCGTACTCGCGGCACTCGGCGGGCGTAACCTTCGCTCCGAGCAGTCCGCAACCAAGCTGCATGCCGTAGCAGATGCCGAGGATCGGCAGACCGAGGTCGAAGATCGCGGGATCGCAGGTCGGCGCGCCGGGGACATAGGTGCTGGACGGTCCGCCGGAAAGGATGATGCCGACGACGGCGGTGTTCCTGAGCGCTTCGGGCTTGACGTTGGGCGGAAAGAGCAGTGCGTGGACGTGGTTCTCGCGGACGCGGCGCGCAATGAGCTGGCGGTACTGGGAGCCGAAGTCGATGACCGCAATCGTGGGTTCCATGCGCGCGGATTGTGGCCCGGGATAGCGTGGTTGTCGAACGATGCGACGTGCGGCGTCGTGCGAATCAGGTCAGGGCTGCGGCGGCGGCGATGAGACAGTGCGCTCGAGGACGGCGCGAATCCGCTCGACCTCGCGGATGTCGTAGGGAACCGTGACGGCGGTGTTGTCGATGCCGCCGAAATAAGGCAATAGCGGCAGTCCCTCGGCGAGGTCCTGTGCATCGCGGCGGAAGATGAAGCTCTGGGTCTGCAGGAAGTACCGATCCAGTCGCGCCTGCACGTCCATGATCGGCGAGCCGGAGTAGTAACCCGCGAAATTCGGCACGGGATGGGCCAGCTCGGCCAGGTCGTAGATGGCCGTCACGTAGTCGCGCCCGTCGGGGCCTTTCTCAGGCGGGCCTTGCCAGATGACGCCGTCGCGGTATTTCGCGCGTCGCTGCGTGCGGAGTCCGAAGTCGGCGGGATAGGCGACGTCGCCGACCGGGGGATTGTGCGCATTCATGATCTCGTAGAGCCAGTTCACGCGGTTTTTCGCGGTGTCGTCCGCGAGGTCGCGCTGCGCTCGATGGAGTTCGTAGTCGGCGCGGTCGGAGCGTCCGGCCTCGATCAACTCGCCGGTCGGTACGTACCCGTCGCGGAACTCGTCGGACGCGTCGCGCTCAACTTCCGTAGCGGCCGGCCCGTTGGGGTCACCGGACGACGGTGCCGCGGGTTCAATCGAATCGGGCGACGACTTCTGCTTCCGCTTCTCCTGGGACACGGACTGTCGGCGCGCCGCTTGATCAACAGAGCGGATCTGCCGGCGGTACTCGGCAACGTCGACATCGGGCGGCAGGCCGTCGAGCTGAGCGGTGGCGGCTTTCGAAAGCTGCGTAACGGCACTCGTGTCACCACGCTTAAGCGCCTGCCGGGCCTGAAGGAGTTGCAGGCGCACGGAGGTCAACACCTCGCTGATGCGATGCATCTCGTTCTGCTCGATCAGCACCAGCGCCTCGCGATCGTCGGCGGTGAGCCGGCCTGCGGCGCGCTTGCAGACAAGCAGGCGGGCGTAGGCCGCGTCGTTGGACGGCTGAAGTCGGTAGGCGCGCTCGAACAGCTCGATGGCGCGGTCGAACTCCCGCTTCGCCGCGAGTCGGTCGGCCTCGTTCAGAAGCTGTTGCACCTCGGCCGGATCGGCCGCGGCCTGTCGCTCCTGAACGGCCCGGTCCAGGAGTCGGTTGGCGGCGGCGGGTCGATCGTCCGCGCCGGCGGCAAGCGTGATGGTCAGGATGAGAATCCACGAGCACATGGGCGATCTCCGATCGGTAGGAAGCTCGACCGAGGGTCCGGCACGCGGCGAGGCGCATGCGGGGTGGCTCGTCGACGCGATTATTGACTCGCAACGGTCCCCAATCAAGTCGGACACGGCCGGTTCGCGGAGGTTTGTCGCGCGGAAGCGGGATATCCGAGACCGGCGTCGCGGCGATGCTCGGCGTCGGCATTCGGATGGGGCGGGTTGCTGAAACGACGCACGCGCGATTCAATCCCGCCGCGGCCGGACTTCGGGATTGAAGTTCCATCATTACGATTCTCACGGGTGTGCCATGCGACGGAACCGGCGTTTCGTGCTGTTCTCGGGATTGCTCGGCGTGCTGCTGGGCGGATTCGTCCATTCGGCCGTCGGCAAGGAGCGTCGCAA
Organism: Phycisphaerae bacterium; assembly: GCA_023150615.1. Classification (GTDB taxonomy): domain Bacteria; phylum Planctomycetota; class Phycisphaerae; order UBA1845; family UTPLA1; genus JAKLKO01. The sequence continues at coordinate 259,327 of JAKLKO010000001.1, forward strand.
CGAACCACCGCTGGCGATCGTGCAGGCGCGGATTGTCGTCGATGCCAACAGGGTGATCGAGCGCGGCACGGTCGTGCTGTCCGGAAGTCGCATCGTCGCATTCGGCGCCGACGTGACGCCGCCGGCGGAAGCACGGGTCTTCGACGCGACGGGACTGACGGTCTATCCGGGCTTCATCGATGCCATGTCGGTCCGCGGCATGAGCGGCGAGCCATCGGACGCAGAGCGCGCGCGGGTCGAGGAGATCGACCCGGACGTCATCGATTCGCCGCAATCGGCGACGGTGGCGGCCTATCGAAGGCTCGTGCATCCGAACTGGCGCGCCGAGGAGCGCATTGATGTTCGCGAGTCGAAGCGCGGCGAGGCGCGGCGACTCGGCTTTACGGCGGCGCTCGTCGCGCCGCGGCCGGTGGTTCTCGCGGGTCGCGCGGCGCTGATCGCCATGGGCGAGGACGCCTTGCGGAAGTCGGTCCTGCGCGGCGACGTGACGCAGGTGGCGGCGTTCATCACGGGATCGGAGGAGCGGGGTCCGCGGCGTCGCACCGATCCGCGGCGGATGGAGATGCCGCAGTATCCAACGACGACCATGGGCGCGATGGCGGCATTTCGGCAAACGCTGCTGGACAGCGCGTGGCATGAGTCACTTGCGGCGTGGTCGCAGCGGCATCCCGATGCGGAGCGCATTCCGCTCGATCGCGACCTGGAAGCGCTCGGCGCGGTGCGGACTGGCCAGCAACCCGTTCTCTTCGTCGCGAACACGGAGAACGAGATCCACCGGGCGCTGGACATCGCAGCGGAGTTCGGGCTGCGCCCGATCCTGGCCGGGGCGCGCGAGGCGTGGCGCGCGGTGGACCGGCTGAAGGCTGAGCGCGTGCCGATCGTGCTGAGCCTGAAGTGGTCGGAGGAGCCGAAGCCGAAGCGACTGCCGACGAGCCGGCCGGCGAGCGGTCCGGCGGAGGGGCCGCTTTCGCCGGTGTTCGACGACGCGTGGGAGGCGCAGGAGTTCGAGCCAAAGCGTTTGGCGGACGAACGGATGCGGCTGTGGCACGAAGAGGTCGATACGGCCCGGCGGTTGCACGAGGCTGGGATCCCGTTCGCGCTGGGGACGTTCGAGTTCGAGAAGACCGACGAATTCTGGAAGAACGTGCGGAAGGCGCTCGAACGGGGCCTGCCCGAGTCTGCGGTGGTCGCGGCGCTAACGACGAACGCGGCGGGCATGCTCGGCATGGAGTCGGCGCTGGGGCGGATCGCGCCCGGGGCGCTCGCGCATCTGACGCTGACGACGGGCGCGATCGGCGAGGAATCGACGCACGTGCGCTGGGTCATCGTCGATGGGACGACGTACCCCGTGATCGACGAGGACGATCGGCGACGGCGGCGTGATGATGGCGGCGAGCCGGAGGGCGAGGAATCGGAGCGCGGCGGGCGCGCCCGATCGCGTGAGCGTGAGGAGCGAGCGACGAGTGCCCCGACAACAACGGCGACGGCGACGACGACCAGCGCCCCGGCGGAGCCGGAACGAAACTACCCCGAATACGCGTGCGAGATCGAGGCGGATCGCAAACCCCGGTTTCAGACCGGCGGCGACGTGCTTCTGAAGAACGCGACGCTGCTGACGATCACGCACGGCGACCTGGAGGAGACGGACCTGCTGATCCGCGATGGAGAGATCGCCAAGATCGGAAAGGGGCTGAGCGCGCCGGCGGGCGTGAGGACGATCGACCTGCGCGGCTACTTCGTGATGCCCGGGATCATCGATCCGCATTCGCACATCTGCAGCGACGGCGGGCTGAACGAGCTCTCGCTTTCCGTGACGTGCGAGGTCCGCGTCCGCGACGTGATCGATCATCGCGACGTCTCAGCGTGGCGGGCGCTGGCGGGCGGTGTGACGACGATTCACACGATGCACGGCTCGGCGAACACGATGGGCGGGCAGAACGCGACGCTGCGGCTGAAGTACGGCCGGCCGGCCCGCGAGTGGTTGTTCAAGGAAGCGCCGCGGACGGTGAAGTTCGCGCTGGGCGAGAACGTGAAGCAATCCAACTTCGGGCGGCGCGGGACGCGATTCCCGAATTCCCGGATGGGCGTGGAAGCCGTGATGCGACGCGCGTTCGACGCCGCGCGCGCCTATCAGCGCGAGCTGCGCGAGGCGGACGCGAAGCGCAAGGCGGGCGGCGATCCGCGGCCGGTGCGTCGGGACTTGCGACTTGAGGCGTTGGCGGACGTCCTGGCCGGCGCGATCTGGGTTCACACGCATTGCTACCGGGCGGACGAGATCGTACGGCTGCTCTCGGTGGCGGAGGACTTCGGGTTTCGCGTGGCGGTGCTCCAGCACGTGCTCGAGGGGTACCGCGTCATACCGGAGATCCTGCGTCACGGCGTCGGCGCATCGACGTTCTCCGATTGGTGGGCGTACAAGATCGAGGCGTACGACGCGATCCCGCACAACGCGGCGAGGATGCTCCAGGCCGGCATCGTGACGACCGTCAATTCGGATTCGCCGGAGTTGATGCGTCACCTGAACATCGAGGCGGCGAAGTCGGTCGTGTACGGCGGCCTGAGCGTCAACGATGCGCTCACGTTGTGCACGCTGAACGGCGCGCGCCAACTCGGCGTGGATCGATACGTCGGATCGCTGGACGTTGGCAAGTTCGGCGACGTCGCAGTCTTCGACGGGTATCCGATCGACACGACGTCGCGCTGCGTGCTTACGATGATCGACGGCGAGGTCTATTTCCAGCACACCGAGTTGGATCCTGACCGGCCCCGACCCGCGCGGCCGGGCAGGCAGTTCATCGCGCCGCGGCCGCCGCAGGAAATCGCGGCCGGGGCGAACGAATACTGGATCGTCGGCGGCACCGTACATCCGATCCGCGGTCCGGCGATCGAAAACGGCGTCGTGGTGATCCGCGATGGGAAGATCGCCGAGGTCGGCGCCAAGTCGTCCGCGCAGCCGCCGCCCGGCTCCGTGGTCGTGGATGCGACCGGATTAAACGTCTATCCGGGACTGATCAACGCTGGAACGTCACTGGGATTGACCGAGATCGGATCGGTCCCGGGAAGCGTCGACACGTCCGACATCGGACGATTTCAGGCGGACCTGCGGGCGCTGTCGGCGTACAACCCGTTCGCGGCGGCCGTCGAGGTAACGCGCGCCGCGGGGATTACGTCGGCGCTGGTGCTTCCGGAGGGCGAGGCCTTCCGCGTGGAGGACGATGGCACGCCGCGCGGAACGGTGATCGCCGGTCGCGCGGGGATCGTCCAGCTTGTCGGATGGACGGAACAGGAGGCGCGACTCGCGGATGGCGTCGCACTATGCGTCAGCCTGCCGTCGCTGCCGGGAGATTTCCCGCGCGGCGTGAAGGACGAGGAGCGCGGCAAGCAGCGTGCGGCGCACCGGCGGGCAATGGCGGAGATCGAAGAGTTCTTCCGCGCGGCGCGGCATTACGCCGCTCGGGTCGACTCGGCGGGACCGAATGAACGGCTTTTGCCGCCGTTCGAGCGCGTCCTGCGGGCCATGTCGCCTTACTCGAGCGGCCGTCGGCCCGTGGTGTTCCGAGCCGGCAGCTACAAGCAGATCCGCGAGGCGCTGCGGTTCGCGGATCGATACGAGCTGCGGCCGATCATCTACGGCGGACGGGAAGCGTGGAAATGCGCCGACGAGCTGGCCGCGGCGAAGGCCGACGTGATCATCGAGCGTGCGACGGAGTATCCGGGCGGACCGTTCGAGCCGTGGGACAGCGTGTATCGCAACGCGGGGGAACTCGCACGAGCGGGAGTCCGCTTCTGCTTCGCGACGGGCGGGGCGACGCTCGCGAAGCTGCTGGGCGTCGAGGCCGGCATGGCAGCGGCGCACGGTCTCGACCGCGAGCGGGCATTGCGGGCGATCACGCTCGACGCGGCGGAGATCTTGGGGGTCTCGGACCGGATCGGATCGTTGGAGCCGGGCAAGTCCGCGGACGTCATCGTCTCGCAGGACGAGCCATTGCAAGCCACGTGCGGCGTGGCGGCGGTGTTCATCCGCGGCCAGCCCGTCCGCCTCTCAAGCAAGCACACGCGGCACGATGCACTGTTCCGCAGCCGGCCGCAGTCCGCCCTCCAAGCCGCGCCGGAATTGCGCGGTCCGCCTCCGATGCGTTCGATGCGCCAATGACTTACGCACGCCTTGCGGCGGCGCGGGCGAGGCGGCATCGGCTACCCGCCGCGCGGGGTATTGGCTATACTGTCCTGTTCAGCCGCGAGGCCATCCGATGCAATAGAGGAATCGGGCCGCGGCCCCGAGGGAGTTGTTCGCGTTTATTCGACGGACCCATCATGGACACCCTGACAAAGAAATCGGTTCAACAGCTTGACGAAGTCGCCATCCGGTTCTGCGGCGACTCCGGCGACGGGATGCAGCTCGTCGGCACGCAATTCACCAACGCGTCGGCCATCTTCGGCAATGACGTGAGCACGCTGCCGGACTTTCCGGCGGAGATTCGCGCGCCGGCCGGATCGCTGGCGGGCGTCAGCGGTTTTCAGATCAATTTCAGCAGCCGCGACATCCACACGCCCGGTGACCGGGTCAACGCGATGATCGCGATGAACCCGGCGGCGCTGCGGACGAACATCAAGGACGTCGAGGTCGGCGGCATCGTCATCGTCAACGACGACGCGTTCAGCAAGTCGGATCTCCAGAAGGCGGGCTACGAGTCGAACCCGCTCGAGGACGGCTCGCTCAGCAAGTACCGCGTCTATCGCGTGCCGATCACGAAGTTGAACAACGAGGCGCTGAAGGACCTGAACATCGGCGCGAAGGCGGCAGGGCGCTGCAAGAACTTCTACGCGCTCGGCCTGGTGGCGTGGCTGTATTCGCGGCCGCTGGAACCGACGATCAAGTGGATCCAGGACAAGTTCGGCAAGAAGCCGGAGATCGCGGAGGCGAACATCCGTGCGCTGAAGGCCGGGTACTACTACGGCGAAACGGCCGAGCTGTTTCCGACGTCGTTCCGGATTCCGCGCGCGAAGCTCGCGCCGGGACGGTACCGGAAGCTCACGGGCAACGAGGCGGTGGCGCTCGGGTTGGTGACGGCGGCGGAGCTGGCGGGCAAGCCGCTGTTCTATGCGTCGTATCCGATCACGCCGGCGAGCGACATCCTGCACCAGCTCTCGATGTACAAGAACTTCGGGGTGAAGACGTTTCAGGCCGAGGACGAGATTGCGGCGATGGCGTCGACGCTGGGGGCGGCGTTCGGCGGCGCGATCGCAGCGACCGGAACGAGCGGTCCGGGCTTGGCGCTCAAGATGGAGGCCATCGGTTTGGGCGTGATGACCGAGTTGCCGGTCGTCATCGTCGACGTTCAGCGCGGCGGGCCGTCCACGGGACTACCGACAAAGACCGAGCAGGCGGACCTGCTTCAGGCGGTCTGCGGGCGCAACGGCGAATGTCCGCTCTGCGTGCTCGCGGCGCGTTCGCCGGCGGACTGCTTCGACATGGCGATCTGGGCCGTGCGGATCGCGACGAAGTACATGGTGCCCGTGATCCTGCTGACGGACGGCTACATCGGGAACGGCGCCGAGCCGTGGGTCATCCCGGACCCAGAGAAGCTTCCGAAGATCGAGATCAAGCATCCGACGTCCGCGGATGCAAGTTCGTTCCTGCCGTATCAGCGAAACGAGCATCTCGCGCGGCCGTGGGCCTTGCCGGGGACGCCGGGGCTGGCGCATCGCATCGGCGGCATCGAGAAAGAGGACGGCGCGGGGCACATCAGCTACGACCCGCTGAATCACCAGAAAATGGTTGACCTGCGGGCCAAGAAGGTCGCGGGCATCGTGAAGGACATCCCGCCGTTGGAAGTCAACGGCGATCCGCAGGGCGACCTGCTTGTGCTTGGTTGGGGCGGGACGTACGGCGCGCTGCTGAGCGCGGCCAGCCGTGCCCGTGCCGAAGGACACCGCGTCTCGTCGGCCCACCTGCAGTTCCTCAACCCCTTCCCGGCGAACACAGGCGACGTGTTGTCGCGATTCAAGAAGGTGCTCATTCCCGAGCTGAACGGCGGGCAGCTTCGCAAGCTGATCCGCGCCGAGTACCTCGTGGACGCGATCGGCCTCGACAAGGTCCAGGGCAAGCCGTTCCTCATCTCCGAGGTTTACGAGAAGATCATCTCGCTGCTGAAGTAGTGGCGAGTCGACGTTGGAAGGACGAACAACACCATGCATCACGACACATCGCTCCCGGTTCTGACCGCCAAGGACTTCACGACGGACCAGGACGTCCGTTGGTGCCCGGGCTGCGGGGATTATTCGATCCTCGCGCAGATGAAGAAGGTGCTCCCGACGCTGGGCATCCCGAAAGAAAACTTCGTCTTCGTCTCGGGCATCGGTTGCTCGAGCCGGTTTCCCTACTACGTCGAAACGTACGGATTCCACGGCATCCACGGCCGCGCGCCGGCGATCGCCACGGGCGTGAAGGCGGCGCGGCCGGACCTGTCGGTCTGGGTGGCGACGGGCGACGGCGACGGACTGAGCATCGGCGGGAACCACATGATCCACACGATGCGGCGGAACGTGGATTTGAAGATCCTGCTGTTTAATAACCGCATCTACGGCCTGACAAAGGGCCAGTATTCGCCTACGTCGGAGCTCGGCAAGCTGACCAAGTCCTCGCCGATGGGGACGGTGGACAATCCAATCCACCCGTGTTCGCTCGCCGTCGGCGCAGAGTGCACCTTCATCGCCCGGGCGCTGGACGCGGACGTGAAACACCTCGAGTACGTGCTCCAGCGGGCCGCCGCCCACAAGGGCACGGCGTTCGTCGAGATCTACCAGAACTGCAACGTATTCAACGACGGTGCGTTCGACTACGCGGCCGTCAAGGACCATCGCGCCGAGCACGTGCTCTACCTCGAGCACGGCAAGCCGATGATCTTCGGCAAGAATCGCGACAAGGGCATTCGCCTGAACGGGTTGGAGCCGGAGGTCGTGACGCTCGGAAACGGCATGACCGAGGACGACCTGCTGTTCCATGACGAGTCGGCGTCGGAGCCCGTGCTGGCGCTCATGCTCAGCCGCATGACGCACCCGCAGTTCCCCGAGCCGCTGGGCATCTTCCGCGCGGTGAAGCGACCTACCTTTGACGAGTTGCTCGACGAGCAGGTAAAGAACGCCACGAAACGGCTCGGCCGCGGACGGCTCGCGGCGATGTACGACGATGGTGAGACCTGGGAGGTCTCCTAGGCCGTTTCGGCGCAATGGGGCGTCGATGAGTTCCGCGCGATGACCGCGCCGCCCTGAGGCTGAACGGAATCAGGCCCGGGATGTCCATTCTCGCAACCCTGCCACCAGCCGCCACCCCGCCCGCAAGCGACGTGCTGGCGCCGTACCTCTGGCCGTTCGGCGTATCGCTCGTCGTGACGATGCTCGTGATGCCGATCGTTCGCACGATCGCGATCTCAAGCCAGATCTATGACCTTCCCGACGCCGGGCTGAAGCCGCACGAGAAGCCGATCCCCTACCTCGGCGGCGTGGGCATGTACCTCGGCTGGGCGGCGGCGATGGTCTATTCGGCGATGGCGTTCCCGGCGTCCCAGGCGATGCTCCTGACGATCCTGATCGCGGGGACGATCATGATGGTGACGGGGCTTGTGGACGATCTGCTGGATATCCGTCCGCGGACGAAACTCATCGCGCAACTGGTCGCCGGCGCGGTGCTCGTCTGGGGAGGCATCGGCGATCGCGTCGCGGCGGTGATGCTGCACGGGCTGGCCGGCTACGTACCGGATGGTGTGCTGTGGGTGATGTCGTCCGTCATCACGGTGTTCATCCTCATGGGAGCGGGAAACGCGACGAACCTGATCGACGGGCTGGACGGGCTGTGCAGCGGCGTGATCGGGATCATCAGTCTCGGGTTCCTGGGCATCGCGGCGCACCTGGCGGTGCAGGGCTACAGCTCGACGGGCGACCCGGTGCGTCTGTCGGTCGCGGTCTCGCTGTTCGGCGCGTGCCTCGCATTCCTGCGTTACAACTTCAACCCAGCGCAGATGTTCATGGGCGATGCGGGCTCGCTGCTGCTGGGCTTCAACGCGGCAGTGCTCATCCTGCTGTTCGCCGAGCATGACAAGCCGCGCTGGTTCATCGGCGCGCTGATGGTCTTCGCCCTGCCGGTCTTCGACACGGCGCTGGCGATCGCACGGCGCTGGCTGAACAAGCGCCCGCTGTTCATCGGCGACCGCAGCCACTTCTACGACCAGCTCCGCGAACGCGGTCGTACCGTCCGGCAGACCGTGCTGATCTCGTACGCCCTCGCGCTGTTCTACGCCGCCGTCGGCTGCTCGGTCGTTTTCATCCGTGCACGCTACGCCGTCATCGTCTTCGCCGCGACGATCGTGCTGACGATCGCCGTCGTCGTCCGCTGCGGAATGCTGCGGCGGGATTCAGCCACGCCCCTCTGACCGACTTGCCCCCCCTGCTGAAACGCCGATCGGGCCGGTCCACCGTGGGATCGCCCGAATTCGCGACCGGCATCGAACCGGGGCGGCGGTTGAGTCGATACACGACACATGCAAACCGCCCTGCTGGAGCCGAGGCCCGATAAGCGTTCAGTTTCGTTGCGGGAGGCGCCGCGGGGCGTCGTCCGCCCGTCGGTCCAGGCCGCAACCTCGGTCGAGCTGCGCGTGGTGACGTACAACATCTGGTGCGGGCGGCGCTGGGCGAAGTGCCTGTCGGCGCTGCGCAAGATCGACGCGGACGTGATCTGCCTGCAGGAGGTCGTGCCGGACGATGCGCCGCGCGCCCGCGGACTGCCGACGGCGTCGCGGATCGCGGCGGACCTCGGGCTGCGATCGCGGTTCGAGGCGCTGTGGCGGCGTCTCGCGGTGCCGGTGGGCAACATGACGCTCGTGCGCGGGCGGATCGGCGAGCCGCGCGTCCTGCACGTGGGCACATCGGAGCCGTACGGACTGGTCACGCGCGTTGAAGTCGGCGGCGTCGAATTCATCCTCGTCAACGTGCACCTTGCGCCCCTCGTCGGACCGCCGGCGATTTCGTTCCTGCCCAGCGAGGTGCTGCGGCTGAGGGAGGCGCTGCACCTCGATCGGACGCTGCGCACGATTCGCGGTCCGGTCGTCGTGGCGGGCGACTTCAATTCGTTTCGAGGCGCGCCGGCGTACGCGGCATCGACGCGGCGGCTCCGCGACGTTCGGCGGATGCGCCCCGGGCGCCACCTGGCGACGCGTCCGACGTACGGGCTGCCGTTCGTAATCGACCACGTCCTCGTGTCGGCGGAGATCGGCGCCCTCGACTACGCCGTGCACGCCGGAGATGGCTCGGATCATCGCCTCGTGTCGACTCGGCTTCGCATTCCGCGTCCTTGACCCGATTCCATCGCGTGCGGTATGAGCCGACGCGTGACGGCGACGTCGCGCGGGGAATGGCTTTGGGCAGCCGCGATCGTGGCGATCGCCGCGGGACTGCGCCTCCCGGCGCTCGACATCGTCCCACCGGGCCTCCATCAGGACGAGGCCTCGCGACTGTACGATTCATGGTGCCTGCTCGAAACGGGCTGTGATCGGTACGGCGCGCGATGGCCGGCGTTCCTGCGCAGCTTCGGCCCGGGCGACTACACCGCGGCGCTGAGTACGTATCTGACGCTGCCGGCCGTGGCGATCCTGGGGCCGACCATCGCGGCGGCGCGCCTCGCAGGTGCAACCCTCAGCGTTCTGACGATCGTGCTAATCTGGCGTTGGCTGCGGCGTGAAACGGGTGTCGCGGCGGCGCTTGCATCGGCCGCGGCGCTGGCGGTCTGTCCGTGGCATGTCTCCCTGACGCGGACCGCGCACGAATCAGGCATCGTTCCGTTTTTCGTGGTCGCGGGATTCTGGGCCGCGAACCGTGCAGGGATATTGACGTCATCCGGGTGTCGCGATCCGCATCGTTCGACCGTCGCCTGGGCGGCGCTGAGCGGAGTCACGTTCTCGCTCGCCCCGTGGGCCTATCCCGCATCGCGGCTGCTCGTCCCCGTCGGACTCGCCCTGCTTATCGCGCAACAAGCCCGCGCGTGGCGGGATGCGTGCCGAAGTCGGCGTGGCCGGGCCGTGCTGGCCGCGTTTCTGATCGGGCTCGGCATCGGCGCGGCGCCGATGATCTCGACCGCAACGCACGCCCCGGAGCGACTCGCGGCGCGTGCCGGCGCGACGCTGATCGGAGCGCATGAATCATCGGCCGGAGATGCGATCCGCACGTTCCTGCTGCACTACGCGCGCGAGTGGGATCCCGAGTACCTGTTCCTCCGCGGAAGCGACATCGCGAACTGCCACGTTCCGGGCGTCGGGCAACTGTTGCTCATCACCGCTCCGTTCCTTCTCGTGGGAATGGTCCAGATCGTCGCAACAGCCGGACGATCGGCGTGGAGCCGGTTCGTGCTCGGCTGGCTGCTTTTGTACGCCGTGCCAGTGGCGATCTGTCGCGACTGGTCGCCGCATCCGATGCGTGCCGTACTGGGCATCCCGGTGCTGAACATCGCCGTCGGTCACGGCGTCGCGCTGTGCGGACGGTGGATCGCGGCATCGGCGCAGCGGCGGATGGTGTACGTCGTGGCCGGCACGCTCACGGTCGCGAATGTCGCACACTTCGTCCGGGCGTATTTCGTGGACTATCTTGTGTTCGCCGCGCCGGCGTTTCGCGCGGACCTTCCGCAGGTGTTCGCCTACACCGGACCGATTGCCGAACGGTACGACGCCGTGCTCGTCCGCGCGCCGGCGAATCAGGCGTACATCCGAATGCTCCTGTTCGCGCCGATGCCGCCACAGGCATGGCTCGCCGCGCCGAAGGTCTCCGCGCCGTGGATCTACGGCTTCGAGCAGTATCTTCGGGTCGGCGCGTACTTGTTCGCGCCGCACCGCGCTTCCCCGCCGGAGGCGTGGGAGCGGTACCGAGCGCTGATTTCGGCGATCCCGGACGGTGCCCGCGTCCTGCTGATCGACGCGGCCGCAAATTCAGAGGGTCCGGAGCCCCCAGCCATTGCCACTGTGCATTGGCCCAACGGGGCCGTAGCGCTGGAGCTGTTCGAGGTCCGGGCGCCGCTACCGAATTGGGCATACGGCGAGGGGCCGCGATTCCAGGAGGCGCTTGGCGGGGTGCCGGCCGGACGATAGGATCCCGCTGACAGGTCCGGAGCGCGGTCTTGGACTGGCCCATCTCGCAATTCCCGTCGGAACTCTGGCATTTCATCTCGCGGAATTTCGCGCTGTCCAGCATTGTCGCGACGCTGACGCTGCTGGTCGTGATCCCGTACCTCGTCATCCGCAAGTACGTGCTGATCAGCCTGAACATCTTCACGGATACCGAGCCGCCGCTGTCGCGCGTTCAGGTCTCGCATCCGCGCCTTCCGGGCGACGACGTGGATTTCTGGTCGGAGGACGGCGTGCGGTTGCGCGGCGTGTTCATGCACCCGGTCGACGGCGTGCCGCGCAAGGGGTTGATCCTGTTTGCGCCGGAGTTCAAGAGCGATCGCTACAGTTGCGCGCGCTATTGCTTGCCGCTGATCCAGAACGGCTACGACGTGTTCTCGTTCGACTTCCGCGGGCACGGGGATTCGGCCCGGCAACGCGGCTATGTGCCGCGGCAATGGGCCAGCGATCGGGAGATCGCGGACGTGCGCGGGGCGCTGGCGTTCCTGCGAAACTGGCTGGAGGAGAATCACCGGCCGCTGGAGATCGGCTTCTTCGGCATCTCACGCGGGGCGGCCGCGGGGATCCTCACGTCGGCGCGCGACTCGATGGTCAAGTGCTTCGTGACGGACGGCGCGTTTTCGTCGGATGCGGCGCTCGAGCACCTCATGAAGCGCTGGGCCTACATTTTCGCGAAAGTGAAGTTCGTCTACGAGAACCACCCGCCCGAGTTCTGGATGTTCCTTCGATGGGCGATGATCCACCGCGCGGAGCGCCGCTTCGGCTGCTCGTTCCCGTCGGTGAGGAAAGCGATTCCGGACATGCTGCCGCGGCCGATGCTGTTCATTCACGGCGAGCGCGACAGCTACATCCCGGTCGAGCAATCACGCCTGCTCTACGCCCTCGCGCCGCAGCCGCGATACCTCTGGATCGTTCCGGACGCACGGCACAACCAGTGCGTGGCCGTTCGGCCGGCCGAGTACGCGCGGCGGACCGTGGAATTCTTCGATCGCTTCCTCGCCGGCCAGTGCGGCCCGGACAACATGTATCAGCTCGGCTCCTTCGCGGAGATGGCGGCGGGCGAGCGCGCAACGGCGCGGCGCGCGGCGCGCGACGTCGTCGGCGCCGGCGATTGGGCGCATGCGGCGGCGGAGTCTGACGACCAGTCGCCGGCACGCGCAGCGCGCGCGAACGCGCCGGACACGCGCTGATTTCAATCGTGGGGAGATACTTTGATCGACTGGCGCTCGCGTTCGCACGGCGGCATGCCGCGAGTGCGGTCGCGGCCTTTATGGAGCAGGCGCGCCGCGCCCGCCGCACCCAGGCGGCCGTGCTGCGCTCGAAGTTGCGCCTGAACGGCGACAGTGAATTCGGGCAGCGGCATCGACTGTCCGGCGTGCGGACGTTCGCAGACCTCGCGCAACGCGTGCCGATCACGTCGTACGACGCCTACGCCGCGGACATCGAGCGCCTGAAGGCGGGCGACACGCGGGCGCTGCTCGGCCCGCGGCAACGCCTGCTCATGTTCGCGCTCACGAGTGGCACGACGCGCGAGCCGAAGCACGTGCCGGTCACGAGCGCGTTTCTCGCGGAGTATCGGCGCGGCTGGAATGTCTGGGGACTCAAGGCGCTCGAGGACCATCCCGGCTGCATCCTGCGGCACATCACGCAGGTCAGCAGTCCGATGAACGAGTCGATGACCACCGCCGGCGTTCCCTGCGGAGCGATCACGGGACTCATGGCATCGACGCAGAAGCGGCTCGTGCGGCGTTTCTACACGGCGCCCCTCGCCGTGTCGGCCATTCCCGATCCGCGGGCGAAGTATTACGTCATCATGCGGCTGGCCGTGCCGAAGGACGTCGCGTTCCTGATTACGGCGAACCCCGCGACACTGCTGCTTCTCGTTCAGACCGCCGACGCGCACCGCGCGGCGCTGATCCGGGACGTGCACGATGGCACGATTTCCACCGCGTTCGAAATCCCCGACACCATCCGGGCGGAACTGAGCCGCCGGCTGCGGTCCGATCCGGCCGCGGCGCGACGGCTCGAAGCGCTCGTGTCCACGCATGATGTGCTACGGCCGCGCGACTACTGGCGGCTCGGATTCGTCGCGCACTGGCTTGGCGGGACGATGGGGCTGTACCGGCCGCGCTTCGAGCCGTGGTTCGGGCGGATGCCGGTCCGCGATCCCGGACTGCTGGCAAGCGAAGGACGGATGTCGATCCCAATCGCCGATGACACCCCGGCGGGCATCCTCGACGTGACAAGCCACGCCTTCGAGTTCATCCCGGCCGAGGACTATGAATCGGACGCGCGTCGTGCCATCGGGATCGAGGCAATCGAGACGGATCGCGAGTATTTCCTGCTCCTGACGACCTCCTCTGGATTCTGGCGCTACGACATCGGCGATCGCGTCCGCGTGGTCGATTGGTTCGGCGAGGCGCCGGTGATCGAGTTCCTCAGCAAGGGCGCGCACACGTCGTCGATGACGGGCGAAAAGCTGACCGAGCACCACGTCGTCGAAGCGATGCGCGACGCGGCGGCGCGATGCAGCGTGGTCGTGGACACGTTTTTCGTCGCGCCGCGCTGGGCCGAGTTGCCGTACTACCGGGTCTATCTGCAGGCCGGCGCCGACGGTGCGGATCCGATCGACGCGGGGCGCCTCGCAACCTCTTTCGACGGGGCGCTCTGCCGCGAGAACATCGAGTACCGGCAGAAGCGCGATTCGCAACGACTCGGGCCCGTGCAGGTGGCCGTGCTGCCGCACGGGACGATCGACGCGATCGACACGGCCCGTCGCCAAGCGCAGGCCGGTCGCGCGGAGCAATTCAAGCATCAGTATCTGCTGGCAGAACCGGGCATGGATGACGCGTGGATCAACGGACTCCGCCGTCAATCCGGGATGCATGGGCCCCCGCAGGACCCGGCTAGCGAAGCCAGCGGACCACGTCGGTGACCAGATCGATGCCCGCGCCCACCTGGGCGGCGGCCGGACTGGCCAGTCCGAAGAGGCCCGTGATGCCGCCGATCGTCAGACCGTTGAGCATCAGTTCACCGACGCGCGTCACGCAGCTCATCGCGCTGACGGTTCCGATGCAGGTAACGGCCAGACTGGTCCAGCGAAGCCAACGTCGGGTACGGCGATCCATCGTCCAATCTCCTCACCGCCCGCGTCCCCAACACACGGCGAGCGGGATCAGCGCGGAACGTCAGAAAAACCCGGGGAAGAGTGGACAGACGTGTACCGCGCCGCTACCACCATTAACGGCGATTCTGCCGCCTGTCAATAAGCTGTGCTAAGTCCATTCCGATCCATGGGTTATAATCTACCTGCCGGGTGGTCCGGCCGCCTGGTGCGGCGCAACGAGTCGCCGAGACGGGATCGCGATGAAAGAACGCACGACGGCCATCGAACGCGTTGACGCCCGCGCGCCGGACGAAACGGTGATCGCACGGGCGGCGGCGATCCTCCGCGATGGCGGCCTCGTCGCGTTTCCGACGGAGACCGTCTACGGACTGGGGGCGAACGCACTCGATGCCGACGCGGTAGCGCGGATCTTCACGGCGAAGGGGCGACCGACCGGCAACCCGCTGATCGTTCACGTCGCCGACGCGGCCTCGGCTGCGAGGTTCGCTTCGCAGTGGCCGGCCGTCGCGGAACGGCTGGCAACGCGATTCTGGCCCGGACCCCTGACGATCGTCGTCCGGCGTACTGCGGCGATTCCGGACGTCGTCACTGGCGGCGGCGAGACGGTCGGGCTGCGTGTCCCGTCGCATCCGGTCGCGCTGGCCCTGTTGCGGCAGGCGGGCTTGCCGATCGCAGCACCGAGCGCGAATCGTTCGGAACGGGTTTCGCCGACGCGGGCCGAGCATGTCCAACGCTCGCTCGGCGGCCGGATCGAGCTGATCCTCGACGCGGGGCCGACTCCCGGCGGGCTCGAATCGACGGTCGTGGACGTGACCGGGTCGGATCCGGTTGTATTCCGGCCGGGGCCGATCAGCCGGGAGGCGCTCGAAGCGGCCGCGGGGTGCCCCGTTTCGTATTGTGTCCCGCGCCGGATTGATGGAGTCTCGCGGTCTCCCGGCATGGCGCGAAGGCACTATGCCCCGCGGGCACGGCTGCGACTGTGCGACGGCGACACGGCGGAACTATGCCGATCGCGCACCAGAGCAGGACGCTCGGTCGGCCGGATCGTTCGGCATCCGCCGGCGACGCCGGAGATCGAGGGCGTTCGCAGCGTCGTGCTGCCCGCTGATTCGGTGGCGTACGCGGCGAAGTTATACGCGGCGCTTCACGAGCTGGACGACGCAGGCGTCGATGAGATCGTGGTCGAACTGCCCCCGGACCGGCCGGAGTGGTTTGCGATCCGCGACCGGCTCATGCGAGCGGAATCAAAGTCGGCGAGTGACGGATGATCGCGGCATTGATTGCGGGTATTGCGCGGTCGTTCACCGATGTCGGAGTGGCGGGACAAACCTGATGCATGATCTGCCCGCGTCCGCGCGGATCCACGGTCGGCAACGGTTCAAGGCGATCTACGAGTCGCGCTGTTCGGCAGCCGACGCGAGGATCGTCATGTACGCACTTCCGAACGGCCGGCAGCGGAGCCGCCTGGGTGTCGTCGTGGGTCGCAAGCACGGCACCGCCGTGCGGCGGAACCGACTGAAGCGGCTGCTCCGCGAGGCGTTCCGGCTGGTTCAGGCCGAGCTACCGGGGGGCATGGACTTCGTCGTCATTCCGCGCGTCGGCGGCCATCCGACGGTGGAGACCCTCTCGACGTCGCTTCGGAGTGTGGCGCGGCGGGCCGTGGGTCGAGGCCGGCGCCGCGGATCCGGGGCGGCGGACGACGCCTAGCGATTCTCGAACGCTTTTCGGACGCACGGGCCGGCGCGGTCCGCGCCCTTGTTGGGAGCGTGATGCGCCGAGGATCGTTATCGGGCGGAGAAACGGCGGAGAAATGTCAAGCGGCTCGGACGTTGCGCCGACGAAGGGTCAAGACTGCCGGTAACGGACCGGACCAGCAAGGGTTTTGTGAAAAAGGACAGGACATGAACTTCAACTTTTCGGCGAAGAACACGAACGGCAACAAGGCGGCGTTTCGCACGCTGATCAGCCAGAAACAGCAGTTCTTCAAGCGGTTGGCGCGACGCTACAACGCGTCGAAGAACCCGTCGGAGCGGACGTTCCTGCGATCCGAGGCGGCCCGGGTCGCCCATGAACTGAAGAAGTTCGCGCAGCAGTGGAAGAAGAACGCGTTCGGCAGCAACGGCTGGGTGACGCGCGGCTACCAGGTCGGGTCGTTCAGCCGCATCGGGGCGTCGAGCCAGGCCTACGGCGCGTCGAAGAACCGCGCGCGGTCGCGGCGGAAGTACCACAGCCGACGGACGACGCGGAGCCGGAACTACCGCTCGTACGTCGCCTGGTAAGCGCGTTGCGGCGAACCGCCGCTCAACGCGATGAACTGACGAACGCCCCGGTCGCACACCCGGCCGGGGCGTTCTCTTTGGCGCAGCGGCCGTGCGGGATCCGAGCGCAAGTCGCACCGGCCAAACGAACAAGCCCCGGGCCGATGGCGACCCGGGGCTTGCGGTTTCCTATACAAACGTGAAGTCGACGATCAGAGGTTGTCGACGAACTCCTGAATGTCGAAGCCGTCGACTTGCGTGTCGAGATTCACGTCGGCCGGGCACTCGCCCATCGGGTTCACGAGCGCATCGACGAAGTCGGAGATGTCGCCGGCGCCGAGGACCCCGTCGCCGTCAAAATCGCCCGGCAGCACGGTCAACTGCCAGGACTCCTGATCGGCGCCCGGTCCACAGGTACTCTCGGCCCGCACCGTGACGGTGTACGGCGTCCACGACGCGGCCGGACTCGCCCAGGAGACCGATCCGTCAGGATTGACGGACATGCCGCCCGGGCCGGCCACGAGGTTCCAGGTGAAGGGCGGCGTGCCGGACACGGTCGGCGCGGACGAGTTGTACGTCGCACCGCACGCGACGGAGTCGTTGGCGATCGGGCTGATATCCGGATCGGCGCACGGGACGCTCGGGACCTGCGCCGCGACCGTCAGTGTGGACGGCGTACCAGCTTTGAAGAGGTCGATCGTTACGTTGCCGGCTGTCGGAGGCACGTTCGCGTCAAAGCGGAAGTTGTAGGTCGTTCCCCAGCGAAGCGCGTTGGCATTCTCGGGCGGGGAGAACGCCTGAGCGGCCCACGTCAGCGTCGTTCCCGTCGTGACGCCGTTGGTCGGCTTGGACCAATCGGTGCCATCGTAGGGTTCGTCGCTGTGATAGAAGACATCGTGGAAGCCGGAATTGCTGATGGTCGTCCCGACACCGCAGGGCACGATGAACCCGTCCGCAGCGCGATCGGCGTTCATGTTGTACAGCGCGTATTCGTAGTGCCACGTCCCGCCGCCGAGATCAGACACCTTGTAGCCGAGGACGAAGCGTCCATCGACGACCGTCGATCCATTGATCACGTCGGCGTTGACGAGCGTGACGCCGGACTCGATTGTCGGCCAGACCTCGATGCAGGCCCTCTGCGCGACCGTGCTGTCGGCAAATGAGAGATTGTACTGCACGTTGGGCGGCGTCCCGACGAGACCGCCGACCGTCGAGCGACGATACGAAACGTTGTTGTAGCGGCGGGCTTCCTGCTCCTGCGTATGGACGTACTGTACCTCGCAGTAGTAAAGCGCGCCGGCGTTCTGCGCCGGGTCAAGATCGCTGTTGAGGATCTGGAGGCGCTTGAAGATCGGCTGGTCCGGACGGCCGGTCCCAGTGGAATTCCAATGCTTGATGTACGGATATGGGAACACGCCCGTCCAGGGCTGAATCTCGGACCGCGGACCGAGATCGTCCTGCGCGGCATTGAGGCTCGCGCCGTACGTATCGGTGGCGAAGAGGCCGAGCCAGTCGCAACTGCCGTTGGGGACGTACGGGCTGCCGCAGTTCGGTGCGTCTGCCGCGCACCAGCCGTGCTTCAGCCAGCTCATGCCGATCATCTCGAAGCGGCCTGCTCCGCTGACCGTCTTATGGCGGTACATGTTCTGCCCGATCACGGGGTGCTGATTGCAATTCGGTCCGCTTGTGCAGTCGATCCAGATCGCGTCCTGATCGCCGATGTTGCACGAGACCGTGGTCACGGCATAGGCGCCGATGCGGCCGGTGCCGGGGTCGTAGCTGCCGTACTCGCTGAAGGAGGACCCGATGGTCGACGTGATGACGTCCGGGCCGATGAGGCGCTGTCCGCCGCCGGCGGGCGACGTATTGCCCGGGCGCTCAACCTGATCGACGCCTTCCACCGCGACCTGCGACCGCAGGACGAAAGTGCCGACGGCCGTGCCGGCAGCGCGGGCATCTCTCAGAATTTCCGTGGCGAAGGACTCGGCGACGACAAGCGTCGACGTGATTACGAGGGCGTTGTTCGAGGCGTCGATCTGAATCGATGTGCTATCCGGCGCGAGCTCGAAGAGTGGGCGGCCGAGTTCGCGGCCGTCCTGCAGCGTTGCCTTGCGTCCGCTGAACGCGACGTAGAGGTCGCCGAATTCCAGAGCGCCGGCGAGGGGTCCCTGCGGGATGTTCGCGGAGAACTGGCCCACGGTGCGCAATCCGCCCGCGAGACTGAACGGCGAACCGTTCTTCGTGGTCAGCGACATGTCCGACTCGTCGACCTGACCGTTCATCACGACTGTCTGTCCGGCGACGAGGCCGACGCGGGCCGCGACCGACGGTTCGAAGTCGAGACTGATCGTGGCGGCCGCCGGCCGATACGCGACGAACAGGTCACGATTCGACATCGGTGCAGCGCTCGCAGCGACAGCGACGACGGTCGTTACGAGCGCCCAAATGCAACACGTTGAACCACTCCCGCGCAGAGACATAGCGACTCCTTCTGTGACCTCGCTCGCCCAAGAGAAAAGATGTACTCAGAAAACCGAGCGGCCGAATGGCCGTACCGACCCGGATTCTCTTCCCCAATCTCCTCCGAAGCACCCGGGCAGACCCAGGCACCCGAGCGGTCGGCCTCCGGAGCAATTGGTCCGTTAATGTTAACAGAACGGGCGGGGCGGCGTCCAGCGAAAAAAAATGACCGGCAAGACCAGACCGCGTGAGCCCTGACCGTCCCGGCCGGTTTTCACAGCCCGGTTGATTGACGCCGATGGCCCGCTCCCGCGACCGCGGCCCCGCCCCAGCGCGGTCCAACAGGGTGCCTGCGGCTAGTAGAGCAGGTCCGCCATCTCCTGAACGTCAAGCCCGTCGACGCCTCCGACGCCGTCGACATTCGCCGCGCCGAGGACGCACGGGTCGACCGTCCCGAAGAGCAGGACGTTGACGAAGTCGGGGATGTCGCCGGTATTCACGAACGTGTCTCCGTTGACGTCGCCGAGCACGTAAGCCGGATTCGGGCCCTGAAGCGCTCCGCTCAGGGTCGGCGGGCTTGTGACCGTCGCAGACGTCACCGTAACGGTCGACGCAGCCGGGGCGAGATTGCAGTCAAACCAGAAGTTGAAGAGCTGGCCCCAGCGAATCGGGTTCGTCCCGCTGTCGTCCCTCCACCCGATCATGCCAGCACCGGGGAAGTACGTCCAGTCGGTGCCGTCAACATCGTTCGCGCTCGCCGCGTCGCCGGGCGTGACGGGCTGACTATATTTCCAATCGCGGAAGCCGACGTTCGAGACGACGCCGCAGGGAGGCATCGGGATACTGAACTCGCGGACGGCGGCGGTGTAGTTGTAGTTGTAGACCGCATACTCGTAGTGCCATGTTCCGCCGCCCAGGTCCGTCGCCTGTGTGGCGACATAGACCTCGCCGTCGTTGAAGACGGCGGCGTTTGCGTTGAGCGTAACGCGGTGCGAGCCCCAGACGTTTAGGGCCGGACCGTACTGCGGCACGCGCCCGGCGTGGTTGTTGGACATGGTCGTGCCATCGGGATTCTGGTTCGTGAAGGTGTAGGCGCCGGGGCTGCCGCCGATGCCGATGCGCCGCCAGCCGATGTTGTTTCCGCGATTGGCGTCGTTCTTGATAATGTACACGCCCTCGGTGTAGTAGATCGCCCCCGCGTGCAGGGCGGGGTTGATGTCGTCGTCGTGCACGATCATGCGGTGCGACGTGCCGTTGAATGTCGGTGCGGTGCCGCTCTGGAGACAATCGTTGTCAATGGTCCCCCAGGCGTTATCAAAGTACGAGCCGCACGGCTGCCAAGTCGCGTTCCACGGGTCGATCTCGGTGCGCGGGCCGAGGTAGTTGCGGTTGGCGTTGTTCGCGGTGCTGTACGTGTCCGAACAATTGACGCCGAGAAAGACGCCGCTGCCGCCGTTCGGATCGGTGCAGGTGCTGCAAAGAGACTGATCCAGCGCGAAGAAGCCGTGCTTCGTCCAGCTGATTCCGATCTGAACGAGGCGGCCGCTCTCAAGACGATACAGCTCGAAGGTGATGAACGGGTGATTGGGGTTCATCTGCGCGCGCCAATCGACGCGCTCCGTGCCCACGTTGCACGAGACCGTCGTGGTCGTCGTGCCGTTGTTCGGTGCGACACGACCGCCCGTGGGGATCGCCAGATCGAAGAACTCGCCGAGGGCCACGTCGACGACCGCCATCGCCGGAGGGGCGAACGATCCAAACGCGAGAAGCGCGATCAGCGCCAGGAGGCGCGTGAAGATCCTGTGGCGTGCAGCAGCATGCGTCATGCGAAGGCACTCCCTACAGGGTCGCGAGGACAGGAAACGTGCGAGCTTTCCCCTTCCGCAGCAACCAGTTCCGAAATGAGACTCGCCACTACCAGTTTATCCGCCCGCCCGCCGCCCTGTCAAATCGAGGTTCTCGGACCTTCGGTCAGCCCGGCTCACCGATCCGTATTTCGGCGTGCCAAAACGCCTTCTGGACGGAAAAGTCGATAATCGGGGCAGCGAGGGACGGTCGAAACCCTCGCACGACGAGCACGGCGGAGGAGCACGGACCGCGGAAAACGACCTCCGCTCGGATGATCAGAGCCGCTCCGAGCGACGGAGGTCGGTGAATTGCACGGCCATCAGGGTCGCGCTGATGGGGATGCAGAGCATGACAAAGAGCGTCGCGGCGGACAGCCCGATGGCGTCGCTCAGCGGTATCCCGGGCAGCTTCTCGGCCTCCAGGGCGACGCCGGCGGTCACCAGGATGCCGCCCTGAATGGCCGACATCACGACAACGGTCTCGGGGAAGAACTGCAGCGAGAAGGCGACGACGATCACGGCGACCGCGACGATCGTCACTGCATCGACGTACGCCGGGAATGCCGCTGATTCAAGCAACCAGCGCGTCAGCACTGCGAGCGTCGTGGCAGCCACGAGCACGATCGTCGCCCGGCTGCGTTGACTGCCGAACCAGCCCGCGGCGAGGGACGATATTGCGATGATGGGGATTCCGAACCAAAACGGCAGCGGAAGGAGGGCGCTGCACCAGCCCACGAGCAGCGCGGCGTTGGCGGCCGCCACGAGCGACGAAATCCGCCAGCCAAGCGCCCCGGTGGCCACGCCGACCACGGCCAGCAGCGCCGCGGCATGCGAACCGTATGCCGGGTTGAAGCGAAACAGCTCGAACATGCGCCTCACCGGTTCGGTGCGCGCAACTCCTCAATCGCACCCTGGCTCGCGAACTCCTCGGAATTCAAGATACGATTAGGACCGGGCGGAAGGCGAATCTTCGGCAGCGGCGTCTCCAAATCGGGCGAGCTTGGCCTGCCAGACGAGTCCGAAAACCCAAAGTCCGCCGACGGCCGCGACGAGCAATTCCGGACGCTTGATCAACTCGGGCTGCATCGTCGGCGAAGCCATGGCGAGCAAGCCCGCAATCCCGACCACGGCGAGGATCGAGCCGAGCAGGGCGAGCCATGCGACGGCGACGAGTTGCAGCGCCCAGATGGCGAGCACGACGCCGAACAGGAGTCCCACAGCGGGCACGAGCCAGCCGCGCACGCCCCAGCCGCGCAGCTCCGCTGCGACCGTGTCGACCAGTCGGCGGACCTGCTCGGAGGTTTTCGGATAGAGGTTCTTCATCTGCTCGGCCGGTTCGACGAGCGTCACGCCCCCGCCGTTTGCGCGGATCGCGCCGGCCGACTCGGGCAGGAGCGCGGCCCAGTCGCCGTTCTGGCCGAGCTGGTAGATCAGCGCGGCCGTGACGAGGACGATGATGGATCCGGCGCCAAGCCAGATGCGATGCGTTCGATAGGCGAAGATTCCACCGACGGCGCCCACAGCCGCCGCGCTGATAGGCCCGGGCGTCTGGATCCACTCAGCGAGGCGGAAGCCGCCAAGTGCGCCGAGACCGACGCCCGCAAGGCACACGAGTGAAGCGGCGAGCCGCGCGCTGCGAAAGGCGATGATGATGCCAACCATGGCCGCGACGGTGCACGCGGTGACGGACGTCGGCGACTGCTGTACGGGCGGCAGGTAGTAGTGCAGCAGCGCCTGAAGCGTCGTGAGCCAGGAGGCATCGGCCGGTACGGGTGCGTCCATTCGTGCGATCCGGTTCGGAAAGCGCTCCGGAATCGTAGCCGCGCGATCCCTGCATCGCCATTCGCCGCGGGGCGTGCCGCGATCCACTGTCGTGGCGCCGCGGCCGCTCAATCGCGCGGCGTTCAGCCCGGCGTCATCGACGCGTGGGTCGGCGCGGTGCCGCGCGCGGGCATCGCGACGTGGTCCAGCCAGGTCGTGACGTCGACGTACGAGCGACCCAGATCGATCCGCCCGAAGCGGCGATAGAGCGATTCGAGCAGCGCGAGCTTCCGCGACGCGGCGATCTCGACACCGTCCTCGTCGCCGGGCGCGCGGCCCCAGACGATCCTCGCGCCGGGGCGGTCGGTGGCAAGGTCGATTCGCGGACGCGTCCGGCCGCGCAACGGCGACATTTCGCGAACCAGGACGCGCGTCACCTGCGGCCGAAAGCAGCGCGACTCGATCGCCGCCGCGACCTTCAGTCCCGCGCGCACGTCGTTGCCACACCAGGCACGGCCGACGGGCGGCGGCGGACTTTGAACGCCCTCGAGGATCAGCAGCGGACCTTCCGTCACGCTCGAACGCGCGTAGCTCCCCGGAAGGCGCTCGCCGCGGCGATCGACGAGATACGCCGCATCATCGTGGCAGACCCACACGAACGGCTCTCGAAACCGCGCGCGGATCGATACCACGCCGTTCGGACGGACCTCGACGCCCTCGAGCCGCTCGATCCAGCCGGGATCGTGCTGAAGCACACGCGTCGCCACGTCGGCGGCGAGGCCGGGGCGGTTGAGTCGATCGTCGGGAGTCAAGCCGCACGCCTCCTGAAGAGAATCGACGATGCGCTGGTTCGCGGGCAACGCGAGCCACGTCGGGAGGCGATCCCATTCGATCGTCAGCGGAACGTCGAACGCCGGAAGTCCCGACACGAATCGCTCCAGCCGCTGCATGCCGAGCAGGAGCGGCAGCAGGATCGCGAGGACGATGACGGCGTACTGCGCGCCGGTGCGCGTCCAGGCCAGCAGGCGGGGGTCGAGCGACTCGATGAATCGGCGCCCGCGCGACCGAGGCGGCGCCCCTTTCGACTTGCGTCGACGTGACATGCGATCTCCCGTGGATCAGTCCATCCGCCGGCGATAGGCCATGCGCGCGATCGTGTCGCAGAGCTGCCCAAAGCTGATCCCGGCCTTGGCGGCGGCCTTCGGAAGCAGAGAGTGCGACGTCATGCCCGGCGAGACGTTGACTTCGAGCAGGTACGGCTTGAGACCGTTCGGATCGACGCGCCAATCGACGCGCGAGACATCGCGGCACCCAAGGGCGCGATGCGCCGCGAGGCTCATCTCGCGAACATGCTCGAGCATGTCGACCGGCAGATCAATATCGAACGAATAGACAGTCGCGTCGTCGTGGTACTTGGCCTGGTAGTCGTAGAACTCGCGCGATGTCCGGATCTCGATCACCGGCAGCGCCTGATCCCCGAGGATTCCGACCGTCAGCTCCTTGCCCGGGATGTACTCCTCAATCAGGCATTCCGCGTACTTCGCCAGGACCTGCTCGACGCGCGGACGGAATTCGGCGGCGTCACGCACGATGGCGCATTCGACGCTGCTTCCCTCG
This sequence comes from Phycisphaerae bacterium, assembly GCA_023150615.1. GTDB lineage: Bacteria > Planctomycetota > Phycisphaerae > UBA1845 > UTPLA1 > JAKLKO01. The sequence continues at coordinate 283,562 of JAKLKO010000001.1, forward strand.
GTGACGGGCTTGACCACGACCGGCAGTGACCAGCACGCGATCGCTTCCCGGAGGTTCTCCCGCGTGGCGACGTCGAAGCGCGGCGTCGGGAGATCGTGCCGCCGGAAGACTTCCTTGGCGCGGGCCTTGTGCATCGCCAACGAGCAGACGTCAGGCTTGGAGCCGGTGTAGCGCAGCTTGCGCCGCTCGAGGATCGCCTGCACCTGACCGTCCTCACCGAACACGCCATGAAGGGCGATGTAGACGATGTCCACCTGTCGCGCGAGGGCGGTGAGATTGTCCGGGTTGATGTCGGCGCGGTAGACGGTGTGGCCGAGCGATTCAAGGGCGTCGGCGACGCATCGCCCGGATTCGAGGCTGACGTCGCGCTCCGCGCCGACGCCGCCCATGAGGACGGTGATCGCAAGAGTGCTGGGGGCGTTGGCGCCGGGCCGCGGCACGTTGGCATCGACGGTTTCGGTTTTTGCCATGGCTACTTCGCTCCGTCTCATAGTTTCGGCAAAGCCGGATTCGCCGGGTTCACCAGACCTCGACTTCGCGTTCGAGCCGAACGCCGGTCCGAGAATATACCTGCTCCTCGACATGCTCAATCAGGGCAATCACGTCCGCGGCACGGCCCCCCGGATGGGCGACGATGAAATTCGCGTGGATCGGTGAGACTTCGGCCGCCCCGATGCGGCGACCCTTCAGTCCGCACTCGTCAATCAGTCGTCCGGCGAATCGCTGCGGATCCGGATTCTTGAAGATGCAGCCGGCACTCTGCTGTTCGAGGGCGGGCTGCGAGCGGCTCTTCGCGAGCCAGATCTCCTTGAAACGCTCGACGAGGGCGCGGCTGTCGGTCGGACGGAGTTCGATCTCGGCCGACACGACCATCGCGTCGCCCAACTGCGACTTGCGATACCCGAAACCCAGCTCGTCGCGGCGGCGCTCGACGACCCGTCCGTCGCGATCGATCAGCCGGACGCGGCGGATGGAGTCGGACATCTGGCCGAACCGACCACCGCAGTTCATGCGGATTCCGCCGCCGACGGTTCCGGGGATGCCGGCGATGACCTCCAGTCCGGCGCGGCCGGCATGCACGCAGGCGCGAACGAGCTTCGTCAGGTGGACTCCGGCGCCGACGCGCGCGCCGTCGGTCGTCCATTCGAGCTGCTGAAATGCGGGAGCGGCGAGGCGGATGACCGCTCCATCCACGCCCGCGTCGCGCACCAGCACGTTCGCGCCGAGTCCGAGGAAGCGCACCGGCAATCCGGCCTCCCGCGCGCGGTGCAGGACCGTGATGAGCTGCGGCTCATCGCGCGGCTCGATCAGCCAGCGGGCCGGACCGCCGAGATGAAACCAGGTCAGCGGCGCGAGCGGGACATTCGGGCGGCAGCAATCACGCAAGTCGTCGAACAAGGTCATCGGCCACTTTCCACACGTCGCCCGCGCCCATCGTCAGCACGAGATCGCCGGCCTGCGCGTGCTGCGCGAGGTGCTCGACGATGGCATCGAAATCCGGCAGATAGAGCGCATCACCGCCGTTGGCGTGGATTCGCTCGACCAGATCGGTGCTGCGCACCGCGTCGCGCTCGGCCTCGCTGTCGCGAACGAAGTAGATATCCGGCACGAGCACGTGGTCGGCCTGCCCGAAGCTCCGCGCAAAGTCCGCCAGCAGGAACCGCGTGCGGCTGTGCTGATGGGGCTGGAAGATGACCCACAGTCGCCGGCCGGGGTGCGATTCGCGCAGGGCGCGGAGCGTCACCTGAATCTCCGTCGGGTGATGGCCGTAGTCGTCGAAGACGTCGATTCCGCGGACGGTGGCGCGGTGCGTCAGCCGTCGGTCGGCGCCCTCAAACGTGGCCAGCGCCCCGGCGATCTGTGGCGCCGCGACGCCGCAATGATGGGCGATCGCGGTCGCAACGAGGGCGTTGGAGACCTGATGTCGGCCGGCGATGCGATCGAGGCGAACGTCGAGGAACGGCCGTCCGCCCGCGCGAACCCGAAACCGATAGTGTCCGTTGACGGCGCACAGATCGGTGGCGCACCAGTGCGCATCGGCGTCGACGCCGAAGGTCTCGACCCGCGCGCCGATGCCCTCGATCGCGAACGCCACCGCACGATCGGCGCGGTTCGCGATCAGCACACCGTCGGCTGGCAGCAGCGAAGCGAACGCCTTGAAGGCCTCGATGATCGACTGGAGATTCTTGTAGTAGTCGAGGTGGTCTTCCTCAATGTTGAGGATCGCGGCGAGGTGCGGCGAGAGATTGAGGAACGACGCATCGTATTCGCACGCCTCGACGACGAAGTGCGGTCCGTCACCGACGCCGCAACTGCCGCCGAGTTGATCGACGGCCGCGCCGATCACGAAGGTTGGATCGAAGTCGGACTGGCGAAGGATGTAGCTGACCATCGCCGTCGTCGTGCTCTTGCCGTGCGTTCCGGCGATCGCGATTCCGGTCCGCAGCCGCATGACCTCTCCGAGCATCTGGGCGTACTTTCGAAGCGGGAGATTTCCGGCGCGGGCCGCACGCAGCTCGGGATTGTCGTCGGCGATGGCGGCGGAATAGACCACGAGGTCGGCGTCGGCCGGAAGGTGTTTCGGCGACTGGCCGATGTGAATCGTCGCGCCGAGCGCGGCGAGGTCGTGCAGCGCGTCAGCGTCGATGCGATCGGAGCCGCTGACTCGCGCGCCGCAGCGGAGCAGGACTCCCGCGAGGCCGCGCATCCCCGATCCGCCGATGCCGATCAGGTGGATGCGCTTGCCGGCAAACGGCGACGTCCAGTGCTGCGCGCCCCCATCGAGACCGCGCAGACCGGGGCCGGCGGCTCGAGCAGGTCGGATCGATTCGGTTCCAAGCGTCATTCGCGCCGCGGCCGGGCTGGTCGCTTCAGGCATCCGGGGGTCGCCTCCAATGGGCTGCCGCGATCGAGAGCGAAAGCCGACCCCCACGCCGAAGTCGGCCGGCGGATCGTAGCGTGATCCGAGCGGCAGCCGCAAGCTCGTGGCAGGGATTCGCCGCGGTCGGCTCGCAGGGGCCAGCGAAACCACGGCTGTCCCCTGTTCTTCCTATCGAGCGCCGCGAGGTATTTACTTGAAACCGCCTCGCGCGGTTCGGGATCGATAAGGAATTCAACGCGTAGGCCCGCGCCGACGCGGCGACTCGGGCTGCCTGGACGCCGTTGGCGTGATTCCCGAACTTGCCGACGGCGCCTCAGTTCGCCAGATCGAGCAATCGTCGTGCGATCGTCTCCGCAGCGTCGTCACGGCTGAGGGCCTTCGCCGCGCGGCTCATGCGGCGACGCCGCTCAACCGAGTGCATGAGGTCGGTCAGAACCGGTCGCAGTTGCGCCGCGTTTCGAGACGGGTCGACGGCATCCTCCACGACGACGGCTGCCCCGCCATTGGCCAGCACCGCGGCGTTCGCGTCCTGATGCCGACGGCGATCAAACGGATAGGGCAAGAGGACGGCAGGCACGCCGGCCAGAGAAAGCTCCGCCAGCGAAGATGCGCCGGCGCGTGCGATCGCCAGATCGGCGGCGGCGTAGGCCAGCGGCAGATCCTCCGAATAATCGACGACCGCGGCGGCGACGCCCTTCCGAGCGTACGCCGTCCGTACCGCCTCGTGATCCGCGCGGCCGGTGAAATGCAGGAGCTGCCAATCTTGATGCTGAAGCCAGAAATCGGCCAGTTCGACACTGGCGAGGTTGATCGAACGCGCGCCCTGCGATGCGCCGGTGATCAGCAACGTATGCCGTGCCGGATCCAGGTTCCACCGGCGGACAGCGTCGTCGCGCGAGGTTCGATGGAGGATGTCGCGCACCGGGCAGCCCGTGACCTCGATCGCCGCCGACGCGCCGTCAAACCACCGGGCCGTGTCGTGCCATTGCACGTAAACCTGCTGAACGAGCCTCGCAAGCCGGCGATTGGCACGGCCCGGCTCCGCGTCCGGATTGAACAGCGCGGTCGGTATCCCGATTTCCGCCGCGACCACGACGGGCGGGGCTGCGGCATATCCGCCCAATCCGAGCACGGCGAGCGGGCGCCGCGCCGTGAAGCGGGCGCGGGCCAGTTTCTTCGACGCGTTCCAATTGAGGAGGAACCGCGGCCAGTGCCACGGCCTGCTGGGGAAGGGCTGAACCGATTGCCGAACAAGCTCGAAGCCGCGCGGCTCGATGACCTCGCGGTCGATCGCGCGCATCGTCCCGAAAAACGTCACGTCGAGATCGGGCTTGAGCCGGATCGCCGCGTTGGCGATCGCGATGCCCGGATAGAGGTGGCCGCCGGTGCCGCCGCCTGCCAGAACCAGCCATGGACGAGCATCTGTGCTCATGAGCCGTGCGTTTTACCGCGCCGAACGAAATACGGGCGTCCGGGCCGTGCGCTTCGGCGATCGATTCAATCATCGTCCGGCAACCACTCGCGACCGCGACGCCGGGCGACGTTTGCGAGGATCCCGATCATCGTGGCGAGGAAGACGACGCCCGACCCCCCCGCCGAGACCAGCGGTAGCGAAATGCCCTTGGTCGGAACGGAGACCGTGACGACCGCGATATTGAGCGCAGCCTGCAGGCCGATCGTCGCCGCCACGCCGACGACGAGCAATCGACCGAGATCGTCGACCGCCTCGAGCATCGCGCGGCGCGCCTGCCAGATCAGGACAATAAACAGCGCGATGAGCGCGGCGCCGCCGACCAGGCCGAGTTCCTCGCACACGACCGCGAAAATGAAATCGGACCGGGCCTCAGGAAGGTAGCCGTATTTCTGGATGCCCGCCCCGAGGCCGACGCCCCACAGGTCCCCGGAGGCGATGGTCAGCAGCGACTGCACCTGGTGATAACCCCGACCCCGCGGATCCGCCCAGATATCGCGGAACGCCAACAGCCGCTCCATCCGGTACGGCTCGGCCACGATCAGATAGACCATGCCGGCGACGCCCGGCGCAGCGCAGAGCACGAGCTGCCAGATTCGCGCGCCGGCCGCCATCAACACCCCGACGCCGACCGCTCCGAGCAGCGCGGCCGTGCCGAAGTCCTCCTTGCCGACGAGGGCGACGACCAGTCCGACGAGCAGCAGTCCGGGGAGCAATCCGCGCCAGAACTTCCGAATCCGTTCGCCGCAATGAGCCGCGTAGGCCGCGGTGAAGACCACGATCGCGACCTTCGCAAGCTCGGAGGGTTGAAATCCGAGTCCCCACGATGAAGGCCCGATGGACAGCCAGCGCCTCGCTCCGTTGCGCAGCGTTCCGATTCCGGGAACCAGCACAATGGCACAGAAACCGATCGCAATCAACAGGAGTAGGATCGCAGGCTGCCACCACGAACCAGGTCGGACCCTCCAGAACGTGTACGGAATCGCGCCGCCGATCAGCAATCCGAGCATTGCGATGAGCGTAAACGACGCCTGCCGAATGGCGGGGTTGCGTAGCGGATCGGCGAACAGCGGCTCGTCGCCGAGCGTCGCTGTGGCGGAGAAGACCATGACAATGCCCATGCACAGCAGCGCGGCCGCGACGACGGTGATCGTCGTGCTGGCCCGGGATGGTTGGCTGAGGACGCGCATCGTCTGGTTACCTGGCCCGGCGCAGGCCGGGCGGAGCTATCGCAGTTTCAATGTTGCCAGCGACACGGCGGCGCATAGCGCGCCGATGAGCCAGAATCGCGTCACGACCTGAGTCTCGGTCCACCCGCCGAGATGGAAATGATGGTGAATCGGCGCGACGCGGAAGATGCGTTTGCCGCCCGTGTACTTGAAGTAGGAGACCTGGAGGATGACCGAGATCGCCTCGATCACGAACACGCCGCCGACGATGAACAGCATCAGCTCGTGACGGATGACGATGGCGACGTATCCGATCAGGCCGCCGAGGGCGAGCGATCCGGTGTCGCCCATGAAGACCTGGGCCGGGTGGCAGTTGTACCAGAGGAATCCGAGCGTCGCCCCGGTCATGGCGCCGCAGACGACCGCAAGCTCGGCCGCGCCGGCGACGCGCGGGAGCAGCAGGTAGGCTGCGATGTCGGGATTGCCGACGATGGCCGACATGATCATAAAAACGAACGTGCAGAGCGCCACGCAGCCGGACGCGAGCCCATCCATGCCGTCGGTGAGGTTGACCGCGTTGGACGTTCCGGCCACGACGACGACGGTGATGAGCATGAAGACCGGTACGGCGACGGTCACGCCGTGGGTGATCGGATCGCCCTTGTAAAACGGGATCATGAGGACGTTGAAGAACGCGGTCTGGGACTGCTCGAGGTTCTTGCTGCCGAACTGGTAGATGAAATAGGCCAGCATGACGCCCAGTCCGACCTGGAACAGGAGCTTTTCGTACATCTTCAGCCCGTCGCGCGTTCCGGAGCGGCGGGCGGCGGTGAGCTTGAGCCAGTCATCGACGCCGCCGAGCGTGCCCAGCCAGAGCATGGTGAACAGCGCGAGGTGGATGTAGAAGTTCCGCAGGTCGGCCAGCAGCAGGACACTGACGGCGATCGCGATGAGGATGAGGACGCCGCCCATCGTGGGGACGTTCGCCTTGTGCTGCGTGAGCTGGTTGAGCGCGGCGTGGTCGAACTCGGGCCGGTCGCCGAGCTTCATGCGGATCAGCCCGCGGATGACGCGCGGACCAAGCCCCCACACGGTGCCAAAGGCCAGGACGATCGCGATAATGGCGCGGAGCATCGGGTCGCGGTAGGCGTAGGGCGCGCTGTCCAGCAGGAAATCAAGCAGGTGAAAGATCACGGCGCGCAGTTCCCGTTGTCCGACGGTCCTCCATGCCCGGTCCCGCAACGATCACCCCGGCGGGCCGCCGCGTCAGGACGAGCGGACGCTCAACTCGCCCACGCGCTCGAGGTACGGCAGCAACCGCTCGAGACGTACGGCGCGCGATCCTTTCAACAGCACGACGTCGCCCGGCTCCAGGATGCGCTCGAGCGATGGGCCGACGGCCTCGACGGCCGGAAACGAGTAGATGCGCTTCGACGGGCCGGCCGTCGCCGTGGCGCCATCGGACACGGTCCGCGCGTGCGCGCCCACGGCGACGATGACCTGGGCGCTGCTGCGACCGGCGGCGCGGCCAAGCTCCTCGTGACAGCGCTCCGCGTGCTCGCCGAGTTCCCGCATGTCGCCGAGGATAAACACGCGGCGGCCACCGTCCGCGAGCTCCTCCACCGCGGCGAAGGCGGCGCGCATGCTCGCGGGATTGGCGTTGTACGCGTCGTTGATCAGTGTCAGCGATCCGATCGCGCGACGTTCGAGTCGCATCGGCGGCGCCTCGGCGGCGGCCAGCGCGGCGGCGATCTCGTCGTGGGATAATCCGAACCGCAGACCGATTGCGATTGCCGCCAGCGCGTTCAGCACGTTGTGCGCGCCGACCAGCGGAATCGAGTAGACGAATCGGCCGTTGACGGTGAAGTGCAGCCGACGGCCGTCCCAGTGCAGACCGCTCGCGCGGAGGTCGGCCGCGGCGTCGATCCCGAAGGTCAGGCGCGTCAGATCGCCGCGACTGTTCCAGTCCGGGAAGCGCGTGCACTCGAGGTTCGCGACGACGAAGCCCCGCGGCCGCACCGTCCGCAGGATCGAGAGCTCCTCCCTGGCGACGCCGGTCAGATCGCCGAAAAACTCGAGATGCTCCTCACCGATCGACGTGATCACGGCGAGATCAGGCCGCGCGATGTCCGCCAGCGCGGCGACCTCACCGGGATGATTCGTGCCGATCTCGACCGCGACGTACTCGTCGGACGACTGCGCCGAGAGCAGTGTCAGCGGCACGCCGATGTGGTTGTTGAAGCTCTTCGGCGAGGCCCGTCCGCGCTTCCTCGCGCGGAGCACGACGTCGATCCACTGCTTGGTCGTTGTCTTGCCGTTGCTGCCCACGACGGCGATCACCTGCGCGGCCAACTGGCTGCGATGGTAGGCCGCGAGCCGTCCGAGCGCCTCGGCGGTGTCGGCGACACAGATGAGCGGGCCGGTCTCCTGCAAGCGCGACGCGAGCCGCGGGACATCCGAGACGACGGCCGCGACGGCGCCGGCCTTCAACGCGGCCTCGACGAAGTCGTGCCCGTTGAAGCGCTCGCCGACAATCGCGAAGAACAGCTCCCCGGGGCGTACGTCGCGGCTGTCGGTGCCGACGGCGGAGATGCTCGCGATCGGCAGCTTGACGAGCGGACGGCCGCCCATTGCGCTCACGACTTCATCCAGCGTCAGGGCCTTCATGACGTTCCCACGCGCAGACTCAGGGCCGTCGCCGCGATCTCGGCATCATCGAAGTGCAGCTTCTGCGTCCCGATGATCTGGTAGTCTTCGTGTCCCTTTCCGGCGATCAGGACCGTGTCGCCCGGCCGCGCGGCGGCGAGCGTCTCACGGATCGCCTCCGCGCGATCCAGCCGCGTCACGGTGCGCTGGCGCGCGTCGGCCGGCAGACCGGACTCGATCTCGCGGATGATCGCCGCGGGGTCCTCGGTTCGCGGATTGTCGCTGGTGATGACGACCTGGTCGGCCAGCTCCGCCGCGACGGCGGCCATGCGCGGACGCTTCGTGCGATCGCGATCGCCGCCGCATCCGAAGACGCACCAGAGCCGGCCGCGCGCCAGCGGCCGTAGCGCGCGAAGCACGTTGTCGAGCGCGTCGTCCGTGTGCGCGTAGTCCACAAAGACATCGATGCCCGCGCCGTCCACCGCGATGCGTTCCAGCCGGCCCGGGACGCGCGTCAGGCCTGCAAGACCGGCTCGGATCGCCTCGAAGTCAACGCCGAAGGCCATCGCCGCGCCGGCCGCCGCGAGCGAGTTGTAGACGTTGTGCCGGCCGGCGATGCGGTTGGTCAGCTCGATGGCCGCGCCGCGATGGTGAAGAGTAAAACGGGTGCCGCGAGCGGAGGATTCGATGATCTCGGCGCGCAGATCGGCCCGCTCGCCGAAGCCGTAGCGTACGACGCGGGCCTTCGTGTCCGCGACGATGCGATCGGAGTGCGGATCATCCGCGTTCACGATCGCCGTGCTTCCGGCGCGAAGCGTGTCGAAGAACCGCTTCTTCGCGAGGAAATAGGCGTCCATCGTTCCGTGGTAATCGAGGTGATCGCCGGTGAGGTTCGTGAATATCGCGACTTCATAGTCGATCCCGTCGGTTCGCCGCTGATCGAGGCTGATCGAGGAAACCTCCATCACCGCGAACGGCGCCCCGGCCCGTGCTGCTTCGACGAGATGTTCGCTGAGCGTGACGGCGGGCGGCGTGGTGAGGGGCGCCGGGACCTTGCGCGAGATCAGGTCGTACTCGACCGTACCGAACAGCGCGGTCTTGTAGCCGGCCGCGTTCAGCAGCGCGCGGGTCATGAAGCACGTCGTGCTCTTGCCGTTCGTGCCCGTGACGCCGGCGACGCGAAGGCGCCGGTCCGACAAGAGGCGATCGAGTCCGGTCCAGGCGGCCATCAGCCGCGCGAGGGCGTGGCGCGAATCGGGGACGATCAGCTCGATTGCACCGCGCGATCCGCAGGTCGAGCGTTCGACGACGACTCCGATCGCCCCGGCGTCCAGCGCCGCGTGCACGAAGTCGTGTCCATCGACCGTTGTTCCGCGGCAGGCGACGTACAACCAGCCGGGCTGCACGCGCCGCGAGTCATCGGTGATCCCGAGGACGGGCTTGGACGACGATCCGCCGACGCCGAGGGCGCGCTGGCAGAATTCCGCGAGTGGAATCGATCTCGTCGCCGGTTCATTACGTATCACGACCGATGTCATGGCGTCAATTCAGTTCCAAGTCCGGACGCCGCGCGTTCGGTCGAATCGCATCGGCGCAACCGCACTGACGTTGGTTCGATCCCTCGTCGTGCGGTCCATCGGGGCGGAGTGCGTTTGACCGCGAAGCGTCCAACCTCCCTTGTATACGTTCGTCCCGAGGTCCGCAATCGGAACCGTTCCGGGATCGACCGCGCGAATCCTGCGCCCTAGTCGCCGCCGTCGGCGGTTACGGTCGGGGCGGTTTCACGCTCGGGCGGGACGCGCAGATAGGCAAGGGCCTCGGACAGGATTTCGCGCGCGGCCGGTGCAGCGACCGTTCCCCCGTAATAGCCGATCGAACGATCGGGCTTTCGGATCGAGACGAAGACGACAAGCCGCGGGTCCTCGAGCGGCGCGCCGCCGATGAACGAGCTCTGGTAGGCGTCCGGGATGTACCCGCCCCCGCCGGGCTTGGGGATCTGGGCCGTGCCGGTCTTGCCGAAGACCTGGTAGCGCGTCAGAGCCGCCCGGGTGCCCGTGCCCGAGTTGATGACGGCCGCGAGGATGTTCCGCTTCATCGTGTCGGCCGCGCGGCGCGGGATGGCACGGCGCGTCGGCGGCGAGGCGAAATCCTCGACGATCGTCCCGTCCGGCGCAAGCACGGCGCGGATCAGATGCGGCTGAACGAGCAGGCCGCCGTTGGCGAACGAGCAGAACGCGCGTGCGAGTTGAAGCGGCGTCACGGCGATCTCCTGCCCCATGGGGATGCTCGTCGTCGTGAAACTGGTCCAGGCGTGCGTACCAGGAACGATGCCGGGGTTGTCGCCGTCGAGGTCGATGCCGGTCTTCTCGCCGAAACCAAACGTCCGCAGCGCGGCCGCCAGCCGCTGATTGCCCAGCCGCTTGCCGATCTTGGCCATGCCGATATTACTGGACTTGATGAGGACTTCCTCAAACGTCAGCGCCGAGTACGGGTGGTGATCGTGGAGCAGGCGCTTGCCATCGCGCCATAGGCCGCCTTCGCAATCGAAGACCTCGCCGAGTCGCACGACCTTTTCGGCCAGCGCGTAGCTCGCGATGAACGGCTTGAACGTGCTGCCCGGCTCGACCGGGTCGGTGATGATGCGGTTACGGAAGCGCCAATGCGAGCCCGCGGCGTAGTCTTGGAAGTGATTCGGGTCGAAGCCCGGCTCGTTCGCCATCGCGAGCACGGCGCCCGTTCGCGGATCGAGAACGACGGCCACGCCCGACTCCGCCTTGAAGGAGACAACGGCCGATCGCAGGGCGCGTTCCGTCGCGGACTGGATGACGGCGTCGAGGGTCAGGACGATGTGACACCCGTCGCGGGGCGGGTCGTAGCCGTCCCGCGCAAGCCAGAACGCGCGCCGCGCGGCGTCGCGGATGATGGTCTTCATGCCCGGCTCGCCGCCAAGCCACTCATCGCACTGGTGCTCCAGACCGGCGATTCCGCGGCCGTCGCGTGAGACGAACCCGACGATCTGGGCGGCGAGACCGCCGAGCGGATACGTGCGCACGGGCTCTTCGAACGTCCCGATTCCGGAGATCCTCGACGCACGGATCGCCTCGATCTGCGCCGCGTTGACGCCGCGCTGGATCACGAAGAAGCGCCGTTGTCCGGCCGCGACGAGGTCCTGCCCGAGTTCCAGCGCCGGCAGGCCGAGGATCTTCGCCACGCGCGACGCGGCGTCCTGCTTGTCGGGGATCAGTTTTGGATCGGCGAAGACGCTGTGCTGCAGCGACGTGCCGGCCAGAATGCGGCCGCGGGCATCGACGATCAGCCCGCGCCGCGCCGGCAGCGGGATGTCGCTGCGCTGCTGCTCGGCGGCCAGGGCTCTGAGGCGCGGCGCCTCGCGGACGTTGATCGACACCAATCGCCCGAACAACGCGACCAGCGCGGTGATGATCAGCACGAGCAACAGTTGTCCGGCGACGTATGACGACCTGAGGCGCACGGCATCCCTTCCTGCGTTAGCGGCCCCCCGCGCGGTCAGACCGATCCGCGTTCTTCGTCGGCTCCGCCGAAGGCGGAACGACATCGAGCCGAAGCGCTTCGGCCCGTTCGCGAATGCGCTGCGGATCGCGCAGCACGGCCAGCTCCAGCTCGAGCTGCCAAAGCCGATGGCGGGCATCCTGGTATTCGCGGTGGATCTTCTGGACGCGATTGGACGCCCGGGCGGTCTGGCCGCGGAGCAGGACCTCCGCGACGCCGACGCTGGTGAGCATCAGGAGCACCCAAAGCGCTCGCGGAACGGTCATCGTGCGGCCGGTATCCAGCATCCTGCTCACCGCCGTCTCAGCGTCCACAGCGACCGCGCTCGCACCGCGTGATCGGCACGAGCGACTGCGGAGTTCGAACTCCGTCGACTCCGGGTCGTCAGCGCGAGGCGACCTCCGTCGCGCCGCGCGGCGTCGCCGCCGAATCCCCGCTGCGGCGATCGTTCCCCCGCGGCCCGACCGGAACCCGGATCCTCATCCCCGGCTTGAGTCGGTTAAGATCCGAGACGATGCCGCGGTTCAATTCGTAGAGTTCCCGATAGCGCCGCGCATCACCCATCTGCTGGCGGGCGATACGGCTCAGCGTGTCCTTCGGCCTTACGACGTACCAACGGTACTTGCCCGCATCGGAGGCAACCGCCGCACGGGTGAGCTGTTCCGCAAGGTTGGCGGACGTCGTCGGCGAGGTTTTCGCGGCGTCGGGCCGGCCGGTGTCGACCGCCGCGCGTTCAATGCTCGGCGTACCGCGCGACGCGCCGCGCGTCTGCCGCGCCGTGTCGGCCGAGGCGACGCGCGTCTCCAGCCCCGATGCGTCCTGCAACAGATCAGTGATCGGCGGAAGCGTCAGCGTCTGGCCGACCTTCAGGACGTTGCGGTCCCGCAGCGTCGTGGTGTTTTCGGCCATGATCCGGCGGATGAACGCTTCGCTCGATGAGCCATAGATCTTCGCGGCGATCTTCGAAATCGTGTCGCCGGGCTGAACGGTATAGGCGATCGATCCCGGGCGCGCGGTCTTTCGGGTCGATGTCGGCTCGCTGACGGAACGAAGCGGCGAATGGGTTGCGGCCTGGTCGTTCGGCGTGAGCCGGGATTCGCGTCGAGCGGTTGCCGCGTCCGCGATCGCGGTTTCGATCGTGCGATCGGTCGACTCGCGTGTCGATTCCGCCGGAAGCGCCGGGGGGATCACCCCGGACGAAGGCGGCGGCGGCTCCGGTTCGCCCGCGCCACGATCGGCGACCTGCTCGCTCGTCTTGACTGGCGGCCGATCACCGACCTGGTCGAGCAGGTTTGTATCCAGCGTCGGCAAGCCCGCAGCATCGTCCGACTCGGCCGGCGACGGCGGTCCCGCAGCCAACTCCGTCGGCTTCGGGTCATGCGACGGCGGCGTGGCATGTCGTGCGATGGTCTGGCCAGTGTCACCGGCGGGCGGCGTCGGCAGGACGTGCTCGACCGCGATCCGACCATCCTTCGAGAGCGGCGTCTCGCCCGGTCGCGCGCCCGACGTCAATCGATCGGTCGCGATCGGCGCCTGGGTGAACTGCGGCATCGCGGCGTTCTGCGGCGCGGCGCCCTTCTCCGAGAGGATGATGGCGAAGAGGATGATGAAGGCCAGGCCGACCAGCAGTCCGATTTTCGTTTCCTTGGTCATCCGCGTTTCTCCAGGCCGTTCGCTAGCTTACTGATAGTCCGCCGGCCGCGACAAGCGCTATCCGCACCGTTCCAGCACTCGGAGCCTCGCCGAGCGACTCCGCGGGTTCCGCTCGATCTCGTCCCGGTCCGGCACAAGTCCGCGGCGGTACAGAACTCGCCCGCGCCCTTCACGCACCAACCGGCGAAACGACTCCTTGATGAGCCGGTCCTCCGTGCTCTGGAAACTGATCAGAGCCGCGCGGCCGCCGGGACGCAGGACGTCCGGGATCTGACGAAGCAGGGCCGTGAGGCACTCGGTTTCGTGATTGACCGCGATCCGCAGCGCCAGAAACGTCCGCGTGGCGGGATGAATCCGCCCCCGCCGGTCCGCCGGACGCACCCCCACCGCATTTGCCACCAGCCGGGCCAGCAGCAAGGTGCTCTCGATCCGCGCGGATCGGCGTGCTTCACATATCGCTCTCGCAATTCTTCGGCTGTGCCGCTCCTGCGCCTGCAAGTAAAGTAGGTCCGCCAACTCCTTCTCCGACAGGTCGTTCACGAGGTCGGCCGCGGTCAGACCGCTCCGCCGGTCCAGGCGCATATCGAGCGGGCCGTCGGACTCGAAACTCAGCCCGCGGGACGGGTCGTCGAGCTGGTTGCTGCTCACGCCGAGGTCGGCGATCAGCCCATCCGCGGTTCCCAAGCCGCGCTCCGCCAGTACTTTGCCGATCTCAGAGAAATTGGCCCGGACCAAATCGAACCGGCCGGAATAAGGCCGGAGGATCTCGGCGGCGCGGCCGAGATTGGCGTCATCGACGTCGAGACCGAGCAAACGGACCGACGGCGGCGTCCGCCGGAGCAGTTCCTGGGTGTGACCGGCGAGGCCGACTGTGCAATCGACGAGCAATCGCTCCGCTGCCGCAGCGAGCGCCACACAAACCTGCGAGACCAGCACGGGGACGTGGCTCGGGTCCATTGCAGCCGCAACGCTAGACCAACGGGCGCGAAGTCACGACTTCGTCGCCATCGAGAACCTACCGTGCGGACGCGGAGAAGACGAGGACCGCGCCGAGCGTCGAGCATGCCGGAGCGGCAATCCCCCAAAAGAAGTTGGCGGCTGGTTCATCGTCCTTGATGAACCGAGCCGCCGAACACGGTTGACAGACAAAAAGTGGGACAAGCCCGTCCCGAAGGCGGGAGCGACCGCGTCTTCGCTCCCCAGCCCGCGAGCCGGGCTCGCCCGGACGATGGCGGTGTACGGGCACCAGACCACCGCCCCTCACGCGGGACACGCGACCCTCGGATCCTCCGAAGTCCTGCGCGTCAGACCTCAACCAGAAGCAGTCGCTAACGACTTTGGGTTTCGCGTCACAGCGCGGTGGGGCCTTCGCCTGCACACGCGCCGACCTTGCCGCGCCGTTCGTTTCCTAGTTACCGTTCCGTGCTGTGTTCATGGCACTCTGGGCAGAGGCCGGCGAACCGACCTCCGCCCCGAGCACCGAACTCAAACCACCCGAGCCGGCGTGCGCCACGCATCGCCGCGCCGACTCGTACTATTCCGGCACCTCGCCGGATTGCCGCCGTTGTTGCTCCAGAGACCGACGGGCCCGAAGCTGCAATTCGGGAAACACGTGCCATTCGTGCTCGACCCGTCGATCATGCTCATCGCGCCGCCGGATCTCGAGGTGGTCGCGCACGCCGCAGATAACCACGTCCCGCCCCAGCCCGGCGCGCCGGACCATCTTGTCCGGGAGCAGGACGCGTCCCTGGGGATCCGGTTCGAGCAGCACCGCGTTCGGGAAGAACTGCTGCTCGAACTGGAGGATCTCGTCGTTCGGAATAAGGTCCGTGCCGATCTGTTCCGCAAGGCGGTGAAAGTGCTTCTCGGTGTAAAGCCAGAGGGTGTTCCACGGGCGGCCCGGCACGAGGTAGAGCCGCCGGCCATCGCGATCGGGGTCGAGGGCTGCCCGCACCTGCGCCGGGATTGCGAGCCGGTTTTTCCCATCGATCGTGTGTTCATAGGTGCCTGTGAAGAGCATTCTTGACCCGGAATCGATGCACGGCCCGGCAATCGCCGCCATCGACCACCATTTCATGGGCGAAGACTACACTTTCACCCACCGCAATGCAAGAAAAAAATCGCGCGATTCTGACGCGTCCGGGTGAAAAACGTGTGGAAAACGCCGGAATCATCGGCGAATCCTAATGTTGGAGTCCGTCGGACCCGTCACGCCCGCACGCCCATCACGTCGGCCGCGACCGAGCGATAGAGTTCCGATAACTGCCCGACCACCATCCGCAGATCGTGCCGCTCGCGCACCACGCGTCGCGATTCACGAATCAACAGATCTCGTTGATCTGTTTTGTCCAATAGCGCCGCCGCCTTCTCCGCAAAGTCCTCGACGCGATCGGATCGCACGAGACAACCGGCGCGCGATGCCTGGAGCAGCTCGACGCACGCGGGGATCGCATCGGCGATAACGCAGCAGCCGCACGCCAGCGCCTCGAGCACGATGTTGGGTGATCCTTCCGTTCGAGACGTGAGCGTAACCAGGTCCGCTGCCTTGAGCCACGGTATCAGGTCGTGCTGCCAACCGAGCAATCGAATCGACGACGCGGCCGGGCTGCGCGGAATCCGCGCGTGCAGCCAGTCGCGGAGTGACCCGTCGCCGATCAGCACCGCCGTAAAGTGCGCCCGCACTGCGAGCGCATCGAGCACGTCGAGCAAACGGTCCAGGCGCTTATCGGGATCGAAGCGGCCGGCCCAGACGATCAACGGCCGATCGAAAGGGATCTGGTGCGCTGCGCGATCGATGGGTTGCGCGCGATCGATTGCGTCGAGGTCAATCGGATTTCGGACAACCACGATCCGCGAGCGAGGCAGGCCAAGGTCGTTCGCAACGTGGTCGGCGACGGCCCCGGAGTTGACCACGTGCACGTCGGACTGCCCGAGTGTCAGGGCCTCAAGAAGACGGTGCCAGCCGCGACGGACCTCGATCGTTGCGCTGCCGGTGATGACAGGGCGGATTCGATCCAGCCGGCCGACCAGCCGGGCGGCCAGATTTGCGTGAAACAGCGTGGAATGAAGCAAATCCGGGTCAAACCGGCGGATCTGACGGGCCAATTCGGCCAAGCACGCGATGTCCCGGCCATCGCGGGCATCGCACGCGAACGTCTCGGTCCCCGTGTCCTCGAGCACGGCCGCGAGCGACCCGCGCGTCGCGAGGCAACCAACGATCGGCTGGACTCCGAATTCTGGCAGCGTGCGGGCAATTCGGACGATCCGCAGCGGTGTCCCGCCGGGCTGTAGATCCGTCACGAGCAGCATCACGCGCAGCATCGGGCCGAATCTTGGGCGCAGCGGTCCGCGATTGCCAGCAAGCGCCGGCCGGTCCGGTGCGATCAGGCGTCGGTTTGCGAGGTGGCCGTGCGCGAGCGACGGTTGGTCAGCAGCATGACCAGACCGGTGGCGATTGCGCCGATGGCGATGGACATCGGCCACGAGCGGGACAGGAATCGCTGCCGCAGGCCGATCGAAGCGGCGGCGAACTGCGGCTGGGGCGACGCGGCGGGTGGCGGCGGCGTCATCTCGCTGAGACGCTGGTCGAGTGCGTCGCGTTCGGCCCGCAGGCGGCGGACCTCGACATCCTGCGCGGTCATCGCGAGTCGTGCCTGATCGAGTGCATCGGCGCGCGCCGTCCACTTCGAGACCGCCTCGTCGGCGACGAACATGGCCTGCAGTGCATCAGCACGGGTCTTTTCCGCGTCAGCCAGGACGCGCTTGAGCGTCGCCACCTGTTCGGCCCGCCGAGAGCCGGATTTCTCGACGACCTGCTGCTTGAGATAGTCCTCAATCCGCTGGCGCCGCTGCGCGAGCTTGCGGCCCAGGTCGCGGAGCTTCTTGCCGAGGGCATCCAGCTTGACGTTGTCCTTAGGATTCAGCGCCTTGGCAACGCCGACGAGATCGCTTC
This sequence comes from Phycisphaerae bacterium, assembly GCA_023150615.1. Taxonomy (GTDB): domain Bacteria; phylum Planctomycetota; class Phycisphaerae; order UBA1845; family UTPLA1; genus JAKLKO01. The sequence goes on from JAKLKO010000001.1 coordinate 300,862, forward strand.
GCGCGCGCCGGCACGGCATCACGTGCTTCTTCAGCGCGCCTTCGATCACGCGGCGTTTAGTCAACTCCGGTCCGGCGCGGCTGATTGGATCCAAGCGGCGCTCGATTTCCGCCAGTGCGCTTCGGGATTGAGCCGAAAAGGACCGCAGCGCCGCTTCCGCGTCGGACTGCACCTTGAGCAGTTCGGAAGGATCGGACGAGCCGTTCCACGCCGTGAGGTCCGACTGAGTCTTCGTCCACGCCGCAGCGAGCGCCTCGGCGCTCCGCGTGAGCTGGTTGATCGACTCGGCAAGCTGCTGCAGCGGCTCGGCCACGGCGGCGTCGGTCACGCTGCGCTGCTGCGCATCGACGGCCTCGGCGAAGGCGGCAAACTCCTTCTGTGCGTCGGCCAGCTTACGCGACGCGACGGCGAAGACACGGCCGAGTTCGGATTGGTAGGTCAGGGCCTCGCTGCGGCGCTGTTCCCGGGCGCCGACGTATTCCTCGTCCGCGTCGAGCGTCTTCTGGAGCTCGTCGGCGGGCACGTCTGCCGACACGTCGGTCGAGGATTCCATCGTTCGAAGCGCCTCGGCGGCCCGCGCGACGGCCTGTTCGGCGGAAACAAGGGCCTCGCGACGACGTGCCTTCTCCTCCGTCACCGCCTTCAATTCCTCCGCCGAGCGGTCGTCCTTGATCGAGTTCGACAGCTCGCTGAGCTTCTGTTCAGCCGTTGCGAGCTTCCCGTCAACCGACTCGCGCTCTCGGCGGAGCGACTGAAGCTCGTCCTCGTCGGCCGGCGAGGCGGAGACCGGCTCGGCGCATGCCGATGCGTACGCGCGGGCGAGCGCCTCAACCGCGGCAGGAGTTGGCCCTTCGATCCGGATGGCTGCCCCGTCGAGATTCGGCTCCACGCGCAACGCGCCGCTCGCGGCCGACGCCGCGAGATCGATTCCGGCAAGGCGCGACGCGGCGTGCAGGACGTCGGGGTTTGTGATGCGCGCGGCGTGCTCGCGAAGCGCGGCTTCGTCAAGCCCGTCGAATCGGAGGATGCCTGCCGACGGGGCCGCCGGCATCGCAATCCATGCAATCGCGCCGACAAGGACCCCGAATAGCAGCGTCAATCCCCATCGCGCCCATCGGCGACCGCTCGACGACCCCTCGGCCGAAACAGTGGCCGGCTCGGCGGGACCCTCGACCGCAACGTCCGCGTCGTCGAGCACCTCAAGCTCATCCTCGACGGTCGCCGTGTCGACCGTCGAACGCGCGTCGGCTCGATCGCTTCGGGTGGAAATCGCCACCGGTTCGGCGCTGCGTGCTCCCGCAGCAACCATCGGCGCAGCGGCGGACCGCGCCCGCCATTCCCGCTCCAGCGAGGCGAGGCGGGCCTGCTCGCGCTCGAGTGCGACGCGCTGCCGGTCCAGTTGCGCGCTCGTCTCCGACTGCAACGACTCGGCCTGCGACAGGGCCGCCTGCCGGCGCCCGAGGTCCTCGATCTGTGCATCGACGTCGGAGCGGAGCGCGGCAAGCTCGCGTTCCTGCGCCATGCGGCGCTCGGCCAGTTCGCGATCGAAGGCGGTCCGACGCTCCCGCAGCTCGGCTTCGAGCGACGACAGGCGCCCCGCGATTTCGCGCTCGACCTGCGCGAGCCGCGATTCGGCCTCGGCGCGACGCTGATCCAGTTCGGTCACGATCTTCGAATCGGTCGCGGCGCGATCGGCCTGCGCGCGCCCGCGGAGTTCCTTCTCAATCACGGCCTTGCGGCGCTCGAATTCCCGCTCCAACTCCGCCTCACGTGCCGCGAACGACTCGCGCCATCGCGCCTCGATCTCGACGCCCTTGAGTCTCGCGGCCCGCAGTTCGTCCTCCGCGCGGCGGCGCAGTGCTGCGACCGCCTCGCGATCCTGCTCCATCTGGTGCGTCCACTCGGCCATCTGGCACCGGAGTTCGTCGCGCTCGCGCGCGACGTCGAGCGTGGCCGCCTCAAGTTCACGGCAGCGCGCCTGCCACTGGGCTTCATGCTGTGAAATCTGCTGCGTCCGCGCCTCCAGCGCGCGGTCGTGGGCGATCAGGGCCTCTTCCTGCCGGCGAAGCTCGTCCCGCTGCGCGGCGAGTTGACCCGAGAGGAGCCGCAACTGATCGGCCTCCGCGGCCCCGCTCTGCTGCGCTTCGAGAAGCTGGCGTCGCTGGGCATCGATGGCGTCCAGTTCCTCCTCCAGGCGCGCCTGCAACACGCGGCAATGTGCGGATCGCGCATCGGCGTCACGCTCGCGCGCCGCCACCGCCCGTTCGCGGTCCTCGAGTTGTTGCAGGCCCGCCGAGTAGGTGCGCCGGTGCTGCTCGAGTTCATTCTGGGCGGCTTCGAAGCGATCCGTGGCCTCCGCGAGTTCGCGCTCCTCTTCGGCGAATCGCGCGCGATCGGCCTGCAGCGCGGCCTCAGCATGCTCGAGTGCGCGGCGCCGCTCATCGAGGCGGGCGTCCTGCTCGATCAGCGCAGCCTCGCGACCTGCGAGGAAGGACTCGCGGTCGGCCAAGCGCCGCCGCTCGGGCTCAAGGCGCTGTCGATCCTGTTCCAGCGTTGCTTCCGCGTCGGCCACGCGGGTCTCGCGGTCGGAGATGCGCGCGGCCTGCTGCTCAAGTTCGCGCTGCTGCGCGGCGACTCGACGTTCGCCGTCGGACAGCGCGGCTCGCTGTGCAGCCAGCCGGGCGGCCTCGTCGTTCAATTCACCGCGGCGTTGATCGAGCGTTGCGGCCTCCTCGGCCAGAGCAGTCGCGCGGGCGTCGAGCTCGTTCCGATCGCGCGCCAGCGCCGCCAGGTCCGAGGTCAGCGCGTCCTGAGCGAGCTTCAGTTCCGTGCGCTCTCGTTGCTGGCGTTCGATCTCCTCGTCCAGCGCGCGGCGGTCCGCGGCGATGGACCTGCGCGCTTCCGCCAGTTCGCTCGCCTGTCGTTCCAGCTCGACGCGCTGCTGGTCGATGGCGGCGGACCGGCGATCGGTCTCGCGCTGGAGTTCGCGGGCCTGCTCAAGCGCCTGCTCGGCGCGAACGCGGTCGCCCTCGAAATCCGCGCGGGCCTGGCGCAGCGACTCCTCGCGGCGATGCAGGTCGGCGGTCAACTCGCTTAACTCGGACTCGCGACGCTCGATGCGCGCCGCGCGCGTCTGGAGCTCGCGCTCGCGCGCATCCATCCGGGCCATGCGGCCCACGAGGTCGGCCTCGTGCGCCGCAACCGCCTGTTCCCGCCGGGCGGCTTCGTCAATTCGGGCCGTCAGGTCGTCGTACTGATGCTCCTTTTCCGCGAGATGCGCTGCGAGCGTCTCGATCTCGCTCTGCCGCGCGGCGAACGACGCTTCGCGCTCGGCGAGCTGCAGCCGCTGCCGTTCCAGGTCCCGCTGCGCGCGGCGGACGCTCTCGGCAGTCTCTTCGAGTCGGGCGAACTCCGGACGCAACGACGCAATGCGCTCCTCCAGCTCCGCGCGCTGCCCGGCCAGGGCGTTCTGCTGCTCGGCGATCTCGGCCTGCGCCCGCGTGAGCTCCGCGCGCAGTTCATCGACTCGCGACTCGTCGTTCACGACGCGGCGCTGCCACTCGCGCAGCCGCTCATCGCGGCCGTTGAGCGCCCCTTCCAGCTCGGCGGCGGTCTGCCGGCGCTGGGTCAGTTCGGCCCCGAGCGTCGCGAGCCGTTCGCCTTCGGCGGCGAGCGACGCGCGCAGGCCGTCCAGTTCGGCGGACTGCGAGCGCAGCGCGGCGGCGCGCTGTTCGAGATTCCGCTCGCGCTCGTCGAGCTCCCGCGTCCGCGACTGGTGGGCCGTGTCTACTTCCCGGCGTAGAGCCTCTCGCTCCGTATCGAGCCGCCGCGCCATCTCGTCGAGTTCCACCTGGCGCTTGAGCTGATGCTCACGCTGCTGCTCCAGACCGGCGCGGATCCGCGCCCCGCGTTCCGCGAGCTTTTCCTGTTCGGTAAGCACGCGCTGCCGCAATTCGGCGGCCTTCGCCACGACGGCGGCCTCGCGCCGCTGGATCGCCTCAGCCTGCTGTTGCATCGCGCGCGTCTTCTCGGCGAGCTCCGTGCGCGCCTGGGACAGTTGCGCCTGGACTTCCTCGAGGCGCTGCTGCGCTTCCGTCCCGCTACGGACCAGCGCTTCCTCGCGCTCGGCAAGCTGGGCCTGAAGCTGCTTGAGGTTTTTCGCATCGTCGAGCTGGCGGCGACGGAGCGCGGCGATCTCGTCCGCGCGGGTCGAGGCCTCGCGGCGGAGTTGCTCCAGCTCGGCCTGCTGCGCCGACACGCTCGAGCGTTCACCACGCGCACGCGCTGCCGACGCGTCTCCGGAATCGGCGGGCGCCGTGCGGTCCTGCCGCGACAACTCCAGTTCGGCACGATCGCGCTGAAGACGCTGGTTCTGCTCGCGAAGCGCGTCGATCTCGCGCGCGATGGCCGCGCGTCGGCGATCAAGCTCCTCGCGCTCCTCCTCCAGGAGGCGGCGCGCGGCGGCGGCGTGCTCCCGGTCGTCGGCCAACTCATCCTGCCGGCGCAGCAACTGTTGCTCAAGCGCGTGCAACTCGCGCCGTGCGGCGGCCAGCTCGCGTTGCTGCGCCTCCGTCTGCCCGCGATCGAAGTCGAGCCGCATCCGCTGATCGGACAGCGCCGCGCGCTCGCTGTCGATGAGCCGCCGGAGGGTTTCGAACTCGGCCGGGAGCGCAGACGGAGCGGCCGACGTACTCCCGCGCGCCCGCGACGCGGTCAACTCGCTGACGGTCTCGTCACTCAGTTCGGGCGCATCCGCTGCGCCGCGACGCTTGCGCTCCAGCGCTTCCTTGGCCTCACTGATGCGGCGCTGGGCCTCGCGCAAGTCGCGGACGTCGTTCGCCATGTCAAGGTCGAGCCGGATCGCCTCGGGCCCCTCGGCAGCCTCGTCCCAACTCGTGGGCGGCGCGGCATCGTCGACGACCTCGCTGATGGGCGACATTGAGAACCGGTCCGCGTGTGGCGCCGCGGACGGCACAAGCCGGGACGCATCTCCCGCAGATTCCGTCTCGACGTCACGTGCGAGGGGATGATCGCATTCGAAGATCAGTTCAACGCCGCCGATTTCGAGCCGCTGACCGTGGCGGATCGGGGCGACATCCACGCGCTTTCCCTCGACGCGGACAGGACCGCGCTCCGTCGCGTTTCGCAGGAGGGGGCCGGCCGCGGTCCATGCGATGAGGCACTGGACCGGCGCAATTCCCGATTCCGCGATGACGACGTCCGCTGCGGAGTGCGAGCCGATCACGAGGATCGGGTCCTGCGACTCCACGCGTCCGACCCCGCGCGAGCCCGTAACGGCAAGCCGCGGCGTCTCCGCCGAACCGGTGTCGGGCAAGCCGCCTTCAATGCGAAAGCGGAAGTTCCCCACGGACAGGACGTCCTGATCCTGGCAGCGGTGACAGCGGATGGGACGACCATTGATCAGGGCCGCGCGCGGCGAACCGAGGTCGCAGACGTAGTATGCATCCCCGACCCAGACGATGGCGGCGTGAACGGGCGCGACGCTGTTCGAGCCGAGCACGATGTCGCACGAACGATCCTGGCCGACCGTTACGAGCGGACTGGCGATCTCCCGAACGGCGTGCCGGGCGTTCCGGTAGAGGGCGACGAGGCGGATCGGCCGCTGTCGTTGCAAGACGTCTGAGGGTGCCGACATGTGTCCGTGGTCCTTCCCGTTGCGGAACGCGGTCTATTGCTCCAACTGGCGGGCACGCGCGTCGAGAATCTGATCGACGCGAGCGAACTCGTCCGGCGTCAGCCGCACAAGCGCCGCAGCGACGACCTCGCGGACCTGCGTCGGTCGCGCCAGCTCGACCGCCAGCGCGGACAGCCCCGGACGATCAATGACGTACGATAATGCCAGTTGAATCAATGACTTATGGCGTTCCTCCGCAACGGCCTTCAACTGCCTGACCGTGTCGATATTCAACCTTGCGCGGTACCCACGGAATTCGGGACCGCCGGCTCCGATTTCCTCAAGAGCCCGATAATCGTTGTATCGACCCGAAAGCAGTCCGCGACACAGCGGATCGTACCCCAAGACCCCGATTCGGTGCTCCAGGCAGTACGGCAGGACGTTCTCGATGGCCGACCGTTCCAACAGGCTCACCTCACACCGGACCGCGTGGACCGGCCCGTGACGGCGCGCCTCGGCCAGTCTCTGGCAGTCGATGTTGCTCAATCCGACGGCGGCAACATCGCCGCGCTGATGGAGCGCGGCGAGCGCATCCATGAGCTCCGCGATTGGGGCATCGGTCTCGGGGAAATGGACGGTCAGCAGATCCACGCGGCTTCGACGCAGGCGTCGTTGGACCGCCGCGAGGGCGTCAAGCATGCGCGACCGGATCGCGGTTGTCGGCCGGTCGGCTCGCGGGACCTCGATCGACACGCTGACGAGCATCTCGCGACCGACGCCGGGGAGCGCCTTGCCGACCAGCTCCAGCGCGGCCGGTGCGGCGGTCGTCGGAGGGATATCGATCAAGCTCACGCCCAATTCGGCCGCGAGGTGAATCGCGGCGATCGTCTCGTTGGAGTCGGCCGGTCCGGCCCCGGGATCGTGGACCTTGATGCCCCCGCAGGACACGCCCACGGCGGAGACGGAGTCGATCGTCGGGCCCAATTGCCGATAGTCCATCGGAATCCACCCCCCCAACGCCCTCGCTGTACGGAAGCGTCGACCATTGTAAGCCGACCCGCGCCGACCATCAACCGGCCGATAAGGAGCCGGTTTTCGGGCCCGTGAGACCGACTGCTTGGTTGACGGCGTCGGGGGCGCGGACTACCTTCGGCGCCGCGGGTGGCAATTTCCGACAAGGGGACGACCGTGCAAGCGCAGATTATCCGGGCCAGCGGCTTCGACCAGTTCTCGAGTCAGATCAACGCGTTCGTGGACGAGATTCTCGGGAGGCAATACGTCCGGTACTGCCCGACCGACGCGTGGCAGCCGCACGTCAACGTGTACGAGACGCCGGAGGCGTTCATCGTGTGCGTCGACCTTGCAGGGACGAAAGCGGAGGAGGTCCGGGTCGAGACGCAGTCGGACGCGCTGGTGATTCGGGGTAAGCGCACGCCGCCCATTCCGGCGGAAGCGCAGACGGCCGACATTCGCGTGCATCTGATGGAGATCGATCACGGGGAATTCTGCCGCTCGGTCGAGTTGCAGAACCGCGTCGACGCGGAGCGCATCGACGCGCGCTACGTGGACGGGTTGCTCTGGATCACGCTGCCGAAGCGCGCGTAGCGCGCGGCGGGCGCGTTCCGGCACTCGCGGGGAACGATGGCCGACACCACCGACGGCATCGACGACGTGCTGAACGACGTGGCGGAGGCCCTCCGCCACGAGGGCTCCGCGACGACCACGCCGGCAGTTCCCGGGGAGGTTACCGAGCGGCGCTACGTCGTGCCGGAGCTCCTTCCGGTCCTTCCGATTCGCGATACGGTCGCGTTTCCGGGAACGATCATCCCGCTGACGATCGGGCGAGAGAAATCCAAGCGACTCGTCGATGCGGTGATCACGGGGAACAAGATCCTCGGTATCGTCGCGCAGCGCCGCGCGGAGGTGGAGGACCCGGGTCTGGACGACCTGTACCGGGTCGGGACGGCGGCGGCGATCCTGAAGCTGCTGCGGATGCCGGACGGCACGCAGAGCATCATCGTGCACGGGCTGGTGCGCTTTGGGATCGAGGACCTCACGCAGACCGAGCCGTACCTGATCGCCCGGGCGCACACGCGCGAAGACACGGCGGTCTCGTCGCCCGAACTGGATGCCCTGGTCCAGACCACGCGCCGCCAGGCGGCTCGCGTCATTGAGCTGACCCCCGGCATCTCCGATCAGGCGCTCGACGTCCTGAGCAGCATTGAGAAGCCCGGCGCGCTGGGCGATTTTCTGGCGGCCAACCTCCAGCTCGACCTCGTCCTGCGGCAGGAGCTGCTCGAGACATTCGACGTGTCCGACCGGCTGCGGAAGATCGCAGCGCACCTGGCGCGGCAGATCGAGGTGCTCGAGCTCAGCACGAAGATCCAGACGCAGGTCAAGAACCAGGTCGAGAAGCAGCAGCGCGAGTACTACCTGCAGGAACAGCTTCGCGCGATCCAGCGCGAACTGGGCGAGACCGATCCGCGCGACGCCGAGATCAAGGAGCTGCGCGAGCGTATCGCCGCGGCGAAGATGCCGGCGGAGGTCGAGGCAGAGGCGACGCGCGAACTCGAACGTCTGGCGAAGATCCCGCAGGCGTCGCCCGAGTACAGCAACGCGCTGGACTACATCGAGTGGCTGTGCGACATGCCGTGGGCCATCTCGACCGAGGACCATCTCGACATCCGCCGCGCCGAGAAGATCCTCAACGACGATCACTATGACCTCGACAAGGTCAAGCGACGCATCCTCGAGTTCCTTGCTGTACGGAAGCTCAAGCCAGAGGGCCGCGGACCGATCCTCTGCTTTGCCGGCCCGCCGGGCGTGGGGAAGACGTCGCTCGGCCAGTCGATCGCCCGGGCCCTCGGACGGAAGTTCATCCGCGTCTCGCTCGGCGGCGTGCGCGACGAGGCGGACATCCGCGGGCACCGACGGACGTACATCGGCGCACTGCCGGGTCGGATCCTCCAAGAGATCCGCAAGGCAGGCTCGAACAACCCGGTCTTCATGCTCGACGAGGTGGACAAGCTCGGGCAGGACTTCCGCGGCGATCCATCCAGCGCGCTGCTGGAGGTGCTGGACCCGGCGCAGAATTTCTCGTTTCAGGATCATTACCTCGACGTGCCGTTCGATCTCTCGAAGGTGATGTTCATCGCGACGGCGAACTACATGGACGCGGTGCCGCCGCCGCTCCGTGACCGAATGGAGGTGCTGGAGCTGCCTGGATACACGGTGCAGGAGAAGCTCTTCATTGCGAAGAAGTACCTCGTCAAGCGCCAGCGCGACGAGCACGGCCTAAAGACGTCCCAACTCAAGTTCGACGATTCCGCGCTGCTGGGCATCATCGAGAACTACACGGCCGAGGCGGGCGTGAGGAACCTGGAGCGCGAGATCGCGGCCATCTGCCGCGCGACGGCGGCGCGACTGGCGCGACGGTCGCGGTCGATCGTGCGCGTCGTCCGGCGCGCCGACTTGCCCGAATTCCTCGGCCCGCTCCGCGTCGAGCCGGAGGTCGCGATGCGCACCAGTACGCCGGGGGTCGTGACGGGACTGGCGTGGACGCCGACCGGGGGCGACATCCTGTTCGTCGAGGCGACGAACATGCCGGGCAAGGGGAACTTGCAGCTCACCGGGCAGATCGGCGACGTGATGAAGGAATCGGCGCAGACGGCGTTCTCGCTCGTTCGCAGCCGCGCGAAGTCGCTGGGGATCGACCCGGCACGGATGAGTTCCAACGATTTCCACATTCACGTGCCGGCGGGCGCGATCCCGAAGGACGGCCCGAGCGCCGGTGTGGCGATGTTCACGGCGCTGGTGTCGCTGCTGCTCGGGCGAGTGTGCCGCACCGGCGTCGCGATGACGGGCGAGATCACGCTGCGCGGATTGGTGCTGCCGATCGGCGGTCTGAAGTCGAAGGCGCTCGCGGCGCACCGCGCGGGCATCGAGACCGTGATCATTCCGAAGCAAAACATGAAAGACCTCGTGGACATCCCGGCCGACGTGCGCAAGCAGTTGAAGTTCCATCCCGTCGGAGAGGTCGACGAGGCCCTGCGAGCCGCACTTGAAAAGCCGACGAAGAGGCCGCCGGCGAAGAAGGCCGCGCCGGCCGAACCGACGAGCGTGCTGCGGCGCGTGCGGCGGCGGCATTCCACCACTCGGCCGCGGGCCGCGCGTCCGGCGGGTTGAACGGACTCCCCGATCGCAGCGGGAGCTGCGACCGGCGCGCACGCAGCGTCCGAGTTGCAAGCGATCACGGAACGGCCGGATGGAGGCGGCTCATCGCCCGGCGGGATGCTCCGTCCGCCACCAGGCGCGCCAGGCGTTCGCATCGAAGCCGAAGTTCGTCCCCGTGATCGCGATCAGCGCTTCCTGTACCTCGGTGCGATAAACGGAAATCGTCTGAATCTCGGTCGTCCAATACGTACCGATGACGGAGCCGGGACCGAGGGCGCAGATCTCATACGGGACGTGCACGACCTGCCGGCCATCGATGACGATGATCGTCGGGCGACGAAAATCGCGGAACACATCGTCGAAATAGACGTTTCGCGGAACGCTGACCGGTCCGCGGGTCTTGTACTCAAGACGAGGGATGAGCGGCTCGACGGCCTGTTCGGCCTTGAGGACTCCCAGCGCGGTCGCCGCGTTCCGCAACACTTGTTCCTCGTCGCTCGCGAGGGCGTCGATCAGCCGCATGACCACGCGCTCGTCCTTGCGCGGGATCAACTCGACCGCAGCAGCGCGGCGAATCTGCGGCGAAGGATCGAAGAGCGCCACGACGAGGAGGTTCATCGTCGCTTCGTCCTGGGGAAACTTGGAGAGCGCTTCGACGAGCAGCGTCCGAGTTGATTCAGAACCGCCGGAGAGGATGCCCGCCAATGCCGGAAGTGCGAGCGGGTCCTTGATCGCGAGGATCTGCTTGCGGCCCTCGATGAAAAGCGGGTGAAGCTCGTCACGATCCGGTCCATCGAGTCGGCCCGTGCGGATGGCGCGGACCTTGATGAACCAGCTCGTGATGATCTGGCGCGCGAGCCGGTCTTCGTCATCGCCGACCGCGCCCGGACGGCCGGGACCGGCCGCGGTGCGCGACTTCACCCAGCGGTCGTTTTTTCGTACGAAGCCAAGCTCCCGGCGGGCGTCGGCGTGGTCGGGGTCCAGCTCGATCGTCCGTTTCAGCTCATCCTTCATCTGTTTCGTCATTCCGTGCTTGCGGCACCACATCGCAAGCTCGAAGTGGCCGTCGGCCGTGTCGGGGTGCTTTTTCTTTTCGTCTACGTATCGTTCCCACGGGGGCGGGAGCGCTTCGCGTCGCTCGATCTGCGAACGCTGCACCGTGACGACGCCCTGCGCCGTCTTGACCTTGACGATGTCACGGCCTTCGCCGACGACCTTCCCATCCACGACCGAGCCATCGCGCAGATGAAAGAGGTCCCCGCGCGCCGGCAACGCGCCGGCCAGCACGAACGCCGCCATGATTTGAGCCCAGCGAAACAAGAATTCACAATCCACCGGATTGGCGTGTGGACGGGCGGCCATGTCGGGAGATTATACTCCGGCCCGACCGCGCCGCGCTACGATGTTGTGCCGCCTCGATGGCGGTCGGCTCGGACTGGCGGGAGAATGGCCGCATGAGCGCCACGCACCGATCCTCCGGCAAGTCCGGCGACCACGCCGGCACGATCCGACCACTGGCCCCCGAGCAATTGCGCTGGATCTGTCCACCGGAGCACCTGCCGTTCCAATCGACCGCCGACGTGGCGCCGGTCGCCGGCGTCGTCGGACAGGATCCTGCGGTTGATGCGCTGCGCTTCGGGCTGGAGACGAACGCATACGGCCAGAACATCTTCGTGCGCGGCCTGGTCGGGACGGGTCGGCTCACGCTTGTCCGGAGCATGCTCGAGGAAGTCCGGCTGTCGTGTCCGCGGACTCGCGATCACTGCTATGTTTACAACTTCGCTCAGCCGGATCGACCGCGGGCCCTGACGCTGCCGCGCGGCCAGGCGCGCGACTTCCGGCGCCGCATGGACGGGTTCGCGGACTTCATCCGCGATGATCTCGGCTCGGCGCTGTCGTCCGAGGCGTTTCGCCATCGCCAGTCGGCGCTGGAACGTGAGACGCAGCGGCAGTTGGACGAGATCGTGCAGCCGTTCATGCAGGCGCTCTCGGCGGCCGGCCTCACGATGGTGAGCGTCGGGATCGGCGCGGCGGTGCAGCCGGCGATCGTCCCGGCCGTGGATGGCAAGCCGGTCTCGTTCGATGAGTTCGAGCGACTGCGCGCTGCGGGCAAGATTTCGCCGATGCAATACTCGACGGTGCGCGAGCGGCTGCCGATTCACGAGAAGCAGCTCGAGCAGATCGCGGCGCGGGTGAACGAGGTTCGCCGGCGGTTGGCCGACGCCTCGCGCGCGCTTCTGGACGAGTTCACGCGGCACACGGTCACGCAGCAGTTGTCCGAGATCCGGGCGGTCCACTCCAGTCCGGCCGTCGGGCGCTACCTCGACGAGGTCATCAACGACGTCGTCGACCACATCGTGCACGGACGTCCGTTCGCACCCGGCGACGATCGCCGGTACCGCGTCAACGTCGTGTCGGACAACCCGGGCGCACCGGAATGCCCGATTATCATCGAGAACAGCCCGACGATCTCGAATCTGCTGGGAACGATCGACTACGAAGTCGTCGGCGCGGGCGTGGTCCGATCGGATCACCTCTCTATTCGGCCGGGATCACTCCTGCGCGCGGACGGCGGGTACCTGATCCTCGAGGCCCGCGACGTGCTGAACGAGCTCGGCGCATGGAAGATCCTGGTTCGAACGCTCCGCGCCGGCCGGCTCGAGGTCACGCCCCCGGAGATGGCCTACCCGTTCGCGCCCATCCTGCTCAAGCCCGAGCCGATTGAGTTGAACATCAAGGTGATCCTGCTCGGCGATGCGTCGACGTTTTACCTGCTCGACTCGTTTGACCCGGACTTCCCGCACCTGTTCAAGGTGCTGGCGGACTTCGACAGCGTGCTGGAGCGCAACGCCGACGGCATCCGGCAGTACGCGGGCGTGGTGGCGAAGATCTCGCGTGACGAGGGGCTGCCCCCATTCGATCGGACGGCCATCGCGGCGCTGACCGAGCATGGCGCGCGGATCGCGGCGCGCGAGGGAAAGTTGACGACGCGGTTCGGCCGCCTGGCGGACATCGCCCGCGAGGCCGCGTTCATTGCGCGAAAGGCCGGGCGCGAGCGCGTCGAGGGCGGCGACGTGGTCGAGTCGGTGCGACGCACCCGAGCGCGAGCCGATCTGCCATCGCGGACGTTTCGCGAGATGGTCGCGAAGGGGCTGATCCGAATCCAGGTCGAAGGCAGCGCCGTGGGGCAGATCAACGGGCTGGCTGTGCTTCAGGCCGGAAACCTGACCTACGGCTTTCCGGCGCGAATTACAGCGACGATCGGCGCGGGAACGGCGGGCGTCATCAACATCGAGGGCGCGGCCGAGCTGAGCGGGTCAATGCACACCAAGGGCTTCTACATCCTGGGCGGCTGTCTGCGCCACCTGCTGCGGACGGACCACCCGCTGGCCTTCGACGCATCGATCGCATTCGAGCAGAGCTACGGCGGGATCGACGGCGACTCCGCATCCGGTGCGGAGATATGCTGCCTGCTCAGCGCGCTGACGGATGTGCCGCTGCGGCAGGACCTCGCAATGACCGGCGCGATCGACCAGCACGGCCACATCCTGGCGGTCGGCGGCGTGAACGAAAAGGTCGAGGGCTTCTTCGATAGTTGCCGAGACCTGAAGCCGTCGTGCGGCGGCGGCGTGATCATCCCCGCCGCTAACGCGGGCGATCTGATGCTGCGGCCCGACGTTGTCGACGCGTGCCGGGCCGGTCAATTCCAAGTCTACGCGGTTGCGACGGTGCACGAGGCGCTGGCGCTGCTGACCGGCCGGCCGACGGGCGAGCGCGGTTCGGATGGCCAGTATCCGGAGGGCACGCTGCTTCACCTGGCCGTCGCGCGTGCGAGGGAATACTGGCGGAAGGCGGCGCAGACTCCGATCCGCGAGGGTTGAGACGCCGCGGGACGACACCCCGACTGACGCCGGGTGCGGGCAACTGACTACTGGTCCGACCAACGCAATTCGAACGTCGCGCCGCAACCCGGCTTGGGACAGGTCACGATCCGCGGCGGATCGGCCGCGTGCTGGCCGGCGGACAGGATGGCCTCGAGGATCGCCGCCGCTGCCGGAAGACAGAGTCCGGCGGGAACGATGTCGGTGATCGCAAACACCGCACCGCGGCGGATGTTCGCGCGGCAGGCGGAGGCGTGCGGCGGCCTGGAGCATCGGACTGCGAACTTTCGATCCACGGTCGGCGCATCCGCGGCTGTGGCCGCGGCATCGGCCGGTGGATCGGCGCGGCCGGCGGCAATCTCGATGACGTCGGTGGCGGCATCCATCGCGCGGTTGGCGAGTTCGTCGGCGCGTTGATTCGCCTCGCGGCGGACGTGCCGTACGGTCCAGCGTTCGAACCGATCGAGCCGTGAACGCACTTCGTTGAAGAGCTTCGCGAGACCGGCGTTCTTCACCCGATAGTCGCCGTTGATCTGCCGGACGAGCAGTTCGCTGTCGGAATGCACGACGATCTCCCGGCCGCCACGGGCGAGCGACTCATCGAGGCCGCGGATCAGCGCGGTGTACTCGGCCTGGTTGTTCGTCGTCGTGCCGAGGAAATAGCCGGCTTCCAGCAGCGGACGGCCTCGATCGTCATGAATCACAACGCCGACGCCGGCCGGACCGGGGTTGCCGCGGGCCCCGCCGTCGATGTGGATCACCAGTTTCATGCCGGATTAAGACCGCCGGACGCGGGCTACCGCGTCCGGGCGTTGAACGACTCGTCGAGATAAAGGATTCGCCCACAGATGCTGCAGCAGAGCGGGTCGTCGCGAGTCATGAGGGCGTTGACCCGTTCCACGTTGACGCTCATGTTGCAGCCGCCGCACGCGAATTCCTCGCGCTTGGGATGCGTCCGGACGACGGCGGCCATGGCCTCGCCGTTGTTCTTTTCAGCGAGGCGTTCGAAGACCTCGAGCGCAGTCGCCGGCACGTTTTTCGCGGCGGCGTCGCGCTCGGCCTGGAGCTTGGCGATCGGGCCGGCGGCACGGGCCTCTTCCTCGGCACAGGCGCGCTGCAAATCCTGGAGCTTTACGCGCTCCGCGGCGATCTTCTCCTCAAAGGCCGTCAGTTCCTTCTTCGCGGCGTCGATCTCGCCGAGTATGGCGATGAGTCGCTCCTCGATCTTGCTGTTGTCGGACTTGTCGGTGTTGAGCTGCGTGAGGATCGCGGAGTATTCCTTGTTGGTCTTGACGGAGTTGAGCGCGACGCGAAGCTTGGCAATTCGCTCGTCGCCGGCCTTGATGTCGAGTTCGAGCCGGTCGGCGTCCATCTGCCGGGTTCGAATGGCGGTTTTTTTCTCTTCCTGCTCGCTGAGGAGGGCCTGGAGGCGCTTTTCCTGTGCGGTGGCGCTGCGCTTCTTCGACGCGATTCGCTGGCGGAACTCGGCCAACTGAACTTCGATTTCCTGCAACCGCTGCAACGCGTCGAGAGTCGCGCCCATCACCGCTCCCAGGGTCAGCCGGCCCACCCGGCAAGCGTGCGCGTTCCCGCCGGGGTGGTACGCTCTGCCGGGATTATGCCCGACAATCGTCGAATGAGCAAATTGCGCCCGCGGTGACTGCGGATTCCGCCGAAAACGGCGAACTCGGGCATTTTGACCCTACACGACCGCCTCGACTTCGAGCGGCGCCGCCGGGCGCACCGCCGCACGAAGCGGCTCGCCGCGCACCTGGAGCGCGCCGGGGATGATGCAATGGGCCGGAACGTCGCTCGATCGCCACTCGATCAGGACCCGCACCGCCGATGCGACGATGCGGCGCAGATCGAATTCGACCGCGGTGATCGACGTGCGCGCGGCGCGCTCGTCGCCCGGCGAGAGCACGGCGGCGACTGCGACAGGCGCGGTGGATGATCGCATCACGTCAAGAACGTGATCGACCGCCGCGCCGCCGAGACAGAGGATGCCGATCGACGCTCCGCGGCGCGACGCGGCGATCTCCGCAGCGACGCCTCCGCGCACCGGATCGAAGGCGCAATGCGCGACCGGCGCCTTACGGCGCAATCCGGCGGCGAGGCATCCCGCGCGGGCGGCATGGAGCTCGTCACTCGGCACGTCGCGCGACACGGCGATGACGCGTTCGCAGCCGAGCTTGAACAGATGGTCGGCGGCCTGGAACGCGGCGTCGGAATAGTCGGGAACGATCGCGTTCCGCTTCGTATGCCGGCTCGCGGAGCCGATGTAGAGGAGGTTCACCTGGCGGCGGATCAGCGCGTAGAGAAGATCCTCTCCCGGCTGGCCGGCGTCCGGATCGTCGAGCGGCGATGGACACGCGAAGACCCACGCATCGGCGTCGGCCCGCGCGCGGAAGAGCGCGTTCGACAGCGCCCACCGACCCTGCGCATCGGTGGCAAGCTCCGTGGGCACGATCCGGTGTCCCGCGGCCTCCAGCGCGGCGGCGAGCGCACGGCCGAGCGCGCCGTCGCCGTCCGTCTCCCCGGACCGCCGGCAGAACACATAGGAGCGACCTGCGCGCTGGCCGTTACCGTTTCCGTTGCGGCCGTGGGTGACGAAGGTGCCGCGGCCGATCTCGCGTGAGACCAGCCCTTCGAGCGCCAAGTCGCTCAGGGCCTTGTTGATCGTCTTGGCATTCGCCGCGAATCGTCGGCCGAGCTGGCGTTCACCGGGCAGCCGGCCATGAAGTTCGCCCGAGATGATTGCATGGCGCAGTTGTTCGCGCAATCGCTGGAACTTGTAGCTCAGTCGCTGCGAGGGCGCAGAGCCAGAGCCCGACCCGTTTGGGGACGACATTGATTCCACTCCGTCTGGATACCGGTCGCCGATCTGCGAGGAAAAACGGCCAGGCCAGGACGCCGGAAACGCGTTCACGCTCGCGGCGTCATTTCATCCCATCGCGGGTGAATCGGCGAATCCGATGCACCCGACAATCCTGCTTCTCGCTCCTCTCCCACGTGTCGATTTCGGCCGATAGGCTCGAGTGCTCGACGAAGGGTCGCGTTGCGGCTCGCACGAGAGAACTCGCTCTCTGGTTGGAGTAGCGTATTCCGGAACACCACCCGAGGTCAAGTACGCGCGCCGCGATGCGCGAAACCCGCGCATTTCGTACCACCAGAGTTTCTCTAATGAACGACCACGACGCAAACGGCCGTGGTGCGTTCGCGTCGGCGGTCAGGTCAGCGGTCGATCGTCGTGGCGTCGCACACCCAGTCCGGGACCGGCCGCGAGCGTGAGCCGACCGGCCGCGCCGCCGATTCCGGTGAACGGGTCGTCGCGAAGCAGCAGGTGCCCGTCGAGATCGATCCAGTCCGCAAGTGGCGCGAGCTGCGCGGCGGCAGCGATGCCGAGCGAGCTTTCGATCATGCAACCGATCATGATGCGCAGTCCGCGTTCTCGTGCGCGGTGGATCATCCGCCGCGCTTCGACGATTCCGCCGCACTTCGCGAGCTTGATGTTGATCCCGTCGACATACGGCGCGACACGGTCAACGTCGGCGGGAACGACACAGCTCTCGTCGGCGATGATCGGACAGAGGTGCATGGACTTTAGTCGCCCGAGCGTTTCGAGGTCGTCGCGAGCGCTCGGTTGCTCGACCAGCTCGACGTTGAATGACGCGATCTGCTCCAGTCGCGTGCACGCGTCGGACTTCGGCCAGGCCGTGTTGGCATCCACGCGAATGAGGCGTTCGGGCGAGTGCCGTCGCACGAGGGCGAGCGTGGCCAGCTCGTCCGGGTGTCCGACCTTGATCTTCCAGATCGGAAACGAAGCGGCCTCGGACATTCTCGCGAGGAGCTGCAACGGCTCATCGATGCCGAGTGTATATGACGTCACAGGGCATTTCCTCGCATCGAGACCGAGCCAATCGACAACGGACCGACGGAGGCGCTTGCCATTCCAATCGTGCAACGCGGCGTCGATTGCGGCGACGGCGGCCCGCTGGTCGTCCAGCGCGTCGACGAGGCCGTCGACGATGGCCTCGATCGCGGTCGGGTCGTCTCCGAGCAGCCGACGTGCCGAATCGAGCGCCCTCTCCGCCGATTCGAGCGTCTGGCCGTACAGATCGGTTGGGACGGCTTCGCCGAAACCCTCGAGCCCGTCATGCTCGAACCGCACGACGATCGTCTGCTTTTCGGTGCGGTGCGCCGTGGCCGTCACGAAGGGCCGCGCGAGCCGCAGCGTCATTCGCATCCAGGTGAGATTCATGCCGCCACACGTCTTACCGCGGGTCTTCCGGTGTCACAATCGCCGGAGAGGATCGTGGATCGGGGCCGGCGCGCTTTTGGCCGGGAAACGGCGCAATTACCGTTGCGGAAACGAGTTGGAGCGATTGTTCGATGGGCCGGACACGGACACTTGGCGCAGTCCGCCGGGGTGCGTTATGCTCCTTGCCCTTGGTGAGCGCCCTTGCGCGATCGCACCGCGAATGTGGCGCGCTCCGGACATAGACCATTTGGCTCGGACCCGCGGTGCGACGCCGCAAGCCGTTCACGCTTGCAAAAAAGACGGACTTGCAACTCACCGGGATCGCCCGGGCGTTTCGCCGCGGTCAAAACTGGTAGGAGTTCTATGTCACTTTACCCCGTGAGAATTGCCGGCACTGGGAGTTTTCTCCCGGGGCCACCGATCACCAATGATCGCCTCGAGGCGATTCTTGGGCCGCTGGAGAAAGCGCCGACCAAAGTCCAGAGCTTCGTGGAGAACCTCGGACGCCGGATGCTCGACCGCAGCGGCGTTCAGACCCGGCACCTGGCCATCGACCCGGAAACCGGCGACATGACGCACACGTTCGCGAGTCTGGCCGAAGCCGCGGCCCGCAACGCCCTCGAAATGGCCGGCATCCAGCCGCAGCAGTTGGAACTGCTGATCATGTCGTGCCCCTCGTACGACCACAGCACGCCGCCGACGAGCACGCTGCTTCAGGAGCGCCTCGGGATCCAGGTCTGCGCGGAGATGGAGATTCACTCGAATTGCAGCGGCGTCGGCAAGAGCGTTCAGGTGGCGTACGACGCACTGCGAACGGGCCGCTATCAGACGGCCCTCGTCTGCTACAGCCAGCTTTCGTCCGTTTATCTGCGGAGTTGTTATTTTAACCAGGCGAAGATGGACAAGGTCCATGCCGCGCTCCGCTGGATTCTTGCGGATGGCGCCGGCGCCCTCGTCCTTCAGGCCGGTACGAACGGCACGCCTGGTCACGAGGTAATCGGCACCTTCGTCGAGTCGGTCGGCGCCGGCCGACCGGCGGGCATGACGGCGGGTGGCGCGGCGGCGGACCTCGTGCGGGCCGAGCGTCAGATTCCGCAGCTTTACATGGACGGCAACCACCATCTTTGGCAGGACTTTACGGCGGTCAACGACAACGCAGCGCCGCTGCTGCTCGAGGGCCTGCTCCGCTTCACGAAGAAGCTGAGTATCCCGACCGATTCGGTAGATCACTACGTCGTATCCATCCCGACGTTGCAGCTTTATGACGACCACATCCCGGCATTCCTGGACCGGCTGAACGTCGGACGCGAGAAGATCAAGTTCCGAAGCGCCCGGGTCGGGTATTGCGGCGGATCGGCGACGCTCCTGCATCTCGACGAGATGGTCCGAACCGGGGAACTGAAGCCGGGCCAGCTTGCCGTCGTTCACGCAGTCGAATCGAGCAAATGGATGACGGCGGGCTTCGCCGTACGATGGTAAACGTCTCGGAAAACGCCTTGGCCACGCCGCGATGGATCGCCCTGAGGATGGTCGCCTACGCGGCCGCGTTCCTCGCGTTCATCCTGTGGCTGGTCCCGTACGCGTTTCATCGCCTCGGGATCTTCGTCGGGGCGCAGGACGCCGTGCGAGCATGGATCGAGTCGACGGCCGGACCGCGGACGATTCTCGGCGGACTGATCTTCGTCGCCGGGCTGAGCACGTACGTCGTCAGTTCGCTCTGGCTTGTGATCGTCGGCAAGGGACCGTTCGTGGAGTTTGACCCGCCGCGCGAGTTCGTGGCGAGCGGACCGTACCGTTGGATGCGCAACCCGGTGGCCGCGGCCTTGCTCATCACGGTGCTCGGCGAGGCGGTGTACGTCGGCTCGGTCGGAATCGCAGCGCTGGTGATACTGGGGCTGCCGATGGCGCACCTTCAGGTGACGCGGGTCGAGGAGCCTCGGTTGCGGCAGCGATTCGGCGAGTCGTACGAGCGGTATTGCCGTGACGTGCCGCGCTGGTGGCCCCGGCGGCCGCGTGCGGCGACGAATCTCGGCGGCGTTGGAACGCGGTAGCCCGGCCGGGGCGCGAGTTCTGGATAGCGGACGTGCGATGAAGGTCCTGGTCACCGGCGGTACTGGGTTCGTCGGAAGTCACCTGATCGAGGCGCTCCGCGCCGCGGGTGACACGGTCCGCGCGCTCGTCCGTCCCGACAGCAATCGCAACCTGATCGCGTCGCTCGGCGCGGAACCGGCGATCGGATCGCTCGAAGACGCCGAATCGCTCCGCCGCGCCTGCGAGGGATGCGACGTCGTCTATCACGCGGCCGCGCGAGTGGACATCGTCGGCGGCTATAAAGAATTCTACGAAACAACGGTCGCCGGCACCGAGCGGCTCATCGATGCCGCCAACACCGCACGCGTCCCGCGGTTCGTCTACGTCAGCTCCTGCGGCATCTATCATCCAAAACTGCTCCGCACCGGCGTTATCAACGAAGATACGCCCACGCCCCCGCCGCCGAGCTGGTTCGTCTACGGCCGCACCAAGCTCGCGGC
Source organism: Phycisphaerae bacterium (assembly GCA_023150615.1). GTDB lineage: Bacteria > Planctomycetota > Phycisphaerae > UBA1845 > UTPLA1 > JAKLKO01. The sequence continues at coordinate 321,343 of JAKLKO010000001.1, forward strand.
CGAGAATGCGGTCCGCCGCGGCATCCGGCCGGAGCCGCGTTGGACGATTGTCCGGCTCGGCTACGTGTACGGGCCGCGAAACCGCGTGATGCATCGGTACCTCCGCCCCCTGATGACGCGCCAGCCGCTCATGCTCGTCGGCGACGGCAACAACGAGATGGCGATGGTGTACGTCACCGACGCGGTGCGCGCGATCGTCGCCGCAGGACATTCATCCGAGGCGGCCGGCCGGGCGCTCATCGTCGTCGGTCAGGAGCGCGTGACGCAGCGGGAGTACCTCGGCGCGCTGGCGGACGGCTTCGGCGTCCCGCGACCGACGCGGACGATCCCGTACCGTCTGGCGTTCGGCCTGGCCTGGCTGGGCGAGTTCCTGCCGCGGTTCAACTCGGAACTGGTCATTCTCAACCGTTCGGCCGTTGCGCTGACGGGCCTGCCGCAGCGGATCGACGGCGAGAAATCGCGCGAGCTGCTGAAATGGCGCCCGCAGGTCCGGTTCGCCGACGGCGTGCGCGAGGCGTTCGACTGGTACTATCGCGAGTATGCCGAGAGCGTGCTGTCGCCCGCGCCGTCCCCGTCACAATCGTAAGGTCGAACCACTCCCGATCGTGAGCGTCTACCGCGCCGCCTGTCGCGCCTCGGCCTGATAGTGCGCCATCAGGATGTTGGCGACTTCGGGCCGGGCGAACTCCGGCGGCAGCGGCTGGCCGGCGGCAAGCAGTTCGCGGACGCGCGTACCGGACAGGTTGATGTAGTCGTCGGGGGTGTGGTCCGGGTAGTCCCGCATCATGACGACCTTGTTGACCTTCTTCGACCACGCGGTGTGGTCGGCGCGGAAGATCCGGATCTGGAGCGCATCGCGCGGGATCGTGTCGAAAATCGCCTGCGCGTCGAAGGGTCCATAGTAGTTCCCGACCCCGGCGTGATCGCGGCCCACGATCAGATGCGTGCACCCGCAATTCTGGCGGAAGATCGCGTGCAGCACCGCCTCGCGCGGTCCGGCATAGAGCATGTCGAATCCGTACCCGGCGACGATGACGGAGTTCGGCGGGAAGTAGAGTTCGACCATCTTGCGGATGGAGGCGTCGCGGACCGCGGCCGGGATATCGCCGGGCTTGAGCCGTCCGAGCAGCATATGGATGAGCACGCCGTCGGCCTTCACCGCGTCGCGCGCCATCTTGCACAGCTCCTCATGGGCGCGGTGCATCGGGTTCCGGGTCTGGAAGGCCACGACGGCGTTCCAGCCGCGGGAGCGGATGTCCTCGCGAATCTGCCCCGCGGTCCGAAACGTGTCGGGGAACTCGTCCGGGAAGTACGAGAAGTTCAGCACGCGGATCGGACCGGACAGTGCGACGTCGCCGGCGGCCGTGAACGCCTCGACGCCGGGGTGCTTGGGATCGGTGGTGCGAAACGTGTTCTCGACGAGCACGCGGCGCTGATCGGCGCTGACCGGCTCGATGGCCTGCACGTCCATCACTGCGTAGACCGGGTTGCCGGCGATGTTGGGATCGCGGAGGGCGATGCGCTTCGCGCCGCGAATCGTCGCATCGACCTGATCGGCGCGGACGAAGTTCACGATCGGCACGGGCCAGAGCAACCCGCCCGACGTGTGCATCGACTCGGCAACGCGGAGCGCCTCGGCGACGTTCATATAGCCGGTCATCGGCGTGAAGTAGCCGCTGCCCAGCATGACGGCATTCGCGGCCGCGGCGGACGACGTGACGATTCCCGGGAGGCGCTGTGCCTCCGCCGCGAGCGCGCGCCGCTCAGCGGCATCTTCAATCAACAACGGCTTCAACGTCGGCGATCCGTGCGGTGAAATCATGAGAGACCCCTGCGTCAGCGGCCGGACGACCGGCGGATACGGTCCATCGGTGTCCGGGCGGTGAAAGCGGAGGGAGGAACTTAAGGCCGCGGCGCGATTCCGTCAACCGCCCGCCGGATCGCCGTCCGCGCACGACTGGCGGGCGGGCGGGCTTTTGGTTCTACTACGCGGCCCGCCGCGAACCGCGGACCGACGGAGCGATGCATGAAACTGGGATTCAGCACAATCGGCTGCCCGACCTGGGACCTGCCGAAGGTCGTCTCGCAGGCCACGACGCTGGGTTTCGCGGGCGTTGAGATCCGCGGGCTGATGGGCGAGTTGAACCTGCCGCTTTGTCCGGCGCTTTCGGCCGACCTGGCGGCGACGCGGGCGCTGTTCGCCGAAAGCGGCGTCGAGCTGGTGTGTCTTTCGAGTTCGGCGGCGTTTCACTACCGCGACGCATTCCAGGTTGAGGACAACAAGGCGCAGGTGCGGGAGTTCATCGAGCTGGCGGGTCGGCTCGGCTGTCCCTTCGTGCGAGTGTTCGGAGCAGAGATTCCCCGGGCGAGGCTGTTCGGCTACGAGCGGCGCGAGGCCGTACTGGAGCGGATCGCGAGCGCGCTGCGCGACCTCGCGCCGTACGCCGCAGAGCACCAGGTGACCCTCCTGATCGAAAACAGCGGCGACTTTGTCGACAGCCTGGCCATGTGGTACCTCGTGGATGCCGCTTGCTCGCCGGCCGTAAAGTGCTGCTGGGCGCCGTTCGCAGCGATGACGCGGAACGAGCTGCCGACGACCTCGATTCCGCGTCTCGGGCGGAAGATCGCGATGGTGCACCTGTGCGATGGCAAGTTCGACGCGTCCGGCGGCGTCGAGGCAATCCTGCCGCCGGGTCAGGGCGACCTGGACCTGCCGCGGCTGGTGGAGTTGCTGCGCGGCATCGCGTTCGATGGCTACCTCATGCTGGACTGGCCGAAGCTCTGGAACCCCTCGCTTGCCGACGCCGAGCGCGTCTTCCCGCAGTACCGCGCAACGCTGACCGAGCTGCTCAACCAGAAGCCGGTCGTCCTGACGGCGTACAAGGGGGACAAGAACGCGCCGAAATTCGCGCGACCCGCGACGACCGCGACGACCCCGACATAATTCTCACCGGTCCCGCGCGGACCGTTCCGTGTCAGCGAACCCGTTTTTCGACGGACGCCCCGCGTGCATTTGCACCGGCAGGCGAGTAAAAGATGCGCGGAGGCCCGAGCCCACATGGCCGCGAAGTTCATCGACGGACGCCGCATCGCCGAGTCGATCCGCGACGGGGTCCGCCGGGAATTGGAAGAGTTGCAGCGGCTCGGCGCCCCGGTCTGTCTCGTGACCGTGCTCATCGGCGAGGACTCGGCGTCGCAATCCTACGCTCAGTCTCAGGCCCGCGCGGCCGAGTCGGTTGGGATTGCACACCGGCGGATTGAGCTACGCCCCGGCGTATCCACGGACGCCGCAATCGCGGACGTCCGCCGACTGAACCTAGACCCGGCCGTCAGCGGCATCGTCGTGCAGCTTCCGGTTCCGGCGACCATCGACGCCTTCGCGCTCCAGCAGGCCATCGCGCCCGAAAAAGACGTCGAAGGCGTCAGCGCCACGAGTCTGGGCCGGCTGCTGCTGGGCCGGGACTGCCTCTCCCCTTGCACGGCGGCTGCGGCGATGGAATGTGTGCGCTCCACCGGCGTCGATCTTGCCGGCAAGCACGCGGTCGTGGTCGGCCGTAGCGGCATCGTCGGCAAGCCCGTCGCCGCGCTGCTGCTGGCGGCGAACGCGACCGTCACGCAATGTCACTCGCGGACGATCTCGCTGCCGACGCAGACGCAGCGTGCGGACGTGCTCGTCGTGGCGGCCGGACGCGCGGGTTTCATCGGGCGGGAACACGTCTCGCCCGGCGCGATCGTCATCGACGTGGGCACCAACTCAGTAACGTCCGACGATGGGAAGCATCGGCTCGTCGGCGACGTTCGGACGGACGAGGTTTGCGAGATCGCATCGTGGATCACGCCCGTGCCGGGCGGCGTCGGACCCGTGACCGTGGCGATGCTGCTGGCGAATCTAGCGAGGGCGGCGAAGGCCGCGGCGGGTCGGTAGGTCCAATCGAAATCGAACTCCCGCATTATCGTCCGGCGTCATTCGAAGCCGGTGGACGATTCTCCGACGTTCGCAATCGTTCCGCGGCCCGCGGGTCTTCCTCGACCTGACGCCAGAATTGGACGGCCTCGTCGCTGCGCCCGGCAAGGCGCAGCGCATCGCCCAGCGCAATCAGGCGCGGCGCGGTGCGCTCCAGTTCGACGGCGAGCCGCAGGTATCGGATTTGTCGATTAAGATCACCGCGTTCCGCGACGGCCTCGGCCACGCGCTCGTACGCCGCTGCGACCTCGGCGGCGGAAATCGACGGCGAGTGCTTCATCATCTCGCGCAGGCAGGCGAAGAACTCCTCGATTCGCCCGGAGGTGAGGCACAACTCGCCAAGGTAGCGCAAACAGCGTGGGCGCTTTTTGGGCGAGGCGGCTGAGAGCGCCTGCCGTAACGACTGCTCCGCGAGCGTGCCCTGCCGCGCGTGTTGCCACGCGGCAGCGGATACGAGCAGCGCATCGACATCCGATGGATTCGATTCGAGCACAAGGCTCGCATGATAGATCGCCGAATCGCTCCCCGCGGCGATGCCGCGGCCGGCGCGGTCCGACACGCGAATCACGATCCCGTCGGTGCAGCGCTGCCCGACTTCGAGCGGTGCGGCCGCGCGAACCTCGCGCAGCGTGCCGAGCAGCGCGCCGGTCCCCGCGCATCCGATCGCCCAAGCGCGGTGCAGCTCGGGAGTGTCCAGCCCGAGCCAGAGGGCACGCTCGCACTCCGCGATCGCCGCGGCGTGCAGATCGATCGCGTTCGAGACCTCGGCCATACTCAGGCGGAGCGAGGCGTCGGTCGGGTCCAGCGCGATCGCCTCGGCCAGCGCACGGCGGGCATCGCGCCAGCGCTCCGCGAGCAGATAGGCTCGCGCGCTGAGGCGGTGCACATCCGACGGCGATAGTTCGGACTTCGCGGCGAGAATCGCATCGAGGGCCGCGTCGGCGTCGCCGGCGGCCAACGCCGCTTCGATCGACGCGCGAACGGAAGTGGCCGCGCCGTTATCGGCACCCGATTTGGGCAGCGCTGGGGTCACCAAGGCGATTGCGAGGAGCCAGGCGAGCATGGGACAACGATAACGCCGCGAAACGTCGCGGCGATTCCGCAACCTTACTCCGGTCAAGACGTTAGCCGCTGCTTCCTCCGCGCTGCGACGACCCCGCCATCATCCTATCGCGTCGCGACCCCACCGGTCAATTTCACAGTCCTGACGCGTGTGTTCCGGATGGACGTAACGTCCCGATATATAGTCTGATAACGGCCATCGGTCGAATCCGCTGAAGCCATGCCGAGAAACATGATCGAAGCGAGAACCGTGATTCCGGGGGGCGAGTCTTCGCCGCGGACGGGGCTTCGCGCGTGGTCACTGCCGTCGCGCATCGGCCGTGCGATCCCGGCCGGCGTACGACGGATGCTGCCGATCCGAGCGCATGGGCGCGTCAGCGCGCTGGCGATCAGTCTCACGCTTCACGCGTCGGCCATCGCCCTGTTCGGGTTCGTGACATGGAGCCGACCCACCGACCAGCCGCGCGGCCCGGAGTACGCGGTTCAGATCGTGTCAGAGCGACGCGAACGGTCCTCGGCAGGAGGCGCGCTCCCGTCGGAGAAGAGCCTCGCGGACCTGGCGCGACTCGCAGTTTCCGCGATGAACTCGCCCGCGAAGGAGGCAACGCGCCGCGTGGCCGAGCCCTCGCTGGCCCAGATCTCCAACACGTCGCTCGAACCGGCACAATCGGGAATACCGCGCGACGCCGCCGCAGACATCGGCCGACGGGGAACGCGCGGCTCGGGCGCGGGCGCGGGCCTGACAGGACGCGGCGACACCGGCTCGGGCGTCGGCAACGGCGATGGACTCGGCGATCGGGAGCGTGCCGGCGGCAGCGCCGTCGGCGGGCTGTGGGGCGTGGGCGGCGGTCGCGAGGCATCATCGTTCGTGTATGTGCTCGATCGATCGGGGTCGATGCAGGACACGTTCTACCTGCTGCAGGACGAGCTGGTCCGCGCGATCGGTTCGCTTGAGCCCTGGCAGAGGTTCAACGTCATCTGGTTCTCCGAAGGCCCGGTGGAGCAGCTCTCACCGACGCTGCTCGTCGCGACCGAAGCGAACAAGCGGCTGGCGTTCGACGCGGTCCGCCGCATCGTTCCCGGCGGCCGGACCGAGCCGCTCGACGCGATTCAACGCGGCTTCCGCCTTCAGGCGGACGTGATGTTCCTGCTTTCCGACGGCGACTTTGAAGCACAGAACCGACGCGTGCTTCAACTCGTCCGCCAAGCCCGGTCGCGGCGCGCGGTGACGATCAACACCATTCTTTTCGTCTACGACACCGGAGGACAGGGCGAGATGATCCTGCGTTCCATTGCGGAGGCCACGGGCGGCCAATATAAACACGTCACGGAGGACGACCTCGGCGGTTGACATCGACCGAACGTGATTCCCATCGAGATGAGCTGCAATCGAGTCTTGATCATCGCCTTGTTCAGCATCGTCACCGCGACGCCGGTCGCCGCGCAGACGCCGCCGGCCACATCGGGCGGCTCAGAATCCGCATCGTTCCTGCGCATCCTCCTCGACGGAGCCGAGGCGCCCGGGGCGATCATCTTTCTGATGTCGATCGCCGCGGTGACGATCAGCATCGAGCAGTTCCGCTCCGTGCGGCGAAAGGCCCTGATGCCGCCCGTCCTGCTTCAGGAAGCGCAAGAGCTGATCGACAACCGGCGGTACAAAGAGTGCGTCGCGCGACTCCAGGCCCAGCCGTGCATGTTCTCCGACGTTTTGCTCGCCGGGCTGCGGCAGGGGCGGTTCGGCTTCGACGTGATGCACCGCGCCGCCGAGGAGGCCGCGGCGGTCTGGTCCAGTCGCCTGTTCCGCCGTGCCGAATACCTGCACGTGCTCGGCAACCTCGGGCCGTTGATGGGCCTGCTCGGGACTGTCCTGGGGATGATCCGCGCGTTCAGCCAGATGCAGGAGGCGCACGGGGCATACAAGCCGGAGGAACTGGCGGGCGGGATCGCGCTGGCGCTCGTGAACACGTTTCTCGGTCTGATGCTGGCGATCATCGCGCTGGGCGCATTCGGCGTGTGTCGCAACCGCGTGGATTCGTTGACGATCGCAACGGCGACGGCGGCGCTGGCGCTGCTGGAGCAGTTCCGACCGGCGCCGGCCGGCGCGACGATGGTCTCGCGATCGCCCAAGGTCGAGCCGGACGCGATGCCGCGCTCGGGCGTCACGAACGTGGCGCAACCCGCGAGCGCGAGCGGCTGATTCCGCACCGGGCGTCGGCGCACACGCTGAGGCGACGTGACTGACGGATTCCAAATCACCATGACTCGCCGTAGTCCGCCTGCCGTCACCGTCATGGAACTCAATCTCGCGCCGCTCGTCGACGTGATGATGTGCCTGCTGATCTTCTTCCTGCTGGCGACAAAGATGGTCGAGCGCGAGAGCGTTCACATCGACCTGCCGACCGCGGCCGCGGCCCGCGACCTGGAACGCAAGGCGCTCGGCACACGCGTGGTCGTCAACGTCGTCGAGACGAACGGCCAGGCGGAATACATCGTGGACGGGCAGGCGCTGGGCCTTCCGGCGCTGGCGGAGCGGCTGGCGATCGAATCCTCGCGAAACCCGGACGTCACGTGCTACCTCCGCGCTGACCGCGACGTGGCGTACGAGCGCGTCGAGGCGGTCCTGGTTGAGTGCGCACGGCGGAAGATCACGAACGTGACCTTCGCGGCTGCGCCGTCCACCGGAGGCTGAGCCGTGCGCGCCGACGACCGCCGTATGCTCCGAGACATCGTCCCGAACCTCGCCCCGCTCGTGGACGTGGTCATGGTGATTCTGATCTTCTTCATGCTGGGCACGAGCTTCGCAACGAGCGAGGCGGCGCTCCCGACGCGACTGCCGGCGGATGTCGGTCCGGGAGGCGAGGCGCGCGTCACGATCGTACCCATCGTGCAGATCGCGCTGCTCGCCGGAACGGACGCAAACGCGTGCCGCATCATCGCCGTCGATCAGGAACTACCGACCGGCGACTTCGAATCGCTCCGTCGATGGCTGTCGGCCAAGCTCGCGGCCGGGGCCGATGCGAACGGCCGCGTGGCGCTGCTCGCGGACCCGACGGTTCGATACCGGCACGTGATTTCGGCGCTGGACGCGTGCATTCGCGCCGGATTCAGGAACGTGCAGTTCTCGGTAGACCCGGGACGGTCGGCGGGATAACGTTCCGTCAGCGCATGCCCGGATGGGCGTGCGAAGGAGTCTCGGATGGCACGGATGCTGCTGGGGACGATCCTCTTTCTTACGACCGCCGCAAAGGCCGCACCCGACGCGCGCAACACGTCGTCGACGACCGACGCCCTTCCGCGCGACGTGGCGGTGCTGGCGGAGGGCCTGATCGAACACGGCATGCCCGAGGTGCTCGAATCGCTGCTGTCGAACCGCGCACGGACACATCAGGTGCTGACGGCGCGGGCGTTCGTGCGTGCGGCGGCGATGCGGACGAGCCCTTCGCAGAAAGACGAGGATCTGGCGAAGGCGGAGGCCGGATATCGCGCGGCGCTCCAGGCGACCGATTCGGCGACGTGGAATTCGGATCTGAAGCGTCGCTTCGTCGCGGCCCGCTGGCGCGTCGAACTGGCCGACCTGATCCTGCGGCAACGGTGTGCGGCGGACCTCGACCAACTGGAAGCCACAAGCGGGCTCGCCAAGGCGAGTCCGGCGCTGGTCCAGCGACTCGGCGACGCGCTGTTCGAATATCGATCGGCCGATGAGGCGCTGACGGGCCTGCTGGGGACGGCCGAGCGCGAGCCGGACGCGCTGCTCGCGACCGGGATCGGCGAGGCGCTTCCGGCGCTCGCGCACGCCTGCGCGCTCAATCTCGCGTGGACGCTGACATTTCAAGCCATCGCCGCCGACACCTCGGCCAGCGAGCGCGCGCGGCACATTCAGGACGCGCTGCGGCGGTTCGACGAGGTGGCGCACCGCACCAACGACCCGGAGCGGAAAATCAACTCACTGATAGGCGCGGCGGTGGCTTTTCGCGTGGCCGGCAAGCCGGACGACTCGGCCACAATCCTCGAAAGCCTGCTCGGATCGTGCAAGGACGCGGTGACGCGAACACGCGTTCACTTCGAGCTGGGCCGGACGTATCTGGCACGACGGGAATTTGCGCGCGCGGTGACGGCCTTCTCGGCGCTGACGCCGTCGACGACCGCACCATTCACCAAGTCGTCCGCCGAGAGTTTTTACGTGCAGCTCGCTCCGGTGCTTCGGGCCTATGCGCGATTGATGGATGCGCAGCGGTCGCATCCGCCGAACGAGGTCGCGCGGCTTGAGGCGCGCGAGGAACTGCTGGCGATCCGTCGTCGGGGCGGAGCTTGGCCCGCGATCTGCGATCTCTACCTTGCAGACGCAACGCCGGCGTATCGCCGTGCGTCCGAGTTGGGCCCGGGCGAGCGGCGCCTGGCGGCACGAAAGCTGATGGCGCAAGAGCGCTACGCGGATGCACTGGTCATCTTGCGGGAATTGCTCGCGGCGGCGACGGAGCGTCCCGGATCGAACGAGCACGAGCTTCAACTCGACGTGGCGACGTGCCTGATGCACACGCAGCGGCCGGAAGAGGCGCTCGACAATGCCGAGACGGTAGCGCGGAACGCCACCGACGCGGACATCGCGGATCGGGCGACGCTGATCGCCCTGGACGCGGCGCGACAGCTGTGCCAGCGAACGGGTTTGGCGAAGGACTACGGACGATTTGTCGAAGTCGCGGGCCGGGCGCTGGATCGGACGCGAGACCCCACGCGCCGCGATGCGCTGGCAATCGAGGCGGCCCAGGCCGCACGGCGGGCCGGACGCGATGCGGACGCCGGCGCGCTCCTTGCGACGGTGTCGAGTTCATCCGGGCTGTCGCTCCACGCGAAAGCAGAGTCGATCCGGTTGAGGCACGAGAAGCTCGTCCCGACGCTGACCGGCATGAAGCCCGACGACGCCGCGCGCGCGGCGCGCGAACTCGCCGACGAGTGGGAGCGCGTGCTGAACGAGTTGGAACGAAGCGGCACGACCGACGCCGCAACCCGCAACGACTACTCGACGGCGACGCTGTGTGCGGCGGAACTGCTCGCGAGCGCCGCGATCCAGCGTCCCGACGCGGCGCTGGCCCGCCTGTCAAAGGTCGCGGACGGCGACTGGCCGTCGGAGACCCGCGCGAAGGCGACTTGTCTGCGCCTGCGGTGCATGATCGCCCGGAGGGATTTCGTCGGCGTTCAGCAATGGCTGAGCGCGATCGCGTCGCAAGCGGCAAGCGACGTCGGACTCCTCCTCGCGCTGGGGACGGAACTTGAGAGTCAGTGCCGCGCCGCGAGTGACGCCGGCCATGAGGAGCTCGCGCGGCAGATTGCCGAATCTTCGCTGTCGGTGATGCGACAGGTTTGCAGCGCGATGGCGCGCGATCCGCAGCGCTCCGGCGACATCCCCATCGTCGAATTCGGCCTGGCGCGGATGCTGCTCCAATCCGATCACGCCGCTGACGCGCTCGAAATCCTCGACCGCCTGGTCGGTTTGCATCCGGAAGACCTGAACTTCCGGTGGTACCATGCCCGCGCCAGCGAGCGCGTGGCCCGCGCGACTCATTCGACCCCGGACGCGCCCGTGCGGGCCGAGCGCGCATGGCGGTCGTTGCTGGAGGACGCGACGCTGCGCGATCGCGATCCGGCGTGCTACTGGGATGCACGCTATCACTGGTTGCAGTGGCAACTGGAGCGCGGCCGCGCAGAGGAAGTCGCTCGCGGAATCGACGCGGAGCGCGTCTGGTATCCGGAGCTGGGTGGTTCGCCGTGGAAGGATCGACTGCTGAAACTGGCCGAGCAAGCGCGGGCGCAATCGGCCCGCGACGCATCTCCGGCGGCGTCTGGCTTGCCGCAGCGCTGATTTGCATCGGCCCGCGCGCCGCCGTCGCGGCGATGCTGAACGTCGCGGCGACCCACGAGACCGCGCCGTCGACCCCGTTCGATCCCGCCGGCGGCGAGTCGCCTCTGGCCCGCGTGCAGGACCAGGTCTTCACCTTCGACGACGAAGCGTTCTACTGGCTCTGCCGCCGCATCCGGCACTTCGATCCGCCCGCGGTGTTCCAGATCGGGGCGTCCGAATCCTGCCTGCCGTGGAAGTTCCTGCTGGAACGCCCGAGCGACTACCGCGGCGACCTCGTGACGGTGGAGGGCATCCTCCGCAGTCGACATTCGTTCCGCATCGATTCCCCCGCCCGCGGTGACCTCGGCACGCTGCATCAGGCCGAGCTGTCGGACGTCGAAACCAACTCGTTCTGCACCGTCATCGTGACGGAATCGCCCGAGTCGATCCCGATTCGCGCCCGCGTGCGGGCGAAGGGCTACTTCCTCAAGGTCCGCGCCTTCCGGGATTCGGAGGATCGGACCGGCTTCGCGCCGTTGCTGATCGCACGGTCGCTGATCAGCGTCGCGCCGCCCGTCTCGCTGCGGGAGGCGATGTCACGCGATCGATGGAACTGGTGGGACCCGCGACGGCCGACGTCGCTGGCCGGATGGATCGCCGTCCTTCTCGCCGTGCTCGTGCTCGCGCGAGGGCTGCGCCGCACGCAGCGCCGATTCCCGGACCGGCGCGAGGCCGCAGCCGATTCCGCCGACGACTTCGAGTGGATGGAGCGCCCCCCGCCGGCCGCCTGACGCGCGCTCCGATCGGCCGGCCGTTCATCGCGTGCGGCGAAGTCGTCCGAAGGTCTGCGTCTCGCTGCGGAGTCGGGCGGCCGCGTCGCGCGTCAGTTGCGTCGCTGTCAATCGCCAGCGCCAGTTGTTACCCACGGTGCCCGGCCGGTTCATTCGAGCCTCACTCCCCAATCCGAGCACATCCTGGACCGGAACGATTGCGGTGTTCGCGACCGAGGAAAACGCAAGACGGATCATGTTCCAGTGGATGTCGCGGCCGTCGCATCCGAGATACGCGCGGGCGAATGCGCGCTCTCGTCGGGCCTGTTCCGGCGTTGTGGTGGAATTCCGGCCCTGCCGATCGCGAATCCAGCCGACGGTCGTATCGTTGTCATGCGTGCCGGTATAGACGACGCAGTTTCGGACGTGGTGGTGCGGCAGGTCGCGGCTTTGGCCCGAGGGATCGAAGGCGAATTGCAGGACGCGCATGCCGGGGAAACCGAGTCGGTCGCGGAGCGCTTCAACCGCGGGAGTGATCGCGCCGAGGTCTTCGGCGATCATCCGCGGATCGTGCAGCGCGCGGCGCACGGCGTGAAACAGCGCATCGCGCGGTCCCGGAAGCCACCGGCCGCGGCGTGCGTTGCGGGCCGATCCGGGCACCGACCAGTAGCGCTGAAAGCCGATGAAGTGATCGAGGCGGACGGTGTCGAAGAACTCCAGCGTCGCGCGGAAGCGCTCGATCCACCAATGGAAGCCGTGCCGGGCATGCAGGTTCCACCGATACAGCGGGTTGCCCCAGAGTTGTCCGTCACGAGAGAAGTAGTCGGGCGGCACGCCCGCCACGGCGGTCGGTCGTCCGTCGGAATCAAGCTGGAACAGCTCCTGGTGCGCCCAGACATCGGCGCTGTCGAGTGAGACATAGATCGGCACGTCGCCGATCAGCCCGATGCCGCGCGCGTGGCAGTGGTTGCGCAGCGCCGATGCCTGACGGCGGAATTCGAACTGGACGAAGCGATGAAAGTCGATCTCGCTCCTCAAGGCCCGACGCGCCTCCCGCAACGCCTCCGGACGACGCTGCTTCAGCCCGATCGGCCAGCGGACCCAGCTCGCGCCGTGATGCGCGCGACATAACGCCGAAAAAAGAGCGTAGTCCTCCAACCATGCACGATGCGTCGAGACGAAGCGATCGAATTCGGCCGACCGGCGATGCCGCGTCCGCTCGATGAAGCGTTCGTACGCCCGCCGCAGGCGCTGCTCGCGGAAGCGAATCGTCGCCGGGTAGTCCACGCGGCCGGCACCGAGCCGCGCCGGCGCGGACAAATCCTCCCGCATCAGCAGGCCGTCTTCGTAGAGCCTCCCCAGGCTGACGAGCAACGGGTTGCCCGCAAGCGCCGACGGACCCTGGTACGGCGAGTGACCCGCGCCGATCGGGGTGATCGGCAGCATCTGCCACCACGTCTGGCCGGCGGCGACGAGAAAATCGATGAACTCATACGCGGCGGGTCCGAAGTCTCCGCAACCGTGCGGGCCGGGCAGCGAGGTGGGGTGCAGCAACAGGCCGGCGGCACGTTGCGAGAGGTCGTGGCGCTCGATCATGCGGTCAGACTCCGATTGGTTGAATCGTCAGCGGATACCGGATGGGCGCGGATTCCGCAAGGGTGCGGCGCTTTTCTCGTCGTCACTCGCCGCGGCCCTATCGCTCGAGCCGCGCGTGAGGCGGAGCAAGGCTGAAGCGCGCATCGGGCGGGACCGCGGCCTCGTCGGGATGCAACAGTTCCCAGACGCGCTGCGGCGTGCACGGCGTCGTGTGCGTGTGCACGCCGATCGCGTCGGCGATCGCGCTGAGCACGGCCGGCGTCGCGGCGATGAGCGGCGGTTCGCCGATCCCGCGAGCGCCGAACGGCCCGCCCGGATCGTCGTTCTCGAGGATGACGCACTCGACCGGCGGGATGTCCCGAAACGTCGGCAGGATGTAATCGGTGAAGTTCGGGTTGGCGATGCGGCCGTCGCGGTTCACGACCTCCTCCATCAGCGCCATGCCGATGCCCTGCGTCGCGCCGCCGGCCATCTGACCGGCCACCGACTGCGGATTGATCGCGCGGCCGACGTCATGACAGGCGATGTAGCGGTCGACGCGGACTTCGCCGGTCTCAATGTCAACGAGCACCTCGGCGATGTGGCTCCCGAAAAGGTAGGTAATGAAAGCGCGCGGCGACTGCCCCGTGTCGAAGTCTTCGCAGACCGTGCGCGGCTTGAACAGCGCCGTCGCCTCCAGCGAATAGCCGCGGGCGCGGCCCTGTGCGACGACCTCCGCCAGCGGAACCGAGCGGGCCGGATCGAATCGACCCACCACGCAGCCGTCCCGAAGTTCCAGCTCATGCGGATGGACGCCCAGGAGCTTCGACGCGATGTCGAGCAATTGCTCCTTCAGCTCGCTCGCCGCCAGGCGAATCGCGTTGCCAGTGAAGTAGGTCTGGCGCGTCGCGGACGAGGAGCCGGATTCGAACGTCTGTTCCGTGTCCGCCCAGACGACGTCCGTCTCGCGGACGCTCACGCCGAGTTCCTCGGCCGCGACCTGCGCCGCCATGGTGATCAGGCCCTGGCCATACTCGACGCCGCCGGTGAAGACCTGGATGCGACCCTGGTCCGAAACGCCGACGCGCGCCCTCGACGCATCGGGGAAACCGTCGCCGTATCCGAGCCCGAAGCAGATGACCGAGTAGCCCACGCCACGGCGCAGGTGCGGCGGCAGGGCCGGCGGCCTGGTCCGCGACTTGTGCGGATCCGTCGGTCGCGGCGGCGGACACTGGCGCAGCCTGCGGACCGCGGCGTCGAGGCATTCGACGGCGGTGGCGATCGGAATCCGCTGGCCCGTCGTGACGGCGTCCCCGGAGCGAATCAGGTTGCGCCGGCGGACTTCGAGGCGGTCAATACCAAGCCGCGCGGCGAGCCGGTCCATCATGCCCTCGTACGCGATGGCCATCTGGCACGCGCCGAAGCCGCGCATCGCGCCGGTTGGATTGTTGTTCGTGAAGACGCCGTACACATCGACGGAGACGTTCGGAATACGGTACGGTCCGGTCGCGTGACTGGCCGCCTTTCGGCAAACGGCCGGTCCGGTCGAACGGTAGGCGCCCTCGTCGGAGAACACGGTGATCTTTGCGGCGGTCAAGAGGCCGTCGCGCGTTGCGCCAACGGTGTAGTAGATGCGCATGGCGTGGCGCTTGTGGCGGGCGCGCATTGACTCCTCGCGGGAATACCGAAGCGCCACGGTCTTGCCGGGATGCTGGATCGCGGCGATCCCGAGGTAAATCTGGATGCTGATGTCCTCGCGCCCGCCGAACGCGCCGCCGGTCGCCGGACAGATGATCCGCACCGATTCGAGCGGCAGGCCGAGGGCCAGCGCGATCAGGCGCCGCTCCTCGTGCACCCATTGGCCCGACACGTGGATCGTCAGCGTTCGCCCGTCGTAGTGCGCGATGCCGGCCTCGAGGTCGAGGAAGGCGTGATCGACCGTCTGCGTGCAGAAGGACTCGGAGACGATCACGTCGGCCGCGGCGAGGGCCGCGTCGGCATCGCCCTTCCGAATGCGCTTTCCGCCCATGATGTTGCCATCGGGGTGAAGTCGAGGCGCGTCCGGCGCCAGCGCCGCGTCCATGTCGGCGACGACGGGAAGCGGGCGGTAATCAACCCGCACGGCGCGGCGCGCGTCCTCCGCGGTCCGCTCCGACGTCGCGACCACGACGGCGATCGCATCGCCTCGAAAGAGCACGCGCGACTCGGCCAGCACGGGATGATCGCGGACGATGAGGCCCTGGCGATTCGTACCGCGAACGTCGCGATGCGTGTAGACGCCGAGAACGCCGGGCATCTTCAACGCGGCCGATGGATCGACCGCGACGATCTCCGCGTGCGCCGGCTCGGACCGCACGACCGAGACGAAGCAGTCCGCCCGGCCGTAGAACAGGTCCGCGCCGTAGAGCGCCGTTCCCAGCACCTTCTCGGGACCGTCGATCCGATCCTCAGATCGGCCGACCGGGCCGTGCGGCCGCTCCACGTAGGGCGTCTGCGACGGCGGCACGAGCGGTTCGGCGAATGGCTCGGCGATGGGAACGTCGATCGTCTGAATATTCTGCGTCATCGCGACCACTCGCGCGCTGCACCCCGGATGGCTTCGCAAATGGACGTGTAGCCGGTGCAGCGGCAGATGTTGCCTTCCATTCCGCGGAAGAACGTCTCCTCGTCCGGATTGGGCGTCTCATCGAGCAGCGCCTTGGCGGCCATGATGAGACCGGGCGTGCAATAGCCGCACTGGGCCGCACCGGACTCAATGAACTTGCGCTGGAGGACGTGCAGCTTGTCGCCGTGCGCCAGGCCCTCGATGGTCTCGACGCGCCCGCCGTGCACCTGCGCGGCGAGCACGAGGCAACTGTTGACCGGCGCGCCGTTGAGCAGCAGGGTGCACGAGCCGCACTCGCCCTCGAGGCAGGCGCCCTTGGTGCCGGTCAGGCCGATCGAATCGCGCAGCACGAACAGCAGCGTCTCGTCCGGACGCACGACGAGGTGCGTCGGCTTGCCATTGATCGCCAGCTCGACGGCGACCATTTCGTCCGCTTCGGGCGTCATCGGGCCGGCTCCTTCACGCGATCGCGGATCCGCCGCAACAGCCGCGCGACGAGCGTGACGCTCATCGCGGCGCGGTACTTCGCGCTGGCGCGATGATCATCGATCGGCGAGATGTCGCGGCGGACGGCGTCGGCCGCTTCGGCGATCGCGCCGTCCGTCAGGCCGTCGCGATTGACAATCTCCTCCGCATGCGGCGCGCGGATCGGCGTCGCCGCGACGCTGCCGAGCGCAATGTGAAACAGACCCGTTGGACTGCGACCGATCGCACAGCAGACGACGCTGATATTCACGGAGCCGCGCTTGCCGATCTTGTACCACGCGGTGATCCAATCCTTCGGAAACCGGACGCGCGTGATCAGTTCATCGGCGAGCAGCGCCGTCTTCCGATAGCCGAGGAAGTACTCGCGCAGCGGCACGACGCGACGTCCGCGCGAGGCGTGCGCGAGTTCCACATCCGCGTCCAGCGCGAGCAGCGCGACGCACCCGTCGCCGGCGGGAGACGCGGTCACGAGGTTCCCGCCGATGGTGCCGCGATTGCGGATGGCCGGACCGCCGACGCTGAGCGCTGCCTCCGCGAGTGCTTCGACCGGCAGACGGCTGAGCGTGGCGTGCGTCGCCGCGCCGCCGCATTCGTAGCGTCCGTTCTCGTGTCGAACGGCGTCCAGACCGCGGACGTGAGTCAGGTCCAGGAAACCGGCGGGGCGGAGTTGCCCGCGGTTCATCGCGACCACGATGTCGGTCCCGCCCGCAATGGGAAGCAGGTCCGGACCGCAGCGGGCACGGACGTCCAGCGCTTCCTCAAGCGTCGTGGGCTGGCTGAACACGGACAACCTCGCGCGCGATCGTTCGGCCGACCGGCCGGACGCTGGAGTTTAGCGATTCCGCGGCAGACTCTCAAGACGACGATCGTCGTCCGGTTCGCCGGCGCGCGAAATTGCGGCCCCGCGCGCGGCCGATTACACTCACGCACGATGGAGAAGAGAATCTGCGGCGATCTGGCGGCCGGCACGTCGCGCTTTGCGATCGTCGTCAGCCGGTTCAACGAATTCGTGACGCGCCATCTGCTCTCCGGCGCACGGGATGCGCTGCGCCGCCACGGGGCGTCGGAGGCGCAGATCACGGAAGTCTGGGTCCCGGGGTCGTGGGAGCTGGCGACGGCCGCGCGGGCGCTGATTGAGACGAAGCAGTTTGACGCCGTCATCTGCCTCGGGTGCGTGATCCGCGGCCAAACGTCCCATCACGAGCATGTCGCCGGTCAGGCGGCCCGCAGCCTGTCGCAACTGGCCGTCGAGTCGCGCGTGCCGGTGGCCTTCGGCGTCCTGACGACGGACACGCTGGAGCAGGCCATCGAGCGGGCGGGCTCCAAGGCCGGCAACAAGGGCGCCGACGCAGCGCTGACCGCGATCGAGATGACGAACGTGCTGGCGCAAATCCGCGCCTTGGCGAAGTCGACAACGTGATGCGCTGACGCGACCGTGGGCGTGAACGGGGCTTCCGACACAACTCGACCGACGAAAGCTCGCAGCGCCGAGCGCCATCGCGCGCGGGGGCTGGCGCTTCAGGCGTTGTGCCAGCTCGATGCGCAGGGCGACGAGTTCGCGACCCAGTTGGACGACTTTTTCGAGGACGAGTCCCCGCCCGCCGACGTCCGCGCCTTCGCGTCGCAACTCGCTCGCCAGACGTGGCAGCACCGTGCGGCAATCGACGAGCGGATCGCGCAAACGTCGGAACACTGGGACCTGTCGCGGATGGCCGTCGTCGACCGAAACGTGCTGCGAATGGCTGTCTATGAACTTACCGCGCACGCCGAGACTCCGGCCGCCGTGGTCATCAACGAGGCGGTCAAGTTGGCGCACGAGTTCAGCACGGCCGACGCCGGCGGATTCGTCAACGGCGTCCTCGACGCGGTTCGGAAGTCGATCGCCGCGAACGCCCGGCCGGGCAATACCGAGGGCGATGGATCAAGCGTGCCGGATTAAGCCATGGGACTGTTCGACCGACTGCGATCGGCCCTGACGAAGACGCGCGAGACCGTCGTCCGCGGCTTCCAGTCGATCCTGCCGTTCGGCAAGCCGATCGATGATCAGGTGTTGTCGGACCTCGCCGACACGCTCTTGCAGGACGACATCGGCCCCGCGACGACAACGCGACTCATCGACGCCCTTCGGACGGCATGGAAGGAGGGCAAGATCCGGGAGACGCAGGAGATCGTCCCGTACCTGAAGGAGGCCATGGCGAGCCTCTGGCCGCAAGAAGCGCGGAACCTGCAACTCGCCTCCGACGGTCCGACCGTGATACTCGTGGCCGGGATCAACGGCTCGGGCAAGACGACGAGTGTCGCGAAGCTGGCGCGATGGCTGACGAAGCAGGGGCGAAAGGTCATCCTGGGGGCCTGCGACACGTTTCGGGCCGCGGCGGTCGAGCAACTGACGGTTTGGGCGGAACGTTGTGGCGTCGAGATCGTCAAACATGCGCACGGCGCCGATCCGGCCGCCGTGGCGTATAACGCCTGCGATGCGGCCCTGGCGCGAAGCGCCGACATCGTGCTCATCGACACCGCCGGCCGGCTGCATACGCAGGACCACCTGATGCGCGAGCTGAACAAGATCGAGCGCGTGGTGGCGAAGCGGATTCCGGGAGCGCCTCACGAGGTGCTGCTGGTGCTGGATGCGACGATAGGCCAAAACGCGGTGATGCAGGCTCGGCAGTTCTCCGAGCACGTCCGCGTGACCGGGATCATCCTGGCGAAGCTGGATGGCTCGGCGAAGGGCGGCGTGGTCGTCGGCATTCGCGATCAGATGGGCGTTCCGGTGAAGTTCGTCGGCCTGGGCGAGTCGATCGAGGACCTCGAACCGTTCGAGCCGGCCGTGTTCGTTGAGGCGTTGTTTGCAGCACAGGAGTGATTCGAACATGCGAAGCGCAGTGGCAGCGATCGTCGTCGCGGGCGCGTTGGTGGGCCGCGCCGCGGACGCCAACCCGACCGCGACCCAGCCCGTTCCATCCGCATCGAACGGCATTCCGATGAACCTCGTCGCGCCGCCGGACGCGATTGGCCCGGCGCGCGAGCCCGCGATCCACCCCCATCGGGTGCTGATCGTTGCCACGAACGGCACGTCTGATTTCGATCTCCTCTACCTGTGGTATCGAATGGCCGAGGAGGGTTTCCCGGTGACGCTCGCCGGTCCGACGGCGGGTACGATCCAGTGCGAGAACGGCACGACGGTCGACCTGCGGTTCTCGCTGACGCAGATTGAACCGGAGTGGTTTGACGTGCTCATCATCCCCGGCGGACCGGGGGCGTTGACGCTGGCCGGCGACGACGACATGAAGCGATACGTTCGGCACTTCATCGAGCAGCGGAAGCTGATCGCGGCGCCGGAGCACGGCGTCCGCGCCGTCATCGAGGCGGACGTGATTACGGGCCGGATCGTCGCCGGCCCGACCGAGGTTCAGGCCGACGTCGCGAAGCGCGGCGGCACTTACGTGGCGCAGGAAATCCGCGTGGATCGGCGACTGATCACATCCTCGAAGCGGAACGTCATCGGACGCGTGACGCGCGAGATCGTTCGGCTGGCCCTGCGGGAGAACGACCCACGAAAGTAATCACCCCCGGAGACCGGGAACGGAAGCGGATGCAGGCGGGCCGAGCAGCCTTTTCGATCCATGGGAGCTGTCGCACCCATCTCGGCTGCGCGCTGGCCCGGCTGGGATTCGTGGCGCTGCTCGCGCTGACATGCGGCGCGTGCGGCGAACAGGTCGATTATCGCATCCGAATCAGCGAACCCTGGCCCGACGATTACGCGATCGCCCGGCCACGCGTGCAGGACCTGGACGCGGTGCTGTCGCCTCCCATCGTTCAATGGCACGCGTCGCTGGATCCACACCAGTTGTTCGACGAGGTGCTGGCACGATCGTCCGGGCGGCGGAACGTCTACGTCACCGCGCGACGCGCCTTGGCGAAACGAACCGGCGGTGGCGAGGGTCCCGCTCGGATCTGGGTCGTCGAGGCGCGGATCGGTCGGCGCTACGTGACGCGATCCACGCCCCGGCCGGTCGACCTGTCGTTTGACGGGACCCTCCGCGAGGCAATCGCGAGATTCTCAGAACACCTACGAACGCCGATCACGGTGGGCCGCCAGGTCAACGCCGACGTGTCGGTGCGCATCCGCGCATCGAGATCGGATCTGCGGCAGGAACTGGCCATGCTGCTCGCGCGAAACGATCTGTTCATCCGCGAATGGGTCTTTCTGCCCGTCACCCTCCGGTCGTACGAGTACCCCGATCGCGAGTCGTTTCTCCAGGCGGCCGCGAGCGTTGCCGACGCCATCGATGCCCTTCCGACCGCGTCGCGCCTGACCGTCATCCCGTTCTCCGAGTGGCAACAGCGCTGTACGGCGGCACAGGCGACGTTGCTCTCGAAACTCGCCGAGCAATCCAAAGCGCGTCGCCGACTCGGCCGGTTCGTCGCGGCCAAGGCCCTGCCGACGCCCACACCGCTCGCGACCGATCGCGAAATTGCGCAGCGGCAGGCGGCGTTCGCGGTCGCGGCGCAGGTCGCAATCGCGCGAAAGGCGGCGCATGACGAGCGATGGCGCACGCCCTGAGGTGCGCGGCGAAGTCGTTTGTTCCGCGTGCGGCGCGCCGATAGCCGACGAGTCGGCCACCTGCCCGTCGTGCGGCGCGGACCTCACCGCTCCGAATTCCGCGATGTACAGGCCACCCATCGGACCGGGAACGCGGGTGATCGCGTGGACCCTGCTCCTGTTCCTCGTCGCCACGTTCGCGCTCGCCGGATATTTCGCGTTCCGGCCGGCGCCGTTTCCGCAGTCGGAACCCCCGACTCACGCGACTTCGCGGTCGCGATAACGTCGATGATCGGCCCGAAGTCGACTCGATTTACGCGAGTCAATGACTCAGCGCGTAGAGCACGATGTTCGTCGCCAGCTTCTTCGCCGATTCCTCGGCAAGACCTCGGCACGCATAGCACCTGTGCCCTTCGAGGCCGCAGCCAATCCCGAACGGCGAATACACGATGAGCGTTCGACCCGCCCGCGTGATTCCGAGGAGCTCCGGCGCACCGGCGTTTCCACGCTCGGCCTCAAGCGCCGGTCGATACTCGACACGATCGATGGCGTATCCGGGTTTCCCAGCGAAGATCGGATGATCCGAGGGCAGCGGCGTGAGCGGCTGATCGGCGAACAGCGTCCCGCATAACCGTCGAAAGCTCTGATCGAATGCCGACCGGCCGCAGCACGCGTCGGCCAGCAGCAGCCCGCCGCGTTCAAGGTACGTACGCAGCGCGCCGATCTCATCCGATCGCAGTTCGAAGCTGAAGTGCCCCGTCATGTAGACGATCGGGTGCTCGAACAGCGCCGAATCGCTCGCACGCAGGGCGACCGAGCGCGCAGAGACATCCAGCCCGGCACGAACCCGGAGCAGCTCGGCCAGGTGGATCAGGCTGTTTCGGTCCGGGTTCCAGTCGCCGTCGTGAACGAGCTGCGCGAGTTGCAGCGCGGCCCCGACCGGCTCGGCCGGCGCATCGCGCCGCCCGAGACTCGGCAGCTCCACGACGTCCAGCCGGCGACGGAGCGCCTCGCGACCCGTGGCATAGACCGCGATATTCGCGCCGAGCCGCAGCGCGACGCCCGATAGATTCCGCACGTCCATCTGCTCCCACAGGCAGGACAGGTCGCGCGGCGAGAAGATCACGCTCGTGCGGCACGCCGTGTCGATCCCGAGGAGCGGAAACGCCGCCGGATCGACCGTATACCGCGCCGTCCAGACCGGATGCTCCGGGCCAAGCGGCCGCGCGTCGTATCCCTTGAAGACGTCGGCCGCGAACTCCTCAAACCCGCGCCGCACGGCCTCGCGCGAGCAGCAGGCCTCGATCAGCAGCGTGCCGCCGCCGTCGACGTACTGCCGGAGTTTTGCCCGTTCGCGAGACGACAACCGCGGAAACGTATGGCCGGTGATGTAGAGGATCGGTGCTTCGAGCCACTCGGACAGCGGGGCATTCAGCGCGACAGCCTGCCACGCGACGGCTTCGCCGAGGTCCGCGCCGATGAACCCCACCAGGTGCTCGACGTCGTGCCGGTCCGGCTGCCAGCGGTCATCGCGCGACCACGCGAGCTTGTTGAACAGCAACGGCCGCTGCCCCTTCGCGAGGAAGAGCACGGCGAACGCGGTGTCGATCGTGTTGCCGTTCCACGATCCATCGCGCGACTGCGTCTCGACGAGATGCGCCGCGCCGGCGCGATACCAGTCGTGCGATCCGAAGTACTTCAGTCCGCTGAGGATTCCGACGCGCTCCGCCCCGTACAGCCAATAGAGCGCCCACTGCGGACTTCGCGGATTGCCCGTCGCGGAGAAGTTCTGCGCCAGCCAGCGCAATCCGGCCGCGAGCGACTTGTTCTGCGCGTACTTGCCGCATCCCGGCGCAACGCCCCGGTCGGTGTAACCGCGCTCGAGCGTCCGATTCACCTCGTGGCCGACGATCAGCAGGCTCGCGACGCCCGCGGCCGTCATGCTCCCCGTGCTGGTCGATTGCCCGCGGACGTATCCCCAGCCGCCGTCGCGGTTCTGCGATGAAACCCAGTGTTGCTCGGCCCGGGTCCACAGCTCGCGGGGAACATGCGTGCCGACCCGGGCCGCCTCGTGCAGTCCCAGCAGCGCGAATTGCGTATTGGAATTGTCGCCGCGAAGGGTGCTGCCGAAGTCGCCCGCCGTGTACGTCCACTGTCCGTTCCGCAGTTGACCGCGGATCAGGAACCGCGCCGAACGGCTGATCTCGTCCGAGTAGCGGGCCGGGTCGGTGGCCGCGAGCACCGCAATTCTCAGCGATGCGACGTACGTCCAGCGATCTTCGAGCCGGACGACCCGTTCAAGTGCGCGCTTGAGAACGGGGTCGTCGACCGGAACGCCGGCGGACAGCAGGGCCAGAGCCGAGATGGTCGTCGCACCGCCCGTGAATTGCGGTGCGCCGGACCAGGTCCCGTCGGTGGATATCCACTTCAAATAGCCGACCGCGGCGGTTACGGCCTGACGAACCTCCGCCGAGCTGACGTCCTGTGCCCGGACCGGAACGCACGCCGACAGGGCTGCCGCGAGCGTGAACAGCGATCGTAACCACCGCATGGTTCATATCTTAACCCCTCCAATTGCCCGTATCACAATTCCGCCCGGCGCATACAATGGCCGGTTCGCCCTGCGGCGAGTGGAAGGCATGCGGGTACGCGGCACAAACATCGACAAGGACCAGAAACGGCAAAAACCGTCGCGCGCGGTCACGATCTACTTCCGGCGCCTCATGCGCCACGTCTGGCGGCAGCGGCGATTCCTGTTTCCGGCCATCGTCTGCATCGTAATCCTGGCCGCAAGCTACTCGGCGGGCTTGGGGGCGTTGATCCCGGTCATGAAGGTCATGATCGAGGAACGCAGTCTCCCCGCGTGGGTGTACCAGCGGATCTGCGAGACGCGGTTGGAGGTGCGGCTCGAGCCGTTCTCGCGGCTTGATCGGCCGGAGGCTGGCGTTCCCCCGGAGTTTGATTACTCGGCTCGTGCGGCCGACAAGCCGGCCCGCAACACGCTCCTGCGGGATCGACTCTACGAGAGCGACCTGATCGTCGCGCTCGACGGAGCGCGCATGACCGCGACGGAGTTTTTCCGCCGCCTGTCCGACTTGCCGAACGATGCGCCGGTCGTGCTGACGATCCGGCGATCGGACGGGGCGTTCGAGAACGTGACCTGCACTCCGAAAAGCGTCAATACGGCGTGGCGAGCGGCGCGCCGGGCGGTGACGTGGCTTCCGCAAGGCGACTCACGCGACGATCGGCTCAAAACGCTCGTCTACATCCTTGCCGTGCTGGTGCTGTTTTCGTTGGTCCAGAACGCGGCCCGGTTCGGCGGCGAGTACCTCGTTGCCGTCGCGGTGGCGCGCACGCTGGTCAGCCTGCGGCGACAGATGTACCGCAAGGTCCTGCGCCTGCCGATCTCGTTTTTCGCAACGCGCGGCACCAGCGACGTCATGAGCCGGTTCGTCCAGGATAGCCAGGACATCTACCGTGGGCTCACCTTTCTGTTCGTGCAGACGATTCGCGAGCCGCTCAAGGCCGCGGGCGTTTTTGCCATGGCCATCGTGATCGCGCCACGCGTCACGCTGTTCGCACTGATCGTCACGCCCGGCGCGGCCTGGCTGATCCGGTATTTCGGGAAGCTCGTGCGTCGCGCGAATCGCCGTCTGCTCCAGGGCTACGCGCGGATGCTGGCGGGACTTGAGGGCGCGCTGATCGGAATCCGCGTCGTCAAGGGATTCACGATGGAACGCTATGAGCGGCGTCACCTGTTCGCGGTCGACTGGGCCATGCTGCGCCAGCAATTGCGGATCGAGCTGATCGAGGCCGCGTCCAGCCCCCTCTTCGAGCTGCTCGGCATCGCCGCCGGCGCGGGCGCCACGGTGTGGTTCTACAACGAAATGCTCGATCAGCGCATGACGCCGACCGTCATGATCACCATGGTCGTCATGCTCGTCGCGATCTTCGATCCCATGCGAAAGATGTCCAACCTCTACACGCGGTTGCAACGCTGCAACGCCGCAGCCGAACGCGTCTTCGAAATCGTGGACTTGAAGACCGAAGAAGAACTGGAACCGGGCGGTCTGCCGCGACTGCCCGCCGGGCCGTCGGAGATCGAGTTCGATCACGTGACGTTTCAGTACCCCGGCGCAGATCGGCCGGCCGTCGCCGACTTCACGCTTCATGTCAGGAAAGGCGAGCGGATCGCACTCGTCGGACCGAACGGTTCCGGAAAAACGACGCTGCTCTCGCTGCTGATGCGCTTCTTCGAACCGCATTCCGGCCGAATCCGCTTCGATGGCCGGCCGATCAACGAGTACTCGCTGAAGTCGCTGCGAAGCCAGATCAGCCTCGTGACGCAGGACACGGTGATCTTCGCCGACACCGTGCGGCACAACATCGCGTACGGCGACGAGCGACTGCTGCGCGGCATGATCATGCGCGAGCGCCACCCACAGCGGCGATTCCCCCCGCTGGCGGGCGCAGAACGGATCGAGCAGGCCGCGCGGGCCGCGTACGCCGACGAGTTCATCTCCGCCTTGCCGCAGGGCTACGACACGCCGATCGGCGAGCACGGCGCGACGCTGTCCGGCGGACAGAAACAGCGCATTGCGATCGCCCGCGCCATCCTGCGGAACGCGCCGATCCTCATTTTCGACGAGGCCACGAGCCAGATCGACTCGGACAGCGAGCGGAAGATCCACCGCGCCGTTGAGGAATTCCTAAAGGACCGCACCGGCTTCATCATTGCCCACCGGTTCAGCACGATCCTCCAGGCCGACCGGATCGTCGTCATGGACGCCGGACGGATCGTCGATTCGGGCTCGCACACGGAGCTAATGAGCCGCTGCGCGCTGTACCGCAAGCTGTTCGAGACGCAGTTGTCCCACGACGACGCGGGCGCCGACGGGACCTCGGTCGGATGAACTAGGCCGACGCGCCGCTGTAGCGCCGCACCCCCGTCCGCCAGAACAGCGTCGCCGCCGCCAGCATCAGCGGCGCAAAGACCATGCCGAGCAGCAGCGGCGTCCACGACAACCGTCCGAACATCGCCTCGGCCGGAAACGTCGTCACAAAGGCCATCGGCAGGACGAACGTCAGCAACCAGCGCAGCCAGGGCGGATAGATCGAGACCGGGTATCGGCCGACCTCGAAGACGTTCCAGAAGATCATCTCGATGTTCGCGACGCGCGTGAACCAGAACGCCGAGGTCGCGACGATCAGCCAGATCGAATAGACGATGATTACGCCGAGACCGAGCATGAGGATGAACGTCGCAACGGTTGCGATCGGCAGCCGGCCGAGGACTTTCCACGTCGCGACGATCGCAAGCGCAAGCCCGAGCAGGATGTCGATCATCCGCCACAGCACGATCTTCCGCATGCTCGCGTGGAACTGGCTGTTCAGCGGGCGAAGCAGCACGTAGTCGAAGCCCCCCTGCCGAATATCGTCCATCGTCGCGCGCATGTTGGGCGCGATGACGAGTCCGATCGTGCCGACCATGACGCGATAGACGCCCAGCAGCGTCAGCGTTTGCCACACGTCCCAGCCGTTCAGGCTCTTGGTGTTTGAGAAGATGACCCAGATCGCCATCAGCTCGGCGGTCAGGTGCATCACCGAAACGACGATGCGAAGCAGAAAGTCCAGACGATAGGCCGCATCGTTCTGAATGCTCAGCCGGATGAACAAGCCCATCAGCCGCAGGTATCGCCGCATCCTCAGGTTCCCGGGCCGCAGCCCGCCACGGTCGCGAGATGGGTCGCACGGCGAGCCGCCGAATCTGCTACAGCTCCTCGAACCGCGCCGTAAAGTGCCGCAACACAGGCGGCTCCTCGATGATCCGCAGGCCGCGAAGCGAGCGCCGTTCCGAATGCAGCTCGAGGCACGCCTCGACGACGTAGTCGATGTGGCTCTGCGTATAGACCCGTCGCGGAATCGCCAGCCGGACCAGCTCCATCTTCGGCGGTGGCCGGCCCGGTCCGCCGAACATCACGCTGCCGATCTCGACCGCGCGGATGCCCCCGACGCGATACAGCCCGCACACGACCGCCTGGCCGGGGTACTGCTCCGCCGGGATGTGCGGGCAGAATGCCCGCGCATCGACGTAGATCGCGTGTCCGCCGGGCGGCTCGACGATCTGGATCCCCGCCGCAAGCAACTTCTCCCCGAGGTACGCCGTGCTGCGGATACGATACGCGAGGTAGTCCTCGTGCAGCACCTCTTCGAAGCCCTGAGCCATCGCCTCGAGGTCACGGCCCGCCAGCCCGCCGTACGTCACGTAGCCCTCGGTCAGGATCAAGAGGTTCGACGCGCGGTGGAACAGCTCCTCGTCGCGAAGCAGCAGCACTCCGCCGATATTGACGATTCCGTCCTTCTTCGCCGAGATCGTGGCACCGTCGGCCAGATCAAACATCTCGCGGACGATCGCACGGACGTCGCGGTCGCGCTGGCCCAGCTCGCGCATCTTGATGAACCATGCGTTCTCGGCGAAGCGGCACGCATCGAGAAACATCGGCCGCCGGTACCGATCACACACGCGACGCACGGCGCGGAGATTCTCCAGGCTGACCGGCTGTCCGCCGCCCGAGTTGTTCGTGACCGTCACGAACACGGCCGGGACGCTCTCCGGACCGACCTCGCGAATCAGCCGTTCGAGCGCATCGATGTCCATGTTGCCCTTGAACGGATGCCGGTTGCGCGGATCGCCCGCCTCGGCGATGGGCAGATCGACGGCCCGCGCGCCGCTGTGCTCGACGTTCGCGCGGGTGGTGTCGAAGTGCGCGTTGTTGGGCACGACCTTGTCCCGTCCGCCGATCAGTTCGAACAGGAGCCGTTCGCTCGCGCGGCCCTGGTGCGTCGGCAAGACGTGCTTGAAGCCGGTGATCTGCGTCAGGCGGTCCTTGAAGCGGTAGAACGACTCCGCGCCGGCGTAGGACTCGTCGGCCCGCATGACGCCCGACCACTGCTCGCTGCTCATCGCGCCGGTGCCTGAGTCGGTCAGCAGATCGATCAGCACGTCGCGAGCGTGAATGAGGAAGACGTTGTACGCCGCCTCGCGGAGGATCGCGTCGCGCTCGGAGCGCGTCGTCATGCGGATCGGCTCGACGACCTTGATCTTGAACGGCTCGATAATGGTCTTCATGCAGGGCACCCCCGGCGACGGGGCATCGTCCTTCGCAATATAACCGGCTTGCGATGAACGAGCGCGTCGTAACGCGCGGAAACGGTTCGACCGGCTGCCCCTCAGCGGTCGCGGAATCGGATGCGCAGGATTGGCCGGTTGGCGCGGCCTCGACGGAATGACGACGGCCCATGGCCGGACACGGGCGACACAAGCCCGAGCCGGCGCGTGGCAGTGGGTGTTGGGCGAATCTAAACGTACTACGGACAAGCGTCGCCGATCAGCAGGCAATCGACGAGCGTCTGAGCGTCAAGGCCGTCCGAGGAGCCGTCGCGGTTCAGATCGCAGCAACTCCCGAGGTTGACCGTCACGAAGGTCTCATTGACGTGCGGGTCGTCGCAGTTGACGACCGCCTGGTCGACCACGCTCAACCGCAGCGTGTACGCGCACCGGGCCAGTCCGGTCGTATCCCAGTTCCAGAGCAGCCCGTTCACGACCGGTGCAACGCCCCCGGCCAACGGCACCCAGCCGTTCGCATTCCCGCCAGTGTACGAGAGACTCCAGCTCCCCAGGTGCGCATCGTTGACGGTCCCGGTCACGCTGACGATGCCATCGACAAAATCGCAATTGGCCGGACTGCTGATCACGGCCGTCGGCGGCGTGTTGTCAATCACGATCGGGATCGTCACGGACGACGCTGAGTTTCCGCAGTCATCGGAGGCGGACACGCGAATCTCGTAATTGCCATCGGGTTTTGCACTGGCGTTCCACGAGCCGAGCGGATCGTTCACGACCCAGGGCGGCTGTACATCCGGGAAGCCGACGAACGCGCCGGTCGGCAACGCGCGATACTCGAGGTTCAGCGTTCCGCCGCAGAAATCCCAAACCGTGCCATCCACGCACACGGTCCCGCCCACGACGGCGCCCGGCGTCGGGCTGCGCACGTCGATCGAGTCGAAGCTCTTGTCCAGCCAGACCACGGTTGTCACGGTCGTGGTCAGCCCGCAGGCGTTGGTCACGGTCAACCGCAGAATGTACCAGCCCGTCGCAGCCGCAGTCGTCCACGTGGCCAGGTCTCCGTCAATGACGGGCGTGCTGGTCTGCCGGATCAGCGTCCACGTCCCGGCGCTGGGCGCCTTGCGTTCGAGTTTCCAGAGCGAGATCGCGCCGTCGGCGTCGTATGCGGAGCCTTGGATCACCGACGAGTTGCACACGCACGCCAGCGCCGCCGGAGTCGTGATCGCCGCCGTCGGATACGTTGAGTCGATGCAGTCGAACGTGAGGTCGTCGATGTATTCAAACAGGCCCACGGTTTCGCGGATTTCAATCCGCCGGATGTCCATGTCGACCGGGCGCTGCACCCGAACGAAACGGTGCACGCCGACCGCGCCCGCGCCATTCAGCACGATCGTCTGAAAAACCGTCGCCGCGCCGCCGACCGGAAGGCTGTACGCTTTCACTTCGTACGTGCCGGGATACGCGCCGAGGTTGAACGACACCTCGGCATGCGACTCGTCAAACGTCATCACCAGCCGATCCGGGCTGAAATCCGGACAACCCGTTTGCAGGCTGAGCGCCCTGGTTCCCGACGACGTCCCGCCGGCCGGCGTCACGATGATCGCCTGGACGACGGGATCCCCGCCGCAACTGTTGCCGGCGGTGGAAAACGCCACGCCGTCGTACTGTGTCGTCACGACGGTCCCGTTGGCGAGGTTGTCAAAGTCGATCGTGGTCGTGTCAGCAAAGCTCGTCGTGGCGTGCACCGACAGCAGTGCGGTCGCCGCAGGCAGGGTCATCCAGGCCGAGCGTCGAATCCTCGCGCATCGCCGACGCATGGGACGGCTCCTTGCTCCCCCAGAACTACCGTGCTCAATCGCCGCGAGTCCCTCGCCTTGCGACAACTGCAAGTCGCGCGACGAATCCGAGAAGGAAATACCGTCCACCCGTCGAGAACTGGACACAATAGAAACCGCCCAAGGAACGACGCGGATGGGGCCGGGTTGTTCCCTTCGCAGAACTTCTGTAAGCTCATGAGGTTAAACGGGGCCGATGCACACTGGGTCGAGCGGATTCATGGATGCTCGCCAAACGCGTCCGTCTCTCATGCTTCGATTGCGAAACCGCTCGGACAGCGCGGCTTGGAGCGAGTTTGACGCGCAGTATGGCGAGTTGATCGTGCGCTACCTTCGCGCACGCGGCGTCCAGCTTTGCGACGCCCAGGACATTCGCCAGATCGTCCTGGCCAAGCTCTTTCAGCGCCTCCCGGAGTTCGACTACCAGCCGGCGCGCGGCCGATTCCGGGATTACCTTGGCCAGACCGTAAAAAACGCACTTCGCGACTGGTTTGCGCGTCCCGGGATCGCCGAGCGAACCGTAGACCCTGAAGTCATTGCGGATTGGAGCTCGACGCGGCCCGTTCGCGAGGATCCCGTCTGGGAGCGCGAATGGGTCGATCACCACTTCCGCCGCGCATTCGCCAGCCTCGCGATGGCGGTCGAGACCCGGAGCATGGAGGTGTTCGAGCACCTCTTGGCGGGCCGGACGGTCGCGGACGTCGCGGCGGCCGAGGGAATGTCGGTTGAGGCGGTACGCAAAATCCGTCAGCGGGTGCGCACCCGCTTGAGCGAACTCATCCGCGCGCAGATTGAGGACGAGGACGGCGGACGTGAAGGACTTCGGCCGGCCGATGACGACGACCGACGCGCCTGACAGCGACGCCCACCTCCTCGGCGAGTCGCTGCCGGACGATTCGTGGCTCGAACGGCTGCGCCGTGCCGTGCGGCCAGTCCCGCTGGGGCGACTGGGGCGCTACGAACTGCTGGAACAAGTAGCGCAGGGCGCGCAGGGCATCGTCTACCGCGCCGTCGACTCGCGCACCGGCCGGATTGTCGCCCTGAAACGGCTTCGCGCCGGCCAGTTCGCGACGCCGCTCCAGCAACGCCGGTTTGAGCGCGAACTGGAAGCGACCATCGACTTGCAGCATTCGGGCATCGTCGCGATCCGCGAATACGACGTCATCGACGGCCAACCGATCCTGGCGATGGAGTGGGTCACGGGCCAGCCCATCGATCGCTGGGCATGGCGCGGGGACCGCATCTCGCGCCAGCCGCTTCCGGAAATCCTGCGCGTGTTCCATGACGTGTGCGCCGCTGTTCAGCACGCGCACCAGCGCGGCGTCATTCATCGCGACCTCAAGCCGGGGAACATCCTCGTCGATTTCGACGGCCGGCCGCACGTGCTCGACTTCGGACTTGCCCTGCGGACGCTCGATTCGCAGGCGGCGAGCCGATTCACCGCCACGAGCGAGTTCGTGGGCACGCCGGCATATGCCGCGCCGGAGCAAGTCCGCGGCGACCGCGAATCAATCGACGTGCGAACCGACGTCTATGCGCTGGGAATCCTGCTCTACGAGATGCTCTCCGGCCGCGCGCCCTTCGCGGAGGAGCAGAATCTCGCCGCCCTTTTTGACGCCATTCGCGAGGACGACCCCGCGCCGCCGTCTCACCGGAACGGCGACGTGCATCCCGACCTGGACGCGATCGTGCTGAAGGCAATTTCGAAAGACCGCGCGCGACGATACCAGTCGGTCGATGCGCTGTCCGCAGACCTGAAACGGCACCAATCGGGCGAACCGATCGAAGCGCGACGCAGCCAGCCGGGATACGCGCTGCGGGTGATGCTCCGCCGGCACCGGGGGCTGCTGGCCATAGCAGGCGTGACCATCGTGGTCCTCGCCGCGTGGGTCCTCACTCTCAGTCGCATGTACGCGCGCCAGACTCAGATGCTCGCGCAGGTCAGTGACGCGAGGCAGGAGTCTGAACGCGCACAGGCAACGCTGGAACGACTCCTCTTGAGCGTGGCGGAGTTCGGTCGAGGCGCAGACCTGGAACTCCGTCGGTACGTCCTCGCGGAGGCGCAGCGCTCAGCCGACGAGGAACTCCGCGACAATCCGGCCGCGTGGGCCACGGCGCAGGACGCGATCGGCCGGACCTACCAACGACTGGCGCTCTACGACGACGCCGAGCGCTGCGTGCGGGCCGCACTGGAGCAGCGCATCGCGCTGCACGGACGCGAGCACGCGGACGTCGCCACGGGCCTGACGCACCTCGGAGAGATACTCCGCGACCGAGCGCGAGGCGCCGAAGCCGAACCGCTGTTCCGCGAAGCCCTGGCGATCCGACAGCGGCTCCTAGGCCCGGACCATCCCGAAGTCGCCGAGAGCCTCTACCACATCGGGATCGTGCTCCAGTCGCGGGGCGAGCATCAAGCCGCGGCTCAGACCCACCGCACGTCGCTCGACATGCAAATGCGACTCCTCGGGCCGTCGCACCCGAGCATCGCCCAGTCGTACACCGGGCTGGGCTACGCGCACTTCAACCTTCGGGAGTTCGCCATTGCGGAGGACTGCTTCCGCCGGGCGCTGGCGATGCGGATCCAACTACACGACGAGGATCATCGCGACGTGGCCGGCGCGCGAATCGATCTGGGCAAGACCTGCTTCGAGCGAGGCCGGCTGGACGAGGCCGAAACGCTCATTCGCGCGGCGTTGGCGACGTTCCGCCGCCTGTTCGGCTCCCGACACGATAACACCGCGTGGGCGGCGCACCGACTCGGCGTCGTAATGACGGCGACAGGCCGCTTCGACGAAGCTGATACGCTGCTGCACGAATCGCTGGAGACCTACCGCGTCACGCTCGGCAGCGAGAACATCTACACCGCGTTCGTGGAAGAGAGCCTCGCGGAGCTTGCGCTGAGGCAGGGGCGAACCGACGAGGCGGTTGCACACCTGCGGGAATCGGAGCGAATCCTCCGCACGCTGCCGCATCAGGACGACGTCCTGCGCCGCGTTCGCGCTCGCCTGGCCGAGTTGGGCGGTTCATGACGGCGCGACGCGCGATACAACGACATCGCGGCGACGGGGATGGCGCAACACGGCCGATCGCGCTGACTCCGCGGCCGGGCGCGTGGCGGTGGGTGGCGCGGGCGACTTGCCTCTTCGACGCCATGCGGGCCGATTCAAGGCTGATCAGAAAGTACCAGTGGGCGCGGCTGGATTCGAACCAGCGTAGGCATAAGCCAACGGGTTTACAGCCCGTCTCCTTTGGCCACTCGGACACACGCCCGGGGCCCCGAACCGCGTTCCGCCCGCGTCCGGAACCGAGCGCCGAATCCTAAGACGGCCGCACCGCCCTTTCAAGCCCGCCGATCGCCGCATGCGTCCGCCGCGGTGCACAGGATTCATCGCAGTCGAGCGGCCAGGGCAATCGCATTCGCCGACGCAATGATCCCGTCGGCTTCGCCGATCCGTCGGCGCGCTGGTCCGATCCGAATCCCGGTCCGGCTTGATCGGCCGATTTGGACTGGAGCAACGCGGGCCATCGCACAATCGCCTCGCGTGCGTGGGCGGCGAACACCGCAACGATCTTCGCTTCCGGATGGGGCGCACCGGCGCATCGACTCGTCGCGGCCCCACGCTGGACGCCGACCAAGCGCGCCGATATCCTGATTCCCATCGCGGGCCTCGGCGAACACCTCCCGGGAGGGCATGACATGATCGAGCGACGTATTCGGGGTTGGATTCAGCGAGCGGTCATTCTGGGATTGGGGGTCGCGCTGGCCGCACCCGCGCCGCTGCGCGCGGACGACGATGACGAGGACCGGGATGCGAAGATCGCGGAACTCGATGCCAAGATGGCGGAGTACTACGCGGCGAAGAAGTATGACGAGGCCATCGACTGCGCGAGAAAGATCCTCAAGCTCGATCCGAAGGATGCGCGGACGATGTACAACCTCGGCTGCCTGCACGCCCTCGACGGCGACAAGGACGCCGCCATCGGGAGCCTTGAAGACGCTGTCGAGAACGGATTCCGCGATCGGGCGCAGTTCGAGTCGGACGATGATCTCCTGTCCCTGCGGGGCGATGCGCGCTTCACGAAGCTGATGGCGCGGCTCGGCGCGCCGCCGGCACGCGACGAAGCCGACGACGATGAGGACGATGATGACGGCGAGGAGCGAGATGAGCCGCCGGCCGCCGAACGCCGCAGTCACGACGACGATCGCGATCACGATGATGATGACGATGCGGACGACGACGATGATGAGGACGAGGACGAGGACGACGAAGATGATGACAAGCGCGCCGAGCGGCGCGACGTCGAGCGACCGGCGCGGCCCCCGCGCCCCGCAGCCTCGCGCGGACCGTCCGACGAAATTCGGCGCGAGGTCAACCGCCTCACGGCGGAGATGATCCGCACCGCCGAGCAGGGCGACAATGCCAAGGCGCTGAAGCTCGCGAAGAAGGCGCACGAGCTTTGGCCGGACACGTGGCTAACGAACTACAACATGGCGTGCATGCACTCGCGGCTGGAGAACACCGACGAGGCCCTCGATTACTTCGAGAAGGCGGTCGAGCTGGGGATGCACGACGTGGCGAAGATCGAGGAGGACCCCGACCTCGACAACATCCGCAAGTCGAAGCGCTTCAAGGCGATCGTCAAGTCCATCCGCTCCGGCGGTGCGGCGGCGAAGTCCACGACCGCCTGGCACGTCACGCTCCCGGCCGATCACGACCGGGATTCGGCCGCGCCGCTTGTCGTGGCATTGCACGGTTTCGGCGGAAACCTGCGCCGCGGCACTGAGGAATGGCAGGATGCGGCGGACCAGGTCGGTGCGATTCTGCTGGCGGTGCAGGGCCCGATCCCCCGGGGCGACGACCGGTTCGAGTGGGGGCAGTCGATCGAACAGATCAACAGCGTCGTGCTGGGGGCGATCGACGAAGTGTCGAAGAAGTACAAGATCGATCGGCGTCGCATTGCCATCACCGGCTTCTCGCAGGGCGGCTGGGCGGCCTATCACCTCGCACTGCGGAATCCCGGCAAGTTCGTCGGCGTCATCCCGGTCGCCGGACGGTTCGATTCCGAGGCTCGAGCGCTCGTGGAGGAGGCGGACCTGGCCGGACTTCGCGCGTACATCATGATCGGCGAGGACGACCGCGACCTGTCGAGCAACAAGCAGGCGGCCAAGGCGCTCAAGAAGGCCGGCGCGAAGGTGAAGCTGAAGGAGTTCGACGACACCGGCCACGAGTACCCGAAGAAGCGCGTCAAGGAGCAGGTGTCGGCTCTGAAATACGTATTCGGGGAGTAGGTCCTGCCCCGAAACGCCGGCGTGCTCAGCCCACGAGCGGTGCGCTCGCCCAGCCGGGAAGCCGAGATGCAATCGCCGCGCCGGCGAGCCGATGCAGCGCGAACAGGATCAGCCCCGCATACAGACCTGAAAGCACATCGTCGATGACGATGCCCCATCCGCCCGGCAGCGCCTGTAGCCGTCGCGCCGGCGGCGGCTTGACGATGTCGAGTGCGCGGTTCAGCAGGAACGCGAGCACAAGCCAAACCGGCGACGGCGGCGCGAATACGGCCGTGATCGGCATCGCCACGACCTCGTCGATGACGACCGGATGCGGGTCTTTCTCGCCGAAAAACCGCTCACCCCACGTGGCGATCGGCACCGCCAGCAGCGCGACCATCGCCAGCAGCGCGGCCTTCCAGTACCAGGCCGAGAGCATGTGAACGACGGCAACCAGCACGAAACCGGGCAGCGTGCCGAATGTCCCCGGCGCGACCGGCGAAAGTCCCGTTCCAAGCCCGGTCGTCAGCAGCCACGCCGTCCACTGAAGGACACCCGTCGGACGACGCATCGCACCTCCCATCAGTCCAGCGCCGGTACGGGAGACGCGGCGGGACTGCGGTGCGCCAGTCCGTCGATCGCGCAGACGCCGAAGCAGTTGTTGTCCTTCGACATCGGCAGCGTCACCTCGGTCACGTTGCCGACGAAACGACGCTCTTGCCACACCGGCGACGTCGTTTCGCGCCACACGACTTCGTAGCCGAACATGTCCGCCTCGCGACCGGCCGTCCAGCGCAGCGTCGTGTCGTGCGAA
The DNA here is from genome assembly GCA_023150615.1 of Phycisphaerae bacterium. GTDB lineage: Bacteria > Planctomycetota > Phycisphaerae > UBA1845 > UTPLA1 > JAKLKO01. Next base: position 357,228 of record JAKLKO010000001.1, read on the forward strand.
AGCCGCGCCGTGATGATGCGAACGTCCCTCGGTACGGCCGGCGCGCGGGCCAGGTTGGCGAGCGCGACGAGATTTACCCGCGCGACATCGGCGATATAGCCGAAGTCGCAGAACTTCGGCAAGTCGCCGTACTCCCGTCCGGCCTCGACGCGCGGCGTCTGGTGCTGATGGTCGTAGTTCTCCTCGTACTCGGTGAATCGCACGGCCGGATAGCCCTGCTCCAAAAACGCGCTGTGGTCGCCGCCCCGCAGGAAGCGATCCCGGCGAAAAATGTGAACGACGTTCATCCCGGGAAGATACTCTGCCGCCGTCTCTTGGATGTACCGGGCCAGGTTCCGCGACGCCGATTCGTTCTCGTTGCCCGTCGCCTGTCGGATTCGAGCCTGTTCCGGCGTTTCGTTGATGGGCACGCCCTCCGAGAAGACGCGAAGCCGGTGGCGATGGCCCGCGCCCGTCGGGCCGACGCTCGCGCCGACAATGTCGTTCGTGATCATTCCGGCGATGTCCATCTTCCGCTGCTTCGCCTGCTTCGCCCAATGCCGCGATCCGACCAGGCCCTGCTCCTCGCCCGCGACGGCCATAAACACGATCGTGGCGTCGAATTCGTAGCGGCTCATCACGCGGGCCAGCTCAAGCACGACCGCCACGCCCGAGGCGTCGTCGTCGGCGCCGGGCGCATCACAGTTCGGATCGGTCGGATCAGAGCACATCGAGTCGTAATGCGCGCTGAGGACGTACACACGATCCCGCGCAATCGCGCGCGTACCCGGCAGCGTTGCAACGACGTTGACGATCTGCGTCGGCCGCGTGATCCGTCGGTTGTCCGCCTCGGCCGTGAACTCGTCCAACTCCACGCGCAGCCGGCCGGCAGACTCGACGGCGATCTTGTCGAACTCCGATTTCAGCCAACGCCGCGCAGCACCGATGCCGCGCGTGGGATGATTCGTGTCCGATAGCGTGTTCCGCGTGCCGAAGCCGACGAGCACATGGACCGTCCGCGTCACCCGTGCGAGGTCGATCTCGGACGCCATCTGCACGATTTCAGGATCACGCTCGCTCGCGCAGCCGCCCCACAGGATCACCGCCAGCACCAGTGCCACCGATTGCGACTTGTACATGCTCGCTTTCTATCGCACGCACCCGCCGGTGGGAAGTGTTTCCCGGACGCTCCGGTTTTAGGGGCCGACGGCCGGTGGGGACTTTTTTCGCTGAATCCCCCGGCCAACGGAGCATCGCGGGGGGTTCGAAGGAACGCGACGCCGCACAAGTGAATCCGATCAACGCGTCGCCCGGATGCGCAAACCGCTGCGTGGAAGCGACACCGCGATTCGCGGACCGATCCTGCTCCAATCGGCACGGCGAACGGACGTTATGGCCCAGCGGCCATCCCGCTCGAAAACCCCAGCGCGGCTCGTCAACACGTCGTCACAGCCCGCCCGATCCGCCCAGCCGGACCTCGCCCGACGCTCGCAACGTAACCGCACCATCCCGCAGCGTTTGCGCGCGAACGACCGCGTCGGCACGGCCGGACTCGGTCCAGGCACGCCAATGGCCCGTCTGCGGCGGCACAACGGGCCACACGTCACGGCGTGCGGACGTTGAGTCGCGACGCGAGTGCGAGGGGTTGGGGTAACGGGGCGTCGCTCGATTCCGGGTATTCGGAAAGGAGCGGACCATGCGGAACAGTTGCCGGACCCTCGTCGTTGTCACCACTCTCTCCCTGCTCGCCAACGCGGCATCGGCCGCAACGGTCGAGTTCGTCGGACTCGGCTTCGCCGATGTCGTCCACCTGAATTACAACGGCAATGACATGACGGTGTACGCGGGCCAGATCCGCATCCGGATCGATTCCGGTCCGATTGAGTCCGCCTACTGCGTCGATCTCAATACGACCATCACCAACAACTGGATCGCGACGCTCGGTTCTCCGGCTGCGTTGAACGGCGGCAGGCAGATCGCCTACCTCTTTGACACGTACGCCGCGACGGTCGATACCAACGCCGAGGCCGCGGGACTCCAGATCGCGATCTGGGAGGTCCTCACCGACTTCGCGGCGGTCAATCTCGGCGGCGGCAATTTCCGCGTCGCCTCGAACCAGCCGGGGTACAACGAGGCGCTGACGTTTCTGACCGGGCTTCCTTCGAACTACACCGACTTTCCGCCGCCGTACGTCCTCTTCAACAGCCACGACACGATCAGTCAGGACCTCATCGTGCCGGAACCTGCGACCATGGCCTTCATCGGACCGGTGCTGATCGCGCTGTTCCGTCGCAAGCCGCAGGCGTAGTTTGCACAACCCGGCTTCCACTCATTCCACGACTTGCACGATAGTTCGGCAAAGGCGGCACCCGGTTGGTTCCCCGAGCGTCGCCTTTGTCGCCGCGCTGTTCAAGTCGGGCCCCCGCCGTCCGGCGGGCCGGGCGGCGGTGCTCGCGGCGGGGCTGACGAGCTTCCGAAGATCGCCCCGGCCGCATTGCGCATCCCCCGCTTGACTTTCCGCAGCAGCCAGCGTGCCCAGACAAACTCCGAGGCGAGGATCGCCAGTCCCGCGGGGATCACGAGCGTCGCCGGGCCCGGCAGCGCGATCATCGCGATCCCGACGAGCAACACCGTCCCGCCGATCACCCCGATCACGACCTGACGCGCGGTTTTTAGAAGCATGGCAGTCTGCTCTACATCTCGAGCGGCGGAATCGGCGGTTCGACGCGGACGTTTCGCCGCGAAACCCATAGCGACGCAACGACGCCGACGCCGAGCGTCCCCGCGATGATCGCGAGCGAGACCGCGGTCGGGATCGGATGATGGTGCGAGAGGAGCATCTTGATTCCGACGTAGGCGAGCACAAAAACCAGACTGAACTTGAGGTACTTGAACTTGTCCATCAGCGCGGCGAGCGCGAAATACAGCGATCGAAGCCCGAGGATCGCGAAGATGTTGGAGGTAAAGACGATGAACGGGTCGCGCGTCACTGCGAAGATCGCGGGGATGGAATCGATGGCGAAGAGCACGTCCGTGCTCTCCACGACCACGAGCGCGAGGAACATCGGCGTCGCCATACGTCGCCCGTCGCGAACCGTGAAGAACCGCTCCCGGTCGAAGTCCGACGTCACCGGAAAGACCCGGCGCACGATCCGAACGAACGGATTCCGCTCCGGCTCGACGGTATCCGCATGCGCAACGAGCATCTTCGCCGCGGTGAACAGGAGCAGCCCCCCGAAGACATAGATCGCCCATTCAAAATGCGCGATCATCGCCGCGCCAGCCGTGATCATCGCGCCGCGCATCACGAGCGCCCCGAGGACGCCCCAGAACAGCACGCGATGCTGGTAAATCAGCGGAATCCGGAAATAGGCGAAGATCAGCGCGATCACAAAGATGTTGTCGAGACTCAGCGACTTTTCGACCACGTAGCCGGTGAAAAACTCAAGCGCCGCCTGACGCCCCTGCCGCGCCTCGCCTTCGGCGCGGCCGATCCCCAGCCAGTGCTGCTCGTAGATGAAATAGACCAGCACGTTGAACAGCAGCGCCACGACGACCCACACGGCCGTCCACACCAGCGCCTCGCGCGTGCGGATGACGTGCGCTTCGCGATTGAACACGCCGAGATCGAGCGCGAGCATCAGTGCGACAAACAGGATGAAGCCGATCCAGAGAAAGACGGTCATCGTTCGCTCGCGTCGCGCCGCACACCGGCGGCCAGGGAAAAACCCGTACTCTGCCCGGTGCGCTTCCGGCACGCAATAGCGGCGACGACGGCGCACACCGGCCGCCGCCTTGTGGGCGGACCTCGCCGATGATAGGATTCGAATGCTGGATCGGCCCGACCCGCCCCCGGCGTAGGAAGCGGCCCGATGGCGACGTACGAAGCATTCATCGCCACTCCGTCATCGCAACTTCACGAGGTCGAGATCGAACGGCGCACCGTCATTGCCTTCTGGCGGCTCGGCCGCGCGCTGGCGACAAACGCGCCGCGCGACCGGGAGGTATTCACACTGGGGCGGTGCATCGGCAGTACCACGGGTATCACCGCGACCATCCAGGCGTTCGGCGAAGGCGAGGACCCCGCGCGCTCACCCATGTCGATACTCATGTACGGCGGCGACCAGCCGATGCTCGACGCATACTGGCAGTCCGTTGACGATCCCGTCGTGTTCCGCCTTGCGCGCGAGGTGTACCGACTCTGCCCGGAGTTCGACGAATGCGCGACGGACGCGCGCGCGGACGAAAGCGGTGTCGTCGTGTTCGACATCAGCGGCGAGCACGCCCGCCTGATCGGCCTGAGATTCACGCTTTCGCGTCGCGCCAAATGACGCGCCGTGCGAGGCGTTGCAACGTGTGCTGATGCGCTTGTTCGTCCTCCAAAACGACTCGATCGTCGACAGCCGGCAATTCGATCGACCGCCCGTTACGATCGGCGCGGGCGATCACTGTCACGTCCGCCTGCACGACGCGCAGGTCGCGCCGGAGCAGTTGCGGCTGCGCACCGACGCCGTCGGCGGCTGGATCGTCGAACCGCTCGATTCGCGCTTCCCGGCGCGCCTGAACGGCCAGCCGCTCCAGCAGGCGCGTCCACTGAAGGACCTCGACGAGATCGGGGTCGGGTCGTTCGTGTTGAAGTGCTATTTCGGCCTCTCGTCGCGGGGTGGCGGCGACAGTCCCTCGGGCGTGATCCACGGCGCGGGTGGACCCGGCGCATCGCGACCGACCGAGGGCTCCGGTGCGGTTCAACCCGCAACCGGGTCCGGCACCATTCGTACCGCCGGCGGCTCCGGATCGATCAGTCCGGAGACGCGCGCGGTCGCCGACGTACCGCTCCCGCCCGGTTCGATCGTTCGAACTTACGCCACTGGGGTCAAGCTCTCGCCCGCGCGGATGCACGAGGCCGCCACGTTCGCCGCCGAACTGTCGAGCGTCGCGGGGACGGACGCGATGGTCGATCACGTCCTCGCGCACCTGCTCAAGTCGTTTCACGGCGCGATCGCCGGCGTACGCGTCCGCCATCGCACCGCGGCCGGGCTTGAGCTCGTCCGCGCCATCGACGCCAAGGGCCGTCGCGTCGAAGTCCCCGTCCTGTGCGACGCAATGCAGGAGCGCTGCATGCGGCAGTTGTTCCGCGTGTGCGTGCCAAATGCCGAGCGACCGGGCGTCGGCTCGGTCCTTGCCGTGCCGATCGTCGGATCGCGCGACGTCGTGCTTGGGATGATCTACCTCGAAACCGCGCGGCCCGATCCCGCATTCGGCCACGATCTGCTCGACGCGTTCACCGCAATTGCCGCCGCCTTCGCACGCCCGCTCGAACGGGCCATTCGCGGCGAGCAGACGGCCCGCACGGAACAGGCGGCGCACGAATTGACGACCGCACGACGCGTCCAGGAGTTGATTACGCCTCGGGCCATGCCGGAGTGGCCGGAATACCACCTCGGCGTTTACCGCCGGCCGGGTCACGCGCGCTGTCGGGACTTCTACGATATTGTCCGGCTCGCGAACAAGACCGCCGCGCTGCTCGTCGCCCGGATTGATGCCGACGGCGCGTCGCTGCTTCGCCTCATGTCCGAAACGCGGTCGGCGTTTCGAATCTCGTGCCTGCACGCCGACGCTCCGCACGTCGTGCTCCGCGCGATCAACTGGCTCATCGGCGAGACGCCCGACCACGCAATTGTTCACGTCTGCTGCGCGTGGATCGACCCGGAGAGCGCTGCGATGAAGATCGCCTCGGCCGGAACCGGCGTCACGGTCGGCGCCGTGACGTCCGACGGCCGGTGGCGCGCGACGACCCACGCGGCCCAGCCGGCGATCGGCAAGGCCCGCGGATTCGCGTTCAACTCGCACGCGGACTCGCTCGAGCCGGGCGGCACGCTCGCCCTGCTGACCGAGGGCGTGGACACGCTGCTGACGTCCGAAGGCAGCGCCCTCAAGACGGCGGGCGTGATCGACTTGCTGCGCGACGCGGCTGGCTCGGCCGTCAACATGATGCTCTCCGACGTCGGATCGGAGATCGACCAGATCGCGTCCACCGGGACCTGCCCGGACGACATCACGATCCTGCTGGCGCAGCGATCGACCTGATCAACGCGCGAGATTCCGCACCGGAACACCACGACGACGGTGGCGACGGCGCGGTCAGGATGGCAGCACCGCCGCGATCTTGGGCATGATGCTCTGAAGCGACTCCTCTTCCGCGGTCCATGTCCCGACGAGGAATCGACCCACCGGTTTGAGGACGTTCGTGGACTGCCACGCGGCCGAGGGGTTGTCGGCCAGGAACCGCTCGATGCGCCGGTGGGCATCGCGGGCGGCGATCGCCGACGGGTATTGCACGATCCAGACCGTATTGGGGCGCCGGGCGCCGCGCAGTTCATGGCTGCCCACGTACATGAGCGTCTGCGACCCCAGCCCCAGCAGATTGGACATCTGCCCGAAATCCAGGGGCGGATTCAACCCGATCTGACGCGGGTCGAGCGCGGCGAGGTGTCGCACGAGCCACTGCCGCCCCGGCAGCGATGTGGCCGTCGGCATCGCCAGCGTGATCGCGGGCGGATTCTCTCGCGGGATTCGGCTGACGATGTGCAGCAGGAAACGGCGGAGGTCATCACGACCCACGTCTCCGCCGCGGTCCGCGGTGGCGTCGATGGCAACGCGACCTTGCCAGACGACGTATCGCGTCCGCGGCTGCGACTCCACGCGGCAGAGCCCGCCGCACGATTCCGACTGCGGCGCGTTCGACAGGATTGTCGCGATCCCGTACCCGTCGTCCGGGCTGCGCGCGGAATACGCGACCAGTCGGATCATTAACGGCTCGCCGCCGCCGTGGTAGAAGCCATAGGTGCATGCCGCAGCCGAGTCGAGGGCGAAGTTCTTCAGCCGCGCCGCGGCGTCGGCCGACACGATCCGCGCAACTTGCGTCGCGTCGGCGGCGACTACCGGCTCGACCTTGACCCAGCCATCCAGATCGCCCGATCGTGGCAGGAAGTTCGGCGAACCGGGCGCATCCCGACCATCCGCGCCGGGCGGAAGCGCTGCGCGCGGCGTTCGAGTCCCGCCCGGCAGTCCCGTGTCGGTCGAACCTTGCGGACCCGCGCCTGTCGTGTCGCCCGGCGTCGCCCCGATGGGCTGCGGCTTCGGTGACGGTGTCGGCGGCGGTCGCAACGATACGGGGCCGGGCGTCGCCGCGGGAGTCGTTTCGGCTGGAGTTTCGCTCGGCGGCGGAGGCGGCGGCTCTTCGCGGCAAGCCGGAAACACAAGTCCAACGATCGCAAATAGCAAAACGCCCGCGGAGAAATGAACTGCAACCGTCACACGCAGCATCCGGGCACCCCCGCAGAGTCGAGTCGGCGCTCGCGAAACAACGCGATTCTATCGGCTCCGCCCGCGCCGTCAAACCGACCAACGGCGCGGCGGCTCACCGCCATCGCCCGCCCTAGGCCCCGCCCGCGAGGCTCTCCATTCGCCGCGCCAGCTCGAAGTCGCGTTCGCTGATTCCGCCGGCGTCGTGCGTGGTCAGATGGACGCGGACCGTGCGGTAGACATTGAACCACTCGGGGTGGTGGTCCAGCTTTTCGGCTACGAGCGCGGCGCGCGTCATGAAGCCGAACGCCTGTACGAAGTCCGCAAACTGGTATTCCCGGTGCAGCTTTCCGTCCACAACCTGCCATTTCGGCAAGTTGCGCAGGGCCGCTTCGATCTCCGCAGCGCTCATTTTCGCTGGCCTGACACTCATAGCTTCGCTCCCAACATAGGGAATTCGGACGCCCGCCGCGCCCCGCAGGGCCGACCCAACCGGAGCCGCATTGCCGCTCCGCGGCCCCGGCACGAATCGTAGATCGGAGCGGGCCGGGGTCAAGTGAATGCCCGGCGGCCGTTCGTCGATAATTGAATCGCGGCGGGCAGGTGGGCTAGGATATCGGCAACCTCGCGCGGGATCGGCCGTTCAGGAACGGGCCGGGGCCCGCCATTGGCTTTCGGAGACCGCACAGCGTGGCGCGGCGCTCGCTCGGGACCATCCTGCAGATCGGAATCGTCGTATTGGCCGTCGCCGATGTCGCCTCGGCGTGGGGGCCGCTCACGCACGTCGAGCTGGCGAACAACCTGCTCGCGCATCTGGGCCTGCTCCCAACCGCCATCGGCGTCCTGCTCGCGCGGCATTCGCGCAGCTTCATTTTCGGCAACATTGCCGCCGACGTCGTCTTCGCCAAAAAGCTGAGCAAGGTAAAGCAGGTCTGCCATCGGTGGACGACGGGCTTCTCGCTGATGAACTCGGCCGGCACGGACGAGGGCCGTGCGTTCGGGTACGGGTATCTGTGCCACCTCGCCGCCGACACGGTGGCGCACAACGAGTTCCTGCCGGCGCAGATGATCCGCTGCGGAACAACCAGTGCGTTCGGACACCTTTACTGGGAGGTTCGGGCCGACTCGGCGCTCGGCGACGCGAACTGGCAGGAACTGCGGCACGTGCTCCGGCATCGCTATCCGGAGCCGGAGCGGCTTCTGCAGCGAGAACTGACGTCGACGCTGCTGCCGTTCAACTTCAACCGCCGGATCTTCAAGCGGATGAACCTGCTCACCTGCGCCAAGAGCTGGCGCCGCTCCATCAGCTTCTGGTCCGGCATGTCGCGCTGGCATCTCGATCCGCTGGAACTGAGGGAGTACCACGACGAATCGCTCGCCCGCGCGGTTGACATCATCCGACACGCCGGGGAGTCCAAAGTCACGCACATCGACCCGAACGGCAACACCGCCCTCGGACACGCGCGACGCGAAGGCCGTGCCAAGCGGCGTGACGGCGGCGCAACGGTGACCGCGCTCCCCATGCCGACCGGCGACATCACTCCCCTCCTGCGAAGCCCCCCGCCCGTTCGCATGCGTTCGCTCATTCTCCACTAGGGGAACATCGGGAGCTGATAGCGCTCGAGCATGAACTTGCTCACCGGCCGGTCCACGGAAATGGGGTATTCGCCCGAAAAGCAGGCCGTGCAGTACGAACCGCCCGCGTGCTTCGCGCACTCGAGCATGCCCTCAAGCGACAGGTAGGCGAGCGAATCCACCTCGAGAAACTCGGCGATCTCCTTCACGCCCCGGTCCTTCGCCACCAGCTCGTTCGGATCCGGAAAATCAATGCCGAAATAGCATGGATGACGGATCGGCGGGCTGGCGACGCGCAGGTGAATCTCCGTCGCCCCGGCACGGCGCAGCGCGCCGATCTTGCCGCGCGTCGTCGTGCCGCGAACGACGGAATCTTCGACGACCACGAGGCGCTTGCCCCGCACGGACTCGCGGATCACGTTCAGTTTCATGCGCACGACCAGGTCGCGATTCGCCTGTGTCGGCATGATGAACGAGCGCCCTGCGTAATGGTTCGTCGTAAAACCGCGACCGAGCGGATGGCCGCTCCGCTCGCTGTATCCCAGCGCTGCGCACCGCGCCGCATTGGGAACCGGAATCACCAGGTCCGCGTCGGCCGGGGCCTCGTCGGCCAGACGGCGACCCGTGGCGACGCGGAACAGATGCACGTTTTGCCCGAACACGTTGCTCGAGGGATCAGCGAAGTAGACCTGCTCGAAGATGCAGTACGCCCGCCGCGTCTGCTCCAGCGAGGCGAAGTAACGCCCAGAGATCCCCGCATCGGAGAGCGTCACGATCTCCCCCGGCTGCACCTCGCGCACAAACTCCGCCTCGATCAGGTCCAGCGCGCACGTCTCGCTCGCCGCGCAGTACGCGCCGCTCGGCAGTCGACCGATGACGAGCGGGCGAAGCCCGAACGGATCGCGAACCGCTTCGATGCGGTCCGGATAGAGTAACAGCAGGCAATACGCCCCCTGAAGATGCGTCAGTACGTGCGCCAGCGGGTCCGGACGCGCGAGGTGACGCGGGTGTGCCAACAGATGGAGGATCACCTCGGTATCGCTCGTCGTCTGGAAGATCGCGCCGTGGTCCTCGTACTCGTGCCGAAGCAACGCGGCGTTGACGAGATTGCCGTTGTGCGCGACGGCCACCTGTCCGCGCGAGTACTGGATCAGCAGCGGCTGGGCGTTGACGTCGTGGCAGGAGCCGGTCGTCGAGTAACGCACGTGGCCGATCGCCGCCGGGGCCGACAGCTCGGCGAGCACGCCGGGCTTGAAGACCTCGGTCACGAGACCGGTCGCCGCGTAGCGTCGCAGCGTCCGACGATCCGACACGCACATGCCGGCCGATTCCTGCCCGCGATGCTGCAGCGCGTAGAGGCCCTGGTAGGTGTGCATGGCGGCGTCCGGATCGCCCCAGACCCCGAACAGCCCGCAAAACTCCCTCGCGTCCTTCATCGTCGAATCCCGCGCGGGATCATATCGCAATCGCAGGCGATATGCCGGACCGTCCCCCGGCCACGCGGCGCGCCTGTGAAAGCTCTCCGCCGCGACTCGACGAACCGCGCCCAAACGGGTCAAATGCCCCGTGGCCCCGTGCTGCTGAGGTACCCCCATGCCGCAATCCCCAGACGTCGTCGTCATCGGCAGCATCAACATGGACCTGGTGCTGCGCGTCGATCGAGCGCCGGGTCCGGGCGAAACCGTCCTCGCACGGGACCTGGCGACGATCCCGGGCGGCAAAGGCGCAAATCAAGCCGTTGCCGTCGCGAGACTTGGCGCCTCCTGTGCGCTCGTCGGCCGCGTGGGCGATGACGACTTCGGAAGCCGATTGCTCGTCGTGCTCGAAGCGGCGGGGGTCGACATCCGCCACGTGACCGTGACGGAAGGCCACTCGACCGGCGTCGCCATGATCACGGTCGATCGCCGCGGCGAGAACGCGATCTGCGTCGCCGGCGGAGCCAACCTGCGACTTTCGGTCGCCGACATCGAGGCCGCGGCCGACCTGATCGCGCACGCGAAGGTCTGCATCCTCCAGCTCGAAACCCCGATCGAAACCGTGCTGCGCGCGATCGACGTCTGCCGTGAGCACGAGGTCGAGTCCATTCTCGACACGGCGCCGGCGCCAGACCGCCCGCCGGCCGGGCTGTTCCGCGCGGACATCCTCACGCCGAACATCGGGGAGGCCGCCCGACTCGTGGCTGAGCACGGCGACGGCCGGCACGATGCGAAAGTGCTCGCGGCTGCGATCGCCGCCCGCGGGGCACGCCGCGTCGTCATCAAGATGGGCGAGCACGGCGCGCTGGCCCACGAGAGTGATCTGTTCACGCACATCCCCGCTCACCGGATCGTGCCGGTCGACACGACGGCGGCCGGTGACGCCTTCACCGCGGCGCTGGCAATCGGTCGGCTCCGCGGAGATTCACTTGACGACGCGGCCAGACTGGCGAATGCGGCCGGGGCGGCCGCCTGCCTGAAGTTCGGGGCGCAGCCATCGCTGCCACACATGGCCGACGTGCTCAACATGACGCTGATCTGACGGACGAGGAGATCCGCGGCGGCGAAAATCAGAACTGATTTTTCTCGTCCCCGGAGGCGAGGTATCGCCGGCGGGCCTGAGCGTACTCTTCGGCGGTTTCGGGCAGGCCGGGAACGGACTGCCCCTCCTCGAACGTCGCCTCGGCCGTTGACTCGGCGTGGATTTTCTTGAGGATCGGGATGCACCAGCCGCACCCGGTGCCCGCACCGAGGCATTGCGACATCTGCGAGGCCCGCAGCGGCTTCTCGCGCCGCGCGAACAGCAGCAGCTTCCGCAGCGGCACGTGATAGCAGTAGCAGATCCAATCATCGAGCTTCATGATCGCGTACGATTCCTACGTGCTGCGCGCCAGCATCCGCTCCCAGTCCGCGAAGAAGTCAGGATAGGTCTTCCGAACGCAATCTGCGTCGCGAATGACGATGCCGTCGAGTCTCAATCCCGCGATCGCGAAGCTCATCGCCATCCGATGGTCGCCGTACGTATCGATCGCCGCTGCTCGCAGCGTCTTCGGGGGAACGATCGTCAACCCGTCGTCGTGCAGCTCGATCTCCGCCCCGAGCTTCTGTAACTCCGCCGCCAGCGCCGCCTGACGATCGGTCTCCTTCAGCCGCAGGTTGGCCACGTTTCGGATTCGCGTTGGCCCCTCGGCGAACAGCGCAAGCACCGCCAGCGTCTGCGCAACGTCGGGCATGCCGCCCAGGTCCTCATCAACGCCTCGCAGTCGACCGTCGGCCGGCCCGACGACGCTCGCTTCGCGGGCCACGCTGCGGACCTCGCATCCCATCCGCTTCAGCACATCGAGAAAACCGAGGTCGCCCTGGAGACTCGCGCGGCCAAGCCCGGGCACGGAGATGCGCCCGCCCGTGACCGCCGCCGCGGCGAAGAAGTAGGACGCGGCTGTGGCGTCCGGCTCAATCCGGGTCTCCTGCGCCCGGTAGTGCTGCATCCCCGGCACGACGAATCGCTCCATCCCATCCACGACACACGCCGCGCCGAACTGCTCGATCATTGAAAGCGTCATCCGCACGAACGGCGCGCTGGTCGGCGCGGTTGGAAGCGAGATCATCACGTCGCCGCGCGACAGCGGCGCGGCCATCAGCAGCGCCGACAGGAACTGGCTCGACGCATCCGCGCGCAGCTCGGTCGTCCCACCGCGCAGCCCCCGCGCCGCAACGTGGACCGGCAACCCTTCGCCGTTCGCGAGCAATACCGATGCACCGAGATCATTGAGGCTATCCACCAGCGGACGGAGCGGTCGCTCCCGCATCCGCGGCGAGCCGACGATCTCGTAGTCGCCGACGCCGAGCGTGCAGGCCGCGGTGAGGAACCTCGCCACGGTCCCGGCGTTTCCGCACTCCAGCGTGACGTCGTCGTTCGGCCATCTCGCGCCGCACCCGCGAACGGTCGACCGGCGGGTCGCCGTGTCCCAATCCACCGCGACCCCGAGTCCCTGAAGCGCCGCGACCATCAGCCGCGTGTCGTCGGCCTCGAGCAGGTCGTCGATCCGGCTGACACCGTCGGCCATGGCTGCGAGGACCAGCGCGCGGTTCGACTGGCTCTTGCTCCCGGGAGGATGAACGACCGCATCGACGGGTCGGAACGCCGGGCACAGCGAGATATCGGGCATTGCCGCATTTTAGGAGCCCGCCAACGGACACGCGAGAAAGTCAGAGGCGAGTGCGCGGGTCGAATTGAATCTCGCGGCCCGGGGGATACGATGAAAGTGGGGAGAAACCGCACCGGCTCGACGATCGGGCCCCAGGACACCCGCGACGGTGAGTTACGATTCCGAGAGTTCATCCCCCGCCCGCGCATCGGCGTCCGGACGACGGACGAGCCGGTGGCTCTCGGCGCTCGCCGTCGTCGTTGTCGTATCGGCGGCGGTGATCATCGCGACCGAAGTCCTTTCGACGCGCCTCCCCGACGCTCCGACCCGCGCACTCCGGGCGGTCGCCATCGGCGGATTGGCCCTCGGCATCGCCGGGCTGCTCCACGCTCTGACGTCCCTGTTCAGCACCGGCGAGCGGTTGCACGACTCACTTCAGGAGCTGCATTCCGAGCTGGCCGAGATTCGTCACGAATTGGCGAACACGCACGACCGACACGACGCAGCGTCCGGCAGCTCCGGAAGCCAGACGACCGTGGCCGCCCCGGACGCGATCGACGTGCGGCCGATCACGCCGCCGCCGGATGCGCCGCCGTGGTCGGAACTGATGATGCTGCTCCGCGACGTGCGCGAGAATACGCTGCTGTCGGAGCCGGAGCGTCAGCGAAAGGCCGCGCGGATCGAGCAGCAGGAACTCCAGGAGACCGATGCGACGCTGAAGACGCTCGCGCGTGCAGGCGATTTTCAGCAGGCCGAGCAACGGCTCGCGGAACTCGAGCGCAAGTATCCTCGCGCGACGACGGTCGGCGAGATGCGCTCCTGGCTCGAGCAGCAGCGCGCCGAGCGCCAGGAGTCCGACGCGATGACCGCCTCGCGCCGGGTTGATGAACTGATCAGCATCTCGGCGTGGGACCGCGCGCGATCGGTAGTCGAGGAACTGGCGCGGCGGCATCCGAACGCCGGTGTCATCGCCCAATTGCGGGCGCGGATCGACCGCGAGTTCGCGATCTACGAGGACGCCCAGCGTACGCGGATGTACGCGGAGATCCAGCGCTACGTCAGCCGCCGCCGCTGGCGCGAGGCCTTGGCCGCCGCACAGACGTTCATCGAGCGATTCCCCGACCACAGCGAGGCGGAGACGCTTAGCCTTCAGCTTTCGACGCTCGCCAACAACGCCGAGATTGCCGAACGTGCCGAACTGGAAGCGGAGATCACCGAGTTGGCGAAGCGCGGACAATACGCCGAGGCCGAGGAGCTCGCACGGCGCGTCATCGAACGCTTTCCCGACTCCCCCACGGCCGAGATCTTGCGGAGCCAGTTGGATCGATTGCACGAGCTGGCGACGAACCCGAACGCCCCGCCGCCCCGCGTGCGGCCGTCCGGTGCATCGTCGTCGATCCGTCCCCCATGACGAGCGACCGACCCCACCCGCCGCGCCCCACGATCGGCTGCGTCACGACGACGCGCGCCGACTACGGCATCTACCGGCCGCTGCTGGCCGCGCTCGTCCGGAACCAGCGCCATGACGTGATTCGTTTCGCCGGCGGCACGCACCTGCATGACAGTTTCGGCCGAACGATCGACGACGTCCGCGCCGACGACTTCGGCCTCGTGGTCCCCGTCGAGCACTTCAGCGATCGCGATGACCCGGCCGGCATCGCGGCGTCGGCCGGCAGGGCCGTGGCCGCGTTCGGCGACGCATTCTCGCGACAGCCGCTCCATCTTCTCTTCCTGCTCGGCGATCGCTACGAGATGCTCGCCGCCGCAATGGCGGCGCAGCTCGGCCGCGTGCCGATCGCGCATCTGCACGGCGGGGATACGACGGCGGGAGCGATCGACGACGCGTTTCGCCACGCGATTAGCAAGCTGGCCGCACTGCACTTCCCGTCGCTTCCGGAGCACGCGCGTCGGCTCGTCGCGATGGGCGAGGCCGACTGGCGAATCCACGTCACCGGCGCGCTGGCGCTGGATTCGATCCGGACCTTCCGACCCGAGCCGGTCGAGGCGCTCTCGGCCGCTCTCGAACTCGACTTCCGGAGTTCCACGCTGCTCGTGTGCGTGCACCCAGAGACGCTCTCGGAGGTTCCGGTCACGGAACAATGGAACGCCCTGGCCGAGGGCATCCGCGAGTTCTCAGGCAACGTGCTCGTGATCGGCTCAAACGCGGATGAACAGTTCCTTGCGCTGCGCCGCGCCATCACCGACTGGTGCGCGGCCCGGCCGCGGTCGCGGTTCATCCCGTCGCTTTCCCAATCGCGATTCTGGTCATGCCTCGCTCACGCGTCCGCAATGATCGGCAACTCCAGCGCCGGGATCATCGAATCGGCGTCGTTTCAGCTTCCCGTGGTCAACGTCGGCCGGCGGCAGGAGGGCCGCGCCCGAAGCGGCAATGTCCTCGACGTGCCCTGGGACGCAGCGCAAATCGCCGAGGCACTGGCCCGCGCGCTCGACGCCGAATACCGCACGCAGCTAAGCCGCGTGAAAAACATCTACGGCGACGGACACGCCGCCGAGCGGATTCTCGAGGTCCTCGATCGCCTCCCCCCGCGCGGAACGCTGCTGCACAAGGCGTGAGGCGATTACGCCGAGCGGTGCCCGGCAGGGCTGGGCGGCGCCGCGCCTTTCCCGGACTCACCGCTCGCCCGCGCGCGGCCCCGTCGCCGCATCCAGTGTGTTTCGCTCAGCCGCCCGCGCGCGAACAGGCTGGCCATCGCCATGAACCGGTTGTTCAGCGTCGTGAGCACGACACCGAGGAGCACGAAGCCGAGCGCGCAGAGCAGCAGGAGGCCCGACCCCATGGCCAGCGCGAGGCTGCGAATGCTCCGCGTCGGACCGAAGGCGAACTCCCACAGCGGCAGGATGCCCAGCGACACGCCTGCCAGCCCCAGCGCGAGTCCGATCGCGCCGAAAAACGTCAGCGGCTTGTACGCCATGAACAACCACGCGATCGTCCAGAACACGCGAACGCCGTCGTGAACGGTGCGGAGCTTCGACACGCTGCCCTCCGGACGGGCGTAGTACGGCGAGTCGCGCTCGACGATCACGAAATCCTGGCCCAGCGTCTGAACCGTCAGCTCCGTCTCGATCTCGAAGCCGCGCGAAACCAGCGGCGTACAACGCACCACCTCGCGCGTGAACGCGCGATAGCCGGAAAGGATGTCCGTCAATTCCGTCGAGAAGAGCGTCCGGATGAGTCGCGCCACGAGTTGATTGCCGAAGACGTGCATCGGCCGGTAGGCGGCCTGAGCATCGCGCGTCACGCGCCGCGCGACGGCCATGTCCGCGCCGCCGTCGAGAATCGCCTCGATCAGCGCATGCACGGTCCGCGGCTCGTAGGTTTGGTCGCCATCGACCAGCACGTAGATGTCCGCGTCGACGCGCTGCAAAGCCGCGCGGACGGCGTGGCCCTTGCCCTGCCGGCGGACGCGAAACGTCTCCGCGCCTGCGGCCGACGCCACGTCGGCGGTCCCGTCCGCGCTGTTGTTGTCGATGACGATGATTGAGGCGGACGGCAATTCCCGCCGGAAATCCGTCACGACCTCGCGGATCGTCGCCGCCTCGTTGTAACAGGGGATCAGGACGGCCACGTGTGGAAACGCGCCTTCGTTGCGTCCCGATGCGTCCTCGTTGGCGTTCATGCGGCCGACGTCCCGCGGCGAATTCGCAATGGCTGACATCCGTGCTCGCGCCTCGCGCCGAACATGGCGACCGGTGCGCCGTGCGAATCCTACGCGGCGCCGCGCGATGGAACAACCACCGTCCCCGACCGCTCGCCGGCGCTGCGAATCAGTCCGCAACGCTCGGCGCACGAAACGACCGGCGCCGAAAGGACTCGACGCCGGTCGACACTGAATTCGCGAATGCGGGTTTCTACGCCGCCTGCGTCACGGCCGCCTCCGCCGCTGCAACCGCGGCTTCGGCCGTCCGCGTCGACATCACGCCGCTCACCGACGATACGGCCGCGGCCGATGCCACCGCCACCGAGGCGGCGACCGACGCCATCGCCGGACTGGCCATCGCCACGGCCGGCCGTGCGACGGCGGGCCGAGCTGCCGGCGTGCGTGCCGGCGCCCCGCGCGTCAGCCAGCCGGTGTTCTTCAGCGTCAGCAGCGCGTACGGCATGATCCACGAGAGGCTGATCACCCAGAAGACCTCGTAGAGCAGGAGCCAGATCCAGTCGGAATCGCGCTCCTTTCGATAGTAGATCAAGGCCATGGACAGGGCGTTGACGACGAGCATGCCGACGTGCCGCAGGGCGTACTCACCGTTCGTGGCGATGAGCATCCAGCTATTGCCGATCAGGAGATACGGGACGATCAGCGTCAGCAGCACGAGCGTCATGTTGAGGCGGAATGCGCCGACGTGCTTCGTGCGGAACGGCGTAAAGAGGAACCGCTGCAGAACGATCGTCTCGCGGATGTTGCTCCGCGCCCAGCGAAGCAGCATCTTGCACGTGCCCTGATAAGTCGTGGGCATCTGGCTGCGGACGACGGCGTTCTCCTGGTAGGCCGTCAGCCAGCCTTCGCGAAGGATCAGGTTCGTCATCGCGCGGTCCTCGCCGGTCGTGCAGGCCTGGCCGAGAAACCGCTGGTGCAGCCATTCATCGGCGACCTTGCGGAC
Source organism: Phycisphaerae bacterium (assembly GCA_023150615.1). Classification (GTDB taxonomy): domain Bacteria; phylum Planctomycetota; class Phycisphaerae; order UBA1845; family UTPLA1; genus JAKLKO01. The sequence continues at coordinate 374,830 of JAKLKO010000001.1, forward strand.
AACCGACGCGCGATAGACCGACATCGCGCCGGGCGTGCAGAAGACGCCGCGGAACTCGCTCTGGTACGCGCGGACGAACTTGAACGAGAGCGAAAAAGTGCACTTCAGGAAGCGCGTGAACATGCTGTCGTTTGGGTTGAGCACTTCCACGCATCCGGCCACCGCGCCGATGTCCGGCTCGCGGACCAGCGGCGTCACGCCGTTGCGGAGCGCATCGGGCTGCAGAATGCTGTCGGAGTCGATCGTCACGATGACCTCGCCGGTCGCGCGGCGAAAGCCCGCGAACAGCGCGTGGCGCTTGCCCATGTTCCGGGGCTGCTGAAAGACCGCAACGTCGATCGTCGAGTCGATCTCCGCCACGGCGGCCTGAATGTGCTCCCACGTATCGTCGGTGCTGCCGTCATCGATGACGATCATCTGCAACTTGTCGACCGGATACCGGCTGCCCGCGACCGAGCGGATCGAAGCGCGGACCAGCGCGCCTTCGTTGTAGGCCGGGATGATCACGGAGACCGACGGCAGGTCTGCGTCGGCCACCGACTCCATCGGACGGTACTTGAGCCACAGGCGAACACGCCAGATCAGCGCGCTGTACCAGATGCACGCCCAAATCGTCGACATGACGAGGAACGACCACGCCATCGACGAATTCGACCAGTCGAACGGATTGCGGATCAGCACGCCGGAGCGCAGGGAAACGGCCAAGGCGATCGCGGCGAGAACCAGGATGACGCCTTTCGCGACGAGTTCCCCGGTCGCGGGCTGGGCAACCTCGCGACGCGCCGTCGACGACCCCGTGAAGGCGAACGGCGCGGTCAGTTGTCGGGACATCGAGTGTCAGCTCCTCTCGCTTGTTTCAGATGATCCGGCGTGTAGGCAGGACGTCGTCTGCGTTGTGTTGGGCGTATGGTCGACTCGCTTCAATTCCCGGGACGAAAAGCCCGGAGTATAGCAAACTCGATTCGGCCGGGTAAACCCCGGCCCCGCTCCGCCGACTTCTCGCCTGCCGAGCCCGCGCGGTCTACGAATCAGACCCCCCGGCAGCCCCGACGTTAGGCGGCCAAACGCGGTCTGGGGGCCTCGGGGGCCTTGCTGGTTCCTTGCGAAAACACCCCTCCCGTGGCAGAGTATCGGACCCTCGACGAGGACCGACGGGCCGGAACATGAACGTACACGTTGACGGCAACGAAGGTTGCAGATTCTGGCCCTCCGGGCCGCGACGTACGATCGTCGTCGCTGGCGTCCTTTGCGGACTCGCCCTCCACATGCCGGTCGTCACGACCCACGGCGGCCTGCCGTCACCGTCCGACCTGCCGGACCGACCCGTACCGGAATCACGGCTTAATCCGAACATGGCACCTTGGTGGCAGTTCGCACGCTTGCCGGGGATCGGCCCGGTCCTGGCCCAGCGAATCACCGAGCTTGCGACTGCCGACGCGCGCTGGGGCGATCCGCATCGCCGCGCGTACGAGAAAGCGACCGACCTGCTGCGAGTCCGCGGCATTGGCGAGAAGACGCTCGCTCGCCTCGCTCCATTCCTCCGGTTCGATCCGCCGGGAACGGAATCGCGCCCGGCCGGCACGATTGACAACCGCTCGGGGCGATCGTAGATTCGGTCCGTCAGAATTGAAGACGGGTGAACGTATGCCGATCCAGGACTGGTCCGAGCGCATCGTCATCGTGGATCTTCATGACGATCCGCAGTTTACGGACGACATGACCGCCCTGACCGACCTCATCGAGAAGCGGAATGGCGCCGACGTCCTGCTCAACCTCGCCGACGTCAACTTCCTGAACTCGTCCAACATCGCCAAGCTGCTGAAGCTCCGCAAGCAGCTCCACAGCAACTACCCGGGCAAGCTGCGGCTCTGCGGGATCAGCAACTCGGTCTGGGGTGTGTTCCTGGTGACCGGGCTGGACAAGATCTTCGAATTCGCCGACGACGTGGCCAGCGGCCTGGCCGGCCTTCAGATGCAGCGCTAGCCGATCGACACTCCACCCGAACGACCGGTCGTTATTTCGTGCGGTCGAGCGGATCCCGTGCCGCCACGCGCGGCGCGTGCGTCCAGGGCTGATTGCTGAGCAGCTTGATCCGCATCACGCAAAGCGCGGTCAGCAACTGCGGGTCCGTGTCGGGCGCATCATCGAGCTTCGAATCATCCTCTTCGACCTCGGCCTCGTCATCGCCCTCGGCCGGCCTCGTGGCAGGGGCGCGCTCGAATACCTCCTCAGGAATCGAATCCCTCCCCTTGCCCTTGAGCACGTCCACCTTGCGGCGGAGGTTCAGCACCTTCCGCACCTCGTATGGGAACGTCTCGATCTTGATATCCGGATCGACGCCCCAGACCTTCGCGCCCTCTTCGCGATGCAGGCAGCGCCAGTCCCCCTCGGGAATCCCGCTCGGAACGTAGTAATACTGCGTCGTCAGCTTCAGATACGCCGCGTTGTCCTCGATCGGGATCAGGTTCTGGACGCTGCCCTTTCCGTACGTCCGCGTTCCGACGATACAAGCCCGGCCGCGACCCGACAGCGCCCCCGCCACGATTTCGCTTGCGCTCGCGCTGTACTCGTTCACGAGAATAATCAACGGAAGTCCGCGAAAGCCCGGCCCGGACTTCGCCGTGATCTCCATGTCCGGCCGGCCCGAACGCCCTTTGGTCATGACGATCGGCTCATCCTCGTCCATGAACAGGTTGCAGGTATCCACCGCGGAGCGCAGCAGTCCGCCGGGGTTGAAGCGCAGGTCGAGAATCAGCCCCTTGCAGCCCTCCTGCTGCAACTTCTCCAGCACCGCCCGCAGGTCTTCGACGGTGCGCTCCATGAAGCTGCCGATCCGCAGATAGGCGATCCGCCGCTCCGGATCGATCATGTAGTTCCAGTCGCCGTTCGCATTGCGGCCGATGCCGCGCACGGTCACGAGCTTGATCCGATTACGGACAAGCGTGACGTCGCGCGCCTTGCCGTCGAGGCTCTTGATCGTCAGCGTGACGCGCGTCCCGGGCTGGCCCGTGATCATGTTCACCGCGTCGTTGACGTCGATGTCCTCGGTGCCGCGGCCGTCGATCGCCGTGATCATGTCGCCCGGGCTGATGCCCGCGTCGTACGCGGGCGTGTCCTCGAGCGGCGACTCCACGCGAATGTGGCCGCCGGGTTCCTTGGTGATCTGAATGCCCACGCCGACGAATTCGCCGCGGGTGTGCTTCGTGAAGTCGTCCACGTCGGAAGGCCAGATGACGGACGTGAAATCGTCGAGCAGCTCCATGAAACCGGCGAGGAACTCGTCAACGAGCACGTTCTCCGGCAGGGCGACGCTCTCCTTGCTGATCTTCAGCACGCGATCGAAGACGCCCGAGGCGTCGCGATAGTCGAACCGCTGGCGGTTATTGACGCGACCGATCTCGCGCTCCACGCGATCGACGAAGTTTCCGACCACGTCCGGATCGCCCAGCGTCGGAAAGACCTGGTCCAGCTTGCGCGTCCGCGCCAGCAGTACCAGGTTCTCCAGCCCGGAAACCGTGGCCTTGCGGAAATCCACCTCGCGAACGTACTCCTGCGAGATTCGCGCCAGGACCTCCTCGACCACGCCGGCGTTGATCTCGGCCAGCGCCTTCTTCCACTCGCCCTTCTTCGTGAAGAACAGCTCGAAGTGCGCGTGCTGACGGCATTCGCGCGAGCGGGCCTTATAGTCCGCGTTGTCCTCGAACAACAGCCGCAGCGTCTCGTAGAACTGGAACGCATCGCGCCACTCCGACGCCTTTCGATGCGTGGCCGCCTTCTCGACCGAGGCCTTGACGAGCGCCTCGATCCAGGGCTCCGACAAGAACGCCTGCTTGTCGACGGCGTACTGCGACGCCCGGTAGACCTCGCCGAGCGCCTTGAGCAGTTCCTTCTCCTCGGCCTGCTCCCGGGCCTTGGCCGCGTGCTTCTCGAAGATCCGCGTCCGCAGCCGCTCGCGCGATTCCGCCAACTGGTTGGCGGATTGGATCCACCCGATCACGTCGTTGAGCAGCGGATCGCCGGGATGGTCTTTTTGGAGCCGCGCCAGCGTCTTCGCGGCCTCCGAGAAGTCGCCGGCGAGCATCTGGTCCGAACTTCGATGCCAGAGTTCGCGCGTCGTAACGGCCGACGACAACTTCTCCGGCGGTGCGGCGGCGGCGAACGCCGGCACGACCATCAGCGCAAGAACTGCAAGTAGCCCCGGCCGGCGTCGATTCAGAACGAGCATGTATCCTCCGTCGGTCAAGTGGCGGAGATCGGGACATCCATCAGCGATCTTTGGGGCTCGTGACCGAAAGACCGACCGTCCAGACCCGGCCCGGATTCGCGGGAACCGCCACGATACGCGGTATTATATGACCTCGATTCCGGACGATCCAAGTTCCATCGCGACCTCGAAGCGCCCTTCGATCAGACATCGGGCGGCATGGCCGGGGGGCTTGACGATTCGTCAACGCGGGCCGCGAACGCTACGCACCGCGCGTCGCGGCCAGGGCCGCCGACAGGTCCGGATAGATCGACAGCAACTGGTTCAGACGCGTGACGTCGAGCACGTCGTGAATCGCGGCGGTCGGGCCGACGAGCACGAGACTGCCCCCTTGACGGCGCTGTTTGAGATAGGCGGCGACGAGGCCGCCCAACCCGTTTGAATCAATGAATTCCAGCGCGGACAGGTCGACAACGATGCAATGCGGCTTGGCGACGGCGACCTCAACGAGGCGTCGCCCGATCTCCGACGACACGTCCATCGTCGCGGCGCCGCAGATTCGAACCACGGACGCGTGCTCGCGCCGCTCGACGTCGATCTGGAGCGGCGCACCGTTGCGGGGCGGGTCGGAAGCGCTCATCGCTCGTTCACCTTGACCATCGTGATCTCGTTTCCGGTCGCGCTGTATTCCACGTGCGTCATGTACGCACGAATGAGCATGATGCCCCGGCCGCTCGGCCGCTCGATGTTCTCCGGCGCGGTCGGGTCCGGCACGCGATCGGGGCAGAAGCCCGGCCCTTCGTCGCGAACGATGATGATCGTCCGCTCGGGCGTGACCGCGTAACGGATCGTGACGTGCTTCGATGCATCGCAGCGGTTGCCATGTCGCACGGCGTTGGTCATCGCCTCTTCCAGCGACAGCTTGATCGCGAAGATGTCGTCCTCGCTGTATCCGCAGCGCTCGACCTCGCTGAGAATCGCCGCCTCCGGCTTCTTCGCCGCGCTGAGCGTGCTCTCGACGACCATCTCCTGAAGCGGCACGTCGGGTTCGATCGACGAAGAACGGCTCATGCGATTACGATCGTCGCCCCCTTCGGCCCCCGATCCGCACTCGGCGAACCGATCGGCCGCGAGCGGCGTCGGCTAAAAAGAGGCCTGGGCCTGCTCGGCCGTGTCGTGAATGTCAAAGAGCTTGTTCAGACGCGTGATCTTGAACACCTCGAAGATCTGCGACCGAATGTTGCTCAACTTCAGCACGCCGCCCTTTTCCTGAACGCGCTTGTTCAGCGTGATCAGCATCCCAAGCGCCGCGCTCGCCAGATGATCCACGTTGCCGAACGACACCAGCAGCTTGATCTTCGGCTCGCTGTCGACCAGCTTCATCAGCTCGTCCTGGATCTCCTGAATGCACAGCTCGTCCAGGATCTTTCGGTCGGAGAACTCGACCACGCAGATGCCGCGCGTACGAGTCACCTTCACACGAGTTGTCGGTTCGGCCATCGCGAGTGCTCCAGACGGTATCCTGCCTTGCGTCGTTTCGGATCATACTTCGCCCGGTCCGACGCCTCAAGCCGCGGCCGCACCAGCGAATCCCCGCGCCCACGGTTCGATTGACCCGCAAGCCGACGGGCGAAACGGCGAGCGCGATCACCGGGCCGTGCGGCAATTCCCGCTCGAGCGCGAGCCTCGCGCGCGGTCCCGACGCGGCGCCGACCGGCCCGCACAGCAACCCGGCAGGCCGGGCCATCGCCGGCTTCAAAATAATCTCCCGCTCGACCGAAATACCTTCGCGGCGGTTTCGTTTATCTGCGCGCGGTGTCGGCGGGGCGAGTTTGCCCCCTTTTGCCGCCCAATTCGAGCCACGGTCCGCGAGCATCGAGCCAGAAAGGGTCTGTCGCCATGAGGGCCTTGTACATCCACTGTCCGGCCTGCTCGCATCCGATGGTCGTTCCGGCGTTGGAGCGCGGCTTTCGACATCACTGCCGGCAATGCGGAGCCGAATTCGTTGTCAGCCCATCGGCTCTGCGGAAGGGCAGTGCCTCTTCGTCGAACGAACCGGCCCGCAACGCCGCCACGCCCAAGTCGCCCTTCGCTCCGTAGCCGCAAACCCGTAAACTCCAGTCCCGGGCGACGGGCCGCGCCGAGCGATGCCGACTCGAATCACATGGACGCGGGGACGCGAATGAGGCTCGCACTCCGGATTTCGGAATCGGAACTTCGCGCGGACGCGCGCCGGGCAATCGAACGGGCCGCGGTGGTCGGAGGCGCAGTGCTCGAATGGAACGGCGCAACGTCTCCGGTCGGCGATTTCACGCGGATGGAATGGCGCGACTTCGTCGCGCTGGCCGACGCGATGAGTGTTCCACTCGTCGGATTGACACTGTCTCCAACGCACGTCCGTCGCACAACCGGAAACGTTGACGCGGTTTTGTCGGAGCTGGAACCCGGGATTGCCTATGCGGCCGCGCGCTCTGCCGAATTCGTGGAGCTGGATTGGAACGGTCCGGCGGAGACCGCTTCCTGCGGCCTTGAGGCTGAGCGCCATCGCGCGCTGCTCGCGCTCCGACTGCTGAGATTCACCGGCGAGCGTCACGGCGTCCGGATCGGATTGACCATCGGACGGCGCGCGTGGGACGCGCCCGCGGATTCGATCCGTGAGTTTTTCGACGCGGTCAACTCGTGGTGGGTCGGCGCGATCCTCCATCGACGCGGCGACGGCGAGGACCTGTCGCAATCCATCCGGGCTTTGAGCCACCGGCTCATCGCGGTCGAACTCGATCCACCCGCCCCGCAAGACATTGAATCAATCGGCACAACGTCTCGCGCAGCCGGCTTCGATGGTCCGCTGATCGTCTCGGACGCGAGGCTTGCCTGAGACGAGGCAGCGGAATAGTCGCCGATCTAAAGGCAATACGTCGTCAGAATGGAGTCGGTCGCAACCGGCGACCGCGCCGGCCTGGTGCGAGCCCGAACAAGCGAAAGGGAGACCTTCAAATGACATCGTTGCACGGTGGCAGGAGCCGTCTGAACGCCCTCGCCGGCCGGATGCACGGTCCGCACTGGATCTTCGTCGCGCTCGCCGGGTCACTGCTCGCCGCCCCCGGTTGCGGCACGCCGTTTCAGCATCGCGAGATCGTCGAGCGGAGCGCGCCGACGGCCAAGACACTGCGGATAGAAAACCAGGTCGGCCGCATCGACTATACCGCGGTCGCCAACGCATCCGGAATCGCGGCAACCATCACGAAGATCGGCAGGGGCGCAAGCGGTGACGAAGCCGCCGCCGCCCTTCGAAAGATCGACGTGAGCCTGAGCGCCGCCGAGAAAGACGCCGGCATGATCGTCGCGCGGGCCACGCACCCAAACGGCAGCGGAATGCGCGGCTACGAGGTCCGCTGGAAGTTCACCGGTCCCGCCGACATCGACATCGTCATCGACAGCGCCATCGGCGACGTCGCCGTAACGGGCATCAGCGGCGCGGTGAAACTCCGGGCAGGGATCGGGGATGTTTCGGTTAGTGCCGATTCAAAAACAAGCCGCGGCCGGACGGAACTGGCCGTCCGCGTCGGCGATGTTCGCGCGCGGGGCCTGGCGGGCGGTCTGGTCATCGATTGCGGCACCGGTGATGTCGTCGCGGAGGCCGGCGGTTCGATTGATGTGCGGACCGACGTGGGAGACATCACTCTGCGCGTGCTGCCGGATTCGCCGAAGGAGGTGTCGGTGCGCACCGGCGTCGGAGAGGTCCGCACCTATCTGCCGAAAGGGCGCGTCGGAATCGTCAACGCCGTGGCGGGCGTGGGACGCGTCCATGCCTGGCTCACCGACATCAACCTGACGATCCGCGAACAGGGGCAGGACCGTTTCGCCGCGAACTTGGGCGATCAATCGCAGCCCGTTCTGCACGTATCGAGCGGCGTCGGAGACGTCGTCCTGCAGTCCCGCTGACGGCCGCGCCTATTCAGTGCTGACCGTGATCGCGTCGCCGACCGCGATGCGACCGCCCTGCACGATCCGGCCATGAACGCCGCCTCGCAACTCCGGGGCCAGCGCCGCCTTCAATCCCGGATGCATGCGGTCCATGAGGTCGCACGGCTTCGTCTCGGCCAGCACCTGAACCACGACGCTGCCGACGCGGATCGTATGGCCGATCCAAGCCGACAGGCCGTCCAAATCGACGAGCACGTTCGCCCTTCGCGTGTGCCACGGAATGTCCGTGCCAAGCTCGCGCTGCACGTCGCGCCACTGCGCGGCGGACAGAAACGTCACGCCGCGGTCCGGCCGGGACGCGACATCATCGACCAGTCCGGCGTTCGCGACCGCCGTCACCTCGTGCACTTCGCGCATGGGCCCGCGCGGCGCGCTCCGCAGTGCGAGACCCAGGACTTTCGATACCCGCTGATCCGCCAATTCGAATCTCCAACAGGCGTGCATTTTTCTCCGGCCGTTCGCGCGGATATCGTACTCGCCGATGCGCGCCGACACGAACCACCTCACGCTCCACGGCACCTTCGTACGGCTCGAACCGCTCGGCCCGCGCCACGCCGCCGATCTCTTCGCAGCCGGTCGCGACGAGTCGATCTGGACCTACATGCCCCGCGGCCCGTTCGACAGCCTCGACGATGTTCAGGGCTGGATTGCGGCGGCGGAGCAATTCCGCCAATCCGGCGCACAGGAGCCGTTCGCCATCATGGACTTACGCAGCGAACGCGCCGTCGGTTCGACTCGGTTTCTCGACGTCCGGCCGGACGATCGAGGGTTGGAGATCGGCTACACCTGGCTGACGCCCGCGGCCCAGCGGACGGCGATCAACACGGAGTGCAAGCTGCTCCTGCTGGCGCATGCGTTCGACGTGCGACGCTGCTTCCGCGTTCAGCTAAAAACCGACCGGCGAAACATCCGCTCGCAGAAGGCTATCGAACGGCTCGGCGCGGTCCGCGAAGGCACCCTCCGGCAGCACATGGTCGTCCGCGACGGCGCGCTGCGCGATACGGTCGTGTACAGCATCATCGACACGGAGTGGCCCGCGATCCGCGACCGACTCCGCGAACGACTCGCTCGATCGCCGGGTCGTTGACCGCGCTCGCACGGCGCGAAGGCTCAACCCGCCGATGCGCCGATGGCCCGCGCGATACGACGATCTCACGGGCCTTCGACGCGGAATGATGCGTGGTGGGCAAACGCGTTCTACAAGCCCAGGCCGTTGAAGAAAAGGTAGATCGGCTCGAGCAGGGCTTCCCCGATCAGTGCCCAGGGGAAGGGCTCCCAGAACGCCATGTACAGAAACTCGATAAGCGAACTGATCATGAGTGAAACCTCCCAGTCCGTTCGGGCTTTCGGAGAACTCGGGCGCGCCGGCTCAGAGGCCAAGACCCTGGAAGAACTGGAATGGCACCTCCAGGAACGAGCCGAGCGACGCCCACGGGTATGGATCGAACAGCAGCAGATAAACTGCGTATATCAGGCCGCTGATCATCGGATGGCCTCCTGCAACGTGGCCGTCGTTGAATCGCCGGTGCGACGCGTGTCGTCGGCGATCCCATTCACATCCGGCTCCGCTACAATCCGCGTGCCACGATCCGGTTCGCGACGGCCGCGCGCCGAACCGGATGGGGCCCCCGCGCATGGGAAAGGTTGCGCGGAACTGGGTATCCCACCCCAACCCGATCGAATCGGAGGCGCAATGACTTACTGGCTGCTTGTCTCGGCTGTGAACGGACTTGTCGCGGTTGCGGCCGGTGCGTTCGGCGCCCATGCCCTCAAGGACCGCCTGCCCGCGCCTGACCTCGCCATCTTCGAGACCGGCGCGCGGTATCAGATGTACCACGCGCTGGCGTTGCTCGCGGTCGCCTGGCTCGCCGACCGAGCGCCGTCTCCGCTCGTGACCGCCGCGGGCTGGGCCTTCACGATCGGCTGCGTCATCTTCAGCGGCAGCCTTTATGCCCTCACGCTCTCCGGACTGCGGTGGTTGGGTGCGATCACGCCGATCGGAGGCGTCGGCCTAATGCTGGGATGGCTGCTGCTGGCGGCTGCGGCGATCCGGATGACAAGGTAGGCGAGCCGCAGGCGTACCGCACTGCTTCCTTGCAAACCCCGTCCGATCTGCGCATAGTCCGCTCGGCAGGAGGCCATGCAGACCACCCCCCCAAACAACGCGCGAGCCGCTCGCCAGAAACGCGGCCGAGTCGGACCCCGATCCATACGCGGCCGACTCCTCGCCGGCACGCTGATTATCGTCCCCGTCGCGATCACCGGCTGGCTGCTCATGCTGGTGTTTAACGCAGCCCTCTGGGCCGGACGCCCGCTGGTCGGCTGGGCGCGCGAGGGACTTCGCATCCTGCTGGGGATCCAGCTTCAGCCCAACCTCGGCGCGGCGGAGAACGTCGTCGCGGTCGCACTCACGCTGGCGATGCTCTACATCCTCGGCTGGCTCGGCTCCAACGTCGTCGGACAGCGGTTTATCAGCGTCGCGGAGCGACTGCTGGCGAAGATCCCCTTCGTCGACACGATCTACATTTCCGCCAAACGGATGCTCACGGCCATCAGCCGACCGCCGGGCGGAGACGAATCGTCGCAGGTCGTGGTCCTCATCGACTTCCCCTACGCGCCGCTCAAGGCGATCGGTTTCATGACGAACACGATCACCGACGCCGCGACGGGGCGAAAGGTCGCCACGGTCTTCGTGCCCACGACGCCCAATCCGACGTCCGGCTACATGGAAATGGTCCCGATCGAGAACGTCACGCTGACCGATTGGACCATGGAAGAAGCGCTGACGACCATCCTGTCGGGCGGCGCATCCGCCCCGTCCGAGTTTCACACCCGGCCGATGTCGTCCTGACGCGGCGCTCGCGTCAGTGCGCGGTCCGATTCGACTCCGCTCGCGCCACGCACGTCGCGAGCACCAGGTCGCCGGAGACGTTGACCACGGTCCGCAGCATGTCCAGCACGCGATCGACGCCGAGGATCAGCGCAATTCCCTCACCCGGCACGTTCACGGTCTGAAGCACGATCACGATCAGCGGCAGCGAACCGCCGGGGATGCCCGCGGTTCCGATGCCGGCAAGCACCGACATCAGCACGACCGTAACCTGCTGTGCGAGCGACAACTCGACGCCGAAGACCTGCGCGAGGAAAAGCACCACGACGCCCTCGTACAGCGCCGTTCCGTTCTGATTCCCCGTCGCGCCCACCGTTAGGACGAAATTCGATATCTCGCGCGGCAGGCGCAGATTCTCCGTCGCCGATCGAAGCGCCGTCGGCAACGTCGCGTTGGACGACGACGTGCCCAGCGCCGTCACCATCACGTCGGTCGTCTCGCGGAAAAACGCCGCCGGGCTCTTGCGGCCCAGCAGAATCAGCGCGACCGGATAGACAATGAAGAAATGGACCGCCATGCCGGCCGCCGCGGTCAGCATGAACCAGACGAGGGCGTGCAGGATCTGGCCACCCAGTCGCGACGTCACCGTAAAGACGAGGCACGCGACTGCCAGCGGCGCGAGCCGCATCGCGAACCGGATGATCGTCATCGACACATCGAACAGGCCCTCGAGCCAGCTGACGAGCACGCGCTTGCGCTCCTCCGGGACCAACGTCAGCGCTGCGCCGAACATCAGCGCGAAGAACATCACGGCCAGCATGCCGTTGCCCTTCGAGCTGCCGTCCAGCGCGCCGACCATCTCCTGCAGCGGGTTCTCCGGAATGATGTCGAGCAGCGTGTCGCGCACCGACTTGGCCTGCCGCGCCTTCTGAACCGTCTCGGCCGCGCCGCCGGCGTATTGCTCCCAGAGCTGCTGCCGCTGCCCCGCAGGCAGGCCGGCCCCGGGGCGGAGCGTATTGACGAGCGAGACGCCGATCGCGACGGCCGTCAGCGAGAACACGGCCGTCAGCACCAGCGTCCGGATCCCGACGCGGCCCAGCCGCCGGAGGTCCCCGAATTCATGCACACCCAGCGCCAGCGCCGAAAACACCAGCGGCAGAACGACCATGAAGATCAGCCGGAGGAAGACCCGCCCAACCGGGTCAGCGATGTTGAGCGCCAGCCAATCGAGGCGATCATCGACGTGGTTGCCATCGCGATCGAGCGCGTCCGCGGTCGCCGACGCGGGGCGCGTCGCGAGTTGATTCGCGGCCAGACCGGCGATCGCGCCGACGACCAGCCCGAGCAGTATCCAGTGATGCAGCTTCCACCGCGCCATGGGCGGGCATTATGCAGGCCGCGCCCCGCAGTGTGGAGAAAAAAGCACCGCGCCTGACGCTTTTTCAGCGCGCCACACGCCCGGCGTGCCGTCGCGCGATGGTCAGCGTTGATCGATCGGCGAGACCTTGCGCAAACCCGGCCCGGTGTATTCGCTCCGCGGCCGGAACAGTCGGTTGTCGTCGTGCTGCTCGATCACATGCGCGCACCACCCCGAGACGCGGCTCGCGACGAAGATCGGCGTGTAAAGCGGCACAGGGATGCCCATCTGAAAGTAGGCATGCGCCGCCGGGTAGTCGGTGTTCGGATGGATGTTCTTTTCCTTGAGCATCAGCGCCTGGAGCTTGTCCGCGATGTCGATCCACTTCTTCTGGCCGGTCTTGGCGGTCAACTGGATCGACCATTCACGCAGAATGCTCGCGCGGTGATCGCCGTGCTTGTACACGCGGTGGCCGAAGCCCATGATCTTCCGCTTCTCTCCCAGCGCCCTGCGGAACCACGGCTCGACATTCTCGACCGAGCCGATCTCCTGGAACATCCGCATCGCCGCCTCGTTGGCGCCGCCGTGCAGCGGACCCTTGAGCGCCGCGATCGCGCCGGCGATTGCCCCGTGCATGTCGGCCAGCGTCGACGCGATTACGCGGGCCGTGAACGTCGATGCGTTGAATTCGTGTTCCGCGTACAGAATCAACGTGCCGTCCAAGACGCGCGAAAAGAGCGGATCCGGCGACTTGCCGAGGATCAACGCCAGCAGGTTGCCGCCGTGCGACGCCTGCGGATCGATCCGGACCGAACCATGACCGGAGATCCGCTGCCCCCAGCCGCCTACCGCCGCCGCCATCTGCCCCAGCAGCCGCTCCGCCTTTCGAAGGTTGGCCGCGTGAGAGTTGTCATTGACGTCCGGGTCGTGGTGACCGAGCATCGACACGACCGTGCGGAGCACGTCCATCGGGTTCGTCTCGACCGGAAGCTCCGCCATCACGCGGCGAACCGGTTCCGGCAGCGTCATGGCCGCCTGCACGCGAGTGCGAAACTCGGCCAATTGTCCGCGATTGGGCAGCGCGCCGTGGAGCAGCAAATGCGCGACCTCGTCGAAGGTCGCGTGTTCCGCCAGATCGGCGATGTCGTAGCCGCGGTACCGCAGGCCGGTTTGTTCCACCTCGCACAACGCCGTTTGGCCGGCGATGACGTCTTCGAGTCCTGGCTTGTAGCCGGGCGTCGTCATGTGTACCTCGCTGGATGCTGTTCGAACGCGCCGTCGGGCGATCGTCCACTCGCGCAATCGCGTTCCGGCCGCGTTCGCACACGCGGGGGCAATCGGGCCGATTCTACTGGTGGACTTCGCGGGCCTGCAAGGCGACGGCGTCGCCATGCGACCAATGGCCCGGGGTTCGTACGAGGCGCGGAATTTGTCAGCGAAGCGTCGGCGCATCGACCGCGACGGCCGTGCGGATCAGGACCGGTTCGACGGGTCGCCCGTTGGCATCAGTCGCGACCGCGGCGATCTTGCGAAGCGTCTCGAGCGATTCGGGCCCCTCGATCCGCGCGAACGCGGTGTACTTGCCGTCGAGCGAGGGCAACCGTGCGAGCGCGATGAAGAACTGGCAACTCGCCGAGTTCGGATCACCCGGCATCAGCGACATCCCCACCGTCCCGACGTCGAATGCCGTATCGCTGAATTCGGGCCGGATCGTCCGGCCGTCCGGACGCCGCCCGGTGCCGTTGCCGAGCGGGCAGCCGGCCATGGCGACGAAGCTCGGTTCGATGCGGTGGAACGGCTTTCCGTCGTAAAAGCGTGATGTGACAAGCTCAAGGAAGTTCGCGACCGTCTCGGGCGCGGCATCGTAAAGCAGGTGCAGGCGGAGCTTGCCCTGCGTCGTTTCGAGTACGACATCCTGGTAGTTGACCACGTCGATCGTCACCGGCGCGGAGGAGAGCGTACCGGCGTACGGCAGCCACTGGATCGTGTACCGGCCGGCCTGGTGCAGCACCGGGTAGAACCGTGCGAGGTCGAACTTCAGCCCGACGGAACTCAGCGGCGCGAGCGTGATCATGGGCACCGGGTATTCCGGTTTCATCGCGACGCGATCGCCGAGATTCGGATTCCCCTCCGCGGCGATGCGCACCGCGCGGAAGCGATCGCCGGAGAAAATGTGCTCCAGCGGCAGGCCCATGCCCTCGAACGGCTGGCGCGATGGGTCGGCTCCGGGGACCGCAAGGACGATCGGCTCAAGCGTCTTGTTTCTAAGCACGAACTCGACCATGACCTGGCTGCCGACCGGAAGCGTCGCGCGGTCGAACCGCAGATCGGCGTCGACCAGCGCCGGCAGACTGGCGAGCGGCGCGGGCTCGGCGCGTGCCGGCGCACTCGTCGCCGCGGGCAACATTTCGGCCGGCGCGGACTCCGACTGTCCGAGGCTCCCGCCGCCCGAGAGCCCCAGCAGCACCAGCCCCGCCAGGCACGTCCGACCTCTGAGCGTCAACGCCACGCCACTACGCCCCGGATCCCGAAAGCACCGTTACAACCGTCTTGAACATGATCAGGAAATCGAGCTTCAATGACCAATGATCGATGTAGTACAGGTCCAGCCGCATCCATTCGTCGAACGCCATCTGATGCCGCCGCCGCCCGCGGATCTGCCACAGGCACGTCAGGCCGGGTCGCATGCTCAGCCGCCGCCGCTGCCAGCGGTCGTATTGCGCGACTTCCTCCGGTACCGGCGGTCGCGGCCCGACGATCGACATCTCGCCCGCCAGCACGTTGAACAACTGCGGCAGCTCGTCGAGGCTGAAGCGTCGTAAGAACGCGCCCAGCCGCGTGACGCGCGGATCGTCCGTGATCTTGAACGCCGGCCCGTCCGCTTCGTTCAGATGCGCAATTTCTGCGCGACGCTCCGCCGCATCGGGCTGCATCGTGCGGAATTTCAGCATATAGAACAACCGGCCGTTCAGCCCCGTTCGTAGCTGGCGAAACAGGAACGGACCGGGGCTGGTCCACCGGATCGCAACCGCGCATATCAGCATTATCGGTCCGGTGACGATAATCCCGACAGTCGCGATCAAGAGGTCGAACAGTCGTTTGATGAACAGCAGTTCCGGTGAGTGGCGCGTCGGGGAATACGCCAGCAGCGGGACGCCTCTGAAATCCTCGACCTGCGGCGTCGAATGACATGCGATGGACTCCGCCAGCACGTGGGACGAAATGCCCACCTCTTCGCACAACCGCACGTACGGCAGCGCCGCCGGGAGCCGGTCGAGCGAAACGGCGAAGAAGACCTCGTCGACCACGCGGCTGTCGAGCAACTCGCCCAGCGCCGACACGTCGCCAAGGACGGCCCCGGTCGTTCGGTCCTCCGCCGGGCCCTCGGCGGGAAAGGACAGGTGGCCCAGCACCGTCGGTCGGCCCAGCGCCGATGAACGGAGCAGCCGTCGCAATCGGACCGCTTCGCGACCCGTCCCAACAATGAGCACATGCCGTCGTTGCCGCGCGGCCAGCCAATGACCGGCCAACCCGGTTATACCCCGAATCAGAACGGCGGTCGCAGGCAACAGGCCGCCGAACAGGACGATCTGCATCCGCGGAAACGCCTCGCGCCGCACGAACAGCGCCAAGCCCGCGAGGATCAGGCTCAGAACGAATCCGCCGACGATCGCGCGGGAGATGTACCATCGGGCCGGTCGCCAGCGCTGCGTGTACCAGCCCAGTCCGCGCAGCACGAACGGCCAGACGATGGGCAGGACGGCCAGTGTCCAGTAGTGCACCTCGACCGGGTTATTGAATCCAGGTAGCGTCTCCGGCCAAGGCTGCCCCAGCCACCAGCGCGTGCGGATCACGTCGGCCGCGACGTAGGCGATGAACACCGACGCCACATCGCCGCAGGCGATCGCCAATCGGATCTGACGCCACGCGCTGGAGAAGGTCATCGTCGATTCGAGGCGAGGATTCCGAACGGGCGCCGCACGACGGACCATACCACAGCACACCCGTACGCGCGGATTGTACGCCCTGCCGCCCCCGCGGGCGAATGACCGCGAGCCGACCGGGCCAAGTTCCACACGGTATGATGCGACCAGCGCGCATCCCGAACGACGATTAGCGCGCAACGAGGCGAGCATCCATGCCGGGACAGCCCAATCCAGTACGACACGTCGTCGTCACCGGGGCCGCCGGTCTGCTCGGCGGACCGCTTTGCCGGCAACTGGCGTCCCGCGCGGACGTTCGCCTCGACGCCTTCGCGCACGCCGACCTTGACATCACGGACGAGGCCTTCGTTCGCGCCCGACTCGCCGAGCTGCGCCCGGACCTGGTTATCAACTGCGCCGCATTTACGCGCGTCGATGATTGCGAATCGCAGGAGACGCTGGCCATGCGCGTAAACGGGCACGGACCGACAAACCTCGCCGCCGCGTGCAGGTCGATCGACGCGCTGCTCATACACATCAGCACCGACTACGTCTTCGACGGATCGAAGCCGAGCCCCTACGGCGAACACGACCTGACCGGACCCGAGTACAACCTTTCCGCCTACGGCCGCTCCAAGCTGGCCGGCGAGCGCGGCGTCATCGGCGCCGGCGGACGACACCTGATCGTTCGGACGAGCTGGCTTTATGGCGAGGGGGGACCGAATTTCGTGGCGTCCATCCTGCGGCTGGCTCGCGCGAGGCCGGAACTCTCCGTCGTCAATGACCAGCGGGGTCGCCCGACCTACGCGCCCGATCTCGCCGGAGCGATCATCAATCTGATCGACGCCGGCGCGACCGAGGTCATTCACGCCGCAAACAGCGATGCCTGCACCTGGTACGAGTTCGCCTGCGAGATCGTCCGTGCCGCGGGACTGGACACGCCGGTGCGGCCCTGCACCACCGCCGAGTTTCCGCGACCGGCGCGCCGTCCGGCGAACTCCGTCCTCGACACAACGCGATACGAAAAGCTGACCGGCCGGCGGCTGCGATCCTGGCGCGACGCCGTTCGCGAATACATCACGCTGCTGGAAGGCACGCCAGGCGGGTAGAAACACGCAGCCGGCGAATTCGCGACCGCGCGGCCGAACCGGCGTGTCCCGGCTCGCTACTTGATCGCGTGCGCATTCACCCAGGCCGCCAGCTCGCGCAGATCGCGAAACGTGTGGTCCGGATCTTTCTCGCCGACGTCATGGATCCGTCCCTCGCGGCACAGCCAGCCGGCCCGCAACCCCGCCGCGCGGGCCCCTCCGACATCGCTGTGCAGCGAATCCCCGACGTGGATGACCGTGTCCGGGTCCCAGCCGGTCCGGCGCAGCGCCAGATCGAACACGCCGCGATCGGGCTTGTAGGATCGGGCGCACTCCGACGTCACGAAGGCGAGGTCCGACAGGCCATGCCGCGCCAGCGCGGCCGCGACGTCGTCCCGATCCGCGTTGGAGACGATGCAGACGGGTATCCGCAGCATGGACAGCCCGTCGAGGACTTCGTCGTGGAGCGGCGGGTCGCGCCAGTATTCGCGCAGCGCCTCGGCGTAGGGTCTCGGATCGAGCGTCACGTCGTAGCGTGCCAGCGTCTCGACGAGCGTGATCTGCTCCAGATCGAAGAGCGTATGAAACGCCGGACCGTTCGCGCTCTCAATGGCCGCAAAAAAAAGCTCGCCCCACTCAATCGACAGGGCACGGGCCGAAGTCGGCAGTGGGTGCGCCCGCACGACCTGCTCGCATACGGCCTCGACCGCCGCGCGATCGCCGCCGGTTAGCGTTCCGTACATGTCGAGAAACAGGCCGCGGATCGGGGCGCCGTCCGACGTCGCACGCTCGCTCATCTTCGAATGCGCTGCTTCCACGCTGCCGGGTCTCCGCGAAATCGCCGCACCGTCCCCGCCCTTCTGGCGTTGCGCGGCCCAGTTTACATTCAACGGCCCGCGAACGCGATGGACGCCCAGGCGTATCCCGCGCCGCGTGCAGGATCGAACGCCCCCGATGGACCCGCGATTCCTCGTCACCGGTGCCGGCGGACAGCTCGGGAGCGTCATCATGCGACAACTTGCCGCGGCAAAGCACGCGGCCGTCGGGCTGGTCTCGCCGACCGGTCCCCATCCGCACGTTGGCCCGGTTCGCGCATGCGACTTGTGCAACGCCGACACCCTGCGCGACGCTGCGCGGGACGCTCGACCGACGCACATCCTCCACGTCGCGGCCATGACAAACGTCCAGTCGTGCGCTCGAGCGCCGGATCGCGCGCACGTGACCAACGTCGATGCGACGCGGTCGATCGTCGAGCTCGCGGACGTCGTCGGCGGCCGATTGATCTTCACCTCGACCGATCTCGTCTTCGACGGCCGCACCGGTGGATACGCCGAGGACTCGACCCCGCGCCCGCTGTCGGTCTACGGACAGACGAAGCACAAAGCGGAAGCAATCGTCCTTGCGAACCCGCGCGCCGCGGTCGTCCGGCTGCCGCTGATGTACGGAATCCCCGCCGTGGACCGGCCGACGACGTTCCGCGCGCAATTGCAGTCGATCAGCCGCCGCACGCCCATCCGGCTCTTCCACGACGAGTTTCGCTCGCCGATCTGGCTGGAGGACGCGGCCGCCGCGGTCATCGCGCTCGCACTCAGCGACTACGTCGGACGTATCCATGCCGCCGGGCCGCAGCGCCTGTCGCGGCTGGAGATGGGACGCCTCGCGGCGGCGGCCCTCGGCGTCGGCGACGACGCGATCGAACCGGTTTCCCAAACGGACGTACCGTTCGATGAGCCGCGACCAAGGGACGTGAGCCTGCGAAGCGATCGCTTCGAGGCGCGTTGGGGTCGACCCGCCGGCCGCCCGATGCGCGACGCCCTGCCGCAGATCGTCGTGCAGTTCCGCGACCCGGCGTCAGCGAGCGGTCGGCCCGAGCTTGATTGACGCCACGGTGCGCGGGGCATACTGTGGCCCGACGGCGCATCCGGCAGGAGAACATCGCGTTGCTGAGCAAGGTGTGGGCGTACATCGAGCTGATCCGCCCGGCCCAGTGGGTGAAAAACGTCTTCGTCTTCGCCGCGCTCGGCTTCAGCGAGGAACGGTACGATCCCCAGTCGTTCCTGACCGCCATCGTCGCGTTCATCTCGTTTTCGCTGCTGTCGAGTTCCGTCTACGCCTTCAACGACATGCGCGATGCGCGCGAAGACGCCCTGCACCCAACGAAGCGCAAACGCCCCGTGCCCAGCGGCCGCGTCAGCCCGGGCGAGGCGGGGATCATCGCCGTCCTCCTCGCCATCGCCGGCGTCGGACTGGCGTGGCCGCTGCCGCGCGGCTTCCTGCTGACCGCGGTCACGTACCTCGCGCTGAACCTGTTTTACAGCCTCGGGGCCAAGCGTCTCGTGCTGCTCGACATCATCCTGATCGCGATCGGATTCGTCCTTCGCGCACTTGGCGGCGCCGCGGCGATCGAGGTCGACGTCTCCGCGTGGCTCATCATCTGCACCTTCACGCTCTGCCTCTTCCTCGGCTTCGGAAAGCGGCGCTGCGAACTCGCCATGCTCGACGCACCTGGCCAGGCCGCCAGTTACCGCGCCACACTGGCCCTCTACACGCCCGACCTGCTCAATCAGCTCCTCGCCGTCACGGGCGGCATCGCCGTCATCACGTTTCTGCTCTACACCCTCGATCCGCACACCACGACGACCTTCCGACCGCTGATCTTCACCACGCCGCTCGTCTTCTATGCCATCTTTCGCTACGCCATGCTCATCGAGACCGGTCGGCACCCCGGCCCGACGGACATCCTCATCAGTGATCGGCCGTTCCTCGTCACTGCCGTCCTGTGGCTGGTCTTGACCGCGGTGATCGTCTATCGAGGCAAGGACGTGGAGCGATATCTGCCGAAACTGCGCTGGCCCGGTACACCCCCGGCGGTCAAGACCGCGATGTCGCCGCGGAAAACCGAGGCAAGTCTGACCGGCGCGACGAACGCGACGCCGTAGCGGACGGAATGCGATAAACCTCAAACTCATCGCTTCGGTAGGCGCAAAGCAGCCCGGACAGGTCGCCGCGATGGTCCGCGCGCCGGATCGCGATGTACGACACGGCGTACGACTCCGCGAGCACAGCCGCCCGCGCGGCGTCGAGCGTCGCGTATCCTCCGCACGCATCGGCCACGCAGCGAACGCTCCGGCCCGACTGACGCTCGTGTCGGGCCAGCCACTCCAACTGATCGCCGGGGCGCAGCGGCATGCACTTCCAATCCACGACCACGGCCCGGCCGGTGCGGAGTCGGAACGCCGCGAGATCGGGAGGAATCGCAAAGACCGTTCCCACCGGCGTGTATGCCCGACACCAGTCGAACAGTGCTCGTTCGGCGATCGGTGTTCGGGCGGTGAACGCGTCGCGGCGCCAAAGGCCGTGACGCACACCCCACAGCCCGCCGAGAATCAGGACGGCAAGCATGAGCGGCCGCGCCGTGCGCCTCGCGATGTCCGGAAGGAGCGCGTGCCGCCGCGCCGCACCGAAGGCGACCGTCGCCAGTCCGAGCCACAGCATGGCCACGTGCGGTCCGATCCGAGAGCAAGCCAAGGTCACGCCGACCAGCGGCGCGGTGAGTCCGATCTGCCACGCCGGACGATCGTCGATCCAGTCGAGCCAGATCGAAACGGCCGCGAACGCCGCAAGCACCAGGAACGGCGCCATCCGCCACGGATAAGCCGCGGCGACCGCGTCGATCGGCACCACGACCGTGAATGCGATCGCCAGCCCGATGACGGCCAGCAGCGCGGCGACGATCCGTCGCGCATCGGCAGTCCACTTCGCCCGAAGTTGCCACGCCGCGACGGCGCCGGCGATCAACCACAGCCCGAAATCGGTCCAGACCTCGATCCGCCACGTCGAGGGTCGATAGTGTTGCGGGGCGTAGACATCAAAGAAGACCGGCCGCGACGCAGCGAGCAACTCCGCATCGCCGCCGATCGAGCGAAAGAACGAAACGTGCGGCAGTGCCGCAACGACGAGCGGCGCGAACAGGCACACTGCCCGATGCCGGCGCTGTCGAGCCGGCGACATCATCACGACGATCCCCCACACGCAGCCGCCCAAGAGCAAGTAGTTCGCGTGCATCGCGCCGCCGATCCCCGTCATCAGGCCGCCCGGACCCAACCGGCCGTACAGCAGGCACACGATCGCGATCAGCATCGCGACGCCCGAGAAGACCGATGGAACGAAGTGGTCAAGCAGGATGTTGCTGTGCCCCGGAGCGTCGATCCCCATCTGCGACGCGAGCAGCAGAACCGACGCGAACGGAATCAGCGGATTGCGCGAAAAGCGCGCCATCGCAGCGTATATCGCGACCGCAAACGCAGACGCCGCGATTCCGTTGAGCAACCCGAGCACCAGTTCCGGTCGTCCGCTCCACGCCGCCGCGCGGACGATCCAGTTGAACGGGCCGTGATGCGCCACCGTCTGCGTCGCAAACCAGTCGCCGGCGAGGAATGCCGGATCGGCCTCGTGCAATCCGTGCAGCAGGTACTGCCAGTGATTGCCGCGACCGTATGTCATGCCGTTGGCGAAGGCGAAGCCGACGATCGCCACCGCGACCGCCGCGGATTCCGCAAACCTCGCCGACCAGCCCGGGCGCGCCCGTGTGCCGATCAAATGCGTCACAACCGTTCGTCCCGCGACTTCGAGGGATGCCTGCTGCATGCGTTGTGTATCGGCCTCGAGCGACGTGCGGCCCGGCCGGGAGTTGAGCTCAAGTTTATTGGACCTGGACCCGAAGTATCCGTGTGATCCTGCTCCAAACGCAGCAACCGGCCCGCGACGCCGCGCACCGGCTCGAACGGCCGCGACGAACGCCGACCGCGAAGCATGAGTCGTCGAACCCGATGCATGAGCGCGCCCTCGCCGGAGTATCCCTTGTTGCCGGGGCGGCCGGACTGATCGCGGTCATCGAGTACGCGCTGCGCGTCTGGACCCAAACCGGATCGATCACCGGAACGCACGCCGCCGTCGGCGTCACGCTTGCTGTCGCCGTCCGCGTGGCGGCGCGGTCGCTGCGTGCGTCGAACCCGTCAACGGCGACAACCCGCGAGCGCGTCGCCCTCTGGTTCGCCGCGCTTGCCATCGCGCCGCTCATCGCCATACACGTCGGAAACGTCTATTGGGACGCCGTCTTCGGTCCGGCGCCGTTACCGCACATCTATCGAACGGCCGCCGTGACCGCCGTTGTTGGTGGGCTCGCGAGCGTCTGGATCGCGGCGAGCCGCCTTCTTTGCGATCGCCGAACGCGGTCGGCCGCGGCACTCGCCGGAATCTCCGCCGCCACCGCCATCCTGCTCGTGGAGGTCGTCTGGGGCGCGCTGCAACCGCTCTACCCCGGACCGCGAAAGTTCGCCGCCGGCGGCCGGCCGATCACGAGACCGATCGACGAGCAAGTCCACGGCTACGCGTACGCTTATCGCGCGGACGGCGTGTTTCGAGAAGAATGGGGAGGCAATCCGCACGGCGTGTTCGACGTTCAGAACGGGCTGGACTACCGGATCAACCGGCTCGGTCTGCGCGGCCCGTTGCCGAACCCGACCCGGACAACGAGCGCCGTTCGAATCGTGTTTCTGGGCGATTCGTTCACGTTTGGCGAAGGCGTCCGCGAACACGAGACCCTGCCCCAGCAGGTCGCCGGCCTGCTGTCGATGAAACGCGGCGGCGCTGTCGAGTGCATCAACGGCGGCGTCGGCGGATTCGACACGCGCCAGGAAGTCGCGGTCTATCGACACCGGCTCGCGGAGTTTCAGCCCGATGCCGTCGTCGTCGTCATGACGCTGAACGATCGCCGACCGAGTTCCCTGCGCGAGGGCGATCCGCTTCGCCGCATCGAGCTGGAGCGGCTGTCGGTCATCGTGCATCGCGTGCGGGACGCCGCGAGAATTGCAGCGGGACTCGATGCCGCGCACACGATTGACGACTATCACCCGTGCTTCACGGCCCTCCGCGAACTGCACGGGCGGCTTTCGCACCGACAGTACCTTCTCGTCGCGCTCTATCCCTACGTCGACGTGATTCGACGATATCCCTACCGGGCACTGCACGAGCAGATCACGACGCGACTCCAATCCGACGGAATCGACGCCCTCGATCTCCTGCCGACGCTTGAAGCGCTGCCCGGCTCGGACCTGACCGTGCATCCGTACCAAGACACCCACCCGAACGCGCCGGCGCACGCCGCCGCGGCCCGCGCCATCGCCGACTGGCTCCACGCGAAGTTTCGCGCTCCGGCGTCCGTCCGCTGTCCGATGACCACTACCAGTCGCGACCGCTCGATCGGCGGGAATTCGGCGTCGGCGAGCCGGTCGCGCGCTTGATTCAACGTCGTGCCGGGCTAAAATCGATGGGGACACCGACCGCCGGCGAGCTGTCTGCCTTCCAACACTCACTGCGGCGACGACGCTTCGGGCGGGGCCCCGTTGCGGCGGGAATCGCAATATGCACGATCGGCACGACACGTCCGCGCTGAACCCCATCGATACCCATTCGACTTCCGGCATCCTGCCGGTCAACCGCGATCCGAAGATCAATCGCCTCTTTCGCGCCTGCTGCAAGCTTGGCGCCAGCGACGTGCACGTCAAGGCGGGCTCGCCCCCGCGCTTCCGCCTCAAGGGCGACATCCGCAAGGCCAACGAGCCGGCCCTCAGCGGCGAGCAGATCGACGAGATGGTCTTCGAGATCCTGACGCCGGCGCAGCGCGAGCACTTCCTCGAGAACGGCGCGGTCGACTTCGCGCACGACATCGAAGGCCACGACCGGTTCCGAATCAACGTCTATCGTCAGCGCGGCCACACGTCGATCGCCGCGCGACGCGTTGTCCGCGAAATCCGCGATTTCGACGAACTCGGGCTGCCGCCGGTGCTCAAGGAGGTCGCCAAGTTCCACCAGGGGCTCGTGCTCCTCGCGGGCATCACCGGCTCGGGCAAGAGCACGACCATCGCGGCCATGCTCAACCACATTAACGCCACGCGGGCCTGCCACATCGTCACCATCGAGGACCCGATCGAGTACCTCTTCGAGGACAAAAAGGCGTTCATAAACCAGCGCGAGATCGGCATTGACGTCCGCGACTTCCACGCGGCGCTGAAATACCTCATGCGCCAGGACCCCGATGTCGTCCTCCTCGGCGAGCTGCGCGACCGCGAGACGTTTGAAGCTGCCATTCACGCCTCGGAGACCGGGCACCTCTGCTTCGGGACGATTCACGCGTCGACCACCGCGCAGACGATCACGCGCATCCTGGACCTCTTCCCCGAGAACTCGCGGTCGCTCGTGCGGCAGTCGCTGGTCTTCAACCTCAAGTCGGTCGTCTGCCAGAAGCTGCTGCCGTGTATCAAGCCCGACTTCGCGCGCATCCCGTGCTGCGAGATCATGATCGTCAACGCCGCCATCCGAAAGCTGATCGCCGAGTCGCGCGACGTCGAAATCACAAACGTCCTCAAGAGTTCGTTGCAGGAAGGCATGCAGGACTTCACTGAAGCCCTGTACAAGCTGGTGACGGAAGAGTACGTTGACTTGAAAGTCGCTCTGGAAGTCGCCACGAACCCCGAAGAGCTCAAGATGCGACTCAAGGGGATCAAGGCCGGCGCCGGCGGGCTCCGCGGATAGGACGCCTCCCGCACGCACACGGGTTTCCGCCGGCAGGGACCGCGATCATGGCATCGCTCGAGATCGTCGCGAACGGACGGCGTCGGACCGTTCCCCTCGATAAGTCCACGTTCACGATCGGGCGCCAGCCCGACAACGACATCGTCATCGAGGACACCAAGGCGTCGCGACGCCACTGCACGATCGAGGCCGGGCCGGACGGCCTCAAGCTCCGCGACCTCAACTCCCGAAACGGCACCTGGATCGGTCCGAACCGCATCATCGAGGCCGACCTGTCCGACGGCTCCGTCTTTCGCATCGGCGAGACGCAGTTCATCATCTCGACCGGCTCAAGCGCGCCAGGTAAGGCCGCTCCGCAACGGATGCGCATCGCTCCCGCCGCGGCCCCCGTGCCATCGCTCAACGACAGCGGCGAACTGGTCATTCCAGCCCCCGCCGAAACGGCCGAGTCGCGCGAACCCGACGCCGAGATCATGCCCGCAATGTCCGGCGGAGGACCGCTCGCGCGGCAGCTCGCGCCCATCCTCGACGCCTGCCGCTACCTCGGCCCGAAAAAGAACATGCCGACCTCCCCGCGGGAGGTACGGCTCCTCGATCGGACCGGAAAACCGCTGGTGATGAAGGGCGCCGCTGGCCGACCGGCCGAGGCCATCGCGGCCCTGCAGCAACTCCTGTTCGCCTCGCTGCGGATTCGCGCCACGGACATCCACATCGAGCCGAAGGACCAGGTCTTCACGCTCCGCCTGCGGATTGACGGACTCATGCAGGCGATTGGCGACATGCACCGGCAGATGGGCCTGGCGATGCTCAACGTCATCAAGATCCTCTGCCACATCGATATCGCCAAACGAAGCGTCGTTCAGGAAGGCAGCTTCTCCGCCGAACTCGCCGACCGGCGCGTCGACTTCCGCATCTCCTTCACCCCGGCCTCCGGCGGCCAGAAGCTCGCGCTGCGCATCCTCGACAAGTCGTCCGTTCCGGCGACGTTCGAGGAACTCGGCATGGATGCGCAGGCCTGCGGCGAGGTCCGACGCGTCTGCGGGCTCGATTCGGGCATGATCATCGTCTCCGGCCCGACGGGCGCCGGAAAGACCACCACGCTTTACACCGCGCTCTCGACCATCGACGCCCGACGACGAAACGTCATCACCGTCGAGGACCCGATCGAATACCACCTCGAACACACGACGCAAATCGCCATCGACCCGACCCACAACGTCACCTTCGCCTCCGTCCTCAGCACCATCCTCCGCCAGGACCCCGACGTCCTGTTCGTCGGCGAAATCCGCGACAAAGAAACGGCCACGCTCGCCATGCAGGCCGCCGCCACCGGCCACCTCGTGCTCACGTCCATTCACGCCCGTGACACGATTGGCACAATCTTCCGACTGCTCGACCTCGGCGTGGAACCCTACGTCATCGCGAACGCCGTCTCGCTCATCATCGCGCAGCGGCTCGTGCGCGTCCTCTGCCCGCACTGCAAGCGCCCCTATCGACCCGACGCGAAGCAGATTCGCGACCTGCGACTCGAGGACCGCCCCACCACCGGCTCACTCTACGACCACGTCGGCTGCACGCGCTGCATGCACACCGGCTACTTCGGACGCATGGCGCTCTTCGAGGTCCTCCGCTTCACCTCGGCCCTGCGCGACGTCGTCCTCACTCGCCCCACCATCTCCGAAATCCGGAAAGTCGCCGGGGATTGGATGTTCCAAACCCTCATGGACAGCGGCTATCGGCAGGTCCTCGCCGGCTTGACGACCGTGGAAGAAGTCGAGCGCGTCTGCTCGTCCGATTGAGTTCTCGCGGAGATTTCGCTAAGGTGTGCCCCACGGCGGGCCGGCCGGCGCACCGGCCGGTGCCGTGCGTAGAACGCGCTCCGCGGGCGACCGACGACTGATGAATTCGTTCGATCTACGCCTCCCGCTCGCCGTCCTCCCGACCGCAGGGAACTACTTCGACCCCATCAAGATCGGCCTCTTCGTCGTCCTCGCGCTCGCCTGGGCCTACGTTTGCGCCTGGGTCGACAAGGACACGCTCAAGGCCAAAACGCCGCGCCTCCCCTGGAACGCCGCGGTCTTCGGCGCCGGCGGGCTCGGCATCGCCCTCTGGCTCCTGCTCCCGAGCTGGATCCTCGGCCTGCTGCTCTACCTCCTGCTCTTCGGCGGCGCCACCGGCGCGTACGTCGTTCACCGCAACGGCCGGGTCGCGCCCGCGCAGCGCGTCCTCACGCCGGCACACCTCAAGCGGCTGCTCAACAAGAAGCCCGCCACCGAGGAGGCCATCCACGCCGGCGACAAGGTCCGCATCAAGGGCGCCGACGGCAAACAACCGAAGTGGCCGACCGATTCCGAGGAACATAAGGCCTACGCCGCGCTGCAAAACCTCCTCTTCGACGCAATCTGGCGCCGCGCGAGCGTGGTCGACATCACCCTCCAGGCCCAGACCGCGCGGATTATCTATCGCGTCGACGGCGTCAACCGCGACCGCGAACCGATCGAACGACCGCTCGCGGACGCCGCCCTGACGCACCTCAAACGGATCAGCGGCATGGACCCCGAGGAGATGCGGAAACCGCAGAACGGCAAGCTCACCGCCGCGGTCGGTCCGGGCGGCAAGCAGGACAAGGTCGTCGAGATCTCCGTGAAGACGTCCGGCTCGACGGCCGGCCAGCGCTTCGTCATGCGGCTGTTCGCCGAAGACACCAAGTTCCGTGTGCAGGACATCGGCCTGACGAAGCCGCAGTTGGACCTGCTGCAACCCGTCATCGACAAGCTCTCCGGCGTCATGCTCATCGCCGGACCGCGCGAGAGCGGCCTCACGACCACGCTCTACGCGCTGATCCGCGGTCACGACGCATTCCTGCGTAACATCCACACGCTCGAATCGCCGAAGGTCATGGACATCGACAACGTCACGCAACATTCCTTCGATCCGAAGGGCGGCGACGTCGCCTTCGCGCGACAGCTCCAGTCGATCCTCCGCATGGACCCCGACATCATCATGGTCTCCGACTGCCCCGACCGCGACACCGCCGAGATGATTGCCGCCGCCGGACGCCAGAAGAAAAAGGTCTACGCCGGCATCTCGACCAGTGACACGATGGCCGCGCTGCGGCGCTATCTACAACTCGTCGGCGACCATGACCTCGCGGCATCCGGGCTGGAGGCGGTGGTCGCCCAGCGCCTCGTCCGCGTGCTCTGTCCCACCTGCCGCCGGGCCTACAAGCCCGACCCGAACATCCTGCGGAAGGCCAACCTGCCGACGGGTGAGAACCGGCCGTTCTACCGCCCGCCGAATCCGGACGAGATCGAGACCGACAAGCGCGGCAACCCGGTAATCTGCCAGGTCTGCCAGGGATCGGGTTACCTTGGTCGAACGGGGATCTTCGAGGTCCTGGTGATCGACGATGAGATTCGCGGTATGCTGGCGCGCGGTACGCCGCTGCAGAACGTCAAGGCACACGCCCGCAAGAACCGCATGCAGTACCTCCAGGAGGTCGGGCTCTACAAGGTGTACGAGGGAATCACGAGCATCAACGAGATCCTGCGGGTCACGCGCGACGAAACATCGGCGCGGCCCTCGACCGCGACCTCGTAGCTCGCCGACTCCCGCACACGATTGGCGCGGCGCCCGCGCCGGCGAGGCTAGAATCAGGAAACGCCCATGATCCTCTCGCTCCTGTCCGCCGTCTTCGTCCTCCTCATCGCCGCGTTCTGGGCGTTCCAGGGCCTGTTCTCGAGTGCCATCATGTTCGTCGAGACGCTCACGGCCATGATGGTCGCCTTCGGCTTCTACGAGCCCCTGCACGAAATGTGGGCCGCGCAGGTGCCGGGCGACTACGGCTACTCCGGTGCGCTCGTCCTGCTGTTTCTGATCACGCTGGCCGTGCTCCGTTTCCTCACCGACAAATTCATCCCCGGGAACGTGCATTTCCCGCTCGCCGTCGACCGCGCCGGAGGCGGACTGCTCGGCCTGCTCACCGGACTGACGATCGTCGGCACGGTGCTCGTCGCGATTCAGATGATGCCGCTCGGTACGGACCTTCTCGGATTCACGCGCATCGCGCCGAACGACCCGCGCCAGCGCGCATCGATCTGGCTCAACCCCGACGGCTTCGCGAGCGGCCTCGCCGTGTTCCTCTCGGACGGCCGCTTTCAGGGCCAGAACCGCTTCGGCGAGTCGCACCCGGACCTCCTGACCGAGTTGTTCGCGAAAAACTGCGGGTTCCAGCGCGAGGCCAAGCGCGAAGCGCCGAAGGATGCCATCAGCGTCCTGGGCTACTGGAGCGTCGCGTCGATCGACGAAGTGCGACAGGAGCCGGCCAGCCAGGGCTGGACGCGGAACTTCAGCCCGGCCGGCCCGTCCGATCCGAGTCACCAGTTCCTCGTCGTGCGTCTCGGTCTCAGCGCCTCCGCCGCAGAGTCCGCCGATGGCAGCTCGAACATGATCCTCTTCACGCCCGCGCAGTTCCGCGTCGTCGGATCGCCGGCCGGCGATTCCCACGGCGCGCCGATGCTGCATCTGGCCGTCGGCATGAGCGACCTGTTCGCCGAGAAGGCGGATTTCAACATCACCGCGAAACAGGCCTCGCGCCTGGTGAAGTGGCCGCTCAACATGCGATTCGGACTCAGCGATCAGATTGCCAAGGAACTGAAGGAAAACAACCGGTTCGTCGTCGACGTCGTCTTCGAGGTCCCCCAGGGCTTCCAGCCGCGTTACATCGAGTTCAAGTCGGGCGCGATGGTCGAGCTGACCGAGAAGCTGAGCCGAAAGCAGCCGATGCCGCGCCAATCGGTCGCGCCGCCTCCGCCGCCGAAGAAGCCCGACGCCGCCGACGACGCGGAGGACGAGGACGAAGAGGACGCCGATGAGACTCCCGCCGCCGAGAAACCGGCCGGCGGCGCGGCAGGCTCCGCCGCGAAATCGCCCGCCGCCGCGTCGGAGGACGAGGACGAGGACGAGGAGGACGAAGACGAGGGCGAGGGCGAGGGCGAGGACGATGAATCGCCGGGTCAGGCATCGGCCGACGCCTCCGCGAAGAAGCCCCCTGCCGCGCCAAAGGTCGGCTCCGGCCCCAAGGGCCGCCTGCACGTAGCCTCCGCCGTCGAGGAGCGCACGGGCGTATCGCCGCTCCTGCCGCGTCCGCTGCGACGATCCGACCTGAAGCCCGATGTGCTCCAGGGAAACAAGTTCCACGAAGGTCACGTGGTCATCGACAATCCACCGGACGAGGTGCTCGAAAGCGAGGCCATCACCGAATTCGATGTCCCCTCCGACCGCCGCCTCGTTCAGGTCGGTGCGGAGCGCGTCTTCGCCGGCAGCGCCCTCGGACAGGTCCTCGAATTCGCGAAGCGCGCCGTCTCTCAGATCTCCGTCGAAACCGACGAAGGCGAACGCCACTTCGCCGTCGGCGTCTACATCGAGGCCACGGTCGCGGGCAAGCGCGTGCTCGAGATTCAGTACTACTACGAGCCCGAAGTGCCGGAGCGCTGCCTCAAGCCGCCGAACCGCCTGACGCACAACGTCCTTCGAACGTCGAAGGACCCGAAGATGGGGTTTCTCTTCGCCGTCCCGCCGGGTGAGACCATCGTGAGGCTTTACACCTCGCCGCGGAGCGGACAGAACGTCCGGATCGAAGTCCCCGAGTAACCGGCATGGATCGCCGACGCGCAGCCTCGCGCCACATCGACATCGCGATTACAGCCTTGCTGATCGCCGCGACCGCGGCGCGATCCGCCGAGCCGCCCGCCGCGCACCGCCGGACCGCTCTGCCGGCCGATGCGTCCAAGATCCCGCGCGTCCTCTCCGACACCGCCCTCGTCGATGTCGTCGATCGCGTCGCCCCATCCATCGTCGCCGTACAGGTAACGCGCCGAACCGCATCCGAGATTCGCTCGCCCGACGCAGACCACTCGCTCGCTCCCGCTCCTGCGGCCGAGGACCTCCACGGCGCCGGCGTCATCCTCGACTCGGCTGGACTCGTCGCCACCGCTGCGCACGTCGTCCGCGGCGCAGACGTCATTCACGTCGTCACGTCCGATGGACAGCGCTGCCGCGCGGCCACCGTCGGCGCGGACCCGTACAGTGACCTCGCCGTCGTCCGGATCTCCGCCGGCCGGCTGAGATCGGCGACCCTCGGCGACGCAGGCAACCTGCGGCGCGGTCAGGCCGTCGTCGCCTTCGGCAATCCGTGGGGAATCGCCAGCGATGGCCAGGCCTCCGTCGCCCTCGGAATCGTCAGCGGGCTTGACCGCGCCGCGCCCATGAGCGACGCCGGACTCGATGCGGCCATCGGCGGTTTGATACAGACCTCGGCCGCCATTAACCCCGGCGACTCGGGCGGGGCGCTTGTCGATCTACGCGGTCGCATCGTCGGCCTGATCACCCGCATTCAGACCACGAGCGGCGCGGGCCAGGGCGTCGGCTTCGCGATCCCGATCAACCCGCGGACGCGCGAAATCCTCGCAGCCCTGTCACGCGGCGAGCTGGTCGCGTACGCCGACCTCGGCGCCGGCTTCAACGGCCGCGGGCCGCTCGCGTCGCTCGACGCACCCGCTGCCGGAGCGTGCATCACGGAGGTCGCGCCGCAGGGCCCCGCCGCCTCTGCCGGCTTGCAGGCGGGTGACTGCATCGAGCGCATAAACGGACGGCCGGTAAATGGCCCGGCGCATCTGTTCCGCTTGATCGGCGCATGTTCGCCGGGCACGGCCGTGCAAATCGCATTCCGCCGCGGCGACGAAGTCCGTGAGGCAACCGCCGTTCTGGCGCGGGCCGACCGTCCGTCGGCGTCAAGAGTCCAGGAAAGTTCTGAGCGTCGCGAGTGGCGCGGCGCGACCATGATCGCGGCCGCGTCCGCCCGGCACCCGAACGGAACCCGATCGCTCGCGTTTCCGCCCGGTACGCAGCTCGTCGTCGCCGTCGAACACGAATCGCCCGCCGAGCGCGCCGGTCTCGAGCCCGGCGACCTGATCGTGCGCATCAGCGGCTCGCCGCTCACATCGATTGAAACGACCGAACGGCTGCTCGCTACCGCGAGCGGCGAGGTGCTGCTCGGCCTTCAGAACGGCAGCGCGATCCTGGTCGCCGCGCCGTGATCTTCTGCGGCCCGACGCGTCATCGTCCTACAGCCCCCGGAACGAGATCGGGCCGTTCGAGGTCCGCCCGGTGATGCTCCCGCCGCCGCCGTTGAGCGTCGCCGTGACGTGGCGGTTCGTCTGGTCCAGGTCCGTCACATCGAAGCCGTCCAGATCGACGAAGACGAAGCCGTTCGATGTCTCCAGGTCCAGCGCCGCCGCGAAGTCCGTCGGCACGCGGATCGCGACCGGACCATTGCTCGTGTCGACGTCGATCATCCCGCCCGCCGGCGGTTCGGCCTCGACGTGGATGCCGCCGTTGCTCGTGTGCGCCACGACGTTGCCCTCGATCCCAAGCAGTTGGATGCCGCCGTTCGAGGACTGCACGTCGACGTCGCCGGTCTGGTCCTCCACCTGGATGCTGCCGTTGCTTGTCTCGATCTGAACCGAGCCGTTGTTGTCATCCACCTCGACCGGACCGTTCTGCGTCGTCAGCTCGAGGTCCAGCCCCGCCGGCAGCACGATGTCAAACGAAGCGCCGCTCCGCCCGCCGGGTCCGAAGTGGCGACTCGAGCCGCCATCATCGGGGGGAAACTCAACCGTGATTTCAAGGATTTCGTCGTTATCACCGGTCCGCCGGATCGTGATCACGATCTGAGCCAGCAGGTCCTGCGCCTCGTCCTCGGTATCGGCCACGGCGAACGTGCTCGACTCGATCCGCGCATCGTCGCGCGTTGTGTCGACGTCGACCTCGATCGAGCCGTTCCGCGTCGTCACGCGCAGCGTCGTGACGCCCTCGACATCGATCGTCTGCGTCGAGTGGTCGTGGGCCGTGCGCGGAAAGTCGCACGCAATGACGAAGAACCCGTCGTTGAAATCGAGCACGCCCGATTCGCAACACCCGGCCGCCGCGAGCATTCCCGCGCACAGAAGCGCGGAGCAACCGTACGAAAACGCTGTCCGATTCATCATGGCGACAATCCTCCCTGAGAGCCCCGGTGAGCGGGTGGGTCCGCGCCGAAGTCGCCGGACCGCACCGGTGCTCATACAGCCTACGGCCGACCGCGGCGCTGTCAACGGAGCGCACAATCTTTGCTCGCCAATACCGCGCCGCCCCGCTTCGGCAGCAATTGCCATGCCGCGCCAGCGCCGCTACATTCATCGAAATGCAAAGGACTTCCGCCCGGATCCGGCAGGACTTCATCGACTTCTTCGTGTCACGGCACGGACACGCCTTCGTGCCGTCCGCCCCCGTCATCCCGCACAACGACCCCACGTTGATGTTCACCAACGCGGGCATGAACCAGTTCAAGGACGTCTTCCTCGGCACCGGAACGCGGCCCTACGTCCGCGCCGCCAACACGCAAAAGTGCATTCGTGCCGGCGGAAAGCACAACGACCTCGACGACGTCGGCAAGGACACCTATCACCACACCTTCTTCGAGATGCTCGGGAACTGGTCGTTTGGCGACTACTTCAAGAAGGAAGCCATCGCCTGGGCGTGGGAACTGCTCACCCGTGAATGGAACCTCGACAAGTCGCGCCTGCACGCCACCGTCTTCGAAGGCGACGCCGCCGAGGGCCTCGACCCCGATGACGAGGCCGCGGAACTCTGGCGGACCGTCACCGACATCGACCCGACGCACATCCATCGCGGCCGGAAGAAGGACAACTTCTGGGAAATGGGCGACACCGGGCCCTGCGGACCGTGCAGCGAGATCCACATCGACCTCACGCCGGACCGCTCAGGCGGTACGCTCGTCAACGCCGGCGACGCCCGCGTCATCGAGATCTGGAACCTCGTCTTCATCCAGTTCAATCGCAGCAGCGACGGACGGTTGACGCCCCTGCCCGCCAAACACGTCGACACGGGCATGGGCTTCGAGCGCGTCACCGCCCTGCTCCAGGGCAAGCGCAGCAACTACGACACCGACATCTTCGCACCGCTCTTCGGCGTCATTCAGCGCACCACGAACGCCGCGGCCTATCGTGGCACGCTCCCGACGCCCGGACAGGCGCAGCACGATCGCCACGTCCTCATCGACATCGCCTATCGCGTCATCGCCGACCACCTGCGCTGCCTGACCTTCGCGCTGACCGACGGCGCACTGCCCGGAAACGAAGGCCGCGGCTACGTCCTGCGACGCATCCTCCGTCGTGCGTTTCGCTACGGATGGCAGTACCTCGGAATGCACGAGCCGTTCCTGCACCGCCTCGTCCCGGCCGTCGTCGACCTGATGGACGAGGCGTTTCCGGAACTTCGCTCACAGACCCGGCACGTCGCGGAGGTCATCCGCGACGAGGAAGAGTCGTTCGGTCGGACGCTGGAACGCGGCATCGCGCTGTTCGAGGACGCCGCGCAGTACGCCGTGCGGCACCATCACGGCCGCATCAAGGGCGAGGACGCCTTCCGCCTGCACGACACGTACGGCTTCCCGATCGACCTGACGCAGATCATGGCGGAGGAGAAGAACCTGTCCGTCGACGTCGCGGAATACGAGCGCTTGATGGAACAGGCCCGCGAGCGGGCCCGCGCGGCGACGTCCGGTTCGCAGGACATCCTGCCGGCTATGGCGTTCCCGGCCTGGACGGCCACGGACGACAGCGCGAAGTACTCGCACCTTCAGATGAAGTCGACCATTAGCGGTTGGGTGCAGGATGGCCGATTCTCCGACCACGGGCCGGTACCACATGGCGGGCGGCTCGGCCTGCTCTGCCGCCAGAGCTGTTTCTATGCCGAGCAGGGCGGACAGGTCGGTGACCGCGGAGAGATCATCGGCCCGAACGGATCGTTCGTTGTCGAGGATACGCAGCGCCGCGGCGACGCGGTCGTTCACGTCGGCGTCGTCACCCGCGGGAGCATATCGGTCGGCGAGACCGTCTCGCTGAAGCTCAGCGACCTGCGGCGACCGACCGTCATGAACCACACGTCGACGCACCTGCTCAACTGGGCCCTGCGCGAGGTGCTCGGCGATCACGTCCAGCAAAAGGGCTCGCTGGTCGACGCAGACAAGACGCGCTTCGATTTCTCGCACACCGCCGCCGTCACCGATGAGCAATTGCGGCGCGTGGAGGGGCTGGTCAACGACCGCATCCGCGACAACCTCGCCGTCTACGCACGCGACGTGCCGCAGAAGGACGCGCTGAAGATCTGCGGCCTGCGGGCCGTTTTCGGCGAGAAGTACCCCGACGTCGTCCGCGTCGTCTCGATCGGCCCGACGATCGAAGAGCTGTTGGCCGATCCTGCGAACCGCAAGTGGTGGCAGTTCTCCATCGAGTTCTGCGGCGGAACGCACCTCGCGCGGACCTCCGAGGCCGGATCGTTCTGTCTCGTCGAGGAGTCCGCCGTCGCGCGGGGCATACGCCGCGTCGTTGGCGTCACGGGCGACGCAGCCGCCGAAGCGCGCCGCGCGGCGATCGAGTTGTCCCGTCGGCTCGACGAATCCGCAAAGCTCGACGGCCCCGCGCTCCTCGCCGCAATGGACGCAATCAGTGAGACGCTGGCGCACGCCGCGCTGCCGGTCATCGAGAAGTCCCGCCTTCGCGACCGCGCCGCGGAACTCCAGGATCGCGTCCGAGTTGCGCAGAAGCAGCAGGCCCGCCAGGACACCGCCGGCGTGCTTGACCGCGCCGCACGGCTGCTCGACGGCGCCCTGCGCATCGGTTCGACGGCGATCATCACGGGCGACATGGGAACGGCCTCGGTCGAGCAGCTTCGACCGGCCATCGACTCGCTCCGCGCCCGGGCCAGTTCCGCCGCCGTGCTGCTTGCGGCCGAAAACGAGGGCAAGGTCGTCCTGCTGGCGGCCATGACCGCGGACGTCGTCGCCCGCGGCGTGAAGGCCGGCGACCTGATCCGTGAGATCGCGCCCATCGTCGGCGGTCGCGGCGGCGGCAAGCCGGACATCGCGCAGGGCGGTGGACCAGACCTCGCGCGGGCGCCGGAGGCCCTTCAGGCCGCCACGAAGTGGCTCCGCGACCGGCTGACGTAACAAGGGTCCGAGCCGAATGCACGCACCTCGCCGCGGAAGACGCCGCCTGAAGCAATCGACCCGCCGCGCCGCCCGTTCGTTCGCGCGATCTCGCCGTCTGCTGATCGGTATGGTCCATCTGCCCGCGCTGCCGACCGCGGCGAACCACGCCGGCGGAATCGAACCGATCATCGAACGCGCCGTCCGCGAGGCCCGCACGCTTCAGGACGCCGGATTCGACGCGCTCTTCGTTGAGAACTTCGGCGATGCGCCGTTTCACGCCGATCGCGTCCCGCCACCCATCATCGCCGCCATGACCGCCGTCGTCTGCGAGGTCGTCCGCGCCGTCCGTATCCCCGTCGGCGTCAACGTCCTGCGAAACGACGCCGTCGCCGCCCTCTCCATCGCCGCGGCCGCCGGCGCATCGTTCATCCGCGTCAACGTCCTCTCCGGCGTCTGCGCGACCGACCAGGGCATTCTGACCGGCCGCGCCGACGAAGCCCTGCCGCTGCGGAACCGACTCTGTCCCAACGTACAGATCGCCGCCGACGTGCACGTCAAGCACGCGGTCCCGATCAGTCAGCCCGATCTCGCGCTTGCGGCCGAGGAGACGGCCTATCGTGCCGGCGCCGACATCCTGATCGTCAGCGGCCCGTCCACCGGCCGCGCGGCGGATGGCGACAGCGTCGAGACCGTCCGCGGCGCCGTCCCCGACCGTCCGATCTGGATCGGCAGCGGCGTCACGCCCGAGACCGCCCGCGACTGGCTGGTCGTGGCCGATGGCCTGATCGTCGGCACCTGTCTGAAGCGCGGCGGGCGCACGACGGCGCCGCTCGACGCCGCGCGGGTCCGCGCCCTGGTCGCGGCCGCGCGCTCGTGGCGAGACTAACGTCCGAACGCATTCCGGGGGGCTGGACAGCCTCGGCGTCATATCGTAGCATACGATACCTTATGACGTACAGACTATATCCATCGTCGTGGCGCGCCGTACGAATCCTCGCCGCCGTCTGCGCCGCCCTCGGCGCGTCGGACGGCGCCGCGGCCCAGACGACCGCTCCGGCCGACGACCGCCAGCGCAACCTCTTCGGCCTGCGCGCTGCGCCGCTCGACGAACCGATCGTCACCGACCGGCCCGACTTCACCGAATCGGCCCTCTCCGTGCCGATCGGCCGCGTGCAGCTCGAAGGCGGCTACACCTTCACCTTCGACCGCGAGGATGACACGCGCTCGCGCGATCACACCTTTCCCGAGTTCCTGCTCCGCGTCGGTCTCGTCGAGGACGTCGAACTGCGGATCGGCTGGCTCGGCTGGCTCATGACCGACGAGCTGTTCGTCGATCAGGACGACGAGGGCCGAACGTTCACGCGAAAGGTCCGCGACAATGGCAACAGCGACCTGAACCTCGGCTTCAAGTTCCACCTGCTCGAACAGAAGGCGTGGATCCCCGAGTTCGGCATCATCGCCGCCGTCAACGTGCCCTCCGGCTCGACCACCAAGACGTCCGGTGACGTCGATCCCGAAGTGAAGCTGCTCTGGTCGTACGTCCTCAACGATCGCACGTCGCTCTCGGGCAACGTGAACTTCCTGATGCCGACGACCGACGCCTCTCGGCTCTTCCAGGTTGCCTCGTCGATCTCGCTCGGCTATGGCCTGACCGACCGGCTCGGCTCTTATATCGAGTACTTCGGCACCTACCCCAACGACCGCGATGCCGACGGCGCGCACAACCTCAACGGCGGCTTCACGTATCAGCTTACCGACAACCTGCAATTCGACATCCGGGCCGGCTTCGGCCTCAACGAGGAAGCGCCCGACTTCTTCACCGGCGCGGGGTTCGCCATCCGCTTCTGAGTCGCCTCGCCGCCGCGCCTTTGACACCGTTCACGGGTAAACTCCCGCTCCGTGACAAGCGGAAAGTCCACACGCCCGGCAGCGGCGCCGCCAGCATCGAATCGTCTCGCGTCCGCCGTGCCCGTCGTCGTCGGTCTCGTGCCGCTCGCAATCTACCTGTCCACGCTCGCGCCGACGGTCACCGCCGAAGACAGCGGCGAGCTGATCACCGCCGCCTGGCACTTCGGAATCCCCCATCCGCCCGGGTATCCGCTCTGGACGATGCTCTGCGGAGCGTTCCTCCGCATCGTGCCGTTCGGGAACGTCGCCCTTCGAGCCAACCTCTTTTCCGCCGTCTGCATGTCCGCCGCGGCGGTCGTCGCCTACAGCGCCGTTCGCGAACTGCGCACCTCACGTATCGCCGCCGCATCCGCCGCCGTCACCTGGGTGCTGACACGATGGGCGTGGAAACAGGCGGTCATCACCGAGGTGTACGGACTGAACGCCGTGCTGACGGCCGGGCTGCTCTGGGCGGTGCTCCGTTGGTACCGAACGCGACGACCGCGCCCGCTGGTCGCCGCGGCCGTGCTCGCGGGGATTGGCATGACGAATCACCACCAGATCGCATTCAGCGGGCTCGCGCTCGGCCTCTGGGCCTTTTTGCAAGTTCCGTCGCTGCTGAAGGATGCGCGACTTCTTGCCCACTGTGCGATCGCCGCCGCCCTCGGTCTGCTTCCCTACGTCTACCTGCCCGTCCGCGCTGCTCAGGACCCGCCGCTCAACTGGGGCCGGCCCGCAAACTGGAGCGCGTTCTGGGCGCATGTCGCGCGGAAGCAATACGGCTCGATCGGTCCGACCCGCTCCCGCGAGCCGCAGTCACCCACGCGCCTCGCCGCGCAGCTTCGATACGCCGGCGCCGCGCTCATCGAAGACCTCACGCCGCCGGTCGCCGCGATCTTCGCCGCGGGACTCCTCCTGCTCACGCGCCGCGCGACGCGGGACATCAGCGTTTTGATGACGCTCTGGCTTCTGGCGAACGTCGTCCTCTTCGTCGCGATCTCCAACTACGAACTCAACCGCCACACGCGCTGGATGCTCCGCGTCTTTTTCATCCCTGCACATCTCGCGGTTGTGCCGGTGCTGGCCGGACTCGTCGACTGGCTGCGCGCCCGATGGCAACCGCTCGCGGTGACAACGGCGCTCGCGTTGCCCGTCATCGAGATCGTCTCGCACTTCCGCGCCAACGATTATCGCAACTACTGGTACGCCGTCGACAACGCCCGAAACATGCTCGATTCCGCGCCACAGCGCGCAATGCTCCTGCCGACCGGAGATCACGTCAGCTTTCCCCTGATGTATCTCACGCTCGTCGAGGGCTATCGCCCCGATGTGATCATCGCCCGAAAGGGCGGCCGGCTCGATCCGGCCCTCTATCGCGACCGGCCGGAAGACTCCTCGCTGACCCCCATGGCGTGGGTCATCCGTCGCGAGCGAAGACCGCTCTGTTACACGTGGAAGGAACCACTGCCGATCCGCAACGCCCGTCTGGTCCCCACCGGCATGCTCTATTGCGTCGTGCTCGACGGACAACCGGACCCGCCTGCCGATCGCTGGGCGTCGTGCCATTATCGAAACCTCGCACAGCCGGGCAACCGCGACCTCGGCGCAGACCAGATTCTCGCGCAGTACTACTTCTTCGGCGGTGTCGAGTCGCTTCGGAACGGCGACGTCGAGACTGCGTCGTCGCGGTTCGCGCGGGCCGCCGAATACGGCGACGGACTCACGGAGGTGATCAACAACATCGGCGTCGCGCTCGGCGAGGCCGGCCGCGTCAACGACGCCATTTCGTATCTTCGCCGCGCCGCGGCCATCGATCGCACGAATACGCTGGCGCGCTGGAACCTGTTCAGCCTCTATCAGCGACTCGGCAATCGCGACGCGGCCGCGCAGGTGCTCGATGAGCTGGAGCGCATCGAGCCCGACCGGGCCCGGATCGACACAGCGCGCCGGGAACCGAAGGACGACAGCGCGACGACTCAGCCCGCCGGCGGCCCGAACCAGTGATACAGCATGAGATAGACCAGCACGCCGGTCACCGACACGTAGAGCCAGATCGGAAACGTCCAGCGCGCAATCCGCGCATGCTGCTCGAACCGGCCGCGCAAACCGCGCACGACGGTGACGATCGCCAGCGGCAGACAAACCGCCGCCAGGATCGTGTGCGAGATCAGGATGGAAAAGTAGACCGGCCGGGTCCAGCCCGCACCGCCGAAGCGCGTCGGTCCGAGCCCGGTGACGTACGTTCGATGCGCGTGATACGTCACGTAGCACGCAAGAAACACCGCCGACGTGACGACCGCCGAGATCATGAACGCGCGATGCGCCGCGATCCGTCGGCGGCGGATGCAGACGTATCCCGCCGTCAGCAGGATGCCCGACAATCCGTTCAGGCCGGCATCGATCGCCGGCAAATCGCGGACCTCGATCATGACGCGCCCGCCCTCGGATCGCCCGCCACCGGCGCTTCGCGCCGCAGCCGCTCGATGTCGGCCAGCAGCTTCCGCACCGAGGGCTCGTCCTCGCCGTCGTACGCTCCGCGGATGCGGCCGACGCGATCGACCAGCATGAACCGCGTCGAATGAAGGATCGGCGACGAGGCCGTCTCATCCTCGACCGACAGCTTGAACCCGTCGATCGCCAGCCGGTGAATCGTCCGCCGGTCACCGGTGACAAACGTCCACGTCGCCGGAAGCGCGTGATAGCGCGCGCCGTATTCTCGCAGCACCGGCGGCGAGTCACGCTCCGGATCGACGCTGAACGAGACCAGCCGCACATCGTCGTACGACCGGACCCCCGCCTGGATCCGCTCCATCTGCGCCGACATCCTGGGGCACGGACCCGCGCAGTGCGTGAAGATGAAGTCCGCGACCCAGATTCGTCCGCGCAGGTCGCCGCGCGTGATCGGCCGCCCCAACTCGTTGACGAGCGAAAAGTCCGGGACTTCGGCGATCACAGGAAGCGGCGCGGCGTCGCGAGAGTTGCACCCCGCCGCGATCAGCAGCAGCGCGACAGCGGCGCAAGCCGCGCGGACGCTCAACTCCACCGTGCGGCGTCGTCGACCACGACCGTCCGAACGCACCATACGAACATCACTCCGAAGAAGCCGACAACCACCGCCAGCGCGACCGGCCACGACGCCAGCCCCATCGCCGCGACCGCCTCCGCCGGATACAGGCAGCGCCGCACCGCGACGACGCCGTACGACAGCGGATTCGCGGCCATGACCCATCGCAACCAGCCCGGTGCCCCGGTTGGAGGAAAGACCGCGCCGGACAGCATCCACATCGGCACCAGCACCAGATTCATAATCGCGTGGAAGCCCTGCGTCGACGTCAGCCGCCACGCGACCGCAAATCCGAGCGAGGTCAACCCCAATCCGCAGAGCACCAGGACGCCAATGCTCGCGAAAAACCGACCGAACGACCATTCGAAACCCACCAGCGGCGCGAAGAGCAGCAGAATCCCCGCTTGTCCCACGGCCAGCGTCGTCCCTCCAAGAACGTTGCCGAGCACGATTGCCGCCCGCGGCACGGGTGCGACGAGCACGCCCTGAAGGAAGCCCTCCCGCCGGTCTTCGATCACCGAGATCGTCGAGAAGATCGCGGAAAACAGCAGAATCATCACCAGCGTGCCCGGGAAGAAATACTCGAGATAGCCGTGCGACGCCGGTCCGCCGGCGGCCTGGAATGACCGCCCCAGCCCGCTGCCGAGCAGCAGCCAGAAGACCATCGGCGTCGCCAGCGCGCCGACGATTCGGCTCCGCTGTCGCACGAAGCGCACCATCTCCCTCCGCCACAGGCTCGTCGTCGCAAGCCACACGCGCGTGTCCACTCGTTCCACCGTCACGCCGCACCTACCTCGGCCGCCAGGCGATGGCCCGTCCGGTGAATAAACACATCCTCCAGAGTCGGGCGCGAGACCGTCACCGACTCCAGTCGCGGTCCGAGCAGCTCGATGATCCGGCCGATCCACTCGTGGCCGCGCGGCGCTTCGATTCGCAGCGTCTCATCGACCGGCGTCGCGGTCAGCCCCAGCCGTTCGCCGATCTCGCGCGCGGCCGAATCGGGATCGGCCGTCCGCACGACGATGCAGTCTCCGGCGATCTCGCGCTTGAGCGCCTCCGGCGTGCCGGCGTCGATGACGCATCCGCGGTCCAGAAGCACGAGCCGGTCGCAGCGCTCGGCCTCGTCGAGGATGTGCGTCGTCAGGAGGATCGTGACGGCGCGCTGCGATTGAATCGCGCGGAGTTGATCGCCGAGGCCGCGCCGCGCCACCGGATCCAGCCCCGTCCCCGGCTCGTCCAGCAGCAGCACCGGCGGCTCGTGCAGCATCGCGCGGGCCAGGTCGACGCGACGCTGCTGCCCGCCCGACAGCGCCCCGACGCGGTCAGCGGCCCGGTCGGCCAGTCCGGCCCGATGCAGGCCCTCCTCAATCCGCGCATCAAGCAACGCCCCGCGAAGCCCGAACAAGTGCCCGTGGTGCCGGAGATTCTCGCGCACCGTCAACTGCCGATCGAGCGCCGGTGATTGAAACACCACGCCGAGCTTTCGCCGCACGTCGGCCGGCCTTTCGCGCACGCTTACGCCCGCCACGCTCGCCTGCCCGCCCTGCGGCTGGATGAGCGTGCTGAGAATTCGGAACAACGTGGATTTCCCGCTGCCGTTCGGCCCCAGCAGTCCGACGCGCTCCCCGCCGCGCACCTCGAACGACACGCCGGCCAGCGCCGGACGTTCGCCGTAGCGATACGTCAGATCGCGCACCTCGATGACGGAATCACCGCTCATGTCCGGACCGCACGTGCGGACGACATCGGCGCGTCACGGATCGATCATCATCAGGCCAAGCAGCAGCGGCAGGTAGATGATGGAAACGCGCAACAACTGCCGCGCGGTTGCATGCGTCGGGCGCAAAGCGAAGTGCGCGCCGGCCGCGACGAACATCGACCCGAGCAGCAACGCGCCGACCAGATACGCCGACCCGGTCGTTGCGAAGCACCACGGAAGCACGCTCAGGCCGACGAGCACGATACTCAGCACAACGACCTGCCGGCTCGTCCGACGGCCGTCCTGATCGACGACCGACAGCATCGCAAAGCCCGCCGCACCGTACTCGTGCCGGTACATCCACGCGATCGACCAGAAGTGCGGTATCTGCCACACGAACATGATCGCAAAAACAACCGCAATCTCCGCCTCGATCGTCCCGCGGGCCGCGGACCAGCCGATCACCGGAGGCAGCGCCCCGGGCACGGCGCCGACCACGGTACACCATGGCGAAACCCGTTTCAGCGGCGTGTACAGCAAAACGTAACTGACGACGCAGACACCGGTCGCCAGCGCGGCAAGGTGATTCGAGAACACCGCCAGATAGGCGATCCCCGACGCCGCGCAAAGCAGCCCGAACAGCAGCCCTTCGATCGGCTCGACGCGCCCGCTGGGGATCGGTCGCACGGCCGTGCGCCTCATCAGCGCGTCGAAACGCCACTCGAGCACCTGGTTCAGCGCGTTCGCGCCCGCCGCGGCGAGCGCCGTGCCGAGCACGACGTGCAGGACGTCCAGCAATGCCACCGTCGATCGTGCCCCCAGCGCGTAGCCGACCGCGGTCGTGATCAGCACCAGCGCCGCAATCCGCGGTTTCGTCATCTCAATGAAGTCGGCGATGCGCGAACCGGCCGCCGCAAGCGACGCCGTCAGCGACACCGCCCCGCCGTTACCGCTCTCGATCGGTTCCGCGGACTTCATCTCAGGTCACCATGTACGGCTGCGGCCGCCACGCCGTTGCAGCCGGCTCCGCTCCGAGCGGGGCAAACGCCCGGCCGCACCGCAGCGCCAGCACCACGTTCAACGCCAGAATGACCGCGCCGACAGCGACGTGCAACGTTGCGATGATCGGCACGCGCTGCGTCAACACCGTCGCCGCGCCGAGAACCGCCTGGCCCGCCAGCAGGATCAGCAAGCCCGCGGCCGGCAATGAGAGCCGCGGCTCCCGCTGGCGGATCACCATCACCGCGAACAGGGACACCACGACCAGCGCGACCGCCGCGCCGGCGCGATGCGCAAACTGCGCCGCGATCTGGTAAGCCTCGACCTGCGGCAACTCCAGCTCCCAGCGCCGCGAGAGGTTGTAGCCCGCGACCGATGCCTCATCGAGCGGCGGCAGCCAATGCCCGTAGGCCGTCGGAAAATCCGGAATGGCGAGCGCAGAGTCCGTGTGCCGCACGAGCGCGCCGAGCACGAGCTGCGCGAACACGACGCACGCGGAGACAATCGCGAACCAGCGCACGTCCAGGGGCCCTCGCTGCGCGCGCCGCGGCGAACGCTCAATCCATCCGCGCGACGTAAAAAGCGCAATCGCGCACACGAGGCAAAAGAACGACTGCGCCAGGCAC
The DNA here is from genome assembly GCA_023150615.1 of Phycisphaerae bacterium. GTDB lineage: Bacteria > Planctomycetota > Phycisphaerae > UBA1845 > UTPLA1 > JAKLKO01. The sequence continues at coordinate 419,134 of JAKLKO010000001.1, forward strand.
GCATGCGCGACGGACACCGGCGTCGGCAGAAGGAAGATCACCGTCAGTCCGCCCAGGACACCCTGCGCGACCACCGACAGAACGGCGACGATACCCAGCCAGCGCAACCAGCGCCGCGACTCCGACCGCCACAGCCACGCCGCCAGTCCGAGCGTCAGCAGGCCGACGGTCGACGCAATCAGCCGGTGCGTGTGCTCGTAGAAGATCCCGCCGACCCACTTCGACGACGGAAACGTGAACATGTTGTAGCCGTAGCTCGTCGGCCAATCCGGAACGGACAGACCCGCGCCGTGGCTGGTCACCTGCCCGCCCGCGCTGATGAGCACGAGCGTCAGGCCCGCCAGCAGCAGCGTGTAGCGATGCAGCCAGGGGCGAAAGACGGTCGGCGCGGCTGGCGACGGGCCGGATTCCATGGTGCTCATTCGACTCGCTGCCCGGTGTCATCTGATCGCGGCGCGGATTCTGCTCCGCGCGCGCCGGGCGCATCGGATCGCGCGCCGCAATTCAGTCGAGCGCTCATCCGCCGCGCACGCACGATCCAGTACCCGGAGACCGAGACGATGCCGATGAGAACCGTCCCGATGAACCCCAGCAGGACGAGGATACCCATGCCGACGCCCTGCACCATCGGCGAGCTCGGATCGCCGAAGCAGACCGAGCACGCAACGGCCCGTTCGACCGCCGCGGTTACGATCACACCGACGCTCGCAGCGATGCGACTCGTTCGCCGCCCCGTCATCAGAGGTACCCCACGCGCTTGAGCTTCCGCAGGAACCAGCGGAAATACCAGACGAGCACCGGCACGCACGCCAGTGACGCCGCCCCCAGCACCAACCACACGCCGTCTCCGAAACGGAGGTAACTGCGGATCGACCAGACGCCGAACCCGGTGCAGAACAGCAGCGCGACCGTTACGAAGACGACGTGGAAAGCCTTAAGGGACATGCGTCCGCCTCCACGCATCCACTTCGCCCTGCGTCACGACCGGCAACAGCAGCAGCGCCACGAACAGCACACCGCATAGAATCAACGTCGCGTAGATCGCCTTCCGCTCCGAGATCAGGTGCATGAAATACGCGGCCACCAGAGACGCCTTCGTGCCCGCCACCACCATCGCCACCGCGATCGCCATCGGCATCGACAGGAACTTCATCTCCGCCACGGCGACGGTGACGACCGTCAGCACCGCCAGCGCGGCAAAGACCTTCAGGTACGCGTTCCGATGTTTGCGGGCCTCGTCCGGATGCGCGAAGCTCATGTCACGACTCCCGTCACAGCAGGTAGATCGACGGAAACAGGAAGATCCACACCAGATCGACGAAGTGCCAGTACAGCCCCGCGCACTCGACGCGATTCGTGTAGCGGTGCGGATCCGTCTTCCACATCCCCGCCCCGGGGCCGACGAAGTACAGAAAGACGAGGATGCCGCCGAGGACGTGCAGGCCGTGCAGGCCGGTCAGCGTGAAGTAGAGCCCGTAGAACAGGTTCGTCCGCGGATAGTGGTGGTGCTCGAACTTGCTTGAGTATTCGATGTACTTGATGACCATGAAGACCAGCGCCAAGCCGATCGTCGCCAGCAGGTACAGCCGCGCCTTGCCGAAGTCGTTCAGTTGCAGGCAGTACCACGCCATCACGACCGTCACGCTCGACGTGATGAGCACCATCGTATTCACCGTCGCGAGCGGAACGTTCAGGACCGAGTAGCCGTGCGGCCACTCCGCTGATCCGACCCGCAGCAGCACGTACGATGAAAACAGCGCGCCGAAGAGCATGATCTCCGACGCCAAAAACAGCCACATGCCGAACTTGCCGTTGTACACACCCGTCACCGGGTGCGGTTCGACCGTGTGGGGGATGACCTCCGCGGTTGCTGACACGTCCTAGTCCTCCGGGGGTTGATTCTGCGGCCAGAAATCCGACGGTCGACCCGGCGGACTGTACACGTACGGATCGCGGTACACCGACACCGATTTCAGGAAGTTCCCGTGCGGCGGCGGGGACGGCGCGGCCCACTCGAGCGTCGTCGCGTCCCACGGGTTGTCCGACACCTTCTTGCCGGCCACCGCGCTCCAGAAAAAGTTGATGATGAACGGAATCTGCGCGATCGCGAGAATCCACGCGCCCCACGAGCTGACGAAGTGCCAGCCCTGCACGGCCTGCCCGGCATCATAGACCAGCGGGTCGTACGTGCGCCGCGAAAGGCCTTGCAGGCCCTGGAACAGCATGGGCAGGAAGATCACGTTCATGCAGATCAGCGAGGGCCAGAAATGCACGCGCCCGAGGAGCTCGCTCATCTTCCGGCCCGTCACCTTGGGGTACCAGTGATAGACCCCCGCGAAGATCGCGAAGATCGTCCCGGGCGCGACGACGTAGTGAAAGTGCCCGATCACGTAGTACGTATCGTGCAGATGGATGTCCGACGCCGGCAGTCCGAGCGGCAGCCCGGTCAGCCCCCCGATCGCGAACATCGGCAGGAACGCGAGCGCAAAGAGGAACTGCGAGTTGAAGCGCATCGCCGCGCCCCAGAGCGACAGAATCAGCGCCGTCAGCACGACGACCGACGGGATCGAGATGATCATCGTCGTCGTCGCGAAGAACAGGCTCAGCTTCGTCCCCATGCCCGTCATGAACATGTGGTGCGCCCAAACGATGAAGCTCATGAAGCCCAGGAAGATGATGGCGTACACCATCGAGCGATAGCCCCACAGCGGCTTGCGCGTGTTGTTCGCGACGACCTCGGCCACGATGCCCATGGCCGGCAGGATCAGCACGTACACCTCCGGATGCGCGAGGAACCAGAACAGGTGCTGCCACAAGAGCGGACTGCCGCCGCCCGTGTGCGGAAGGGCCTCGGTCGGCAAGATCTGTCCGCTGACCACCAGCCCGGTCGGCATGAAGAAGCTCGTGCCCGCGATGCGGTCCATCAGTTGCAGGATCGCGGCCGCCTCCAGAGGCGGGAACGCCAGCAACAGCAGGAACGCCGTCACGAACTGCGCCCAGACGAAGAATGGCAGCCGGAAGAACGACAGCCCCGGCGCGCGCAACTGCACGATCGTCACGATGAAGTTGACCGAACCCAAGAGCGACGACGTGATCAGCAGCACCATGCCCAGCAGCCAGACCGTCTGCCCCGGACTGATGACGGCCAGCGGCGCGTAGGACGTCCAGCCCGACTGCGCGGCGCCGCCCTTCATGAAGAAGCTCGCGAACATCACGAGTCCGCCCGACAGGTACGACCAGTAGCTCGCGGCGTTCAGCCGCGGAAACGCCATGTCCGGCGCGCCGATCTGCAGCGGAACGACGTAGTTGCCGAACCCGCCAACGACGAGCGGAACGACCGCAAGGAAGACCATGATCGTTCCGTGCATCGCCCCGAAGACGTTGTAGCCGTCCGGCGACAGCGACCGGTCCGCGTTCACGAGGCCCGGCCCGAGCCAGCTCCCGACGATCGGCAGCGGCCGGCCCGGATACGCGAGCTGGTACCGCATGATCATCATCAGGCTGAAGCCGAACAGCAGGAACACCAGCGCCGTGATGGTGTACTGCACGCCGATGACCTTATGGTCGACCGAGAAGACGTACTTGCGCCAGAACGGCAGATCGTGCCCGTGCGCGGCGCCGTGATCGTGGCCCGCGTGCGATCCGTGCGTCGCTGCACTCATAGCTGGAAGTCCTCTTCGCTCACCTTCGGCGCCTCGCCCGGCGCCTTCGATTTCTTCCACTCGGCGAAGGCCGCGTCCGTGTCGATGTGGATCCGTCCCCGCATCTTGAAGTGGTTGTTCCCGCACAACTGGGCGCACTGGATGTCGAACTCGCCCAGGCGCGCCGCCTCGAACCAGATCGGGATCGTCATGCCCGGAATCACGTCCTGCTTGACCCGCAGCGCCGGGACCGCGAACGAGTGAATCACGTCCTTCGACGACAGCCGCACGATCACCGGCTTGTTGACCGGCACGTGCAGTTCGTTCACCGTGATGATGTCATCCGTCCCGTGCGGATCGTTCGGATCCAGACCGATCAGGTTGTCCGGTGCGATGAACTTCGGATCGGTCCGGCCGAACACGCCGTCCGCCCCGGCATAGTGCCCGTTCCAGGCGAACTGCTCAGCCACGACGCGCACCACCTCCGACTCCGCCTCGCTCGGAAACTGGTTCTTCACCCGCGCCAGCACCGGCACGGCAAAGGCCAGCAGCAGCACGGCCTCGAACACGGCAACCCCGATCTCGGCGTACTTCGACGCCTTCGCCTTGATCACCACCGCGTCGGCGCGATGCCCCGGCCGCTGCCGGAACCGAACCAGGCAGTACGCGAATACGATGCCCCATCCCACGAAAAGCACCGCCATCAGGATGTGCAGCGCGTAAATCAGCCGGTCGATCTCGAAACCGTGCTTCGAGACATCGACCGGCAGCCACAGGGAATATCCGCCGGCCATCATGCAATGCGCTCCCGCCAGATTCGACAAAGGCGGGATCCGGCGATCCCGCCCTGTCGATTCCGCTGTTCAACTGGCATCGGTCCGCGACCGGCCCGTCGGCGGCCGATGAACAAACGACTAGGGGTTGGAGGCGCGGGCGATCGGGCCGCTCCCGACCGTCACCTCGCGCACGTTCACGTCACGCTGCGCCGCCGCCTTGCTGTACGTGAACGTGTGCTCCACCGTCGCGCCGTCCGCGACCTCGATCGGCACTTCCATCGTGCCCCATTCCTCGTGCCAGATCGCCAGCGTGTACTTGCCGGCCGGCACGTTTTTGATCTCCCACTCCCCGCCCTTGCCGCTGACGGCGAAGAACGGATGGCTCAACACGCCCGCGTACGCGCTCATCCACGGATGCACGTCGCACTTGATCTTGACCATCACTTCCGGCCGCGTGAACGTCTTCGAGCCTTCGAGCTTGTTTTCAAGCCCCTTCTTCGGCTGGCTGAAGTTGAACTGCGCGTTCTTCTTCGGCAGCGCGTGGATGTTATGCGCCGTATCATCGTTGTTCTTGATGAGCAGCGGCTGGCCCGCGATCATCCCGAACACGTGCGGCCGGTACATGCAGCCCTGCTGGTCGATCTCGACCGGCGTGCTCGGCGTGTCGTACTTCCCGGTCACGCCGTCCTTGAGATAGATGAACGCGTAGGGGATCGATCCATCCGGAAAGACCATCTTCCCCTGTGGGTACTGCGGCTTGCTGTGCATCGCGGCGCAGGCCTTGTCGGCGCCCATGTCGATGGCACGCATCGACGGCTTGGCCGCGCTCAGCATCGCCTTCCCCTTGATCGTGGCCGTCCCCATCGGACCGCCCGCGAGCACGTCGGAACCCGATACCGCGACCCCGACCGCCGCAAGACACAAGACCGCAACTCGCTTCACGTTGACCATGGCGGACTCCTTCTTGAACGATTACCTGGCTTGTCGGCAACTACAGGCACGCGCCCGGAATCGCGACAGTGTTATCCATCTTCTCCCGGCGTGCAAGACACCGACTACGGCACGAAATCATCGCTCCCCGCCGGCTGCGTCGTCGCTCCGGTCGTCGCCGCCGGCGCGGTCGTCGGCGTCCCTTTCGGTTTGGACGTTCCGCCGCTGCCGGATTCCTCAAACGCCGCCTCAATGTCCACTTCCGGCTCGGCCGGAGCGGCTTGCCCCTCGGTCGGCGCGGGCGTGGCCGGCGCCGGTCCTTCCGGAGGCGCGGGCTGGACCACCGTCGCGTTCCGGGCGCCAAGGTCAAAGAGAAAATCGGTCACGAGCTGGATCTGCTCGTCGCCCGACGTGCCGTAACGTCCCTCCAGAGTCGTCTTCTCGTCCGGCGGGAAGTCCTTGAACGCGCTCAGTCCGTCAACGAACAACTGCGGCATGTTCGTGCCCGGCTGGATCAACTGCGGGTTGATCAGCCAGTGGCGGACCCAGTCATAGCGCAGCCGTCGATGCGTCAACGCGAAGTTGGGCGCTTTGATGTCCGTCGTCGTGCCCGGCGCGTACGGATCGCCCGCAACGTGGCACGCCAGGCACTTCAATTCCAGCAGCAGGCCCTTTCCAGCCTCGTATCGCTTCTCGTCGGAGCTCACGTACGACGATTCCGAGAACGGGTACGACACGTTCAGCAAGTTGGCAAGAAACTTCGCGCCGTCGATGACCTTCTTCAGACCTGCCCGGCGCAGTTCAATCGCCTCGTCCGGAGACGACGCCGTCGACGTGTCCAGATCGTACGGCGTCGCGAGTCGATTGCGCAGCGCATACCGCGACAGCCACTCGATCGCCGGCTGAAGCTCCGGTCGCTGGAACCACGGCGACGCGTCCGATCCGCTGCCGCCCGGCCCGGCCGGCGTGGACGCCTGCCGCTGCTCCGCTTCGATGAACGGATGCACCTCCGCGAGCCGCTTCCGGATGGCGCCGGCCTCCTGCTGCGACAGTCCGACGAAGTACTCGACCAGCGCCTGCGACTGCGTTGCATCGATGTGGAAACTCGGCATGCGGATCTTCAGCCACGGCCGCAGCATCTCCACGTTGTTCAGGAAACCGTAGAGCCACGGGAACTGGATCTTCGCCCCTTCGCCGTACAGGTTCGGCGGCGCGTTCGTAACGTCGAACGTCCGTTCGCCCGAACTCGGATCCGGCCGCATGAAGTACTGGTGCGCGACCGCCGAGTTGCCGTCGATCGAGTGGCAGCCGACGCAGTTCAGCTCGTTCACGACGTGCCGGCCGCGGGCGATCATCCCCGACGGGCGAGTTTCGTACGCCACTTGCAACCGCCGGTCCACCAGCGGCGGCTGCCGCGAAAGCAGGAACGTCACCAGCGCCGTCGTCTCCTCCTCGCTGAGGAAGAAATTCGGCATCTTGAGCTTCTCGTACGGCCGCTTCAGCTTGGCACGGTCCCAGAGCCGCGGGTTGCGCAGCTTGTAATACGCAAACGCGCGATGCGTGTGCGTGATCTCGACGTGCGGGTTCTCACCCGCGTCACGGACGAGCGGCTCGAACTCGGCCCCCTTCGGAAAGAGCGATCCGAACAGGTCCGACTGGGCCTTGCGATCCTCCTCGAACCCGGGCGCGAAGAACGCGAAATCGAGTTGCGAAAGCAGCTTCCGGGCCCACGTCGAAAGCTCCGTCCCCGTTCGCGCCGCGTTCTCGAACCCGGCGATCTTGTGGCACGAATAGCACCCGTAGTGCGTGATCAGCTTGCTCCCGAGGAACAGTAGCTGCTTGCCGGTCAGGTCCTGCTTCGACAGGATGTCCGCGACCGCGCGCTCGCCCTGATCGCCCGGACCGAACGAGCTCGCCACGCCGCGGACGATGCGCTCGTCCAGCATGCCCAGCGCATCGCCCGGATCGGCCTTCTGATTCTCCATAATCGCGGCGGTGACCGACTGCGTGTTCTGGCCGGCGAGCTGAATCTGAACGAGGCGCTTCATCTCCGCCGCGTGCGCATCGTCCAGCGGAATCGGCTCCGGATGGAACGTGTCGTGACGCAGCGTCAGCAGGTACTCGGCCACATCGAGGATGTCCTGTTGGTTCATTCGCGCGCGGACGGCCGGGTCCTGCTCCTTCCAAAACGCGTTCTCGCGGAACAGCCTCGGCATCTTCGCCGTGCTGGAATAATGCCGCGGATCCAGCAACCAGTCGTACAGCCAGCGTCGGGCCGCGGACACCTGCTCCGCATTCGACGGGTCGGACACCAGCTTGGTGCCCATGCCGGACAGCTCGGGCGCGAATCGCGTGAACGCCGCCGGGACGTACAGCTTGGCCGGATCGGCGTCCCGACCCGCCAGCTCCGCCGCGATCCGCTCCTCGTTCGCGACCGCCTGCGCGAGCTCGCGCCGCTCCGGCGTCAGGTGACGCATCGCATAATCCACGCGGTCGTTGCCGCTCATCGCGCCGAAGCGCGCCTTCGCCGCCTCTTTCGTCATTCCCGAATGCACGAGATCGTCGACGATCCACGTCTCCCCGAACGTCCGGCCCGACTCGTCCGTCGGGTCCTTCGCGGCCAGGTTCGCGTGACAGGCAAGACAGCCGGCATTCACGAACAGCTCCGCCCCGCGCGTCGCTTCGCCCTTCACGTCCGACGACGGCGCCGCCGGCGTAAAAGGCTTCGAGAACGTCGTCAGGTAGTGCGTCATGGCGATGACTTCGGTCTCGGACCGGAGGATCGGGTCCGGGTCCTCGTCGCTCCGGCTCGGCGGCAGGTTGTTCTCCTGATGAAAATAGTGCGGCATCCGCGTCGACGGCCGGAAGCGCTTCGGGTACTCGATCCAGCGGTGCATGAACGCCGTCGACAGCTTCGAGCCGACGTACGAGAGGTCCGGCCCGACCTGGCGCGAGTCGTTGAGGCCCTCGACGGCATGGCAGTTGATGCAGCCGAGCGACGTGAACAGCTCCCGGCCCTTCACGATGTTCGTCGCCGACGGCAGCGGCTCGCCGTCACGCTTCTCCAGGTCCGCCACGTCCGTGTGGCACTTCACGCACGACGCCGACGTGTGCTTCGACAGCAGCATCGGCCGCTCCCAGAACTCCTGCGCCGTGTGAAAGGTGATCATCGGCACGCCGACCTGCTTGACGTAGTGCCGCTCCGCCCACTCGTGCTCCTGCGCGTGATCGACCGGCGTGTGCGCCGCCAGCACGAAGTCAGTCTCCTGACCGTTGCCCTCGTGACAGACCGTGCACCCCATCGTATTCATCGAGTGTGCCGAGTTCGGCGCGACGTACAGATCCAGCTCCGGATGCGCCAGCAGCGGCTGCCCGAAATGCACCTCCGCCCGGCCCTCGTGGCGCATGTACTCGTTCAGCGCCGCCGTGACGTTGCGCAGGTGGGCCTTCTTCGCATCGTGCGACATCTCGGCGAGCATCAGCGCCCGCTTGCCATCCACCGTCTTCGGACGCGCGGCCGTCAGCGCGCTCATGAACGCCCCGCGGACCGCCGTCGAGATCGCCTCGCGCGTCAGCGGGTCCTGCGATCGCAGCGCCTGCGTCAGCGACCGGCCGTCGAGCGGTGACCGCTTCGTCTCGCGCAGGGTCCCGTCCGCGACGCCGATGATCTCACCGATCAGCTTCTCGCGATCCTCGGTCGACAGATCGGCCACGTCCCGCCCCGCAAATGACGACTGTCGCGCCGCGGCCGCCATCCGCCGATCCAGTTCGGCGAGCATCCGCTCGTTCGCGCCCCGCACAATCTCGCCCACGCGCGGATGATTCAGCGCGCCCTCGCCGGTCTCGATGAAATGCTCGATCGTCAGCGAGGGATTGTCGATGCCAACGTGGCACGTCGTGCAGCGATCGGTTGAATAGGTCTGCAGGAAGTTCATCTCCGACCGCACGTCGGGCAGCACGACCTGTCGGATCTCCTCGCGCCCCGGAATGCCCTTGGGCGCGGCGAAGTCGAAACCCGGGACGTTGATCAGCGAGCGAAACGACGCCAGCCCGCCCAGCATCGTCCCCTGCCCGCCGTACATCTCGTCGTTGCGCCGCGCGTCGTTGCGCCGCTTCTCGAAGGCGGCCAGCTTCTTTTCGGCCTCATCGCGCACGGCGTAGAACGCCTTCATTCGCGCCTTCAGGTCCCGCTCCTGGTCCTCGAGCTTCTCCTTCGTCGCCGTCAGCCCGGCCAGCCGCTCTCGCTCGTGCTCCAGTTGCCGCCGGATCGCCACCGTCCGCGGATCGTCGAACCCGTGCAGCGTGCCCGACTCCTCGAACTGGAACTCCGTCACCTGGATCTGCGCCTTCAAGTTTCCGTACTCGATCCCCGAGGCCTGCGTCAGGCCCGTCAGGCGATGCTGCTCCTCCAGCAGCTTCCCCTCCTCGGCGGTGTTCGCGGCGATCTTGCGACGCGCCGCCTCGACCGCGTCGACCAGCGCCTGATGCTCCTTCCGCATCTCCGGCGCCTCGAACTGGAGCCACTCGAAGTGCGCCAGCGCTGATTGGAGATCGAAGTACTGCGTCTGGACGTCGCGCCATGGACGCTCGAAGTCCGCCACGAACATCCAGATCATCGACGCCGCCGCCGCCAGCGCCGAAAGACCGAACCAGACGTTCAGTCGTCGAATGTTGTAGAGCGTTTCCGTCGGTACCGGCATCGTCCCGTCACCTGTGGTCGCGTCCCGGCGACCACGCCGTCAGATGTTGAAGAACCACTCCGTGATCGCAAGGAAATACTTCAGGTTGAACAGCCACCGCAGGACCATCTTGATCGGGACCAGGAACATCCAGCTCAGCAGGAGCCAGAACACGACGTACCGCGCCAGCCCCATCTGCGCGTACAGCTTCTGGAACGCCGTCTTCGCCAGCAGCACCGGCAGCGCGAGGAAATACGCGCCGATCAACGCGATCCCCGGCGCTTCCCGCACGATGTAGGCCGGCACGATCCCGCCCAACGCCGCCTGCGTCGGCAACCCGGGCGACCACGGACAGAGCTTCGGATAACGGCTCGGCAGCGTGATCCAGAATACGTCCGACACGTTGATGTTCAGCAGCGCCACCGGCCGGTGCGGATCCCAGTATTCAAACGGCCCGAAGAAGTTCCAATTCGGTCCCCGCAGAAACGTGCCGACGACGATCAGCACGCACCACATGATCAGGAAGCCGAACAGATAGACCGTGATCACGAACGGCCGCTCCTTGAACGTGTAGTAGCCGTTGCCACGCGGATTCTTGTCGATGTACGGCAGCGCCATCAGGCCGAAGATGATCAACCCCGGCAGCAGCACGCCCGCGATCCACGGATCGAAATAGACAAGCAGCTCCTGAAGGCCGAGGAAGTACCACGGCGCCTTCGACGGATTCGGAATCGCCGAGGGATTGGCCCGCGGCTCCAGCGGTGCCTTCAGCACGATCGCCCAGACCACGAGCACGACCGTGCACAACACGAGACAGATCAGCTCCGTGTACACCAGGTCGGGCCAGACCAGCACCTTGTCGTCGGAGCCTGCCTCCAGCAACGGCTCGCCCTTCTCGCGCCGCTCATCGTTGACCGCGCCCAGCCGCAGCGCCAGCCACGTGAAGAACCCGACGAGGAAGATCATCATCGTGATCGGCACGTTGTCCGGCTTCGTGATGATCTTGACGAAGTTCGGATCGGCCGCACTTCCGAAATAGGCGATCGAGAACAGCAGCAATATCGTGCCGGCGATCGCCGGCTTGGTCCAGCGGCGATACCACAGCAGCGCGACGGCGAAGAGCACGACCGTCAGCGACACGAAGTATTCGGGCGCGCAAAGCGAATTGACGACGTGCTTCAGCCGATCCAGCGTCGTCGTCTCACGCACCGCGAGCAGCAACATGACCGACCCTCAACGACCGTCCCTGCACCGCGCCGCGGACCGGCGACACCGCCGCACGGCGCCCGTACGCCCGCTCGACCGGCGACTCGCTACAGCGGTCCGGAGATACCGCCGTCCTTGCGAATCCGCCAGAAGTGCACTGCGATAAGCACCGAAACCACCACCGGAATGAACACGCAATGAAGCACGTAAAAACGCAGCAGCGCGTTCGGCCCGACGTACGTCCCCGCCAGCAGGCCGAATCGCGCATCCGATCCCGCGTGCACCAGCGCCACGTCCCCGATCGTCAGCAGCGCCGCGCCCGGACCCTCGTGCCCGAGGAACGGCGTCGCGCGGGCCATGTTCGACCCGACCGTGATCGCCCAAATCGCGAGTTGGTCCCACGGCAGCAGGTACCCGGTGAATGACAGCAGCAGCGTCAGCACCAGCAGGATCACGCCGATGCCCCAGTTGAACTCGCGCGGCGGCTTGTAGCTGCCCGTCAGGAACACGCGCAGCATGTGCAGCCAGATCGAGATCACCATCGCGTGCGCGCCCCAGCGATGGATCTCGCGCAGCAGGCCCAGCGTCACGTGCGCCCGCAGGCCCTGAATGTCCACGTAGGCGTACTCGACGGTCGGCCGGTAGTAGAACATCAGCAGCACGCCCGTGACCGTCTCGGCCAAGAACAGGAAGAACGTCAGCCCGCCCATGCACCACGTGAACGACAGCCGGATACCGCTCTTGCGCACCGCCACCGGATGCAGATGCAGGAAGACGTTGGACAGCACCGCCATCGCGCGCGTCCGCCGATCGCGCGGAATCCCGTGCCGGAAGATCGACCCCCACACCTGGCTGTTTCGGAAATAGTCGCCGACTCGGCTGATGACGCTCATCGTCTTACATCCACCCGGACTCGCTCCGCGCTAAACCGGAATCGACGCCTCCGGATCGTTCCACACCGCCGTGTCGTTCGGACCCATCGCGAGGAACTTCTTCGAACGATCCACCACGACCTCGCCGCCCTCGATCCCGATCTTGAACCGCTCGAGCGGTCGCGGCGCCGGACCCTCGAAATTCACGCCGTTCTGCTTGAAGCCCGAACCGTGACACGGACACTTGAACTTCCGGTCGTTCGGCAGCCAGCTCGGGATGCAACCCAGGTGCGTGCAGACGATCGACACCGCCGAGAGCCGGTCTTCCTCACGCACGATCCAGAATCGCCCCGTGTTCTTGAAGTCCTCGTTCACGTCGCCCGGCTGCATGCCCGTGAACTTCGCCAGCGGACCGCAGCGCACCTTCGGATCCGGTTCCTCCAGCACGTTGGGCATCATGAACCGCTGAAACCCCAGCAGCGACGGACCGCCGACGCCGACGCCCATCGCAATCCACCCCACCCGCACCATCCAGTCCCGACGTGTCTTCTCTTCCGGCTTCGGCGGCTTGCTCTTCTCAAGCACCTTGGCGTAGCGCGCATCCGGCGGAAGCTTGTCGGGCGACAGCTTCTGAATGCCCTTCACCGCCGGCGGAACGTCGCCCGCCGCCCGTAATATCCCCGCCGCACCCCCGCGGACCGTCGCCGCGGCGATCAGCGCCGCAACGGCCGGGTCCATCGACTTCGCCGCCTCCTTCGGTTTGGTCGCAGGCTTGTGCGGCGAAGCCTTCGCGGGCGCTGCGGCTGAAGCGGCTTCCGCGCTCGGCGACGGCGCATGCGGCTCGGCCTGCGTCTCGGTCGGCGCAGCGGCCGACGCCGTAACCGCGGCCGGCGCTTGCTCGGCCGGCACGTCGATCGTCTCGAACTTGATAACGTCGACCGGGCACTCCTCGGCCGCCTGCACAATGTCGTTGCTGAGCGGCTTGGTGAACTCGGCGTCGAGCGCCGCCGGCCGGATGATGCACGTTCCGTCGTCGTGCTTCACCTCGAACACGCTCGGCGCCGTCGTCTCGCACGCATCGCAGACGATGCACCCCGGCGCGATCCAGACCTTCGTCACAAGCTGCACGGTCGCCATGCCCATGCCTCCCGCCGAATCCCGCTACGAAGCGCTCGCCGGCGCGTCCGGCGGTCCCGACAGCGCCGTTCGCACCGCCGCGCGAACGTCCGCCGACCGGTCACTGCCCAGCGCGCGGATCGCCGAGCGAACGTCCGCGTCCGCCAGCCCCCCGGCCGCCTCCACCGACGCACGAAGATAGCCGGAAACCTCCGCCTCCGTCAGAGATCGGTCCACCGGCCGAGAGCCATCCACGTACTCCACGCGCGTCTTCTCCCAATACGGCCGACTCAACATGTTCAGCAGGACCGGCTTGCCCGCCGCGCTCGCCAGCCGCGCCAGCGCCAGCGCCGCGTTCCACTGAACCTCCCGGTCCGCCGCCAGCTTCTCGCGCAGCGCGCGGATCGCGGACAGGTCCTTCGGTGCCGCAATCGATCCGACCGCCAGGCACGCGATCATCTGCACCTCGTGCGACGGGTCGTTCAGCAACTCGAGCATCCGCGGAACGTACGACTGCACCGGTGGTCGATCGCGCAGCTCAACCAGGCCGCGCAGCGCGAACTGCCGCACCATCGCATCGTCCGAATTCAAAAACTCCCCGACGACGCGGATCGCCTCGTCGGTCCCCAGTCGCGCCAGCGCGAGCGTCAGGAACAAACGCTTCGGCTGCCGCGCATCATCCTCGTCCGCGCTGGTCGTCGGCATCTCGCGCAGAATCCGCTCGATCCGCGTCACCGCCTCGTCGATCTCGATCGGCGTCAGCTCCTGTTCCTTTCGCAGAAGCCGGCTCGCCAGTTCCTGCGCCGCCTGCCAGACCTCTCGATCCCGCGGCATCAGCATCACGCCCGCCGTATGCCGCCCGCTTCCCCTCTCGATCGTCTGCAATAGCTCAAAGATCGTCGGCCGCTGTCCGACGCTCAATCCCCCGAACAGCAACACGACCACCGACAAACAAATGAACAGCGCAACCAGCACCGCCGGAACGACGAACAGCCGCCCCATCAGGCTTGGCGTGCGCATCGCGAATTCTCCCGGCGACGCCGATCCACCGTGCGTCGAGCCTGGTTCCACTCGCTGCGGCTCTTCCGCTCGTTCGTTGGTGTGATTCATGCGATTGCGTACTTCGTGAATAACTTCACAAAGCAGTTCATTAAATACGGCGGGCTACGTCACCCCGCCGTTACCAGCCGGCCATCGTCGTCTGTCGGACAACGCCGACAGAACACGAGCATCTCGACTCGTGATCGTGTCGGTGAATCCGCGAGGCCTTCCGATCGCTGCCAGCCCGATCCGACCCGTCTCGGTCGGTATTGTTTTAGGATTCCGTTCCGCCGTCAAGTGCCGGATCGACTCGTCCGCTGAACCATTCGGCCGCCGATTCGTACCAGTCGAATCTGTCCATTGACTCGGTCCAGTCCTGCGCCGATAAGCTAGGGACCCAGACCTCCGGTTTCCGCCAGGCCGAGTCCGGCACGGGGGTTCGAACTTCGATCTGAAACGACGCCGCGCGGCACGGCCTGCCGCGTGGGTCTGAATAGCCGCAACCAATTGTGCGGCAAATGGTTAAGGAACCGCCGATGCGAATCGAGCTGTCCTCGCCGGATATCACCGACACCGAACGAAACGCCGTCCTCGAGGTACTCTCAAGCGGCCGGCTCTCCCTCGGACCGCGAGTCGAGGAATTCGAATCCGCGGTGGCCAACTACTGCGGGACGCGCTTCGCCGTCGCCGTCTCCAGCGGGACGTCTGCCCTCCACCTGCTCATGCGCGCCATCGCCATCCAGCCGGGTGACGAGGTCATCACCACGCCGTTCAGCTTCGTCGCGTCTTCCAACTGCGTGCTCTTCGAGCGCGGTCGCCCTGTCTTCGTCGACATCGAACCCGACACCTGGAACATCGACGTCGCGCAGATGGGCGCAGCGATCTCGCCGCGCACCCGCGCCCTGCTGCCCGTGCACGTCTTCGGACAGGCCGCGCGGATGGACGAGGTCCGCGCGCTGGCGACGAAACACTCGCTACGATACTTCGAAGACTCCTGCGAAGCCCTCGGAGGCACGTATCACGGCCGCCGCGCCGGAAACCTCGCCGAAGCCGGCGTGTTCGGCTTTTATCCCAACAAGCAGATCACCACCGGCGAGGGCGGCATGATCACGACGAACGACGAACCACTCGCCTCCCTCTGCCGCTCGATGCGAAACCAGGGCCGCGACTCCATGTCGTGGCTGGCGCACGAGCGCCTCGGCTACAACTACCGGCTCTCCGACATCAACTGCGCGGTCGGCATCGCGCAGATGTCGCGCATCGACGAAATCCTCGCGAAGCGCAACCGCGCCGCCGAGTGGTACCGCGCCCGACTCTCCGACGAGCGCCGCATCCAGCTCCAGCGCATCCGCCCCGAATGCGGCATGAGCTGGTTCGTCTTCGTCATCAAGCTCAGCGACGACTACCGCGAAGACGCCCGCGGACGCATCATCGAACAGCTCCGCGCGGCCGGCATCGGTTGCAGCAACTACTTCTCGCCGATCCACCTCCAGAAGTTCTATCGCGAAGAACTCGGTTACCGTCCGGGCCAGTTCCCGGTCTGCGAACGCGTCGCCGCGCGGACCATCGCCCTGCCGTTTCACGGCCTCCTGACCGAGTCGCAGGTCGACGAGGTCTGCGCCACGTTGCGACGGCTGCTCTAGGCCGCGCCATGGTGTCGAGTCGCCCGCGTCGCCACGAAACGGAGCCGCTCAGATGAACGTCGATCGGCCGAACAGCGCGGCGACGGCGGCCCACGCCGGAAGCGTGCCTGGCGCCGGCCGCTGGTTGTCGCGCACCCAATCGATCGCCCTGCTCGTCTGCGGCGCGGGACTGGCCGCGCGCCTCGTCATCCTCGGCGAGTACCTCTCACGCAATCCGTTCGCAAAGGTCCCGATCGTCGACGCCGACGTCTACTGGCGCTGGGCCGGCGAGATCGCCTCCGGCAAGTTCTGGCCGGACACCCCGTTCTTTTCCGCGCCGCTCTATCCCTACTTCCTCGCCCTGCTCCGATACTTCGGCGCGGGCCTGCCGGCGGTCTACGCGGTCCAGTGCGCCCTCGACGTCGGAACCGCCCTGCTCGTCGGGTCGCTTGCGTCACGCCTCGCGGGCCGCCACGCCGGGATCGTCGCCATCGCGCTTTACTGGCTTCTCAACGAACCGGCCGCGTACTCGATGCGCGTGCTCAACTGCTCGCTCCCGTTGTTTCTGATTGCAGCCTGCCTCGTGACCGCAATCCGCGCATGCAATCGACCATCACTTCGCGCGATGGCCCTCGCCGGCGCGTGCGCGGGCCTGATGTGCCTCGCGTATCCGCCCGGCGTGCTGATCGTCGCCGCCCTTGCGGGCTGGCTCGCCCTCCGCGCCAGCAACCGCCGAATCGCGCTCGCGCCGGCCGTTGCGTTCCTGGCCATCGCCGCCGCGATCATCTCGCCCGCGACATGGCACAACTACCGACGCAGCGGGTCGCTTTTCCTCATCCAGGCCGTCTCCGGCATCACGCTCCAGCTCGGCAATCTCCCCGAGTCCACCGGCACCTACACCGTCGCCGAAGGTATCGAACAGCGCCGCGACACCATGCACCTCGATGCCTGGCGCCGCTACGAAACGGAAACGGGCCGCGCCGCCACCTGGGCCGACGTCGATCGATTCTGCCGCGACAAGGCCACCGCATTCTGGCGCAACCACCCCGGTGCCGCGCTGCGCCTGTTCGCGCAGAAGGCCTACTACTTCCTCACCGCTCGCAACTACGGTGACATCTACGTACCGACTCTGGAGCGCAGCACCGGGCTGAATCGCACGCTCGCGCTCGCACCTCTGCCCACGCCGTGGCTGATCCCGCTCGCACTCGCCGGACTGTTCGTTTGCGGCGCGCCGATCCGCGAGAAAACCCCGCTTATCGCGGCCGTCCTCGTCCCGCTCATCACCGTCATTCTGTTCTGGTACTCGCCGAGATTCCGGATGCCGATCCTGCCGGCCGTCGTTCCGCTCGCGGCGGCCGCGATCTGCGACGCCGTCACGCGCGCGGCCGGTTCGCGCCGGCCGGTCGCTGGCTGCGCTGCCGCGCTCGCCGTCGCGCTCGGCCTGACCGGACTCAACTCCGCCATCGGCTTCGACTCGACGAAGCCGCTTCGCGCCAACTTCGACACCGGCGTCGGCTTCGTCCTTGAACAGCTCAACGAACCCGATCGCGCGATCGAGTACTACCGCCGCCTGCTCGCGGCCACGCCCGACAACCACGCCGCGCGGAGCAACCTCGGCAAGCTCCTCGCCCAGCAATCGCGCTACGCCGAGGCCATCCCGGAATTCGAGCGGGCCCTGCGCGATGATCCGCGGAACGCCCTCGCGCATCTCAATCTCGCCAACGCCCTCGCCGCCGTCGGCAACCGCGACGACGCCGACGCGCACTACCGCGCTGCGCTCGAGATCAACCCCGACTACGCCCTCGCCCACGCCGCCCTCGGAGCACTGCGTCTCGATCAGCCCGGCGGACTGAACGACGGCATTCGATCGCTGCGCACCGCGCTCGAGATCCGCCCGGACCTTGACAGCGCTCGGCTGCTGCTCGCCGCCGCGCTCGTCAGCGCCGGAGAGATCGACGCCGCCGTCGCCGAAGCGCAGCGCATCGCACGACGGTCCCTCACACCGGGCGAAGCCCTCGCGATGCTCGGCGAAACGCTCGTCCGCGCCGGACAGGCCCGCGCCGCCCTCGGAATCTACGAGCGGCTTGTCGCCGACCAGCCCGATCACCCCGGGTTCCGCGCGAATCTCGCCACCCTGCTCGTTCAGGCCGGCCGCGCCGCTGACGCGCTGCCGCACCTGCAACGCGCCGTGCAACTCCGCACGGATGATGCGCGGCTGCAATTCCAGCTCGGCATGCTACTCCAGCACCTCGATCGCCGCGACGAGGCCATCGTCGCGCTCACCCGCGCCGCGACGCTCGAACCGAAGAACACCCTCGCGCATGTCCAGGCCGCCGTCCTTCTCCGCCAGGCGCGCCGATATGACGAAGCGCGGCACCTGCTCGAACAAGCGCTCCGCGCGCGGCCGGATGATCCGATCGCGGCGAATTCCCTCGCGTGGCTGCGCGCCACGTGCCCGGAACCATCGCTCCAGAACGCCGACGAGGCGATTCGCCTCGCGGAATCGGCCTGCACGGCGACGGAAAACAAGAACCCGTACTTTCTCGACACGCTCGCGGCGGCATATGCCCGTCGTGGCGATTTCGAGAAGGCCCGACGCGCCGCCGACCTCGCGCTGGAACTCGCCCGATCGAATCCGGGCTATGATGAACTCGCCCGCGAGATCGAGTCGCGCGCCACGCGGTATCGATCCAATCAACCCTACGTCGAAGGGCCCTGACGCCAGAACGCGCCGATGCGAATCCACCGTCTCGACATCCGCCGATCGCTACCGCGCTTCGCCGAACCGCGCCGTGCCGGCGTCGCGCTCGCGCTCCTGGCCATTGCCCTCGCCGGCTGCCGCTCGTCACCGACGTCGAACGCGCCGAACAAGCCGTCCGGCAAGTCCGGCCCGCGCATCCTCTTGCTCGCCTGCGACGGCATCGAATGGAACGTCGTGCTCCCGCTGCTCAAGGCCGGAGACATGCCGAACCTCGAGACCCTGATGAAGCGCGGCGTCTTCGGCACGCTCCGCACCTACGCCCCCGCCAAATCACCCGTGATCTGGACCACCGTCGCCACCGGAAAGACCCCCGAAAAGCACGGCATCACCAACTTCTTCAAGTCCAGCCCGAACGGCGAGTCGATCCCCTTCACCAGCGCCGACCGCCGCACCAAGGCGCTCTGGAACATCCTCTCCGACGCCGGACGCACCTGCGTGACGATCGGCTGGTGGAACACTTTTCCGGTCGAGCCGGTCCGCGGCTGCCTCGTCGCACAGACCAACACGATGGAGGACTTCCGCGTCCGCGGTATCGTGAAGAACACGCTCGTCCGCGGCGTCGAGGGACAGGTCTTCCCGCCCGAGCGCCAGAACGAACTCCTGACGCTCGTCGACGACGTCGAACGCGAGCTCCCCGACCTGCTGCGACGCTATTTCGGCGACGTCGTCCCCGTCGGATCGCCCATGAACGTGCAGAGCTGGAACGCCAGCGCCTGGGCCGTCCGCGCCGACGAGGCCTACCGACGCATCGCCTCGAAACTCCTCGACGAAATCGACGACGCCGACCTGTTCACCGTCTACTTCGGCACCACCGACGTCGTCGGCCATCGCTTCTGGCGCTTCTACGAACCGAAGGCGTTTCGACACGTGCCGCTGCCCGAGGCCGTCCGCGCGATGAAGGACATCATCCCAAACGCCTACCGCCACCTCGATGCGCTGATCGGCGAACTCGTCCGCCGCGTCGGGGATTCCACCAACATCATGGTCGTCTCCGACCACGGCATGCACGCCGAAAACGTCGACTCGCTCTTCCTCCCGCGCGAGGATGGACAGCTCATCGAATCCGGCGCACACACCGATGGCCCGCCCGGGCTGGTCTGCCTCGCCGGACCGGCGTTTCGCACGTCGTCCGTCAAGAAGCCGATCCGCGAGTTGACGCGCCAAGACCTGCCGGAACTCGGCGTCGTCACCGATGTCGCGCCGACCGTACTCGCCATCCTCGGGCTGCCGATCGGCCGGGACATGGACGGCCGCGTGCTCGGCGAACTTCTCGATCCGAAATTCGAGGAGCGGATCGACGTTCAGTTCGTCGCGACGCACGACACGCCCGAGTGGCTCGCGTCGCGCGGCGCATCGTCACCGGCCGTACCGGGCACCAAGGAACGGATCGAACAGCTCCGCGCGCTCGGCTACCTCGGCGATTCCCAATCGCCGGCGACGACCCAGCCCACCGCGTCAGAAAGAGGCCGCTGATCCGCCTGCCCGGCCGCACGCCTGACCGACATCCGCGTGCGCGCTTCACCGCGACACCGTTGATGTCGGACCGTGCGAACGATGATTCCGGATCGACTCCCGACGCGACGCGAGCCCCGACCGCCCGACCGGCCGTACTCCCCGTACTCGCGACCCGAACGCATGCTGCCGCCTCGATGGTCTGCGTCGGCGATGCAAGCCGGCCGGCCGCGCGATCGTCGGCGGGCGGCGCGCGATCATGGGCGGGCGGCGCGCGATCATCGGCGGGCGGCGCGCGATCATGGGCGGGCGGCGGGCGATCATAGGCGGGCGACGCGCGATCGTCGGCGGGCGGCGCGCGATCATCGGCGGGCGGCGCGCGATCGTCGGCGGGCGGCGCGCGATCGATTCAACCGTTGCGATCGTCGAGGTGCCGCGCGGAATCGACGGGGGCCGCTGGCTTGCAGCCGTGCGCCGGGCTGCTATGATGCGGCTTGAAATCACGGGGCGTAGCTCAGCCCGGCTTAGAGCGCTTGGTTCGGGACCAAGAGGTCGCTGGTTCGAATCCAGTCGCCCCGATTGCCGCCGCAGGCGGCAATAGAGCAGGAGAGGGGGAGAAAGGAGAGAGTAGAAAAGGCGAGAGACGTTCGCCCTGGGATTGCACGCCTGACGAGCGCTGTTGTCCCCTCCTGCGGTCTCCTTTCTACTTACTCCTCTCTGCCGCCAGCGACATCATGTATGCGTGTCGTTCGCCCTTGAGAAGCTGGTTGTTTACCAAAAGGCCGTTGCGTTCGCCGACGCCGCGCAATCGGTGACCGTCGAATCCGCTCCAGCCGAGATGCCAAACGTTGTATTGCCCTTGGCGACGCATCCGGTCAGCGTCGAGCCTGGACCGACCAGGATGCCTTCGGTGGTATTGGCCTCCGCGATGCAGTTGACGACCGTGGCCGTCCCGCTGGTGGAGATGCCGCGGCCGACGTTGTTCGTCGCCGTGATCGACTCGACCCGCACCAGGTCGGTCCCGAGGAAGATGTCCAGCCCCGACGCCCCCCAAGCGCGGACGACGCCGTTGCGGATGGTGATGTTCTTCTGCGTCAGGACGCCGAAGGACACACCCGCCAGAGAGCCCGGAACGCCCGTCATCGTGTACCCCATCAGGTCGAGGGTCACGTCGCTGGCGGCAATCTCGATGCCCATCTTGGCGGCCACGCCGGTCAGGTTTCCGGTGAGGTAGTACGACCCGGGCGCGGCGATGCGAAAGACCGAATCGGCGTCGCCGGGTGTATTCGTCGCGTTGATCGCGATCCGCGGCTCGGGACCGGGCGTGGGTGAGACCGGCCCGGCCGGCGGGTTGAGGTCGCCGGCGCCGGCGACCCAGGCCCCGGCGAGAAGGATGGCGATACAGATTGGGGTTGTGACCATCAGGAATTGCCTTTTCATTCGATATCCCTCGGCTTCGCTGCGGCGCGGCCTCAACCGCGGCGGGTTCAATACGAAAAATTCGCCCACGGGTCGGTGCTGACGAATCCGGCGCCTGGTGACAACACCTGCGCGTTCGCGTTTCCCGCGACGATATCGTAATTGACGGTATTTCCGCTGGCGCTGTTACGGATGATCAGATTGCCCCCGGCGTCCACATCGATGCCGCGGTCGTTGTCCGTGACGTTGTTGCCCTCGATGCGGTTGTCGGAGCCGGTGGCGTGGATCCCGGCCCCGTCGCCGCCGAATCCGTTGAAGTCGCATGCGTTGTCGGTCACGCGACATTCGCCAGAGACTTCGATCCCATCGCCGGTGTTGGAGCGGGCCGTGCATCCCGTCACTGTGCAGCCGACCGTAGCGTCGATGCCGTCGCCGGTGTTGCCTATGGCCGTGCATCCCGTCACCGTGGCTCCGCCGGCCGCGGAGATGCCGTTGGCAGCGTTGTCGCGGGCCGTGCAACCCGTGACCGTGCCGCTGAAGCTCGCGACGATGCCGTCGCCGGTGTTCGCGCGGGCCGTGCATCCCGTCACTGTGCTGCCGGTGGTCGAGACGATGCCCCTGCCGGTGTTGGAGGTGACCGTGCAACCGGTCAGCGTGCTGCCATTGCCCGCGATAATGCCATCGCCGGTGTTGGAGGAGGCCGTGCAGCCGATGGCGCTGCTGCCGTCACCGGTCACGATGCCGTCGCCGTTGCAGCTCCACACCGCGCAGTTCAGCACGAGAGAGTTTTCGCCGACCTTGATTCCGTCGATGAAGCAGTCGCGGACCAGCACCCGCTCCACCCGGACATTGTTGGCCAGCGATGCGTCGATGCCGTCGTCGTCGGCCGTGCGGATCACGCCGTTGACAATGGCCACGCTGTTGACGCTCACCGAGACGTTGATACCGTCCAGCGACGCACCGATGGGCGCGTCCTTCACCTCGAAGCCCATCAGGTCGAGGGTCACGTCGCTCGCCGCGATCTCGATGCAGTGTTTGCCGGCCGAGGAGGAGATGTTGCCGGTGAGGTAATACGAGCCTGGCTGGCTGATCCGGTAGGACGAGTCGGCGTCGCCGGGCGTGTTGGTCGCGTTGATCGCGATCCGCGGCTCGACCTCGGTCAGCGTCTTCATGGTCGGGCTGATCGGCCCCGGCGGCGGGTTCAAGTCGCCGGCGCGTGTCAGCCAGGCGCCAGCGATGAGAATGGCCATACAGACCGGAAGAGTGATCGCCAGCAATTGCCTTCCCATCTGCATCTCTCCTTCGCGTTGCGGCGCGGCGTCAACCGCGCCTGTGGATCAATACGAATAGTTCGCGTTCGGGTCGGTGGAACCGGGGGAAACGCCGCCGGCGTTGCCGGTGAACGCACCCGCGTTGACGCCGTTGACGACGAGGATCTTGTTGTTGGCGGCAATGTCCCAGTTGAACGTGGTATTGCCGGAGCAGGTGTTGCGGGCGATGAAGTTGCCCGAGGCGACGACGCGGATGCCAACGTCATTTCGCGTGCAGTTGTTTCCCTCGATGTGGTTGTCGCTGCTCGTCGCGTGAATTCCGGCCCCACTGGCTGCGTCGAAGCCGTTGTTATCCGAGGTGTTGTGCACGACGAGGCAGTTTCCCGCGATCTGGATGCCGTCGCCTGTGTTTGCGGCGGAGGCGCAATTGGAAACAGTACACCCGTTGCCAGTGATAATGCCAGCGCCGCCGTTAAACCAGGCCGTGCACGCGGCGATCGAGCCTTGGGCAACCGAGATCCCGGCAACAGTGTTGCCGCCGGCGGAGGAGTTTGCGACGAGGGTACCGCCGCCCGCAATGATGCCCACACCACCGTTTTCGGAGGCCGTGGAACCGGTGATCGTACCATACGTGGAAGTGGAGATCCCGTCGCCAGAGTTCTGTTGAGCGGAGCAGTCGCTGACCGTACAGGCGAGCGCCGTGCGGACTCCGTCGCCGCCGTTGCTGCGGACGGTGCAGCCGGTGATTAGACAGCCGTCGCCGGTGACGATCCCGTCACCGGAATTGCCGATGCTCGTGCTGTTGGCGACTGTACAGCCCACTCCGACGGTGATGCCGTCGCCGGAGAAGTTGTTGCTTATCGTGCAGTCGCTGATCGTGCTGTCGTCTCCGACATCGAGGCCGCCAGCGATGTTGCAATGTGTGACGATGGAGTTTGCCCCGATCCTGACGGCGCCGAGTGACCGAATGCGTTCGACGTTGACGTTGGTAGCATTATTGCTCAGACCGGTGGCGTCGATTGCGTCGCCGCCCCAACTCCGGACCGTTCCGTTCTTGATTCGGACGCGGTGAACGACATCGAGCTTGATTCCGTCGAGCGATCCCGCGAAGCCTTGCAACACGAAGCCGTTCAGGTCGAGCGTGAC
Organism: Phycisphaerae bacterium; assembly: GCA_023150615.1. Lineage (GTDB taxonomy): Bacteria > Planctomycetota > Phycisphaerae > UBA1845 > UTPLA1 > JAKLKO01. The sequence continues at coordinate 443,066 of JAKLKO010000001.1, forward strand.
GTCGCTTGCCGCGATGTATATTCCGTTCTTGCTGGGGGGTCCGAGGACGTTGCCCGTTACGTAGTATGAGCCGGGCTGGGTGATCTTGAAAAGGCTGTCGGCGTCGCCCGGTGTGTTGGTAGCGTTGATGGCGATCCGCGGCTCGATCTGGCTCAGCGTCTTCATGGTCGGGCTGATCGGCCCCGGCGGCGGGTTCAGGTCGCCGGCATTGAGCCAAACGACCGTGGCCATGACGGCGACGATGAGGATCGGGGTGGTGGCTCGCCAAGTTCGCGGTTTCATGGTTCTGCTCCCTTCACGTCCGCCGCGGCGGACGCTGCAATGACGGCGCACCAGAAATGAAGCTGGGAGCCTATCTTGGAAGGGGAGTGCAACAGCCGTCTTCGGCTGTTTTGCGGGGCCCACCGAGATAAGCCCCAAATCGGCCGGAACCGGTCCATCTTACCCGATAGACCGGGGCAAACTCAAGGCCCCGCGGAGGCAGCTATTCGCGCAATTCGAAGTGGACGAGGATGTCCCGATCCTAGTTGAAAAAGAGCGGTTCTCCGCGGGAGCTACCGACGTCGGTAAGCTCCCGTTGTTGTGCGCCAGGCATGGAGCGATTTTCGGAGGTGCCAGTCCTCTGTGGGCCGTGATGACCGGAACCACGAGCCGAAGGCAAGGGTGTTCATCGTGAGGTGGAATCCGAAGGAAACCGGAAGCGAAATGCGGACTCGACGAACAGAAACCAGACTAGGAAGACCTGTCCTTGAGTGTGCCAGCCGCGGAGGTTGATCTGGGCCATCGCGGCGGTCGGCAGCAACCATGCGACGGTGGACGCGAAACGCAACGATGACATGGTGGTGTCCAGTCCTGGGAGTCGGCGGTCGATCCACGCACCACCGCGGAACCACTCCTTCCATCATTATACCCGAAAATCGGGGCTTCCCGGATCAGGTGTGGGGCTGGTCGGCCAGTCGGTACCGCTCGTCGCCAACGTCGCTTGTTCCCTCTCGAACAGGGCCTGAATCTGGCGTTGGATGGTTGGGTCCAGCTCCTCGACCGCTTGCACGAACGGTTCGAACGGTGTCCAATCACTCCGAGTTTCGTCGAGAATCAGCCCCTCGGCCCATGTCGGAGGGCTTTTTCTTTGCGCGAGCAGGACTTACGCGCGGCCGCGCGTCTCAATGCAACATGCGAAAATCGTCGATTTTCCCGGGGGACGCGAGTGGATCTGACACGGCATCCCTGTCCATCGTCGCGTCGCGGGGGCGCGAACTTGGTTGCACGCTGACAGCGCTCGCCGTACTATGGGAACGATAGTGGCCCCGCTTCTCAGGATGGAGCACTGTGTCCGCGCTCAGGCAAGAGCTTGATCGTATTCTGGCGCATCTGGCACACCGCGGGTTCGAGACACGAGAGCTCGTCTTCGACCGCCCTGCCCGCCAGCGCGAGGTGGAACGAGTCGAGGGCAAGCTCAGTTTCGAGCTCCCGCCGCGCTTTCGTGAGGTTCTGCTCACGGTCTCTCGCCGCGTTGGCTTCTGGTGGTTCGCGCCCGACGACGTAAAGTTCCCAGATCCGTTTTGCAGCAACTTCTCCGGGCAGCTCAAGTGGTCCCTCGAGGACCTCCCGGATTACGAGGAAGCCCGGGCGGAATTGATCGAGAGTGTGTTTCCCAGCGTTGACGATCCCTATGACGTCGTCTGGCATGACAAGCTCGCGTTCGCGCCCGTTGGCAACGGAGATTACTTGGCCATTGACTTGTCACCGGCACACTACGAGCAGGTGGTCTATCTAAGTCACGATGACGGCGAGGGACACGGCTACGTGCTGGCCAACGACTTTGCCGATCTGCTACGCCGTTGGACACCGCTCGCCTGTCCAGGTGCCGAGGACTGGCAATGGCTGCCGTTCACGCGCGACGGCGAGTCCGGAATCGATCCCGCTTGCGAGAACGCAAGGATTTGGCAACGGCTGCTCGGACTGACACCGTGACCGGCGCCCAGGGGGCTCCACGCGTCGCCCGCCCAGGCTGGCTCGCAGCGAGTTAGAACCCGGCGGCAGCAAGGAACCGTTGCAGGATCGTTTCAATACCAGGCGAGTCGCACCGAGTTCACCGCGGACGCTTTACAACACTCGCCAGAATGGCGCGGGTTTTGCAAGCTCAGGCCGACGGGGCGCGGCCCGGTGGTTACCACGACGCTCAGTGCCGTGGCCGCTGTCTATAATCGTTCCGATGGCCGTCCAAGTTACCGTGCGCGAATCGTTGTTCGTTCCCGCGCCCCCCGCGCGTGTGTGGGATTATACCCAGGATTATGAGTGCCGATGCGACTGGGATTCATCGATCGTCGAAGCGCGAGTGACCGCCTTGGCGCCTCGGCGCATGGTGGCGGTCCGCTGCCGGGGCGGCATGCGGTGCACGTTCCGCTACAAAGCCGATGAACGCCCGCGTCGAACCTCGGTTGCGATGGTGGATGTCCGTTCCCGGCTCATCGAGGGCGGCGGCGGGGCATGGCGCTACGAAGAGGCGCCTGGGGGTACGCTCTGGACACAGGTCAACACGCTTCGATTCCGCGGCGGCTTGTCCGTCCGCGTGTTGCGCCCCTTGCTCAAGTGGTGGCTGCACCGCCAGACTCGGCGTGCGATGCGGCGAGCGCGCGATCGTATCGATCGATGAGCGGCGTTGGCGGATCGAGGTGTTGTTCAAGGAACTGGAAGGCGACCTGGGACTGGGCGATTACCCGGTGCTGAGCCACCGGGGCATCGTGCATCACCTGCACGTCTGCGGCCGGGTTCATCGGATGCTGACCCACCCCGGCATGGACGCCGTCGGTGCACAAGCCAGGAAGGCGAATACGGAAGTCGCGCTGCCGTCCCTGAGCCACCGTCTCGCAGCGCTTCGCGCCGCCCTCCGGCACGATCAACTGGAAAGGCTGCTCCGCCATGAGAACGACCATCGACTACGTCGCAAACTCGAAAATTACTTGCTGGCCGCGTGAGAAACGCTCAGATCGAGCCATAATGCGGGCCTCAGGTAGAATATGCCCACGCCCCGAATTACGCCCGGCGGTGGGAAAAGGTCCTCTCGATCATGACGACCTACGAGCCGAACGATCAAGAACTCGTGGCGGCTGCGAACGGCGGCGATGAGGCCGCGTTTGCGATCTTGTGCCGCCGCTACCTCCCCAATGCATATAACGTTGCATTTGGAATCCTCGCCGGTTTTCCGGATGCCAGAGGCCAGGCCGAAGACGCGGTCCAGATCACTTTGACTGGGTTCGGGGAGATGTTCCCCGGCTTTCCGCACTCTGACTCGCCCCGGCAAGCTGTTATCAAGCTGGCCGTCCGAGCGGCGCGCGGGCTCCGGGACAAGGCCCGCCGACGGCGCGAATACGCCGAGGTTGTCGACCCGCCTGCCCCGCCGAGCGTCGAACCCGATCCGTTGCTCCGAGACCTCGTGCGCGCCGCCGTCGAGTCGTTGTCCGACGCCCTGCGTGACGTGGTGGTCCTGCGATACTGGCGATCCCTCAGCTACGAGGAAATCGCCGAGGCGCTCGACATTCCTCTCGGCACGGTGAGATCCCGCCTGTATTTGGCCGCCAAGGTCCTGCGGGACGACCCCCGCCTGAAGGGCCTGGAGGGCCTGAACTGCGAATGACCAAGCCGGACAGATCTGGCGACCGCATCGGCCGAGGGCAGGTGGCGAGAATCCGAATTCCAGTGAACTTTTTAGGGTTGACGCGCCCTGTAGGAATGTAAGAAGGCAACGAATGGAGCCCCAACGCCCTGGCGACCCATCGGAACCCCTTGTCCCCGAGGCCCTTCGGAGGGAATTGGCACGCCTCTTCGACGAGCCTGCCCCGATTCCGCCGGATCGCCAAGAAACGATCGTCGAAGCAGCCATCGAGCGCTTCCGCGCGCAGAAGCGCACAGGGCGGCTCGCTCGACGGCCGATTCTCGCCCTTTCAGACAGGGGCGTTGCCTTGTTTCGATCAGCGGTGATGCCCCTAGCCCGGCATTGGCGAGTTGGCGTCGGCGGGTTGGCGGTCGCGGCAGCCCTTCTGCTCGCGATCGGGTCGTTCTGGCGAACTCCGTCCGCGCTCGCAGACATGTACGTCGATGCGGCCAACGCCGGCGCGGCGTGGTTCCGGCTGGTGGGGTCCGTCGCCTTCGTGCTCGATCTGGATTCTCCGGAGGGCAGGGCCCGATTTGCCGACCTGGAACGCCGACGGCTCGAGAGGGACCGACTGCGAGAATTCGTCGCCGACAAGAGCAAGGACAACCTAACTCCGTTTTGCCTGGCCTGGCAGGCGTACTACTGCGATCTCCGCGACCTCGGCGTGCGCGACGCGGCGATTCGCGAGGTCGAGGCCGCGGTGGAATTCGCACGGTCTCAAGAGCGCCCGAAATGGCTGAGCATCTTCCTCGACGGGAAAGCGAACGTCTATCTGGCATTCGGCGAGTATGCGACCGCACGCGAGGCCTACGAGGAGTCGATCCGTCTCCGCCGCGCGGACGACAATACGTCATGGCCAGAGGATCCGCATTACGGCGAGCCGGGCTACGAAGGCCACATGGCGTGGGGCATCGCGCCGATGTACCTGCGGCTGATGCGCCTTGAGATGGCGGAGGGCAACCTGATCGGGGCCCGCGAGCAATTCGCCGCCGCCGAGCGGGCCATGGCGCAGCGCATCAGGACGACGTGCGAATTGAACGGTGTGCAACTCCCTCTTCCCCCGGGAGCGGGCAGGGGTGAGGGCCGAGCCGGCCAGTCAATGTGGGAACTCTGGCAGGCCCTGCCGCACGAGTTCCGCGAGCCGAAGCACCATTACACGGCCGACGAACTCAAGGCGTGGTCCGCGCTCTACGCGCCCGACGTTTCGCTACCCGCCTGGGTGCGGACCGTTCTCTATCATGAGGCCTTGCTTCTCCGTGCCGAGGAAGATTATGCCGGAGCGCAGCTCGCCCTCGATCGGGCCGGCCAGGTGCCTGACTACCCCGATTCCGGCGAGTTCCCCCTGCCATTCCTCGAAGGACTCGAAGCGGCCCGGCTGGCGATCGCACGCAAGGAATATGCCGCGGCGCTGCGGTCGGTCAAGGCGGCCCGCGCCTTCATCCTCCGCGGCCCCGGCCAAGCGACTGCCGTCCGCCCGCCTGTCAACGAGCTTCCACTCAAGCCCCTCCAGTCCGCAGAACTGGACGCCCTCGAAGCGACCGCCCTTCTGGCCACCAACCCCAACGATCCCCGCGGCCGCGAGCTGATCCACCGCGCAGTCCGCGTCGTCAAGAAGCTCGCTTCCGGCATGCCGGAGGCCCGCCGCGAGGCGTTCATGAAACAATTCGAACCTTGGCAAAAGCTGGCGGATGAAGTAGTACGGAGGAGCAACCGATGAATAGGGTGCATGTTGCTGTCGTTGCCGCGCTGTTTCTTCCCAATCAAGCGATTGGACAGCAGCCCGATCTGATTCCTCAATCCATCACCTGCACGGACTGTGGTGCGAACAACACCGTTCAGCCTGGGCATTACTATAGCGTAACCTACCAAGTCCGGAACGGCGGCACTGGTACGGCCTCGGTGTCGGGAGGGTGGAACGATTGTATTCATCTTTCGCGCAATACGACCTACAACGATGGGGACGATATCGGCGGCCCGTGCAGAAACAAGAACAACGTAGCGGCGGGTGCCACGTACAGCCAATCAGTGGCCGCAGGCGAGTCGGACGCGGTGTTCATTCCGAACGGCTGGCCTGCGGGAACTTCGTATCTGCTGCTGAAGGCGGATGCGCCGAATTTCTTGTCGGAGTCAAACGAGTCAAACAACCTCTACTCGTTGCAAATAACGGTGCAGGCTCCGATTCAGTATGGGTCCGTGGCTGGAACCGTGAAGGACGCGAACTCCCATCTGGGCATTCCGAACGCCGCCGTGGCGCTGACCGGCAACAACAATTACAACACGACGACGGACGGCAACGGCAACTTCTCCTTTGGCAGCAACAACATCGTGACGGGGTCGTACACGATCACTGCATCGGCCACGAATTACAATTCCGTCAATCAAACGGGCTTTCCCGTCAACGCGAACCAGACGAGTTACTGGTATCCGGAACTCCTTTCGACTCAGCAGATCGTTGCCACTCCCGTTGTCGCCCCGGCCTCCGGCAATTACACCGGCTCCGTTTCCGTCACCATTACCTGTGCCACGTCCGGCGCGACGATCCGCTACACCACCGACGGCTCGGACCCGACCGGCAGCTCGCCGGTTTATCCGTCTGGTGGGTTCTCGATCCCCGGTCCGACAACGGTCACAGTCAAGGCGCGCGGGTACAAAGCTGGCTACGTCGATAGCGCCGTCGGCTCGGCAACGTATGTGATCGCGGCAACTCCCGATTCAACTCCACCGTCTATTACAATCACATCCCCAACGGCCAGTTCCACGTACACGACGAACACTGCGGCCCTGGACATCGCGGGCACGGCCTCGGACAACGTTGGAGTCACCCAAGTCGTTTGGTCGAACGACCGCGGCGGTAGTGGGATTTGCGCAGGCACTACATCGTGGTCAAAGACTGGCATCCAGCTCCAGCCGGGCCAAAACGTTATCACAGTAACGGCGCGAGATGTGGCTAACAATACAGGAACCGACGTACTGACCATTACCCGCAACACTACTGAGTCGTTGGATTCCGTAATCAGTCGGTATCGTCAGTCCGGCGAGAGCTGGTTACTGTCGTCAACTTATTTCCTGGAGCAACGGTACTACCGGTGGATTCTATTCTACGTGCCCCGCGGTACTGATCCGCCTGCCACAGGCGCATCGATCCTTCATTTATTCGCCGATCTTACACCTCACGGCGCAGCGGAAGGGCAGGGAGTCGTTCTGCGTACCTACGCGGGGACCCCTTACCTCCGCAAGGCAGTCTTGGTTCGTGGCTCGACCTCCGATGCGGTCGTCGAATCCGATCCGGTGTGGCATCACAGAGCAGTGCGCGCCCTCTGCGCCGAAATTATCTGTCGCGACATTGAAAGAGATCAGACCCCCTTCGATGATACAATTTTCGTCCACCTTGTAGGTGACGACACTCTTGCCTCCTACAGTGCAGCCGCAAACTCGCTTTTGTGGCCGCCGATCCTTCTGCCCAGTCTGCCTGATATTGGACCGGCAAAAGAGTATGAGCGGCGCATAGCTCTCCTCGTCCCAAGTAGTGATCGGTATTTATCCAGTCTGCTTCCGATTCCTCTGAGTTCAGCAGATAATGAGCTTCGATGGATCGACTCGATCATTGCTGACTCCAAAGTCCTGCCCCTATCGGTATCGCGATTCTTCTCGCAAATCGACGACCTCTATCCGGGCTGGCGAAGTGCCGGTCGTCGTGCCTACCGAGTTGCCACCTTGAATAGCATCTCGGAAAGTTCCCGGAATATGCTGCAAACACTGGCCTTGTCGGCGTCCGACGATCTTCTACTGGCCGAGAGTTTGCGAGGAACGGCGGAGTTTCACGCTGGCCTTGCCCAAAGCCTATTGTCCCAAACAGTGTTCTTTGCCAATGATTTTGCCTTTGACGCTCTTTGGCAGATCGCGCTCCAGCAAGGCCGGCGATTCACAGTACACCTTGCGACCGCCATTGTTACAGGAGGACGCTGGTCGGGACAGCTAACACTAAGCCAAGGCGTCGCGTTGCACGCGCTGCTAGGGACCGTCAACAAAGTGGTTCTTGCAGTAGCCTTAGGACAGTTGATTGCCGACTTTCTCTGGGACCCCTCGGGTAGCTATGATCACGTGCGCAATCTGAATTTTTCTGCCGACCTGCTGAAGCGATTGGGGCTGCTCGAAATCCGAGAGAGTCAGGGGCTGATAGGAGAGGCCGCAGCCGGCGCTTTATCCGAGGATAGAGTTGATCGTATCTGGTTCTTGCGCGCCCTTCAGCTCCAACTCGCGGCGTCAACACGACAAGAGTACTACGGCGCATTTCATACGGGGTTGCTGTTGGGACCAATCGTGGAAGTTCTTGATCCGTCGAGAGTAGTCGATCTTGACCGTGCCAGCTTTGAACAATTTGCGATAAAGGCCTTGGCGGACAGCTATGGTCGTGATCTTGAAGCGGAAATGGGCAACCTCACGCGCGCTGCATTGGTGCAGGACGGACCGCGCATTGCTGTGACGTCGCTATGCGTGCCTCCAGGAGCTGGAGTAGTGTCAATTTCGCCACAAAAAGACTACTATTCTGCTGGGGAATCAATTACCGTGAGCGCAGTGGCGTCCCCTGGTTTCTTCGTCGCCTATCGTTCTGGGCAACCGTGGTCAGGCGACGCTGTAGCAATCGTGCTATCGGGTAACCTGGAAATCCCCGTTAAGTTTGCGCCCGTGACGGAGACGACATTCACATTGGCGACCAGCGTGGTCGGCGGGCACGGGGTTGTCTATCCGGCAACGGCCAACTTTAAGGGCGGCATTCGCGTTCAGGTTAATGCGTATCCTGAAATCGGGTTTAAGGTTGGCCGGTGGATGGGTTTGCATGAGGGCGACGGTGACACCGCCGCCGGTGGTGTTGCAACCGTTAACATAACCAGAAACAAGTCGATTTCGGTCGAGTTCGCACCGCTCGTCAACCTAGCACAGGAGACGGAGCCACCCGCGGACGATTCGGTTCCACCGGACAATAGATGTACGGTTAGTCTATGCGGCGTCTGCGTCGTGCCGGGAGCGATGTTAGGCGTTGTGGGCATCATCGGCATAAAGCACAAGTATCGGCGACGCCGAGTCGGACGAGTTCACAATCACTGAGTTTGGGCAACGGAGAGTCAGTGGCGTTTTCTTGCGGGCTCGATTAGCTTAATTGCCGCTTGTCGTTGCTCGGGGCGGATGGCGAGGCCGAGGAAGACGATGATACGGTCGGCGTGGGAGGTGGGGTCGGCGAGGAGGTCTTGGTAGCGAATCGTCAGGAGCGCGGCGCCCGGCGCGCCTGACGAATGCACCGCGGCGGTGAGGGCGTCGATCTTGGTCAAGCCGCCGCGTTTGGCGGCGTCAAGGGCGCGTTGAAGTTTCTCACACTGCTCAGGCGTGGCGCGGAGCTAGCCGCAGGCGTTGGCTGTGGGCATGCACACGGGATTCCGACGCCGGCGAGGCCCGATGCCGCGGATTCGCCACGATAGACTCGTCGGCGTCGGGTTCAAGCCTCTTGAATCGAACCCGGCCGCGCCCTGATTGCTACGGCTTCGTCATCCGGCTCGAAGATCGCCGCCTCTTCGCGCTCCAGTTTGGCAATCTCCTTCTCCACGCCCGGAAGGGCAGCCTTCGCGTGTTCGGCGGCCCGCCGGTCAAGTCGGCGTCAAGGATGTGGGCCAGTTCGTGCAGGACGACGCCGAAGATCGCCGGCCCGAAGGCCCGCCGGCGTGAGGACCAATCGCGATGCGCCAATGCCTCCGAAATCGCCGTGGGATCGACAATCATTGCCGGGCCGCGGCCGTGCCTACCGGCCGAGCCGCTCCAGCGTCGGCCGCAGAATCAGGTCCAAATGCTGTGTCGTTAGTCCAGCCTGCCCGTCGGCGACTCGCGGTTCGAGCCCGAGCGGCACCATGACCACATCGGATTCCGCGTCGTCGCCATCCGCCGCTGACCGGCGGCGCCGCGTTTCCATCGCGAACCCCGGCTGAGACGCCTGCCATGGCCGCCGGGGGCTCGGTCGATGGACTGATGCGCGGGGGCTTGACACCGCGGCCGCGAGATATTCTACTACTGGAATATGAAGGCGCTGACGGACGCGGAACTCCTGCTGCTGGGGCTCGTCGCCGAGATGCCGCGCCACGGCTACGAACTCGAGCAGGTCATCCGGCAGCGCGGCATGCGCGAATGGACGCAGATCGGCTTTTCCTCGATCTACTTTGTGCTCGGCAAGCTGCAGTCGCTCAAGCTCGTCGCGGCAAGGAAGCCGGCGCGGACGCGCGCCGGCACGAAGGCCCGGAAGGTCTACGCCGTTACGCCGGCCGGCCGCCGCGAGTTGGCGACGCAGACGATCGCCGCGCTGCGCGATGTTCGACCCGCCTTCTCGTCGGTCTTGCTGGGGATGATCAACTGGCCGGTGCTCAAACGCGGGCAGGCGCTGCGGGCCTTGCAGGCGCGACGCGGCGCGCTCGATGCCGAGCTGGCGCGGCTCGGCGCCATTCAGGTCGAACAGCAGCCGCTGCCGGACCATGTGGAGGCGTTGTTCGAGTACTCGCTCGGCCAGTTGCGCGCGGAGGCGGAGTGGGTCTCGCGGACGCTGGCCTACATGACCAGCAAACCATGGCTTGATTGAGGGAACGAAGATGAACGATGCGGAAATGAAAGCCCGGCTGAAGGAGCTGTACCTGCCGCCGAAGGACGACTTCGTCCTCGTCGACGTGCCGGAGATGCGCTACGTCATGATCGATGGGCACGGCGCCGCGGATCGCGCGGCACTCGACCACGCCGTCAAGTGGCTGTTCGCCGCGATCTACCCGATCAAGCGCATGGCGCGCGAACGCATGGGGAAGGACTTCGTCGAGCCGCCGCTCGAGGGCCTGTGGTGGGCGGACAACATGCAGGACTTCGTCTGCGGAAACCGCGAACGGTTGAACTGGCGAATGATGATCGTCTACGAGCCGGACTGGCTCACGGCGGAGATGCTCCGGGACGGCGTCGCCGCGGCGACGGCGCGCCTCGGCGAGCCGCCCGCGAGCCTGCGGATCGAGCGCCTTCACGAAGGCCTCAGCGCGCAGATCATGCACGTCGGTCCGCCCGCGGAGGAAGCCGCGACCATCGCCCGGCTGCATCGCGAGTTCCTGCCGGCGCACCAACTGATCCCGAACGGGCGCCACCACGAGATCTACCTGACCGATCCGAACCGCACGGCGCCGGAAAAGATGAAGACGGTGCTGCGCCAGCCGGTGCGGTCGGCGAAGTAAGCGCAGCGAGGCTCAACGTGACGTGCGGCGGCGCATCACGGCCAGCGCACCGAGGCCGAGCATCGCCAGCGCGCCCGGCTCGGGAACCGGCTGCGTCCAGAGCAACGCCTCGTTCCGTCCCAACGAGCTGTTGTAGCCCGCGCCCGCGACGTACGTGAAAGACCCATCGTCCCAGATGCCCCAAGCCCTGGAATTGAAAAACCCCGCCGGCAACACCGCGTGCAGGTTCACCCACGAACCGGCCGTGCCGCTCCAATAGCTGGCCTGGTCGACGCCGGCGACCTTGGCATAGCCCACCTGCTGGTCCGAATGCACGCCGAAGGCGATGGACTCCGTCGCTCCTGCGGGGTGCAGGTCCGCCCATGACGCGGCCGTACCGATCCAGAGGCTGGCATGATCGCTGCCGCCGATGGTCGCATAGCCTGCCTGCTGGCCGGCGTGCACGGCATACGCGTGCGACTGCGTTGCTCCGACCGGGTTCAGGTCAACCCAGGATGCGCTCGTACCCGTCCACAGGCTGGCGCGCAAGACGCCTGCCACGTCGGCCATGCCGACCTGCTGTCCAGCGTGCACGCCGAACGCCTCCGACCCGACCGCTCCGACCGGGCTGAGATCGACCCACGAGGCGGCCGAGCCGCTCCACAGGCTCGCGCGCCACAGGCTGCTGATGCTCGTCATGCCGACCTGTTGGATACCGTCCACGCCGCGGGCCTCCGACGCGTCCGCCCCGAGAGGATGCAGATCGACCCACGAGGCCGCGTTCCCGCTCCACAAGCTTGCGTGTGAGACGCCGCCCAGGGACGCCGTGCCAACCTGCTGACCCGCGTTTGCCCCCCAAGCGACGGAGGAATCCGCGCCGGCCGGGTTCAGGTCAATCCACGACGCGGGCGTTCCGCTCCAAAGACTGGCATTCCAGTTGCTCCCGTTGAACGACCAGCCGACCTGCTGGCCGCCGCCGATGCCGAAGGCCTGCGAGTGGCCGAGCCCGGCCGGGTGAAGGCTCGTTACGGTCCAGGCCGCGCTGACGGCGGAGGCACCGACGTGAAGGGAACACATTGCCGCGAGGGCTTGAACCAGAAACGAAGCGCGCAAGGACTTGACAGGTGACATCGTGCTTCTCTCCACTGTCGTCGGGCCGCGGGTCGCGGTGGCCAGCACGCCGCGTCTTCGGTCCACCGAATCCCTGATCTAAGCGCATCATGCCTAAATTCGGGCAGCAATGTCAAGTTTTTCCCACTAGAGTCGCCTGGACGGCGCTTGATTCTCCCTCGGCCGGAATTCGCGATAGCGGTTCCGGCAAGATGGTTTCTGCCCTGTGAAGCAGCTTCCGCGCGATAGACCATTTCCTGGATCGGCTTTGCACCTTGCCCGGTCAATCGATGATTGTGGAACATCGGAACTCGGACCTCCGAGCGTTTAACGGATTACTCGCACGGATTCTCGCACTCCACATTCGCACGGATGACGCCGTCGCAATGGCGAAGGCACAACCGCATCTGGAGTTCCGGCCGGTGCACCAACTGATCCCGAACGGGCGCCACCACGAGATCTACCTGACCGATCCGAACCGTACGGCCCCGGAGAAGATGAAGACGGTGCTGCGCCAGCCGGTGCGACAATCCTGATTTCGGGACGGTCGTGCGGCGGACTCGACTCGTGGCCGGTGAAGCTGTATGGCGCGAGCGTTGCCCCGTCGGCTTCCCGCGAGGTTGGAGCCCTCCTCGCCCAAAGGCGACTAGGATGTTCTCGTGCCGCGACACTGCCCGGGTGTCATCCCCGCAAACTTCGTAAACGCCGCCACGATCGTATTCGTGCTCCGTTCACGTTCCCGATTGCATCCGGTGGCGGTGATCAGAACAGCTCGCCCGAAATGGAGAGAGTGCTCCGCCAGTTCGCGGCGGGGTCGCGGCGCTTCGGGAGTCAAGGATAGGCAAGGTCAACCACGTCGCGATTGACCAGAAAGAACAACGCTCGAATGGCGTCGGAACAGTTGCTCCTAAGAAACTGCTCGAACGTCGTTGGATCCTGCAGCGCGCGCGTGAGCCTTGGAGAGCGTGTCGCGGACAGGGGCCCGGACACCAACAGAGGAGCGTCCTCGGGCAATCGCTGACCGTTTTCGCGCAGCCAGCGCTCCAGAACCCGCGTCGCCGCCTCAATCTTCAGGCGCTCGAATTCCGACGGGGACAACGAGAGCCCTTCCACCTTCAGATTCAGAGCGGTGACGCGGTCTCGCAACGCCTGGAGGCGCGGAGGATCGAATGCGGGATGCGTGTAGCGGAGCGTTGCGAGATCGTCGCCGACCTCGTGGGACGCGAGCAATCGACCGATCTCCGCACTCGAGAACAGGACGCGAACGTCTTTCTTGCCCGCAAGATAGACAACCATGTTGCCATCGGCGTATGCCCGCTCGGGGTCGGGCCGGATAATCGCCAGACCATCCGACATTTGATGTCGTGCCTGAGTTCGCGTACGCCGTAGCGCCTCACAGCGCTCCCGCACCTGGGAACGGACCGCATGGCTCAACTTCGCGGCCCGGCTGGACGCCAAGAAGTTGTCCGCGTCGCTCAGCAGGAAGTCCTCTCGGACGTCTCGCAATTCCAGTACGAATCTCGTCTCCCCCTCGGCCAACGTTGGGGCCGCTGTCACGAGGATCGCTTCGACTAGATTGCGGTGCCCTCCAGAAGAACATCCTGACAAGCCGAGTCCGGCAGCGGCCACGAGCAAATGCGCCGTCGTTCGAGGGTTGCGTGCGACTTTCATCGAGATTTCCTCCGGCGGAGTGGCACCGTTAATACTCAGACCGACGCTCCTGCGTGTGCCACGGCCGCGTCGGCGGGGCTTTTGATCGCCGAACGCGCGGGCGCGATGGTTCGCCGGCCGAGGCTGCGAAAGCGGCCCGGTCAGGCGGCCGCATCCGGCCAGAGCCAGCCGAAGGTGCCCGCGGTCACGAGGGCGTAGAGCGTGCCATCGACGAAGAACCTGGCCGTCGTTCCCCAGCGCAGGCCCTTCCAGATCGACTCGCTAACGTGATCGAGGGCGTAGACCATGAAGACCGCGGTGCCGACGATGCGAAAGACCGACAGGTACGGCGCCCCGGCGCCGAGCGCGTGCCAGCCAAGATAGGCCGCCAACGTGCCGACGACGAGGGTGTAGAGGAACCACCCGACCAGGCTCTTGCCCAGTTTGCCCTCGCCGGGCGGCAGGATGGTCATCCAGCCGACGGGGCCGCGCTTCCGCTTTTCGATCATCTCGGGCGAGCTCATCTCCTTCATCGATTCGCAACAGGGAAAGACGTAGGTGCCCGGCTCGATTCCCCGGGCTCGGAGCGACTCCAGCACGGCGTCTTCATTCGGCAGCTTTCCGAAGTCGTGCTTGTGCATCGGCGTCGCCATGTGGATCACCGAACTGACGATGAAGACAAAAACGGCCGAGAGCAGGATGGGAAGCCACAACTCCGTCAGAAAGGTCATGACCGATTCTCCTTGTCGGGACAGGCTCGCACGTGCGAGCCGCCGGCGTCGCTCGCGCGATTAGCAGTATGCCGCTCCATTACGTCGCGTGCAATCGAATTCGGGCAGGCCCGTCCGCCGATGCGCTGCCGATGGATTTAGCGCGGCGGCGAAACGGAACCGAAGGAGTGTCCATCCATCAGGGCCGCGTCGGCCTCCGCGGCGGCGTTGGCGACGCGTGCGACCTGTGCAACGGCGACGACGACGCCGGCGACACGGCTGGCGACGGGGTCTGCGACGACCTTGATCCCTGCCCGGCGGATGCCGCAGACGACAGCGATGGGGACGGCGTGTGCGACAACGCCGACAACTGCCCGAACGATCCGGAAAAGACTGAGCGCGGCGTTTGCGGGTGCGGAGTAGCCGAGACCGATTCGGATGGCGACCGCACACCCGACTGCCTCGACGGCTGCCCCAATGATGCGGCGAAGACTGTCCCCGGCGCCTGCGGCTGCGGCAACGCCGAAAGCGACACCTGCGATTGCACCCCTCCACCCGACGCCGCCTGTGGGGCCTGCGCGCCGGGGGTGTTCCCCGTCGTCGGATTTGTCATTCCCATCTGCGTCGTCGGCAGTCGGATTCGGCGATTTCGTGCCCGCTCAAGACCCGGAAGACCTTGTTAAGGAGTTATTCATGTTCGAACAAGAACTGCGAAACCACGGACTGCTCATTCCTGTCGTCTCGTCTGTTTATTGACCATCGCGGCCTGGGGATCCGGTCGGGCCAGCGCCGAGATTATCACCGAGATCATCGACGCGACCGGCGGGGAGGGTCATGTCATTGATCGCCCTTACGGCATCACCGTAGACGCCGCTAGCAATGTTTACGTGACGGGCGAGTCCAGCCATAACGCCTTCAAGATCACGCCTGCCGGGGCAATCACCCAGATCATCGACGCGACCGGCGACGGCATGGTCGGACTGGGCGACCTGCCCGGCGAGGCGCTTCATCGACCGCCCTCCGTACAGGCCGCAGCCAAGGCCGCTATTTCGCCGTCCGTGACGCCTTGCGGCCCCCAAACGAACGGGAAGGCTAACGGGACGCCGCCCACCACGGCGTCGTTTCTGGCCCAACCTTCCACGATTCCCGGTCGCGGGTTACTATCAACGCCTGTCGCCCCGATGGCCGCAAAGCGGCCATAGAGCAGGAGAGGGGAGAAAGGAGAGAGTAGAGCAGGGACGAGGACGCCCGTCGGCGCGTGAGCGCGATTGGCCCAAGAAGCCTTCTCCTGCGGTCTCCTTTCTACTTTCTCCTTTCTGCCGCCGGCGGTATCCTGCGAGCGTGTCGTTCGCGTTCGAGAAGCTCGTCGTCTATCAGAAAGCCGTCACATTTGCTGACGCCTGCTGCTCGCTGACGAAGGATTTCCCGCGCGGCTACTTCTTTTTGGCGGATCAGCTCAACCGCGCGGGTTTGTCCATCGCCGCCAACATCGCCGAAGGCAACGGCCGTTTCACCAAACCGGACCGCAAGAACTTCTTTGGCATCGCCCGCGGCAGCGTACAGGAATGCGTGCCGCTGCTTGAGGTGGCCGCCCGGCAGGGCTTGATTGAGGGCGAGCGGCATGACAAACTCAAGGCCGATCTCGAAGAAATCGCCCGGATGATCAGCGGCCTGATCAACGGCCTAGACAAGCGAGAGGTTTAAACTACCACAAGAATGCCGACATGAGCAACGAGTTCGTATCGCTCAAACAGCTTGCCGCGGAAATCGGCATGGATCGGTCACATGCCCGACGGTACGTCCTCAAGCTTGGAATCACCCCGCACAAACGGCGCACCCCCGATTCCGGGAACCAATTGACCCTCGCGCTAAGCCAGGAAGAAGCCGAACGGGTTCGCTCTCGACGCAGTGAGCAGGGTTTTCTAGCCAATTCGATGCCCGTAGAGACCGGCGTTGGCGTCTTCTACGTCATTCAGCTTGTTCCGGAACTCGATCCGAAGCGCATCAAACTTGGCTTTGCCGACGACGTAGCGTCTCGCCTGACTCAACATCGGACGTCCGCACCGACGGCCGAGCTGGTGAAATCCTGGCCATGTAAGAGGACCTGGGAAGCCACCGTGATGGACACGCTCACGGCCATAGGATGTCGGCTGATTCTCAACGAGGTCTTCGAATGCGATAATCTCGCCCAACTTATCGCCACGGGCGACGCTCTTTTCGCCGTGTTGCCTGCACCCGCAAGTCGGCCTGAGTTGGCGGATGTGTCGCCCCACAACACGTGACCAAGTGATAGTGAAGTGTCGCACTTTCGATGAATCGTCGTACGACCGTTTCTATACCAGGCGAGTCGCCCCGAGTTTCGTCGAGAATGAACCCCTCGGCCCACGCCGGAGCGCTTTTTCTTTGCGCGAGCAGGACTTACGCACGGCCGCGCGTCTCAATACAATATGCGAGAATCGTCGATTTTCCGGTGGGAGGCGACCGGATTTGAAACGGCGACACAGGCGCTCGGGATAACACGACGCGAGTGAAGCTGAAGACGTGCCCCCGGGCTCCCGGCCAACCGAAGTGGACAAGTGCCCAGGTCAGTAGGAAAGGTCTGGCTGCAACCGTTTAATCCGGGGCGCGACATTGCCCAGGTGTCAGTATGGCTGCGCAGGCCGCACGTTGTCCGGTGGTGGGGAGATCCCCAGAAGCAGCTTCCTGTGGTGTTGGAGCGGCCTACCGGGGGAGGAGATGCGCTGATCATCGCCGACGGGGTCCCGATAGGTTACATCCGGTGGCAACGAACGCCCCGGGCCGAGCTGGAAGCGGCTGGCTTGCACGAGATCCCCGAAGGAAGCGTCGATATCGATCTAGCGATCGGCGAAGCCGATTACATCGGCTGCGGTGTTGGGTCACGGGCGCTTCATCTGGTTGTTCAGCGACTCGAATCCGAGAGATCCACCCCACTGGTCATGATGGGAACATCGGTCGAGAACGCGATCGCGATCAGTG
Organism: Phycisphaerae bacterium; assembly: GCA_023150615.1. Classification (GTDB taxonomy): domain Bacteria; phylum Planctomycetota; class Phycisphaerae; order UBA1845; family UTPLA1; genus JAKLKO01. The sequence continues at coordinate 460,411 of JAKLKO010000001.1, forward strand.
CATGCGAGAAGGCCGGCTTCCGTCGGTTGCGGACCTTCGACGACCCGGAATACAAACGGTGTTGGCTCTTGGTCTACGAAACGCCGCGGCCGAGTACGCGTGCGGAAGCGGCCTCCGTTTGAGACTCGCCGGCGGCGTCCGCCAGGTATCGGCCGACGACCGTTTTCATACCAGGCGAGTCGCCTCGAGTCCTTTCAAGGCACAGCCCTTCGGCGAAAACCGGTGGGTTTGCGCTTCGCGTCAGCAGCACTCGCCTGCGGCGGCACGTTTCAGTACAATGTGTACAAAACGCCGGATTTCGCGGGGGAGGCAATGGGACTTGAAAGGGTCGCCGCGGCTTCACGGTGGAGATTGACTCGCTCTGGCCGGAGAGCGAGGATTGTCGTGGCCGGCGGTAGTTCTCGCAGCGTGCAATTAACAAGAGTTTTGGTGAGTGCTCGCGATCCGACCCGAACAACCGAGCGACCGGGACGCGATTCGGGCCGTCCATGTGTCGGCCTTCCCAACCGCGGCCGAGGCAGGACTCGTTGACGCCCTGCGCGCTGCGGGCAGGCTCACCGTTTCGTTGGTTGCAGAGACTGCCGACCAGGTTGTCGGGCACGTCGCTTTCAGTCCGGTAAGTCTAGCCGCCCCAACCCACGCGCTGGGACTCGCTCCGGTGGCGGTACTTCCAGGATATCAACGCCGGGGAATCGGTGGAAAATTGATTGTGGAGGGGCTGGCCGCGTGCGCGCGAATCGGTGCCGGCTTTGTCGTGGTCCTTGGTGAACCAGCGTACTACAAGCGCTTTGGGTTTGCACCCGCTGCTGATTGGCATATGGTCGACGAATACGGCGGGCACGCGGCGTTTCAAGCGATCGAACTTCGAGCAGGGGCCATTCCGCGCGGGGCTGGACTGGTCCGGTATGCCCCCGAATTCGCTCTTGTGACCGGAGGGTCCGGCGCCTGACCGACCTCTGGCGCCCAGGTTCATGATCCTGCATCCACGGCCGCGGCCAGGAACCGCTGCCAGACCGTTTCTATACCAGGCGAGTCGCCCCGATTTTGAGCGGCGGAGCCGCTCAGAATCGAGAGCAGGAAGGATGAGAAAGGAGAAAGTAGAGCAGGGAGGACGAGGGCCGTCGGCGAAAGTCGCTGATGGGCGGGAGATCCCTCTCCAGCGGTCTCCTTACTACTTTCTCTTCTCACGTCTTTCGCCCCCGATGATCGGGTCTTGTGGCCGGCGGCCGCTGCCCTCGCCGACGCGGCCGCTCGCTGTCTCCGCGTCTCTGCCGCACGTCCCCGGGTCCGCCGTTATGATGTCCGCATGCCTGTCGTCGTCTTGTTGCGCGGCGTCAATGTCGGCGGACACCGGACCTTTCGTCCCAGCATCCTCGCACGACAACTGCGCCAGTTCGACGTCGTGAACGTCGGCGCCGCCGGCACGTTCGTGGTTCGAAAGCGCGTTTCACGAGCGGTCTTGCGCGCTGCGGTGCTGAGAAAGCTGCCGTTCAAAGCGGAAGTGGTAATCTGCGACGCCCGGGACCTCATTCGCATCGAGCGGGACAATCCATTTGGGGACGCGCCGACACCGCCGAACATCGTTCGATTCGTGAGCTTCCTCTCGAAGACGAGCCGCGTCCGCGCTCCCACGCCCATCACGCTTCCGCCGGTCGGGGAGTGGTCCCTGCGAATCATCGCGGCGACGAGCCGATTCGTCTTCGGAGAGTACCGGCGTCACATGAAGGCCATCGGCTATCTCGGCAGGATCGACAAGTTGTTCGGAGTCCCGGCGACGACGCGGAACTGGAACACAATCACGGCGGTCGTGCGAACGTTGAACGGCAACGTACGAAAGAGCCCCTGATCGAACCGCGTCAGGCCGCGCTGGTCGCGGCGCTGGTGACGGCTCTTGCGGCCGGCGCGCGAGACGCGTCACGTTTAAACTCGGGGACCGAACTGGCCGATCCCGCCCAGATGATGCAACCGTGTCGTTTCGGGGGCCTTGGAACGCCCGGAATCCACATTCTTGCCGCAACGTGTCAGCGCTGCGTCGCCGGACCGAGGCGCCCCACCAGCCCGACTACCTCCCGCCGCGCCTCGACGCATCGGACAACGGACCCTCCGCCGACGCCGACATCAGCCCCACGATCGCCCGTAGCGGCGCCTCGATCCAGTCCGGCCGCAGCCGCAACGCATGCTCCACCTCGATTAGCGCCCGCTCCAACTGCCACACGCGCAGCACCATCCAACGCGACGACGCGTCCTCCGGCAGCAACGCCGGCCGGAAGTCATCCATCCCCTCCTCGTAAGCGCGGAGGAACTCCCGCGCCATCCAGCCGCTCAGCAGCTCTGCCGCGCGCAGGAGTCGTATCGCGTCCGCCGACGACGGATCGCCCGGCGGCACGCCCAGCGACTCCCGCAGGCCCGTCCAGACCGCGTCATCGATCGATCGGATCATTCCGGCCACGTCGCGCAACGGCGATCGTTTCAATCGACGCTCGCCGATGGATCGGGCCGCCTCTCCCTCGAAATCGATGAACACGAAGTCCCGGCCGGTCCAGAGCACCTGGCCGAGATGCAGGTCGCCGTGGCAGCGGATCCGCATCCCTGATAACGGACGGCGCACGAGTTCGTGGAACGTCGCGAGGATGTCGCGCTCGCGCGCCAGGACGTCGTGCGCGCTCGCGCGGACCGCCGCCGGAAGCGACGCCTCGGCCCGACTCAGCGCGCGCATCGTGGCCCGCGTCGCGTTTCGCATCGACTGGAACAGGCCGCGCTGATACACCAGCGTGAACGGCTCGGGCGAGAATGCGGGATCGCCCGCATCGTCCGCCAGCGCCGCGTGGAGCTCCGCGGTGCGTCGGCCGAGGAGCCGCGCCGTGTCGAACAGCTCCGCCGCGACCGCGGCCAGCTCGTGCGGCGGGCAGCCCAGACCCGGCGCGGCCGGCGTGATGCACCGGGACCACGACGACTCCGGCATCGCCTCGATGGACTCGTAACACTGCGAAACCGGGTCCAGCACCTTCGTCCACGCATCGCCCTGACCCGGAACGAACTCGGACACGACGGCGAGCGTCCGCGTCGCACCTTCCGGAGCGACGGCGTTCAGCGCACCGAGCAGCGACGCGGCGTGCGGAAACACGGCGCGCCGCGCGAGATGTCGGCCGATCTCGAATTCCGGATTCAGTCCTTCGTCGAGCTTGCGAAAGAGCTTCAGGATCATTCGCTCGCCGAACACGACGCTGGTATTGCTCTGTTCGATCTTCCGCACGTGCACGGACAGCGCCTGAAGCTGCGCGGTCGAGTACGTCGTCCGGCCGATCGCCTGCCCGACGAGACGGTACGGTTTGCCGTCGATTTCCCGGCCGCGCATCGCCGTGCTCAGAAGCACGGACGAAAACGCACAGTCCGCCATCGCGTCATACAGCAACCAGCGTTCGCCGCGTGCATCCGTCAGCGTCGCGATGACGGAGTCGGCGTCCATCGTCGCGGAAAGCGACTCGTCGCATGCCGCCAGCGCAAGCGGAACGACGTAGGACTCGGGCTCGCCCTCGGCGAACTCCACGCGCACGACGCTCAGCGCGTATTCCGCCCGCGTGCGGCTCACCGCCCGGATCGGGACTGCCGCCGTCATGCGAACGTGTCGAATCGCGCGAAACCTCGATGCAAACCAGCGCCGCCGCGGCAGCAGGTCGGGAAGAATCCGCGCCAGCACGCGTCCGAGCTCGCCCGATTGCAGCAGAGCCGCTCCCATCCCCGAGATCGACAGCGCGCAGGGCGCCGCCTCGCCGACCGTGACGCCGGCGGCCGGCGCCGCCGGCTCGAGCGCAAACCAGTAGAAGGTGTGCGGCCCCAGCGAGAGGAAGTACGGCCGGTCCTCGATTACCGGAAATCGCACGCGTCCGAACAGTTCGACCGGCGTCCAGCCGTGGAATTCGTCCAGATCAAGCTCGACCGGCTGCACGAAGCGCGACAGGTTGGCGACCACGAGCACCGCGCCCTCGCGATCGCGCCGGATGAACGCGAGCACCTTCGCGTTGGCCGGCGTCAGGAACCGGATCTCCCCGCGCCCGAACACCGCGTGGCGCCGGCGGAGCGCAATCAGCCGCTTCATCCACCACAGCAGCGACGAGGGATTGGCCTGCTGCGATTCGACGTTCACGGTCTCATAGTGGTACTCCGGATCGATGATGACGGGCAGGAACAAGCGTTGCGGATTCGCGCGGGAGAACCCGGCGTTTCGATCCGCGCTCCACTGCATCGGCGTGCGCACGCCGTCGCGATCGCCGAGGTGGACGTTGTCGCCCATGCCGATCTCGTCGCCGTAGTAGATCACCGGCGTCCCCGGCAGCGAGAACAGGATCGCGTTCATCAGCTCGATCTTCCGGCGGTTGTTGTCGAGCAGCGGCGCCAGCCGGCGGCGGATGCCGAGGTTGATCCGCGCCTCGCGGTCGCTTGCATAGACGCGGTACATGTAGTCGCGCTCTTCGTCCGTCACCATCTCCAGCGTCAGTTCGTCGTGGTTGCGAAGGAACAACGCCCACTGGCACGACTCCGGGATGGGCGGCGTCTGCTCGAGGACGTCGAGGATCGGATAGCGGTCCTCCATCCGAAGCGCCATGAACATCCGCGGCATCAGCGGAAAGTGGAACGCCATGTGGCACTCGTCGCCGATTCCGAAGTACGCCGCCGCGTCGTCCGGCCACTGGTTCGCCTCAGCCAGAAGCAGGCGATTCGGATAATGCCGGTCCACGTGCGCCCGCAGCTTCTTCAGGAACGCGTGCGTCTCCGGCAGGTTCTCGCAACTCGTCCCCTCGCGCTCGTACAGATACGGCACGGCGTCCAGCCGCATGCCGTCCACGCCTGCGCGGAACCAGAAATCGCAGACGTCAAGAACGGCCGCATGCACGCGCGGATTGTCGAAGTTCAGATCGGGCTGATGCGAATAGAACCGGTGCCAGTAGTACTGCTTCGCGACCGGATCCCACGTCCAGTTCGACGCCTCGAAGTCCTTGAAGATGACCCGCGTCCCCGCATACCGCTCCGGCGTGTCGCTCCATACGTAGAAATCCCGCTCCGGGCTCCCCGGCGGAGCGCGCCGCGCCCGCTGAAACCACGGATGCTGGTCCGACGTGTGATTGACCACGAACTCGATGATCACGCGGATCCCGCGCCGATGCGCCTCGTCGATGAACCGTCGCGCATCGTCGATCGAACCGTACGACGGGTGAATCCCGCTGTAGTCCGCGACGTCGTAGCCGTCATCCCGCAGCGGTGAGGGATAAAACGGCAGTAGCCACACCGCCGTCACGCCAAGGTCGACCAGGTAGTCGAGCTTCGAGGTCAGCCCGTTGAAATCCCCCACCCCGTCGCTCGTGCTGTCGCAGAACGAACGAACGTGAAGCTCGTAGATGACCACGTTCTTGTACCACTGCGGCTCCGCGCCGGCGATCGGCGATGGCGACGGGGCTCGGCGACGTTTCGGTGCGAACTTCACGGCGGGCGGACCCCGGCGCTTCGACGGGCTTCATGCCGCCGTCCCGTCCTCGGCTGCGGAACGGGTCAGCGGTTCGACAAGGCTGGACGTCGGCAGGTTCACAAGCACATCATACCTCCGCGATCCACCCGGCGGCCAGCACGTGCGCCAGCCCCTCCGGCGAGCGGACAAGGTCGGGCCCTGACGACGCGCCGCGCAATCTCACGCCGCATCCGTTCTCCGCGGAACTCGCCCGATGAACCGCGCTGGCCGACTCGAGACGATTCGGGTACGACACGCCCCGTGACGCCCGCGGCCGATTCATCCTCGTACCGTGAGCGGCTGGCGCGCCTCCTCCACGGCGCGATCCTCGCCACCGCCGCCTTCTGGATCGTCTCCGCCCTCTCGGACGTCCTGCTCCCCTTCTTCGCCGCGCTGCTGATCGCCTATCTCCTCAACCCGGCCGTCTCGATCGTCGAGCGCCGCGCCGGCCACCGCGCCATCGCCGCCGCCCTCGTCGTCGCAACAACGCTCGTGATCGTGGTTTCGCTGATCGTCCTCCTCGTCCCGGTCATCGCGGGCGAGCTTGAACGCTTCGAGTCCACGATCAACCAGCTCCGAGACAGCGGCTCGGCGCTCGCCCAGCGCGTGCGCGAAACGCTCCAGCACCCGGCCGATCCGCGCCTCGCCTGGCTCATCGAGCAAACGCGGAACTTCCTCATCTCGGAGGATTTCAAGAGCGTGCTCGGACGCGCGGTGCAGGCCGTCGCCCCGACCGCCTGGGGCGTCGTCACGGGCGCGGTTCGAGTCATCCTCGCGCTCGTCGGACTCAGCCTCGTCGTCGTTTACGTCGTGTTCCTGCTGATCGATTTCCGCCGGATGTCGCGCCAGTGGAAGGACTACCTGCCGCCCGCGTGGCGCGACGAAATCGTCGAGTTCGTCACCGAATTCAATCTCGCGATGAAAGCCTACTTCCGCGGACAGTTCCTCATCGCCGTCTGTCTCGTGGCCGTCTACGCCGTCGGGTTCCGGCTCATCAACCTGCCCATGGGCATCGTCCTCGGACTCATCGTCGGCATGATGAGCATGGTCCCCTACCTGACGGTCGTCGGCTTCCCCATCGCCCTCATCCTCGCCGTCGTTGGAGCGGTCGAAAGCGGTCGCGGACTCTTGCTGTCCGTGGGACTCGTCGCCGCCGTCTTCGCCGCGGCGCAGTTCACGCAGGACGTCCTCCTGACTCCGCGCATCATGGGTCAGGCGACCGGACTGCGGCCCGTCGTGCTCATGCTCTCCGTGTTCGTCTGGGGCAAGCTGCTCGGAATGCTCGGACTGATCCTCGCGATCCCCCTGACATGCCTCGGACTGGCCTACTACCGCCGCAGGATCCTGCGACCGGCCGCACCGCCATCCGACGATTTTCGCATCTGATGAACGAAACCGGCTCGCCGCGCGGATCGCCGCGCCGCCGCGCTTCAGCGGCTGCCGGAGGTGGATTGCGGCGGCAGCGTCACCTTGACGAGCTTCACCTGCTCAAACGTCTCGCCGGTCACCGCGTCGATGAACTGCACGCGGACCGTCACCTCGGGTCGCGTCGGTGGCGAACCGCGCCACGGACACTTGATCGTGTAGTGCCCGGTCATGAACCGGCCGTACCACGCCTTGCGGAGACCCGCCTCGTCCAGCACGCACTCGCCGAGCGTCTTCGCCTCGCCCGACGCCGCCAGGTCAACCAGCACGACCCGCGCGGCCCCGGCCGCCTTGATGACGTCGTTGTCCGAGTCATACGGCCGCAGGTAAACCACGACTCCTTCGTCGCCGGTCTGCTTGTCGGAATCGAATCCCCCCGTCAGCGCATCCAGCTCGATGCGCACCGCGTGCGGGAGTCGCTGAAGCCGCTCTGGCCCCCCCATGCCCTGCATCGCCTGGATCTGGCGTGCCTGCGCCCGAAGCAGGTCGTCCCGCGAGACGACCTCGCGCTCCAGTTCCCGGATACGGCCCTCGAGCGCCCGCTGCTCCTGCGCTTCCTTGACGGTCTTGCGGCCCGCGTCGTCGCAGCCGGACGGCAGCGCGCACAGCAGCGCCACGATGGCCGCCGACCGTTCGACGCCGCTGGTTCGGCCGCGCGACATCATTCCTCCGCCGAAGGATCGCGCTGCCGGATCGCGCTGTCGGGGATCCGTTCCAGCGTCTTGTCGATCACGCCGTACTCCATGGCCTCGCTCGCGTCGAGCCACAGGTTCCGGTCGCAGTCCTTCTCGATCTTCTCGATCGTCTGGCCCGTGTGCTTCGCGAGGATCTCATAGATCAGGCTGCGCAGGCGGATGATCTCCTTGGCCTCGATCGACAGGTCGGTCGCCGTGCCCTGCATCAGCCCACCGATGAGCGGCTGGTGCAGCAGCACGCGCGAGTGCGGCAGGACGAACCGCTTGCCGCGCGCCCCGCCCGTCAGCAGCACCGCCCCCATGCTCGCCGACATGCCGATGCCGTAGGTCGCCACCTCGCAGCGCAGAAACTGCATCGTATCGTAGATCGCCAGGCCGGCCGACACGCTGCCCCCCGGCGAGTTGATGTACATGTGCACATCCGCGTGCGGGTCCTCGTTCGACAGGAACAGCATCTGCGCGACGACGGTGTTCGCCATTTCGTCATCGATCGCCCCGCCGACGAACACCACGCGGTCCTTCAGCAGCCGCGAGTAGATGTCGTAGGCGCGCTCGCCCCGGCCGGTTTTCTCAATCACGATCGGGATCAGATTCTGATTCAGCGCCATGGCGCCCTCCCTGATTCTGCGGCGCCGCGGATGCGCGGCGGCCGTCGGACGGGTTTACTTCTTCTTGTCCGACTTCGCCTCTTCGAGGATGTCGTCCACGATCCCCCATTCCTTCGCGGTCTTCGCATCCATGTACCGGTCGCGCTCCGTCTCCTGCTCAATCCTCTCGATCGGCAGGCCCGTGTGTCGCGAGAGAATCTCGTTCAACGTCCGCTTGTCCCGCAGGATCTCCTCCGCCTGAATGCGGATGTCCTCCGCCTGCCCGGTGATCCCGCCCCACGGCTGGTGCAGCATGATCTTGCTGTTCGGAAGCGCGAAGCGCTTGCCCTTCGTGCCCGCCGCCAGAATCACCGCTCCGCCGCTCGCCGCCTGACCGATCGAGTACGTCGCGATGTCGCACGACAGGAAGCGCATCGTGTCGTAAATCGCCAGCGTCTGGTCGACCAGACCGCCCGGGCAGTTGATGTACAGGTTGATGTCCTGGTCCTTCTTGATGCTCTGAAGGTACAGCAATCGCATGATCACGATGCTGGCCGAACGCTCGTTGATCGGACCGGCCAGGAAGATGATGCGGTTCTCGAGGAGCATGTCCTCGATGGACATCTCGCGGTAACGCTGGTAGGGCGGCGGCTGCTGGGCGAACGTTTTCAGGTGCCGCACAATGGTCTCATCCATGATGATCTCCCTCACGAACTGACGCGGTCGGCGTTATCGGAGCACCGACCCCTCCGTCGCTCGCCGCGACCGGTTCGACGACGCCGCCGGCATCACGTCGACTCGTAGACGCTCGACAACGACTCCGCCGGCCCCTTCGTCTCCTCTATCTCGGCGTCCTCGAGCAATCGCTCGAGGCACTTCTCATCGCGGATCTCCATGTAGAGCGCCGACAGCCCGTCGCCCTGCGCCAACTCGTCGCGCACCCGGTCGAAGCGGCGATGATACTGTCGCGCGATCGCGGCGATCTGCGCGTTGATCTCCTCCTCCGACACCTCCACGCCCAACTGCTCGGCCAGCCGGTCCATGATGAAGTACAGCTTGAGGCTCTCGATCGCCTCGTTCGCGGCGCTCGTTCGAAGCTCGTCCGCGTGCTTGACGATCTCCTCCTGCGGAACGCCGCGGCGCCGCGCCTCGACCATCCGACGCACGATCGCCCGGTCGATGTTCCGCCGGCTGATGCCTTCCGGCAATTCGAGCTTCGTCGACTCGACGAGGTACCGCGCGACCTGGTTGCGCATCCCCTGCCGGATCGTCCGCGACAATTCGGCCTCCATCTGCGCCCGGACCGCATCCCGCAGTTCCGTCTCGCTTTCGTATCCCCAAGCCTCCAGCAACGCCTGGTCCAGCGCCGGGAGCACGAAGCGCTTGATCTCGTGGATCACGAACTCGAACGTCGCGACCTTTCCGCGAAGCTCCGTCCGCTCGTCGTCCTCCGGAATCGTCCCCTCGATCGTCCGCCGGTCGCCCGCCTTCGCGCCCTTCAGCACGTCGCCCAGCTTTTCCAGCGAAACGCCCTCGATCCGCTGCGGCCGCGCGAACAACTGCGCGTTCTCCTCGGACTTCACCACCTGACCGCCGACCTTCACCGTCGCATCGACGATCAACAGGTCGTCCGTTTGCACTCCCCCGCCCGACACCGGCTCCCACGACCCGCGAATCCCGCGCATGCGGTCGACCTGCTTCTGGACATCCTCGTCGGTGATCTTCACGTTCGGCCGCTTCACCTTGATCTTCTTCAACTCCGGCAGCGTGAATGACGGGTAAAGCTCGACCTCGCACCGAAACGTCAGCGGGCCATCGTCCGGGAGCCTCATCCGCGACAGCGCCGTCTGAACATCGGCGAGCGAATCGGCCTCCGCCCCCTTCGCACGCGACCAGATCATCGGGTCGCCGAGAACCTTCAGTTCCTTCATCTCCGTCGCGGCAAGGAATCCGTTCGTCACGAGCTTTGTCAGCACCTGGTCGCCGACGTCCTGCGCAAACCGCTTCTCCACCAGCCGCCGCGGCGCCCGACCGCGCCGAAATCCGGGAACGATCGCGTCGCGGATCAGGTCGCTGTACTGCTTGTCGCGCTCCTCACTGACGAGCGAAACGGGGATGCTGATCGTCAACTCCTTCCGCAAGACCCCCACGTCGCGGACCTGAACGTCCATCGACTGCTTCAGCGCTGACTTGATGTCCGCTTCCTCCTCGCCCGTCGGCGGCAGTTCGCCCTCCTCCGGCGGCGGCGAGGGCGCTTCGGCCACGGCCGTCGACTCCGACGGGGTGTTCTGTTCTTCCTCGGCCTTCTGCTTCTTTCGCTTCGTCGCCATGCCGCTTCGCCTCTGAGTCACCGCGTCGGAAAACAATCGGGCCGGGCGCCAGTTCCTTTGGGCCCCGTCCGACCATGCCAGCACAGGGGGTGCCGCGCCGGACCCGCCGAGGGTGCAACGCGCCGGCGGTCCGCCGCGCGTGCGAAACCCGGGCGCCCCCGGCGATCGGAAGCGTAGAAACCCGCGTTGCAGGTGTCAACACCGGCCCCGCGGCGCGCCGGTTGGCTTTTTATCGCCCCCCGCAATCGCGATCCGTTGAACGGAGCGCGACGCGCGGATCACGCGATGCGTTGACGTACGACGACCGTACACTTATGCTCCCTCGTACCATGCGGTGCATCGGCTCTGCTCTCGCACTCATCGCCCTGCACGGAACAGTCTCGACTGCCGCGCTGCGCAGCATCGCGCCCGATACGCCGATTCGCGCGTGCGCCTGCTGCGAGAACACGGCCCGCTGCAACTGCTGCTGCGCGGATCGCCGCGCGCCCGAACACCCGATCCGGGACCGGGCGCTCGTCGCCTGCGATTGCGACGAGCTTCCGACCATCCCGCCGCCGACCCCGCGCGACCGCTTCGCCCAGTCGCGCGCCGGACTGGCCGCCGATGGACTTGGCACCGTGCCGCACCGGATCTCGGACGCAAACGCCTCGATCGAATCGGTCCGCGCGAGAGCACAGGCGCCGCCCGATCCTCGGCGACCCACCGACACCACGGTGCTGTTGAATTGACCCGCCGCCGCGAGTCCGCGCGGTGGTTCGAGTTTGAGTTTCCCTATCGCCGTCAGGGTGTCTGAACTCGTCTGAACAACCGCGCCCCGCGGCCGAAGCGCCTGTTTACGCGGATACCGCCGTTCGGACCTCGCGCCGATCGCGGCACCGCGCTTCCGACTCGAACGGACGCTTTCCGCGCCGCCGCAACCGCAAATGCCGAATCCACTCGCGCCGCGCTCCGCGCCGCGTGTACGGAGAACGCCCGATGGCAGAGGTAAACACTGCAATCCGAACCCCCGCCGGTCTCCATGGCCCCGCCGCGGCAATGGCGTTGTGCGGCGTCGCGCTCGCCGCGCTGGCCGGCTGCCAGGGGTTCCGCGCCGAGGAGCGCGTCCGCGAGACGTCGGAGATCGTGAACGAGCGCCTCCGACAGCCCGTCGATTGGACGACGCCGTGGGACGACCGATCGCCCCACTGGACCGCCGGGCCGATCGTCCGGCTCGACGACGCCCTCGCCGCCGCCCTGCGCGGAAACCGCGCGCTCCGCGCCGACCTCGCCATGATCGGCCAGGCCGACGCCGACCTCGTGCAGGCCGGACTGATCAGCAACCCGGTCATCAACTTCATGGTCATGTTCCCGTCCGGCGGCGGGCGCACGATGCTCCGCTCGGGCGGACTGCCCATGCAGCCCTTGCAGGACCTCTGGCTGATTCCCGCGCGGACCGAAGTCGCGCAGGCCGAACTGCAAAAGGCCGTCGTCCGCGCCGCGCAGCGCGCGATCGAGATCGCCGCCGCCGTCAAGCAGACCTACGTCGAGGTGCAGTACCTGCAACGCGCCGCCGAACTCATCCGCGCCAACATGCAGCTTGTCGAGCAATCAACCAGCGTCATCGCGATCCGCCAGACGGCCGGTCGCGCCGGCCAGTCGGAGCTGAACCTCTCGCGCATTCGACACCAGCGCCTCCGATCCGACCTGCTGTCGGTCGATTCTCGACTCCGCGCGACGAAGTACGAGCTGCTGGCATGGGTCGGAGCCGCGGATGGACACGACAACTGGTCCGTCGAACCGCTCGACGAACTGCGCGATCCGGCCCATTCAGCGCCCGCCGAACCCGACCTGCTGCGCATCGCCACGCACCAACGCTTCGATCTCAAGGCGGCGGAATGGAGCGCCGAGGCCGCGATCCGCCGTGTCGGCCTCGTCAAGCGTGAAGGATGGCCCGACCTGGCCGTCGGTCTGACGTTCGAGCGCGCCCCGGCCGGCACGACGCCCGGCGTCCGCCCGCGCGTGCTCGGCGCGAACGGCGCGGTACAGGCATCGCAGCAGCTCGCCGGCGCGTTCGGCGGAGGAGGAGGCGAGATGACCGGCGCCCAGCGGTTTTCCGAAGCCCTGGCGCGACGCGCCGAGCGCCCCGCTCCACGCGACGTCGTGTATACGCTCGGCCCCATGATCGAGATGGAGCTTCCCATCTTCGACTGGAACCAGGCCCAGACCGCCCGCGCGCTGCACGAGCACGCCCAGAAGCTCGCCGAATACGAAGACCTCTTCCAGACCGTCGTGAAGGAGGTCCGACGCACGCTCGCCCGTTACGACGAGGCGATCGCGCAGATCGCCCTCTACCGCGAGTCCATCCTGCCGGACGTCGAGCAAAACCTCGAGCTGGCCCGACAGACGTACGTCTCCGGCCAGACCGACCTCACGATCTACCTGCAAGCGCAGGAGGACACGATCGACGCCCGCTCGCGCCTGCTCGAGTTCGTGCGCGATTACCGGGTCACGACGGCCGAGCTGGAGCGCGCCGTCGGCGGCGCGATGCGCTTCGATCGCGCCGCACCGGACGCGCCGACATCGCAACCCGACGTCGGCCCGACCACGCAGGCGCCGGAGGACTCGCTCCGACCGGCCGCCGATTCCTCGACCCACGGCCATTCCGGAGGTGCGCCATGACGCAACCAACCCACTCCCCGAACCCGCAGCCCCCGCGCAATCTGCCCACATCGTGGCCGATCGACCTCGGCTACGCGGCATGGAAGGCCCGCGCCATCCGCGCAGCGCTGCTGTCCCTTCTCGTCGTCGTCGCGTTCGTCGTGGGCCGATGTTCGATCTCACGCGATCACGGCGCAACCCCGGCGGACGCTTCGGCATCGACCGCGTCACCCACCGATGACATTCGCTACTGGACCTGCTCGATGCATCCGCAGATCAAGCTGCCGAAGTTCGGCCAGTGCCCGATCTGCTTCATGGACCTGATCCCGATTCGCGCCGGCGCGGGCGCGGGCGACTTGCCGGAGATCGCCCTGTCCAGCCACGCGCGTGTGCTGGCAAAGGTCGAGACGTCCGAAGTCCGCCGTCGCGAACTCACATACGACGTACGAATGGTGGGAAAGGTCGCGGTCGATGAAACCCGCATCACCTACATCAGCAGTTACGTCCCCGGCCGGATCGACCGCCTCTTTGTCGACTACACCGGAATCCTCGTCCGCAAGGGCGATCATCTCGCGGAGATCTACAGCCCTGAATTGCTGGTCGCACAGCGCGAGTATCTCCTCGCCGCCGCTGCCGCCGACAGCGCGGCCGCACGAGGCCCGCAGGATCGTATCTCGCTCGAGACCGCGCGCTCCGTGCTCGAGGCCGCCCGGCGCAAGCTCGAGCTCTGGGGTATTCCCAGGGACGAGATCGAGCGACTCGGTCGCGAGCGGCGACCGTCGGACCACATGCGGATCGACTCGCCGGTCGAAGGCTGGGTCATCGAGCGCCAGGGTTACCGCGGCATGTACGTCGAGACCGGCACGCGGCTCTTTACCGTCGCCGACCTCGGCCGCATCTGGGTCATGCTCGACGCCTACGAACTCGACGTGCCGTTCCTGCGCTACGGCCAGTTGGTCGAATTCCAGACCGAATCGCATCCGGGCCACAACTTCACCGGCCAGGTTGCGTACATCGACCCGGTGCTCAACGAGATGACGCGCTCGGTCAAGGTGCGGCTCATCGTTCCCAACGAGGGACTCCGCCTCCGTCCCGGGATGTTTGTCCGCGCGCGGCTCCGCGTGTCACTCGGCGAGGGCGGACAGGTCGTCAGTGATGCCCTCGCCGGACGCTGGCTCTGCCCCATGCACCCGAACGTCACGAGCGACAAGCCCGGCGCGTGCGATGAATGCGGCATGGACCTCGTCTCCGCCGACTCGCTCGGATACCTCGCGCGCGGAGGAAAGGTCAAGAATGTCCTCGCCGTGCCCAGCACGGCCGTGCTGCTTACCGGCCGGCGGGCCGTCGTCTATGTCGAGTCGATTCGCGGCTCGGAACACGTCTACGAAGGACGCGTCGTTGAGCTCGGACCGAGAGCCGGCGACTGGTACGTCGTCCTCGACGGTCTGAAGGAAGGCGAGCGCGTCGTCACGCGCGGCGCGCTGCAGATCGATTCGGCCGTTCAGATCCAGGCCCGGCCCAGCATGATGCAGCCGGCCGAATCCTCTGACGCGACGGCCGCGATGAAGCCCGGTGAATCCGCGGCCGAGACGCAGCCCGCCGCGCGGGTCTCCTTGGCGAAACCCGGCGCCGCCTATCACGCGCAGGTTCGTGCCGCGCTGACCGCGTATCTGAATCTCACGGCCGCGCTGGCCGGTGATCAGCTCGACGCGGCGAAGGCGGCCGGCGCGGCGCTGCACGAGGCCTCGACAAAGGCGCGGCCCACCGACCTGACCGGCGATGCGGCGGAGCGATTCGCGTCCGCGATGAAGTCCCTCGCAGACGGGACGCACGGCTCTGGCTCGTGGACCATTGACGCCGCTCGCTCGACGCTTCCGAAGCTCACTGCCGCGCTCGACGACTACCTCCGCACGTTCGGGCACGACCGGACGACACCGATGCAGTACGCCTTCTGCCCCATGGCGCTCAATAACAAGGGCGCGTACTGGTACCAGGCGCAGCCAGAGATCCGGAACCCGTATTTCGGCGCGGCCATGCCGCGATGCGGCGAGATCAAGGCCCGCATCGGCCCTGACGGCCGGGAGGCGAAGTGACATGTCCGATCACGCGCCTGCGTCGCCGCCGCACGCCGATGGATTCGTTGCGCGGATCATCCGCTTCTGTCTCTACAACAAGCTGATCGTCTTCCTCGTGCTGGCGTTCATCCTGCTTTGGGGCTATCGCGTCATGCCGTTTCGCGTCGAGGACGAAGCGGTTCCGCGCGATCCGATTCCCGTCGACGCCATTCCCGACATCGGCGAGAACCAGCAGGTCGTCTTCACCGACTGGCCCGGACGATCTCCGCACGACGTCGAAGACCAGATCACCTACCCGCTGACGACGACGCTCCAGGGCACGCCGGGCTTCAAGACTATTCGCGCCTTCTCGATGTTCGGCTTCTCCGTCGTCTATGTCATCTTCGAGGAGGGTTACGACTTCTACTGGTGCCGGTCGCGCCTGCTCGAAAAACTGAACACAGCTCAGCAGCTCCTGCCGGCCGGCGTCACGCCCGCGCTGGGGCCGGACGCCACCGCGCTCGGGCAGGTCTTCTGGTACACGCTCGAAGGCTCGCACGGCGGATTCGACCTGACGGAGCTGCGCAGCATCCAGGACTGGTACGTCCGCTACGCGCTGCAGGGCACGTCCGGCGTCAGCGAAGTCGCCAGCGTCGGCGGCTACGTGCGCGAGTACCAGATCGACGTCGACCCCGACGCGATGCGCGCCCACGGTGTCCGGCTCCAGGAGGTCTTTGAGGCCGTTCAGCGCGCGAACATCGACGTCGGCGCGGAGACGATCGAGTGGAACGGCGTCGAGTACGTCGTCCGCGGCCGCGGCTTCGTCAAGACCATTGCGGATGTCGAGGACATCGTCGTCCGTGTCGCCGAGAACGTGCCCATCTACGTGAAGAACGTCGCGCGCGTTCAGATCGGTCCGGCGCTGCGGCGGGGAATGCTGGACAACGAAGGCGTTGAGGCCGTCGGCGGCGTCGTGCTCGTCCGTTACGGCGCGAATCCGCTGGAGGTCATCGATCGCGTCAAGGCCCGCATCCGCGAGATCGAACCGGGCCTGCCGACCAAGACGCTGCCGGACGGCACGACGTCGCAGGTGCGGATCGTGCCGTTCTACGATCGCACCACGCTGATTCATGAGACGCTCGACACGCTCAAGGACGCGCTCTACGAGCAGATCCTCATCACGACCTTCGTCGTGCTCATGTTTCTGTGGCACTTGCGAAGCTGCATCGTCATCAGCCTCACCATGCCGCTGGCCGTCATGGTCTGCTTCATCCTGATGAGCCTCGTCGGCATCGACTCGAACCTCATGAGCCTCGGCGGGATCGCGATCGCCATCGGCACACTGGTCGACATGGGCATCATCCTCACCGAGAACATCGTGCGTCACATCGACGAGAGCGGCGGACGCCGACCGCTCATTGAATGCGTCTACGACGCGTCGCGCGAGATCGGCTCGGCCATCACCACCGCCATCCTCATGACCGTCATCGCCTTCCTGCCGATCTTCGCGCTTGAGGGCGCCGAAGGAAAACTGTTCCGGCCGCTGGCGTACACCAAGACATTCGCCCTGCTGGGATCGCTCCTCGTCGCCGTGCTCGTTCTCCCATCACTTGCGCAACTCGTCTTCACGCCGCTCGCGTCCGGTGGCCGCCTTCGACGATGGCTCGCCCCCGCATCCGCCATCGCGGTCGGAGCAATCGCGGCCGCAAACGGCTGGTACTGGGCCGGGGGCGCGGCCGTGCTGTACGGAGTCTACTCACTCGCCGAGTCACGACTGACCCCGACCGTTCTGCGCTGGACCGCGCTCGGCGGCAGCGTCCTCGCCATGGCGGCCGTGCTCATCCTTCTGACGCAGCACTGGATGCCGCTCGGACCCGGCGCCGGACTCCTCCGAAACCTGGTGATCGTCCTCAGCTTCAACCTCGTCTGGGCGATCATCCGCGTGGCCTTCATCGACTTCTATCCCTACTTCCTGCGGGTCTTCCTCGATCACAAGGTCGCGTTCCTGAGCGTGCCGGTCGCGCTGGTCATCTTCGGGCTTGTCGTATGGCGCGGCTTCGGCTGGACCTTCGCATGGCTTCCCGCGCCGCGGACGGACGCCGACTCGGCGCAGCGCACGCTCTACTCCAAGGTCTGGGTCGCGGGCACGCACGCCTTCCCGGGACTCGGACGCGAGTTCATGCCGCCGCTCGATGAAGGCTCGTTTCTCTACATGCCGACGCTCATGCCGCACGCCGGCATCGGACCGGCCCTGCAGGCCGTCTCGACGCAGGACCGCGCCATCCGCAACATCCCCGAGGTCGAACGCGTCGTCGGGAAGATCGGCCGCGCCGAGACCGCGATCGACCCGGCCCCCGTCTCGATGATCGAAACCGTCGTGATCTACAAAACCGAGTTCCGCCGCGACCCGGAGACGGGCGAGCTTGTTCTCGATGAGCACGGCCGCCCGATCCGACAATGGCGCGACCACATCCGATCGCCCAAGGACATCTGGGACGAGATTCAAAAGGTCGCCGATTTCCCCGGCGTGACGGGCGCGCCGTATCTGCAGCCCATTGCTGCGCGACTGGTGATGCTCCAGTCCGGCATGCGCGCCCCGATGGGCGTAAAGGTCTTTGGCGACGACCTCGCGCAGATCGAAGATGTCGGCTATCGCATCGCCGAGCTGCTGCGCGAGGTCCCGGGCATCGAGCCGGCCACGGTTGTTCCGGATCGCGTCGTCGGAAAGCCGTATCTCGAGATCGACATCGACCGCGAGCGCATGGCCCGCTACGGCGTCAACATCCGCGACGTGCAGGACGTGATCGAGATCGCCCTCGGCGGCATCCGCGCGACCACGACCGTCGAGGGGCGCGAGCGCTATCCGATCCGCGTGCGCTATCCGCGCGAGGTCCGTGACCACGTCGAGGCCATCGAGCGCATCCTCGTGCCCGGCTCGACCGGCGAGCAGATCCCGCTCAGCCAGCTCGCGCAGATCGAATACGTGCGCGGCCCGCAGGAGATCAAAAGCGAGGACAACTTCCTCGTATCCTACGTGCTGTTCGACAAGCGGGCCGGCCAGGCCGAGGTGGATGTCGTCGAGGCGGCGCAGCGATTCCTGGAGCACAAGCGCGCGAGCGGCGAGTTCGTCCTGCCGCCCGGTGTGCATTACAAGTTCGCCGGCTCGTACGAAGGCCAGGTCCGCTTCCAGAAGCGACTGAGCGTCATCCTGCCCATCAGCCTCTTTCTGCTGTTCCTGCTGCTCTACTTCGAGTTCCGCTCCATCCCGCTGTCGCTCATCGTTTTCACCGGGATTCCGGTGGCCTGGGCCAGCGGGTTCATCGGACTGTGGCTCATTGCGCAGCCGTGGTTTCTTGACTTTGCCGTGTTCGGCGAGTCCGCGCGGTCGATCCTTCACTTCCAGACTTACAACCTCAGCGCGGCGGTGTGGGTCGGGTTCATCGCGCTGTTCAGCGTAACGATGGACGACGGCGTGGTCCTCGCCACGTATCTCAATCACGAGTTCGACCGGCGTCCGCCGCGGAGCATCGCCGACGTCCGCGCGAACGTCATCTCGGCCGGGGTGCGGCGCGTCCGGCCATGTCTCATGACGTCGGCGACGACGGTGCTGTCGCTGATGCCGATCCTGACGAGCGACGGTCGCGGCGCGGACGTCATGATCCCGATCGCGCTGCCATCGGTGGGCGGGCTGTCGATCGAACTGCTCTCGCTTTTCGTGCTGCCGGTGTGCTACAGCCTGTATCGCGAGCTGCGGTTGCGGCGATCGCTGCGTGAGGCGACGACCTCATGACGCCGACCGTCTGGGTACAGCCCTACCGCACGCGCTCGACACGCACGCGTGTAACACTCGGCCAATGTTCACGCTGCGACGGACCCGCGATGTGGTCGACGCTGGAACAACGCCGGAGAATCCGGTAATCTCACTCGGCCCGCCGGCACCGTGTCGCCGCTCGCGCGCCTCGGCACGCCGCGGACGAGAATCGGACTTGCCCGTCGCGCGAGAGCTCCCAGATGCAGATCGATGGCTCGCTCCGATCGCTGCTCCAATCGGTCTCGAAGGCGCTGCAGGCCGGTCGGCCGTCCGACGCCGTGCATCTCTTCATCAAAGCGCTCGCGCACGACCGCTCGTTTCATCAGGGTGACCGCCCCATTCAACTGGCAAAGGCCCTCGGCAAGATGCGCTTCCTTGCGCTTGTCCGCGCGTTCGCCGATCATCCTTGCATGGCGTGTGAGAACGGAGTACATGAATGCGATGCGTGCAACGGCCGCGGCGCGTTTGACGACTGGCGCATCTGCGATTCGTGCGTTGGCATCGGCACTTCGGACTGCGAGTTTTGCGCCGGCTCTGGATGGATAACCTATAACTACGTCCCCGACTCCCTGCGGCCCGCCGTCGCCGTCGTGCGAAGCAAGCGCACGCTCAGTGAGGCGCGCCGGCTACTGGCGACCCCGCTTCCCGGAAACGCTGCCAGAGATCCCGCGGTTGCCCGTCGCGCCCTCGTTCAACGGCTGCTCCAACTGAATCGTCTCATGGGAGCGGTCAACAACGCCCTCGACGCCGCGCGAGACGCGACCAAGACCGGCCGCAGCGCTGAGCACGCGCTGAGGGGGGTGGAGGCAGCCTGCCTGAAGCTGGCCATTCGATTGGATCGCGCGGCTCGGCAAGTCCTGCTTGGCCTGAAAGAATCGTGGAGGCTGGAGGCGACGCGGACCGGGACGGCTGAAAAGCGGCGACTGTGCGAGCGCCGCGTCGCCTACTACGCCTCGCTCGTCCGGTCGCGGCACTTCAGGGGAACGAGCTTGTTCCACCCCGTCCTGTTTGAAATCCATCGCCGGCGAACGACGCGTTGAGGACGGTCCTCGCCGCACGGAGGCGTCCTATCCGAGGCGCGTGGTCCGCGGCGGCGCGGCATCCAGGCCCACGGCCTGGGCGACGACAAACGCCACGGCCTCGGCCTCCGTCTCGCGGACGGTCTTGCCGGCCGGGCGGTCCTCGCCGCGATGCTAACGCTCGTGCGCGAGTTCGTGCGAGATCGGCGTCGCGCCCGCCACTGCGGTTCTCCGACTTGCGGAAGACCATCGGTGCGATGATGACGATGCCCTTCTCGCCCTGGCGGACGTAGCGGCCCATCTGCTTCCACGTGTTGAAGCCGGCGACGTGCGTCGCGTCGGGCTTCTGCGACAGGATCACCATGACGTTCCCGAAGCTGTACTTGTGAAACTTCGCCAGCATCGACAGGTAGCGGGTAAGTTCTTCGCTCTTGCCTGCGGCGAGTGCTTGGCTCAGTTGTTCGAGGGCCTGGTCGGCGACTTTCTTTGCTTGTTCGGCTTTCATGATTTTGCTCCTTGCCGGGACCCGCGACGTGCGGTCCCTTCGCAAGGCCGGAGGGACCCCGGCGGGGGTGGCAAGGGAGCGAGCGGCGGCACGGCCGGCAAAACGCCGGAGAGGCCCGCGAAGCGGAGCAGGACGAATGACGGACCAAACCCGAAGGGCGCAAGAGCGGGTCCGGCGTGAGGCGTGCAAGACTCGAAGGCGGGAAGCGAAACGGTGCTGGCCGGGAGCCGCGGCTGAAAGCCGGGCAAGCGGAATCGCCGATGGCCTCGATCAGCTGATGGCGTGGTTAGGCGGCCGCAATCAAGGGAAATGCTACCCGACGATCATGGTCAGCGAGACCGGCTACTCATTCGCCAAGACTGAGGCCCAGTTGCGGAGATGTTGAACCGGCGATAACAAGGGGTCAGTCTGGTACTTCGTGAATGCTTCTTGTAACGCTGTCGAAAACGCAACGCGAGTCGTACCTCCCCGAAGGGCATCGATTTCACGCTTCCTTGCCAGCATGAAATGCTCGCGCGATTCGGTATCGTCGAGCGTACCAGGGTCAGGCTTGCGGCCACACACTTCACAATCGCAGCGCAAATCGGGGTACTTTGAGAAGTCGATGCGGCGCGCCTCTGTCGCAATCTGAATTTTCTTTTTCAGCAGGCTCACGTAGTAGCGCGGGGGGATCATGCCCTCAACATCAACGTCTTGTGTTGACAACTTGCGCTCGGCATAACAGATGCCGCAACCGAAACCACTAAGTCCAGCAAAGTGCAGCACTAGCGAAAACGCATCGCCGTAGAGCAGGATGATCGGCTTGTCCGACTTTGCTAGGCCTTCTACAAAGCCGAACACCGCGGCCAGGGCACCGACATCCTGGTCGCTGGAAAACCCATCCACCCAAAGCAGATAACCGTCGGGTTTGGCCTCGGCATATTTAGATATGAACAGGGCGGCGTTAAGACTCAGTGACTGAGGCCCCGCGAGTATTACTGGGAAGACGGGAAGCGTTGTTTTCGCTTTCGTCCTTACCAAGAGGTCTACATTTACCTCCAGCCATGCCGGAACGTCGGAACCGCCGAGTGAAAAGTATGGTGGTACGATGCACATCGGCGGGTTCGCACCACCGGTCATTGGCTTTCCCTGTTTGCGAGCATATTGTTCGTATTTGCGGTACTTTTCTGGAAGCTCCGACAGGAGCCTTGTCTGAAACTCGACGACACGGCCGACAAGTTCATCTGCCGCGGTGTTTGCAGAAAAGTCCTGCGGGATGAGAGGCCGGTCCTCACCAACAACCGTCTCGACTAGTCCAGCGTAATGTTGTTCCACCAACTTTGAGAATGACCGCTTAAGGTCCCCCTTCTTTTTGCGGCCTGTTGTATCGCGTATGGTGCGGCCCGTTTTCCGGTCCCTCACGAATCGCTTCAAGAGCGCGGTGTCGCCCGCAAAAAGGTACGTCATTGGGTCGATCAGGTATGGCTTCTGCAACGAACCAATGAACTCGGCGCAGAATGCGGAGTAGTACGACGCGATGTGCGCAGGCACAATTACGCCGTCATAAGCGTCGCGTCGGCGCTTGAACAATTCCTTCTCTTTAGTCGGTCCGAGCCTGTAAAAGCACCAAGGCCCGGGATCGTTTGGCAAGGGCATGTTCTAAGTCTCCAATATTCCGCAGTTTCTGCGACTGTGTTGCGTGGCTCAGCGCCGTTTTAAGATCGCGGTAATATCGTCGAATGAAGTAGCCGTTTCGCCTCGCACGAATGAGAATACGGGCTGTGCCGTCGACGGCGATCAATCCAACATCATACGAAGCGAAGAGCGCTGCCTCTCTTTCGGCCAGTCGGGTCGCGAGCTTAGAAGGCACTGCCACATACGAAAGTTGTGCCGCTAACTGGTTCAGGGCTGCCTGCTTAAATGCGCTCCGCCAATCGCTCAATTTTGTTTCGACAGCATAGAACCGTGCCAGCGTGGGCGTGCCAAAGAGAAGATCAATGTGCTTTCCGAAAAATGGCACCTCCGCGAACACACGCGAATGGTCGCTGAACAGCGACAAGAGCGGCAAATAGAGGTCGCTCTCGCGTCGGCAAATGGGATTTGGTGGTTCTGCGGCCAAGATTACTCGCCCTCCGGCTCAATGATCCGGTTGACCAATCCGAAGAAGCGACCGTCGAGGAACCACATCACGGATACCGAACCCAAGAATCCGCACATTCCGGTCGCAAGCGCGACCATCCACGTGACGACCAGCCACCTCGGCATCGTCACCCAAATCGAGAGCAATGCGAGTGTAGTGATGACCACGGAGCCCCAAATGCAGCCAAAGCTCATGTGACTCGCGGCAGACAGATAACGAAACAGCCGGCGTATGCGATTCTGCGCGTCGAGGTCGGTGGCGAGTTCGCGTATCAAATCCTGCTGTTCCGTTCGCTTGTAAATCTCTTCGACTTCGGTCTTCTTCTGTCTTCGTTCTCCAGCTACATCCGAATAGTGAGCGCTTGCCCGCTGGACAAAACGATCTCGGACAATGTTGATCGCAACGTCTCGGCGGCTCTCGTAATCGAGGCAGATCTTGTGACGCCAATTGAGGATGCCTCCAAAGGCAAGCGAGAGAAGTACCCCAAGGAGCGCGACGCAGAGGGAGAGGACTTCCTTGTTCTGAGCAATGAACTGGCTCATAGCGAGAGCACCGATTTGTTGGCGAAGGCCGGATACTTGCGGTACACGTATCGGAGTAAGTCAAAGAACGGCATCGAATTGAATCGGCGCTTGATCTGTGCAAGGCGGCCTCGGTCGGCCGCATCGAGCGCATCGACAAGGGCTTTCGCTGCCTCGCAGCCATCGTCGGTGAGCGCAAAATCTCGCCTAGTCTCCTTCTTCACAAGCTGGAATCCGAAATCCCGCAAGAAAGCCTCTTCATCGGCCCCTTCGAATTCGTTGCCGGATGGTGATTCGATAACAGTGATCAACCCTACGTCTTCGGCGAACTCAAGGTCATCGTACAGGTCGTCCATGCACGGTCCGAAGTCGTACGCCTTGAAGTTGTACAAGTCCGGTGCATGCTGGAAAAACCCGCCCTCTTTCCAAAGAAGAAACAGAAGTTTCTGAAGGCGCGTGATTCCAAAAACTGGTTCGGCGATCTTTCCGGAAGCGCCAGGCGCATAGAGCAGGGCCAAAAGCACGTCGAGGCCGCTCTCGATTGGTGGCTTAGCTTCCGGGCTGCTAGGTTGTGGGGGCGGTGACATAGACGACTCCTTCTCCTGAAAGGTCGATTATCTAATGTGACGATCCCTCGGGCGAGGCCTCAAAGCTGCCGGATCGCCTCGCTTGGATCGGCTCCGCAAGCCCGGCACCATGCCGCGAACTCGACCGGGTCGATGCGGCGGTCGCCGATCTCGGACCGGTGGACCATTGTATTGTGCATCCTGAGCTTGCGGGCAAGGTCCCGCTGGGTCAGGCCGGCCCTGGTCCGCATGGCGCGGAGCATCCCGCACATTTTCCTGTACGCCGGCTTGTGCTGCGGCCTTGCTGCCATTGCAGCAGCAGGCTAAACTCCGGCAGGTCTGCTGCTAGTTTAGCAGCAAGCCGCGGACTTGTGCTCGACATTCACGCCTTGCGGCATACGTTCGAAACGCACTTGAGCAAGGGGGGCGTTGCGCCGCGCACCGCTCAAGCCGCGATGCGGCATAGCACGCTCGACCTGACGATGATCACGTACACGGATCCGCGGCTGTTCGATGTGGCCGGGGCGCTCGACGCGCTGCCGGCGCTCCCGCCGATTGACCGGCCGGACGCTCCGCGGGCGAAGGCGACGGGCACGGACGGCGCGCCGAACCTACGACACGTGTCGGAACGGCTTGTACCGATTTTTGTACCAGATTTCGGCGAAGCATGTACGAACGGGTCGCAAGCTGGCACAATCGGCGTTCGGGCGGGGCTGTTCCAAGTGCGATAACGGACGCGGATCGTGCGTCCATGTCGCATCATGTCTCAAAGCGGGTGATGGGACTTGAACCCACGACATTCACGTTGGCAACGTGACGCTCTACCACTGAGCTACACCCGCACGTCGCAGCGCGGCCCGACGCGACCGGCATGGCCGATTGCGCCGGGATGGCGCTGCCCATTCTTGTAGCACGCCGCCGGCGGTCCGTCAATATCGCCGCAACCGCGGCCACGCGGCCAACTCTGCGGCGGCGTCCGGACCGTCGCCGCGTCGCAACACGGCGGGACGAGAATCGCCGCCGTGCCCGCTCGGCGCTCACGCACCGCGGACGACGAGCAGCCGCACATCGGTCATCTCCTCCATCGCGTACCGCACGCCTTCCCGGCCGGTCCCACTGCCCTTCACGCCGCCGTAGGGCATGTGATCGGCGCGCCACGCCGACACGTCGCCGACGATCACGCCGCCGACTTCCAGCTCGGACCAGGCACGCAGCGCCCGCTGCACGTCGCGCGTGAAGACGCCGGCCTGCAATCCGTAGCGGCTCGCGTTGACCTCGGCCAGCGCTTCGTCGAAGCGATCGAACCGCGAAAGCACCGCGACCGGGCCGAACGCCTCGCGCGCGCAGAGGTCCGCATCGGGCGGCACGTTCTCGAGCAGCGTCGCCTCCATCACCGCGCCGCGACGCCCGCCGCCGCAGAGCACTCGCCCACCACGCGCGACCGCCGCCGCGATCCAGGCCTCCAGCCTTTCGGCCTCGGACTCGTCGATGAGCGGTCCGATGAAAGTCTCCTCATCGTGCGGATCACCGGCCTTCCGCTTCGACGCGGCCGCAACAAGCCGATCGCGAAACGCCTCGTACACCGCGGCGTGTACGACGATCCGCTGCACGCTGATGCAGCTCTGCCCGGCCTGGTAGAACGCGCCGAAGCAGATGCGTTCGACCGCCTCGTCGATCGCGGCCGTCTCATCGACGATCACGGCCGCATTGCCGCCCAGCTCGAGCACGACCTTCTTTCGGCCCGCGCGCGACTTGAGGGACCAGCCGACGTCCGGCGAGCCGGTAAAGCTCAGCAGCGCAATGCGATCATCCGTCGCGAGCGGCTCGGCCTCGCCGGCGCGGCACGGCAGGATCGAGAACGCGCCCGGGGGCAGGTCCGTCCCGGCGAGCACCTCGCCGAGCAGCAGTGCGGTCAGCGGCGTGGCGCTGGACGGCTTGAGCACGAACGGACAACCGACGGCCAGCGCCGGGGCGACCTTGTGCGCCGCGAGGTTGAGCGGAAAGTTGAACGGCGTGATGAACGCGCACGGCCCGACCGGCACGCGCCGCGAGAGGCCGAGAAATCCATCGCCGCGCGGCGTGCGGTCCATCGGGATCACCTCGCCGCCGATGCGGACCGACTCTTCGGAGGCGATGCGGAACGTGTCGATCATCCGCGCGACCTCGCCGCGGGCATCTCGGATGGGCTTTCCGACCTCCGCGCAAAGCACGTGCGCGAGTTCTTCGCGTCGCTCGTCGAGCCGCGCGACGCAATGGTCGAGCACGGCGCGGCGGCGGTGCGCCGGCATGCGACGCATCGGCTCGGCCGCGGCGACGGCGGCTTCGATCGCGCGTTGCAGCGTCGGCGGATCGGCGCGACAGACGCGCGCGATCTCGGTGCCGCGGAACTTGTCGTGGACGACGATGGAATCGGGCGTCCGAAGCGGACGATTCGCCAGAAACAGCGCGCGAGCTTCAGCAGCCATGGGGCCTCCCCCGCGCCCTCGCGGGCAGCGCACGACCTAGGCTACCATATGGGAGCGGCGAACCCCATGCCCCGGGATTCGCCCGAGGACCGATTCGTGTCCGAGCGTCCCGCGAGCCTCGAGACCCTGCGCCGCCGCGCCGTCATCGTCTGCATCGCCACAACGCTGACGATCGCCGTCATCGAGCTGGTCATCGGCGTGCTCTTCCGCCTCATCAGCATCACGGCCGAGGGCCTGCACACGACCGCCGACCTCATCGACTCGCTGATCGCGTTCGCCCTCGTCGCCATCGCGGCGCGGCCCGCCGACCGCGATCACCCCTACGGCCACGGGAAGTTCGACAGTCTCGCGGCGATCATCGAGGGGTCGTTCGTCGCCGCCAGCGGCCTGTGGGCGATCGGAAAGTCGGCCCTCGTGCTGCTCGGCCAATCGCCGGCGGATCCGCGGCCCGAAAACGTGACGATCGTTGCGATGCTCGCCGCGGCCGTTGTCTATGCGGTCGTTTCGACGTACGTGATCCGCCTGTCGAGGAGGACGCGGTCGCCGGCCGTGTTCGCCGAGGCGATGCACCTGCGAACGCACGTTTGGATCACGGTGGGTCTGATGGCGGGGCTGGGCCTGTCGCGCTATGGGCTGCGCGAGGGCTGGAGCTTCGCGAACCGCATCGACGCCCTCACGGCGATCATCCTCGGGACGTACCTGCTGACGGTGGGTTATCGCATTATTGCGCCGGGATTCGGACAACTCATGGATCTGGCGCTGCCCGAGGATGAGCACCGCCAACTGCAAGCGTGCCTCGAGCAGTTTCGCGATGAGTTCGTCGAGGTCCACGCGATCCGCACGCGGCGCGCCGGCACCGAGAGACATGTCGACATTCATCTCGTCGTCGCGGCGGACATGACGGTCGATGCAGCGCATCAACTGTCGCATCGGATCGAGGAGCGGCTCGTCGCCGCCCTGCCGGGCACGCGGCTGCTCGCGCACATCGAGCCGGCCGTCGGGGCGGCGCTGGCGGATTATGAAGCGCGGCAACGCGTCGGCGTGGTCATCGCGCCGCAAACCGATCCGTTCGAGCGGGAGAAGACGCATCACGCGAACGAGCGCGCCCACCAACACTGATCCGGAGGGCGGCGCGGATCGACCCCGGAACCGCGCTTCGGCAGGCGCTTCGCCCTCCCGCGCCGCGACCGTTTGAATACCCGTATCGCGGTCTACGTCATGCGCCGCCGACGCCGCGCGCGCCGGCCGATCGCCACGCCCCAGCCGGCGAGCGTCAGCGTCACGAGCGGCGTCATGCCGGGCCCGCACGTGCCGCAGGGCGGAGTCGGCTGCGGCGCGGGATTGTCGTCGTCGCCGGCATCGCAGATGCCGTCGCCGTCGGCATCGGGACCGTCGTCCATGGGATCGCCGCCGCTGCCATCGGCGCCGGTTTGCGAGCAGTCATCGCAGCCATCGCCGTCGACGTCGCGACAGACGTGCGGATCGGAATCGTCGAGGTCCTCGTCCGTGCCGCCGGGGCCTTCGACGCCGTCGCCATCCATGTCGGCGGCGTCCTGGAAAGTGACGACGACCGACGACGCGTTGACCTGCACCATGGCCGAGATGGATGCGGGGAAGCCGGCCAGTTCAACCGTGGTGAAACCGCCCATCACCGAAGCGGCCGTGAGGATCGTGATCGAGTCGCCGCTGTTCGGCACAAATCCGTTGAACTGCTTCAACTCCAACGTTCCGTTCAGCGACGCGGCGCCCGTGACGACGAGTCGATCGTGCTTCATGCCGGGCATGAGTCCGCCGACCTCGATCTCAAGCCGGCCGCCGGCGCCCTGCGTGTAGTTGCCCGCGATCGCCGGATTCGCGTTCGAGGCGATCGTGAGGATTCCGGGCGACTGGCCCGGCTCGACCTCGGCGCCGACGTTGTTCACGTTGGCGATGAGGTCTCCTGCGCCGCGCACGACACCGCCTTTCAGGTGCATCGTCGACTGGACGAATATCTGGCCTCCGGCCAGCTCCGTCAGGCCGTCGTTCTGCGTGAGCGCGTTCGTCGTGTGCCAGAACCCCATTCGGCCAGACTCGGAGCGGATGGTCCCGGTGTTCGTGGTGATCGCGACCACGTCGCCCGGTCCGCTGCCGGCGGACTTGACGATCGTGCCCTCGTTGTTGAACGGGCCGTTGCTGAACCACTGGAAGAACGCGAGGTCGGCCTGGAGATCGATGACGCCGCCGGGCCGGTTGTTGAAGACGCCGAAACCGAGCGTCTGGCCCACGAGGTTCACGCGGCCGAAGTTCTCGAAGACGACCGCGGCGGAGCCGGCGAAGTTCGGGCCGTTGACGTTCATCACCGCGCCGGCCTGAAGCGTGCACATCGGGACGTTGATCGACCCGCCCCGCACATCGAACTCCTTGGTGATCGTCAGGTTTCCTGGGCCGCTGATTCCGTCGCCGGCGTTGACCAAGCCCGAGATCCGGAATCGCGGGATGACGAGTGTGAATCCCGCGTCGATGAAGTTGTTGGGCGCGCTATCGAGGTGGAACCAACCATCGCCGGTGAAGTTCGTTCCCGGGTGGTAAGTGCCCCAACTTTGTTGCGCAAACGTGGCATTTGCGGCGATGTTGAACGTCCCGCTGCTGTCCAACCGGTTCGGATTGGCAAGGGTTCCGCCTTCGACCGAAATCACGCCGTCGCTGTGGTGGTTGAGAAACCAGTTGAAGGCGTTTGCGATGGTCGCGGTACCGGGCGTCGCGGGCTTGCGGATCGTCCCGTGGTTCTCGATCGGCTGCGTCAATAGCCCGGTCTGGCCGAGCGTCGCACCGTCGTCGATCGTGACGACGCCGCCGGGCATGATGTTGAGAGGAGAGCCGAAGCATCCCATGTTCGCACCCGTCGGCAGGTGCAGCGTGCCCTCCACGTCCAGCCGGCCGAAGAACGGCGCCAGCCCGCTCGACTCCACGAGTCCGCCGGGCAGGATGTGAAGATGCACGCTCGGATCGCCGCCCTCGTTCGTCAGCGTGCCGGCGATGCGCAGGATTCCCGTGCCGCCGAGCCGGCCATCGTCGGCGATCGTGAGATCGTCGATCGTCACGTCGTCGTTGATCCGCACGCCGATATTCGTGCCCGATTGCTTCACGACCGCGCGCCCCTGAATGACGACCGTCGGCGCGAGCTCGAAGAAGTTCCCGGCGAAGGCGACCTCCGCGCCGGGATCGATCATCCACGTTCCGTCGATGATGCCGGCGCGCGTCAGCCGAAGTTCGCCCTGCTGGACGTGGACCGTCCCCGTGTTGTTCAGATCGACGGCCCACTCGCTCAGTCCGGCCGACGACTTGATCAGCGTGCCCTTGTTCTCGATCACGCCGATGCCGAACGCCGTCTGGAGGATCGAGGCCGTGTTCTGCACGGTGAACGTCGCCCCCATCGCGTTTTCAAAGATCGCCGGGCAGCAGCCGCCCGGGATCATGCCGATGGTCCACTTGCCCGCGCCGCTCCATGTCGCGGCCGCGGCGTTGATCAGCCGGAAGCCGCCGAAGAAGCTCAGGACCTTGTCGTCGTCGCCCTGAATCGTCAGGCCTCCGTTCATCGTCACCTGCTGCCCGGCCGCCCCGCCGGAACGCGCGATCTCGCCGCTGTTCCAGACGACCGGTCCGTCGAACGTGCCCAGGTTGGCGACCTGCAGGTCGCCGTTGATTGTGAACGTGCCCATGGATTGTGCCAGGTTCCCCGCCACGCCGGTCATCCCGGCGACGATGGAGCAGTCGCCGACGATCGTCACGTCATCCGCGCCGGAGGGAAACGCCGGACAGATCGGCGCCGGCGACGCCGGGATCGTCCAGTTGTTGCACTTTTGGTCCACGCCGCAATCGCAGCAGCCGTGCCACGTGGCGTCGCCGCACGAGTTGTCAAACGAGATCATGTCCGCCCGCGCCGCGCCGTCGACCCACGCGACTCCCATCGCTGCGCCCGCGACACACGAGAAAACGATTCTCAGAAGACGCGCGATCATTGCTCCATGCTCCCGGCTCGCGTCATCTCGGACGCGCGACGTTGCACCACCGCGTCGTCCGCCCGATTGGTGCGCGAACTGAAAAAAGTCAGACCCTTGTGCGAGGCGATCGAATTCGGCGCGTGCCCGCCGAACGGCCCGATCTCCCGCAGTTTATTTCGCGACCCGCAATGGTGTCAATCGGAGTACGGACTCCGCTGAGATCATGGCGCGCCCGACGATCGAGTAGCAGACGGGGGACGCGAGTTCCCGGACTGGCTTTCATGAGCGCGTGCCCGCGGCGATTCACGCCGGGAAGGGAAGAGGCGTCCGATTGTGACTATTTTCACGAGGCAAGGCGTGTACGGTGCGGCAGCTAACGACGGAGAATCCACCACGCCGCGAGCGCTGCGAGGATGACAAGCAACGGCGCCGCTCGCGTCGCGATCGGCCAGCGATAGGCGTAGAGGCGCCAAAGGTGGACGAGATACAGGAACTGCTGCCTGGGCGTGAGCTTGCTGCGGCCGTGCAGGCGGTCGGAGAACTCGATCGGCACCTCGACAACGCGAAGGCAGCGGCCCTTCACGAGGATTTCAAGACCGATCTTGTAGCCGATCGGGTTCAGCCGGTCGGCGGCCTCGAACGTCCGCCGGTGGATCGCGAAGAACCCGGCCATCGGATCGCACACGTTCGTCAGCGGCCGCGCCAGCCACGTTGCGACGCGGGAGTTCAGCTTGCGGAAGACGCCCCAGTCGCGCGTCGTCCCGCCTGCGACGTAGCGACTGCCGAAGACGAAGTCGGCCCGCCGGCTGCGGAGCGGTTCGAGGACCTCGGGAATCCGCTCCGGCGGATGGCTCAGGTCGGCGTCCAAGACCACGAAGAAGTCGTGCCGCGCCGCCTTCATCCCGCAGATGACGGCCGAGGACAATCCGCGCTCGTTCTCGCGGACGATCAGCCGTACGTCGTGCGTCCGCGCCAGTTCCGCGACGATCGTGTCGGTCCCGTCGCGGCTGTCGTCGTCGACCACGATCAGCTCACCGCGCAGGCCCGCGCTCGACAGTGCCGAAAAGATGCGCCCGGCAAGCAGGCGCAGGTTATCCGCCTCCTTGTATGTGGGGACGATGATGGACACGGAATCGGAGGCGGGGTCGGCCATGCTCACGCGTCGGGCGATTGTAGCGGCGTCGCGGGTGCGTCGATACCGGACCGTGGCGATCGAGTTTGACCTCGCCGCGTACGATTTGCTAGACTGGATCGGATTCGTCGCGGGCCGGAAGAATCGCCTCCATGCAGGTTGCGACCATCAATCCGCGCTGCGGGCGTCGTTCCGCGTTCACGCTGATCGAGCTGCTCGTGGTCATCTCAATCATCGCCCTTCTTATGGCGATTCTGCTTCCGTCGCTGTCGCAGGCCCGCGCCCACGCGAAAGGCACAGTCTGCCTGACAAACCTGCGCTCGCTGTCACACGGGCTGACGATGTACTCGACCGACAACGAGAACAAGCTCGTCCCCGGCCGCCTGCCCAGGATCGACAACTGCAACTGGCGCGCCCTGATCATGGGCGGGTGGAAGTACCGGCCGACATTCCTCGCGTTGATGGGCACCAATGTCGGCATGGACCCGTTCGTCTATCCGCAGGAATGCGGCGACACGTTCGATCCGCTCGGCGAGAAGGGAGACCAGCAGAACTACAGCGGAAAGGTCTACGTGTGTCCCAGTGTGGCAGACTGGACGGATGAACGCAACGGCGCGTACGGCTACAACTACCAGTTCCTCGGGAATTCGCGCCTGAAGAACCCGTCGGACCTGGCGTCGTTCAAGCGCTGGCCGGTCTACATCACGAACGTGCGCCGCCCGTCGGAATGCGTCGCGGTGGCGGACAGCATGGGCACGGCCGCGTCATTCCCGAGGAACAGTCGTCGCGAATATGCGGATGACGCGCGTGATCCGGATCGCCTCGGCAACGAGGGATTCAATCTCGATCCGCCGCGGATCGACATGGGCGCGGGCGAGGCGGCCGGCTTCCCGTCCGAGCGAACCGCCGCGGACGATCGCCACGTCGGCCGCGCCAACGTGCTTTGGGTCGATGGGCACGGCAACAGCGAGACGCTTCGCGGGCTGGGCTACCACGTCCGCCCGGACGGGCGCATCGATGTCGATGGCGACAATACGAAGTGGTCGAGCAACGGCCAGAACGTCGGCTGGACGCCGGCGTATCACGACTGACGACCGCGCGCCGCGTTCGCCCGGAGCAGCCTGCCGCTCGGGAACTTCATGCCGAGGATCCGCCGGGCGTCCGTCCCCAGCCATCCGCTGAGCACTTCGGCATAGACCGAGCGGAAGTCGATCCCCCACTTGAGATCGCCCTGATCGAGCTGGACCAGGCTCGGGTGTCGCCCGTGCATCCCGGCCCGCACGGACTCGCCCACCAGGAACATCGGGGCGGCCGCGCCATGGTCGGTGCCCTGCGAGGCGTTCTCTGCGACGCGCCGCCCGAACTCGGAGAAGGTCATCAGCAGCACGCGGTGCGACTGGCGGCGCTCCTTCAGGTCATCCATGAACGACGACAGTGCTTCGCCCAGTTCCTGAATGAGCTGCGCGTGCCGACCGTCCTGACCCGCGTGCGTGTCGAACCCGCCGAGCGAGACGTAGTACACCGTCGTCGGCAGGCCCGACGCGATCATCCGCGCAACCATCGCCAACTGCTGCGACAACATCCCGCGCCCGCCGCCGCGCCGGCCGTCGAGTCCCCGGCGCCCACCGCCGCCCGCCGCCTCCTGGATTTCCCGCGCGCTGAGGCGCGCATCCATCGCGGTCCGCTGGAGGTACTCCAAGGTCGACAGCGGCGCGCTCGCCGCGGAGGACGGCTCGGTCGATGGCGCAGCATTCAACCGCTCGAATGCGTCGCGCGCGGACTGCGACACCCGTCCGGGCTGCCATTGCAACTGGTCCGGCGTCCCGAACGAGACCGGGCTGAACCGCTCGCCCAGCAGGCTCAGCGGCGCCTCGGCGGTCAACGCAATCGCCGAACGCGGATCGGGGCGATCGGCGCCCTTGCACGTGCAGTCGAAGTATCTCCCGAGCCAGCCGTTGTGCATTCGCTGCGCGGGGTCGGCACTTTCCCAGATGTCCGTGCTGCGGAAGTGCGAGCGATCGTGGTTCGGATACCCCACGCCCTGCACAATGGCCAGCAGCCCGTCGTCGTACAGTCGCTTCAGGCCCTCGGCCCGCGGATGCAGGCCGACGTCATCCGTCACGCGCAGGGCGTCCTTGCGCGCGATCGCCAGTCTCGGCCGCGCGCGATAGTACGCGTCGTCGCGGTACGGGATCACGGTGTTCAGTCCGTCGTTGCCGCCGGCGAGTTGCAGGACGACGAGCACCCGCGCATCGGCGTCGCGCTTCGGCGCGCCAAGGGCCTCGGCCGTGCGCGTCAGGAACGTCGGGGCCGTCCAGCCCGCGCTCAGGATCGTCAGCCCGTCACGCAGGAATCTCCGCCGCGTCGCAAATGGCCACTCGCTCATTGCCGCACCCGTTGCCTCCGTCCTACCACACCTGGTACTCCGGCATCGCCACGATCAGGAGCAACAGCTCTCGCACGGCTTCGGCATTCGCGGGCGACGCGAGGACGGCCGAGTCGCGAAGGGACTGCCGGAACGTGCTTATCAGCACCTCCCGCCGCGAGGCTTCGATCCGTCGCTGCAACAGGCGGTCGACGAAATCGTCGACCACCGCCTCCGGCGTTGTGAGCTTCCGCCGCGAGACGAGCGGCATCGGATCGTACGGCGGCTGCGGGCCGTCATCGTCGGCCGGTTCCATCTCCGCCAGGTCGTCGCGCGTTCGCTCGCGCATCCGCTCCCAGCGCCGCCGGCGCGGACCCTCCGATCCGCTCAGCAACCGCGCGACCACGTTGTAGCGGTTGAACAGCGTCGCCGTGTTGATCCAGTTCAGTCCGCCGTCCCAGCCCTTCACGTTGGGCGGCTGAAAGAGGTCCTGGCCCATCATGCGCAGTCCGAAGGCCACGCCCGCGCGGTCGACCGGTCGGATCTCCAGCGCGCGGCACAGGCCGACCACCAGCTCCACCGGGCTCTTGATCTTCACGAACATCACGCGCTCGGCGTAGAACTGATCGTGCATGAAAATCGCGCGGAGCAGCGGCTTCAGCTCGTACTTGTTCTTGCGCAGGACCGCCGCAAGCGGCCGGATCACCTGCGGATCCGGCTCGGTACCGGCGAAGAAGCGCCACAGTCGTTCGGTGATGTATTCGGCCGCGCGCGGCTTCTTCAGGATGATGTCGATGACGTCGCCGCCATTCCACGGCCCCCGCTCGCCGAGGAAGATCTTCACCCCGTCGTCGTGCTGCCGCGCGCGGAACACGAACTCGCCCGACTCGCGCTCGATGCCCCAGCCGGTGAACGCCCGCGCCGCCTCGAGGACGTCGCGCTCGGTGTAGTGGCCGATCCCGAGCGTGAACAGCTCCATCAGTTCCCGTGCGTAGTTCTCGTTCGGATGCCCTTTGACGTTCTGCGCGTTGTTCAGATAGAGGATCATCGCCGGGTCCCGGCTGACCTCGACGAGCAGCGTGCGGAAGTTCCCGGTGGCGTGGCGGCGGAACAGCTCGTTCTGGTGCCACAGCAGCCGCGATGATTTCACCTCGCGCATGCCGCTTGTGAAGTGTCCGTGCCAGAACAGCACCATCTTCTCTTCGAGCGGGCGCGGCGTCTCCGCCATCCGCCGGACCCACGCACCGCGCATGCGCTCGAGCTGCGCGTTCTCGGCGCGACGCCGGTCCATGACGAGCTTCTGCCGCTCGTCGTCGGACATGGCCCGCAGTTCCGCGCGGCTCGGCAAATCGTGTGACGCCGGCTCGAACGTCTCGCGCAGCGCCGGAATGCGTTCGTAATTCACGAGCGACTCGACCGCCGCCGCGCGACCCAGACTGGCGAGCTGCTCCACCTGCTCGGGCGTCCCGCCGAAGCCCGCGCGCCGCAGCAGGTGCGCTGCATGGTCCGGCGACCAGAGCGGCTCATTCCGCGGGCCGCCCGCGCTGCCGGCCGGGAATGCCAACGCGAGCAGGATCAGGAACCCGCCCCGATGCAACCTCATCCGACGACCTCGATGGGAGCGATCGCGTCGCTCCGCACGTGTTGACGCCCGTCCCCGAGACACGGCCCCGGCGCCGACTCCGACTCCAGCGCTGGCGTTCGCCCATCCTGCCAAACGGCCCGGCCCGCCGTTTATTGTGAAGCCCGGACAGGCCGATAGATCATCGGCCGACCCTGTGCGACAATCGCCGCGACGGCCCCCGATGGAACGCCCATGCGTCCGATTCTACTCGCCGCGCTCGTCCTGGCTCCCGCGCAATCCCCAAACGTCCCGCCGCCGACCGGCCGACTCCAGATCTGGCCCAACGGGCGGAGCTTCGAAATCCGTGGTCTTCGAGCCGTGGCGATCGGGAGCCAAGAGCGGTTTGTCCTGACGACCGGCATGCGGATCGACGAGATTCGCGAGCAGGTCGCGACCGTTCCATGGGCGGAGCTGAGCGACCGGCTGGGTGAGCCCGCACGGCTGCTTCAGGCGACCCGAGTCCGCAGCAACGGCCCCACCGAGTTCATCGCTCTCCGGGTGAACCGCACCGGCCCGAAGGGCGTCGCCTACCAGATTCAGTATGTCGTGCAACCGGTTCAATACACGTCCGCCGGGCTGATCCGACAGATGAGCGTCGCCTATGGCGACGGCCGGGTCGTCCGTTCAAGCGAGGACCGCGTTCAGCTTCAGTACGCCGCGCGGGCCGGGCCGGTGGTTCTGGAGATCGTGGCCGAGCGCCTCGAACGCGCCCGACCCTACTGGCGGATCAGCTATCGCTGGGAGGACCCGATGCTCCATCCCAGCCGCCTCCCACCGCCCGCCACGCAGCCGACCGCGACGCGCCCGGCGTCTACGACCCAGCCGGTGCGACCGCCGACGCGCTCGGCCGGTTCGTGACGGTCGCGGGACCGAGTGGTGAAGTACGCTATTACAGATAATCAATACCTGTTTATACGCTTGCGTGTTGCGGAATCGCGGCGCGATCTGAGGGCCGATAACGCCGTCGGGCCGCGCCTTACCGGGATTCCGCACCGTGAACGAAGTTTTTTTGGAATTAGGGTTTTCTCGCATAGACTCTTCGTATAATCCGGCACCAGTGGCAGACCGGCCGCGCCGGCGGTGTGCTTTCATCAGCCCGACACACTGGCGCGAGCGCGGGCGGTCGAAGAGCGGTCAACGTCTCGCGCGGCGCATCCGCACGGATCGTCGACTTAATTCGTCAGACGCCTCGCGGCAGGACGGGGTTTTATCGGGCGACGGGATACATCACATGGAAATGATGCGAACCAAAGCCGCCTCCTATGCGCTGCTCGCGGTCTTTGAAATCGGCAAGCGAGCGCGAGGTTCCGGAGCATCGAACGGCGTGCAGGCCGGCGAAGTTGCCCAAAAGTACAAGCTGCCGACGGCGTACGCGGCCAAGATCATGAGTCAACTGGCGCGCGCGGGCGTGCTGCGATCCGACCGCGGTCCGCACGGCGGATTCCGCCTCAATCGCCCGGCCGACAAGATCACGCTGTACGACGTCTTTGACGGCGTCGGCGGCCTGATGCCCGAGTCGGGCACGGCCGCCGTCCCCGGCCTGCCGAACGCCGTGCAGAACACGCTCAACCGGACGTACAACGAGGTGGCGTCGAAGATGCGCGACATTCTGCGGAAGGTCACGCTCTCCGACGTGCTCGGGGGCAACGGCCGCTAGAGCCTCCACGAACGCACCGGCCCGGACATTGATCTTGCGCCCGCGCGGTCCGCTGCACGGGCGCGCTCGTTTCCGCGCGGCGCCTTGCCAACGACCCTTCGCGCGATACACTGCCCGGCGGGAACGACGCCGTCTATGCGTCCGGTTGGCGCGGCGCCTCGGCGCGGGAGTTCAGGCTTGGTTTCATCGCGGCGACGTCGGTATCGGATCGGTCTGGCGCTCGGCATCGGCGCGACCGGAATCCTCGCGTGCGGCCCGGCCTGCGTCGAGCGGACCGTGACCATCACGACCGTTCCGGACGGTGCGGCCGTCGTGCTCAACGATCAGGAAGTCGGGAAATCGCCGGTTACGGTCCCGTTCACGTGGTACGGCGACTACGACCTCATCTGCCGCAAGGACGGCTTCAAGTCGCTGAAGACCAACGTCCGCATCAACGCCCCGTGGTACCAGACGCCCTTCATCGACTTGTTCGCCGAGTGCCTCTTTCCGTTCACGATCCGGGACAACCGCGCCTACGAATTCCAGCTCGAGTCCGAATCCCTGCCAGCGCGCGATGAGCTGGTCGGCCGCGCGAACGAATTCAAGGACCGCGCGCTGTTCGAGCAGAAATAACACCCGCCCCCGCTGCCGTGTCGGCCTGACGCGGTTTCCGCCCCCCCCCCGATGCATGATTTCGCCCGAACGGGTACACTATGGGTACACTATCGGTCGGGTCATAACGTCCGCGGAATCGTGACGCCGCCAGCCGGCGCTTTCGCCCACGTCATTCGAGCGCGGCGTACGAGGGAAGGTCCAGCGCGAGCGCATGTGTGGCATCTGCGGCATCGTCGACTTCCAGCGACCCATTGACGGGCGATTGCTCGCCCGGATGAACGCCGTCCTCACCCACCGCGGTCCCGACGACGAGGGCTTCTACCTGCGCGATCCGGCGGCGCTGGCCATGCGCCGTCTGAGCATCATCGACCTCGCCACGGGTCACCAACCCATCTCGAACGAGGATGAGACGATCTGGATCATCTTCAACGGCGAGGTCTACAACTTCCAATCGCTCCGCGAGGCGTTGATCCAGCGCGGTCATCGATTTCGCACCGCCAGCGACACCGAGACCATCGTCCATCTCTATGAAGAGCACGGGCTGGATTTCGTGCGGCACATGATCGGCATGTTCGCCATCGCCCTGTGGGACCGGCGGCACGACCGACTCGTCCTCGTTCGCGATCGCCTGGGGATCAAGCCGCTCTACTACGCGCTGCACGCCGGGCGACTCCGCTTCGCCTCGGAGACCAAGGCGCTGCTGCAGGACGACGACCTGCCCCGGACTCTCGATCCGCTAGCCATCGTCGCGTACCTGAATTTCAACTCCCTGCCCGGCCCGGACACGATGTTCCGCGAGATTCGGAAGCTCCCGCCCGGACACCTCGCCATCTTCGATCGCGCCGGACTGCGGATCGAACAATACTGGAACGTCGACTACTCGCGACAGCGCGCCTGGCGCGAGGACGAGCTGCTCGAGGCGGTCGAAGCACTGCTTCGGGATTCCATCCGACTGCGGATGATCAGCGACGTGCCGCTGGGCGCGTTCCTATCCGGCGGGATCGACTCCAGCCTCGTCGTCGCGCTCATGGCCGAGATCTCTACGGCGCCCGTCGAGGCATTCTCGATCGGCTACGGGGCTGAAGGCGCGTTCATGAACGAGTTCGAGTACTCGCAGGCGGTTGCGGAGCGCTGCGGTGCGCGACATCACAAGCTGACACTCACGTCGGACGACCTGCTCAAGGACGTCGATCGCGTCGCCTGGTTCCTCGACGAGCCGTGCGGCGACCCGGCCGCGTTCCTGACGCTGGCGCTCAGCGAGTTTACGCGGCGGCACGTCACGGTCGCGCTCTCCGGCATCGGCGGCGACGAGCTGTTCGCCGGCTATCGGCGCTACCGCGCGATCCAGTGGCAGAACGCCTATCGGAGAGTACCGCGGTTCGTCCGCCAGGGGCTTATCCGGCCGCTCCTGAGCGTGCTGCCCGAAAGCCGTACGTCGCGCTGGGCCAATCTCAGCCGGCTCGCGCGGAAGTTCAATCACGATGTCGATTCCGATGCGCGCGCGTTCTATCGCAACATGGTCTCCTACCTGCCCGAGTTTGCCGGTCCGCTCTTTGCGGGCGACGCGATGCGCGTCCATCGCGAGACGTTTCGGCACGGCGAGTTCGAGAGGCACTGGGACGCGGTCCCGCTGACCGCCTCGGACATCGACCGCGCCATGTACGTCGACACGAAGATGTACCTCGCCGATCAGCTCCTGTTTCTCCAGGACAAGATGACCATGGCCGCATCGCTCGAGTCCCGCGAGCCGCTGCTCGACTATCGCTTCGTTGAGCTGGCG
The DNA here is from genome assembly GCA_023150615.1 of Phycisphaerae bacterium. GTDB lineage: Bacteria > Planctomycetota > Phycisphaerae > UBA1845 > UTPLA1 > JAKLKO01. The sequence continues at coordinate 499,777 of JAKLKO010000001.1, forward strand.
GCGACCGTGCCGGCCACGCAGAAGCTCCGCGGCGGAGAGCTCAAGTTCGTGCTCAAGCGGCTGGCCGAACGGCACATTCCGCGGCACTGCATCTACCGCGAGAAGAAGGGCTTCGTTGCCCCGATCGGGGCGTGGTTCCGCGGCCCGCTGCGCGAGCGGCTCCACGAGGCACTGCACCCCGATCGCGTCCGGCGGCGGGGGATCTTCCAGGTCGACTACGTGGAGTGGATGAAGCGCGCGTTTTTCGACGAAGGCCGCGACCTGTCGGTCCAGCTCTACCAGGCCTTCATGCTCGAAACGTGGTTCAATCTCTTCGTAGACGGCGGCGGGCGGCGATTCTCCGCGACGGTCTCGGACGCCATCGCATCGCCCAAGCCCCCATCGCCGGTCGCGACGAATCCGGCCTGATCGAGGATCCCGTGCGAACGGAAGAGCGAATTCCCGGCGATGCCAATTCCCTGTGCGCGACGCGTGCGCGCCGCGGGATTGCCGCCGCGATCGCCGTATTCGCCGCATCCGCCGGCGCCGCATCGGCCGCCGGCCCCGCGCGATGGCTCGACTCGAGCCGCGTCGAACAACTCGCGATTCTCGCCCTCGTCCAGACGATCTTCGCCGCGGCGATCGCCATCACCGTCCTGGGTCGCGAGCTCTCGCTCCGTCGGCACGAGAACACCGCGTGGCCCGATCGACTGCACCAACTGATCGAGCCGCACCGACCGGCCGGAGCGTTGAATTCCGTCATCGCCATTGCGGCGGGCATTGTGCTTCTGCTGGGGGTCGGTCAGCTTTCCGTCGGCGGACCGGCGACGCGCGGCTTGGCCGCACTGCCGATCGCCTCCGCGATCGCGGTCGCGGTCGCGTGCTTCTACCTTGCGCATCGGCGCTGGAACGCCAATCTCTTCGGCCTCGGCGCGGCGCATGTCACCCTCGGCGTCGCGACGATCGCGATCCTGCCGCTCCCGACGCCCGGCACGAGCGGCCTCGTCTCGCGCCTGCCGCTGACGCTCAACGCGATCCTCATCGCGCTTGCCGCGATGACGTTCATCTGGTGCTGGTTGGCCCGTTTTTGGGATCAGCAACTGCTCGATGGCCGTGCATGGACGACGGCCGGCCGCGCGATTCCGTACGTGCGGCGGATCGGGTTCCTCGTCGCGGCGCTCGCGGTGCTCGTCGCGTTCGAAATGGCCTTCTGGCCGCGCTGGCGGTACGTGCTGGAGCGCGACGATTCGGCGGCGCGCTGGCTCTCCGGCCTCGCCGCGATCCTGCTGCTCGCGCTGGTCACGGCCGGCGAAGCGCGGCGGAACGACTCGCCGACGCTGGCGGGAATGACGATCCTGTCGCTCGCGGCGGCGGTGCTGTTCGCCGGATTCCGATGGCAGAACCTCGAGTGGCGGGGCTGGATCACGCAGTACTCGGCCGCCATCGCGGCCGTCGCCGCGCTGCCGATCCTCGCGCTGGCCGAAGCCCTGCCGGCGTCGCGCTGGCGGTGCTTTGCGCCGGGGCTGTGGTTCGCCGCGCTGCTGGTGCTGCCGGCGTTCGCGCTGACGCAGCTCCTGGCCAGCGCGCGACCGCCCGCGGAGTGGGTCCGCCCAATGACGCTCGCGACCACCGGCGTCCTCTACGCGCTCGCTGCGGCGCGCGAAGGGCGACGCGCCTTCCTGATCCTCGCGGCCATCCTGCTGCTGGCGGCCGTCGTCTTCTTGCTCCGCATCCTCGGCGTCCATACGATCTGACGACGTCGAAAGGCGCCGCATGCGAGCCCTCGTTCAACGCGTCTCACACGCCCGGGTCGGCGTCGATGACCGCACCGTTGGGTCGATCAGCCGAGGTCTGCTCGTCTATGTCGGCGTGGCCGCCGACGACACCGCGGAAGACGCCGACGCGATCGCCGACAAGGTGCGCTACCTCCGCGTATTCCCGGATGAGCACGGCAAGATCAACCGCGACGTGGCCCAGATCGGCGGCGCGGTCCTCGTGGTCAGCAACTTCTCCCTCATGGCGGATTGCCGGCAGGGCCGTCGGCCGGGATTTGATGCGGCCGCCCCGCCCGAGCTGGCCGAGCCGCTCTACGAGCGGGTCGTGACGCGGCTCCGCGACCACCTGCCGGTGGAGGCCGGGCAGTTCCGTGCCCTGATGCGGGTCGAGGCGGTCAACGATGGCCCCCTCAACCTGCTGCTTGACTCGCGTAGGACGATCTGACTCGCGGGCGTTCGCAAGCCCTCGGCATTCCGGAGGATAGCCCCTGAATAGCGGCGGTCGGACTTGAACCGACGACCCAGGGCTTATGAATCCCTTGCTCTGCCAACTGAGCTACGCCGCTAGGTAGGCAAAAAATAGCCCAATCCGGCCCGACCGGCAAGTCCGAACGCCCCCCGCACCGATATTGAAAAGGGTGGATTGCGCGCCGGCGACGCCTGAACGGGCGATCCGGCGCCGTCCATTCCCTCGCGACCGGCCGCGCGCGGCGGTCCGATCGCAGGCCCGAAACCAACGGCGGAGCCGACGCTCGAACCCCGAGCCTCCTAGGCCGGGCGAGAGCGGACTGGGGCTGACAAGGAGGTCGTATGCCCGCACGAACCCAACTCCTCGAAGACCTGCGTCGACGCGTCACGCAACTCGAACGGCAGAACCGGCGGCTCAGGACGTCGGCGGCCGCGATCATCGTCGGGTTGTGCGCGATCGTCGTCCTCGGCGGCCAGGCCCGTCCGCTTCAACTGAACAACGTAATCGAGGCCGAGCGATTCATCGTTCGCGACGCGAAGGGAAGCGTGCGGGCGCGGCTATTCGCGGACGAATCGGGCCGGGCGAGCCTGACGCTTTCCGACAACGAGGGGCGCACACGGATGGGCCTCGGCGTCGCCGCGGATGGTTCGCCAGTGCTCGTGCTGGGAGACCGCGACGGCCGGACGCGTGCCGAGCTCAGCGTCAAACCGAATGGCGCGACGACGCTCGGTCTGGGAGATCCGCAGGGCCGGTTCCGCGCCACGCTCGAGGTCGGGACCGATGGATCGTCCCACCTCTACCTGCTCGATGACGGCGGGCGATCGCGCACGGATGTGACTGTCGGCGCGGACGGCGTGCCCGCCATCGCCTTCAGCGATGCCAAGGGCATGGCGAGAATGCGCATGACTGCGGCTGGCACCGATGGGGCGCCGAGCGTATCGATGGCCGATGTGGACGGACGACTCCGCGCCGCCCTTGGGCTGTTCCCGGATGCTTCGTGGGGCCTGGCGGTGGGTGATAAGCTGGCGAGGGTGCGATCGCGTTTCGGCGTGACCGCCGACGGGTCGCCGTCCATCTCGCTGGCCGACGACGCAGGCAAAACGCGTGCGAATTTCAGCGTCTTCGCGGACGGCACCAACCTCATCATGTACGACAGGCAGAGCAAGAGCCGCGTGCAATTGGGCGTCTGGCCCGATGGCCGACCCGCGCTGGGGCTTTACGACGACAGCGGCGAAACGCTCTGGAGCTCGCCGTAGGGACATGGTTCGGACCCTCGGCATCCGCGACTGACGGCGGGCGCCACCTGCGGGGCGATGCGGAAGGTAATCGGGTAGGCGGGGGCCTTGCGGCCCCGGCCTCCCACACCACCGGACGTGCCGTTCGGCATCCGGCGGTTCACACGTTGCACGCGAGCCGTCGCTGCTCCTGTTGCAGGCTCACGAGTCCCCAGCGTTGCAGCAGCGCGTTCGGGACCGCCTCGTTCAAGTGCGAGGCACCGGCATTCCACCAGGTTCCCCGCCCATTACAGGCCGATGCCGCGGCGCGTTCGCGAGATAGGCCCAGCCGCACCAACTCCCGGAGTCGCGTCCGCCACGTCTTCCACTGCTTCCACAGGATGGCCCGCAGTTTGCGACGCAGCCATTGATCCAGCGACTCCCAGGTGACCTTCACTTCGCTGAGCCGGAAGTAGGCCGCCCATCCTCGCAGGATCGGCGCCAATTCCGTCAGCAGGCCGCGAAGGTTGCGGCCACGCCCCTGCCGCAGCAGCGCTCGAAGCTTCTTCTTGAACCGCTGCACGCTGGCGGGGGCGATCTTGAGCCTGGTCTCGCGATGCACGGTCACGCTGTACCCCAGAAACTTGCGTTCCCACGGCCGCGCCACCGCGCTCTTGT